>NZ_BAAGDO010000003.1:0-171548 GCF_054661255.1 Herbidospora sp. RD11066
CACCACATCCGGAGGTCTTCCATTTGATCAAGCATCAGCTACGGCGAGTCACCAACCTGATGGCCGAGTACATCTAGCGCCTCGTGAAGTCCATGGTCCAGTTGGTCACCCAGGTCTGGCCGCCGTCCTGGGAGAAGGCCTGCTCCCAGTGGGCGGAGTCGGCGGTGATGTCCGACCAGATGAAGCGGGCGTAGATCTCCTCGTCGGCGTAGAGGTCGTGTCCGAAGAACTCGCCGACGCCGCCGGTGAAGGTGCCGACCACGGGCGGCTGGAGCACCCCGTACTTGGAGTTCGACCAGTAGAGCGACCACTCCTTCTTGTCGACGTCGAACAGCCGCAGTGTGACGCCGGTGAACGTCGGGCAGACGATCTCGTCGATGTTGCCGCCGCCCTCGAACAGGCGCCGGCTGGTGGAGTGGCCGGTGAACTCCTCCCACTCGCTGTTCGCGTCGACGAAGTTCAGGCGGCGGCGGTTGAGGACGGTCCAGTCGCCGATGAGAAAGTCGAAGTCGGTCATCTCAGCCTCTTTCCGGGAGCGAGTCGGCCAGGTAGGCGGCCAGGTCGGGGTGGTCGGGCGCCAGGACATGGCGGACCCAGGCGTCGCGTTCGTGGGTGATGGGCGGCAGTTCGTACACGCAGCCGATGAAGTCGGGCGCCAGCCTGACGAAGTTGGCCGGGTCGTCGTCGGGACAGCCGAGGAACGGCTGGCCCCCGGCCGCCCCCGCGAACCGGAGGGCGTTGTCCCAGGCCCACGAGTAGACGTTGAGGTAGGCGCCGGTGTCACCGCCCCGGTGCAGCACGACGAACGAGGCGGGCGGGGTGCCGTCGGGCTCGGGCAGCAGGTCGGGCAGCAGCGCGTAGGCGGCCTTCTCCACCTCGGGCTCGGCGGTCCCGACGTGGTAGCGCTTGATGTGACGTCCGGCCACCTCGATCGGCGGCGGCACGGTGAAGGCTTTCTCCCTGAAAGGCATGCCTGGACGATAAGGAGACTCCACTGCCAAGGTGTGTCAGTGAAGTCGAGCCGACTGCTCGCGACGGTCCTGCTCCTCCAGACGAAGGGCCGCCTGACCGCCGCCGAACTCGCCGAAGAACTCGAGGTCTCGGTACGCACCGTCTACCGCGACGTCGAATCCCTGCACGCCGCGGGCGTCCCCATCTACGGAGACGCGGGCCACCAGGGCGGCTACCAGCTGGTCGCGGGCTACCGCACCCACCTGACCGGCCTGAACCCGGCGGAGGCCGAGGCCCTGTTCCTGTCGGGCCTCCCCGGCCCCGCGGGCGAACTCGGCCTGGGCGGCGCCCTGGCCGGAGCCCAGCTCAAACTCCGCGCCGCGCTGTCCCCCGACCTCCGCGCGCAGGCCGACCGGATGCGCGCCCGCTTCCACCTCGACGCGCCTGGCTGGTACGCCAAGGACACCTCGGTCCCTTTCCTCCAAGAGGTCGCCGACGCGGTCTGGCGCGGAAGAGTATTGGAAGTGCGTTACCGCAGATGGAAGGCGCCGGAGGAGGTCGACCGGGTGCTGGAGCCGTATGGCCTCGTGCTGAAGGCCGGACGCTGGTACCTGGTCGCGGCCCCCGGCCCGCGCACCTACCGCGTCGACCAGATCCTCGGGCTGCGCACCTCGCCGACGGAATGCGACGTACCCGACGACTTCGACCTCCCGGCCTACTGGCGCGACCACCAGGAACGCTTCCACGCCTTCCTCCACCAGGGCGAGGCCCGGGTCGTGATCGACGGCGCCGAGCAGATCGTCCCCATCGAGTCGATCCCGAAGGCGGCCCGCCACTTCCTGTCGCTCGGCCCGTCGGTGGAGGTCCTCGAACCTCGTGAGCTGCGCGAAGAGGTGGCCCGACTCGCGACCGAGGTGGCCGCGCTGTACGCCCCGCGCGCCTAACGTGAACCCGGTGCAGACCTTTCTGCCCTACGCCGATTTCACCGCGACCGCCCGCGTCCTGGACGACCGCCGCCTGGGCAAACAGCGCGTCGAGGCGATCCAGGTCCTCCGGGCGACGTCCATCGACGACTACGGCTGGCGCCACCACCCGGCGGCGAAGATGTGGCGCGGCTACGAGGAGGCGCTGGTCCGGTACGGCCTGGAGATCTGCGCCCAGTGGTGTTCGACCGGCCGCGCCGACACGTGCGCGGCGACCCTGCGGGAGGACCTCGGGCGGCTGAAGAGCATCACGAAGATCCGCACCCAGGCCGCCCTCGCGAAGGCGGGCCGGTTGCCGCCGTGGCTGGGCGACCCCGCGTTCCACCTGAGCCACCGGTCGGCGCTGCTGCGCAAGGAGCCGGAGTTCTACCGCCCGCTGTTCGGGGACGAGCCCGACGATCTGCCCTACGTCTGGCCCTAGCCTGGTGGCATGAGCGAGATCGAAGAGGTGGCGGCCCGGCTGCGGGCCTTCGCGGCGGCCCGCGACTGGGAGTCCTTCCACACGCCGAAGAACCTCGCGATGGCGCTGGCGGGCGAGGCGGGCGAACTCCTCGCCGAGTTCCAGTGGCTCACCCCCGAGGAGGCCGCGTCACTGGACGAGGAGTCCCTCGCCCGGGTGCGGTCGGAGATGTCCGACGTGGCCACCTATCTGATCCGGCTGGCCGACGTCCTCGGCGTCGACCTGATCGACGCGATCCACACCAAGATGGCCGAGGTCGAGATCAGGTATCCCCCGAAGGCGTAGTCTGCGCGGCCAGCAGGTCGACGACCGCCTTCGGCCCGCCCTCCGTCGCCGCCCGCCGCTGCCGTTCGGCCCCCGTGCCCGTTCGCCTGACCTCGGCCAGCAACCGCTCGACCTCGCCGAGTTCGCCTTCCTCCTCCAGCGCGTCCCGTACATGGGACAGCAGCCGGTCGAGCAGTCCCATGGCCGCCACCTCGCGTCCCTCGACCGGGCAGACGCCCACCCCGGCCAGCCCGTTGCGGGCCGCGTTGAACAGGGCGGCCGTGCCGACGGCCTCCGGGAGGTCGGGGCCCTCGCGTCCGGCGGCCAGGTCGGTCAGGGACGTCGCCACCAGGCCCCGGATGAGCAGCGCCAGGAGCAGGGCGTCGTCGACGGATCCGGCCGCGTCGGCGGCGCGGATCTCGATGGTCGGCTTGCGGACGCCGAGGCGGGCCAGCCAGAACGTCATCGCCGTGTCGACCAGGACGCCACCCTCGACGAGCTGGTCGATGGTGGCGTCGTAGTGGTCGGGAGAGGTGAAGCGGGGCGGGATGCCGGCGCCGGGGAACCTCATCTGCTCGGCGATCCGCCAGCTCGCGAAGCCAGAGTCGGCGCCCCGGTCGTACGGGGAATTGGCGCCCAGGGCCACGAGTGTCGGCAGCCAGGGGCGGACATGGTTGAGCACCGCGACGGCGGTGCCCCGGTCGGGGACGCCCACGTGGACGTGACAGCCGCAGCACTGGTAGTCGCTGATCGTGCCCCGATGGGTCCGGAGGATGTCGGCGTAGCGTTCACCGGCGGAGACCGGTGGGGCCGAGCCGGGCAGGACCGGGGTGCCGACCGAGACCAGGCGCAGGCCGTGGGAGTGGGCCGCTTCGGCCAGGACCCTTCGCGCACTACTGAGCTGTTCTCGCAGGTCGGCGAGGTCTTCGCAGATGCCGGACGCCGCCTCCACCTGGGTCTGGAACAGTTCGGCGCTGAAGATCCCGCCGGTGCCCGGATGGGGGCCGGCGTCGGCCAGCACCTTGTCGACTTCGGGGGCGGGCTGTCCCGTCACCCCGTCGACCAGCAGGAACTCTTCTTCGACGCCGAATGTCCGACTCATGCGGATCCCCTACCCCGTCCACGGGGGTTATGTGACGCGTAACCCATAGGTTACGCTTTTCCACATGGACCAGGCCGCTGAGGCGATCGCCGACCCGATCAGACGGGCGATTCTGCGCATGGTGCGCGACGAGCGGCTCACCGCCGGTGAGATCGCCGCCCGGTTTCCGGTCAGCCGTCCCGCCATCAGCCGCCATCTGCGGGTACTGCGGGAGAGCGGGCTGGTGCACGACGACCTGTCGGGGCGGCACCGCTACTACTCGCTCAACCCCCACGGCCTCGCCGACTTACACCAGTGGCTATCGACCCTCATGACCCCCGCGGGCTGGGAGCAGCGCCTCGACGCGCTGGAGACCGAGGTCCACCGCGCCCGTCGGGACAATCACGACAAAAGGGAGACCGCATGAGCCCGACCGGGCGCCTTTTCCCCACCGCCGAAGGTCACGACCTGCGCCTGACCCGCACCTTCAAGGCCTCCGCCGACGACGTCTGGGCCAGCGTCACCGAGTCGGAGCGCACGGCCCGCTGGTTCGGGCCCTGGCGGGGTGACGCCAAGCCGATGATCCAGGTCCAGATGACGTCCGAGGAGGGCGCGCCCTGGATGGACATGCGCGTCGAGGCGTGTGAGCCGCCCCGGCGGCTGGCGGTCACGTCGGTCGACGACCACGGGACCTGGCATCTGGAGGTCGTCATCACCGAGACCGACGGGGTGACCGAGCTGCTGTTCGTCCAGCACCTGACCAGCGCCGACGGCGTCGGGGACATCGGGCCCGGCTGGGAGTTCTACCTCGACAAGCTTGTCGCCTCGCGCGAGGGCGCGCCGGCGCCGGAGTGGGACGACTACTACCCGGCGATGAAGCCCTACTACGACGGGCTCCGGTAAAAGCGGCGGGGAGCCGCCCCAGGAGGGCGGCTCCCCAATCAGTGTTCGGGTAGATCCTGTGCGAGCCCACCTGCGGGCGGCTTCGGGGTGCGTGGCTCACGGACGCCCGCGGAACCGCCTCCGCGGTCGGTCATCCACACTTTGACTGTTCCCCAGCGCAGCACCCGGGCGCCCGGGAGTGGTTCCTGTTTGGTCACGATGCCGTGCATGACGGACTCTGGGCCATCGGGGTTCGGGCCGATCAGTAAGACGCCCGCGTCGTGGCCGAGAAGCCATGCGTTGAGTGCCTGCATGCCCCGGAAATCCGGGACTTGCACTTCGATCAGGTTCATGCAACCTCCCAAACCCGATCGTAAGTGCCATTTATGAACATGCACCCTTTTTAAGGAGTGGCCCTCCGGTCACCTTGTTGTCACACTTGATCGTGTTTCCGCCGACGGTGTCGTTGATTCCGACACCTCTTGCCCCGGAAAGATTGATGACGTTCTTCCGGAAGACGTTCCCGGTTCCCCAGCCGTCGACGATCTTGTGAGTCTGGAATCCGTCGAGCGGGGTGTTGCGGCCGCGGTTGCCCTCGATGACGTACTTGTTGCCCTTCACGTCGACCCACGAGTCGTTGGTGCCGTCGTCGACCAGCTGGGAGCCGTCGAAGACGTTGCCGACGATCCAGCCGCCGGTGGTGCCTTCTTTGATGTCGATCGCCTCGGCGGTCGACCTGATCTCGTTGCCGCGCACCCAGTTGCCGTCGCTCTGGTCCATGCGGCCGCCGGTGACGCTCTTCCAGTTCGACTCGGCGGTGCCGATGTAGACGCCCTCGCCGAACTTCGGTTTGCGCAGGCCGGTGTTGAAGATGCGGTTGTACTGGACGATGTTCGACCTGCTGAAATTGCGCAGATGAATGGCCTCGTCGCCGATGGAGTGCACGGTCAGCCCCTGGACGACCGAGCCGGTGGTGCGGTCGGCCATCACGCCTTTCTGGCTGTTCCTGACGGTGAATCCGACCAGGCGCCAGTAGTTCCCGCCATCGATGTGGAAACCGTAGCCGCCTTTCGGGCCGCCGCCGTCAATCACCGATGACGCGGTGCCGCAGACGAAAATGGGGCGGCTCTTGATGCCCGATTTCCTGGCCACGAATTTCCCCCGGTAGACGCCGGGCTTCAACTTGATCACATCACCGGCGCGGGCCGAGGCGAGCGCCCTGTCGAGCTGACTCGCGCTTCCCACGGTCTTGGTCGCACGCGGGCATTTCACCATTCCCGGCCCGGACGGCGCGGCGGCCTGGGCGGGGCCGGCGATTAAGACTCCACTGGCGGCAACGATCAGCGCGCCGGTCACATATTTGATCTCCACCTTCATCATCCTGTCAGTGGAGTCACATGAGTCACAAGTTTCGCCGGCCCCTGCGCATTATTAGAATCCTGGGAAAACCCTGCGAAGTTCGTCCAATGTGATCGAACCGGTGAGTTCGACGACGGGCGGGGTGTGCTCGGGCGCGTGCCGTCCGGTCACCAGTCGCAGCCACCATTCGGCGGGGGCGGTCAGCTCGCCGTCGGGCTCGGCCGGGACGTCCGTGATCTCGGCCTGCTCCCCGATCGCGAGCCCGAACGACCGCTCAGGGGCGGTCACGTGGACGGCCAGGGTGACCGCGCGGCCCAGCCGGTCGGCCTTGGCGGTCCAGCCGAGCATGCCGCCGATCCGGTCGAGCAGGAGGTCGGTGGCGTCCTCGCGGAGCGCGGCGGCGGGGTCGAAGGCGACCTGGACGTCCCAGGTGTGCAGGGCGAGCTCGCTCAGCCGGAACTTGGCGAAGTTCTCCACGTCGAGCGGGTCCATCGGGAACCACAGGGCGACGCGCAGGGTCTCGCGGGTCTCCGGGTCGAGCCCTTCGAGCCGGGCGATGTGGTTCTCGTTGGCGTCGAGGAAGGCGTTGGCGCGCTCGACCGGGGTCATCGCGTCCCAGCGGGCCCAGATGGCGCGGATCGCGTCGCCCTCGGGGGCGCCGGTGCCGTTGAGTGCGCCTTCCAGGGCGGCGAGGTTGATCTCCGCGCCGCTGCCGAGGTGACTGAGCACCTGGGAGACGTCCCAGTCGGAGGCGCCCGACTGGCGGACGAGGTCCTCCGGCGCGAAGGCGCGGACCTGAGCGGCGAGCTCGTCGTAGGTGGAACGCAGGGTTTTCGTCGCCTGGTCGGTCATGGGTGGAAATCTCCGTGTACGGGGGGAAGAGAGGGGTCCACAACGCGAACGTCACGAACCCCCCGGATCATCCCTAGATCTTCACCTCACGGACGAGCCGCGACGTCCACGGGCACCAGTGGCAGCCGGGCAGGAACGCGCCGCAGGCCTCGTCGAGGTGCTCTTCGAGGTAGGCGGTGTCGGAGTCGCAGACCTCGATCGCCATCTCGAAGAAGTTGATGGTGGCGGGGTCGAGGTGGAAGCTCCACCTCGGGTTGTAGGGCGCCGTGCGCTTCACGATGCGGCCGTGGACGTGGACCCGCTGCTTCTCCTCACCCTTGAGGATCTTCCTGGCGTGGTCGATCAGCGCCTGGTCCTCCAGCTTGATCGTGAACGGCTGCCCGGGGCGGGTCTCGAACTCGAAGTAGACGGGGGCGGCGGCCCTGCCCTTGATCGGCACGGCCGTCGCCTCGGCCGTCTGGGCCGCCTTACACGTACCGGAAGTGACCGCGACGGCCGGAGCCGCCGTGACGAGCGCGCCCGCGAGGACGGCGAGGGCGACGACAGAGGCCTTCAGCATGCAAATACTCCAAGATCAGGGGTCTCGTGGGCGGACCCACCGACCCCTGTCTCCCTCCGTCGCTCCAGCCTCACACGTCACTTGACCAAACCCTGATCAACAACCGAGCGCGGCGCCGATCCGGGCCCGGGGGTCGGTCGCGCCCGCGAGCATCCCCGAGGGCAGCACGTCGATCAGGTGGGCGTGGCCGAAGCCGTCGCCCCAGTTCTCCTCGATGACCCGGTGACCGCGCCCGGCCAGTTCCGGCCCCCACGGCGCGCCCGCCTCGACCTCGACGACCTGTTCCTCGGTCCGCCAGGTGTCGAAGCCGGTCTCCGAGCCGAGCACCCAGCGGGCCGCCCCGATCACCTCTCCCGGAGTCTGGTGGTGGACGAGCAGCCGGGTCACCAGCTGGAGAAGGATCTGCGGCTGGGCGTCACCGCCCATCGTGCCGATGACGGTCCGCAGGGAGCCGTCGGCGTGGGTGATGAGGGCGGGCGAGAGGGTGTGCGGCGGGCGGCGGCCCGGACCGTATTCGGCCGGGTGGCCCTCCTCCAGGGAGAAGCCGATGCCGCGGTTGTGCAGGTTGATGCCGGTGGACGGCTCGAACAGCAGGCTGCCGAACCCGGCGGCGTTCGACTGGATGAGCGAGACGCCCATGCCGTCGGCGTCGACCGCGCACAGGTAGGTGGTGTCGCCCTTCCTCCCCGGGGCGGTGAGGCCGGGCGTGCCGACCAGTGCCCGCCGGGCCTCGGCGGAGTCGAGGGGGGCGGTCGCGTTTTCGTACAGGACCTCGAGCCGGTCGTGGCCCGCCGCGCGGGCCGACCCGATCAGCAGGTCCGCCCAGGCGGGATCGGCCGGGTGGACGGGGACGTCGAGCCCTTCCAAGATCTTGAGCGCGAGCAGCAGCAGGTAGCCCTGGGAGTTGGGCGGGATGGTGTGGACGTCGTGGCCGAACACGCGGGCCGACAGCGGCGTCACCCAGTCGGCCTGATCCCTGGCCAGGTCGTCCTCGGTGTACTCACCGGCGCCCAGCTCCAGCAGTCCGTCGCCGAATTCGCCCTGGTAGAACCCATTACGCCCGTCCTTGGCGATGGCTTCGAGCGCCCGAGCCGCACCCGGCCTCCTGATCGGGTCGCCGACCGTCCGCACCGACGCGTAGTCGCTCTGCAGCGAGCCGATGAACGCGGCGCCCGGCGCCAGCAGCGGCGAGGCCGGGAAGCCGGACGCCGCCAGGCGGATCGCCGGGGCCAGCACGTCGGCGAGCGGAAGACGGCCGAACCGGGTGTGCAGCGCGAGCCAGCCGTCGACGCAGCCGGGCACGGGGACGGATCTGATGTCGTGCAGATGCGGCATGGTCGCGTGCCCCTCGGCCCGCAGCCGCTCCGGGTCCGCGCCGCTGCCGGCGCGACCCGAGGCGTTGAGGGCGTGGACGCCGGATCCGTCGTGGACCAGCGCGAACAGGTCGCCACCGAGCCCGCACATGTGCGGCGCGGTGACCGCGAGCACCGCGTTGGCCGCCACCGCCGCGTCGGCGGCGCTTCCACCTTTCTCCAGTACGGTCACGCCTGCGGCGGACGCGAGGTGATCAATAGTGCAGACCATGCCGTTCGGTGCATAACGGGTGGAAGTCATGAAATGACCCTAGGCCCACTCTGACATCGTGAAGAAGTGAGCTTCAGCATCTATGTCGGCCTGGTGAGGAGCGGCACCGTTCGCCACCCCCTGCGCGTCTCCGCACTCCGCTGCGCCGTCTCGCGCTACCGCCCGCTCGGCTTCCACGCCACCTGGGACTACCTCGTCAGCCGCGCCGGCCGGGTCAACAGAGACGAGGCCGCCCTGCTCCGCGCCCTGGAGACCCTGCTGACCAGCAGGAACGCATGGCTGGCCGAAATGGCCGACTACGCGGCCCACCGCAAGGTGGCGAAACGGACCCGCCGCGTCCCACCCCCGGGCGAGTATCGCCGCCTGACGGGCTTCCGCTGGCCCGGACCGGACGCGCACGACGCCACCCGATACACGGTCGAAGCCCTGTCGGCCCGGCTCCGGGAGGCGTCGTACTCCGACCCCCGTTCGGCGGAACTCCACCGGAGAGCCATGACCTGCGCCTCGGCCTATCTCGACGGCCGGCCCCACGACGACCTGCACGCCTGCCTGGCGGACCTGGACGGCGTGCGACTCGACTACCGCACCGAGGAGTTCGGCCACTTCCGCCGGCTCGGCAAGATGGTCGAACTCATCGTCCACGACACGCCATGAGCCCGGAACGCCTACCTCATACGTACGGTGACCAGATTCAACCGACGGTAAGTGCTTAAACTGACGAAATGGAGTTCGACGACGAGAGCTCGGACGCCCACGCCGAGTCCCCCGACTTCGCGGAGCTTGCGCCGCACCTCGCCGCGTTGATCGGGGCGCTACAGGGGCCTGCCGACCTGGGCGCCAACCATGATCGTTATCTCACCTATCCTCATGACGAGGATTCCGAACTGGTCCTCTCGTTGCGGCCTTCAACAAAGCCGACATGGATCACAGCCGCTGTGTTCGCTTCCTGACACAGAACTGGAGCAGGCTGGTGGTGCCGTCGCTTGCGGTGACGGAAATCTGCCATTTGCTTGCCGATCCGGTCCGACGTGGTAGCCCTCTCCTCGCGGCCGGGTTTTGCGCCGCCATCGCCAGCGACGAACTCCGTGTGATCGAGGTGACGCCTCACGACTACCGCCGGGTGTCCGAACTGATTTCGAGCTACGCCTCACTTCGGCTGCAAGTGGTCGATGCCTCCGTGATCGCTCTGGCCGAGCGTTTCGACCTACGTGAAGTCGCCACGCTGGATCAGCGCGATTACCGTGTCGTCCCTCCTCGTCATCTCCCCAGAGGGCAGCGGCTCACCGTTCTACCCGGCGACTGACGTACACACTCGGAAAAGAAAACGGGCCCGGCGGTGAACCGCCGGGCCCGTTCCTTGGAAGGTGTTACTGGACGGTGATCTTGTCCACTTCCTGGGTGACGCCCTTGACCTGGTCGGTCACGACCGAGGTCGTCACCGAGCCGACGCCGGTGATGGCGCCCTTGACCTTCATCGTGTAGACCAGCTTCTCGCCGGGCGCGCCCGGCGTGCTGTTGATGGAGTAGTCGGAGGTGACGCCGGTACCGGCCGGGATCTGGCTGCCGGCGGTGCCGTCACTGTTCTCCGCACCCACGGTCAGGCCGTAGACGTCGCCCGGGTAGGGCAGCGGGCCCGGGTAGGCGAACGAGACGTCCTCGACGCCGTTCGTGCCGATCCACGTCTGGAACGTCCGCACGCTGTTGGTGCCGTACAGGTTCAGACGCCACTCGACGACGATCCAGTCGTCCACGCCGTCGGTCAGGACCGTCGCGTAGACACCGGGGGCGCCGGTGCCGTCGAGGTCGGTCCAGTACGGGGCGAGCACACCGTTCGGGCGGGTGGCGTCGGGCAGGGTCTGCGGGGTGAACTGGATGTCCGCCGAGCCATTGCTGCCGCCGGCCACCAGGTAGCCGTTGGACGTGATGCCGACCCGGTTGAACGTCTGGCCCGCGTAGATGAACGACGGGACGGTGAAGTTGATCGCCTGCTCGTCGCCGATCGGCTGGGCGCCGGTGAACAGGTCGAGCGGGATGTAGCCGAACAGGCCGCCGGGGGTGATGACGGGCTTGTCGGGCTGGCGGCCGTGCAGCGTCGTGGTGACGCTGGCCTCCTGGGTGCTCACCTGGGTCGCGCCGGTGACGCTGTTGAGGCGCAGCTTGCCGTCGAGCACGCTGGTGGCGGTGACCTCGGTGTCGTTCAGGGTGCCGTTGTCGACGGTGACGGTGCAGGTCGTCTCGGCGTTCTTGGCGATGGTGCTCGGCGCGCAGGTCTGGTCGACCGGGATCGTGCCTTCCTGGCGGTAGAACGCCACCGGGATGCGGTGGTCCTTGTTGCCGTCCTCCTGGCGGAGGTCGATCTCACCGAAGTACTGGCCGTCGGCGACGTCCGGGGCGCTGATCGTGATGGTCAGCTCCTGGGTGCCGCCCGCGGGGACGGTGAAGCGCGCCGGCGTGACGTCGATGCTGGTGCCGGGGGTGGTGGTCTTGCCGCGCGAGGTGTACTCGACCTCGTCACCCGTGACGTTCTTGACGGTACGGGTGGTGGTGATCTGGCCCGGCATCGTGGGCGCGTTCACCGAGGGGATGTTGAGGTCGATGCGGTTCAGCGGGTCGTCGGCGGAGGCCGCGAAGTCGGCCGCGGTCTCGTCGATGGTCAGAACCGAGTTGTACGCCTGGCTCAGGTCGATGCGGCCGCCGCCCATGTCGAACGGGTCGGCCGGGGTGACCCGGTCCTGCTTGAGAACGTTGGTACGGGCCGTCGTCTCCAGAGCGGACTTGACCTGACCGGGGGTGAAGCCGGGGTTGGCCGCGAACACCAGCGCCGCCGCGCCCGCGACGTGCGGGGACGACATCGAGGTGCCGGCGATGACCTGGTAGAGGTTGCCGGGCGGGCCCTCGAGCGGGGACTCGGGGGTGGGGGTCTGACCGGCGAGGATGTGCAGACCAGGGGCGGTCACGTCGGGCTTGAGGAAGTCGCCGCCGGGGCCACGCGAGGAGAACGTGGTGATGACGTCGCGCTGCCACTGGGCCTTGGTGCCCTGGGTGAAGCTCGCGGTCGCGCCGGGGGTGGCGGCGAGGTGGGCGAGCAGGATGTCGGTCTGGGGCTTGTCGATGTGGACGGTCGGCAGCCAGTGGTTGTCGGTCATCACGTCGAGCGGCGTGGTGTTGTACAGGATCATGCCGGCGGCACCACCCTGACGCACGCTGAAGCCCTTGAGCACGCGGTTCGGGCCACGCTCACACGCCACGATCTTCCCGGTGAAGATGCCGGGAGGAGCCGGGGTGAGGCACAGCGGGTCGTTGTACGGCGGAGCCGAGGCCAGCACCACCGGGCTTGCGGTCGTGACGCCGGCCGTGATCGAGGCGCCCTTGATGACCGGGCCGCCACCACTGAAAGTGATGGTCGACTCGAAGAGGCGCTTCTGGGTGTTGGCCGCCACCGTGGTCACCCACGGCGAGCGGTGGTCGGTCGTCGAGGCGCCCGGGCCCGAGTTGCCGGCCGAGGCCGCGACGAACACGCCGGCCGCGTAGGCGTCGAGGAACGCCAGCTCGACCACGTCGGTGTACGGGCTGGCGCCACCGGAGATGGAGAAGTTGATGACGTCGACGCCGTCCAGGATCGCCTGGGCGACGGCGGCGGCCGAGTCGGTCGAGTAGCAGCCGTCGGCGCCACAGACCTTGTAGACCGAGATCATCGCGGCGGGCGCGACACCGTGGATCGGGCCGCGCGAGATGCCGAGCGGGTTGGCGTCCGCGACCGGACCACCGGCGGCGGTGGTGGCGGTGTGGGTGCCGTGGCCGTTCGAGTCACGCGCCGAGTCGGGGTAGACGTCGCCACCCACGAGCAGGTTGTACGTGTCCAGGAACGGCTGGCCGCCGATCAGCTTGTTGTTGCAGACGAAGACGTCGGTGGCCGGGGTGAGCGGGTTGTCACCGAAGTCGCAGGTCCGCGGGGTGCCGTCGGCCTTGGCCGGCGGGGTCGGCAGGCCGGGCTTGTCGGCGACCATCGGGTGCTCCGGCCAGAGACCCGAGTCGAGGATGCCGACGATGACGCCCTTGCCGGAGTTCGGCGCGCCGCCGAGCGCGTTGTAGACCGGCGTGGCGTCGATGGCCTCGCTCTCGTCGGTCGACAGCGGCTGCTCAAGGGTGTCCTTCTGCACGGCGGCGACGCCGGGCAGCTTGAGCAGGTCCTTGGCCTCGTTGGCCGGGACGGTCAGGGCGATGCCGCCGTAGACCGTCCGCAGCTTCTGACCGACCTTGGCGCCGGCGACCTCACCGGGCAGGGCGGCCAGGAACTTGTTCTCGATGCTCTCGATGTGCTCGACGTACTTCTCGGCCGCAGCGCTGTCGGGGTCGAGCTGCTTGCCGGTCGCGCTCGGGCTGGTCGCCGCGTAACCGCTGACACCGCCCTTGTACGCGGCCAGCGAGTCGTAGTCGAGTTTCACCGCGATGTTCACGGGGTCCGTCGAGGTCGCCTTGAGCAGCGACTCGTCGCTCTCGGCAAGCTGGCCGGTGAGCGACTTGGCCCCGTAGACCATCTCAGGGCTGGTCAGCGGGATCGCGGTGAACTTGCTCGGAGACGGCGTGGGATCGGCGATGGCCGACCCAGCCGGGACCAACGCTGCCACCAGGCCGACCGCTGCGGCCGTGGCGACGGTCAGTCTTAACCTTGACACGAAACCTCCATGGGTGCTGAGGGACTCGTCACCACAGCAGGAGAAATCGCGGCACCCCCGGGCAGCGTCCAAAATGGACACGCAAAAGGGCCGCAACCCTCCCCGGCTGGTTGACGATAACCGGACCGTTCGGCTTAGAACGTTCCGATCACTCACGGAGTTTAGTTAGCTGTCATATGTCCCGCTAGATGAGATATTGCCAACGAGGTGTCCAGATTGGGACGTTGCGCGGCTCACCTAACGGATAGCGTTCTACCTGCTGCTTTGTGTATTGACAGGCGGTGTGTCGACCACGGGTAAGACGCGTCGGCAGGCAGCATGGGAGCGTGACCAAGCGTTCGAGTGAGCAGATACTGCCGAGGCGTGACTGCGCCGCGACGGTATTGGGCGGCCCCACGACCGTCATCGACATGGGCGGCCTGCGCATCGTCGTAGACCCGACTTTCGACGACCCCGGCCCGCACGGCTATCTGACCAAAACCCTTCCTCCTGTGGTGGACGAGACGGCGTTGGGCCCCGTCGACGTGGTCCTGGTCAGCCACGACGCCCACCCTGACAACCTTGACGACCGGGGCCGCGCCTTCGCCTCGGCGGCCCGCCTGACCCTGACCGTGCCGAGCGCCGCTCCGGCCCTGAACGCCCGCGGCCTGGAACCGTGGTCGACCTTTACGGTCCTGCGCCCCGACGGCGGCGGCGACCTTTTCTTTCTCACGGTTCCGGCCGTTCACGGCCCGGAGGACGGCGAACGCGACTCTTCCGGCTTCGTCAACTGCGAAGTGACCGGTTTCGTCCTTTCTGGACGGGGACTCCCCACCGTTTATGTGAGTGGCGACAACGCCTCTATGCGCGTGGTGGGCGAGATCGCCCGGGGCGTACCGGAAATCGACGTGGCCGTGTTGAACGCCGGCGCGGCCCGCGTCAAAGGCAAGTTCCGCGAACGCCCCGTTTCGATGGACGGAAGCCGGGTGGCGGCGACGGCTGCGGTACTGGGGGTGCGCAGCGTCATTCCCGCGCACTATGACGGCTGGACGCATTTCACCGAGGGCCGGATGGAAGTGGAGAAGGCTTTCGACGAAGCGGGCCTGTCGGAGGTCCTGTGTGTGGCCGACCACGGCATCTGGACCGACCTACGCGACTGACCTCACGCCGGAGTCCGCGAACCGGTGGTTTCACCGATGCTACGCACCGGAGCGTCGGAGATCATCCCGACGTGCGGCCGCCGAGCCGGTCGTGCGGAAGGAGACAAGCGCATGGTGACAACGGCCAGAGCCGTCCTGACCACTGTGCTCGTGGCCGGTCTCGCGGTCGTGCCGGCCCCCGCCGCCCGCGCCGCCGCCCCGGTGCCCGTGCCCGTCGTCGAAGGGCCGCTCCCCGGTGAGGTCCCGGGCGATCCCAAGGCTTCCGACGTTCGTGACACCTATCCCTGGATGTCGACCGACGAGGATCTCGCCGCCCGCGGCTACGTCGAGCAGGAGTTCACCCTGTCGGGTGCGGCCGACGCCTATGACACGACCGGCCGGCTGCTGGCCTCCGATGTGCCGTACACGACCAGGATCGTCGTGCGCCGGCCGGCGCACCCCCTCGCCTTCAACGGCACGGTGCTGACCGAGTGGCAGAACGTCACCGCGGGCTATGACCTGGACGCCCTGTGGAGCCCCGACCTGATCATGCGCGGCGGCTACGCCTGGGTCGGGGTGTCGGCCCAGCGTGTGGGCGTCGACCAGCTCCGGGGCTGGAGCCCGGCTCGCTACGGCACCCTCGACGTCACCGGTGCGGGACGGTTCACGACCGACCAGCTCTCCTACGACATCTACTCGCAGGCCGCCCAGGCGATCCGCGCGGGCAAAGCGCTCGGCCGGTTGAAGCCGAAGCGCGTGCTGGCCATCGGGGCCTCCCAGTCGGCGGGCCGTATGGCGATCTACTACGACGCCGTGCTCCCCCAGATCGAGCCCGTCTTCGACGGTTACGCGAACATCGTCGGCCAGGCTCCCACCCGCGCGGGCGCCGAGCCGGTGTTCCAGGTGATGTCGGAGACGGACGTGCGCACTCCCGTCCGCCCCGCCGACACCGACCGGTTCCGCCGCTGGGAGGTCGCCGGGGCCGCGCACTCCGGCTGGGCCGGTCAGGACTACCGCCGCCCCATCCTCACCCGCGACCTGGGCGCCGCCCCTGAGTACACGTGTGGACGGCCGCCGTTCAGCCGCGTCCCGCTGCAGCACGTGCTCGCCGCGGCCTACGCGCACCTGTCCCGCTGGGTGACGAACGGCACCCCGCCGCCCACGGCGCCGCCGCTGGAGTTCAACCCCGACGGCACCAAGGCCCGCGACGAACTCGGCCTGGCCAAGGGCGGCATCCGCCTGTCGCAGGTCGCCGCCCCCACGGCGTTGAACACCGGCGAGAACACCGGCGAGACCTTCTGTGTCCTGTTCGGTACGCACATCCCGTTCGACGAGGCCCAGCTCAAGAAGCTCTATCGGAGCAGGGCCGCCTATCTGGCGAAGGTCGTCGTGACGGACGCGTCCAACATCCGCAAGGGCTACCTCCAGCCGGCCGACGCGATCCAGAACCTGCGCTGACCGTCAGGCGCGCCGGCGGATCAGGTAGGCGCAGGCGGCGACCCCGAGGGCGGCGCCCCAGACCACCCACAGCATCCCCGGCACGTTGACGGCCCACATATTGGGTTCGACGCCCATCCAGACGTTCATCAGCCCGGCGGGTATCAGCACGATCGCCACGAGAAGGGCGGGGACCACGGCCAAAGCCACCGGAACCCGCCGGCCCGCCCTGAACCAGATCCAGCGCGGATAGACCTCGCCCCACCGGCTGACCAGCCCGTGGGTGAGAACGGATCCGCAGATCGACGCGACGGCACCCCCGAGGCCGACTTCCAGCATGCCGGGCGTCTCCCGCATCATCCGGGCGAACTCGTCGGTGATGCCGAGGGGGATCCCGAAGTACCAGGCGATCCGGGTGATCTCGTAGGGCACGGGGGCGAGGCAGGCGACGTACACGGCCCATCGCCCCCAACGGCGGGTCCAGGTGAGGTCGGGCCGCTGGTAGGCGAAGGTCGCCAGCGCCCACAGCAGCCCGCCCACGAAGATGACGATCAGGTTGACCCGGTGCCAGTAGAGGATGTCCCCGATGCCGTCCTGCGGGCCGGGCACTCCCGTGAACGCGAACACCAGCAGCAGCGGCGCGAAGGCCACCAGCCCGAGCAGCGTGTAGTCGGGGATCACGAGGGTGAGCGTCCCGGCCAGCACCCAGCCGAAGACGGCCATCGCCGTGCGGGTGCCGCCCTGGCCCCACTTCCGCGCCATCGCCAGCGCCACGACCGCGCCGGCCAGTCCGACGACGGCCATGCCCGGCGCGACGACCCCGGCCCGGCTCCCCTCCAAAATCGAGCCCGTCGCGCGGTCGTCGTCGACCGGCGCGAACGGGAATCCGTCTCCGCCCAGCGCCCAGTAGAGCCCGAGCGCCCCATAGGTCAGCGACCACCCGGCCGCCGGGTATCCCGACCATTTCGACCAGCGGAACATCCGCCCACCACCTCCTCGATCCAGCGTCGAGGAGGCCGGGCCGCCGGCGCAGATGCCGAAAAGCCTGGTCGGAGCGGGACCTGGCCGGGTGAAATGTGCCGTTCGGCACGGGCGCGGGGGCCGCCGGATACCTAGGCTCGGGTCATGCGCACACGAAGCCCGATCGCGACGGTCGCCGGCGGCGCGGGGCTGGTGTCACTGGCCGCGACCGCCGCCGTCGTGCTGCTCGGTGCGCGGTCCCCCGCGACCGGCTGGATCGTCGGTGAGTCGGCGGTCCTGCTCGTCCTGATCGTCGTGGTGGTGCGCACCGCGCCCGCCCGCGCCGCGCTGGTAGCCGCGGGTCTCGCGGGCGTGGCCACCCCGATGCTGCTGCTCCGGTACGGTCTGGGCCCCCCGACCGTCGCGGCCCTGGCCGGATTCACCGTCTGGGCCCTGTCGGCCGCCCTCGCCGCCATGATCGGGCTCTACCTTCGTTCTCTGGACGACCACCGCACCCGCTCCATCGACGAGGCCCGCCGGGCCCAACGCACCCGGCTCGCCCGCGACCTGCACGACTTCGTCGCCCACGACGTCAGCGGCATCCTCGCCCTGGCCCAGGCCGGCCGCATCCTCGCCGACCAGGACCCGCAACGGACGGCCGCGGCCTTCGAGCGCATCGAGCAGGCCGCACTCCAGGCGTTGACGTCGATGGACCGGACGGTACGGATGCTGCACGACCCCGGCCGCACCCCGCTCCCGACCCTGACCGACCTCCAAGAGCTGGCCGACCGGTTCACCGTGGCCGTCGACCTCGACGTCGACACGGGCCTCGACGACGTACCAAGGGAGGTCACCGCCACGGCCTACCGCATCGTCGTGGAGGCGCTGACCAACGTACGCCGCCACGCGCCGACGGCGACCCGGGCGCAGGTGCGGGTCCGCCGGACGGGCACGACACTGGAGGTCACGGTGACGGACGACGCCCGAAGCGGCCCGGCTCCCACCCGGCGCGGCGGCGGTCTCGGCCTGGCCGGGCTGGCCGAGAGCGTCGAGGCGCTCGGCGGCACCCTGGCCGCGGGCCCGAATGATCCGTGTGGCTGGCGGCTGGCCGCCACCCTGCCGTTGGTGGCGGCATGATCCGCATCCTGATCGCCGACGACCAGGAGAACATCCGGCACGCGTTCCGGATCATCCTGGACGCCCAGCCCGACATGACCGTCGTCGCCGAGGCCGCCTGCGGGGTCACCGCCGTGGAACAGGCCCGCCATCTGCGCCCCGACGTCGTGCTCGCCGACATCAGGATGCCCCGCCTCGACGGGCTGGAGGTCACCCGCCTGCTCGCCGGGCCGGAGGTGGCCGACCCGATCCGCGTCGTGGTCGTCACCACGTTCGACCTCGACGAATACGTCCACACCGCGCTGCGCAACGGCGCCTGCGGCTTCCTGCTGAAGCGATCGAGCCCGACGATCCTGGCCGAGGCCGTCAGGGCCGCCATGTCCGGTGACACGCTCATCAGCCCGCAGATCACCGTGCGGCTCCTGCGCGATCTCACCGCGCGGCCCCAGCCCACGACCGCCCGGCTGACCGGCCGGGAACTCGAGATCACCCGCCTGGTCGCCCAGGGTCACACCAACGCCGAGATCGCGACCGCCCTGTTCATCTCCCCCGGCACGGTCAAGAACCACATCGCCGGGATCCAGCGCAAGCTCGGCGCCCGCAACCGGGTCGGCATCGCCTCGTGGGCCTGGTCGACCGGCCACGCTCAGCCGAAGTAGCGGCCCGCGACCAGGTCGTCCAGGAGAGTGGGCCCGACGGGCTCCCACGGCAGCAGTTCCCTGGTGAGAGTGCTCGACGCGGCGGCGTCCATCCCGATGATCGGCCCCAGCCAGCTGTACGACGCGGCGGCCTCCTCCGGCGCGAGCTCCACCACAGGCAGCCCGAGCCCCTTCCCGACGGCCTCCGCCACCTCCCGGAACGGCACCCCCTCATCCTGTACGGCGTGCAGAACCGCCCCGCCCGGAGCCTCCTCCAGCGCGAGCACGAACAACCGCGCCGCGTCCGACCGGTGCACGGCGGGCCAGCGCGCGTCCCCGACGAACCCGGCCGCCCCCGCCGCCCGCGAGAAGGCGACGTACGCGGCGATGAACCCGGGGTCGCCCGCGCCGTGCACGGTCGGCGGCAGCCGGAGCACGGAGGTGCGGACCCCGGTCTCCGCGAGCAGCCGCACCCGCCGGGCGGTCGCCATGCGCCCCTGGGCCTGCTCGGGCACGTCGCGCTCAGTGCCGACCCGCCCGGGAGCCAGCCCGAGCAGCCCCGACGCCAGCACGAACGGCCGCCCCGTGCCCTCCAGCCCGCCGACCATCGCCTCGACGGCCACCAGGTCGGCCTCGGTCGCCTCGGCGAAGCCGCCCGAGAAGGCGATGTCGTGCTTGAACGCCAGATGCACCACCCCGTCGGACGCCGCCGCCGCGTCCCGGAGCAGGTCGAGATCGTCGAGGGTCCCCCGCACGACCTCGGCCCCCGCCTCGACGAGCGCCTCGGCGGAGGCGTCGGACCGGGCGAGCCCGACGACGCCGTGCCCTCCGGCCAGCAGTTCCGGCACCACGGCCGACCCGATCCACCCCGACGCCCCTGTCACGAACACGCGCATGATCACTACCTCTTTCGATGTCATGAACTGACATCAGGCTATGCGATGTCAGTTCATGACATCAAGATGACAGTGACTGACATCGTCTAAACTTCGCGCATGGCGAGATGGGAGCCGAACGCACGCGGCAGACTCGAAGACGCGGCTCTCGACCTCTTCACCGAACACGGCTTCGACAAGACGACCATCGCCGAGATCGCCCAGCGCGCCGGCCTCACCGAACGCACCTTCTTCCGCCACTTCGCCGACAAACGCGAAGTCCTGTTCAGCGGCTCGGCCCTCCTGCGCGACCTCCTCACCGAAGCCGCCACCGAGGCCCCCGCCGGCACCCCGCCCCTGGGCGCCGTGGCCGTGGCCCTGGAGAAGGCGGGCGACCTCCTCCAGGAACGCCGCGCGTACGCCCGCCGCCGCCAGGCCACCATCAAGGCCAACGAGGAACTCCTCGAACGCGAACTCGTCAAGCTGGCGAGCCTGGCCGAGGCCTTGACCGAGGCCCTGAGATCCCGGGGCGTCCCCGCCCCCGAGGCCTCCGTCGCGGCGGAAACGGGCATCGCCCTGTTCCGCGCGGCCTACACCAGCTGGCTGGAGGAAGACGACACCGCCGACCTCCCCACCTGCATCCGCGCCGCCTTCACCACCCTCCGCACACTCATCTGACGTCGTCTTCGTCGATCACCTGGTCGGCGGCCGGAGCGGTGACGACCAGCGGAAATCCCCAGTCGCGGTAGCGGGTGTCGAAGATGGCGCCGAGCCTCTCGTATCCGCTGCCGGAGACGTCCCTGGTCCGGAGCCGGGTGGGCAGGCCTTGGGCGTCGGTCCACAGCCACCAGTCGATCTTGTCCTTGGGCCGGAAGCGGGAGGAGTAGCCCACCTGCTCGAGGGTGGCGGCACCGCGGTAGACGTACCCGCCGGGGACCGCTTTGCCGGTGACGCCCCGCAGCAGGCCGCGCAGCATCTTCGCGTCGAACAGGTCGACCGGCTGATCCGTGAAGTCCTGGGCCCAGGTACGGCTCGGCGCCTCCCGCACCCACGACTTGGCGCCGGGGAGAACACCGGCCTCGTAGTGCAGATATCTGACCCCGCCGACATAGGTGACGTCGTCCCAGTCCATCCCGGCGAAGGCGGCACGCTCGTCGACCTCCCGCGGATCCGCGCCCGGCCGAGGCATGGAATACCAGGAGGCGTCGTAGGCGACCGGCCCGCGGGGGCTCAGCTGGACCTGGGCGTGCATGCGGTCCAACGGACTGTGGTCCGCCCCGAAGATCCCCACGCTGAGCTCGGACAACCGCACCCCGTGGCCGTGACGCAACTGCTTCTGCACGGCCTTCACCGGATCGGGCGCCCCGGACCCCGCGACCGCCTCAACGGGAGCGGACACCACCACGGCCAGCAGGGTGGCCACGGCGCATCGCCATCTCTTAAAGATCACGAATGGCCATTATCACACCCGAATGATCCGGACCGTAATCGGCCTTTTCGCATAGCCGAAGGGTTGGCACACATAGTCAATGTTTGTCTTGTGAGTTTGTCGCATGATGGTCCCGTCGAGCCGAAGAACTCGACGGGGGAAATTCACCGAGGCTCCACCGAGAAAGCCCAAGGAGATTGGCAGTGAACCGACGGGGACGCATCATCGCCGCAATCGGGGCCGCCATACTGGCCCTGACGACCATGTTCACCGGAATCGGCAGCGCATTAGCGGAGACCCAGAATCCCGCACCGGCGCCCGCGCTCACCGATTCCCAGAAGCAGTCGCTCCAGGCGGAAGTGAACAAGCACCTGAAGGACTACGGCGGCGGCAGGCAGATCGCCATCAACGAGATCGCCTACCAGAACGACCGCCTCATCCTGACCCTGCCGCTGCCCGGCGAGAAGAAGGCACGCTCGCTCAGCGAGCCGGTGACCACCCTGGGCACCGCCAACTGCTCGTTCGAGTACGCCTGCCTGTGGACGAACACCAACTTCGAGGGCACGCGACTCTCCAGGTACGCCTGCGAGACGGTCACGCTGGCCGCACCCTTCACCTCCAGCGTGGGCTCGATCCACAACAACCAGACCACCGGCACGCAGACGATGCTCCTCAACGCGTCGCGCCAGATCCTGAACGCGACCCTGGCACCGAGCCGAGTCAACGACACGGGGGTCGGAACCCGTTACGCGTCCCGCTTCTGGGTCGTCTGCTAACGGACACGTAAAAGGCTCTGGCCGAGAGTGGCACCGCCACCTCGGCCAGACCCATTCCGCGATTCGGCCATTGCTGAGAAGTTCACAGTAAATGGGGAACGCGAATTCCCCGGCGAATACGGTGCGGGGTAGCGAAGCCATTCACGCACGCGGCCCACCGTGTCCGAAAATGCATCTCCCCGATCATGACCTGACTTCCCAGAGCACGCCGATGCCCCCCGACTACTGGATGGTCATGCGGAAGCCATGATCGGCGGACCGGGGACAGAGGAAAATGGTCAGGGCCGCGTAGCGACCGAGCCGGAGCGTGGTCGGTCTCACCGACTCCTTATATTCAGTCGAGCCCCTTTCGAGGTGGCGTTCTTCCATCGGACGCCATCGGGGGTCGCTACCGCCGTCCCATTCCGAGCTGTCCACTTTGAGAAGCGGCTCGGTTTCGGTGCCGCAAACGCCGCAGGGCAATGCGTACATGTCGGTGAGGTGCCAGGACTCCCACCCGCCGATCTTGCAACCCGGAGCAATGGACAACAGGAATGAGTAGGCGTAGCCGAACTCACCATCCCACGCCTTCAGCGCCACCTTGAGGCGCTCGGGAAGCTCATCGGCATGGGGATATTCGGTGACCCGTTCAGGGTGCAGCACGCAGGGACGCGGCAGGTAGCTCTCAGAGCCGAAATCGCCCGCCGGGGCGCCGTCGTCCCGCATGGGCGGTTCGACGAGGACGTCGGTGAGGTCGTCGGCGCGGCGCCACACCAGCATCGGGGCGGGCCCGGGCCCGATGTCCTCCATGTCGTGCTCGCCGGGACACCACAGCACCTGGAGCAGATCGGCACCCTCCGGAAAAGGGATCTCGGGGATGTCGCGTGCGTAGAACTGAGCGACGCCGACCATGGGGATCGGACTCTCGGGGACCCGATCCAGCATCGTCAGCCAGCCCCGCTCGCGGAAGGGCGCGGCCGCCACCTTGACCGTCCGCCCACACGTAGGCCACGGCTCATCGGACGGCCAGATCAGCGGTCCGCCCATATGACTGTCGTGCATGCTCGGTTTCCCCGGCCGAGGATGGAGACGGACGGCCGTCCTCGAGTACGCGTCCAGTACGGGAAACACGGCGGTGATGTCGACCGGCGGGCCGGGAGTGGTGCGAGCCATGCGCTGGAGCCTAGAGCTGTGACCATGTGACCCACGATCTACCGCCGGATCGGCCAGGATCGAGGTCGCCCGTCAGAGGCCGGTTGCCGCGCTCTCGTCGAGCGCGAGGAATGGCACGTCTTCCGGACCGAGCCTGGTGCGTTCCACCTAGCGGGGTCATGATCAGGCTGCTCTGTCCAGGTGAGTGTGGTGCCGCAGGCGCGTTCTCGGGGGCCGTTGCTCAACCGTGGGCGGGGCCGAGGTCGTGGACCGCCTGGGCGAGCGCTCGGATCAGGTCGGTTTCGGCCTCGGTCTGCCATACCAGGGCGTAGGTCAGATGTGGCATGTCCGGCATGGGGAGCCACTGCAGGTGTGCCATCGCCCAGTATCGGGTGACGTGGGCGGGGAAGCTGTGGACGATCTCGCCGGTGCTGACCAGGTTGATCAGCTCGTCGGGGTTGGTGATGGTTTCGACCCGTTCGATGGTCTGGCCGCGCGGGGTGTGGAAGGGGAGGTAGCTGTTCTCCCAGTAGTCCGGCATGTGGGGGGCGGCGGCGTGCCGGAAGCCGCCGAGCGCTTCCAGGGGCACGGAGGACCGGCCGGCCAATTCGTGCTCGGCGGAGACGGCGAGGACTCGCGGGTCGACGAACAGGGTCGGGCCCACGGTGAGATCGGGTTCTTCCACAGGTAGCCAGGCGACCAGTACGTCCATGTCGCCGTTGCGGAGCCCGGCGAAGGTGTCGACGAAGGAGGCACGGCGCAACTGCAGTTCCCATTGCGGGTGCCGGGCGCGGAAGGCCCGCCAGTAGGGATGCAGGTCGTGGACGTTGAAGGGCAGCATGCCCACCCGCAGCCGCGCCATGATGCCGCGGGCTGCCATCCGGGCGCGTTCGAGGCTTTCGTGTAGGCCGGCGTAGATCGGGAGCAGGTCGTCACGCAACTGTCGGCCGACCGGGGTCAAGCGGACCTGACGGCGGTTGAAGCGGTCGAACAGCGAGGTACCGATGCGGCGCTCCTGCTGGCTGATCGCCTGGCTGACCCGCGCCTGGGACACGTGGAGCCGGGCGGCCGTCCGGCCGAAGTGCAGTTCCTCGGCCAGGGTCAGAAAGATCTCGATGTCCCTGATTTCCATGGCGTCCCTCGTCGCGTCATAAGCGCCAAGTTATCGGATCGCCCGGAATCTCACGTTGATGCCGGCAGGCCGCCACTCCACAGTTGAGAACGCCCAAGCCCACCGTTTCTCATTAATGGAGTACGACATGAAGGCACACGTCAGCTCGATTCTTCTCGGCGTCCGGGACATGGCCCGGGCCAAGGAGTTCTACACCGAGGGGCTCGGCTGGAAGATCGAGAACGACTTCGGGGTCTCGGTGTTCTTCGCCTCCGACGGCGCCTCGCCCGTCGGCTTCTACGGCCGTGAGGGCCTGGCCGCCCAGGTGGGCACCGACCAGCAGGGCAGCGGTTTCAGCGGACTGGTCCTGACTTACGTCGTCCGCAGCGAGACGCGGGTCGACGAGATCATGGCGGAGGCCGAGAAAGCCGGCGCGACGATTCTCAAGCCCGCCGGTGCTCTGCCGTGGGGCGGGTACGGCGGCACCTTCGCCGACCCGGACGGCTACATCTGGAGTCTCGGCTACAGCGCCCAGGGCGCCGATCAGCCCTACGCGGAGTAGCCGCGAACGATGTCACGAAGGCACGGCAGTGCCCAAAGGATCAACAGGATGAGCGACGCCATCTGCGCCCATGACCACGCCTGGTCACCCGCGACAACGCAGCCCGCGCCCTGGACTCGCTGATACCGAACTCACCGAGCGGGGCCGTCAGCAGGTGCCGCAGATTCGGCCCGGCCCGCGCCCGGGGGCTCTGACATCGTCCGCCGGTACGTGGACATTTACGCCCGAGCTTGCCTCACGACTCAGGCACGGCCATCTCGCCGAGAAGTGACCAGTCGTCCTGCGGAAGCGTCGCGTTGACGATCCGGGGGGTCTCGGCAAGATGGCGGGGCAGCGTCTGCTGCGCCTTCCTGAAGTGATCGGACTGGACGTGCGCACCTCCCGCATCGCCATCCCGGAATGCCTCGACGAGGACGTACTCCGCCGGGTCCTCGACACTGCGCGACCAGTCGAACCACAGGCAGCCGGGCTCACCGCGAGTGGCCTCGGTGAACTCGCGTGTGATCTCCGGCCACTGGTCGGCGTACTCGGGCAGCACGTGGAACTTCGCCGTAATGAAGATCATGGAATGTCTCGCAAGTCAGTGAGATGGCATGGTACGACCGGCGTGACCGGCGCGTGATCCGCCGAGTCTAACCAGACGACCTCCACCCGCCAACGCCGGAGAAAATCGTCGCCGAACACACGTCTGGCCCAAGATCAGCTCCACTCACGGAGCCGACCAAGGGCCAGCAGTTCAGGCTAAAGCCGCAGCTCTACGCCTCACCAGAAGTAAGACCGACAGGGCAGGAAACCCCGGTCCCGCCGATCCCGCAGTACCCTCCCGGATTCTTGAGGAGGTACTGCTGGTGATAGTCCTCGGCATAGTAGAACTCCGGCGCCGGCCGCACCTCGGTAGTGATCGCCCCATACCCCGCAGCCGTCAGCACCTCCTGATAAGCCGCCAGCGAAGCCGCCGCCGACTTCTCCTGCGCCTCAGAGTGCGTGTAGATCGCCGACCGATACTGCGTCCCGACGTCGTTCCCCTGGCGCATCCCCTGCGTAGGGTCGTGGTTCTCCCAGAACACCTTCAGGAGCTCCTCGTAGGACACCCGCGAAGGATCGAACACCACCCGTACGACCTCGGTGTGCCCGGTGAGCCCCGAACACGTCTCCTCGTACGTGGGATTGGCGGTGAACCCGCCCTGGTATCCGACGGCTGTGGAGAGCACCCCGTCGGTCTGCCAGAACTTGCGCTCCGCGCCCCAGAAGCATCCGAGACCGAAGTCGGCGACCTCGGCCCCCTCGGGCCAAGGCGGGGTGAGCGACCCCCCGAGCACGAGATGCTTCTCAGCCACCGGCATCGCCGTAGACCGTCCCGGGAGCGCGTCGGCGGCGCTCACCATGGAAGCCTTGTTCGTACCGAAGATCCAACCCATGTCTACCTCCTGACCACCTCAACCATGCCACGGCAGGCTTTGTTCCGTTAGAACCACTTAACCATCAAGCCAACATCACTTATTTGTAATAAACAAGGTAAGCAGCCAAACTAGGGTTCATGCCTGATTTGCGCCGTGGAGTCTGGTACGGCATCGCCGCCTACGCCCTCTGGGGCCTGTTTCCCCTGTACTGGCCGCTCCTGAAGCCCAGCGGTGCCGTCGAGATCCTCGCCCACCGCATGTTGTGGTCCCTCGCCGTGGTGGTCGCCATTCTCGCGGTCACCCGGAACTGGTCGTGGATCAGGCGGATCTCCCGGCGGCAACTGCTCCTGCTCACCGGCGCGGGCGCGCTCGTCTCGGCCAACTGGGGCGTCTACATCTACGCCGTCAACAGCGGCCACGTGGTGGAGAGCGCCCTCGGCTACTTCATCAACCCGCTGGTCAGCATCCTGTTCGGTGTGATCATCCTCGGTGAGCGCCTCAGGCGGTGGCAGTGGGTCGCCGTCGGCCTGGCGGCGACGTCGGTCGTCATCCTGACCCTCGGCTACGGGCAGCTCCCCTGGATCGCCCTCACGCTGGCCTTCTCTTTCGGTCTGTACGGGCTGGTCAAGAAGAAGGCCCAAGTAGGTGCGGCCGAAAGCCTCACGATCGAGACCCTCGTCATGCTGATCCCCGCCGGGATCTACCTGATGACGCTCGGGAGCGGCAACACCTTCGGCAACCACGGCGCGGGCCACGCGATCCTGCTGATCAGCTCGGGCGTGGTGACCGCCGTGCCGCTGCTGTTCTTCGCGGCCTCGGTCATCACGGTGCCGCTGACGATCGTCGGGCTGCTGCAGTACATCGCGCCGATCCTGCAGTTCCTCGTCGGGGTGCTGATCATCAAGGAGACCATGCCGGCCGAGCGCTGGCTCGGGTTCGGGGTGGTCTGGCTGGCGCTGGCCGTGTTCACGTGGGACAGCCTCCGGCACGGTCTCGCGAAGAAGCCCGTACCGGAGAAGGAGCTGGCGAAGGTCTAGGCCGAGCGGTCGACCACGAAGTCGCACAGCGACAGCAGCGCGGCGCGCGCGGGGATGTCGGGCAGCTCGGAGAGCTGGTCCTTGGCGCGCGCGGCCCAGCGCTCCAGCTCGGCCCGCGCCATCTTCAGCGCCTCGGAGGCGCGCAGCAGCTCCAGCGCCTCCTCGATGTCGGCCTCGGGCACCGGGCCGGAGACCAGGGCGCGCAGCCGGGGGTCGTCGTCTGAGGCGAGGGCGTACAGGACCGGGAGGGTGCGGATCCCCTCGCGCAGGTCGGTGCCGGGTGTCTTGCCCGAGGTCTCGGAGGCGACGTCGATGATGTCGTCGCCGAGCTGGAAGGCCACGCCGATGGCCTCGCAGGCGGCCGTCAGGCGCAGCACGACGTCCTGGGGGGCGCCCGCGAGCATCGCGCCCAGGCGGCCGCTGGTGGCGATCAGGGAGCCCGTCTTGTCGGCCAGGACGTCGATGTAGTGCTCGATCGGGTCGACGCCCTCGGCGGGGCCGACGGTCTCGCGGATCTGGCCGCGGACCAGTCGGGCGAAGGTCTTGGCCTGGATGCGCACCGGCTCGGGGCCGAGGTCGGCCATGATGTCGGCGGCCTGGGCGAAGACGTAGTCGCCGGTGAGGATGGCCACCGTGTTGTTCCACCGGGCGTTGGCCGACGGCTTGCCGCGGCGCTCGGTCGCCTCGTCCATCACGTCGTCGTGGTAGAGCGTGGCCACATGGGTCAGTTCCATGACGACGGCGCCCGGGATGACCCCGGGCGCCGTCGGGTCGCCGAACTGGGCGGCGAGAAGAACCAGCATCGCGCGGAAGCGCTTGCCGCCGGCCTCTATGAGGTGCTTGGACGCGTCGGTCACGAACGCGTCGTCGCTCTCGACGGCCGAACGGAGTTGCTTCTCCACAGCCGCGAGGCCGTTGGAGATGTCCTCGGCCAGCCGCTCGTCGGCGACGGGCAGGTCAACAACGGGCGGCGCGGCCATAGAAAAGCTCCCTTATTGCACGAACAACGTCTTCGCAGCCGATTCCGCCAGATCAAGGACAGGCTGCGGGAAAACCCCCAAGGCTACCGTAGCGAATGCCGACAGTCCGACCACAGTTGACGTGGCCCACGACGGCGAGACGACGGTGGGACCGTCGGCCGAGGGGTCGCTGAAGAACATCAGCACGATCACGCGGACGTAGAAGAACGCCGCCGCCGCCGAGGCGATGACCGCCAGCACGACCAGGATCGTCAGCCAGGTCGAACCCACGGCGACCGCCGAGTTGAACACGGCGTACTTTCCGAAGAAACCGCTGGTGAGCGGGATTCCGGCGAAGGCCAGCAGGAAGAACGCGAACAGGCCCGCCAGCTTCGGCGACCGCTTGCCCAGGCCCGCCCAGCGCGACAGGTGCCACGCCTCGCCGCCCGGGTCGCGCACCAGCGTCACGATGGCGAACGCGCCGACCGTCGTGATGCCGTAGGTGAGCAGGTAGAACAGCAGGCCCGACAGGGCCAGCCCGTTCTGCCCGGCGTCGCCGACGGCCATGACGCCGATCAGCAGGAAGCCTGCGTGGGCGATCGACGAGTAGGCCAGCATGCGCTTGATGTCGGTCTGGGTGATCGCCAGGATCGAGCCGACGATCATGGTCAGGGCGGCGACGCCCCACATGACCGGGCTCCAGTCCCAGCTGTTGTTGCCCAGCGCGACCCAGAAGACCCGCAGCACGGCGCCGAAGGCGGCGACCAGGGTTCCGGAGGCCATCAGCGCGGTGATCGGGGTCGGGGCGCCCTGGTAGACGTCGGGCTTCCACGCCTGGAAGGGCGCGGCGCCGATCTTGAAGAGCAGGCCGACGCCCAGCATGGCCATGCCGACGGTCAGCAGGGTGCCGTTGCCGTTGGCGACGGCCAGGGCCTGGTTGATCGCCGACAGGTCGACCGAGCCGGCGAAGCCGTACAGGAGCGCCGTGCCGTACAGGAAGAAGGCCGAGGAGAACGCGCCGAGCAGGAAGTACTTGACCGACGCCTCCTGCGACAGCAGGCGGCGGCGCCGGGCCAGACCGCACAGCAGGTAGAGCGGCAGCGACATGACCTCAAGGGCGACGAACATGATGAGCAGGTCGTTCGAGGCCGGGAAGAGGAGCATGCCGCCGATGGCGAACAGGGCCAGCGGGTAGACCTCGGTGTGCGCCGCACCCTCGGTGATCGCCTGCTCCTCCTCGGCGGAGCCGGGGACGGCCGCCGCCGAGGGCACGAACTGGTCTTCGTCGTTGATCAGCAGGACGCTGACGAACGACAGCACCAGGATCGTGCCCCAGATGAACAGGGTCGGGCCGTCGACCGCGACCGCGCCCATCGCCGACGGGGCGGTCGGGACGCCGCGGATCGTCTGCAGGACGACCAGCGCGAACGCGCCGACCAGCGACAGCAGCGTCAGCGGGATGTGGATCGCCCGCCGCAGGTAGCGAGGCGCGAACGCCTCGACGAGGACTCCCACGATGGCCGCGCCCAGGATGACGAGCAGCGGCGCCAGTTGGAAGTACTCGATGGTGGGAGCCGTGATCACTGGCCCTCCTTAACAGCGACGACCGGAGCCGGGTCGGTGACCTTCACGTTGACGAGCGACTCCTTGACGGCCGGGTTGATCACGTCGAGAAGCGGCTTGGGGAAGAAGCCCAAGACCACGATCAGGGCGATCAGCGGCGCGACGACCCAGCGTTCGCGACCGTTGAGGTCCTTCATCTCGGCGACCGACTCGGCGGTGGGGCCGTTCATGGTGCGCTGGTACATCCACAGGATGTAGATGGCGGCGAGGATGACGCCGGTCGTGCCGATGATGGCCGGCACGGCGTAGCGCTGGTAGGTGCCCAGGAGCACCATGAACTCGCTGACGAACGTGCTCAGGCCCGGCAGCGACAGACCCGACAGACCGGCGATGAGGAAGGCGCCCGCCAGCAGCGGGGCGACCTTCTGCACGCCGCCGTAGTCGGCGATGTACTGCGAACCGCGGCGGTAGATCAGGAAGCCCGCGACCAGGAACAGCACACCGGTCGAGAAGCCGTGGTTGACCATGTAGAGCGTCGCACCCGAGGCCGCCGTGGTGGTCATCGCGAACACGCCCATCGTGATGAACCCGAAGTGCGAGATCGAGGTGTACGCCACCAGCCGCTTGATGTCGGTCTGGCCGATCGCCACGATGGCGCCGTAGACGATGCCGATCACCGACAGCGCGATGACGACCGGGGTCGCCCACTTGGCCGCGTCGGGGAACAGCTCCAGGCAGAACCGCAGCATGCCGTACGTGCCGACCTTGTCGAGCACGCCCACCAGCAGCACCGCGGCGCCGGCCGGGGCCTGCGCGGCGGCGTCGGGCAGCCAGGTGTGCACCGGCCAGAGCGGGGCCTTGATCGCGAACGCGATGAAGAAGCCCAGGAAGAGCCACTTCTGCGTCGTCGGGTCGGTGACCGCGCCGATGAGGTCGGGGAACAGGAAGCTGTTCTTGTCGGCCACGTTGTAGAGCGCGATCACGGCCACCAGCATCAGCAGGCCGCCGAACAGCGAGTAGAGCAGGAACTTGACCGCCGCGTAGGACCGCTGCGCGCCGCCGTACGACCCGATCATGAAGTACATCGGGATCAGCATGGCCTCGAAGAACACGTAGAACAGGAAGACGTCGGTCGCCGCGAAGACGCCGATCATCATCGCTTCGAGAACCAGGAGCAGCGCGAAGTAGGTGCGGACCGAGCGCTTGCCCTGCTCGGCGTCGTGCCAGGAGGCCAGCACGACGATCGGCACCAGAATGGCCGACAGCAGGATCAGCACCAGCGCCACGCCGTCGACGGCCACCGCGTAGTGGACGCCGAAGGAGGGGATCCAGTCGTAGGTCTCAGAGAACTGGAACCGGTCGCCGTTGGGGCTGAAAGTGACCGTCATGACCACGGTCAGCGCCAGCACGAGCAGCGAGACGCCGAGCGTCGCCTGCTTGGCGAGCTTGTCGTTCTTGAGGAACGACACGCCGAGCGCGCCCAGGACGGACACGCCCATCAGGATCGAAAGCCACGGGATGGCGGTCATCACAGGGTCCCAACCACGAACCAGGCGCCGACCAGCACGGCGGCACCGACGAAAATGGACAGGGCGTACGACCGCACGTAACCGGTCTGGATCTTCCGCAGCCTGCCGGACGATCCGCCGACACCCGCGGCCAGGCCGTTGACCACGCCGTCGATGCCCCGGTTGTCGAAGAAGACCGCAAAGCGGGTCAGCCACTGGCCGGGGCGCATGAACAGCGCCTCGTTCAGGGCGTCGCCGTAGAGGTCACGACGGGCGAAGACGGTGAGGAACGAGCCGCGCGGCTGCACGACGGGCACCTCGGCGCGGCCGTACTTGGCGATCGCGATCCCGGCGCCGATGGCGACCAGGGCCAGCGTCGTCAGGCCGGGCACGCTGAACGGGTGGAAACCGGGGAGCTCCGCGGGCAGGCCGACGGCCGGGCCGAGGAAGACCATCAGGCGGTTGCTGAGGATCAGGTAGGCGCCCAGGCCGATCGAGAAGACCGACAGGATGATCAGCGGCCAGGTCATCACGGCCGGTGACTCGTGCGGGTGGGCCTTCTCGTCCCAGCGCTTCGGGCCGAAGAAGGTCATCACCACCATGCGGGTCATGTAGAAGCCGGTGATGCCGGCGCCCACCACCGCGAGCCAGCCGAGGATCGCGTTGTGGTGCATGACCGACTCGATGATGCCGTCTTTGGTGAAGTAACCGGACAGCAGCGGGAAGCCGATGATCGCCAGGTAGCCGATGAAGAAGGTGACGAAGGTGATCGGCAGCAGCTTGCGCAGGCCGCCGTAGCGCCGCATGTCGACCTCGTCGTTCATGGCGTGCATGACCGAACCGGCGCCGAGGAACAGGTCGGCCTTGAAGAAGCCGTGCGAGATCAGGTGGGCGATCGCGAAGGCGTAACCGGCCGGGCCGATGCCCGCGGCGAGCATCATGTAGCCGATCTGCGACATCGTCGAGCCGGCCAGGCCCTTCTTGATGTCGTCCTTGGCGGTACCGATGATCGCACCGGCGAGCAGCGTGGCCACACCGACGATCGTCACGACCAGACCGGCCGTGCTGCCCTCGGGGAAGAAGGCGGCGCCGGAGCGGACGACCAGGTAGACGCCGGCGGTGACCATCGTCGCGGCGTGGATGAGGGCCGAGACCGGGGTCGGGCCCTCCATCGCGTCGAGGAGCCACGACTGGAGCGGGAGCTGCGCCGACTTGCCGCACGCGCCGAGCAGGAGCAGCAGGCCGATCGCGGTCGACACACCCTGGGTGGCCTGACCGGCCGCCGGGAAGACCTCGGCGAACTGCAGGGAGCCGAACTGGGCGAAGATGATGAACATCGCGACCAGGAGGCCGAAGTCACCGACCCGGTTGACCACGAACGCCTTCTTCGCGGCCACCGCCGCCGACGGCTTGTACTGCCAGAAGCCGATGAGCAGGTAGGACGCGAGGCCCACACCCTCCCAGCCGATGAACAGGGCGACGTAGTTGTCGGCCAGCACCAGCAGCAGCATCGCCGCGACGAACAGGTTCAGGTAGGCGAAGAAGCGCCGCCTGTCCGGGTCGTGCGACATGTAGCCGATGGAGTAGATGTGGATCAGCGAGCCGACGAACGTGATCAGCAGGCAGAAGCTGATCGACAGCGGGTCGATCAGCAGCCCGATGTTCGCCACGCCGGGGATGAACTCCCAGAGGTTCACCGACTGGCGGCGCTGCGCCGGGTCGAGCCCGATCAGCTGGAAGAACGCGAGGGCGGCCACCACGAAGGCGCCGACCGACATGAGCACTGCGAGAAGGTGGCCCCACTTGTTCGTGGCGCGGCCACCGATAAGGAGAATCGCTGCGCCGACGAGCGGAAGCGCGATCATCAGCCAGGCCAGGCTGATCGCACCGCCCCCGGTGTGCGACAGAATCTCTACGGGTTCCACGGCCGCCTCTTAGTACTTCAGCAGGCTGGCGTCGTCGACCGACGCTGACCTGCGGGTTCGGAAGATCGTCACGATGATGGCCAGGCCGATGACGACCTCGGCGGCGGCCACGATCATCACGAAGAACGCGATGACCTGACCGTCGAGATTGCCGCTCTGGCGGGCGAAGGTCACGAACGCCAGGTTGCACGCGTTGAGCATGAGCTCCACGCACATGAACACGACGATCGCGTTGCGCCGGACGAGGACGCCGATCCCGCCGATCGCGAACAGCAGCGCGCTGAGCACGAGGTAGTGGGTGGTCACTTGTCCTCACCTTCCAGGATCTCGGCCACCTTCGGGTCGATGGTGCCCTCTTCGGCCTCGTACCTGGCGATGTAGCGGTTGACCGACAGCTTGGCGATCTTGCCGTCGGGCAGCAGCGCGGGCATGTCGATCGCGTTGGCGCGGGCGTAGGTACCGGGGCCGGGCAGCGGGGACGGGTCGATGCCCTCCTCGCCGAACTTGACGAAGCGCTCGCGGGACAGCTCCCGCTGGGTGGCGCGCTGCTCCATGCGCTCGCGGTGGGCCAGCACCATGGCGCCCAGCGCGGCGGTGATCAGCAGCGCCGAGGTGACCTCGAAGGCGAACACGTAGCGCGTGAAGATCAGCTCGGCCAGCGACGGGACGTTGCCCGCCGCGTTCACCGCGGCCAGCCCGGTCGGCGGCGCGAAGGCCACGTTGCCGATGCCCAGCGCCAGCAGGGCGGCGAAGCCGAGCCCGGCCACGACCGCCCAGAAGCGCTGGCCCCTGATCGTCTCGACGAGCGAGTCGGACGAGTCGACGCCGACCAGCATCAGCACGAACAGGAACAGCATCATCACGGCGCCGGTGTAGACGATGATCTGCACGGCGGCGAGGAACGGCGCGTCCTGGACGGCGTAGAGAACCGCCAGCGAGAGCATGACCACGCCGAGCATCAGGGCGCAGTAGACCGCTCTGCGGCTGAAGACGAGCCCGAGTGCCGCGCTGACCGAGACGACGGCGAGCACCCAGAACGTGATGGTCTCACCCATTGTCGCGTCCCAGTCGGTAGTAGTCCTCTTCGGTCTCCCCGAGACGCATCGGGTGGGGCGGCTGCTCCATGCCCGCCATCAGCGGGGCGAGCAGCATCTCCTTGGTGTAGATGAGCGCCTCGCGGCTGGAGTCGGCCAGTTCGTACTCGTTGGTCATCGTGAGCGCCCGCGTCGGGCACGCCTCGATGCACAGGCCGCACAGGATGCAGCGCGCGTAGTTGATCTGGTACGTCCGGCCGTAGCGCTCTCCGGGGGAGAAACGCTCCTCGTCGGTGTTGTCCGAGCCCTCCACGAAGATCGCGTCGGCGGGACACGCCCAGGCGCACAGTTCACACCCGACGCACTTCTCCAGGCCGTCGGGCCACCGGTTGAGCTGGTGACGCCCGTGGAAGCGCGGCGCGGTGGGCCGCTTCTCCTCCGGGTAGTTCACCGTGACCGGCTTCTTGAACATGTGGTGGAAGGTGACGCCGAACCCCTTGACGGGGTTCAGCCAGTCGAAACTAGGCACTGGGGACCTCCTTGCGATTCGCCCCGTGGTAGTGCGGCAGATCCAGCGGCGGGACCGGGAATCCACCGGCGGTGGGCTCCTCGCGGAGCTGCTCGTACTCCTCTTCGACCTGCGCGGCGCGGGCCTCGCGGCGGCGCTGCTGCACGGTGTCGAAGCGGAAGAAGACCGCGAGTGCGCCGATGACCACGATCGCCATCAGGGCGATGACCGCGGGGCTGTTGTCGACGCGCAGCGCGCGGAAGGTGGCGACCAGGAGGATCCAGGCCAGGTTCAGCGGGATGAGGACCTTCCAGCCGAAGTGCATCAGCTGGTCGTAGCGGACGCGCGGCAGCGAGGCCCGGACCCACACGAAGAAGCAGAACAGCAGCACGAGCTTGGTGAAGAACCAGAGCATCGGCAGCCAGCCGACGTTCGCGCCGTCCCACAGCGAGATGGGCCAGGGGGCCCGCCAGCCGCCGAGGAACAGGGTGATCGCCACGCCGGAGACGGTGAACACGTTCACGTACTCGGCGAGCTGGAACATCGCGAACTTCAGCGACGAGCTGTATTCGGTGTGGTAGCCGGCCACCAGCTCGCCTTCGCCCTCGGGGAGGTCGAAGGGCACGCGGTTGGTCTCGCCGAACATCGTCAGCATGTAGATCAGGAACGACGGGATCAGCAGGACGGCGTACCAGCTCGGCAGCGGGATGTCCAAACCGAACAGGGTCGCGGTGCCGCCGTCGGCCTGCTTGGCCACGATCTCCGAGGTGGAGAGCGTCCCGGCGTACAGGAAGACCGCCACGAACGACAGGCCCATCGCGATCTCGTAGGAGACCACCTGGGCCGAGGAGCGCAGACCGCCGAGGATCGCGTAGGGCGACTTGGACGACCAGCCCGCCAGCACGATGCCGTAGACGCCGATCGAGGACATCGCCAGGATCCACAGCACGGCCACGGGCAGGTCGGTGAGCTGGAGCGGGGTCTTGACCCCGAACATCGAGACCACCGGGCCGAACGGGATGACCGAGAAGGCCAGGAACGCCGGCACCGAGATGATCACCGGTGCCAGGAAGAAGATGACCTTGTCGACCTTGCGGGGCATCAGGTCTTCCTTGAGCCCCATCTTCAGGCCGTCGGCGACGGTCTGGAGCAGACCGAACTTGCCGGCTCGGTTGGGGCCGTAGCGGTGCTGCATGCGCGAGATGAGCTTGCGCTCGGTCCACACGCCGAACAGCACGCCCAGCATCAGGAAGACGAACAGGAAGACGGCCTTGATGATGCTGATCCACAGCGGATCGTGGCCGAAGTCTTCCGGAAACGACGAACCGGGGCTCGCCGGGCTGGCCAGGAGGATCATGAGGCACTTCCGATCGTGACGACGTCGCCCGCCTCGGCCCGCAGGTCGCGGGTGACCGAGACGCCGCCGGAGTTGGCCGGCACCCAGACGACCCGGTCGGGCAGGTCGGCGATCCGCAGCGGCAGGGTGGAGCCGTTGACGGTGACCTTGTCGACCGCGCCGATTTCGGCGGCGGTGGCCGGGGACAGCAGCGCGACCGCGTCGCGGGCGGTGCCCGCGAGGAACGGCTCGCCGTCCTGCAGCTTCCCGTCGTCGAGCAGCAGGTGCCAGCTCGCCAGGACGGCCTGACCCTGACCGGGCGCGGCGGTGGTGCCGCCGGTGACGCTCGGCGCGGCCGGGCGGACGCCCTTGTAGATGCCGAGCGAACCCAGCTCGCGGCGGACCGCGGCGATGTCGGGCAGACCCAGGTGGACGTCCATCGCGTCGGCGATCGCGGTGATCGCCCGCAGGTCGCTCATCACACCGGGCTGCGGGGTGGCCACCTCGAAGGACCGGCCACGGCCCTCCCAGTCGACGAACGTGCCGGCCTTCTCGGCGACCGCCGCGACCGGCAGCACCACGTCGGCGCGGTCGGTGACGGCGCTGGCGCGGATCTCCAGGCTGACGATGAACGGCGTGTTCTCCAGGGCCCGCAGGGCGAGCTCGGGGTCGGGCAGGTCGTCGGGGTCGACGCCCGCCACGACCAGCGCGTCGAGCCGCTCGTCGAGGGCGGCCCGGAGGATGCCGTCGGTGTCGAGGCCGATCTGGCCCGGCAGCGAGGAGACGTTCCAGACCCGGGCCACTTCGGCGCGGGCGGCCTCGTCGTCGACCGGACGTCCGATCGGGAGCAGGTTCGGCAGCGCGCCCGCCTCGATGGCGCCGCGCTCACCGGCCCGGCGGGGCACCCAGGCCAGCCGGGCGCCGGTCGAACCGGCCAGCCGGACCAGCGCCGAGAGCGCGCCCTTGGAGGAGGCCAGCCGCTCGCCGGCCATGATGATCGTGCCCGCGGGGAGCTTGACGCCGTCGGTGATCAGCTCGCCGATGGCCTCGGCCTCACCGCCGGGGACGGTGCGGATGAGCGTGCCGCCCATCTTGGCCAGGCCAGGCGTGGCGAAGGGCGCCAGCGAGTAGACCGTGAGGCCCTTCTTCTGGGCGGCCTTGCGCAGCCGGAGGAAGACGCTGGGCGACTCCTCTTCCGGCTCGAACCCGGCCAGCAGCACCGCGGGGGCGTTCTCGAGGTCGGTGTAGGAGATCTCGATGCCCTTGCCCGCCACCGAGTGGGCCAGGAACTGGGCCTCCTCGGCGGAGTGGGGCCGCGCCCGCATGTCGATGTCGTTGGTGCCGAGGGCGACCCGCGCGAACTTGCTGTAGGCGTAGGCGTCTTCGACGGTGAGACGGCCACCGGCGAGGACTCCGGCCCTGCGGCCCGCGAGCCCGGCAGCGGCGGCGGCCAGCGCCTCCGGCCAGGAGGCGGGCACCAGCACGCCCTCTTCGTTGCGGATCAGCGGGGTGCGCAGCCGGTCGGACTGGGTCTGGTAGGCGAAGGCCCAGCGGCCCTTGTCGCAGTTCCACTCCTCGTTGACCTGCGGGTCTTCACCGGCGAGCCGGCGGGTGACCTTGCCTCGCCGGTGGTCGGTGCGCAGGGCGCAGCCGGAGGCGCAGTGTTCGCAGGTGCTCGGCGTGGAGACCAGGTCGAACGGGCGGGACTGGAACCGGTAGGCCGCGCCGGTCAGCGCACCCACCGGGCAGATCTGGATCGTGTTGCCCGAGAAGTAGGACTGGAACGGCTCGCCGTCGGCGACGCCCACCTGCTCCTTGGCCCCGCGCTCGAAGAACTCGATGAACGGGTCGCCGGCGATCTGGTCGGAGAAGCGCAGGCAGCGCGCGCACTGCACGCAGCGCTCACGGTCGAGCAGCACCTCGGTCGACAGCGCGACCGGCTTCTCGAACGTCCGCTTGGTCTCCTGGAAGCGCGACTCGCCCTGGCCGTTGGACATCGCCTGGTTCTGCAGGGGGCACTCGCCGCCCTTGTCGCAGACCGGGCAGTCGAGCGGGTGGTTGAGCAGCAGCAGTTCCATCACGCCGCGCTGCGCCTTCTCGGCGACCGGCGAGGTGAGCTGGCTCTGCACGACCATGCCCTGCGCGACCTCGATCGCGCACGACGGCTGCGGCTTGGGGAAGCCCCGGCCGTTGCCCGCGTCGGGGATGTCGACCAGGCACTGGCGGCAGTTGGCCGCCGGGTCGAGCAGCGGGTGGTCACAGAAGCGGGGGATCTGGATCCCCAGCAGCTCGGCCGCCCGGATGATCATCGTGCCCTTCGGCACGCTGACCTGGAAGCCGTCGATGGTGAGAGTCACCATCTCGACGACCGCCCGCTCCTCGGGGTGGGTAGCTTGAATGGTCACTTGGTCCCCCACACAGTGGCGAGTGCGGGATCGAACGGGCAGCCGCCGATCTCGAAGTGCTTGAGGTATTCGTCGCGGAAGTGCTGCACCGAGGAGTAGATCGGGCTCGTCGCGCCGTCGCCCAGGGCGCAGAACGACCGGCCCAGGATGTTGTCCGCGATGTCGGTGATCGTGGTCAGGTCGTCTTCGTTGCCCTGACCCTTCTCCAGCCGCTTGAGCACCTGCTTGAGCCAGAAGGTGCCCTCACGGCAGGGGGTGCACTTGCCGCACGACTCGTGGGCGTAGAACTCGGTCCAGCGCAGCACCGAGCGGACCACGCAGGTGGTCTCGTCGAAGATCTGCAGGGCGCGGGTGCCGAGCATCGAGCCCTTGGCGCCGACCGACTCGAAGTCGAGCGGCACGTCGAGGTGCTCGTCGGTGAAGATCGGCGTGGAGGAGCCGCCGGGCGTCCAGAACTTCAGCCGGTGGCCCTCGCGGATGCCGCCCGCCATGTCGAGCAGTTCCCGCAGCGTGATGCCGAGGGGTGCTTCGTACTGGCCGGGGCGGGTCACGTGGCCGCTCAGCGAGAAGATGCCGAAGCCCTTGGACTTCTCGGTGCCCATGCCGGCGAACCAGTCGGCGCCGTTGGCCACGATCGAGGGGACCGAGGCGATCGACTCGACGTTGTTCACGACCGTCGGCGCGGCGTAGAGGCCCGCGATGGCCGGGAACGGCGGCTTGAGCCGGGGCTGGCCCCGGAAGCCCTCGAGCGAGTCGAGCAGGGCGGTCTCCTCGCCGCAGATGTACGCCCCGGCGCCGCTGTGCACGACGATCTCCAGGTCGTAGCCGCTGCCGAAGATGCCCTTGCCGATGTAGCCCTTCTCGTAGGCCTCACGGACCGCCGCCTGCACCCGCCGGATGACGTGGACGACCTCGCCCCGGACGTAGATGAAGGCGTAGTTGGCCCGGATCGCGTAGGCGGTGATGATGACGCCCTCCACCAGCGAGTGGGGGTTGGCCATCATCAGCGGGATGTCCTTGCAGGTCCCCGGCTCCGACTCGTCGGCGTTGACGACGAGGTAGTGGGGCTTGCCGTCGTTCTGCGGGATGAAGCCCCACTTCATGCCGGTCGGGAAGCCCGCGCCGCCACGGCCGCGCAGGCCGGAGTCCTTCACCGACTGGATGATCGCGTCGGGGTCCATGCCCAGCGCCGAGCGGGCGGCGGAGTAGTCGCCGTAGCCCTCCAGCGTGAACGAGTTGGGCAGGTCCCAGTTCTTGGTGAGGACCGGAGTCAGCGTGGTCACTTGGGAGCCTCCCAGCCGTTGGCCTTGGCGACGCGCAGACCCTCGAGCGAGGCGCCGGCGGCCGAGGGGCCCTCACCGGCGAGCTCGTCGGGCAGGCCCGCGAGCACCCGGGAGGTCTCCTTGAACGAGCAGAGCCGCGACGGCCCGCGCGTCGGGACGACGGGCTTGCCGGCCCGCAGGTCGTCGACGAGCTGCTTGGCCGAGTCGGGCGTCTGGTTGTCGAAGAACTCCCAGTTGACCATCATCACCGGCGCGAAGTCGCAGGCCGCGTTGCACTCGATGCGCTCCAGCGACACCTTGCCGTCGGAGGTGGCCTCCTCGTGCCCGATGCCGGTGTGCTCGCTGAGTTCGTCCCAGATCTGGTCGCCGCCCATCACCGCGCAGAGGGTGTTGATGCAGACGCCGACGTGGTATTCGCCTGCGGGCTTGCGCTTGTACATCGTGTAGAACGTCGAGACGCCCACGACCTCGGCCTTCGACAGGCCCAGCATCTCGGCGCAGAACTCCTGGCCGGCGTCGGAGACGTAGCCGTCTTCCGACTGGACGAGGTGGAGCAGCGGGAGCAGCGCCGACCTGGTCTTGGGGTACTTGCCGATGATCTCTTTGGCGTCCAGTTCCAGACGCTCGCGGACCTCTGGGGAGTAGGTCATCGGTCCACACCTCCCATGACGGGGTCGAGCGAGGCGACCGCCGAGATGACGTCGGCGATGTATCCGCCTTCGCACATGGCCGGCACGGCCTGCAGGTTCGTGAAGGACGGGTCGCGGAAGTGGACCCGGAAGGGCCGGGTGCCGCCGTCGCTCACCACGTGGGCGCCGAGCTCGCCGCGGGGCGACTCGACCGGCACGTAGGCCTGGCCGGCCGGCACGCGGAAGCCCTCGGTCACCAGCTTGAAGTGGTGGATGAGGGCCTCCATCGAGCTGCTCATGATGTGCGCGATGTGGTCGGGCGAGTTGCCGAGGCCGTCGGGGCCGAGCGCGAGCTGCGCCGGCCAGCCGATCTTCTTGTCCTCGATCATGACGGGCTGGTTCTTCAGCGGCCCGGTGAGCCGGTCGAGCGCCTGCTCGATCAGCTTCAGGGACTCCTCCATCTCCGAGACCCGGACCTGATAGCGCCCGTAGACGTCACAGGTGGTCTGGGTGGCGATGTCGAAGTCGTAGGTCTCGTAGCCGCAGTAGGGCTGCGACTTGCGCAGGTCCCACGGCAGGCCGGCGGCCTTCAGCACCGGGCCGGTGATGCCCAGCGCCATGCAGCCGGTCAGGTCGAGGTAGGCGATGTCCTTGGTACGCCGGGTGTAGACCGGGTTGGCGTCCAGGATCTTGCGCATGTCCTTGATCCGCTCGGGCATGACCTTGAGCAGCTCGCCGATCTTGTCGACGGCGCCGGCCGGCAGGTCGACGCTGACGCCGCCCGGCCGGATGTAGGCCATGTTCATCCGGAGACCGGTGATGTACTCCATGATGTCGAGCACCATCTCGCGCTCGCGCAGGCCGTAGAGGAACGGGGTGGTGGCCCCGAGCTCCATGCCGTAGGTGCAGATCGCCATCAGGTGGGAGGAGATGCGGGTGAGCTCCATCGTGAGCACCCGGATCGCCTGCGCCCGGTCGGGGATCCGGTCTTCGATGCCGAGGAGGCGCTCGACGCCGAGGCAGTAGGTCACCTCGTTGAAGATCGGCGACAGGTAGTCCATGCGCGTCACGAAGGTGACGCCCTGCGTCCAGGTGCGGTATTCGAGGTTCTTCTCGATGCCGGTGTGCAGGTAGCCGATGACGGTCCGGGCCTCGGTCACCGTCTCACCGTCGAGGGTGAGCACGAGCCGGAGCACGCCGTGGGTCGACGGGTGCTGCGGGCCCATGTTGATGACCAGCCGCTCCTCGGACGACTCGGCCACCGCCTCGGTGAGCTTGTCCCAGTCCTGACCGGCGACGTCGTAGACCTTGCCCTCGGTCGCTTCCGTGGTCATGCGTACGACCTCCTCTGGTCCGGCGCGGGGATCTCGGCGCCGCGGTATTCGACCGGGATGCCGCCCAGCGGGTAGTCCTTCCGCTGCGGGTGGCCCTCCCAGTCGTCGGGCATCTCGATCCGGGTGAGCCCGGGGTGCCCGTCGAAGATGATGCCGAAGAAGTCGAAGGTCTCCCGCTCGTGCCAGTTGTGCGTCGGGTAGACCGAGACCGTCGACGGCACGTGGCGGTCGTCGTCCGGCGTCGAGCACTCCACCCGCACGCGGCGGTTGTGGGTGATCGAGCACAGGTGGTAGACCGCGCGCAGCTCCGACCCGGCCTCGTGGGGGTAGTGCACCCCGGAGACGCCCAGGGACAGCTCGAACCGCAGGGCGGGGTCGTCGCGCAGCTTCTTCATGACCTCGACGAGGTGCTCGCGCGCCACGTGGAGGGTCAGTTCGCCCCGGTCGACCACGACCCGCTCGACGCCCTCGTGGTCGAGGCCGTCGACGATCTCGTCGAAGTAGCTCCCGTAGGGGCGCGGGGTGGAGACGGGGACGGGCCGCCGGACGACCAGGCCGCCGTAGCCGGAGGTGTCGCCGGTGCCCGAGGCGCCGAACATGCCGGTGCGGGCGATCGGCTGCTCCGGAACCTCAGGAAGGTTCTCGCTCATTTGTGCCCTCCCTGGTCGATGAGCGGCAGGGTGCGCAGCGCCTGGAGTTCGAGCTCCTGGACCTGCTTCTCCCGGTGGGCGCCGAACTTCATGTTCTGGATCTTGTCGTGCAGCTTGACGATCGCGTCGATGAGCATCTCGGGCCGCGGCGGGCAGCCGGGCAGGTAGATGTCGACGGGCACGACGTGGTCGACGCCCTGGACCACCGCGTAGTTGTTGAACATGCCGCCGCTTGAGGCGCACACGCCCATCGAGATGACCCACTTGGGCTCGGCCATCTGGTCGTAGATCTGGCGCAGCACCGGCGCCATCTTCTGCGAGAGGCGGCCGGCCACGATCATCAGGTCGGCCTGGCGGGGCGACGCGGACGCGCGCTCCATGCCGAAGCGGGCCAGGTCGTGCTTGGGGCCACCGGTGGACATGAGCTCGATCGCGCAGCAGGCGAGACCGAAGGTGGCCGGCCAGACGGAGTTCTTGCGAGCCCAGCCGGCGACCTGCTCGACGGTGGTCAGCGCGAAGCCGCTGGGCAGTTTCTCTTCAAGGCCCATTAGTCCCAGTCCAATCCGCGACGCCGCCACACGTAGGCGTACGCCACGAGCACGGTGACGATGAACAGCACCATCTCGACCAGACCGAAGACCCCGAGCTTGTCGAAGGCCACGGCCCACGGGTAGAGGAAGATGATCTCGATGTCGAAGACGATGAAGAGCATCGCGGTGATCATGTACTTCAGCGGGAACCGGCCGCCGCCGATCGGCTGCGGAGTCGGGTCGATACCGCACTCGTAGGCGTCGAGCTTGGCGCGGTTCCACCTCTTCGGCCCGGTGAACGGGGCGATGCTCACGGAGAAGACGGCGAATCCCGCCGCGAGAACCGCGAGCACCAGGATGGGGGCGTAGAGCTCCATCGCTTAAGGCGTCCTCTCGGTGATTGTGGTCATGATTCTTCGGTCCAGTGGTCTCATGCCGACGGCGCGACCTTCGACAGGGCGTTGATGATCCGGTCTGACGCGTCGCCACCGTGGTCGGTGAGGTTGCCCAGGAGTTTCAGGCTGAACTTCATCAACTGGGGGTGCGGCAGCGCGTGTCGCGTCAGGAAGTTCATCACGCCCGGCTTGCCGATCGCCTCGACGAAGGCACGCCCCAGTGTGAAATAGCCGCCGTACGCGTCTTTGAGGATTCCCGGGTAGGCCCGCAGGACCCGCTCGCGCGCGGCGGGGGTCGGCTGGGCCAGCGCGGTCACCACGGCGTCGGCCGCGATGCGGCCCGTTTCCATCGCGTACGCGATGCCCTCGCCGTTGAAGGGGTTGATCATGCCACCGGCGTCGCCGACGAGGACCAGGCCACGCGTGTAGTGGGGCTGCCGGTTGAAGGCCATCGGCAGCGCGGCACCACGGATCGGGCCGACCATGTTCTCTTCGACGAAGCCCCACTCGGCCGGCATGTTCTTGGTCCAGCGCCGGAGCAGGTCGCGGTAGTCGATCTTCTTGAAAGCCTCGCTGGTGTTGAGCAGACCGAGGCCGACGTTGGAGGTGCCGTCGCCGACGCCGAAGACCCACCCGTAGCCGGGCAGCAGGCGGTCGCCGTCGAACAGCTCCAGCCAGGTCTCGAGGTAGTCGTCGGTGTGACGGGGGCTCAGGTAGTAGGTGCGGACCGCGACCCCTATCGGGCGGTCTTCGCGCTTGTGCAGGCCCATGGCCAGGGAGATGCGGGTCGAGTTGCCGTCGGCCGCGATCACCAGGCGGGAGCGGTAGACGTCGCCGGAGGCGGTCTTCACGCCGACGACGTGGCCGCTGCGCTCGTCGATCACCGGGGCGGTCACGTTCACGCCCTGGAGGAGGGTGACGCCCTTGCCCACCGCGTGGTCGGCCAGGATCTGGTCGAAGTCCTTGCGGGTGCGGACCAGCCCGAAGTCGGGGAAGCTCGACAGCTCCGGCCAGTCGAGCTCGAACGACAGGCCGCCGCCGACGACGCGCAGGCCCTTGTTCCTGATCCAGCCGGGGGCGTTGACGTCGACCCCCATCGAGAGCAGTTCTTTGACCGCTCGCGGGGTGAGGCCGTCGCCGCAGACCTTCTCCCTGGGGAAGGTCGTCTTCTCCAGCAACAGGACGGACAGCCCGGACTGCGCCAGATAAAACGCGGTCGTCGATCCGGCGGGGCCGGCACCGACGACGATCACATCGGCATCGGTCTCGCTCCGCCTGGCCGCAAGGGCTGGCTCGCTCACGAGGGGACCTGTCCTGTCCTTTTGAGTTCTTTCGTGCCTTTGTGAACTACTTCACAAACTTGTCGCGCCGCAGTCTAGTCCCTCCCCCGACACGTTCGTCAGGGGGTAGAGGGCTACCGGCGGGTAAACATGCACCTTCCTGGCGAAAAGATCGCCTGGCCTGGCGCCGCCGTGCAATTTTCATGACATTTCCGGTCGGATTGCGCGGTGCAGCGCCACGATCCCCATGCTCAGGTCACGCCACGCCACACGCTTCCACCCGGCGCCCTGGATCACCGTCGCCAGGCTCCGCTGGTCGTGCCAGTCGCGGATGGACTCGGCGAGGTATTCATAGGAGTCGGGGTTGGAGCTGACCGCGCGCGCCACCACCGGCAGCAGCCGCATCAGATACTGCGTGTAGACCGTGTCGAACGCCTTCGGCTTCGGCCGTGAGAACTCGCAGATGACCAGACGCCCGCCGGGCCGGGTGACCCGCAGCAGCTCTTCGAGCGCCTGGGTGGTGTCGGCGACGTTGCGCAGCCCGAACGAGATCGTGACGGCGTCGAACACCCCGTCGGCGAACGGCAGCCTGAGCGCGTCGCCCGCGACGAACGTCACACCCGCGACGCCGCCGGTCAGCCCCGAGGAACCCCGGCGCTCGACGCCCGTGCGCAGCATGCCGAGCGAGAAGTCGCAGGCGATGGCGCGCGCGCCGAGCTGGGTGAAGGCGTCGGTGGAGGTGCCGGTGCCGGCCGCGAGGTCGAGCACGAGTTCGCCGGGCCCGGCGTCGATCGCGGACGCGGTGGCCCGCCGCCACAGCCGGTCCTGGCCGAGCGACAGCACGTCGTTGACGAGGTCGTAGCGCGCGGCCGTGCGGTCGAACATGGCCGCGACCTCATGGGGCTGTTTGTCCAGCGAAGCGCGCGTCATGGTGCCCAGCCTAGGACTCCCTCACACACCGTCATGCCACGCCCGGTCGAATGTGCACAACGTAGTGCGTTGATTACTCTGCGTCTGCTAGGACTTGGCCATGCGTGCCAGATTCATGATCACAGTAAGCGCTCTCGCGCTCGTCGCCACCCCGGCCTCGGCGGGCGTCCGCCACACGTCGGTCGTGTCGGCGAACCCCGCGAACTCCACGCCCCACGTGTTAGACGGCATCGTCAACGCGTTCGCGCTGGTGGGGAACACGGTGGTGGTCGGCGGAGAGTTCTCCTCGGTCAAGTCGGGCAGCGCCACCTTCCGCCGCACCAACCTGTTCGCGTTCGACCTGACGACCGGCCGCGTCTCCCCCTTCGCCCCCTACCTCGACGGCCCGGTCAACGCGCTGGCCGCCGGGGTCAACGGCACCGTCTACGCCGGCGGCTCCTTCTCCCGGGGCGTCGCCGCGCTCGCGGTCCCGTCGGGCGCCCCGCTCGCGTCGTTCGGGGCCACCGCCTACGGCGGCGAGATCACCTCTCTTGTACGTCACGGCGCGCACCTCTACGTCGGTGGTGATTTCTCCCACATCGGCAGAGCCCAGCGCACCGCCCTCGCCCGTCTCGACACCACGACCGGCGCGGTCGACCCCGCGTTCACCGTCACCCCCGGCGACAGCCGTTCGGAAGGCGACCCGAAGGTCCACGCGATGGCCGCGACGAAGGACCGCCTGATTCTCGACGGCTCGTTCACCACCCTCGACGGCAAGCCGCGCGACCAGCTCGGCCAGATCGACCTCACGACCGGCAAGGTGGCCCCCTGGCGCACCAACGCCTATGTCCCCCATTGCCGCGACGGATTTCCCTCTTATGTACGCGGTCTCGACGTCTCCCCCGACGGCAGCTATTTCGTGGTCGTCACGACCGGCGGCGCCGCGCCGAAGACGGGAAAACTCTGCGACACGGCCGCGCGCTTCGAGACGTACGCGAAAGGCGCCAACGTGAAGCCCACGTGGGTCAACCACACGGGCGGAGATTCGCTCTACAGCGTCGCCGTCACCGGCAAGGCCGTTTACGTCGGGGGCCATCAGCGGTGGATGGACAACCCGCTCGGAAACGACTCGGCCGGGCGCGGAGCGGTCCCGCGAGAGGGCATCGCCGCGATCCATCCGAGAACTGGAATGGCGCTCGGGTGGAATCCCGGCCGCGAGAGAGGAATCGGGGTGAAGGCCTTTCTCGCGGTAAAGAAGGGTCTTTTGGTGGGAAGCGACACCACGAAGCTCGGCCACGAGTACCATGCCCGAGTCGGAATGTTCCCGATGCCTGACTAGCTCTCGGGCTGGTCTCCCTTCCTGCTCACGCGCTCGCTGATCACGTCCCGCTGCTTCGACAGCAGAACGTAACTGGCGAGACCGCTGACCAAGACGGCGACGGCGAACAACGCGAAGTCCCGTAGACCCAGCAGCGCGAGAACGCCGAGAGTCACGGCGAACAGCGCCAGGCGGGACAGGGTGTAGACGATTACCGGATGCACGCCGTAGAGGTTACGTCACTGTCCCGTATGGCGGACTCTCTTCGCATCCGTCGCGAGCGCTGCTAGTGTGCCCATCACGGCGCTTTCGTAAAGAAACACCCACGAGCGCCCCAAAGAGGCTCTATCATATAACAATCGGGCACTGAGCCGGTAACATCCCGTGATCTTCTCTGAAAACCACGGATAAATCAGGCTTCGCTCGGCACACTGGTTACCTGTCCGCCCGCTGCAGGACGCGGGATGCGAGGGGGAGAGATTGTGGAGAGTAGCAGCGAGCGACTGCTGACCCCTGGAGAGGTTGCCGCCCTCTTCAGGGTCGACCCGAAGACCGTGACTCGCTGGGCCGCGGCGGGGCGAATCAGCAGCATCCGTACCCCCGGAGGGCACCGGCGTTTCCGCGAGTCGGAAGTGCACGCCCTTCTCCGTGGAGAGGACGTCCTTACGGCCGACAAGCCGAACGGGTAGCTTCGCGGAAGAGACGCAGTAAGGCGCGGCAGACCAAGAGCCGCGCCTTTTCTGTTTTCCAGGCTCTGTTGTCGGGGCGTCAAAACGCGCCGGCAACAGAATGGACTTATAAAATATTACCCATTGGTCGTGTCCTGTTCCGCCTTGAAGGCCAGGAATTCACGTTCCAGCTCGTCGTTCTCTTCTTGCCATCTGCGCCGCCGCTCGGCTTCTTCCTCCTCGGTGATGGACTCGCCGAGCCACTGGTCGTAGTCCGGCTCGCCGGGCGCGATCTCGACATACGCGTTGCCGATCAGGCGGCCGTCGTCGCTGGTCAACGACTGCGGGACCCGCAGCGTGCCGTCAGCGAGCCGGATCACGAACATCGGGGACCTACCTAGATTCCGTAGCGCCTGTTGAAGAAGAGCATGACGTTGAGTGCGGTGCGGGTGTCCCCGCCCAGCATGTCTACCAGGGCGGGACGCTGCCTCGACGCGATGGCGGCGAAGGCGTCGGCGAAGAACTCCTTGCGGCCGAGTTCTCCGGACTGCTTGTGGAAGGCCGAGGCCAGATGTGGGATGCACTCGTCGTAGAGAGCGGCGAACTCGGGTGAGTCCGAGACCCACTCTCCCGGACGGGAGTCCACGTCGTCCAGCGCATGACCGACTTCGTGCATCATCACATCGGGCGTGGGGCTCGGGCGGTCACCGACGACGATCTTGCGGTCGCCGTACGCGCCGGCGCAGATGTCCCAGGTCGCACGGCCACTCGGGAGCGGGGCGCCGCGCAGGTAGCCCATGTCGTCGAGGTCGGGAACGCCTCCCGGGCCGATGTAGATGCCGTCGAGCCCGTTCGCGAGCGTCTCCTTCAGCCGGTCGGGCAGCCGGGCCAGGCTGTCGACCGCGCGGAGGATGTCGGGCGGCGGTGGGCCGTCCATGGCGTCCCACTGGCGATAGAGGATGGTCTCCAGGGCGCCACAGTTACGGCGGCCGTCGCGGTAGTCGGGGCTGTCGGGGTGGTGCGGTTCGGCGCGCGCGGGCTGGTCGTCCAGCTCGAAGTCGCGCCAGGTGTACTGAGGCCGGTCGAGGACGGGGGCGGTCACCGGGGTCTCGACGACTCGGGGTGCGTCGGCCCAGAAGTCGGTCCGTTCGGTGACTTTTGTCTCCATGCGTTCCTGCGTTGCCTCGGCCTTGCGACCCGAGACATAGCTGGCTTCTGCGTGGCTCCGCTGCCACCACCGATTCCCTCGCCGGTGGCGGCCTCTGTCGCCCTGCTGCGCCATCGCACCTCTCTCTAGGTCGGGAAGGTGCTGTACCGGTCCACCGTACGATGCCCGTCTGGTCCGAGTCATCCCGCTTCGTCGGTCGCTATGCAAGACGCAACACGATCAGCCCGCGGCATGGCATACCGTGTTGGGATGGCGAACGTGGTTGTCGGCCTGGCGTTGCTGGCCTTCTGGCTCTACTGCCTCTTCGACGTCATCACCACTCCCCCGGAAATCGTGCGGACCCTCCCCAAGGCCGCATGGGTCCTGGTCGTGATGATTCCGGCGATGGGCGGAGTGTTGTGGCTGCTCGCGGGCCGTCCGGTGCCCGAAGCGGTCACCCCCGGGCAGAACCTTCTCCCCTCGCCGCCGCCCGAGGCGCCGAGGGGTCCCGATGACGATCCCGACTTCCTGCGCAGCCTCGAACGCAAGCTCCGCGACGAGGACTGACCGGTCTTACTTGACGTCGGCGTAGGAGTGCATGCCGCCGATGAAGATGTTCACCCCGACCAGGTTGAACATCAGGCAGGCGAAGGCGATGAGCGAGACGATCATCGCGGCCTTGCCCTTCCACCCGGCGGTCGCGCGGGCGTGCAGGTAGGCGGCGTAGGCGACCCAGGTGATGAACGCCCAGACCTCTTTCGGGTCCCAGCCCCAGTAACGGCCCCACGCCTTGTCGGCCCACAGCGCGCCCGAGATGACGGCGAACGTCCAGATCGGGAAGGCGATGACGATGACCCGGTGGGTGACCCGCTCGAGGTCGGCCCGCGAGGGCAGCCTCGACGGGCCGTCCTTGCGAATCAGGAACAGCGCCGCGGCGACGCCGCCGACGATGAACAGGCCGCTGGCCGCGATGGCGGCGGTGACGTGGATGGCCACCCAGTAGGAGTCGAGCGCGGGCACGACCGGGCCGGCCTGCGTGTAGAGCACCCGCACCGAGAAGCCGAGACCGATCGCGCCGACCACGGCGACGAACGCGCCGAGGAACCTGACCGGGTAGCGGAGCTGGAGGAACAGGAACACCGTGACCGCCGCGAGCAGCATGGCCACGACGAATTCGTACATGTTGCCCCACGGCCAGCGGTCGACCGCCAGGCCGCGCGTGAGCGTGCCGCCGAGGTTCGCGGCCCAGCCGAGCCACATGGCCGCGGTGCCGACGAGACCCGCTTTGGGCGCCCAGGAGGCGGGTTCCGGCGCGGCGGGGGCCTCGGGGGCCTCCTCCTCCGGCGGACCGCCGACGGCGACCAGCTTCCGTTCGCGCACCGTCTCGGTGACGCGGCCGAAGGCCAGTTCGAGGGCGTAGCCGACCATCGCGGCCAGATAGAGGAGAATGGCGGCCAGCACGAGCTGGTCGCTCAATGTGGCCAGGCGATCAGGGGACATCCTTCACCTCTGCGCGAGCGTGCTGTTCCAGGGCTTGGGTCAGTTCGGCGAACTCCTCGCCGAAGTCACCGCCCTCGGTGCGGGTCAATCCTCCCACTGTGACCCCTCCGTCCCTCAGCCGCACCCACACGCGACGGCGGTGGATGAGCAGGGACAGCAGCAGGCCGAGGATCGCGGCGCCGGAGGCGAGCAGGGCCGGGAAGCGGCCCGGGTCGTAGGTGGTCTGGAGGGTGATCCATTCCTTGACGCCGGTGAACTCGATCTTCCCGGCGCCCTCGGGCAGGTCGATGGTCTCGCCGACGGCCATGGGCTTGGGCGAGGCGGTCATCTGGCCGAGGGGCTTGAGGTTCTGGTGGGCGCCCAGGTCGTACACCGACTGAGGGGTTCCCGCGTCGAGACCCAGGTCGCCCTTGAACGGCCAGATCTGCACGGTCGGGTTGGCCGCGCCCGGGAAGATGGACAGCCATTCGGTGCCGTTCGGCACCGTCGAGGGCAGGAAGCGGCCGAGGAAGGCGAGCTGCTCGGGGGCGGCGTCGGGCACCTTGATGACGCACTCGGACTCGAAGGTCGAGGTGTTGTTGACCAGGCAGGGCACCGCGCCCTCGAAGGCCACCTTGCCGTCGCCGCCGGTAATGCGGAACGTGGGGGCGTAGCCGTGGCCGATGAGATAGGTCAGGGTGCCGTCGGCGTCGAGGGGTTCGTTGACCCGCAGGTCGAACTCGCGCTCGGGACCGCCCGGCAGATCCTGCACGGCGAGCTTGGCGAAGTAGTCGAGCGGCTGGCCCTGCTTCTCGTGACCGGGGCCGACGTAGGTCGCCTGGAAGTCCTTCAGCGTGAACGAGAACGGCTGGAGGTCTTCCGGCGACACCTGCGACCCGGGCAGGTAGCGGTCGTAGGCGGCCACCGTGTTGGAGAACCCGTCGCCCTCGACGACCAGGACGTTGCCCCGGTAGCCGAACAGCCCGCCCGCGCCCACCGCGACCAGCAGCACGAGCAGCGCGACGTGGAAGAGCAGGTTGCCGGTCTCACGCAGGTGGCCCTTCTCGGCCGACACCCAGCCGTCGCCGGTCGCCACCCGCCAGCGCCTGGAGCGCAGGTAGGCCTCGGCCGAGGCGAGGTCGCCCTCGATGTCGGCGCTGTGCGGCAGCCGCGACAGGTTGCGCGGCGCGGGCGGAGGAGTGCGCCGGATCTCCTTCAGGTGCACGCCCAGGCGCGGCACCACGCAACCGACCAGCGACAGGAACAGCAGCAGGTAGATGGCCGCGAACCAGGGCGCCTTGAAGACGTCGAACAGCCAGAACCGGTCGAGCCACTCGGCCTTGACCGGGTCGTTCTGGAAATAGCGGGCCACCGCGCCCGGATCGACCCCGCGCTGCGGGAACAGCGACCCCGGCACGGACGCCAGCGCCAGCAGGAACAGCAGGATGAGGGCGGTGCGCATCGAGGTGAGCACCCGCCAGCCCCAGCGCAGCCAGCCGACCGGGCCCAGCCCCATCGGGCGGCCGGCGGTTGTCTTCTCTTCGGTCAGCGTCATATCACCGGCTCGAATCCGCCGATCCACACCTGCAGACCGGCGATGAGCTCGCCCCACAGACCGGTGACCAGCAGCAACCCGACGGCGACCAGCATGGCTCCTCCGATCCGCGTGATGAGCTGCGTGTGGCGGCGCACCGCCTTGAAGGTGTGGAGCGCCTTGCGGTAGGCGAGCCCGGCCACCACGAAGGGCAGCCCGAGCCCGAGGGCGTAGCCGAACGCGAGCAGCGCGCCCCTGGCGGCACTGCCCTGGTCGACCGAGAGCGTCAGCACGACGGCCAGCGTCGGGCCGATGCACGGTGTCCAGCCGAGCCCGAACACGATACCCAGCAGCGGCGCTCCCGCGAGCCCGGCCGCCGGCATCTTGTGAATGCGGAAGTCACGCTGCATCCCCGGGATCAGCCCGATGAACGCCAGCCCGAGCACGATCGTGACCCCACCGAGCACCCGCGTGATCACCTCGGCGTTGCCGAGCAGCGCCGACCCGAGCCCGCCGAACAGCGCGCCGCCCAGCACGAACACCAGGGCGAACCCGAGCACGAACAGCACCGAGCCGAGCAGCAGCCGCCCCCGCTTGGGGTCGGCGCTCATGCCGGTCACGTACGACAGATAGCCCGGCACCAGCGGCAGCACACATGGCGACAGGAACGACACCAGGCCCGCGAGCAGCGCGATCGGCAGGGCGACCAGCAGCGAGCCCGAGGCGACGGTGTCAGCGAGATTCACTGGAGACCTTGGTCACGGCGTCGAACAGCGCCTGGTATTTCACGGCGCCCAGCGCGCGGGCCGCGATCCTGCCCTCTTTGTCGATGATGAGCGTGGAGGGGATGGCGGCGGGCGGGACCGTACCGGAGAAACCGAGCAGGACCTTTCCGGCCTGGTCGTGGATGCTCGGGTAGCCCGGGGCGAGCTGCGAGTCGTAGGCCGTGGCGGCGGCCTTCTGGTCTTTGAAGTTGATGCCGAGGAAGTCGACACCGTTTGCCTTGGTGCGGGCGGCGACGTCTTTGAGCGTCGGGCCCTCGGCCCGGCACGGTGCGCACCACGAGGCCCAGAAGTTGATGACGGTGACCCTGCCCTTGGCCATCGTGGCCGCAGCGCCTTCGAGGGTCTGGCCCTCGACGACCGGCGCGGGCTTGCGGTCGGCCGCCGCGAAGATCTGCACCTTGCCGTCACCGGCGACGAAGCGGGTGTCGTCGGACTCCGGCTGCCCGCTGCCCCCGACGTTCCCGGCGCACCCGGCCAACACCAGCACCGAGCACACGGCGACGACGGCACGCGAGAAGGGGGACATGGAGGAGATCTCCTTGAACTACAACCGGTAGAGCGACCAGCCTACCGGGGAGATGCCGTGGTCCCTCAAACGCCCTTCAGCAACGCGGCGGCCGGTTCGGTGTAGCCGACGCTGACCAGCCGATCACCGTCGAAAGTGAAGGTCGTCAGGCTGCACAGGCTGCACTGACGGCGGCGCGGGTCGTGCCAGAGGCGCTTGCTCTCGGTGGCCAGGCGGATGATCCAGATCGGGAGCTGGTGGGAGACCAGCAGCGCCTCGTGGCCCCGCGACGCGGCGCGCGCGTCGTCGATGACCGACTTCATGCGGGCCACGACGTCGCGGTAGGGCTCGCCCCACGACGGGCGGCGCGGGTCGCGGAAGTGCCAGAAGTTGCGCGGATCGCGGAAGAAGGCGCGGTTGTCGTTCTGGACCTTCTTGCCCTCGAAGACGTTCGCGGCCTCGATCAGCCGCTCGTCGAGGACCATGGGCAGCTTGAGCACCTCGGCCGAAGCGGCCGCGGTCTCCTGGGCCCGCTCCATCGGCGAGCTCCACAGGGTCACGATGTCGCGGTTGGCCAGGGATTTCGCCGCCATGTCGGCCATCGCCCGGCCGTTGTCCGACAGGTGGAAGCCGGGCAGCCTGCCGTAGAGGACCCCGGTCGGGTTGTACACCTCACCATGGCGCAAGAGGTGAACGACGGTCGTCTCAGTCATGGTGGCGCCAGCCTACTCGGACGACATGACGAGACGGCGTCAGGCCAGCCGAAGTGAGGTCTCCAGTTCCCCGCTGACCGCCCGCAGCGCCTCGACGGCGGCCCGGATGGCCGGACGGCGGGCGGCGTCGGTCCGCCACAACGCGTAGATGCGCCGGGTCGGCCGGGGCAGGATCGGGATGATCCGCACCCCTTCGGGCACCGGGCCCCGCCCGAGCCTGGGGATCAGCGCGTGGCCGTGACCGGCCGCGACCAGGGCGAGCTGGGTCGGATATTCGTCGGCCATGCAGACGATCTCGGGCTCCTTGCCGGCCGAGCGCACCAGGAACAGCAGGAAGTCGTTGCAGACCGTGCCCGCGCCCGAGGTGATCCAGCGGTCGTCGGGCAGGTCGGACAGCGAGATCTCGCGCCGGTCGGCCAGCGGGTGGTCGGCCGGGACGGCGATGTCGGCCACGTCGTCGAGCAGGGCGTGGCGCGACAGCCCCTCGGGCATGGCCATCGGGCGGTTCAGCCAATCTTGCACCACGGCCAGGTCGATCTCGCCGCGCGTGACCTCGCGGATCTGACGCTCGGGCTCGCGCTCGGAGAACATCAGCCCGAGGTCGGGGTGCTGCTCGTTGAGCATCTTCAGCGCCTTGGGGAAGATGCCGCGCGCGGCCGTCGGGAAGGCCGCGATCGACAGGCGGCCGACCACCGCGCCGCGCAGCGCCTCGAAGTCGGCCTCGGCCGTCTCGACCAGGGCGAGGATCCGCTCGGCGTGCTCGGCGAGCAGGCCGGCCGCGTCGGTCAGCTTGACGCCGCGGCCGTTGCGCTCGACCAGCACCGCGCCGGTCTCCTTCTCCAGCTTCGCGAGCTGCTGGGAGATCGCCGACGGGGTGACCATCAACGCTTCGGCCGCCGCGCCGACGGAGCCGTAGGTGGCGACGGCGTGCAGGGCCTTGAGCCGGTGCAAGTCCAACATGTAGTCAGTCTAAAGCGTCCACCCAAGAAAATCTCGCTTGTCCTCAACTATTAAGCGTTGCAAGATGAAGACATGCGAATCATCAACAACCTCTTCACGAAGCAGTCGCCCGCCGCCCGCATCTCGTACCTGGAGACGCTGGCCACCAACGCTCGTCAGTCGCGCGCCAAGAACCGCGCCCAGGGCTAAGAGAACGCCTGGGCCGCGGCCTTGGCCGCGATCGGGAGAGCATCGACGACCTTCGACAGCGCCTCGTCGTCATGGGATGACGACAGGAACCAGGCCTCGAAGGCCGACGGGGGAAGATAGACACCCTGGTCGAGCATCGCGTGGAAGAACGCGGTGAACGCGGCCGTGTTCTGAGCCTTCGCCGACGCGAAATCGGTCACCGGACCGTCGGCGAAGAAGACGGAGAACAGGTTTCCGGCCCGCTGCAGCCGATGGGGGACACCGGCGGCGGCCAGCGCGCCGGAAACGGCGTCACCCACGGCGAGAGCGGCGGCGTCGACCCGAGCGTAGACCTCGGCGTCGGCGGCCCGCAGCGTCGCCAGCCCGGCGGCGCACGCCAGCGGGTTACCCGAGAGGGTGCCCGCCTGGTAGACCGGGCCCTCCGGGGCCAGCCGGGCCATCACGTCGGCCCGGCCGCCGAACGCGGCGGCCGGCAGACCACCACCCATGACCTTGCCGAACGTCATCAGGTCGGCGTCGACCGGATCGAGGCCGTACCAACCGGCGGCCGAGACCCGGAAGCCGGTCAGCACCTCGTCGACGATGAGCAGCGCGCCGTTGGCGGCGCACAGTTCCTTGAGCCGGCGGTTGAACCCCTCGGCGGGCGGCACCACGCCCATGTTCGACGGGCACGCCTCGGTGATCACCGCGGCGATTTCGTGGAGCGCGAACGCCTCTTCGACCGCCGTCAGGTCGTTGTAGGACAGCACGATCGTGTCGGCCGCGGACGCCCCGGTCACTCCCGGGGTGTCGGGCAGGCCGAAGGTCACCACGCCGGAACCGGCCGAGGCCAGCAGCGCGTCGACGTGGCCGTGGTAGCACCCGGCGAACTTGACGATCTTCGAGCGGCCGGTGAAGCCGCGCGCCAGGCGTACCGCGGTCATGGTCGCCTCGGTGCCCGAGCTGACCAGGCGCAGCTTCTCGACCGGCGCCACCCGGGAGACGATCTCCTCGGCCAGCAGCACCTCGCCCTCGGTCGCGGTGCCGTAGGAGAACCCGCCGGACATCGCCCTGGTGACCGCCTCCACCACCGCCGGGTGACGGTGGCCGAGGATCATCGGCCCCCACGAGCAGACCAGGTCGACGTAGGTGTTGCCGTCGACGTCGGTGATGTAGGGCCCCTGCCCGGACGTCATGAACCTGGGCGTGCCGCCCACGGCGCCGAACGCCCGGACCGGCGAGTTGACCCCGCCAGGGACGATCTCCTTGGCCCGCGCGAACAGGGCCGCTGAATTGTCGGTACGACTCACGCCGACCGAGCCTAGTCGGCGAGCACGTCCAGCACGCGCAGCGGATCGGGCAGCGGACGCCCGTCGGGCGGCCGGACCCAGCTCACCGAACCCCCGCCGACCAGCGACGACGGCGGCGCCAGGACGTAGGAGTCACGGCAGTGCCAGCGCAGCCCCGGGTTCGACTCGATCGTCTCGGGAGCGTGGTCGATCGACGACGTCCACCATTCGTCCTCGTCCTCCGGGTTGCCGCGGGTGGCGACGAAAAAAAGAACCCGGTCGCCATTGGCGGCGACCGGGCCTGAGGACTCCAGAGCGGTGAGGGCGGACATTCCGAGCTCCGCCGGCACGTCGAACACGTCGAATACGCGTCCGGTGGGCAGGACCACGTTGGCCTCGGGCTCCTGCTCCCACCACCGGGTCAGCTGGGCCGTGTCGGTCGTGGCCTGCATGCGCCAGGCAGGCGACAGGGGGTGGGCGCCCGGGTCGGGACAGCCCACACGATCACATGAACACGCCCGCTGCCCCTCGCGCAGCGGATGTGCCCCCAAGCAGCTCGCCCAGCCCAGCCGGGCGTAGTCGACCACCGCCTCTAGCCGGTGCGGTATTCGGTGCGCGCGGCGTTTCGAACGGCGAGCGAGCGGGACCCCGACCATCTGATGCTGTTCCTCCCCCACAGAGAAAAAACGGGCTGTTGCCCCCGATAATGCCCGGACTCACCGGATCTTCGCAGCGCGACCCCCGGTTTCAGGCCAATCGCCGGGCTACTTCGGTGGCCCAGTAGGTGAGGATCATGTCGGCCCCGGCACGCTTGATCGCGACCAGCGACTCCATGATCACGCGCTCGCGGTCGATCCAGCCGTTGGCGGCGGCGGCCTCGACCATGGAGTACTCCCCCGACACCTGGTAGGCCGCGACCGGGACGTCCACCAGCTCTCTGATCTGGTGGATCACGTCGAGGTAGGCCAGCGCGGGCTTGACCATGACGGCGTCGGCGCCCTCGGCCAGGTCGAGCCTGACCTCGCGCAGGGCCTCGCCGATCGGGCCCGCCGGATCCTGCTGGTAGGCGCTGCGGTCGCCGAACTGGGGGGCGCACTCGGCGGCGTCGCGGAACGGGCCGTAGAACGCGGAGGCGTACTTGACCGAGTAGCCCAGGATCGGGATCTCGGCGTGGCCGTCGGCGTCGAGGGCCGCGCGGATCGCGCCGACCTGGCCGTCCATCATGCCGCTGGGCGCGATCACCTGGGCGCCGGCGCGGGCTTGGGCGACCGCGGCGGCGGCGTAACGTTCCAGGGTCAGGTCGTTGTCGACCTCGCCAGTCTCGGTCAGGATGCCGCAGTGGCCGTGGTCGGTGTATTCGTCGAGGCAGGTGTCGGCCATCACGACCAGGGCGTCGCCGACCTCGCTCTGAAGGTCCTTGAGCGCGAGCTGGACGATCCCGGAAGGGTCGTCGGCGCCGGAGCCCCGGCCGTCTTTGAACGCCGGGATGCCGAACAGGATGACCCCGCCCACACCCGCCTCGGCGGCCTCGTGGGCCGCCTTCCGCAGGCTCTCACGCGTGTGCTGGACGACCCCCGGCATCGACCCCACCGGAGCGGGCTCGCCGATGCCCTCTTTGACGAACATCGGCAGGATCAGCTCGGCCGGGTGGAGCCGGGTCCCGGCCACCATCCGGCGCAACGGAGAGGTCCGGCGCAGCCGTCGTGGGCGGGCGACCGGGAACTCGGCACTCATGCGAAAACCACCTTCGTGGGGGTCACTTGGGACGTCGTCGCGCACCCCTGCGAGTCTGCGAGGGGCGGCGCGGGATCTCGCCGGCGGAGACGGCCGCCTGGCGCTGCTTGGCACCATACTCCGCCAGTGCGGCGGCCAGTGCGGAAGCCGACGGCTTGTCGGCCATCACGTCGACCCGCAGGTTGAACTCTTCGGCCGTCTTGGCGGTCTGCGGCCCGATGACCGCGATCACCGTGACGTTGTGGGGCTTGCCGGCGATGCCGACGAGGTTGCGCACCGTCGAGGACGAGGTGAACAGGACCGCGTCGAACCCACCGGTCTTGATCGCGTTGCGGATCTCCTCGTGGGGCGGCGCGGCGCGGACGGTCCGGTAGGCCGTCACGTCGTCGCACTCCCAGCCGAGCTCGGTCAGGCCCGCCACCAGCGTGTCGGTGGCGATGTCGGCCCTCGGGAGCAGCACCCGGTTGATCGGGTCGAGCATCGAGTCGTAGGGCGGCCACTCGTCGAGCAGGCCCTCGGACGACTGCTCGCCCGTCGGCATGAGATCGGGCTTGACCCCGAACTCGACCAGCGCCCTGGCCGTGGCGTCGCCGACGGCGGCCACCTTCAGCCCGGCGAAGGCACGGGCGTCGAGGCCGTATTCGTCGAACTTCTCCTTGACCGCCTTCACCGCGTTGGCGCTGGTGAAGGCCACCCACTCGTAGCGTCCGGTGACCAGGCCCTTGATGGCGCGGTCCATCTGCTGGGGTGTGCGCGGCGGCTCGACGGAGATCGTCGGCACCTCTTCTGGCACCGCGCCGTAGCTGCGCAGCTGCTCGGACAGGCCCGCGGCCTGCTCTTTGGTACGGGGCACGAGAACGCGCCAGCCGAACAGCGGCTTGGTCTCGAACCACGAGTGCTTCTCACGCTGGCCCACGGCGTCGCCGACCACGATGAGCGCCGGTTCGGTCATCCCGGCGTGCTTCAGGTCGGGCCCGAGACGGCCCAGCGAGGAGACCACGGTGTACTGCTCGGTGGTGGTGCCGTCGCTGGTCACCGCCACCGGCGTGTAGTCGGGCAGCCCGGCGGCGATCAGCGCCTTGCCGATCGCGGGCGCCTCGGAGACCCCGTTGTAGATCACCAGGGTGCCGTCGACCGAGGCGTGCCTCGACCAGTCGTCGATCTGGGCGGCGTCGACGATCCGGAACTCCGGCCCCGACGACGCCGGCGGGATGCCCGCGTAGGTCAGCACGGCGGTCGCCGGCGGCACCCCGGGCACGATCTCGAAGTCGACCTCGCCCTGGGAACAGGCCGCGACCTCGTCGGACACCGAGGAGAAGAACGACGGGTCACCCGGGCACACCCGGACGACCAGCTTGCCGTTCTTCGCCTCGGACACGCTTCCGGCCAGGGCGTCGGGGTCGGCCACGACGTCGCGCACGTCGACCGCCGGACGGCAGTGCCGCAGCAACGGGCCGTACGACTCCCGGTCGACCACCACGACGTCGGCCTTGGACAGAAGGTCGGCGCCCCGGAGTGTCAGCAGGTTCTCGTCACCGGGACCGGCGCCCACGAAGGCGACGAAGCCCCCGATGCCGGACTCGTGATGCTGTGATGCGGTCAATGGGCCTGCTCTCCCATCAATTGCCCGGCCCCCTCCGCGATCATGGTGGCCGCGAGCTCATGCCCGAGTTCCATGGCCGCTGAGCGGGGTCCGGTGGTGGACTTGCGCACCGCCGCGGTGCCGTCGAGGGACACCACGGTGGCGGTCAGGGTGAGCACATGGCCGTCATCGACGGCATAGGCGCCGACGGGGGCGGAACAACCCGCCTCCAGCGCGGCGAGCACGGCACGCTCGGCGGTCACGGCGTCGCGGGTGCGCACGTCGTCGAGCGTGCTCAGAAGTTCGATCAGCTCGGGCCGGTCGGCCCGGCACTCCACCGCGAGCGCGCCCTGGCCGGGGGCGGGCAGCATCTCGTCGGTGTCGAAGAAGTTGGCGATCTCGTCGTCGCGCCGCAGGCGGGTCAGCCCGGCGGCGGCCAGCACGACGCCGTCGAGCTCACCGGAGGTCACCTTGCCGATCCGGGTGTCGGCGTTGCCGCGGATCGGGACGTACTCGAGATCGGGGCGGAGCTGCCGCAGCTGCGCGATGCGGCGCGGCGAACCGGTGCCGACGCGGGCACCCCGGGCGAGATCGGCGAGCTTCAGCGAGCCGACCAGGGCGTCGCGGGGGTCGTCGCGCCGCAGGATCGCGGCCAGCGTGAGCCGCGAGTCGGGCGCGGTCGGAAGATCCTTCAGCGAGTGGACGGCGAAGTCGATCTCGTCGGCGGCCAGCTTCTCGCGCAGCTCGCTGACGAAGACCCCGGTGCCGCCGAGCTGGGAGAGCTGGGCCTTGGTGATGTCGCCGAAGGTGGTGATCCCGACGAGTTCGACGCCACGGCCGGTGAGCTCGGTCAGCCGGTCCGCCACCTGCTGCGACTGCGTGGTCGCCATCAGGCTCTTGCGGGTGCCCAGCCTCAGGTTCACTGCTCGATCTCCATCCGGGAAACGGCGTCTGGCGCCTTCGGGTCCAGGTTGAACAGCTCGCGCAGCGCCTCGGCATAATGATCGCCTGCCGGGGACGCCGCGAGCTGCTTGACACGCACAGTCGGCTCGTGGAGCAGTTTGTCTACCACCCGGCGGACCGCCTGCGCCACTTCGTCTCGCTGACGGCCGTCGAGCTCGGGCATACGTGCGTGAAGACGGCCGAGTTCGGCCTCGACCACCTGGGCCGCGCGACTGCGCAGCGCCACCACGGTAGGGGTCACCTTGGCCGCGCGGGCGGAATTCAGATAGGCCGCGACCTCGTCGGTCACGATGCGGCGCACGGCCGCGATGTCGGCGGCCCGGCCGCCGTCGGATCCGGCGCCCGACTGCTGCATGTCCTCAAGATCGACCAGCGTGACCTGGGGCAGCGCGCGGACGGCGGTGTCGACGTCGTGGGGCAGCGCGAGGTCGAGCAGGAACAGCGGCACGCGCCGGGCCGGGATCATCTCGGGCGTGATCACGCGGGTGCCCGCGCCGACGCAGGAGACCACGAGGTCGGCGCCTTCGAGCTCGGCGGCGATCTCCGAGAGGGGCACGGCCCGCCCGCCGACGGTGTCGGCGAGGCGCTCGGCGCGTTCGAAGGTGCGGTTGGCGATGACGATGTCGGTCACCCCGGCCCGCGCGAGGGTCGCGGCGGTCAGCGCGCTCATCGAGCCCGCCCCGACGACCAGCGCCCGGCAGCCCTCGATGGGCCCGAGCACGGTCTCGGCCATCGTGATGCCGACGCCGATGAGGGAGGCGCCCGCGCGGTCGATGCCGGTCTCGCTGTGGGAGCGCTTGCCGACCCGCAGGGCGTGCTGCACGAGCTCGTTGAGGATCGAGCCGACCGCGTCCTCCTGCTGGGCCAGCCGCAGCGCGGCCCTGATCTGCCCGAGGATCTGACCCTCGCCGACCACCATCGAGTCGAGCCCGGAGGCCACCGACATCAGGTGGTGTACGGCCTGGTCTTCATAGTGGACGTAAAGGTGCGGGGCGAGATCGGCCCCCGCGTGCCGGTCGAGCAGCGTGGTGATCGCCGACACCCCGCCGTGGAACCTGTCGACCTCGGCGTAGACCTCGACCCGGTTGCACGTGGAGACCACCATCGCCTCGGCGACGTGGGCGTCCTGCCGCACGTCGTGGAGGAGTTTCACCAGGGCGTCGCCGGAGATCGTCACCCGTTCGAGCACCGAGACGGGTGCGCTCCGGTGGCTCAGCCCCACGATCAGCAGACTCATGAGACCTCCCCCGCCCATTCCTCGCCCATCACGGGCCCCCCATTCACCTTGCGCTGCTCATGGAACGCGAGGATCTGCAGTTCGATGGACAGATCGACCTTGCGGACGTCGACGCCTGCAGGGACGGTGAGCACGACGGGGGCGAAGTTCAAGATACTCGTCACACCGGACGCGATGACCCGGTCGCAGACCGCCTGCGCGGCGGTCGCCGGAGTCGCGATGACCACGATCGACACCCCCCGCTTGGCGATCACGGATTCCAGTTCGTCGCTGTGTTCCACGACGAGCCCGGCGATGTGGTCGCCCACGACCTCCGGGTCGGCGTCGAGCAGCCCGGCCACCCGGAACCCCCGGGAGACGAACCCCCCGTAGTTGGCGAGGGCGCGGCCGAGGTTTCCGACCCCGACGATCGCGACCGCCCAGTCTTGGGTCAGGCCGAGTTCGCGGGATATCTGGTAGATGAGGTACTGAACGTCGTAGCCGACGCCCCGTGTTCCATAAGATCCCAGATGAGACAGATCTTTGCGGAGTTTGGCGGAATTGACCCCCGCCGCCACCGCGAGATCCTCGGAACTGACTGTGGCTACGGCCCGCTCGGCCAAACCGTTCAACGCGCGCAGGTAGAGCGGCAGCCGGGCGACGGTCGCGTCGGGGATGCCACGTTCACGCGGTTGTTGCGGGGTTCGGCGGATCACAGGCCGGCACTCCTGAGGGGGAATCGGTTTCGGGGCCGTCTTCCAGGTTAGTGCCTTTGTGAAGTGATGCACAAAGTCGGACGACCCCGTTGTCGTGCTCACTCCCAGGGTGTCAGGGATGTCCGCCGGTCCCGAATCCGGCCCGTACGGTAGGCGCATGGCTCACCGCATCACCCTGCTCGGCAAACCCGGCTGCCACCTGTGTGACGACGCCCGCGCGGTCATCGAACGCGTCGCGGCCGACCTCGGCGTCGAATGGACCGAGCGCGACATCACACAGGACCCCGCTGACCTGGAGAAATACTGGGAGATGATCCCGGTCACCCTGGTCGACGGAGTCCAGCACGACTATTGGCGGGTCGACGAGAACCGGCTGCGCGCGGCCCTCACAGCGTGAACGTCGTCGGCAGCGGCACGACCTTGGCCGCGTTGACCGTGAGTTCGATCACATTCGTGGCCAGCACCAGCGGCTGACGCTCGGTGGCGAACCGCTCCATGTGGGCCTGCCGCTGGTGGTCGTGGAAGGCGGTCTGGTCGCGGTAGAGCTCGTAGACGAGCCGCTGGAGCGGGGCCGACTTCACGCCGTGGCAGACGAACAGGAGCGTGTCGGGCTCGTTGCGGAGCACCTGCTCGACCGTGTCCTCCGCGAGTTTGTCGAAGGCGTCGCCGGCGCCGTCCATCAGCGTGAAGACGGTCAGCATGCCGTAGATGGTCGGTGAGGGCCTGACCGAGCCGGTCGCCCCGGCGGGGGCCGGGACCTGGGGTGCCGGGGGCATCGGGGCGGGCGGCATCTGGGCGGCGGCCTGCACCTGGCCCGGGTAGAGCACACCGGTGTTCGGCATCGCGAACTCGGTGGAGGCCGTCGGCGGCGGCACCGGCATGCCGTATTCGGGGACCTGCTGGTTGTAGGCGTCGGCGGCCATCAGAGTGCCGGTCGCCGGGCCGCCGAAGTCGCGCGGCGGCGGCTGCTGCGGTGGCTGCTGGGACGGCGGCTGCATGCGGGCGCCGTAGTCGAACCCGCCCTGCTGCTCGCCCGCGCGGTATTCGGCGACGAGATCGCCGAGCCCGGAACGGGTGGCGCCGGGCGGGATCGCCGGCTGCGGCCCGGTCGTGGGCATCGGGGGGCTGCCCATCGGGCTCCCCATGGGACCGGCCATCGGACTGGCCATCGGCCCGCTCATGGGATTCGGGTTGCCCATCGGGCTCGGGCCGCCCATGGGCTGCTGCATCCCGGCCACGCGGCGGCCGAGGCTCTGCTCCTGCCACATCGGCTGCTGCGGCTGCACCGGCATCGGACCGCTGGGCGGCCCCTGCTGCTGCTGGGCCGCCGCCGGTTCCCCGTCGTCGTCATAAGGAGCGAGTGGACGGTTCACGGCGTACCAGATGCCTCCGGGGATGGCGGCCAGCAGGGTCGCGACGAACACGCCCTGGACCGTGAAGAGCTGGGAACCGACCACGGCCATGCCGATCGGGGCCAGCACGACGGTGGCGTTCATGTTGTCGGCGTCGTAGTCGTCGCCCGACCGCATCCGCACCAGCGCCACGATCAGCGCGACGAACAGGATCACCAGATCGAGGCCGTGGACGCCGCGCAGCAGCCACTCGGGCCAGATGTCCCAGTGGGTGGAGCCGATCGGGAGCGTCTTGGTGAAGCCGCTCAGCACCGGGTCGAGGGTCATGATGACCGAGCCGACGAAGCTGAGACCGCCGACCAGGAGCCAGCCGCCCAGCCGGGCGGACCGCGACTCGGCGAGCAGCTGGATCAGTCCACTGGCCAGCCACAGTGGCGCCAGCAGCGCACCGCCGACCTGGAACACGCGGAAGGTCAGGGGGCCGAACCCGAGAAGGGTGCCGATGGCGATCGCACCGAGCCCGAGGCACACCGCGACCGTGGTGATCGCCCACGCGACGAGCCAGCCGGAGGACTCCTCACGGATCCGCCCGACCAGGACGCCTGTGGTGACCGCGGCGAGGATCGCCCCCGCGAACGCGATGACTGCGACAACGAGTTCCATGACGGACCAACTCTATGGCCTGTCCCTGTCCCCACGCCCAGCCAGCGAAGGTCGTCGGAAGCGTCCGTTACGGAAGGGATTACAGAGACAGCCCTCATTGTGTAATTTATGGGAGATTTCTAGAGTGGCGAGCACGCCGACTTCCCCTCTCCCATGGGATATCCGGATGCTGAACAGTTGGTCGTTAGCCGGGCTGGCCCCTGCGGTCACCGCTGGAGCGTTGCAGCCCGCACCCGAGGCGGTCTCGCCTGAGTTCGACGAGATGCGCACCCTCGTGCTGCGCGCCAAGACGGGCGACACAGAGGCGTTCGGGCAGCTTTACGACCGGTACGTCGACCTCGTCTACCGGTACGTCTACTTCCGCGTGGGCTCCCACCCCCTCGCCGAAGACCTGACGAGCGACACCTTCCTGCGCGCGCTGCGCAACATCTCCGACTTCACCTGGCAGGGCCGCGACTTCGGCGCCTGGCTCGTGACGATCGCGCGCAACCTCATCACCGACCACTTCAAGTCGGGCCGCAGCCGTCTTGAGGTGACCACCGCCGAGATCCTCGACACCCCGCTCGACGGCCCCCACATCCCCGAGAACGCCGCGATCACCAACATGGTGAACGAGCACGTCATGCGGGCCGTCCAGCAGCTCGGCCCGGAACAGCAGGAGTGCGTGATCATGCGTTTCCTGTACGGGATGTCGCTCGCCGAGACCGCCGCGGCGATGGGCAAGAAGAGTGGAGCGATCAAAGCCCTCCAGTTCCGCGCCATCAAGGCGCTGGCCAGGAGCCTGCCGAAAGATCTCAGTTGAGACACGCCCCGTAACCCCTCCGACGCATCGTCGTTGGTCCATTCGCAGGGGTGGGTGGATCTTCGAGCGGGAGCTCTGGCGATGGGGTGGTGGCGTCTTTCGCGTGCCCGGCGTGCCGCGCGTGTCGCCGCCAGGCTGGAAGAGCTCGCCCGTCGCGGGGACGACCAGGCCGGAAACGGCCCCAGGGCCGAGTTCCGTGAGGGCCTGCGGGCCGAGTTGCTCCGTACACACCAGGAAGAACGCGCGGCCGCCCCGAGGCGGCCCGGACCGGCCCACGCCAAGCCGCGCATCCGGCGGATCCCGCTGCTGGTGCGCATCCGCCCGTGGCTGGCGCTCGGCGGGATGGTCACGGCGACCGTGTCGATGGCCCTGCTGACCTACTCCACCGTGCCCGGTGAGCTGCTCTATCCGCTGAAGCGGGCGGCCGAGTCGACGCTGCTGACGCTCACCACGAGCGACGCCGAGCGCACCGACCGGCAGCTGATCGTGGCCCGTTCGCGCGCCTCGGAGGCGGCCGAGTTACTGAAGGCCGCCACGCCCGACAACGAGGAACTGCTCGAACAGACCCTGGAGGACATGGAGACCACCACGCGGGCCGCGCTGGAGAAGGTGAAACAGCCCACCAAGCCGCCCGCGAAGGTCCGCAGGTTCGCCCGCGACCAGAAGAAGGTCGTCGAGAAGATGGTCCCGAAGCTCGACGCCGAGAACCGCGAGATCGCCACCCAGTACCTCTCGCTCATCTCCGGCTACGCCGGAGCGGCGGGCAACTAGCGGGTGTTCACGCGCGGGCAACCGGTCGAGGGAGGCCCAGCGGTTAAGCTCGGAGGCTATGAAGCGGCTACTGAAAAGGCGGGAAGCGGCGGAACTCGCGGGTGAGGTGGCGGCCGCGGCGGCGCTTCCGGCCCCGAGCGCCGAACCCGATCCGACCGCCGCCGCATTCTTCGACGTCGACAACACGATGGTCCGCGGGGCCTCGATCTACCACTTCGCCCGGGGCCTGGCCGCGCGCGGCCTGTTCACCACCGGCGACCTGGTCAAGTTCGCGGTCGGCCAGGCGATGTTCCGCGTGCGCGGCAACGAGAACCCCGACCACGTCGCCAAGGCCAAGGAGATGGCGCTGGCGTTCGTCGCCGGGCTGAAGGTCGACGAGGTCGTCCTGCTCGGCGAGGAGATCTACGACGAGGTGATGGCCGACCGCATCTGGTCGGGCACCCGCGCGCTGGCCCAGGCCCACCTCGACGCAGGTCAGCGGGTGTGGCTGGTCACCGCGACCCCGGTGGAGCTCGCCCACGTCATCGCCCGCCGCCTTGGCCTGACCGGCGCCCTCGGCACGGTCTCGGAGACCAAAGACGGCGCCTACACCGGCCGTCTGGTGGGCGATTTACTGCACGGCCCGGCCAAGGCGGAGGCCGTGCGGGCACTGGCCCGGCGCGAGGGTCTCGACCTCACCCGCTGCTCGGCCTACAGCGACTCGGCCAACGACCTGCCCATGCTGTCGCTGGTCGGCCACCCTTACGCCATCAACCCCGACACGGAGCTGCGCGAACACGCGCGGCAACGCGGCTGGCAGGTCCGCGACTTCCGCACCGGCCGCAAGGCCACCATGGTCGGCCTCCCGATCGCCGCCACAGCGGGCGCGCTCGCGGGCGGCGTGGCAGCGGGCCTGGCCCTGCGCCGCCTGTACAAAAAAGGCTGACCCGCACAAGCGGGCCGTCGCCGATTCGGCGCCGGTGCGGCGAGGTGCGTCACCTGCGTGGGCGGCGCATCGCAACGGCGATCTGCCTGGCGTCTAGAGGAAGAACGCCGGGCCGCGTCGCAGTCGCAGGGCGTTGAGGGAGCGCTGGATCGTCTCGCGGACCTGGTCGGTGAGCTCGAAGACGACCATCGGGTCGTCTGCCTCTTCGGGGTCGACCTCGTCGGCCCTGATCGGCTCGCCGAACTCGATCAGCCATTTCGACGGCAGCGGCACCAGCCCGAGCGGCCCGAACCAGGGGAAAAGCGGCGTGATCGGCAGATAGGGCAGGCCGAGCAGGCGGGCCAGCAGCGGCAACTCGCCGATCTTCGGATAGATCTCCTCGGCCCCGACGATCGAACACGGCACGATCGGCACCCCGGCCCTGATCGCCGAGGCGACGAACCCGCCCCGCCCGAACCGCTGGAGCTTGTAGCGCTCGGACCAGGGCTTGCCGATGCCCTTGAACCCCTCGGGGAAGACCCCGACGAGCTCGCCCTTGCGCAGCAGCCGGTCGGCGTCGTCTTTGCAGGCCAGGGTGTGGCCGGTCTTGCGGGACAGGTGGCCCAGCATCGGTAGCCGGTAGACCAGGTCGGCGCCGAGCAGCCGGACCGCCCGCCCGGCCTCGTCGTGGAGGGCGACCTGGAGCATCAGGGCGTCGATCGGGAGGGTGCCCGAGTGGTTGGCGACCACGAGGGCGCCGTCGGGCGGAAGATTGTGGAGACCGATGGTCTCGACCCGGAACCAGTGCCGGTAGAGCGGCCGCAGCAGTTCGAGCAGGACCTTGTCGTTGAGCTCGGCGTCGTAGCCGAATTCGTCGACCTCGTAGCGGCCCGACATCCGGCGGGCGGCGAAGGTGAGGATCTCCTCGGCGGTCACGACGCGCTCCCGATCGGTATTGCGGCAGACAGGTGGATCACCGGACCGGCCGGCCGCGTCGGGCCTGAAGGAAGTCGTCGAACGCCGACGCCGTGGTGAATTTCGGGGCCCAGCCGAGCTCGTGGGCCAGCTTGGAGGAGTCGACCACCCGCCCGTGGCTCATCAGCGCGAGCTGCTCGGGCGTGAAGTCCATGCGGCCGAGGGCGCGGGCGCCCTCACCGAGGAAGCGGAAGGCCGGAGCCGGCACCGGCAGCCAGAACCGCCCGGCCCGCCGAAGGCACTGCGACAGCAGGAGCACCCCATCGCCGGCGACGTTGAAGACGCCGGGATGGTCGTCGAGTGCGACCCGCCGGAGCAGTTCGACCCCGTCGTCCTCGTGGATGAACTGGAGCCGGGGGTCGAAGCCGAGCACGGTCGGCAGGATCGGCGCCTGGAAGTAGCGCGTCAGCGGGGAGTCGACCCTGGGCCCGATGAAGTTGGCGAACCGCAGCGTCGTCGTCACCACATCGGGCCTTCGCCGGGCGTAGCCGCGGACGTAGCCCTCGACCTCGGACGCGTCCTTGCCGTAACCGGTGTGGGGGACCTCTACCGGCTCGCTGTCTTCGGTGAAGACGGCGGGGTCGGTGGGCGAGGAGCCGTAGACGGCCGTGGTGGAACGCACGACGACCCTGCGGACGGTCTCGGAGCGCTGGCAGGCGGCGAGCAGTTGCATCGTGCCGATGACGTTGTGCTCTTTCATCGCCGGACGACTGCCGGCCGGCCCGCTCATCAGGCTCATGTGGACGACCGTGTCGATGTCGGCCGCCGCGATGACCTGGGCGATGTCGGGACTGCGCAGGTCGACGCGGACGAACTCCACCCGGTCGAGGGGACCGAGTTGGGCGCCGCCATCTCGCGTGAGCGACGTCGGCGGCACCGTGTCCACTCCGATGACCCGGCTGACCGCCGGGTCGGCTGCGAGGACGCTCGCCAGCCGAGCGCCGATGTGCCGGGATATCCCGGTGACCAGGACTGTCCGGGTCACGGGACTCATAGACTCTTCCTCGCAGGGACCGCGGGTGGGCTACTTCTTGTTACGCCGCTGGATGCGGGTCTTCTTGAGCAGCTTGCGGTGCTTCTTCTTGGCCATGCGCTTGCGGCGCTTCTTGATCACAGAGCCCACGGGACCCCCAGGTGAAGGTTGCAGTCGTACCGGTGCGCGAGCGCACACCGGCACAACAGCCTACCGGCGATCCATGGTCGATCGTTCCCCCTGGGGGGCCCGCGTGGCCCTTGGTGTTGCTAATCGCTAGTGGTCAACTTCATCCAGCCTCGATGAAAGCGTCCCTCAGATAGTCGTGCACCGCCTGTTCGGGCACTCTGAAGGACCGGCCTACCCTGATGGCCGGCAACTCGCCCGAGTGCACGAGCCGGTACACCGTCATCTTGGACACCCGCATGACGGTGGCCACTTCTGCCACCGTCAGGAACTTCACCTCGCTGAGAGGTCTTTCGCCTGCACCCATCGGACGCCTCTTCCGCACGTGTATCCGGGTTATCCCCACTGGTGCCATTGCTCACGCACGTGTACTGCTGTCAGCGTAAGTCGGGACTTCTCAGAGGCAAACCCCCCATTTCATCAGCCTTCCGGGAAGCTTGCCCACGAAACCACGAAAAACGCTGGCCAGCAGCCGGACCGTGCCCCTCGCCTTGATCTTGGAACGGACCAACTTCTCTCACATTAGAGTCGCCCAGGATCAGGAAAAAGTTGTCAACCGGTCGACACACTGGTTCAAATGTGGGCGCGTAACCCCACAAAAGGGATGACCTTAAAGGCCCGCAGCCACCCGGCGGAGCAAGTGGTCGGTCAACGGTCCGTAATACCTGGGGAGCACATTGTCATCCAAGGGGACCGTCACCGCGATCTTTCCCTCGGCTTCTCCCACGAAAAGGGCCGGATCGTTGCAGTCGGCGAACCCGACCGTCTCGACGCCGGCCTCCCCGGCCGCGCCCGCCCACCCGTGGTCGGCGATGACGAAATCCGGTCTCTGCTCATCGAGCATGGCGCGCATCGGAGCGGAGTCGTGCGTGTGCACAAGGGCACCGCCGTCGTCGAGCAGCGCGACGTCGTCGATGTAGCGGATCTTGCGGCGGCGGCCGAACGAAGCGGGAAGGTACGTCCATCCTTCCGCCGGAGTAAGGAGAGTAGCCCCCTGAGTCACGACGAAACGAGCGATAGCCATGTGAACGACCATCAGGCCCGTCGGGTGGCCGGTGGCGATGATCATCGTGGGGTTCGGGCGGCGCAGCGCCGCCGCGATCCGGTCGGCCATCGCGTCGAGGGCGGCCACCGTCCGCACGGGGTCGATCGTGTCCTGCCCCGCGCGGTGCTCGGGGTCGGCCACCACGCCCGCCGATTTGGCCATCAGGTCGAGCACGTCGCGGTAGGCCCAGGCGCCCTCGAAGCTCAGCCCGAACATGTAGTGGGGGTCGCGCACCGCGAGCGACCGGTAGTGGTCGAGGTTGTTCTCGCGGCTCGTGGCGACGTCACCGGCGATGCGGGTGCGGACGAGGTGGTCGATGAGCTCTTCGCGCGTCATGGCAGGGGATCCAGACCGTGGTAGGGGAAGACCGCGTTCCGGGTGGCCATAATCGCGCGGTCGATCGGATCGGCCGGGTCGTAACCCTCCGAGATGGGCCGGAACTCGGGGGTGCGGCCGTCGGTCATCGTGAGCGGCGGCAGGTCGCCGGTCCGCTCGCGGACGTAGTCGCGCCAGGCCTCGGGCGTCGCGGTCTCCGGCGCCACGGGCGCTCCCGCGGCCTCGGCGATCAGGTGGGTCCAGGCCCTCGGCACGACCTGGACGAGCTCATATCCCCCGCCGCCGGTGGCGAGCCACCGCCCACCGGCCGTCTCGTGGGCCAGTTTGTGCAGTTCTCTGTACGCCGTCCGCTGCCCGTCCAGAGACAGCATGAGGTGGGCCAGCGGGTCGAGAGCATGGGAGTCGCACCCGTGCTGGGTGACCAGGAAGTCGGGCGCGAACTCGCGCAGCAGCGGCGGCACCACCGCGTGGAAGGCCCGCAGCCAGCCCGAGTCGCCACACCCGGCCGGAAGCGGCACGTTCACCGCCGTACCCTCGGCCCCCGTCTCCTCGGCGAACCCGGTGCCCGGGAAGAGCGTGCGCGGCGACTCGTGGAGGCTGATCGTCAGCACCCGGGGGTCGTCGAAGAACATGGCCTGCACGCCGTCGCCATGGTGGACGTCGACGTCGACGTAGGCGACCTTCTCCACCCCCTGGGCGAGCAGCCAGGCGATGGCGATCGCCGGGTCGTTGTAGACACAGAACCCGCTGGCCGTCGCGGGCATGGCGTGGTGCAGCCCCCCGGCGACGTTGAGGGCGTGCATCGCCCCGCCGAGGTGAACCTGCTTCACCGCCTCCAGCGTCGCCCCCGCGATCAGCGCGGACGCCTCGTGGACCCCGGCGAAGGCGGGATTGTCGCTGGTCCCGAGCCCCGCCCGCAGATCGGGCCGCCCGTTCTCCGACACCCGCTTGACGGCCTCGACGTAGTCCCGCTTGTGGACGAGCGCGAGGTCGTCGTCCCCCGCAGGCGCGCACGGCACGATCTCGACGGTGTCGAGCACCCCGAGCTCCCGCGCCAGCACCATGGTCAGCTCGACCCGCACCGGCGCGAGGGGATGATGTGGACCGAAGTCGTACGACGTCAGGGCGTCGTCCCAGACGACCCGCACGGGTCCGCAGGCGCCACGCGCGATGTCGCTCATAGCCAGCAAATTATCACCAGGTCACGAAGCGCCGACCCCCCGAACCCCCCGCTGCGAAGGGGCTGACGCCCCCTCGCCCTGACCTAAGGGTCATTCGGATCGGAGGGCCACCACCGGGTCGAGGCGGCCGGCGCGGCGGGCCGGGGCGACGCCGAAGAAGACGCCGACGACGGCCGAGACGCCGAAGGCCAGCAGGATCGACCACAACGTGATCGAGGCGGGGACCGGGGAGAGGGCCTCGATCAGCAACGAGCCGCCGACGCCCAGGGCGATGCCGATCAGGCCGCCGATCGTGGTGAGCAGCACCGCCTCGATGAGGAACTGGCCGAGGACGTCGCGCTGGCGGGCGCCCAGCGCCTTGCGCAGGCCGATCTCCTTGGTTCGCTCCCGCACGCTGACCAGCATGATGTTCGAGACGCCCACCCCGCCGACCAGTAGAGAGATACCCGCGATGGCGGCCAGGACGCCGGTCAGCATGCTCAGGACGGTGCCGATCGTGCCGAGGAGCTGGGTCTGGGTGACGGCGGAGAACTTCTCGTCGGGGTAGCGGGCCAGCAGGGCGTCGACGACCTTCTGACCCAGGGCGTCGATCGCGTCGGGGCCGGGGGCGCCGATCGCGATGCCGTTGACGCGCTGGACTCCCAAGAGTCGCTGGGCCGTGGTGACCGGGATGTGGACCTCACGGTCGCGCGCGACTCCGAAGGTGGCGCCGACCTTTTCGTACACGCCGACGACCCGGAAGCGGACCCCGGCGATCGTGGCCTGTCTGCCCACCGGGTCGAGGTCGCCGAAGAGCTGTCCGGCGACCTCCGAGCCCAGGACCGCGACGCGGCGCCTCGTGTCGATGTCGGTCTCGGTGAGGTAGCGGCCTCGCTTCAGCGGGCGTTCGAAGACGTGGGGGATGTTCTCGTCGGTGCCGACGATGGTGACGAACGCCTCGTTGCGGCCGACCCGCATGTTCTCGCCCGACTGGACCGAGACGGTGACCCTGCTGGGGTCGCCGACGACCCGGCGGACGTAGGCGACGTCGGCCAGGTCGAGGCGGCTCTGGGTGGGGGCGGCCTGGAAGTTGAGCTGGCCGGGGACGACCAGGATGATGTTGGAGCCGAGGCCGGAGATCTCGTCTTCGATGGCGTCCTTGGCGCCGGTGCCGATGGCGACCAGGATCACCACGGCCGACACTCCGATGATCACGCCGAGCATGGTGAGGGCGCTGCGCAGCCGGTTGACCCGCAGGGCTTCGAGGGCCATCCGGAACGCCTCGGCGGTCCTCACGCGACGTCCCGTTCGATCAGGCCGTCGCGCACGTGGATCTGCCTGCGGGCCCGGCCCGCGACCTCGGGTTCGTGGGTGACCAGCACGATCGCCACGCCCTGGTCGGCGTTGAGGCGTTCGAGCAGGCTCATCACCTCGTCGCCGTTGCGGGTGTCGAGGTTGCCGGTCGGTTCGTCGGCCAGGACCACCTGGGGGTCGCCGACGAGCGCGCGGGCGATCGCGACCCGCTGCTGCTCGCCGCCGGACATCTGCGAGGGACGGTGGTCGAGCCGGTGGGCCAGGCCGACGGCGGTCAGCGCCTCGCGGGCCCGCGCGCGCCGCTCGGCCTTCCCGACGCCCCGGTAGACGAGCGGGAGCGCCACGTTGTCGAGCGCCGAGGTGCGGGCGAGCAGGTGGAACGACTGGAAGACGAAGCCGATCATCCGGTTGCGGAGTTCGGCCAGGTGAGTGTCGTCGAGGGTGGCGATGTCGACGCCGCCGACCTTCAGCACGCCGGAGGTCGGCCGGTCGAGGCAGCCGAGCAGGTGCATCAGGGTCGACTTCCCCGACCCGCTCGGGCCGATGATCGCGGCGAACTCGCCGTCGCCGATGGTCAGGTCGACGCCGCGCAGGGCGTCGACGGTCACGCCTTCGAGGTGGTACGACCTCGTCAGCCCGGCCGCCTCGAAGGCGGTCACGGGATCTCCTGCCCTTCGCGCACCTGGTCGGCCCCTCGCGTGATGACCCGGTCGCCCACGTTGACCCCGTCGACGACCTCGACGAACGCGTCTCCTTCCGCGCCGAGCCGGACGGTCCGGCGTTCGGCCTTCCCGCCGACGACGGCCCACACGACGGTGTCGCGCCCGCTGGTCACCACGGCGGCGGCCGGCACGGCGACGGCCTCGGGCGACTCTTTGACGATCATGCGGACCACGGCGCTCATGCCGGGCTTGGGGTCGGGGGCATCGGAGCCGTCGTCGAATCGGCCGGGGGCGAGCTGGAGACGTACCGGATAACTGACGCCGCCCGTCGCGCCCTCCTGGGGCGTGACCCCCACACCGGTGACCTCGGCGTCGTAGACCGCGCCCGGGACGGCGTCGAACTCGACCTCGGCCCGGGTGCCCTTCTCCACGAGCAGCACGTCGGTCTCGTCGACGTCGGCGCGCAGGGTGAGCTCCGAGACGTCGGTGACGGTCAGCAGCGCCTCCCCCTGGGAGACCGGGACGCCCTCGGCGATCGTCCCCGCCGAACTGCCGGTCGACTGGGCCGGGACGCCGCCGCCCGAGACCAGATCGGACAGATCGGGCAGGGACGGCGTGGCCGCGCCACCGCCGCCGAGCGTGACGACCCCGCTGAACGGCGCCTTGACGGTGAGCCCGTCGACCGTGTCCTCGGCCGCCTTCACCGCCGCCCGGGTCTGACTGCGCGAGGCCGCCTGGAGCGAGGTCATCGACGACGACAGCCCGCTCATGCCCGCCCCGAGCTGCCCGGTGAACGAGCTCAGGCTCCGGTTGAGCCCGCCCACGATCCCGCTCAGCGCCTTCTGCTGCGACCGGTGCTGCTCCTCGGCCAGCTCGATCGCCGCCAGCAGCTGCTTGCGGATCGCCTTGTCCGCGACCTCGCGGGCCGCCGCACGGGCTTTGGAGAAGGATTTCCGTACGTGTACGTCGAGCCCCGAAGGCAGGGACAGCGACGGCACCTGAGGCGCTCCCCCGAACGAGACGGGCTTGGCGGCCTGCTTGTCGGCCTTCCTGGCCTCTTTCAGCCGGTCCTTGGCCTGCGGCGCACTGATGCGGACGAGGATCTCGCCCTTCTTCACGGTGTCGCCGTCGGAGACGTAGAGCTTGGCGACCGTCCCGGCCGCCGGGGAGGTCAGGCTCGCGGTGGCCCGTGCCCCGACGGTCGCCGGGGCCTCCACCACCTCGCTGACGGGCGCCCGCGCCACGGCCGCGGTCTGCACAACGGGGGCCTCCTCAGCCGTGCACGCGGCTAAGAGGAGAAGCGCCAACAGGGGGATACCACGCCGGATCACCACAAGTGACCATGCTAGATCCGCCGCAGGTTCCGGACGGGGCGGATGGCCAGCAGGGCTCCGATTCCGGCGATTCCCACGAAGAAGCCCGCCAGGAGCACGTTCCTGGCCCCGACCGCCTCGCCGACGATCGGGCCGAGCGCCTGCCCGATCGGGATGCTCAGCACCGACCCCGCCACCTCGTAGGCGGTCACCCGGTTGAGCACCTCCCCCGGCACCTGCGTCTGGACGCTGGTCGCCCACATCACCGACCAGAAGGCCCAAGCGGCGCCGGCGAGGGTGAACCCGAAGACGATCACCGGCACGGGGGCGGCGAGCGCCACCACCAGCGGCATCGCCATGAACGCGATCATGGCCAGCGCCCCGGAGAACAGCGGCCTGGACGGCCGGTAACGCATGGCCACCAGCCCGCCGAGGATGCTCCCGAGCCCCTCGCCGGTGATGGCCACGACATAGGCCGTCGAGTCGTGCGACTCGGAGATCACCTGCGCCCCGACCGGCCACATCGGGCCGAACAGGACGATCCCGTAGACCGACCAGACGAGGATCACCGACCACATCCACGTGCGCGACCGGAACTCGGCCCAGCCCTCCCGCAGATCGCTGACCAGCGAGGTCGGCTCGGTCCTGGTCAGCCTGACCCGCATGGCCACCAGGCACAGGGCGCTGATCAGGAACGTTCCCGCGTTGATGGCGTACACGACCCCCGGACCGCCGAGCAGGACGATGGCCCCCGCGATGCCGGGCCCGATCAGCCTGGCCACGGCGTCGGCGACCCGCAGGGTGGCGTTGGCGCGCTGGGGGTCGGCGGCGATCTGCGGGATCATGCTGTTGACGCCGGGCTGGAACAGCGCGGCCCCGAGCCCGCTCAGGAACGACATGGTGACCAGCAGCCAGAGCGCGGGCTGCCCGACGAAGAAGGTCACCGCGATGACCGACTGGGTGCCGACGCGCAGGACGTCCGCGAAGATCATCATCTTCCGCGCGGTGAACCAGTCGGCCAGCACCCCGCCGAACAGCACGAGGCCGCCGAAGGCCGCCATCCAGGCGGCGAGGACGATGCCGACCCCGACCGGGCCGTAGATACCGAGGACGCCGAGCGTCACCGCCACCGGCAGCATCGCGTCGCCCATGAGGGCGACAGCCCGGCCGACGAAGTAGAGGGAGAAGTCACGCGTCCACAGACGCGCCGGGGAGAGTACGACCACTCACCCCAGCCTATAAGGAAAGCTTCCTAACAATTAATGGTTATTTGTGCCCGCCGCCCAGCTCACGGCTGCGGTCGCGGGCCGCCTCGATCGCGTCGAGGAAGGCGGCGCGCACGCGATTGCGCTCCAGCTCGGCGATGGCGGCGATGGTGGTGCCGCCGGGCGAGGTGACCGCCTCGCGGAGGATCACGGGGTGTTCGCCCGAGTCGCGGAGCATGATGGCCGCGCCCACGATCGACTGCTTGACCATGTCGAGCGCCGCCGCCCTCGGCATGCCGAGCAGGATTCCGGCGTCGACCATGGCCTCGACCAGGTAGAAGAAGTAGGCCGGGCCCGAGCCGCTCAGCGCGGTCGCGCCGTCTTGCTGCGATTCGGGGATGCGCAGCACCTTGCCGACCGGCTTGAGCAGGTCTTCGGTGAGCCTGAGGTGCTCCTCGGTGGCGTGGGCGCCGGCCGAGATGACGCTCATCGCCTCGTCGACCAGCACCGGCGTGTTCGACATGACCCGAACGACCGGGATCGGGCCGCCCAGCCGGGCCTGCACGAAGTCGGTGGTGATGCCCGCCGCGACCGAGATGACCAGCCGGTCGGACGGGACGACCGGCGCGATCTCCTTCAGCAGAGTGCCCATGTCCTGGGGCTTGACCGCCAGGATCAGCGCGTCGGCCTGCTCGGCCGCCTCGACGTTGGTCACGACCCTGACGCCGTAGGTGTCGGTGAGCGCCTTGGCCCGGTCGGGCCGGCGGGTGGTGACCATGATCTGGTCAGCCGCCCGCCCTGCCCTGACCAGGCCGGAGAGCAGTGCCTCACCCATCTTGCCGGTGCCCAGGATCGCGATCATGGGTGGCAGTTTACGGCGTGCGCCTCTTCAGCGTCGCGGCGCCCAGAACCAGAGCCAGCAGCACGCACCCGGCCACCACCGCGACGTCGCGCCAGAAGTCGCCGCCCAGGTCGCCGCCGATCACGGCCAGCTTCATGGCCTCCAGGGCGTAGGACATCGGCAGCACGTTGGAGATCCACTCCAGCACGGTCGCCATCTGCTCGCGCGGCACGATGACCCCGCCGAGGAGGATCTGGGGCACCATCACCAGCGGCATGAACTGCACCGCCTGGAACTCCGACCGCGCGAACGCGCTGCACAGCAGCCCGAGGGCGGTGCCCAGCAGGGCGTTGAGCAGGGCGACCAGGACCAGCGCCCAGAGCTCCCCCCTCGGGTCGTAGCCAAGCCAGGTCAGCGAGACGGCCAGGGCCACCGTCACCTGGAGGACGGCGGCGACGCCGAAGGCCAGGCCGTAGCCGAGCAGGAGGTCGATCTGGCGCAGCGGGGAGGCCATCAGCCGCTCCAGCGTGCCCGACGTGCGCTCGCGAAGAGTCGAGATGGACGTGACCAGGAACATCACCAGGAAAGGGAAGATCGACAGCAGCACGGGGGCCCACTGCGCGAACGCCTGCTCGTTGTCGATCACGTAGTAGAGCAGGATCATGATCAGCGTCGGCACCAGGACCATCAGGGCGATGGTGCGGGGGTCGTTGCGGAGCTGGCCGCCGATCCTTCTGGCGGTGGCAAGGGTGATCATGCCGCTTGCCTCTCTTCGATGAGGCGCAGGAAGGCCTGCTCCAGGTCTGCGGTGTCGGTGCGGGCGCGCAGGCCCGAGGGGCTGTCGTCGGCGAGGATGTCGCCGTCGCGCAGCATGATCAGGCGCTGGCAGCGGGCGGCCTCGTCCATGACGTGGCTGGAGACCAGGATCGTGACGCCCCGGGCGGCCAGGCCGTCGAAGAGTTCCCACAGTTCCTTGCGGAGCACCGGGTCGAGGCCGACCGTGGGCTCGTCAAGCACCAGCAACTGCGGCGACCCGAGCAGCGAGACCGCGAGGCTGGCCCGGCTGAGCTGGCCGCCCGACAGGGTGCCGCCGAGCTGGCGGGCGTATTTCTCCATGCCGACCTCTTCGAGCACCCGGGCCGGGTCGGTCTTCGGGGCGCCGAGCACGGCGGCGAAGTAGCGCAGGTTCTCCAGCACCGACAGATCGCGGTAGATCGCCGGATTCTGGGTGGAGTAGCCGATCAGCCGGCGCAGCTCGGGCGACCCGGCCGGACGCCCCAGCACGGTCACCTCGCCCCCGGCGACCACCTGCACGCCCACGATCGACCGGATCAGCGTGGTCTTGCCGCAGCCGCTCGGCCCGAGCAGACCGGTGATCTGCCCCTTCGGCACCTCGAACGACAGCCCGTGGAGCACCTCGCGGGCCCCCCGGACGACCCGCAGCCCGGTGACGGCTATCGCGGGTTCTTCAGAACTCATCATGTGATGAATTTAAACCGAGGGTCATACCGGAGTCAACGGGTCGATGAACCCCTTCGAAGTGACACCCGTCATAGGGGCATGAGAAGGATCTGGCTCGTCACCGCGGCCATGATCACGACCGTGATCATGGCCGCAGCCTGCGGAAAGGGAGAAGCCGTGGACAGCGGTTCGCCGATCGGCCCCGACCAGCCCGCCACCCCGCCGGCCTCGGCCATGCCGAGTCCCGGGCCGACGCTGGTGCAGCCCAAGGGCGGCACGGTGGAACCCCGGAAGGTGCCCTGGACCCGCGCCACCCCCGCGGGCGACGGCGTGATGATTTCCTGGAGTTCGGGGGTGGAGCCCTGCTACACCCTCGATCGCGTCGAGGTGAAGGAGACCGCCGCCGAGGTCACGGTGACCCTCTGGGAGGGCACCACCGACCCCGAGGCGGCCTGCATCCAGATCGCGATCGAGAAGGAGACGTTCGTCAAACTGGCCGAGCCGCTGGCCGGCCGCGAAGTCGTGGATGGTGCACTGTGACATTCAGAAGCGCGAAGCTCTTAGTGATCGGCGCGGCCGTCGCCGCCCTGCTGGCGCCCGCCACCCCCGCCCAAGCCGCTCCCGGGCCGAAGGTCGTCAAGGTCCAGAAGGGCGCGCTCAACCCCAAGAAGGTCAGGTGGCTGAGCGCCAAGCCCCACATGCGCGGCGTGCGCGTCGTGTGGTGGTCGGGCGTCGAACCGTGCACCGTGCTCACCAAGGTCGTGGTCAAGGAGACGAAGAAGACCGTCCGGATCACCCTGTACGACGGCTCGGTCAAGGACGCCGGGATGTGCGTGGCCATGGCGATCCAGAAGGCCACGTATGTGAGGCTCAAGAACCCGGTCGGGAAGCGGGTGATCCTCGACGGATCCAGGTAACCCCTAAGGGTCGAATCAGGGATATCTGGGGAACATTCCGCTCGCGCCGAGAGTTGAGCCCACTAGACTCAAGACCGTTGACAGGACAGCGTTTGACAAGCGCTTCCGTACTCACCGAGTATTGAGTTCCATCGACTCAACTTTGACTACAAGGACGTACTCATGGCACGTGCGGTAGGTATCGACCTGGGGACGACCAACTCCGTCGTCTCGATCCTCGAAGGTGGTGAGCCCACCGTCATCGCCAACGCGCAGGGCTCCCGCACCACCCCGTCGGTGGTGGCCTTCGCGAAGAACGGAGAGGTCCTCGTCGGCGAGGTCGCCAAGCGTCAGGCCGTGACCAACGTCGACCGGACCATCCGCTCCGTCAAGCGTGAGATCGGCACCAACTGGTCGGTCGAGATCGACGGCAAGAAGTTCACCCCGCAGCAGATCAGCGCCTTCGTCCTGCAGAAGCTCAAGCAGGACGCCGAGGCCTACCTGGGCGAGAAGATCACCGACGCGGTGATCACCGTCCCGGCCTACTTCAACGACGCGCAGCGCCAGGCCACCAAGGAGGCCGGCACGATCGCGGGCCTCAACGTGCTCCGCATCATCAACGAGCCGACCTCCGCGGCGCTGGCCTACGGCCTCGACAAGGACAAAGACCAGACCATCCTGGTCTTCGACCTCGGCGGCGGCACCTTCGACGTGTCCCTGCTCGACGTCGGCCAGGAAGACGGCCACAGCTTCGTCGAGGTCAAGGCCACCTCCGGTGACAACCACCTGGGCGGCGACGACTGGGACCAGCGCGTCGTCGACGAGCTCGTCACCCGGTTCAAGAACGCCCACGGGGTCGACCTGTCGAAAGACAAGATGGCCCTCCAGCGTCTGCGCGAGGCGGCCGAGAAGGCCAAGATCGAGCTCTCGGCCCAGACCGAGACCACGATCAACCTCCCCTACATCACCGCCTCCGCCGAGGGTCCCCTCCACCTTGAGGAGAAGCTGACCCGCTCGGAGTTCCAGCGCATCACGGCCGACCTGCTCGACCGCTGCAAGGGCCCGTTCCACCAGGTCATCAAAGACGCCGGCATCAAGGTCTCCGACATCGCCCACGTGGTGCTCGTCGGCGGCTCGACCCGCATGCCCGCGGTGACCGAGCTGGTCAAGGAGCTCACCGGCGGCCAGGAGCCCAACAAGGGCGTCAACCCCGACGAGGTCGTGGCCATCGGCGCCGCGCTCCAGGCCGGTGTGCTCAAGGGTGAGGTCAAGGACGTCCTGCTGCTCGACGTGACCCCGCTGTCGCTGGGCATCGAGACCAAGGGCGGCATCTTCACCAAGATCATCGAGCGCAACACCACGATCCCGACCAAGCGCTCCGAGGTCTTCACCACGGCGGAGGACAACCAGCCGTCGGTGCAGATCCAGGTCTACCAGGGCGAGCGCGAGATCGCCGCGCGCAACAAGAAGCTGGCGACCTTCGAGCTCACCGGCATCGCCCCGGCCCCGCGCGGCATCCCGCAGATCGAGGTCACCTTCGACATCGACGCCAACGGCATCGTCAACGTCGGCGCGAAGGACCTGGGCACCGGGAAGGAGCAGTCGATGACCATCACCGGCGGTTCCTCCCTGGGCAAGGACGACATCGACCGCATGGTCCGCGAGGCGGAGTCCTACGCCGAGGAAGACAAGCAGCGTCGCGACGAGGCCGAGGTCCGCAACAACGCCGACTCGCTGGCCTACCAGACCGACAAGTTCCTGCGTGAGAACGACGACAAGGTCCCGGCCGACATCAAGGCCGAGGTCTCCGAGGCGCTCGCCGAGCTGAAGAAGGAGCTCGAGGGCACCGACGTCGCCGCGATCCGGGCCTCCGCCGACAAGCTCGCGACCGTCAGCCAGAAGATGGGCTCGGCGATCTACGCCAACTCCCAGGGCCAGGCCGGCGAAGGCGCTCCCGCCGCCGATCAGGACGACGCGGCCAAGGCCGCCGACGACGACGTCGTCGAGGCCGAGATCGTCGACGACGAGCCGAAGCGGGAGGGCGGCGCCAAGTGACCGCGCGCGAGAACGGCTCCGAGCAGGAGCCGGTGATCCGCGACAACCGCAAGATCGACCCCGAGACGCTGGCGGCCCGTGAGACCGCGCCGGCGCCCGACGAGACCGCGGCCGACGCCTCGCCCCTGGGCGGGGCGGCCGCGGAGCTCCTCGCCGAGCGGACGGCCGACCTCCAGCGCCTCCAGGCGGAGTACTCCAACTACCGCAAGCGGGTCGAGCGCGACCGGATCACCGTCCGTGAACAGGCCGTCGCCGGAGTGATCAACGAGCTCCTGCCGGTGCTCGACGACATCGGCCGGGCGCGTGACCACGGGGAGCTGACCGGTGGTTTCGCCAAGGTGAGCGAGTCGCTCGAATCGGCTGTCGGCAAGCTGGGCCTGACGACCTACGGCACGAAGGGCGACCCCTTCGACCCGACCGTCCACGAGGCCCTGATGCACAGCTACTCGGCCGAGGTCACCGAAGCGACCTGCGTCGAGATCCTGCAGCCCGGCTACCGTCTCGGCGAGCGCATCCTGCGTCCCGCGCGGGTCGCGGTGGCCGAGCCGGAAATCGGTGGTGGCGACGTCCTCGACGACGAGCCCACCGGCGCCTGATTCTCTGAGGGAGCCCCCTCCCGCGACAGCGGGAGGGGCCCCCATCACATATGTGTATTTCACGCGGAGGAAGCGTTAGATGAGCACCAAGGACTACCTGGAGAAGGACTACTACGGCGTCCTCGGTGTGCCCAAGACCGCGACTCCCGACGAGATCAAGAAGGCCTACCGCAAGCTGGCCAGGCAGTACCACCCTGATGCGAACAAGGGCAACAAGGAGACCGAGGAGAAGTTCAAGGCGGTCTCCGAGGCCTACGACACCCTCAGCGACGCCAAGCGCCGCAAGGAATACGACGAGGCCAGAAGCCTGTTCGGCGGCGGCCTCGGCGGTTACAACCGCGCCGGGCGTCCCGGCGCGGGCCAGCAGGGCTTCGACTTCGGCGACCTGTTCGGCGGCACCAACCAGGCGGGCGACCGCATCGGCGACCTGTTCGGCGGCCTGTTCAACCGGGGTGGCGGCCCGAAGGCCAACACCACCGGCCGGGCCCGCCGCGGCCAGGACATCGAGTCCGAGGTCACCCTGTCGTTCGCCGAGTCGATCGACGGCGCGACCGTCTCGCTGCGGCTGACCAGTTCCTCCGCGTGCCCGGCCTGCTCCGGCACCGGCGCCAAGGCCGGCACCACGCCCCGGGTCTGCCCGACCTGTGACGGCACCGGCGCGGCCAGCCGCAACCTGGGCAACTTCGCCTTCTCCGAGCCCTGCCGCGACTGCCGGGGCCGGGGCCTGCTGGTCGACGACCCGTGCCCCGTGTGTGAGGGCAGCGGCCGTGGCCGCAGCACCCGCACCATCCAGGCCCGCATCCCGGCGGGCGTCAGCGACGGCGGCCGGGTCAAGCTGAAGGCCAAGGGCGCCCCCGGCGAGAACGGCGGCCCCGCGGGCGACCTCTACGTCCTGGTGCACGTCCAGCCGCACCCCGTGTTCGGGCGCAGCGGCGAGAACCTGACGGTCACCGTGCCCGTGACGTTCCCCGAGGCCGCGCTGGGCGCGGAGATCAAGGTGCCGGTGCTGCGCGGCATGCCGGTCACGCTCCGCATCCCCGAGGGCACGCCGAACGGCCGCACCTTCCGGGTGCGCGGCCGCGGCGCCCCGCGCAAAGACGGCACCAAGGGCGACATGCTCGCGACCGTGCAGGTCGTGGTGCCCGAACACCTCGACGACAAGGCGAGGGCGGCGCTGGAGCAGTTCCGCGACGTGACCGACGGACCCGACCTTCGCGAGGAACTGATCAAGCAGGCCAGAAGCGAGTAGCGCATGGACGCCAATTTCTTCGACCTGTCCGACGAGACGCCCGTCTATGTGATCTCCGTGGCGGCCCAGCTTTCCGGCCTCCACCCCCAGACCCTGCGGCAGTATGACCGCCTCGGCCTGGTCAGCCCCGGCCGCACCGCCGGCCGGGGCCGCCTCTACTCGACCCGCGACATCGTGCTCCTGCGCGAGGTCCAGCGGTTGTCGCAGGAAGAGGGCATCAACCTGGCGGGCATCAAACGCATCCTCGAACTCGAGACCGAGAATCTCCGGCTTCGCGACGAACTGTCCCGCATCGCCACGGAACTCAAGTTGATCCGGGCCCTGGTCCGCTACGAACTACCGCCTTCTTAGCTCGGGGGTATGCACCAATGGACTACAAACTCACTCAGAAAAGCCAGGAGGCGCTCGCGGGGGCGGTGCGCCGGGCTGCGGCCGAAGGCCACCCCGAAGTGGCGCCGGCCCACCTGCTGACCACCCTGCTGGCCCAGACCGGCGGCACGGCCGTGCCGCTGCTGGAGGCCGTCGGGGCCGACTGGAAGAGCCTGCGCACCCGCGCGGAGGAGATGCTCGCGGCGCTGCCGAAGGCGCAGGGCGCCACGGTGAGCGCGCCGTCGACCTCGCGCCAGCTGCTGACCGTGCTGCACACCGCCGCCCAGCGCGCCGCGCAGCTCGAAGACGACTACGTTTCCACGGAACACCTGCTGGTCGGGCTGGCCACCGACGGCGGCCCGGTCGCCGACCTGCTGAAGGGCCAGGGCGCGAGCCCGCAGGCGCTGCTCGACGCCTTCGAGAAGGTACGCGGCCACACCCGCATCACCAGCGAGAACCCCGAAGACACCTACCGGTCGCTGGAGAAGTACGGCGTCGACCTCACCGAGCGGGCCCGTCACGGCAAGCTCGACCCGGTCATCGGCCGCGACTCCGAGATCCGCCGTGTGGTGCAGGTGCTCTCGCGCCGGACCAAGAACAACCCGGTCCTCATCGGTGAGCCCGGCGTCGGCAAGACCGCCGTGGTCGAGGGCCTGGCCCAGCGGGTGGTCGCGGGAGACGTACCGGAGAGCTTGCGGAACAAGCGGCTCGTGGCGCTGGACCTCGGCGCGATGGTCGCGGGGGCCAAATACCGGGGCGAGTTCGAAGAGCGCCTGAAGGCCGTGCTCAACGAGATCAAGGAGAGCGACGGCCAGGTCATCACGTTCATCGACGAGCTCCACACGATGGTCGGCGCGGGCGCCGCCGAGGGCGCGATGGACGCCGGCAACATGCTCAAGCCCATGCTGGCCCGCGGCGAGCTGCGCATGATCGGCGCCACCACCCTCGACGAGTACCGCGAGCGCATCGAGAAGGACCCGGCGCTGGAGCGCCGTTTCCAGCAGGTGTACGTCGGTGAGCCCACCGTCGAGGACACGATCGCGATCCTGCGCGGTCTGAAGGGCCGCTACGAGGCCCACCACCAGGTCCAGATCGCCGACGGCGCCCTCGTGGCGGCCGCGACCCTGTCCGACCGCTACATCACCGCCCGGTTCCTGCCCGACAAGGCCATCGACCTGGTCGACGAGGCCGCCTCGCGCCTGCGCATGGAGATCGACTCGCGCCCGGTGCAGATCGACGAGCTCCAGCGCATCGTCGACCGGCTCAAGATGGAGGAGCTGGCCCTGGCCAAGGAGACCGACGAGGCGAGCGTCGCCCGCCTCGGACGCCTCCGCGAAGAACTGGCCAACCGCCAAGAAGAGCTCAACGGCCTGGTCGGCCGCTGGGAGGCCGAGAAGGCCGGCCTCAACCGGGTCGGCGACCTGAAGATGCGCCTCGACGAGACCCGCAGCCAGGCCGAGCGGGCCCAGCGCGACGGCAACTTCGAAGAGGCCGCCAAGCTGATGTACGGCGAGGTCCCGCGCCTGGAGAAGGAGCTCGCCGACGCCATCCAGGCCAGCCAGCGCGAGCAGACCATGGTCAAAGAGGAGGTCGGCCCCGACGACATCGCCGAGGTCATCTCCGCCTGGACGGGCATCCCGTCGGGCCGCCTGCTCGAAGGCGAGACGGCCAAGCTGCTGCGCATGGAAGACGAGCTCGGCAGGCGCCTGATCGGCCAGAAGGCCGCCGTCCAGGCGGTCAGCGACGCCGTGCGGCGGGCGCGGGCGGGGGTGGCCGACCCCGATCGGCCGACCGGCTCGTTCCTGTTCCTCGGCCCGACCGGCGTCGGCAAGACCGAGCTGGCCAAGGCGCTGGCCGACTTCCTGTTCGACGACGAGCGGGCGATGACCCGCATCGACATGAGCGAATACGGCGAGAAGCACAGCGTGGCCCGCCTGGTCGGCGCCCCGCCCGGCTACGTCGGCTACGAGGAGGGCGGCCAGCTCACCGAGGCCGTGCGGCGCCGTCCCTACACCGTCGTTCTCCTCGACGAGGTCGAGAAGGCCCATCCCGAGGTCTTCGACGTCCTGCTCCAGGTCCTCGACGACGGGCGGCTGACCGACGGACAGGGCCGCACGGTCGACTTCAGGAACACGATCCTGATCCTGACGTCCAACATCGGTTCGCAGTTCCTCGTCGACCCGAACCTCGAATCCTCCGCCAAGCGCGACGCGGTGCTGGCGGCGGTGCGGAAGTCGTTCAAGCCCGAGTTCCTCAACCGGCTCGACGACGTGATCCTGTTCGACGCGCTCGGTTCCGAGGAGCTCGCGCAGATCGTCGACCTCCAGGTCGAACACCTGGCCAAGCGGCTGTCCGACCGGCGGCTGACGCTGACGGTCACCCCGGCGGCGCGCGAGTGGCTGACCCTGACCGGCTACGACCCGCTCTACGGCGCCCGGCCGCTGCGCCGCCTGGTGCAGTCGGCCATCGGCGACAAACTGGCCCGCGCGCTGCTGTCCGGGGAGATCCGCGACGGCGACGAGGTGGTCGTCGACCTCGACGAGGCCGGCGACACGCTGAGCGTCCGGCCCGGCGTGTAATCAGTTCTCCACGACTGGGACAAGCGGCTCCCGGCTGCGAAAACCCCGCTGCTACGTTCGGCACTCACCGAACCACCGCAAGCGAACAGGGGGACGTCGATGTCGATGACATCACGTAGCATCCGGGGGCGGCTCGTCGCTCTGGCGGTCGTCACCGCCGGAGTGAGCTGGTTGTCCGCCGCCGGCCACCAGGCGCATGCCGACGACGGTCTGTGCGTTGCCGGTTACCGGGCCGCCGCCAAGACCGGCGCGGTCGCCGCCTCGGTCGTCAAGGGCGCCGCCGACGTCGCCAGGTCCGCGGGGGCGGCCCAGCGTACGGTCCGCGACCTGACCCGCACCGGCGGTTCCGCCGCGATCACCATGGCCCAGGCCGGCCGTCTGGCCGGGGCGCCCTGCGGGCGGGTGGCGCCCGGTGACGAGGTGTCCCGCACGGTCCAGCGGGCCGCGGCCATGCTCGGGCTGGGGGGCCTGGCACGGGCCGACGGGGTGCTGGGCATCGCGTCGGGGTCGGCGCTGCCGGGCGTGCCCAACGTGATTCCCGATCTTTCCGTCCTGCCCGACCTGCCGGGGGTGCCGCCGGTTCCCCAGGTGTCGCGGATGCTGCCGAAGGTGCCGAAGGTCGGTGTCGTCCCCGGCGGCATCACCGACTCGGTGGGCGGCGTCGTGGAGGGCGTACAGCCCCGGAGGACCCCCGCCAAGAGCGGCCCCGACCTGAGCATCCTCACCGGGCTCACCGGCAATCTCCTCGGCGGCGCGCTCCTCAACTGAGACGGCGCCCGCCCCTACTGATCTTCTTCCCCGCAGTTCCCTTCGCCTCCGGCCAGCGCTCCCACGCGTGCGGGCCGTCGACATAGAGAGAACGGACCGCGAGTGCTTTTCTCGCGGGTCCTTCTTTGAAAACGGAAGGCCGCGAGTGTGCGTACACTCGCGGCCTTTTCTACGTTGTCAGGAGGCCAATGCGTCGAGGTCGTCTTCGGGGAGGCCCAGGTCGATGCGGATGCGGTAGCGGGTGCGCAGCAGCGACTCGCGGAGGGAGTTGCCCGGGGGGCAGGCGGTGACGCCCTCGGTGGCCCACTCGTGGGCACCCGTCAGGTCGCCGTAGGCCGCCAGGGTCTCGGCGACGTTGAGCACGGTCGCCGGGGAGCAGGGGGCGGCGCGGAGGGTCTCGATCATCTCGCGCGCTTCGTCGGGGCGGTCGAGTTCGAAGAGGGTGTCGGCGATGCCGGCCCTCGGGTCGACGTTGACGTCTCCCCCGTCGCCGTCGGCCGCCTGCTGGTAGCGGTCGAGGGCCGTGTCGGGGTGACCCGCCTGCCGCCACTCTTCGGCCGCCAGCGCCAGGATGTAGGCCCGGGAGACTTCACCTGTTTCATACCCTTTTGCCAGTTCGTCAAGGCGCCGGGCCAGGGCACCGTGGTCGTCGGACAGCAGGGTCTGTTCGAGCAGACGATCAAGCTGCTCCCGCGTCACATGTGCCACAGGGATGAGGCTATCGAGAGCGGCGGGTCTTTGCCCGGACAACCGCAGGCATTCCTCTGGCAACGATTCGCACCGATTCACCTACAGAGCGTGTGTCGCTCCAGCTCAAGGGCATATTTGACGGGACCTGAGCTCCATATGGAGGTGACGGGACTGCGATGGGCGTTGGAAAGCAGACGACCTTCACAGTGGCCTGCGCGCTCACGGCAGCGGCGGTACTGCCCGGTTTGGCGGGTTATGTCGCAGCGCGTTTCGAGGCCCACGACCAAGCCGTCAGAGAAGTGCTCCGGCTGAGGGCGCAGTTGCACGACATCCGATCGGCCCGGGGCGACGACATGCGCACCCTCGAACTGCGCGACGCCGAGTTGCGCGCCGCGCAGGTTCGCTACCAACAGGCGCAGCGCGAGCCGTGCCGGCCCGAACTCCAGCACATCACCCTCGTGGTGCCGCGCGAGCCGATGCCCGACCCCGCGGCGGTCGAGGCGATCATCAGGAGCCAGATCGAGCGGCAGGCGCCGCCCGGGTGGCCGACGCGTTGAACTCGCGCAGCTGACGCGACAGATAGCTACGCACCAGGGTCTTGGCCTCCGCGATGATCTCGCGGTCGCCGTCGGGATCGCGGCGGAAGGCCAGTTTCATCACCGCGTCGCCGGCCTCCACGGCCACGATCATCGCGGTGTCGAGCCGTTCGCTGTCGGCCATGCCGAACTCCTTCAGCAGGAGCCCGCGCAGGCGGCCGGCGATCACGGTGTTGTTGTCGGTGGCGGCGTCGAGCAGGTTGAGGTCGACCGCGTCGCCGAACCTGAGCGACCTGAAGCCGGGGACGGTGCGGTGCATCTCGACGTATTCGTCGATGATGGCGTCGACGGCGTCCCACCATCCGGCGTATTCCTCGCGGATGAAGCGGCGGCCCACCCTGGCCACGAACAGCTCGACGTTGCGCCTGGTCAGCGCCTGGCTGATGGCCCGTTTGTCGGGGAAGAACTGGTAGACGGAGCCGATCGCCACGTCGGCGCGCTCGGCGATCCTGGTGGTCGAGAGGCCGTCGTAGCCGAGTTCGTCCAGCAGTTCCGCGCAGGCGTCGAGCATCCGCTCGACGCGGCGCGCGCTGCGGCGCTGCGTCGGCTGGCGGCGAAGGGAGGAGTTTCCGGCGTCGTCACAGTAGTCAAGGGGCTGGCTGGACACTCTCCCTATCTTGCCCGCAGAACTACAGACCGCGGAATCGGCCGTTTCGGAACAGATCGACGAAGAGCTGGTGGTCCTGGCGGGCGCGGGCGCCGTAGTGGTGGGCGAAGTCGACCAGCAGGCCGGTGAACTCGGCCTCCTTGCCGCCGATCACCGCGACGATCGCCTCTTCGGTGGAGAAGTCGACCAGGTCGTGGCTCGACTCGTCGTCGGCCACCGAGTGCATGCGGGCGACCGCGCGGCCCAGGTCGGTGATCACCGAGGCGATCTCGGCGGGCTCGTTGACGTCGCTCCAGTCGAGGTCGGCCGAGTAGGGCGAGACCTCGGCGACGAGCTGGCCGACGCCGTTGAGGCTGGCGTAGCCGAGCCAGGAGTCGGCGTAGGCCTGGAGGGCGCGCTGCGACTCGGCGGTGCGGTGGCCCTGGTGCTTGAAGTAGCCGTGCACCTTCTCGTCGGTGATGTAGCGGGCGACGGCGGGGACCTGGGCCTGCTTCATGTAGAGGATGACGTCGTTCTCCAGCGCCTGCGTGTGCCCTTCGAGCAGCAGGTTGTACGACGGCAGCCCCGCCGACCCGATGCCGATGCCGTGGCGGAGCACGACGTCCTTGACGTGGTGTTCGACCGGGTTGAGCGGCAGCGGCAGCGTGGCCAGGTACTCCTCGTAGGCGGCGAGCACGGCGTCGCGGGTGGCGTCGTCGACCGGGTTGCGGTTGTCGGCGACGGCGAAGCGGCGCTCGAAGTTCTCGATCGTGGTCTCCTCGTCGAGCAGCGAGACCCGCGTGTTCAGCCGCGCGGTCTGCAGCACCCGGTGGAGCACCCCGGTGGTCGTCTCGAGCGTGAGCGACCCTATGGCGTCGTCGCCGCCGTGGGCGATGGCGGTGAGCTCGTGGAGGTAGGACTCGGCGAACTCGCGGACGAGCTCGGAGATCACCTCGTCGGACAGCGCCTTGGCGTAACCGATGAGGGCGACACTGGCCACGAACCGCTTCAGGTCCCAGATGTACGGCCCCACATAGGCCTCGTCGAAGTCGTTGACGTTGAAGACCAGGCGGCCGGAGGAGTTCATGTAGGTGCCGAAGTTCTCGGCGTGCAGGTCGCCGTGGATCCAGACGCGGCGGGTCAGGTCGTCGAGGAACGCGTCTTCGGCCAGTTCACCTGACAGGTCGGCGTAGAACAGGCAGGCGCTGCCCCGGTAGAAGGCGAACGGCGAGGCCGCCATCTTGCGGAACTTCGCCCGGAACGCTCCCGGCTCACGGCCGATGGAGTCACCGAATTCGCCCATCAGGACGTCAAGAATGAACTGGGACCGCTGTGTCATGAGGCGACGCTAGTACCGCCGGGGTGGTGGGCGCCATTTAGGGTTTGGCCGAAAGCCCGCTGCACCCGCGCAGCGACTTCCAGTAGGCGGTCTCCTGCCGACCGGCCGACCCGGTGACGGGGATCGGGATGCCGCCGTTGATGCGGGCGGGCGTCCAGGTGTCCTTCATGACCTTGCGGCCGTTGATGGTGAGGGTCAGCACTCCGGTACGGCCGGTGTCGGGACCCCAGTTGTAGAAGACGAAGTTGCCCAGGCCGTAGCTGACGTAGGCGTTGTCGAGGTAGCCGGCGCCGAGCAGGATGTGGGCGTGCCCGCCGACCACGACGTCGGCGCCCGCCTCGACCAGCTTGGGGGCCAGCGAGAGCTGCGCCTCGTTGGGGCACTTCTGGAGCTCGGTCCCCCAGTGCAGGTGGACGATCACGGTGTCGTTGTTCTTCCGGGCGTTCCGCACGGCCTGGAGGAGTCTGGCCTCCTCCTTGGCGGAGGCGAGGCCGCCCTGGGAGCCGGTGGCCGTCCAGGCGGAGATGAACTCGGCGTCGAGGACCTGGGTCGCGCCGATGATCGCGACCTTGTTGCCGTTGACGACCGTGCGCCAGGGCCGGTAGGCCTCGGTGGCGTTCTTACCGATGCCGACCACGGGGAACTTCGACTTCCTGATGGCGGCGAGGGAGTCGTCCAGGCCGCTTTGCATGTAGTCCATGCCGTGGTTGTTGGCCATCGACACGACGTCGACCCCGGCGGCCTTCAGCGCGGTGAACGCGGTGGCCGGGGCGCGGAAGGTGTACTGCTTGCCCGGCGCGGGGGTGCCCGCCTCGGTGATGGCGGTCTCCAGGTTGACCATCGCGAGGTCGGCCTTCGACAGCACTTTGGCGATCGGCCCGAGCGCGCTCCTGGGGTTGGCGTTCAGCCGCGTGCGCAGCATGCCCTCGAAGTGCACGTCACCGCCGAACGCGATGGTGAACGGCTTCTTGACCGGTTTGGGAGACGCGCTCGCCCGAGCGGGCGCCTGCTCGGGAGCTTTGACACGCTCCACGCCGGGATCGTCCTCGGCGGCGGCACATCCGACACTTAGGACAGCAGCGGCGAACATCGCAATTGCACGTCTCACGGTGCAGAGCATGCCATCTCATGAAGGTTCGCGCCTTATGGAGACTCCTGACGGTCAAACTGGGACAACTCCTTTACTTGAGTCTTTCAAGTTAAGAGTCGTACGGTGGGGAAAGTGGTGGTAGACCAGACCGTTCTGGAGGACACCCGATGACTGACAGGCCACGTACGACGACGGATTCCGGCACACCGGCCCCGAGCGACGAGTTCTCGCTCTCCGTCGGCCCGAACGGCCCGCTTCTGCTGCAGGACCACTATCTGATCCAGAAGATGGCCCAGTTCAACCGGGAGCGCGTGCCCGAGCGCGTCGTCCACGCGAAGGGCGGCGGCGCCCACGGGTTCATGGAGATCACCGAGGACGTCAGCCAGTTCACCAAGGCCGGGCTGTTCCAGAAGGGCGCCCGCACCGACCTGTTCCTGCGCTTCTCGACCGTCGCCGGCGAACTCGGCAGCGCCGACACCCAGCGCGACCCGCGCGGGTTCGCGATCAAGTTCTACACGGACGAGGGCAACTACGACCTCGTCGGCAACAACACCCCGATCTTCTTCGTCCGGGACCCGTCGAAGTTCCAGGACTTCATCCACAGCCAGAAGCGCCGCGCCGACAACCACATGCGCGACCACAACATGCAGTGGGACTTCTGGACGCTGTCACCCGAGTCGGCCCACCAGGTGACGTTCCTGATGAGCGACCGCGGGACTCCCGCGTCGTGGCGGCACATGCACGGCTTCGGCTCGCACACGTTCCTCTGGTACAACGAGGCCGGCGAGAAGTTCTGGATCAAATACCACCTGCGCACCGAGCAGGGCATCAAGAACTTCACCGACGCCGAGGCCACCGCGATGATCGGCGAGGACGCCGACTTCCACATCCGTGATCTGTACGACGCCATCAAGCGTGGCGACCACCCGTCGTGGACGGTGAACGTGCAGGTCATGCCGTTCGAAGAGGCGGCCGATTATCGGTTCAACCCGTTCGACCTGACGAAGGTCTGGCCGCACGGCGACTACCCGGAGATCACCATCGGGCGCTTCACCCTGAACCGGAACCCGGAGAACTACTTCGCGGAGGTCGAGCAGGCGGGGTTCGAGCCGTCGAACTTCGTCCCGGGGATCGGGCCGTCGCCGGACAAGATGCTGCAGGGGCGGTTGTTCTCGTACCCGGACACGCACCGCTACCGGATCGGGCCGAACTACCAGCAGCTGCCGATCAACGCGCCTCGGGTGCCCGTCCACAGCTACAACAAGGACGGCGCGATGCGGTACGCGAACATGCCCGATCCCGTGTACGCGCCCAACAGCATGAACGGGCCGGTGGCGGCGACCGATCCCTACGCGGACGACTCTTACGGCGTCACCGGGGAGATCATGCGCAGCGCCTATCGGCCGCACGCGGAGGACGACGACTTCGTGCAGCCTCGGGCGCTGTGGGAGAACGTCCTGAGCGACGAGGACCGGGCGAACCTGAAGGACAACATCGTCGGGCACGCGTCGGCGCCGGAGATGACACCCGAGGTGCAGAAGCGCGTGGTGGAGTACTGGACCAACGTCCACAAGGACCTGGGCCAGGGGGTGGCCCGGGGTCTGGGCATCGACTAGACCCATGACATGCGTACGGCCCGCCTCCTCCCCACCGAGGAGTGCGGGCCGATGCCACGTCAGGCCTCAGTCGAACTCTCCAACCGCCAAACCCTGGAGGAAGGCGTTCCACTCGGCTTCAGTGAACACCAGTACGGGCCCATCGGGGTCCCGGCTGTTACGTAGTGCGGTGTAGCTTCCTGCCAATCGAGCGACCTCAACACAGTTCCCGTTCGTGCTGAAGCTGCTCCTGTGCCAGACGGCATCAGGCATGTCGACATTCGACACGGCCCACCCCTTTTCGTCTTGGTCATCATAAGAATGACCAAAACGGGTGATCCTGCCCAATATCGTGAAGGTGACGGTGAGGTCCGGCCATGCCAACCAGTTGCGACTCATGACCGGACCTGCTGGGCGACCTGCAGATCAGAGGTCGAATTCCCCGTTCTTCACACCGCCGATGAAGGCTTGCCACTCTCCGGCGGTGAAGACCAGCGTCGAGCCGTTGCGGTCTTTGCTGTCGCGAACGCCGAGGTTGCCATCATCGAACTGCGCCACTTCGACACAGTTCGACTGGCCGCTCAGCGAACTCTTCTTCCAGACCGCCACAGTCGTTTCCATTTAGCCGGTTTTTTCCTATTCCACTTTCGACGTTCGCTCGCGCCAGAACGCCGCTGCATCCTTGATCGCCAATCGCGACTCAGTCGTATCGAGCGCCACTCCAGTCAAGACAGTAAAAGCTCTCTCATAGTGGAAGACCTCTTTTGCATCTTCCACAAAACGGGCACCAGTGAGATCTTCCAGGTACACGGTCTCTGGGAAGTCGGAGAAGCTGAAATGCACGAAAGGCCCGGTGATCACCGGGAGTAAGGTGGATGCGGTGATGAGCCTGATTTCGACATGATCGAGCTCGGAGAGCCTGACCAGGTGTTGGAGCTGATCCTTCATCAACGCCGTTCCGCCAACGTTCCGGCGGAGCACCGACTCTTCGAACACGACTTGCAGTCTCAGCGGATTTGGCCCGAGCAGGCGCTCCGCCTGACGACGCAACCGCACTTCAACTCGATCACGCAGCCACGCTTTTGGAATCTGCGCGATCGGCTGCATGTGGTTGCAGATCAGAGCGGAGGCGTAGTCCTCGGTCTGCAGGAGCCCTGGAAGCACTGTCGGCTCCCAGTTCCGCATGACCTCGGCTTCCGCCTCTAGGCCCAAGAACGCGACGAACCCCTGCGGGAGAGACTCGTCATACTGCTCCCACCAGCCCTTTTGGGTGGCATCCTGGCGAAGCTTCAACACCTGCCCCAGCGCGGGCTCATCGGCACCATACGCAGTGATGAGTGCGGTGATGTCGTCCTCGCTTGGCAGGGTCTGGGCGGTCTCAATACGGCTGACCTTCGCGGCGGACCAGCCCAGAGGTTCTGCCACTTGGGCACCGGTCTTGCCGGAGGCCTCGCGGAGCCTGCGAAGTTGCTGACCGAGCCGTCGGCGGTGAGGCGCGACAGTGTCCTTCTCTGCCATGCCCGTCCCCTCCGTCTCACAGACGCTGGACTGGTGCCCTCATCTGGAGGGCCACCCTGCATCGTATGCAATTTGCATCGACAGTTGCATGCATTCCAGAGAAATTTTTTCGTGACGTCTTGCCGACAATTCTCATCTGATGGAACATCAGAGACAGAAAGGTCCACAGAAGATCGCAACGGGACACTCCACGCACTGCGACCTTCCGGCAAGGAAAAAAGGCCGGGCCGAAGGCTGCCACCTACGACCCGACCCGAGAGCTCCACTCGAAGCCACCGATAAGGAGTCTCCTATGCCCTTCCACCGTACCAACGCACTCTTGCTATGCAAGGCCCGACTCATACTGCTCCGAGATGGAGCGGATCGGCATCTGTGCTCCGCGCAGGACCGATGGGCCTATGAGCTGGAGTGGACCACCACACGTAAAGGCTTCGGGAGTCGCGTCTACCGCGACCCCCGCTTCGACGTCGTCCGTGTCATAGAGGAGGCGGGCAGGCTCGTCCTGGCGGGAGCGAGCTAGCCGCAGAGCTGGGCCGTGCCCACCGGGCGCCGGGCGCGGCCCAGGAGGAGGCCCGGACGGTCCGCGGGGGCGTCTGGGCGAGGCGGAAGCCCTAGAATTTTGTTCCGTTCTAGGGCTTCCGCCCCCTCCCGTTCACGGCGCACGATGAGATTCATGACGACCGTCCACCGCACCTGCCCGCTCTGCGAGGCCGTCTGCGGTCTCACGATCACCCTCGACGGAGACCACGTCACCAGGGTGACCGGGGACCGGGACGATCCCTTCTCCAAGGGCTACATCTGCCCCAAGGGGGCCTCGCTGGGGCGGCTCGACGAGGACCCCGACCGGCTCTCCGCTCCATTGGTTCGCGAGGGTGACCAGTGGCGCGAGGTGAGCTGGGAAGAGGCCTTCGCGGCCGTCTCGCAGGGCCTGAAGGACATCTCGGGACCCGAGCGGGCGGTCTACCTGGGCAATCCGAGCGCCCACAGCATGGCGGGGGCGCTCTACGGCTCGGCGCTCATCCGGGCGCTGGGGACCCGCAACGTCTTCTCGGCGAGCACGGCCGACCAGATGCCCAAGCACGTCGCCTCGGGGCTGATGTTCGGGCATCCGATGACGATCGCCGTCCCCGATCTCGACCGGACCGACTTCCTGCTCATGCTCGGGGCCAATCCGCTGGAGTCGAACGGCTCGCTCTGCACGGCGCCCGACTTCCCGGGCCGTCTCAAGGCCCTCCGGAAACGCGGGGGCCGGTTGACGGTGGTGGATCCGCGCCGGACGCGGACCGCCGACCTGGCCGACGAGCACGTCTTCATCAGGCCGGGGACCGACGCGTTCCTGCTGGCCGGCATCGCGCACACGCTCTTCGCCGAGGATCTGGTGAAGGTCGCGCTGCCGGTCGAGGGGCTCGCGGAGGTCGAGGCGGTCGTGAAGGACTTCCCGCCGCACGTGGTGGAGGCCGCCTGCGGCGTCCCTGCCGAGGTCTGTGTACGACTTGCGCGCGACCTCGCCACCGCCCCCACCGCCGCCGTGTACGGCCGCATCGGGACCTGCACCGCCGAATTCGGCACGGTGACCCAGTGGCTGGTCGACGTGCTGAACGTGCTCACCGGCAACCTCGACCGCCCCGGTGGGGCCATGTTCGCCACTCCTGCCACCGAGGGGCCGCGCAGGCGCAGGCCGTACAGGACCGGGAGATGGACGAGCCGGGTGCGCGGACTGAAAGAGACCAACGGCGAGTTCCCCGTCGCGACCCTGGCCGACGAGATCGAGGCCCCGGGCGAAGGCCGGGTGAGAGCGCTGATCACCGTGGCCGGCAATCCGGCCAGCTCCGCGCCCAACGCGACCCGCCTGGCCAAGGCGCTGGAGAAGCTCGACTTCATGGTCAGCGTCGACATCTACCTCAACGAGACGACGCGGCATGCCAACGTCATCCTGCCGCCGCCCCGGCTCCTGGCCACCGGCCACTACGACTTCGCCCTGCTCAACTTCGCGGTGCGCAACTACGCCCGCTACTCCCCGCCGATCCTGGCGGCCGACGGGCCCTCCGAGGCGGAGATCCTCTCCAGACTCGTCACGATCGCCTCGGGCATCTCCGGCATCGACGATCTGATCATCGACCAGATGATCGGCGACCAGATGATCGGCGACCACGACAAGAGCGAGCTCGACGGGACAGAGCCCCGGCTCGATGCCATGCTCCGGTTGGGGCCGTACGGGAAATGGAACGGCGGCGACCTCACGCTGCGCAAGCTCCGCGACGAGCACCCGCACGGCCTCGACCTGGGCCCGCTCCAGCCCAGGCTCCCGGAGATCCTCACCACCGCCTCGGGCAGGGTCGAACTCGCCCCGCCGGAGATCATCGAGGACGTCTCCCGGCTGCGGGCCCGCCTCGACGAGGTCCATCCCGAGTTCGTGCTCATCGGGCGCCGCCACCTGAGGTCCAACAACTCGTGGCTGCACAACATCGGCCCGCTCGTCGGCGGCACGAACCGGTGCACGCTCCAGATCAACCCCGAGGACGTCGCCCGGCTCGGGCTGGGCGACCATGCCGTGGTCAGATCGAGCGCGGGCGAACTCACGGTCCCCCTCGAACCGACCGACAAGATCATGCCGGGGGTGGTCAGCCTGCCGCACGGCTGGGGACACGACGGAGTGAGACAACAGGTGGCGTCCGAGAACGCCGGAGTGAACGTCAACGTGCTGACGGATGAAAAAATCATCGACCCGCTGTCCGGGAATGCCGTGTTCAACGGTGTTCCGGTGATCCTGTGCCGCGTTTGATCACCAGAGAATAGGGTGGCGCGGTGACCATCGCGCAGCACCGGGATCGCCTCGACGCTCAGCTCGCCTTCGTGGTGGAGATCGACAAGCTCAAGCGCGTCATCCGCCGCAACACCCTCATCGACGGATCCCGCCGCGAGAACTCCGGCGAGCACTCGTGGCAGCTCGGGGTCTGGGCGCTCGTGATGGCCGAGCACGCCCCGGCGGGCACCGACATCGACCGGGTGGTGCGCATGCTGCTCGTCCACGACATCGTCGAGATCGACGCCGGTGACACGTTCATCTACGACCGGGTGGCGGTCGAGGAGCAGGAGGCGGCCGAACGGGCCGCCGCCGACCGGATCTTCGGGTTACTCCCCGCCGACCAGGCCGGGCCCCTGCGGGAGCTGTGGGACGAGTTCGAGGCCCGGCTGACCCCCGAGTCGCGCTACGCCAAGGCCCTCGACCGGCTCGCGCCGATCATGGCCAACCACCACAACGACGGCGGCACCTGGGCGCTCTACAAGGTCACCGCCTCGCAGGTGCTCGCCAACGTCGCGATCATCGAAGAAGGCTCGGCCACGCTGGGCGCCTACGCCCATGACCTCGTGGAGACCTCCGTGCTCCGAGGTCACCTCGCGCGATGATGTTCGGCTCCTGACAAGCCGGGTACGTCGTGTCAGGGGGTGACATCGATGGACAGATCCACCGAGAAGTCCGCGAAGCCACGCAAAAATGGCAATGGCGGCGGTGACCTGCTCGACCGGCTCGAACATGCGACGACGCTCGACAAGCCGATCAGAGGGCTCGCCAAGGCCGTCAGGTCGCGCATCGGGCCCGGCTGGGTGCGCGACGCGCTGCACGGCGTGCCGATCGGCCATCCGGTGCACCCGCCGCTGGCGACCGTGGCCGTGGGCTGTTTCGTGGCCACCGCGATCCTCGACGCCGCCAAGGCCGACCCCATGGCCGCACGCACCGTCCTCGCCGCCGGGGTGGCGACCGCGCTGCCGACCGCCGCGGCCGGCATCACCGACTGGTCGACCCTCCACCGTGAGCAGCAGCGCGTCGGGTTCGTGCACGCCCTCACCAACGCCGCCGCCGTCGGCCTCTACGCCGGATCACTGGCCTTCCGCATGGCGGGCAAGGAGCGGGCGGGCCGGGCCTTCGCGACGGCCGGGCTGATGGCCGCGAGCGTGGGCGCCTATCTGGGCGGTCATCTGGCCTACCGGCTCGCCGCCGGGGCCAACCACGCCGAGCAGGTCAGCCATCTGGTGCCGACCGGCTGGCACGACCTCGGCCCGATCAGCGACCTGCCCAACGGGCGCCCGGTGGCGCGCAGGCTGGGCTACATCGACCTGTTCGTGCTGCGCCTGGGCGAGGGCGTGACGGTCTTGGCCGACGGGTGTTCCCATCTGGCCGGGCCGCTGCACCAGGGCCGTGTGACGGTCGAGAACGGCGAGCCGTGCGTGGTGTGCCCGTGGCACGGCAGCGTGTTCAGGATCGCCGACGGCGCGGTGATCCACGGCCCGGCGACGGCGAAGCAGCCCTCGTTCGAGACGAGGGTGCGCCGCGACGGCGTGGTTCAGGTCAGGCCGGCTCATTAGCGTCGATCGGGTGCTCCACGAGAGCGAGCACCCGGCTCTGCATGAACCGGGCGGTGCGGACCGGAGTTCCGTTCCGAGTGACCTCGGAGACCTCCACGACGCCCCGGCCGGTGGTCACCTCGACCCGGCGGCCGGCCTTCGTCGCGATGACTTCGTAGGTTCGGGGGGTTCCTCCGGCGTCGATGACGATTTCTACGCGATCGCCTTTCACGTGGGTTTTCATACCCGTTTTCGATAATTTGTACGCATAAATCAAGCCAGCAACTTCACGATCGCCACGATCCCCACCACGACGATCACCCCCCGCAGGATCGGCGAGGGAATGCGCCGCCCGACCCGGGCCCCGACCCACCCGCCGAGCGCCGAACCGACCGCGATCAGCGCCACCACGAGCCAGTCGACCTCGGCGATCGCGATGAACAGCAGGGCAGCGGTGAAGTTGACCAGCAGCGCCAGCAGGTTCTTGGCCGCGTTGAGACGCTGGAGCTCCTCGTTGAGGAACAGGCCCATCAGCCCGATGAGCACGACCCCCTGGGCGGCCCCGAAATAGCCGCCGTACATGCCGCCGCCGAAGACCCCGAGCCACAGCCACGGCCCGCCGTGGCCCGTGTGGGGGCGGGTGGAGATCCATCCGGCCATCTTGGGCTGGATGACGACCAGCACCAGCGCGACGGCGATCAGCACCGGCACGATCACCTGGAAGGCCTCGGCCGGGAGCCGCAGCAGCAGGAACGCCCCGACCAGCGACCCGAGCACCGAGGCGACGCCGAGCCGCGTCAGCCGCGACCGCTGGCCCTTGAGCTCCTCGCGGTAGCCGAGCACCCCGGTGACCCCGCCGGGCACCAGCCCGATGTTGTTGGAGACGTTGGCGACGATCGGCGGATAGCCCAGCGCGAGCAGCGTCGGGAAGGTGATCAGCGAACCGGAGCCGACGACGGCGTTGATGCCGCCCGCCCCGACACCGGCCGCGAACACCGCGACCGCTTCCCACGGTGTCACAGACCCTCATCTCGTACCGGCTGACCGAATCCTAGGCGGCGGCGATACGAGATCATGACGCGGGTCGGAACTTCCGGTCAGAACGCGGTGGCTTGACGCGCGGGCCGATATCCGTCAGGACGCTGGCGGCTTGGCCGGGAGATCAGGGGTCTTGTTCGCGGGCGGCTGGAACAGGCCGCCCAGGTTCTCCAGTGCTCGGCCCATTTCGGACGGCACGATCCACAGTTTGTTCGCGTCGCCCTTGGCGATCTCGGGCAGCGTCTGGAGGTACTGGTAGGCCAGCAGCTTCTCGTCGGGGTCGCCGTCGTGGATGGCCTTGAAGACCATGCCGATCGCGTCGGCCTCGCCCTTCGCGCGCATCGCGCGGGCCTCGGCGTCGGCCTGGGCCCGGAGTACCACGGCCTCGGCCTCGCCTCGCGCCTTCAGGACGGCGGCCTCGCGCTCGCCCTGGGCGGTGAGGATGGCCGCCTGCTTGCTGCCCTCGGCGGTGAGGATGGCGGCGCGCTTGTCGCGGTCGGCGCGCATCTGCTTCTCCATCGAGTCCTGGATGGAGGCGGGCGGGTCGATGGCCTTCAGCTCGACCCGGTTGACCCGGATGCCCCAGCGGCCGGTCGCGTCGTCGAGCACCCCGCGCAGCTCGGTGTTGATCTCCTCGCGGGAGGTCAGGGTGCGTTCGAGGTCCATGCCGCCGACCACGTTGCGCAGGGTCGTCACGGTCAGCTGCTCGACCGCGACGATGAAACTCGCGATCTCGTACGTCGCCGCCTTCGGATCGGTCACCTGGAAATAGATCACCGTGTCGATGGAGACGACCAGGTTGTCGGAGGTGATGACCGGCTGCGGAGGGAACGTCACGACCTGTTCGCGCAGGTCGACCTCGACCTTGATGCGGTCGATGAAGGGGACGACGATGTTCAGCCCCGCGTTGAGCGTGCGGTGATATCGACCGAAACGTTCAACGATTCTCGCGGTCGCCTGCGGCACGATCCGAATCGTCCGGGCCAGCGCGAAAGCGGCGACGAAGACGACGACGAGGGTGATGACGAGCTGAGTCATGCGTCCACTCCAGTCTGTAACTGGAGTTAATGATATTTGGGCGCCGCTTTACAAGAGGAAAAAGAACGAAATATCAGAATGGCCGGGCGTACCAGCGTCCCGTCGAGTTCCGCTCCAGATTCAGCGGCACCCCGAACGTCTTCGACAGGTTGTCGCCCGTCATGACGTAGTCGATCGGCCCCTGGGCGACGATCGAACCATGGCGCAGCATGATCGCGTGGGTGAACCCGACGGGAATCTCCTCGACGTGGTGGGTGACGAGCACCATCGTGGGCGCCTTCGGGTCTTGCGCGAGCTGGGAGAGGCGGCGGACGAGGTCTTCGCGGGCGGCGACGTCGAGCCCGGCGGCCGGTTCGTCGAGCAGCAGCAGCTCGGGGTCGGGCATGAGGGCACGGGCGATCTGGACGCGCTTGCGCTCGCCCTCGGACAGGGTGCCGAAGCGGCGGCGGATCAGGTGGGCGCAGCCGAGCTGGTCGATCAGCTCGACGGCGCGGGTGACGTCGTGGGAGTCGTACTCCTCGGTCCAGCGGCCGAGGATGGCGTAGGAGGCGGTCAGGACGAGGTCGATGACCTTCTCCTCCGGCGGGACCTTCTCGGCCAGCGCGGAGCTGGCCAGGCCGATGCGGGGACGCAGCTCGAACACGTCGGTCTGGCCCAGGCGCTCGCCCAGGATGTCGACGAAGCCGTCGGTGGGGAACAGCAGCGCGGCGGCGATCTGGAGCAGCGTGGTCTTGCCGGCGCCGTTGGGACCGATCACCACCCAGCGTTCGTCTTCCGCCACCGCCCAGTCGATGTCGCGCACCAGGACCGCGCCGTCGCGCCGGATGGCGACGCCACGCATGTTGAGCACCTGACCGCCCACAGCGATCCCCCTCACGTCCGAATCCGTCCGCGTAAAATCTATTGCCTTATCGTGGTTGGGGTGCGCACCGATTCACCGATCTCCGCGGCCCTGGTCTCCTGGGGGAACGCCTGGCTGACCGGCCACACCGGTCTCGACGACGCCGTCGACGCGCTTGAGCGGGCCTCCGGCCCCCAGATCGTGACGGATATCACTGGCGAGTCGCCTTTGCGGGTCTTTCTCGCGCAGCTGCGGGCGACCGGGCTGACGTCCTTCAGGCTCGCGCTTCCCATTCCGGGAGATCTTTTGGGGCTGACCGGTCCGCCGGTCTTCAACGGCGCCGCGCTGGAGGCCGGGCAGGCCGTCATCGCGGTGCTCGGCACCCGCCGGTTCGGGCTGGTGCCCTCGCCCGACCGGCGCGGCTCGTCGTATTCGGGCATCCGCTGGACCGTCCACGACGCCCACGCCGCCGACGCCGACGTGCCACAGCTCGCCGACGCCGAGCGGGCGCTGTCGGCCGCGATGCGGTCGGCGACCGACGCGCTGACCTCGGTCGACGGGCCGATGCAGGGCTTCCCCGCGCTCGACCACGTCGACGGCGCGCTGGCGCCCGGCTATCCCGGGCGCGCCCACCGCGTGGGCCACCTCGCGGCCCGCCTCGCGCTCGCGCTGCGGCTGGCCGAGGAGCGCGGGCTGACCTCCGGTCAGGTCAACGCGCGCCGCGAGGCGCTCAAGGCGCTCGACCACGCCGTCCGGCGCGCGCGGGTCGCCGCCCACCACGCGATCCTCGAACAGCTCAGCGCCTAGCCGGCCAGGTCCTCCAGCTTCCAGAACCTGATGCGCTTGTCCTCACCGGCCGAGACGACCTGCGTCTCGCCGTCGATCTCGGCGAAGGCGACCGAGTAGACGTTCTTGCCGTCGTGGGCCTTCACCGCGTCGCCGACCTGCTTCTCCTGCTCCAGGTCCCACATGCGGAGCGTGTTGTCGGTGGAGCCCGAGACGGCCATCGGGTGGCCGTCGATCTCGCGGAAGGCGATCGAGTAGACGTTGTCCTTGTGGCCGGTCAGCGATTTGCCGATCTGTTCGCCGGTCTTCAGGTCCCAGACGCGCAGCTTCTCGTCCTTGCCGCCCGAGATGGCCACGGCCGTGCCGTCGAGCTCGCCGGTGGCAACCGAGTAGACGGGCTGCTTGTGGCCCTTGAAGGTCTTGCCGTACTGCTTCCTGGACGAGGCGTCCCAGACCTTGAGCGTCTCGTCGTCGCTGGCCGAGACGATGATCGTCCTGTCGCCGGCCTGACCGAAGGCGAGCCAGTTGATGCCCTTGCCGTGGGCTCTGATGGCGCCGCCGATGGGCTGGCGGGTCTTCAGGTCCCACAGGCGGATGTTGCCGTCGGCGCCGCCGGAGGCGGCCACCCACTTGCTGCCGACCTTGCCGATGGCGACCGTGTAGACGGAGTCTCCGTGGCCCCACAGGCCGCCGCCGATGGCTTTGCGCTTCTCGACGTCCCAGACGCGCACCGAGCCGTCCCGGCTGCCGGTGACGGCCAGCGGGCGGCCGTTGACCTCGGCGGTGGCGACGGCGTACACCCAGTCGCCGTGGGCGTAGATCGGCTTGCCGAGCGCCTTGTGCGACTCGGCGTTCCACATCCGCACCGACCGGTCGACGCTCGCGGAGACGACGACCGGCTTGTCCTTGTCGCCGCCGACGGCGATGGAGTAGACCGAGCTCTGGTGACCGGCCAGGGAACTGCCGTCCTGCTCGCCCAGCACCGGCACCGGGGCGACCGTCGGAGTCGGTGAGGGCGACGGAGACGGGCTCGGGGTGGGCGCCGGGGACAGCGACGCCGCAGCCGGTGACGGGGCCGAGGCGGCGGGCGTGGTGGTCGGGAGGTCGACCACCGGCTGCTGGGTGATCCCGCCCTGGGCGGCCGCGGGGACCGGTGCCGGTTCGTCCTCGCTCTTGAAGAGGTTCGGTACGAGGAACAGCGCGGTCGCCGCCACCGCGAGCACGCCGACGAGGACTCCGGTGACCAGGCCCGCCCTGCTCTTCGTGGGGGGCGCCTCACCCAGCCAGCCGCCGGTGGGATCGGGGCGGGGGTGGAAGGTGGTCGCGTCGGAGTCGGCGAGCGGCGGCGCCTCCTCGGGCTTCGCCTTGGGTTTCGCCTTCGGCTTGCCCTTGACGGGCGCGGTCGGCGGGAGGCTCTGGTTCGGACCGGGCTGCGGCTGGTAGCCGGGAGGCGGAAAGCTCTGGCCGGGCTGAGAGGGGTAGCCGGGAGGCGGAAAACTCTGGCCCGGCTGAGGGAGGTAGCCGGGCGGGGGCACGCTCTGGCCGGGCCCCTGCGGATAGCCCTGCGGCGGCGGATAGTTCTGGTATCCGGGCGGCGGGTAGCCCTGGTATCCCGGCGGTGGATAACTCTGGCCCGGGGGCCGGAGGTGGGGCGCCTGGGGATCGGGGGGCGCGAAGCCGGGGGGCGGGGGTGGTGGCGTACCGGAGTCTGCGGGTTTTTCCGGGGCCGGCGGCGGGACGGGGACGAACGGGCGCGCGGGTGGCGCGGCGTCCTTCTTGCCGTTTTTGCCGTTGCGGGAGGCGGCGTTCAGGCCGGCCAGGAGGGACTTGTCGAGGTCGTCGTCGACCTGGTGGTCGAGGAGGGCGAACAGGGCCTCACTCGCGGTCGGGCGGTTGTCGGCCTGCTTGTCGAGGCTGGCCTCGACGATGGGGCGGATCAGGTCGGGCAGGGTCGAGATGTCGGGGGTCTCGTTCATGACCCGGTAGAGCACGGCGGGCAGGCTGTCGTGGCCGAACGCGGGCCGCCCCGTCGACGCGTAGAACATCGTCACGGCCCAGCTGAACATGTCCGACGGCGGCCCCACCCGCTTGGCCTCGATCTGCTCGGGCGACATGTAGGCGGGCGTCCCCACGACCCCGCTCGACAGGGTCGACGACGAGTCGAGCGCCCGCGCGATGCCGAAGTCGATCACGCGCGGCCCGTCTTGGGCCAGCAGCACGTTCGAGGGCTTGAAGTCGCGGTGCACGATGCCGGCCCGGTGGATCGCGGCCAGCGCGGTGATGGTGCCGACCGCGAGGCGGTGGAGGTTGCCGCCGGTGCGGGGGCCCTCCTGCTGGACGACCTTCTGGAGCGAGATCCCGTCGACGAGCTCGGACACGATGTAGGGGCGGTCGCCGTCCATGTGGGCGCCGAGGACCTGGGCGGTGCAGAACTGGGCGACACGTCGGGCCGCGGACACTTCACGGAGGAACGAATCTGCGTCGATTGCGTCCGTAACTCGCAACAGTTTGATGGCGACCGGGGTACCGTCCGGTGCCGTGGCGGCGTACACGACACCCTGGGCGCCTTCCCCAAGGCGCCCGGTGATGCGGTAAACCCCCAGCTCAGTCGGCTCGCCAGGCCGTAATGGCGATGTAGGCGGCACTGCGGTTCTCCCCCGTACAAAATGATCAAGTCTACGCGAAGTCTAGTAGTGCTTTACCGTTCCAAAGTGATATTGGTCTAGACATACGGGGATTGCCATGTCTTGTCCAACGGAGATTTTCATGCGCAGAACTTCCGGCATCGCCGCCGGACTCATGCTCTTAGCGCCGCTCGTGGTGGGCGTTCCCGCGAACGCCGCCGCCGCGAAGGACCCCTTCGCGAACTTCCGGATTCACGACGTCGTCTATCCGAAGTCGGTGAAGGCCGGGGCCAAGATCACCTACTACTTCGAGGCCACCAACACCGGTCCGCACAGCGCCGACTACTTCTGGGTCGGGGGCTACCTGCCCAAGGGCATCGTCAGCACCCTGAAGTGGAACGGCCCGAAGGGCACCTCCTGCACGTGGGAGGGCAACGAGTTCTGGTGCTGGACGCCGGACATCCTCTACCCCAACCCGGAAGAGGACTGGCAGACCGACTCGACCTGGCTGACCATCCAGGTCACGCTCAACAAGAAGACCCGCGGCACCGCCACCGCCAAGCTCGGCGCCATGACCTTCGACGTGCCCTCGGGCGCCGGCGACCTCGACGAGCGGCGCCTGCGCGAACTCGGCATCAAGGGCTGGATCTTCTCCAAGACCGTGAAGACGAAGATCGTCGCCCCCACGGTGAAGAAAAAGAAGAGCACCAAGCCGGTCTACGTGCCGCCGCCCCCGCCCCCGCCGAAGCCCGAGCGCGCCCCGACGCGCAACCGCAAGAAGGGCACGTGACCTAAGCGAGCCCGTGCCTGACGGCGTACAGGGCGGCCTGAGTGCGGTCCTGTACGCCCAGCTTCATCAGCACGTTGGACACGTGGGTCTTGACGGTCTTCTCGGCGACGTCGAGCGCGCGGGCGATCTCCCGGTTCGACCGGCCACCGGCGATCAGCGCCAGCACCTCACGCTCCCGGTCGGTCAGCGCCACCGTCTCGGCCGACGGCTTCAGCATCGCCTCGGCCGCCTCGGGCGCCAGCGCGACCTGCCCACCGTGGACGGCCCGGATGGCCGACACCAGCGCCGACGGGTCGACGTCCTTGTAGAGGAACCCGGCCGCCCCGGCCCGCATCGCGGGCGCGACGTCACCGCGATCGGTCATCGAGGTCAGCACGATCGTCTTCGCGACCCCGCCGAGCTCGGCCAGCGCCCCCAGCCCGTCGAGGACCGGCATCTTCAGGTCGAGCAGCACCACATCGGGTGAGAGCGCGCGGGCCAGCTTGACGGCCTCGGCGCCGTCACCGGCCTCCCCCACGACCTCGATGTCGCCCTGCACCTCAAGGAACGTGCGCAAGCCCTGGCGCACGATCGGATGGTCGTCGGCGATCAGTACCCGGATCATGTCGGCACCACCATCCTCACCGTCGTCCCGGCCCCCGGCCGGGAGATCACCTCCAGCCTGCCACCCACCCCGGCCGCCCGATCCCGCATCGACTCCAGCCCGAGCCCCCGCGTGGGCTCGCCGTCGAAGCCGCAGCCGTCGTCGGCGACCTCCAGCAGCAGCCCCTCACGGTCGGGGGCGAGCCGTATGCGCAGCTCGGAGCAGCCCGAGTGACGCAGCGCGTTGTGCCCGGCCTCCTGGGCGACCCGCAGCACCGCCACCTCGACGGCGGCCGGAAGTTCGCCCTCGAAGTGGCCGTCGAAGGTGATCGAGGCGCTGTGCAGCCGGTCGAGCAGCCGGACGTTCTTGCGCAGCGTCTCGACGAGCCCGTGACTGTCGAGCTCGGCCGGACGCAGCTCGACGATGATCTCCCTGAGCTCGGCCAGCGCCTCTCCGGCCATCCGCTGCACGCTGTCGAGCTCCCGCGCGGCCCGCTCGGGATCGGTGGCCAGCAGGGCCGACGCGGCCTGCGCGGTGAGCCGCAGCGAGAAGAGCTTCTGGGTCACGGCGTCGTGGAGCTCGCGCGCCATCCGCTGCCGCTCCTCGATGACGGTGAGCTCCCGGCCGCGCTCGTAGAGGCGCGAGTTGGTCAGCGCGATTGCGGCATGGGCCGCGAAGAGGGTGAGCACGTCCTGGTCTTCGGCGGTGAAAGGACCGCACGCCTTGTTGGCCAGGAAGATGATGCCGAGCACCTGGTCGCCGTCGTGGATCGGGACCCCGAGGAAGTCCTTCAGCACGGGGTGGGCCTTCGGCCAGCCGTCGAACCTGGGGTCGCGCCGCACGTCGCCGAGCCGGACCGGGGTGCCCTCCCTGAGCATCGCGCCCAGCAGACCGTGTTGACGGGGGGTCGGGCCGATGGCCGTCCACTGCTCGGGGGTGATGCCGTCGGCGACGAACTCGGCGAAACTGCCGTCGTCGTCGGGCACGCCCAGCGCGGCGTAGCGGGCGTCGAGCAGTTCCCTGGCCGAGCGCACGATGACCTGGAGCACCTCCCTCGGGGAGAGGTGCCGGGTGACCGCGAGGACGGCGGAGCTGACGGCGTGGAGCAGGGCGTCCTGACTAACTCCCATCCGGCCACCATAAGTCCTAGCCCGGAAGGCCTAGGACCGGCCCGCCTCGGGCCCGATGTGCGGAAACGCGCCGGTTTCTAGCGTTGAGCCCATGAAGAACGCACTGATCACCGGCGCCTCCCGGGGACTCGGCCTGGCGCTGGCCACCGAACTCGCCAAGGACGGCTGGAACCTCACTCTCACCGCCAGGGGCGCCGATGACCTGGCCGAGGTGGCCCACCGGCTGGGCGCCGCCGCGATTCCGGGGGACGTGGCCGACGCCGCGCACCGCCAGAGGCTGGCGGAGGCCGTACAGGACCTGGATCTGCTGGTGAACAACGCCAGCGGGCTGGGCGCGGTGCCGCTGCCGGCGCTGGCCGACTATCCCGTGCCCGTGCTGCGGGAGCTGCTGGAGACCAATGTGCTGGCGCCGCTGGCGCTGACCCAGGCGGTGCTGCCCGCGCTGCGCAGGAGCGGGGGCGCGGTGCTCAACGTCTCCTCCGACGCCGCCGTCGAGGCGTATGAGGGGTGGGGCGGGTACGGCGCCACCAAGGCCGCGCTGGAGCAGATCTCCCACGTGCTCGCCGCCGAGGAGAAGGACCTGGCCGTCTGGTGGCTCGACCCCGGCGAGATGCGCACCCGGATGCTGGCCGACGCGATCGGGCCGCAGGAGGCGGGCGAGGCGCCGCTGCCCGAAGAGGTCGCGCCGCTGGTCGTCAAGCTGATCACCGAGCGCCGCGCGAGCGGCCGGTACACCCGCGGGAGCCTGGCATGAGCATCGACTTCGCGCTGACCTCGGTCAACGAGGCGCACCAGCCGCCCGAGGCCCGGGACTCGGTCAAACTCATGGTCTCCCGGCGCGACTCCGGTGAGATCACCCACCACGCCTTCACCGATCTGCCGGAGTTGCTCGATCCCGGTGACCTCGTCGTGGTCAACAACTCGCGCACCCTTCCGGCCGCGGTGAAGCTCGACCGGCTCTGGGTGCACTTCTCGACCGAGCTGCCCTGGGGCGAGTGGCTGGTCGAGCTCCGGTGTCCCGGCGGCACCACGTACAAGGGCGGGGCCCCGGGTGAGTGGCTGCCGCTGCCCGGCGGGGCCACGCTGCGGCTGGTCGAGCGCTTCACGCCGCGCCTGTGGAAGGCGCGGCTCGACACCGACGTGATCGGCTATCTCCAGCGGTACGGCACCCCGATCCGCTACTCCTACGTCGACCGCGACTGGCCGATCGACGACTACCAGACCGTCTTCGGCCAGGTGCCGGGCAGCGCCGAGATGCCCAGCGCCGGACGGCCGTTCACCACCCGCCTGGTCACCGACCTGGTCGCCCGGGGGATCACGATCGCGCCGATCACGCTGCACACGGGGGTGGCCTCACCGGAGAAGGACGAGCCGCCGTACGCGGAAAGGTTCACCGTCCCGGCCTCCACCCGGCGGCTGGTCACGATGACCAAGGAGAACGGCGGACGCGTCATCGCCGTCGGCACGACGGTGGTGCGGGCGCTGGAGACCGGCCACGACGAGGGCTGGACGTCGCGGATCATCTCGCCGGAGGCCCCGGCCGAGGTCGTCGACGGCCTGCTGACCGGGCTGCACGAACCCCGCTCGACCCACCTCATGATGCTGTCGGCCATCGGGGGCGCCGACCTCGTCATGCGGTCGTACGAGGCCGCGCTCGACCACGGCTACCTGTGGCACGAGTTCGGGGACGTCCACCTCATCCTGGGCGTGCACTGAATCTATACATAAAAGATCTATGGAAGTTTGCTCCAGGAATGGTAAAAACTCCCATCGAGTATCACGGGGGTTCTTTCTCTCTCCCCGTCTGTTCCCTGGGAGACATCCAACTCATGCGCACTGTCACGCGCGCGATCGCGGGGGTCGCCGTACTCGCGGCGGCGGCGTTAATCGCCCCGGCCTCCGCTTCGGCCACCACCGCTTCCACCTCCGCCACCGCGACGAAGGCCGCCGACCCCTGGTCGGTGTTCAAGATCTCGTCGCTGTCGTACACCAAGAAGGCGAAGCCGGGTGGCTACGTCACCTACCGCTTCAGGGTCACCAACACCGGCCCGTACAAGGCCGACATCTTCGAGCTCGGCGGTGTGCTGCCCAAGGACACCGACCTGAAGAAGAAGATCGGTTACTCCACCGACAACCGGGACATGCGCTGCTACATCGACGGACGGCAGTTCTTCTGCCCGAACGTCAGCATCCTGGAGGTCGGCGACGAGGCGTACATGACCCTCCGCTTCCAGCTGAAGAAGACCGCCAAGGGCACCCAGGCGGGCAAGGTCGGCGCGTGGGTGTACGACATCCCCGCCGGTGCGGAGAACCTCGACCGGGCCCGGCTGCGCGAGCAGAACCTCAAGGGCTGGGAAATGATGCGCCCGACCAAGACCACGGTCGTCAAGCCCAAGAAGAAGTAGTCCCGCATCGATGACCCGCCGTCGTGGCCGCGACGGCGGGTTCTTCGTTTCTCAGATGGAGTCCCACCGGAAGATCTTGACCGCGATCGCGCCGATGACCAGCCCGAACGCCAGCACGATGCCCAGCTCGGGCAGCACCGACACCGCGCTCTGACCGCGCACCATCACGTCGATCATGCCCTGGTTGAGGTGCTTGAGCGGGAAGACGTTCGAGATCGTCTGGAGCCAGCCGGGCGCCGAGTCGAGCGGGATGAACGACCCCGACAGGAACGCCATCGGCAGCACGATCAGGTTGGAGATGCCCGCCGCGGCCTCCGCCGACTTGGCCAGCCCGCCCGCCACCATGCCGATCGCCATGAACGTCAGCGTCCCGGCGATGATCAGCGGGATCGCCATCCACCACGCGTCCGACAGCTGCAGGCCGAAGAACGGCAGCGAGGCGACCGTGAGGAAGATCGCCATCTGGATGAGCGCGATCACGACGCTCACCAGGACGCGCGCGCCGACGACCGAGGCGGTGCTGACCGGCGCCAGCCGCAGCCGCCGCAGGATGCGCTTCTCCCGCCACGTCACCAGGGTGGCCGCCGCCCCGAAGGCGGCGCCCATCGCGATCGCCCAGCTCAGCAGGCCGGGGGTGACGTACTGGATGGCCGCGAGGGAGTCGTCCTCCGCCTGTTGGGTGGCCAGCGTGTACTTCTGCGGCACGCCCACGCTGTTGGCCTGCGTGACGATCTGCCGGAACACGCCCTGGACGGTCCCGGCGCGCACCTGGTCGGCGGCCGAGAAGTAGAGGTTCAGCGCGTCGCCCTGCTGGGTGACGACCGCGACCGAGTCGCCCTTCTTCACCTCGTCCTGCGCGGCGGCCAGGTCGGTGCTCTTCTTGATCTCCAGTACGGAACCGAGCTCGCCCGCCGCCTGATCGAGGATCGGCACCGGGCCGACCTGGATGATCTGCGACTTGGAGACCCCGTTGCCGGTGAAGATGCCGCCGAACAGGACCAGGAACATCAGCGGGAACAGGATCGAGAAGAACAGCGCCGACTTGTCGCGCAGGTAGCCGAACAGCATGGCCCGGGAGAGGGAACGGAAGGCGGTCACGCGCGGTACTCCCGGCCGGTGAGGTTGAGGAAGACGTCTTCGAGGGTCGCGCCCCTGACCTGGAGGCCGGTCAGGAGCTGCCGCTCGGCCAGGGCGGTCAGCACGGTCGCCGGGCTCCTGGTCGCGATGGTGAGCGAGACGCCGTCGTCGTCGACCACGTCGTCGGGCCCGGCCAGCTCCACGGCCCCGGCCACGCTGAGCGTGCCGGTCTCCAGGCTGATGCGGGTGACGGCGTCGAGGTTGCGGACCAGCGAGGCCGGGGGCCCGAGTTCGAGGATGCGACCCTGGTCCATGATGGCGACCCGGTCGCAGAGCGACTCGGCCTCGTCCATGTAGTGGGTGGTGAGCACGACCGTCCGGCCGCCCTCGTTGAGGCTCCGGAGCAGGTCCCAGAGGTTGCGGCGGGCCTGGGGGTCGAGGGCGGCGCTGGGTTCGTCCAGGAAGACGATGTCGGGGTCGTGGACGAGCGCGCAGGCGATCGACAGGCGCTGGGCCTGGCCGCCCGACAGCTTCTCGGCGGGGGTGTCGGCCTTGTCCTCCAGCCCGACCGTGGCCAGCATGGCGTCGGCCTTCTTGGCGTCGGTGCCGTACAGGGACGCGAAGGTCCTGATCTGCTCGCGGGCGGTGAGCCGCTCGAAGAACGACGTCGCCTGCAGCTGCACCCCGATGCGGGTCAGCAGCTTGTGGTTGCGGGGCCAGGGGCGTTCGCCGAGAACCTCGACGGTGCCGGAGTCGGCCTCCCGGAGACCTTCGATGATCTCCAGGGTGGTCGTTTTTCCGGCGCCGTTCGGGCCGAGGATCCCGAAGAACTCACCCTGTTCGACGGAGAACGAGACGCCGTCGACGGCGTGTACCTGACCGTAGTGTTTGCGCAGATCACTGACGATGATCGTCTGCCCCATGGGGCGAAGACTACCTACGAATGAAGACCGATGGGCGTTTTGCCCAGACCGGTCCTGACTTGTGCCTCGGCCACCCCGGCGAGCGACCGACGCGTCTGCCCGGTGCCCGCGACCGGCGGGAACATGACGACCTCGACCGTCATGTGCTTGGTCGAGGCCACCCGGGTGATCGAGCCCACCAGGGAGTCGCCGCCGACGTAACTGGGCCTGGCGGAGGTGGCATCGTCCTCCAGGTAGCGGATCGTCGCCGGGCGCACGGCCGCGCCCGCGTCGATGGCGGCCTGGAACATCGCCGGGCGGAACCCGCCCATGCCCTGCCCGCACCAGGTCGTGCCCTCGGGGAAGGCGACGACGGTGTCGCCCGCGCGCAGGGCCCCGGTGACCTCGCCGACCGTGCCCGGCAGGAGGCTGAGCCGTTCGCGGTCGATGAAGATGGCGCCCGAGCCCGCGACGAGGGTGCTGATGACGGGCCAGTGGGCGATCTCGCTCTTGGCCAGCAGGCGCGAGGGCATCACCGCCGCCATCACGAGCGGGTCGAGCCAGGAGATGTGGTTGGCCACCATCAGGACGCCCGACCGCTCGGAGACCGCCCCGGCCGGGACGGCCGCGCCACCGACGAAGGAGAACCCGCGCGACACCGAGACCTTGACCCCGAGGGCCCGCAGCAGCAGCCGCGACCAGGCCATGGTCACCTTGGCCAGGGTGTCCGGCCGCAGGTACCGGACGACGAGGGCCAGGACCACCCCGGCCAGCAGCACGAGAACCGCACCGGTCAGCCGGGCCGCCTGCCGGACGACCCCCGCCGGCAGGTGGGCGGGCGCCACACACGTGATCGGCTCACAGGGAGCCAGCGGCAGCCAGGGCGTGAGCGCCCTGACCGGTGCCGTGATGGTCATGCCGCTTCTCCCAGGAAGTGCCGCAGGTAGCGGGTGTCGACGTTGGCCAGCGACAGCAGCACGAAGAAGTCGGCCGTGCCGAAGTCGGTGTCGTGCGAGGGCGCGCCGCAGATCCACGAGCCGAGGCGCAGGTAGCCGCGCAGCAGCGGAGGGATCACGAACCGCTCGGGCGGGGTGCCGCCCTTCCAGAGCTTGCGCGGGGTGACCCGGTACTCCTCGGGCCCGAGGTCGATGTTGGCGACCACACCGGCGGCGGCCGTGCCGTTGTCGTCGAGGGGAACCGAGCAGCACCCGGCGAGCCAGGCGTGGCCGCCGCCGACCATGTAGTGGGCGATGCCCGCCCACATCAGGCCCATGACCGCGCCGCTGCGGTGGTCGGCGCGCACGCAGGTGCGGCCCACCTCCACCAGACCGCTCCGGATGCCCGACAGCCTGCTGGTGTCGAAGTAGCCGTCGCTGTACATGCGGTCGGTCCGGCCCGGAGGCAGCATCCGGTACGTGCCGACGACCTCGGTGCCCGCGCGCACGATGAGGTGGTCGCAGTAGGCGTCGAACCGGTCGGCGTCGAGCCCGGAGACCGGGGAGTCGAGCCGCGCGCCCATCTCACCGGCGAACACCTCGTAGCGCAGCCGCTGGGCCGCCTGCACGTCGGCCGCGCTGGTCGCGAGGCTGACGGAGTAACGCCCGCGGGCGTCTGTGAGGTGAAGTTCCCTTTCAGTCTTCATGCCTGAAATGACGACATGAGGAAGTGACGAAGATCTCTCACTTTTCGGGCGTGTCGGCGTCCGCATGGTGAACCTGGTGTACGGCCTCCCGATCAGGCCCAGTAGCGTTGAGACGACGGAATCGTCTACGCCCAGAGATCCGGGATGAAACAGCGCACTCTTCTGATCACGCTCACCGGTCCTGACCGCCCTGGGGTCACCTCCCGACTGTTCTCCGTACTCTCCGGTTTCCCCGTGACGGTCGCCGACGTCGAGCAGGTGGTCATCCGTGGCCGCCTGACCCTGGGCGTCCTGGTGGCCTACGCGGGAGGCAAACCGAAGGGCACCGGTGAGACCATCGGCGGCCTGTGGACCGCCATCGAGCAGGTCGCCGCCGACCTGGACATGGACCTCGAACTCACCACCGGGACGGCCTCCAAGGAGGCCCGCAGGCGAGGACGCCTGCACATCTCGGTGCTCGGCAACCCGCTCACCCCGGCCGCCATGGCCGGGATCACCGGCCGCATCGCGGCCAGCGGCGCCAACATCGACCGCATCGAACGCCTGTCGGCCTACCCGGTGACGTGCATCGAGATGGCCGTCTCCGGCGCCGACTCCAAGATGCTCCGCTCCGAACTGGCCATCGAGGCCAGCCACCAGCAGGTCGACGTGGCCGTCCAGCGCACCGGCATCCTCCGCCGGGCCAAGCGCATGGTGGTCATGGACGTCGACTCGACCCTCATCCAGGGCGAGGTCATCGAACTGCTGGCCCGCCACGCGGGCAACCTCGACGAGGTGGCCCGGGTGACCGAAGAGGCGATGCGCGGCGAACTCGACTTCGCCGAATCGCTGATCCGCCGGGTGGCCCTCCTGGAGGGTCTGCCGGAGGAGGTCTTCGAGAAGGTCGCCAAGGAGGTCGTGCTCACTCCCGGCGCCCGCACCCTCGTCCGCACGCTGAAGCGGCTCGACTACAAGTTCGCCATCGTCAGCGGCGGGTTCACCCAGATCACCGACTCACTGGTCGCCGATCTGGGCATCGACTACTCGGCCGCCAACACCCTTGAGGTGGTCAACGGGCGGCTCACCGGCCGCGTGGTCGGCGAGATCGTCGACCGGCCCGGCAAGGCGCGCGCACTGGAGCGTTTCGCCGAGCAGGCCGGGATCGCGGTCACCCAGACGGTCGCGGTCGGCGACGGCGCCAACGACCTCGACATGCTGGAGGTCGCCGGGCTCGGCATCGCCTTCAACGCCAAGCCGGTGGTCCGGGCCAAGGCCGACACCGCGCTCAACGTGCCCTATCTCGACTCGATCCTCTACCTGCTCGGGATCTCCCGGGAAGAAGTGGAAGCGGCGGACGCCGAAGACGGCCTCACCGGTCCCCGGTAGCCAGGGTCACCACCCGCGCCGAGTCGTCGGCGAGGGCCTTGAGCGCGTGGTCGGCGGCGGCCGCGTGCAGAAGGGCCCTCCTGACCTCGGTGCGGGAGTCGGCCGGGTCGCCGTCGAGCTCGCCGAGCCTCTTCACGGCCAGCTTCCCGAGCCACATCCGCAGGTCCGACAGCTTCTCGTCGACCTGCCCCTGGCCCTGATAAGGCTCACTTTCCTGTACGGCCTCCGCCCCCCGCTCCAGCCGATCGGCCACCGCGTGGAGCACCGCCGGAGCCGGGCCGACGTCGTTGCCCGGGTCCTCGCGCAGCACCGAGGTCAGCGTGATCAGCCCGTCGCGGACCCGGGTGACCTCTTCCAGCAGTTCGGCGATGTGGCCGGTCTCGCCCGCGCCGGGTTCGTGGGCCATCGCGGCGATGGCCGACTCGACCGTCTCGGCCTCGTCGGCGGCCTTCCTGATCGCCAGTTCGGCCGCGCCCTCGGGCCGCCTGCCCCGGGTCGTCTCGGCCAGCGTCCGGGCCGCGACCGCGTGGGCCTTCAGCAGCCCCGCCAGCCGCCCGCGCAACCTGACCGCCTCACCCCGCGGCCACAGCAGCCGCACGCAGGCCAGCGCGATCGCCCCGCCGAGCACGTTCAGCCCGATCCGGAACCCGGCGATCTCCCAGGTCTGGACGGCCTGGATGTCGATCAGCAGCAGCACGCACATGGTCATGAACGTGGCCCAGTAGGCGTAGTGGACGGCGTACAGCCCGAACCCCAGACCGGCGCTGACGGCGATGAGGGCGGCGAGCCAGCCGTACCCGGGGGCGATGAGCAGCACCACGGCGGCGACCAGCGCGCCTGCGATGCTGCCGCCGACGCGGGCCCCCGCCTTGTCGAGCGTCTCGCCGAAGGTCGGCTGGATGGTCAGCAGCACGCCCAGCGCCAGCCACTGCGCGTGCTCCGGCGTGAAGATCGCGATGATCACGCAGGCCATGGCGGTGCCGAGCGTCGCCCGGAGCAGGTGCCGGAACCTGGGGTCGTCGCGGGTCATCCGCATCGACGGGGACCTCGGAACGATCATGATGGCGTCGGTGACCGGGCTCCCGGCGGGCAGCCGGGGAATCGGGATCAGCACCGACTTCAGCTTCATCGCGGGGAGCCTGACGTGGTCGAGGGTCTCCCTGATCCGGGCGGCGGCGTGGTCGATCTGCCGCAGCAGCACCAGTCGCAGCAGCTCCCGCTCGTCGTCGGGCCGGTCGCCCCTGAGGGCGTCGATGCGGGCGGCGAAGTCGACCTCGGCGACCTCGACGTCGTCGTGGAACAGGCTCCTGGTGCGCGCGGCCAGTTCGGCGGTCAGCGGCTCGATCTCCGCGCGGACCCCCGCCGCCTCGGCCAGTTCGCGCAGCGTGATCGCCTCGTAGAAGACCCTCCGCAGGGCCGTGGTGATCCGCTCGGCGTCGCGGGACCTGCGTTCCCACCGGTGGCGGGCGCAGGCGGTGCGGGCCTTCTGGAGGGCGTCGGCGACCTCGTCGCGCAGCTCCTCCCAGCGGTCTTCGTCGAAGGTCGCCTCGAACAGGTCGGCCAGCAGCCCGGCGGCCTCCGACAGGGTCGCCGCGAGCGGGCGGGTGCGCCGCCAGGCCCACGGCAGCGTCAGCAGGAAGGCCGCCAGCAGCCCGCCCGACACCTGGAGGACCAGGTGCGGGATCGGGTCGACCGGCAGCGGGTTGGCGGCCGTCAGCAGCAGCGCCAGCGGCGCGGTGAAGCCCACGACCGGGAACCGGATCGCCAGCGCGGCGGCCACCGTCGCCACGGGGATCAGCAGCAGGTCGTGCCCGACCAGTAAGACACCGCCGACCGAACCCGCGGCCAGCACGAGGACACCGGCGAGCATGAAGTCGAGGCGTACACCCGGCGGATCGGGGTTGGCCCTGATGGTCACCAGGAAGGCGCCGAGCGCCACCACGCCGCCCTGAGCGGGGCGGCCGGTCGCGAGGCCGATGATGAGCGGGATGAGCAGGCCGGCCGCGCCGACGAGGCCGTAGCCTACGGCGAGGCCGCGGTCTCTAAGGCTGGTGGCCATCGACCAGGGTGCCGGTGCCCGGGTCGAGCTCCTCCCACGGCCCCGGCAGCTCGATCACGGCGAACGCCCCCGGCTTGAACGCCTCGGTCTGCGGCCCGGACAGCTGCACGACCAGGTCGTGGACCGACGGGTTGTGCCCCACCAGCACCAGCGTGCCGACCTCGGGATCGGTGCGCCGGATGATCGCGACCAGATCGTCGGTGTACGCCTCGTACACATCCCGTTCGAACTCGATGGGCACGTCGGCGAGACCGAGCAGTTCGGCGGTCAGCCGGGTGCGGGCCGAGGGCGACGACACGATCAGGTCGGGCGCCAGCTTCGCGATCAGCTCACCGGCCTCGCGGGAGTTGCGCTCACCCCGGGGCGTCAGCACCCGGTCGTAGTCGAGGACCCCGGGCGTGTGCTCGGCCTTGGCGTGCCGCAGCACGATCAGCTTCTTCATCCGGTCTGCTCCGTTTACGGCATTGCCCACACTGCGAGGGACACGATCACGGCGAACATCAGAGCCATGCCCAGCAGGATGCCCACCAGGCTACGGCCGCTCGACGACGGCTTCTCTTCCATGGACCACGAGTCTATGAACGTGCGGCGGCCCCCCGGCACACGGGTGCCGGAGGGCCGCCGGGGCCGGTCGGCTACTTGGCCGCCGGCTCCAGCTTCTTCTCGTTGTCGGTGTTCGGCTTGTCGATCGTGACCGAACGCCGCTTCGACATGACGATCGCGCCGATGACGACCGCCACCGCGACGACCGTGACACCGATCCGCAGCGCGGCGTTGTCGAAGTTGATCACCACGGCCGGCGCGATCAGCAGCGCGACCAGGTTCATCACCTTGATCAGCGGGTTGATGGCCGGACCGGCGGTGTCCTTGAACGGGTCACCCACGGTGTCGCCGATGACGGTGGCGGCGTGGGCCTCGGAGCCCTTGCCGCCGTGGTGGCCGTCTTCGACGAGCTTCTTGGCGTTGTCCCAGGCGCCGCCCGAGTTCGACAGGAAGACCGCCATCAGCGTGCCGGCCGCGATGGCCCCGGCCAGGAAGGCGCCCAGCGGGGCGTAACCCAGCGCGAAACCGACCGCGATCGGCGTCATGACGGCCAGCAGACCCGGCGTCGCGAGCTCGCGCAGCGAGTCCTTGGTGCAGATGTCGACCACGCGGGAGTAGTCGGGCAGTTCCGTGCCCGCCATGATCCCGGGCTTGCTGCGGAACTGGTCGCGTACCTCGAAGACCACCCGCATCGCGGCGCGCCCGACGGCCATGATCGCCAGACCGGAGAACAGGAACACCACGGCGGCGCCGATGATCAGGCCGACGAGCACGTTGGGCGCGTCGACGCTCAGCGAGAAGTTCGCGAAGCTGCCCAGCATGTCTCTCACCGCGGGTGAGGCGTCGGCCAGCGCTCCCTCCACGGCGGTCCGGAACGATCCGAACAGCGCCGTCGCCGCGAGTACGGCGGTCGCGATCGCGATGCCCTTGGTGATCGCCTTCGTCGTGTTGCCCACGGCGTCGAGCGAGGTCAGCACCGCGGCGCCCTCGCCGGTGACGTCGCCGGACATCTCGGCGATGCCCTGCGCGTTGTCGGAGACCGGGCCGAAGGTGTCCATCGACACGATCACGCCGACCGTGGTCAGCAGACCGGTGCCCGCCAGCGCGACCGCGAACAGCGCCACGGTGACGTTGCCGAAGCCGAGCAGGAAGGCGCCGTACACGGCACCACCGATGAGCAGCGCCGAGTAGACGGCCGACTCGAGACCGACCGCGATACCCGAGAGGATCACGGTCGCCGCGCCGGTCAGCGAGCTCTCGCCGATCTCCTTCACCGGACGGCGGTTCGTCTCGGTGAAGTAGCCGGTGAGGATCTGGATCGCGCTGGCCAGCACCAGGCCGACCAGCACGGCGCCGATGGCGATCCAGCGCGGGTCGGCGTCGAGCGTCTGCACGCCGCCGTTCAGCTCGGAGAAGCTGCCCGGCAGGTAGAGGAACGCGGCGATGGCGACGAAGATCGCCGAGATGACCGCCGAGATGAAGAAGCCGCGGTTGATGGCGGCCATCGCGTTGCGGTCGCCCGCGCGGGGCGCGGTGATGAAGATGCCGATGATCGCGGTGATGACACCGATCATCGGGACGATCAGCGGGAACACCAGACCCTCGGTGCCGAACGCCGCCTTGCCCAGGATCAGCGAGGCGACCAGCATGACCGCGTAGGACTCGAACAGGTCGGCGGCCATACCGGCGCAGTCACCGACGTTGTCGCCCACGTTGTCGGCGATGGTCGCCGGGTTGCGCGGGTCATCTTCCGGAATGCCCTGCTCGACCTTGCCGACCAGGTCGGCGCCGACGTCGGCCGCCTTGGTGAAGATGCCGCCGCCCACTCGCATGAACATCGCGAGCAGCGCGGCGCCGAACCCGAACCCCTCAAGGACGCTCGGCGCGTCCCCCTTGTAGACGAACACCACGATCGCGGCGCCCAGCAGGCCCAGGCCGACCGTGAACATGCCCGCCACACCACCGGTGCGGAAGGCGATGCGCATCGCCACCTTCTCACCGGACTCACGTGCCGCCGCGGCGACGCGGACGTTGCCGCGCACCGCCAGCCACATGCCGATGAATCCGGTCAGCGCGGAGAAGACCGCGCCGACCACGAAGAAGACGCTGCGCCCGATACGCACCCCCGTCGTCTCCGCCGGCAGCAAAAGGAGCACCAGAGGGATCAACACGACAAAGATGGCGAGCGTCTTGAACTGCCGGGTGAGATAGGCGGAGGCGCCTTGCTGAACCGCTTTCGCGATGTTCTGCATGCGCTCGGTGCCCTGGCCCGCCGCGAGAACCTCGCGTACGAGCCCGCCCGCTACGGCGAGAGCGAGCAGGGCCACGGCCGCCACCACCACGACGAGAGTGAGGTGACCACCGCTCAGGGAAACCGCCGCACTATCGTCCACGGCTAGAAAATGTGCAGGAGCAGACAATCCGTCCTCCTCGGCCAGACGGGTAGGTCCTGCCCGGGAGTGGCTGCCCCAAAATGTTACGGCTGCCCCGTAGGAGGAGAGCTCCGGCGGCGCACTTCCGGGTCATTGGCAGTGCCGCTTCCGGTTGCGTTCCGCAATACCTTGGCCGGTGCCGGGTACTCTACGCAGCGGTCAGCCATATATGAACCCCCTGCGCCCCGCAAATTGGTGAACAGATCGGCTGCGGAATTGGCATCGCCGTATGTCCAGGGGATTGCGCACAGGTAAAAAAGAGCTCCCGATGACCGGGCCTCTGACTCTGAGGCAAGCTCAGAGTGCGGGATGCGGCCGACCGTCGGCCGACCGCATCTCGTGTCTATGTCTCGTGTCTGTGTCTCGCGTCTGTGGGACACGGCCGACCTCGGGTCAGCCGTGGCTCCAGCTCAGACGGCCGCCAGCCCGTTGGGGGTCGGGGCGGCCGGCCAGCTCATCCTGATCTTCACCCCGTTCGGTCCGGGTGAGACCTCGACGTCGTCGGCCAGGCCCGCGATCACCGCGATCCCGAGGCCGGGCATCTCGGGCACTATCCCGAGCATCGCGTCGACCAGCCGATAGCCGTCGGATGAGTCGACGGCTTTGAGATCGTCGCTGGGGGCGGCGTCGGTCACCGTGACCTCGAACCGCCCCGAGTCGTCTTTGAGCTCGATCCGGATCGGCTCCCCCGGGCAGTGGAGACGGTGAGCCTCAACTGCCCGGGAGCACGCCTCTCCGACGGCGAGCCGCACTTCGTCCAGCAGCGCCTCGGCGACGCCCGTGCGGCGGGCGATGGCCGTCGCGACCAACCGAGCGGTTCGCACGTGGGCCGGAAGCGCGCTGAATGTCAGCTCGACGGTGGCCATGACTACTTGTCTCGGCCGTGGGCTTCCTTGGCCTCCTCCACCGAGGCGTAGATCCCGAAGACCTTGGTCAATCCGGTGATCCGGAAGATCTTCAGAATCCGCTCCTGAGTGCAGACGAGTTCCAGGGAGCCATCATGCGCCCGCACCCGCTTGAGCCCGCCGACCAGCACACCGAGGCCGGTCGAGTCGAGGAAGTCGACCTTCTCCATGTTGACGAGAAGGTGGAAGTTCCCCTTGTTCACCAAATCGATGAGCAGCTCACGCAATCTGGGCGCGGTGTAGACGTCGATCTCACCCTCAACCTCGACGATGGTGAGTCGGTCCTCGGTACGGTGGTCCAACTTCAGATCCACAGATCCTCCAGCGCCTTGCCTGCGTAGGTCCCGATGAGGGTCGTGCATCATGTGAAAGCACGACCCCGACGCGCGGCATTCAACCACGCCACGCCTCTGTGTCTATACGAAATCACGGTTCCGGGCGACTCTCCCCCGAGATGCCATGATGGAAACCCATGACTTCGCAGACTTCCCCAGCTCCCTCCCGAGAGCCCTGGCCAGACCGGGGCGGGCACCTTCTCGACCGTCTGGTCACGGTCCCGGGCCGCCACGGGCGGGTCACTCATGTGGAGCATGTTCCGGCACGTCAGGCAGGTCAAGCCCAGTGGCCGCCGTGGGTCCCCGCCGAGGTGAGGGAGAGGCTGGAGGGGCTCGGGATACAGGGGTTGTGGAGTCACCAGTCAGAGGCCGCCGACCTGGTCAGGCGTGGCCAAAACGTGATCATCGCCACAGGCACCGCGTCGGGGAAATCGCTGGCCTATCTGGTGCCCGCCCTCACCGAGGTGCTGTCGGGCGGGACCGTCCTCTACCTGACCCCGACCAAGGCCCTGGCGGCCGACCAGCTCCGTTCCGTGAGCGCTCTGGGCCTCGACGGCGTCCGCCCCGCGACCTTCGACGGCGACACCCCCCACGAGGAGCGGGCGTGGGTCCGCCGCAACGCCAACTACGTGCTGACCAACCCCGACATGCTGCACCGCTCGATGCTGCCCAGACACTCGGCCTGGACGTCGTTCTGGCGCCGCCTGCGCCTGGTGATCGTCGACGAGTGCCACGGCTACCGCGGCGTCTTCGGTTCTCATGTGGCCCAGATCCTGCGCCGCCTGCGTCGCGTCTCGGGTAAGTACGGCTCCGATCCGGTGTTCTTCCTGGCCTCCGCGACGGCGAGCGACCCGGCCACGACGGGCATGCGCCTGACGGGCCTCCAGATGGCCGAGGTGACCCGCGACGCCTCCCCGAGAGGCAGGACGACGATCGCGCTGTGGGAACCGCCCCTGACCGATCTCCGAGGCGAAGGTGGAGCTCCCATTCGCCGGGCCGCCACGGCGGAGGTCGCCGACCTGCTGGCCGACCTCGTGGTCGACGGCGTGCGCACCCTGGCGTTCGTCCGGTCGAGGCGCGCGGCCGAGAACGTGGCCCTGACGGCGCGGGGTCACCTCGCCGAGGCCGGTGTGCCGCTCACCGACAAGATCGCCGCCTACCGGGCGGGCTACCTGGCCGAGGACCGGCGCCTGCTGGAGAAGTCGCTGCGGTCGGGTGACCTGCTGGGGGTCGCGACGACCAACGCCCTGGAACTCGGCGTCGACGTGTCGGGCCTCGACGCGGTCCTGATCGCCGGCTGGCCCGGGACCCGGGCGTCGCTGTGGCAGCAGGCCGGGCGGGCGGGCCGAGACGGCCAAGATGCTTTGGCGGTGTTGATCGCACGGGACGATCCGCTCGACACGTATGTCGTCCACCACCCTGAGGCGCTGTTCGGCCGCCCGGTGGAAGCCACCGTCCTCGACCCGGACAACCCGTATGTGCTGGCCCCGCACCTGTGCGCGGCCGCCGCCGAGGTGCCCCTGACCGAGGCCGACCTGGAGATCTTCGGCCCCGCGACGCTGTCGGTGCTGGCCGAGCTGGTCGCCGACGGGTTACTGCGGCGGCGTCCGACAGGATGGTTCTGGACGCGCCGCGACCAAGCCGCCGACCTGGCCGACATTCGCGGGTCCGGGGGGTCGCCGGTGCAGATCGTGGAGACCGACACGGGGCGGCTCCTGGGGACCTGTGACGAGGCATCCTCCCATACCTCGGTGCACACCGGGGCGGTCCACCTCCACCAGGGGCAGACGTTCGTGGTCGACGAGCTCGACCTGGAGATGGGGGTCGCCCTGGTGACCGCCGGGACCCCTGACTATTCGACCTTCGCCCGGGACGTGACCGACATCGCGGTCGTCGAGTCTCTGCGGTCCCATGCTCTGGGGCCCGGCGAGCTGCATTTCGGGGCGGTCGAGGTGACGCGGCAGGTGGTCTCCTACCTGAAGCGGCGGGTGTCGACCGGGGAGATGCTCGGGGACGAGCCGCTGGATCTGCCGCCTCGGAGCCTTTCGACCAAAGCCGTGTGGTGGACGTTGCCTCCCGAGTCGCTGCCCTCGAGCATCGGAGACCTGGGTGGGGCGGCGCATGCGGCTGAGCATGCGGCGATCGGGCTGCTGCCGCTGTTCGCCACGTGTGATCGGTGGGACATCGGGGGGGTGTCCACCGAGCTGCACCCCGACACGGGGCGGTTGACGGTTTTCGTGTACGACGGGCACGCGGGTGGGGCCGGGTTCGCGGAGCGGGGGTTCGGGAACGCGGTGGCGTGGTTGGGGGCCACGCGGGATGCGATCGCGTCGTGTGAGTGTGGGCATGGGTGCCCTAGTTGCATCCAGTCACCGAAGTGCGGCAACGGGAACGAGCCTCTGAGCAAGCGGGGGGCCTTGGAACTGCTGGACGTCCTTCTGGGGCAGCGACCTCAGATGTGAGGACGTGGGCCGCGCCCCTTGAGCTGCGTAGCCCGACCGTGTCTGGCCGCGATCTCCGGGCGGTCTTCAGCGCTCCGCATCCAGATAGACCGGCCCGGCTCGGGACTCGGCCGAGGCCTCCCGTTGGTTCAGTCCCGGAAAGCGGAGCAGCACCGTCGCCGTCACCTCGGACACCCCGCCGACGACCTCACACGAGGTGAGCCGCGCGTCGTTGGCGGCGACCACCTCCGCCGCGTGTTCACAGGCCTCCTGCGGTGCCGCGATCGCCAGTTCGGCGGCGGCCAGAGCGCCCAGGTCGGCGGCGGTCCGGGCCGCGTGGGCGGCCACTCTCGCCGTTCCGACCTGGACGAACACATAGGCCAGCCCCCACACCACGGCCATGGCCGCGACGACCCAGACGGTCGCCGACCCCCGATCACATCGACTTCTCTCACGTTCACTCACCATCAACACCCCCTGCGATTCACCACGTGCATGTCAGGGCAGCACGCCCTTCTCGGTCGCCGAAGCCGCAGAAGCGGACACCACCACGCCGGGCAACATCACCGCCCACGACGGACGAACACGGGCCCGCACCGTCACCTCCGTGAGCGACGCACCCACCGTCACCTCGACTGAAGCCCCGGGCGGCGCCACCGCCAGCGCCCCCTCACGAACGGCCGTGACCGCGTCTCCCCGCGCCGCGGCCCGCGCACCGGCCCGCGCGGCATCGACACACTCCAGCCGCGCTCCGACCACGGCCACCGCCCACAGGGCGGCACCGAGCACGACCACCAGCGCCGGCAAGGCCGCGGCCATCTCGGCCGTGACCGAACCACGATCGCGCCGGATCATCCGGTCAGCGCCAACGCCTTCTGGACGAGCGAGACGAGCATCTGCTGCACATCCGGCGAGGTCACCACCTTGAACAGCAGCCCCGCGAACCCACATGCGGCGATGGTCCCGACGGCGTATTCGGCGGTCGACATCCCCGCGTCCGGACGCCGGCCTCCGCCTCGCTCGGCCAGCACCCGCGCCGCCCGAGCGGCCGCCTCCCGCAGTCGCTCGGCGGCACGGTCCCGCTTGGCCTCCGCGGTCAGGGTGGGAGTGGCGGCCGCTCGGGTCCACGAGATGCCTTTGGTCTTGACGTTCACGCGTCCTCCTGTCACCGGACCGGACCCTCCGCCCCGGCGACACTCAGCCTGCCGACCCGACCCTGCTTTCCACCGACCTCAACCTCTGGCTGTGGATAACCGAAGCCCTGTGGATAACCTAAAAGTCCGTCGTGTACGGGGGTTTTACCGCCAGAGCCGCTATCAAGGCTGTGCGTTATCCACACCTGTGGACAACCTTCGTCCACAGGCTGTGCAGAAACAGGAGGGCGCTGTGCACAGGCTGCCGACATCCCGCGCCGAGATCATGACAGGCCCCTGACCGACCCACCACACGCACCCCACGTCCAGAAGACGGGGACCTCAACCACTCGGCGGCGTTGAACGCAGACCAATGCACTGCAGAAAGGAGGCCCGGCCATTCGGCACGATCGCTCGTTTCGGACCACGCCGGTGGTGTCGTTGCAGCGCTCCCACGAGGCGTGCCGACACGAAGATGGGCAATTCAACGCCACACGATCCAGGCGACTGGAGGCAGGTGCCGAGGCGGAGTCGCCCACATGCGGCCATGGCCAATCCGAGGGCTATGCGCGGCCAGGGGTGCCCGGTGTCACCCAGCGGGTCGCCGTGAATCACCCACCACGCAGCGCCAAGGTCTGAGCCATGTCCAGCCTTCGGCCGCAGCGCCAGCCCTCTGATGACATGCGCCAGGGGGCCGTACAGGGGCGAAGTGCCTTGCCTGGCAGTACACGAGTTCAGAGTACGCAGACGCGGTGAGACAGCCCGGCCAGCAGCCGGCGTGTAGCCGAACAGACCACCGTTCCGCGGACCACATCCGGCGCGGGGTCAGGGTGCGAGGACCTGGGTGGCCAGCCCGGCGACAACCGGGATGATGCCGAGGAAGCAGAACGCCGGCAGGAAACACAACCCCAACGGCGCCACAGCCTGCACCCCGACCCGCCGTGCAGCCGCCGACGAAGCGGCCCGGCCGGCCTGGCGGGCGTCCTCAGCGACCCGCATCAGTACATCGGCGACAGGCGCTCCCGACTCGACCGCCCGAGCGATGGCCCTGGCCAGCAACGCCAAGCCGTCCTCGGAAGCGAGACCCCGCCACACCTCGACCGGGTCGGCTCCCAGCCGCATCTGCCCGCCGGCCCACCGCAACCGCTCGCCCAACGGACCGTCCACAACCCGCGCGACGATCTCGATCGCCCCGACGAGAGGCTGCCCCGCCCGCAGACACTCGGCGATGAGATCCGCAGCGAACGGCAGATCAGCCCGCACGAGCTCCTTACGCCGCCGATCCTGAGGCGACTCCCTACGCCTGACGTAGACCACAACGAGCCCAGCCAGCAGAACGCCCAGCACAACGCCGACGACACCGCCGACCAGCAGAACCATCAACACAAGCACCGGCCCAGCAACCAGGGCCATCCGCCCGGCCGGGCTCTCAGCCACACGACCCCGAGGCTCAGGCGGGGCGATAACCGCCCGAAGCCGATCAGCAGCAGTACGCCGAACCGGCCAACACATGACGCCAAGCGTCACGCACAGCCCGGTAAGCACCCCAACCACCACAACCCCCACTTCGAACCGGTTCCAACCACGTCAAGCCACCACGAGCTAGACCCGACCTCGACGACCATCAAGTGGCGATGTCGGAGGGAAGACCGCAATCGGCAAAGAGGATGCGGACACCGCGCTCCTCCGGCCACGACGTTCACCGCTCTGGAAGGGCATCGACGCAGACGCCGACATACGGCCGCTGCCAAAGGCGCCGCAGCCACGCGATTCATGTGGAAGCCAATGGACAGAGAGCCGAGACACCATCAACGGACACTGTCCTCAGCCTTCCTGACCATCCGATCCGTCCACCGCAGCCCCGTCACGTTGAGCAGCAACCCCACGACCAGACACCCGATCCCCGGCAACGTCGTGAACAGAAACGGCAGCGGCTCCATCCCCAACCCGGCGGCCATCAACAACCCCAGGACCGGCAACCCCGCGAGCATCCGAGCAGTAGCCCGAGGCCCGGCCAGCTGCGCCGAGATCTCCTGCCGATGGTTCTCCATGTCCCGCAGAGCCCCACCCACCCGCTCCACGAGAGGCGCGAGCCCACCGCCAACACTCACCCCGACCTCCCAGCAGGAGGCCAACCGCCGCAACCCCTCACCACCGGATTCAGGCGCCGCATCCACCAGCGCCGCCGCGACATCGCCCCCGTCACGCGCCACCCGAGCCACCGGCCGAAGCGCCTGTACGAACTCCGGCGGCCCCTCAACAGACCCGATGGCCCTGGAGAGCGCCTCACCAGGCGTACGCCCGGCCGACAGCTCCGCCACGATCGCCTGACACAACTCGACGGTCCCACCCCGCCAGGCCCGAACCAGCGCCATACGCGACCGCCGAGCCTTCACGACCCCGGGCAACGAAAACCCCGGACCCGCCACCCGCGTCAACCGCGCCAACCGCACAACCGGAACCGAAGGCCCGAACCACACCCAGACCGCCAGGCCGGCGCACAACCCCACCAGCACAGTGATCACCCGAACCCCGCTTCCCCGACGCCGCAAGCGCTCCAGACCATCAACGTCTTCGCCAAGAACCTTCTAGCCAGCTCAACAGCAGGACCCGACTCAATTCGCCCCGCTTCTGAGGGCATTTGGAACCGACTCACCCTGCTTCCCCTCATCGATGCGAGCCGATCTCTCTAGGAGTTTTGAGTCACTGCTCCGCCACGTCCCAATGACCGATGACGACCCACCTGAAGTCCCGCACCCAGCTCCATCACAAGGACATCGCGCATCACGTCCCAAGACAGCGCTCCCGCAGCGCCCCGAACGCAGCCCCCTCCCGCACCCCACCACGCCCGTCAAAGGACACCGCCGGCACCGCCTCCACGAACCCACCCACCCCACGCCGCAGTAGACAGATCTCAGCCACCCGCCGCACCCCGGTCCCGGTGTCCCGCACGACATGAATCACCGCATCCAGCGCAGCCGCGAGCTGACTGTGCACCGCCTCCCGGCTCAACCCGGCCGCACACGCCAGCGCCTCAAGCCGAGGCGGCACATCCGCCGCAGTGTTCGCGTGCAAGGTCCCGCACCCGCCCTCATGCCCCGTGTTCAAAGCGGCCAGGAGGTCGACAACCTCAGAGCCCCGAACCTCCCCGACCACAACCCGATCAGGCCGCATCCGCAACGCCTGCCGAACCAGATCCCGAAGCGTCACCCCACCGACCCCCTCCAGGTTCGGCGGCCGCGTCTCCAGCCGCACCACATGCGGATGCGCCGGACGCAACTCGGCCGAGTCCTCGACCAGCAGCAACCGCTCCCCAGGATCAGCCAGCGACAACAACGCGGACAGAAGGGTCGTCTTCCCCGTCCCCGTCCCACCCGACACGACGAACGCCAGCCGGGCCCGCATCACCGACCGCAGCACCTGCGCCCCCACCCCGGTCACCAGGTCATCGAGCCCGTACGTATGCCGAGGCGGCAGCCGCAACGACAAACAGGTCCCCTCAGCGGAAACCGGCGGCAGAACAGCGTGCAGCCGCACCCCACCGGCCAGCCGCGCATCGACGTAGGGGCAGGCGTCATCCAGCCGCCTCCCAGCGGCAGCCGCCAACCGTTGCGCCAACCGCCGCACGTCATCGTCGGATCGGAAGACGACCGACGTCTTCCGCAGCCCACCCCCGTCATCCACCCACACATCACGAGGCCCGTTGACCAGCACATCGGTCACCCCCGGCTCGGCGAGCAACCCCTCAAGCGGCCCCGCCCCGATGAGCTCCGCCCTGAGCACCCGCGCGATAGCCAGTACTTCGGCATCCCCCAGAACCGCCCGCTCGGCCCGCAACGCACCGGCCACCTGCGCAGGTGAAGGATCAAGCCCTTCCCGCGCCAGCCGAACGCGAACCGCCTCCAGCAACTCCCCCGAAACCGCGCTCACAGCCACCGCACGCCCACCCCGCGAAAGCCGCCAACCGCCGCCGCCAGCCCCATCTCAAAAGAACCCGGCGATCGATGGCCACACCTCCCGGCCAAGGCATGGCTCTCACGGCCCTCGATGCCGTTCACGCTCCTGGCCGAGGCAAGACTCCCCTGTCTTCCCTTGAGATCGTCCAAGCCCCTGGCGACCAGCGCGCCACATTCGGACATCCGAGGCCCTCTCACGCGAGCCCCGCCGACAACTCGCCGCAGAACCGCCCCACGGCGCCCACTTCAACGGTGACGCACCGCCTGGGTCGAGCGCCCTCGCCGATCCCTGCTCCTCCAGCAGAAACCCCGACAGGCAGCCCGCCACGTCCGAATAACCCTGGTTCTCCTGCGCCAGCCTCGTCAGAAGTTCGCCGTAGTGCCGCGCCAACAGCGTCCCTCCCAGCGGTGGCGCATCCCATCGACCGAGCGTCTCCGCCAACCCCCACTGCTTCAGCAGAAACCCCGATGATCAGCCCGTCACGTTCGAATGACCCGGACCCTCTCATGCCAACCGCGCCAACGGCTTTCGCACCAGCGGCAGCGCGTCCTCTCGACCGAGCGCCCCCGCCAGCCCCCGCTGCTCCGACAGAACCCGCAGCAATCAGCCCGCCACGTTCCAACGCCCCGAGCCCTCTCACGCGAGCCCCGTCGGCCACTCGCCGCAGAACCGCCCCAGCGTCGCCACATCGTCCCGATCGAGCGCCTCCGCAAGCCCCGGCTGCTCCAGCAGAACCCTCAGCCATCGCGACGCAACAGTCGAACAGCCCAGAACGTCTCACGCCAACCCCGCCAGCAGTTCCCCGCAGAACCGCCCCAACGGCGTCCGTTTCAACGGCGGCGCGTCCCCCCGGTCAAGCGCCTCCGCCAACCCCCGTTGCTCCGGCAGCACCCCCGCCAACGCCACCCCCAACGACTGGGCGACCACCCCAGGCTCCAAACTCCCGCCCCGGACAACCACCCGTACATCCCCCGCCTGCTCCCGCACCCCCGCCAGCGTCTGCCCCGCGGCAAGCACCCCGCGCACATCAGCGGACACCACCAGCAAAGCCACCCCAGACCGGCAAAGCGCCTCTTCAGCCCCGGCGTCAACAAACCGTGGCAGATCAACCACCACGAGATCGCACCCCCGCCGCGCCGCCTCCAGCACCGCGCGCATGGCCTCGCGGGGAATCCGCATCGGCTCCCCCCGGTGCCATGACAGGACAGTCAACTCGCCAAAGGTTGGGAGCGCTCCCTGCAGCGCCGCGTAGCTCACCCGTCCCTCCCGGCCCACGATGTCGGGCCACCGCGCCCCGGTCGCCTCCTCCTGGCCCAGCACCACATCGATCCCCCCACCCAGCGGATCGGCGTCCACGAGAAGGGTCCGAGACCCCGAGCGAGCTGCGGTGAGAGCCAGCGAAGCCGCCAGCACGGTGGCGCCGACGCCGCCGCGCCCTCCGGCCACGCACACCACCGAACCGGCCCGGGAAGACGGTTCGGCCGCCTCCGCGAACTCGTCGACGAGCAGGCGTTCGGCGTCGGGTAACTCCAGAACGGCCGACGCTCCGACGGCCACACACCGCCTCCACATAGCGGGATCGGCCGGATCCGACGTCACCAGCAGCACCCCCTGCCGGGCCGGCGGGCCGGTCGCGGCGAGGGCGTCGGCGAGGTCGGCACCCACCACGACCAGCGGCGCCGTGCGCCATCGTGGTCGGGCCTGGGCGGCCTCGTGGGCGACGTCGAGTTCGACTCCGGCGGCCGCGGCCACGCGGAGCAGGTCGTCGAGCAGGTCGCGGTCGGCGGTGACGGCGAGAGGGCGGTGCATGGGCGGGGGTCTCCTCGGTCGGAACGATCGGAGACTTCACCGTTCCAACCAACCGAAGATCGAAAACGCCCGTACCGAACCCTGTGGATAAGGGCCGCCCCTGTGGAAAAAGGGGGCGACCCCCGCCGGGGGGGAGAGCGGGGGTCGCCGAGCGGTCCGGCTCCGGGGGGGTAGAGCCGGTCCCGTGTGATGAAAGCTTTCATCAGTGGGCCAGGGCATGGCAAGGGACTTGCAAAGGTGCCCTGTGCACAGTCACTCCCACATCGGGAGATAACACCGTATGCTGCCCGATCCGCCCGAGTTTCGTCGAGGAGCAATCTGCAATTTGCGGCAGTTTTTTTGAGCCTCGCTCCATCTGCGGGAATGCGTCCACGCGGTGACGGTCAGTGATCACTGTCAGAAGTGGACGTCATGTATCGATCCATTGCCCCACAAGGTCACAAACCCCACCAGACGCCATATCCGGCGGATTCCGGGCTCAGTAAAGGTCTTGCTCCGAGGGGTTCCCATGTGCGCAGATCCGACGTAGAAAGGGCTTACGGACCGAGTGTCCGGGTACGGCCGCCGGGTACCCACGCGCGACCAGCCGCGGGAGGCGTGTCGCTACGGGCTTGTCCCGTTTCGACAAAAATAGGTGCACGCTTGGTAACCCGGTTCGACGTACTGGCGACGGCGTCCCATTCCAGGGACGCCGTCCGCATGTGTCCGCAATTTGTTTAGCGGGACAACGCCTCGCAAATTGCCGTGGTCTCCCTGACCCCCAGAACGACCGCACGCGCGCAGTGGACGACCCAGGTCGCCACCCCGTCGGGCGTACCGGCGAGATAGGCCTTCAGAGCCTGCGGATAGGCCCCCAGCAGCTCCCGATGCCCCACTTCCACCGCCACGAGCGACTTCGGGTCGAGGCCGTGTTCGACCAGGCTGAGGCGCTCGGCCGCGCGGGCCACCAGGCCGTCGGCGACGCCGAACGGGCGCAGCACCGCGATCTCGGCGTGCATGATCGCACCCAGCACCAGCGCGGGGGCCTTCGTCGAGGTCAGCCCGGCCAAAGCGGCCATGCGGGCGGAGACGTCCACCGGAGCCGGCCCGATCCCCAGCGGGTCGGCCGTCGTGGCACCCGTACGGGGGCGGCCCGGATCGGCGAGCAGCCCCGCGGCCGCGACCGTGTGCAGCCGGGCCAGCACCTGGGGCGCGGCCGACCGCCACAGCGACCCGAGCCGCCCCACCTCGGCCGAGACCCGCAGGGCGCCCTGCGCCACCGGATCATCGGCCTCCCCGGCCCTCAGCGAGCCCAGGGGCACCTCGACGCCCTCCAACTCGGCGGAGGCCCTGGCCCCACGCAAAGCCGACTCGGCGGACACCTCAGGCTGCCGCCTGCGGAGAATCCGGTGCCGATAGAGGACGTCGACGGCCTCCCTGGCCTCGGAAACGGCCTCCGGCACCCCGGGCAGTTCAGCCACCACGACCAGCGGATCACTCATCCGCCCGACCCTACCGACACCACATACAGACACAGATCACAGCCCGCCGCTCCCGGAACCCGCCGTGACGACCCTCCTCAAAGCCCCGTTCAACACTTCCCCAAGCCCGCGTCAGATCGTGCCAAGCCCCCTCGGACCGTTCAACGACCCGCTGACACCGCTGAACGAAGTCACGTTTGACTCCCCAGGGCCCCGTCACGTGTCATTAACACCCGATACGGCACGATACGAAGAAGTAACGCATCAGGAAATTCGGGTTAGGAGTTCGCGGTGACGGAGTCCCAGGAAACGCTGTCGAACCTGCTGCAGGAGAACCGCCGGTTCGAGCCCCCGGCGGAGCTCGCTGCGGCGGCGAACGTCACGGCGAGTGCCTACACGGAGGCCGCGGCCGACCGCCTGGCCTTCTGGGAGGCCGCGGCGGACCGGCTGACCTGGGCGGAACGCTGGCACACCACCCTTGAGTGGGAGCCCCCGTTCGCGAAGTGGTTCGTCGGCGGCAAGCTGAACATCGCGTACAACTGCGTCGACCGGCACGTCGAGGCCGGGAACGGCGACAAGGTCGCTTTCTACTGGGAGGGTGAGCCCGAGGGCGACAGCCGGGTCATCACCTATGCCGACCTGCAGAAAGAGGTCTCCAAGGCGGCCAACGCGCTGACCGAGCTCGGGGTCGGCAAGGGTGACCGCGTGGCGATCTACATGCCGATGATCCCCGAATTGCCCGTTTCGCTGCTCGCCTGCGCGCGCATCGGGGCGATCCACTCGGTCGTGTTCGGCGGATTCTCCTCGGCCGCCCTCAAGAGCCGCATCGACGACGCCGACGCCAAGCTGGTCATCACCGCCGACGGCGGGTTCCGGCGCGGGGCGCCGAGCGCGCTCAAGCCCACGGTGGACGAGGCCGTCGCGCAGTGCCCGCAGATCGAGAAGGTCCTGGTCGTCCGCCGCACCGGGCAGGACGTGCAGGTCACCGACAAGGACGTCTGGTGGCACGACGTGGTCGAGCGCCAGAGCGACCAGCACACCCCCGAGGCCCACGACGCCGAGGACCCGCTCTACATCCTCTACACGAGCGGCACGACCGGTAAGCCGAAGGGCATCCTCCACACCACCGGCGGCTACCTCACCCAGACCGCCTGGACCCACAACGCGGTCTTCGACCTCAAGCCCGACACCGACATCTACTGGTGCACCGCCGACATCGGCTGGGTGACCGGGCACAGCTACATCGTCTACGGCCCCCTCGCCAACGGCGCGACCAGCGTGATCTACGAGGGCACCCCGGACACCCCGCACCGCGGCCGGTTCTGGGAGATCGTGCAGAAGTACAAGGTCACGATCCTCTACACGGCGCCGACCGCCATTCGTACCTTCATGAAGTGGGGTGACGACATCCCCGCCAAGTTCGACATGTCGTCGCTCCGGGTGCTCGGTTCCGTCGGTGAGCCGATCAACCCCGAGGCCTACGTCTGGTACCGCGAGCACATCGGGGCGAGCAAGACCCCGGTCGTGGACACCTGGTGGCAGACCGAGACCGGCGCGATCATGATCAGCCCGCTGCCCGGCGTCACCGCCGGAAAGCCGGGCGCGGCCATGCAGCCGCTGCCGGGCATCGTCGCCGACGTGGTCGACGACCAGGGCAAGTCGGTGCCGAACGGCGGCGGCGGGTTCCTGGTCGTACGCGAGCCATGGCCGTCGATGCTGCGCGGCATCTGGGGCGACCCCGAGCGCTACAAGGAGACCTACTGGTCCCGTTTCGACGGGTTCTACTTCCCGGGTGACGGCGCCAAGCGCGACGACGACGGCGACCTGTGGCTCCTGGGCCGCGTCGACGACGTCATGCTCGTCTCCGGCCACAACATCTCGACCACCGAAGTGGAAAGCGCCCTGGTCAGCCACCCGAAGGTGGCCGAGGCGGCCGTCGTCGGGGCGACCGACCCGGTGACCGGCCAGGCCATCGTGTCGTTCGTGATCCTGCGCGGCAGCGCCGAGGAGGGCGGGGACATCGCGACCGAGCTGCGGCAGCACGTCGCCAAGGTGCTCGGCCCGATCGCCAAGCCGCGCCAGATCATGGTCGTGCCCGAGCTGCCGAAGACCCGGTCCGGCAAGATCATGCGCCGTCTGCTCCGCGACGTGGCCGAGAACCGCTCGCTGGGTGACGTCACCACCCTCACCGACAGCTCGGTGATGAACCTCATCTCGGAGAAGCTGCCCACCGCGAAGAGCGAGGACTAAACGAGTTATCCACAGCCGGGGCGGTTATCCACAGGTATGCGACCGCCCCGGCTGTGATCGTTCGCCGCTGGGTACAGTGGCCATCAGGTGTGCCGGGAAGTCTGGTCGGCGATTTCTGGGGGGATCGTCCGGGCATCCTTCCCTGACCACCTGAGGGGGAGCAGTGCGCCGAGTCCGCTACGCCGCGCAGGTCGCAGAAGCGCTACGGACCGAGACCATCGGTGGCGTGATCATGCTGATCGCCACCGTCCTGGCACTGATCTGGGCGAATTCGCCCTGGTCGGGAGCCTATGAGGCGCTCCGGACGATCACCGTGCCGGGCCCGCTCCACCTCACGCTGTACGAATGGGCGGCCGACGGGCTGCTGGCGATCTTCTTCTTCGTCGCCGGAGTGGAGCTGAAGGAGGAGTTCGTCCACGGGGAACTGTCCCGGTTCCGCGACGCGATCCTGCCGGTCGTGGCCGCTCTGGCCGGGATGGCAGTGCCGGCGCTGATCTACGTGGGGGTGAGCTGGGGGGTGCCGAACGCCACACGGGGGTGGGCGATTCCGACGGCGACCGACATCGCGTTCGCGCTGGCCGTGCTGGCCGTGACCGCGTCGGCGCTGCCGGTGGCGCTGCGCGCGTTCCTGCTGACCCTGGCCGTGGTCGACGACCTCGGCGCGATCATCGTGATCGCCGTGTTCTACAGCGAGAAACTGTCCTTCCTGCCGCTCCTGGCCGCCGTCGTGGTGCTCGCCGTCTTCGGCCTGCTCCAGCGGCGCCGGGTCAGACCCGCTTTTCTGTACGTCCTTCTCGGCGTCGCGGCCTGGGTGCTGCTGCACGAGGCGGGCATCCATCCGACCGTCGCGGGGGTGGCCTGCGGGCTGCTCATGAGCGTCGACGGTGATCCTTCTCCCGCCGCCAGGGCCGACCATGTGGCCAGGCCCATCTCGGCGGGGTTCGCGGTGCCGGTCTTCGCCTTCCTCGCCGCCGGGGTTCCGCTCAGCTTGAGCGCCCTCGAAGGCGTTTTCACCGACAGAATCGCCCTTGGCGTGCTTCTCGGGCTCGTCGTCGGGAAGTTCGTCGGTGTGTTCGGCGGGGCGTGGCTCGCGGCACGACTGGGATTCGCCCGGATCAGCTCAGAGCTGGTCTGGCGTGACATCGCGGCCGTGTCGGTCCTCGCCGGGATCGGCTTCACCGTCTCGCTGCTCATCGGCGACCGCGCCTTCCGGGGCGACGCCGGTGTCACCACGGCGGTGCTGATGGCAAGCGTCATCGCATCGTTGCTGGCCGCGGTGCTGGTCAGAATCCGCGTACGGGTGAGAGCACGAGATGATATTTGATAGTCCGCAGAATAGGAGATCCCTGATGCGCGAGGACGAATCGCTCGGCGCTCTGGTCGCCGAGGCGAGCACCCATATTTCCAACCTCGTACGGGCGGAGATCGAACTCGCCAAGAGCGAGCTCAAGTTCGACGCGAAGCGCGTGGGCATGGCCACCGGCCTGTTCGCCGCCGCCGCGTTCACCCTCCACCTCGTCCTGATCCTGGCCTCGTTCACGATCGCCTACGTCCTGCACGACGCCGTCGGCCTGTCGACCTGGCTGTCGTTCCTGATCGTCACCGTGTTCTACCTGGTGACGGCCGGGGTGCTCGGCTTCGTCGGCTACCGGCGCCTGCAGGGGCTCAACGGTTTCAAACGCACCAAGCGTTCGCTCCAGAGCCTCAAGTCCACCGACGAGACGGTCCGTCCCACACCGGTCATCGAGAAGAGTGATGGCGCCGACCGCGTCACGATCGCGCCATGAAACAGGCCCCGGAGGAGAACCAGCTGGTCCGGGCCGACGGCCCGTGGGAACACCGCTGGATCCACGCCGGGGGCACCCGCTTCCACGTCGTGGAGGCCGGTGAGGGCCCGCTCGTCCTGCTGCTGCACGGTTTCCCGCAGTTCTGGTGGACCTGGCGGCACCAGCTCGAAGCGCTGCCCGCGGCCGGTTACCGTGCGGTCGCGGTCGATCTCCGGGGCTACGGCGCCAGCGACAAGCCGCCCCGGGGATACGACCTGCCGACCCTGGCCGGCGACGCCGCCGGCCTGATCAGGGCCATGGGCGAGACCGGCGCCATCGTCGTCGGCCACGGCTGGGGCGGCTGGACGGGCTGGACCATGGCCGCCCGCGACGCCAAGTTCGTGCGCCGCCTGGTCGCCGTGTCGGCCCCACACCCGCTGCGGCTGCGCACCGCGCTGCTGACCGACCCACGGCAGCTACGGGCCAGCGGTCACGCGTTCGGCTTCCAGGTCCCGCTCTGGCCCGAACACCGCCTGACCCGTAAGAACGCGGCCAAGGTCGGCCGCCTGCTCGACGAGTGGTCGGGCCCGTCGTGGCCCTCCGAAGAGCTCAACCCCGTCTATCAGGACGTCTTCCAGATCCCGGCGTCCGCGCACTGCGCCCTGGAATACCACCGCTGGTTCGCCCGGTCACAGCTGCGCCCCGACGGCCGCCGCTACGCCCGCCAGATGCGCACCGAGGTCGAGGCCCCGACCCTGCAACTGCACGGCGCCCTCGACACGTGCATGCTGCCCCGCACCGCCCAGGGATCGGGCAAGTTCGTCGCCGCCCCCTACCGCTGGCGCCTGATCGAGGGCACGGGCCACTTCCCCCACGAAGAGCGCCCCGACGTCTTCAACGCCGAACTGCTCTCCTGGCTGGCCGACCCCGAGCCCGACCGATGACCCGCGACCGCGACGACGCGGGCCGCGCCCGCAACGCCCGCCCCCGAGACGCCTACGGCCGCCCCCTGCCCCACGGAGCCGAAGGCGTCCCGCGGGTCCCCGACGACTACGCCCCGACGGCGGAGCAAGCCCTGACCGACGGCGTCGAGATGCTCCACCTCGACCGCCCGTTCCACGCCCACGAGATCTTCGAGGGCCGCTGGAAATGCTGCCCCGCGCCCGAACGGGAGCTATGGCAGGGCCTGGCCCAGATCTGCGTCGGCCTGACCCACCTGCAACGGGGAAACGCGAAGGGCGCGGAGACCCTACTCGAACGCGGAGCAGGGCGCCTGTCGGCAGTCGAGGGCCGCCCCTACGGAATCGACGCCGCCTCAGCCGCCCGAGCCCAATCGATCAACGACCTCCTGGAAGCCCTGAAGGCCACCTCCCACGGAACGTGATCCCGTTACCTGCCGGAGAAGGTCGACACCCCCAGTGGAGCCGCAAACCCAACGCCACCTGCTGACGCGTGGTCTTGGCCGTTCTTGCGGGATCGCGAACCCCGACCGCCGCGCCCGCGATCCGGCGATCACCGCCCGAAGCCGATCGCGAGCATGGGTCCACGGCAAGGGCCCGGTCTAGGCGGAGATCTCCGGTTCCAAGGCCGGGCCGGGGCGTAGGCCCGGGGCCAGGGCCAGGGTCACCGCTACCGAGGCGACGGCCATGACCGTCATCGCGGTCGCCGGGCTGGTGAACTGGGCGACCGAGCCCGCGACCGCCGCTCCGACGCCCTGCATGACCATCATCCCCGAGCCGTTCAGGCCGAGGGCGTGGCCGCTGAGGTCGTCGGGGGTCAGGGCCATCAGGCGTTCCTGGAGGAGGAGACTGGCGGCGTACCCGATCGAGGCCACCGTCACCGCGGCGATCGCCACCCCGACCGGTGGGTCGGTGAAGAAGACCAGATAAGGCGCGGCCAGGAGGAGGCGCATCGGGGCGCCCAGGCGCTGGCGCCACGCCGCCGGGACGAACCGGCCGACGAGGGTGTCGCCGATCAGCATGCCGAAGGCGGCGAAGGCGAAGAGGATTCCGGCGCCGCCGGGGTCGTACGAGACGAAGATCGATTCGCACCCCACGATCAGCCCGTTCGGGATCCAGAGGGCCAGGAAGACATACCTCCTCGGCCTGGACGCCCACAGCCGCGAGTTCCCCCGCCACGTCTGCGTCACCGTCGGCCGCCCCGAGGCGCGTGGTGGCCGCTTCGACAGGCCCAGCCGCCCGACCAGCGCGGCGGTGAGTTCCAGGGCCGCGCTGATGAGGAGCGTCTGGGTGGGCGTGAGCAGGGTGACCAGCAGTCCCCCGGTGGCGAACCCGGCGATCTGGGAGGCCCCGACGGTCATGTTGAGCACGGACCGGCCGAGGAGGAAGCCGTCCCGGGAGAGGATCTCGTTGAGCAGCCCGCCCCGCACCCCGCCACCGACCGAAGCGATCACGCCGATCACGATGAGGATGGCGAACCTGGCGGCGATGGGCAGATCGGGGATGGCCTGCGCCGCCGCACCGGCCGCGAAGACGACCGCCAGCCCCGTGAGCGCCATCCGGGGTGGCAGCCGGTCGGCCGCCGACATCAGCAGAGTCGCCCCGACGACCTGCGCGAGCGGCGGCCCGAACATCGCGAGCGCCGAGAGCAGCGGCGATCCGGTCGCCTCGAAGACGAGCGTCCCCAGCGCGAGGCTGCCGATCGTGGAGCCCACGACCTGCAGAGTGGACGTCGCGAACAGCGGCGCAAACTCCTTGGTGGCAAACAACTCCCGATATGTACGCATAGGGCTCACATTCCATCACCCCAGGTCAGAGCCGGTATTGTTTCGCCAGGACGCGAAACGACCCACGCCAGAAGGGCTGCCGCCGAGAGGGCCGGGCCGTTATGCGGCCAAGACCGGCATCTCACCACGAGAAATGAAATACAGGCTGATAGCGGGCTGCGCGTCACCCCCGCTCAGCCACCCCCGGCAACCGGCTCGACCGCCCGCATCCCGGGCGGCCCCGATGTCCACGACGCCGGACGCGAAAACAGAACAGGAGGCGGAAATGGGCTGGTGGCAGGTCAGCGCCGACACGTTGGCCGGGAGCAGGTTCGTGGTCTCACCGCTCGCCGAGACCACCGCGTGCATGTTCGCGCTCGGCCACGCCCTCCCCGCGCACCCCGGCGAAGCCCACTGGTGGAACGAACACGCCGACCGCTTCAGGACCCGCCTCACCCGCGACCCCCTCGACGAACTCCTGATCCGCGCCGCGAGCGGGGCCGAGTGGATCGCCGACTTCCTCGTCCCGGCCCCGGCCGGCGCGGGTGAGCCGACCTTCGCCGACGAGGTGGCGATCGTGCGGAACACCCCGGCAGAGGTGGTGTACGCCGACCTCGAGATCTCCCTGGGCAGGATGCTGCCCGGCCCGCTCCGCCGTTCCGACCTGGCCGAACGCGCCGCCGACCTGCTCGAATGGGTGTGGACGGAGGCCGTCGAGCCCACGTGGGACCGGCGCAGGCGGGTCCTCGAAGCCGACATCATCGGCCGCATCGGCAGGCTCAGCATGGGTGGCTGGGAGGCGGCGCTCAACGACATGCGGCCGGGCATGCGCTGGCTCGGCGAGAGCCGCCTCCAGATCAACACGACCAGCAACCCGCCCAAGGACCTGGCGGCGGCCCGCCTGATGTTCGTCCCGGTCACGCCCCGGCACCAGTGGGTGACCTGGGACCAGCCACACCGCTATGCGGTGATATATCCGGCCTCGGGGGTGCTGACCGACGTCCGCGAGGTCTCCGGCCCCCTCGGGCGGCTGCTGGGGAACGCGCGGGCGACGGTGCTCGTGCTGCTCGACACACCCAAGAGCACGACCCAGCTCGTCGCGCTGACCGGCCAGGGCCTCGGCTCGGTCGGCCGCCACCTGAAAGTGCTCCTGGACGCGGGGCTGGTCGAACGCAGGAGAGCGGGCAAGTCGGTGCTCTACTACCGCAGCCGAACGGGAGACGCGGTGGTCACCTCAGCCGACTAGTCGCACTCTTGCGTGTCGACCCGGGCGATGGCCGCGCTGCCGTCTTCCGCGTCGGTGCGGACCTCTTCGGCGGTGAGCGCGTAGCCCGTGTCCTTCTGGTCGGTGGCGGCGGCGAAGATCACGCCGAACACGCGGCCGTCAGGGGCCAGCAGCGGGCCGCCGGAGTTGCCGGGCTGCACTTCGCCGCGGATGGCGTAGACCTCGCGGTCGACGGTGTGGCGGTTGTAGATGTCGTAGGACTCGGCCGGCTGCTTCACCCGGATGCGGGCCGGCTTGATGGTGAAGCCGTGGCCCTTCGGGTAGCCCGCGATGATGGCGTCGTCTTTCGACTCGGCGTCCATGTCGAACTTCAGCGGGTTGAGGTCGAGCGACTCGACGTAGAGGACCGCGATGTCGCGGTCGGGGTTGTAGAGCACGACCCGGGCGTCGTGGCTGACGCCGTCGAGGTCGGTCACCCGGAGGTCCTGCGACACACCCGCCACGACGTGGGCGTTGGTCATGATGCGGTGGGGGGCGTAGACGAAACCGGTGCCCTCGATGCGCTTGCGGCACGTCGGGGCGGTGCCCTGCACCTTCACGATCGCGCTGCGCGCCCGCTTGAGCTTCGGGTCGTCGATGATGCTCTCGTCGGGGGCCGGGACGTCGACGAACTGGGCGCCGCCGATGTCGGCGAAGACCTCGGGCCAAGGTGAGGCGTCGACGAAATCGCGGAAGCCGCGCGTGAGGTCGCGGGCGGCCTCGGGCATCGCCTGGTCGACCGTCTTCAGCAGCAGCGAGTCGTTGACCTGCTGTTTCGGCATCGGGAAGTTCATCGAGATGACGAGCGACCCGATCAGCCAGGCGAACACCAGCACCGACAGTCCGCTGGCCAGGGAGCCGCCGAAGGCGTCGATGAGGCGGGCGGGTTCCCACGTTACGTGGGACCGGACCACCGCACCGATGGTCGACGACGCGAACTGGCCGACCGTCGCGGCCAGGAACACGATGACTATGGCGAGCAGGGCGCGTTCGGTCTCACCGTTGACGAGCGCTCCGGCGATGGGCGGGGCGATGAACATGCCGACCAGCGCGCCACCGGCGAACCCCACGAAACTGAACGCCCCGATGATGAAACCCTGGCGGTAACCGGACACCGCGAAGGCCAGGATCAGGCCGATCAGGATGAGGTCGAGCAGATCGCCTTGCACGCCTGTATTCCACCTCTATCGCCACCCGGCCCGGCCACCACCCTTAACCGTATCCAGCCACGCGCGGTCTCGTGCACGGGTTCTCCGCAGTCCACTCGATATCGTGACGCCATGGGGGACCCTGTTGAGGAACTGATCCAAACAGCACTGGCCGACGGAGACCCGGACGGCCCGACCCGCTGGGACGCCATCGCGGCCCTGCAGGAACGCGGTGACCTGGAGACCTTCACCGCCGCACGACGCCTGTGCGCCGCCGACACGGCGGCGGAGAGAGTTCTCGGAGTCGACATTCTGGGGGAGCTCGGGCGTGACCGCCCGTTCGCCGACAAGACCCTGCCGGTGCTCCGATTCCTGGCCGCGAGCGAGACCGAGACCCGCGTGCTCTACTCGGTGCTCATCGCTTTCGGCCATCTGCGCGACCCGCGGGCGCTGCCCTCGGTGATCGAGCTCGCGTCTCATCCGGAGACCACGGTCCGGTACGGCGCCGCCTACGCCCTGCCCAACGTCATCGGCCGCCCGGCCGACCCGGCGGGTGTCGCGGCCCTGCGGCGGTTGGCGGCCGACCGCGACGACGACGTGGCCGACTGGGCGACGCTGGGGCTGGCACTAACGGGAGGCGAGGTTCACGACGTCAGGGGGCAGGTCCTCGATCCGTGACCGGTCCCACGGGACCTCGAAGCCACAGGTGGAGAGCACGCCGTCGAGCACTCCGGCGGTGAAGCCCCAGACCAGCAGGCCGCGCACCCGGAACGCGGGGCCCAGGAAACCACTCGGATGACGCAGCTTGAACCGGTTGGCGGGGTCGACCAGTTCGGCGATCGGCACCCGCTCGACCGACTCGACCTCGTCGGGCGAGGCGGCGTGGACGGCACAGGGGGTGTGCCACCATCCGATGACGGGGGTGACGCGGTTGTCGCTGTACTGGAGATAGAGCTCGGGCATGGTGCCGACGACCGTGACGCCCTCGGGATCGACGCCGGTCTCCTCTGCCGCCTCGCGGAGGGCGGCGCCGATCGGGCCGTCGTCGTCGGGGTCGAGCCCGCCGCCGGGGAAGGCGGGCTGGCCGGCGTGGTTGCGTCCACGCGAACTGCGCTGGATGAGCAGGATGTCGGGACCGGCCGGGCCGTCGCCGAACAGCAGCAGCACGGCGGCCCGCCGGCCACCGTCAAGGGGCGGGCGCATCATGGGGGCGACCGGAACCCGCCCGGCCTTCTCGGCGACATCGAGGATCCAGGCGGGTGCGTCGGTCATAGGCAGTGCAACCTTCCGTGCCCCGCGAAGCTTCCCGTCACGAGAACGGCCCGGAACGCACCAGTGTGGCGGCGAGTTCGGGGTCGGTCGGGCCGGTGCCGTAAGAGGGGCAGAGTGCCGCCAGCGGGCAGGCGCCGCAGGCGGGTTTGCGGGCGATGCAGATCCGGCGGCCGTGCCAGATGATGCGGTGGGAGAAGACCGTCCACTCGTTCTTCGGGATGAGCTGGGCGATCTCCTGTTCGATCTTGACCGGGTCGAGTTCGCCCTCGATCCAGCCGAAGCGTTTCACGAGCCGCTGGAAGTGGGTGTCGACGGTCAGCCCCGGCACGCCGAACGCGTTGCCGAGCACGACGTTGGCGGTCTTGCGGCCGACGCCGGGCAGCGTCACGAGGTCGGCCATCTTGCGGGGCACCTCGCCGCCGAACCGGTCGCGGATGGCGATCGACAGGCCGATGACCGACTTGGTCTTGGCCCGGAAGAACCCGGTCGGCCGCAGGATGGCCTCCATGTCTTCGGGGTCGGCGACGGCCATGTCGTCGGGCGTCGGATATTTGGCGAACAGCGCCGGGGTGGTCAGGTTGACCCGCACGTCGGTCGTCTGCGCCGACAGCACCGTGGCCACGAGCAGCTGGAACGCGTTCGCGAAGTTGAGCTCGCAGTGGGCGTCGGGATAGGTCTCGGCCAGGATGCGATTCATCTTCCTGGCCCGCCGCACCAGCCCGAGCCGAGTCTCCTTCGCCATGGCCCAAGCGTAGGGGCGGCAGCCGAGCAAGCGGCCACTTACTTCAGTGCTCGAAAAGGGTTGAATTGTTATTTATTAGCCCGATTATGGGAGTTCCCTGAGAGACCTCTGATCCCTGAGAGCTGAACGATGTCCAAGTTACTGGGAGCGCTCGCGCTCACCGCGGGCCTCCTCACCGCCCCCACCGCGGCTCACGCGACCCCCTCTCCCTCTCCCTCCCCCACGACCTCCCCCGCGTCCAAGGGACCGTGCTGGGCCGGGTCGTGGACGGTGACCAAGGCGAGCGCCAAGGTCGTCGGCCCGAAGCACAACTACTACGCGGAGGGCGGCGCCGGCATCAAGGCGACCTTCACCCGCGAGGGCAAATACGTCAGCGCCTTCTACGACTTCCGCCACTCCGCACCCCTGACCGGCGGCGCCACCCTCGATCTCGACGGCCGTGAGATCTTCACGTACACCTTCGGCGGTCACGGCAAGCAGACCCGCGGGAAGATCGTCCTCAAGCCCCGCACCGGCAACTTCGGTGCCAGGTTGGAGCGCTCCGGAGGCGGCAAGGGCTACTCCGGCCTGCTCCGCAAGGCCGTCGCCCACAACGAGGACCTCGGGGCGATCCCCCGTAAGGGCAGCTACACCTGCGTCCCGGACAAGTCGCTGAGCATCTTCACGCACGGCAAGTCGGGCCGGACCGTCATCACGATCAAGTGGGAGCTCGTCCGCCCGCCCGTCGCCTAGAAACCACCTCACGCGGCCGATACCGCGTGAGGTGATCGAACCGATCTCCCCTGACCGCAGGTCGAGTCGCCGCCGTCCCGATGCGGGTGATAATCGCGCACCTCACGACATCTACCGAGTAAGTGGCAGCACTGAAGAGGAGATGGAGTGGGCGATGAGGCGAGCTTCACCCGCATGTTCCAGGAGCACTACGAGCCGGTCCTGCGCTACGCCTGGCGCCGGGCCGGCCCCGCGGACGCCGCCGACATCGCGGCGGAGACGTTCAAGATCGCCTGGGAGAAGTACGACCGGGTGCCCCGCGACCAGCCCCTCCCCTGGCTCTACGCGACCGCCCGGAACCTGACGATGAACCTGATCCGGCGGACCCACCGCCGCCACACGTGGACCGACGGGGAGACCGGAGTCGAGGCGGACCACGCCACCGAGGTCGCGGGCCGCCAGGCGGCACTGGCCGCGCTGAACGACCTGAGCGAGAGCGACCGCGAGCTGGTGCTGCTGATGTCGTGGGAGGGCCTCGACCTGGGCCAGGCCGCCAAGGTCGTGGGCTGCTCCAGGGCGACGGCGGCGATGCGCGTGCACCGATTACGCAGACGCCTCAGACACCTGTTCGTGGACGAACCCGAAAGGAGCGTCCGATGAACAGGCTGCGCGACCACGACCCGGCCCGCGACGTGCACGCCGACCCGGCGACGATGGCGATGGTCCTGGACGACATCATCACCACCCCCCGCCCGGAGAGAAGGCGCCGGCGGTGGAGAGCCGTGACACTGGTCGCGCTCACCGCGACGCTGCTGGCCCTGGCGATCGTGCTCCAGCCCGGCACGGGAGCGCCGCCCATCTTGGGACCGGCCAAGGCGCTGGCCTTCGCCAGGAACGGCGACCACATCGACGTCCGCATCGTCGATCCGGACGCCGACCCCGCGCGGTATCAGAAGGACTTCGCCGCGCACGGCCTGAACGTGAGCCTGGTCCTGGTGCCGACGTCGCCGAGCCTGGTCGGCACGGTGATCGACATCTCCTCCCCGACCGCGGGGGTGCACTACAGCCCTGACGCGTTCGAGATCAGGGGTGCCCGGGGCGGCGAGTGGATCACGGCCATCGAGGGCCGCGACTGCGGGAACACGTGGTGCAAGGCCGGAGTCAGCATCCCCCTCGATCTGCGCAGCCAGGTGGAACTGGTCGTGGGCCGGCCCGCCCGGCCCGGTGAACGCTATGAGACCGGCGGCGATCCGGCCGCTCGTGGCGAGGTCATGGAGGGAGAGGACCTCACGAACCTGACGGTCGCCGAGCTCAGGCTCCTGGCGCGGGAGCGGGATGCCGTCGTCGAGGCCTACTACGAGCTGGAGCCGAAGGGGGACCGCGGCAACTGGGTCTTCTCCGACCGTCCTCTCCAGCCGGAGAACATCCCCGAGGGCTGGTACGTCCACGCGGCGTGGGGCGGCGACTACGCGGGGACCGTGCGGGTGGTCGTCGCCTCGTGGCCGTCGGAGCAGCCGTTGTGGGACTTCCTGCGGTCGCTGATGTTCTGGCGCGACTAGCCCGCCAGGTGCAGGCGCAGGTGGTCGATGACCTCGCGGGCGTCGTCCTCGATGCCGCAGAGGAACGTCGACCGGCGGCGGCGCAGCACCGGCAGTCCGAGGGCGAACAGCCCGTCGCCGACCACGCCGCCCTCGTGGATCAGCGAACCCTTCGGGTCCACGACCGGTACGTCGAGCCACGAATAGTCGGGCCGGAACCCGGTCGCCCAGACGATCGAGCGGATCTCCCCCGAGCCCAGGTCCAGCTTCCAGCGCGTGGTGTCGGCGATGCGAGTGGGCGGGAACCGTTCCCCGGGAGCGGTCCCGGCCCACTCGTCGAACGTGGCCAGCAGGCGGTTCATCTTGAGGTCCGCCAGGGCCGCCACGTTGCGCAGCCCTCCTGAGAAAAGGGCCGCGCCGTCCCGGATCGCCGAGAGCCGGCCGACGAGCTCGACCCCCAGCGAGGTCAGCACGTTCAGGTCGAGAGTGGACGAACCGGCGAGCTGCGGGGACGGCAGCCGCCGGGCCCTCGTCAGGTCGTCGAGTTCGTCGTGGCGCTGGTCCCAGATCCCGGCGTGGTGCATCCACCACAGGACGTCGCGACCTTCGTACACGCGTGGCATCCGGACGTGCTCCCCCACCGAGAGCACGACCGGGCGGCCCGAGCGCTGGATCTCGGCCGCGAGCTGCACGCCGGTGGCGGAGGCGCCCACGACGAGCACGCCGCCGTCCGGCAACCGGGAGGGGTTCCGGTAGTCGAACGGCGTCACCTGCTCGATCGACGCGGGCACCGCCGCCGCGAGGGCGGGCACCGAGGCCACGTTGCAGGCGCCGGTCGCGAGCACGACCGTCCGGGCGCGGAGGACGCCCGAGTCGGTCGTCACGGCGTAGCCGTCGCCGGTCCGCCGCACCGACGTGACGGTCACGCCGGTGCGGATCGGGGCGTCTTTGGCGGCGCGGTCGAGCAGGTCGGCGACCTCGCCCATGTCGGCGTAGCCGTCGGGGTCGGGGCCGTCGTAGGACGCACCCGGGAGACGGCTCAGCCAGTTGGGGGTCAGCAGGCGCAGGGAGTCCCAGCGCTCACGCCGCCACGAGTTGGCGACCTCGCCGCGTTCGAGCACCACGTGGTCGATCGACGCGGACGCCAGGAAATGGCCGGCCGCCAGGCCCGCGTGACCCGCGCCGATGACGACTGTGGTGACGTCCACGATCAGGCGACCTCGACGGTCACGTTGGTCGGGTTGGTCAGGGCGTCGAAGACGGCCGAGCGCTTCTGCGACTGGGCGACGAGGGCCTCGATGTCGGCCTGCGAGGCGTCGGCGTCGATCGAGAAGGTCACCTTGATGTCGTTGAAGCCGTTGCGCACGTCGCTGTCGGCGCCGAGGATGCCGCGGATGTCGTGGCCGCCCTCGACGGAGGCCTCGACCGAGTTGAGCTTGATGCCGCGGTTCTGCGCGACCGAGGCGATGCCCGCGGTCAGGCACGAGGCCAGGCCGACGAGCAGGTATTCGATCGGCGTGATGCCGTTGTCCTCCGCGGCGAAGATCGCGGGGTGGTCGGCCTCGAAGACCGACTCGTTCTTGTGGCTCTGCTCCTCGCCGAGACCGAAGAACTTCTCGATCTTCGTGGTGCTGTGGACGCCGTGCTGCCACTTCGAGCGGGCCCGCCAGGTGAACTGGGCCGCTTCGGGCGCGCCCTTCAGCACCTCGCGGGCGCCGAGCAGGGCTTCGACGTTGACTCCGTTCATGATCCCCTCATTTCCTACATGTTAAATGAACAATACAATGAATCCCATGGGCTCCATAGGTTTCGTTGAAACTCAATACCTCGATCTTGCTGGTCCGATACGCCTCGACAGCGGGCGGGAACTGCGCGGCGTCCGCGTGGCCTACGAGACCTACGGCACGCTCTCCCCCGAGCGCGACAACGTGATACTCGTCTGCCACGCCCTGAGCGGCAACGCCCATGCGGCGGGTTCCGCGAAGACCGCTCCTGAATCGAGCGCCCGCGACGGCTTCGGCGCGGAAGACCGCGACGGCGCGCAGGGAAAAGGGCTGGGCTGGTGGGACGGGATGATCGGGCCCGGAAAGGCTTTCGACACCGACCAATATTTCGTTGTCTGTACGAATCTACTGGGCGGCTGCAGCGGCACGACCGGCCCGTCCACCATTGATCCCGCCACCGGGCGCCCCTATGGCTCCGACTTCCCGGTGGTCACCGTGGCCGATATGGTCCGCACCGAACGCGCCTTCCTCGACGCGCTCGGAATCGAGCGTCTCGCGGTGATCGCGGGGGGTTCACTGGGCGGGATGCAGGCCCTCGAATGGGCGGTCCAGTATCCGGGTCAGGTCGACTCCATAGTGGTCATCGCCTCCACCCACGCCCTCCACCCCCAGGGTCTGGCGTGGAACGCGATCGCCCGCGAGTCCATCATGCGCGACCCCGACTGGCAGGTCGGCCACTACTACGGCACCGGCCGCAAGCCCGACGCCGGCATGGGCGTGGCCCGCATGGTCGGCCACGTGACCTATCTGTCGGGCCCGGCCCTGACCGACAAGTTCGGGCGCCGCCTCCAGTTCGCCGACGACATCCGCCACACGATCACCGAGCCCGAGTTCGAGGTCGAGAGCTACCTGCGCCACCAGGCCGACTCGTTCGTGAAGAGGTTCGACGCCAACAGCTACCTCTACATCTCCCGCGCGCTGACCTACTTCGACCTGGCCCGCGAGCACGGCGGCGGCTCGCTGGAGAAGGCGCTGGAGAACATCCAGGCCCGGACACTGCTCATCTCGTTCAGCTCCGACTGGCTCTATCCGCCGGAGGCGTCGAACGAGATCGCGACGGCCCTGACTAATCTGGGCAAACCGGTGGAGAACCACCTCATCGACGCACCGTACGGGCATGACTGCTTCCTGCTGGAGGAAGCACGGCAGACCCCTCTCATTCGTGAGTTCTTGACGAGGAAGATGGCTTCGTGAGCGACAGACCATTTCGTACCGAAGAAGCCCGGGAGTTCGGGTTCGAGACCCGCCAGCTCCACGCGGGACAGCGGCCCGATCCGAACACCGGCGCCCGCGCGGTGCCCATCTTCCAGACCACCAGTTACGTCTTCGAAGACCCCGAGTCGGCGGCGGCCTACTTCAACCTCCAGGAGTACGGCAACACCTACTCCCGCATCATGAACCCGACCACGGCGGTGTTCGAGGAGCGGATGGCCAACCTCGAGGGCGGCAGCGGCGCGGTGGCCTTCGCCAGCGGCATCGCCGCCCAGGCCGCGGCGCTGTTCACGCTGCTGGAGCCGGGCGACCACGTGGTGTCCTCCTCCGCCCTCTACGGCGGCACGGTCAACCAGCTCAAGCACCTGTTCCGCAAGATGAACGTCGAGCTGACCTGGGTCGACCCCGACGACCCCGACGCCTGGCGCGCCGCGGTCCGGCCGAACACCAAGGCGTTCTACGGCGAGACGATCGGCAACCCGGCCGGCAACGTGCTCGACATCGAGACCGTCGCGGGCATCGCCCACGACAACGGCCTGCCGCTGATCGTCGACAACACGTTCGCGACGCCCTATCTGTGCCGCCCGATCGAGTGGGGCGCCGACATCGTCGTCCATTCGGCGACCAAGTTCATCGGCGGCCACGGCACCAGCATCGGCGGCGTGGTCGTCGAGGCCGGCACGTTCGACTACTCGAACGGCCGCTTCCCGGTGATCGCCGACCCGTCTCCGGCCTACCACGGCCTGAAGTTCCACGAGACGTTCGGCGAATACGGCTACCTGATGAAGCTGCGCGCCGAGACCCTGCGCGACCTGGGCGCGGCGATGTCGCCGTTCAACGCGTTCCTGTTCCTCCAGGGCCTCGAAACGCTGTCGCTGCGCATGGACCGCCACGTCGACAACGCGCTCGCGGTCGCCGAGTTCCTCCAGGCCCACGAGCTGGCCTCCAGCGTGTCCTACTCGGGGCTGGCCGACAGCAGGTACAAGGCGCTGGTGGAGAAGTACCTGCCGCGCGGCGCGGGCGCGGTGTTCTCCTTCGAGTGCGCCGGCGGCCGTGACGGCGGTCAGGCGTTCATCCGCGGCACCACGCTCTGGTCCCACCTGGCCAACGTCGGCGACGCCAAGAGCCTGATCATCCACCCCGCCAGCACCACCCACCGTCAGCTCGGCGACGCCGAACTGGCCGCAGCCGGGGTCGGGGCCGGCACCATCCGCCTGTCGGTCGGCGTCGAGTCGGTCGCCGACCTGATCTGGGACCTCGAGCAGGGCTTCGCCCACGTGGAGAAGGCATGACCTACCAAGAGCCGCAGGACATCCAGCGGGTGATCAACACCGCCAAGACCGTCGCGGTCGTGGGCCTGTCGGGCAACGAGCTGCGGGCCAGCAACTTCGTCGGCTTCTACCTCAAGCGCCACGGTTACCAGGTCTTCCCGGTCAACCCGCGCGAGAAGGAGATCCTTGGCGAGACCTCCTACCCGAGCCTGTCGGACATCCCCGTCCCCATCGACGTGGTCAACGTCTTCCGCGCGCCCGACGCCGTCCCCGGCATCGCCCGCGAGGCGGTCGCCATCGGCGCCAAGGCGCTGTGGCTCCAGTTCGGGGTCATCAGCGAGGAGGGCGCCAGGATCGCCGAAGAGGGCGGCCTGACGGTGATCATGGACCGCTGCATGAAGATCGAGCACGCCCGCTACATGGGCCGCATGCACTGGCTGGGCTTCAACACCGGACGGATCACCTCGGTCCGCACCGGCATCCACTAGCCCCTACCGGTCTCGGCCCACGCTGAGATCGGCCAGCAGCCGCAGCTCCGGGGTGGCCCCGTGGCCGAGCGCCGCGAAAGCGAGCTCGACCTGACGGTCGGCCTCCCGGAGCGCCCATTCCGGGGCGCCCGTCCGCTCCACCAGCTCGGCCTGGGTTTCGGGGTCGCCTTCGGCGTGGAGTGAGGCGGCCAGTTCGGTCGCGGCAGGCGTACCGGACTCGAGAGCGGCGACCACCGGCAGGGACTTCCGGCGGCAGCCCAGGTCGGCGACGAGGCGCCGCACGTCGTCGGTGAGCCGGAACGCCAGCCCGAGCCGGGTGCCGAACTCCCGGAAGATCCGCACGTCGCCCGCGCCCCCGGCCAGCGCGCCGAGTTCGCAGGCGGCGCCGAGCAGCGCGCCTGTCTTGTTCTCGGCCATGGTCATCGCCTCGGCCATGGTGACCTCGGGCCGCTCGACGAACGCCAGGTCGCTGGCCTGCCCGTGACACAGGTCGAGCAGCGCGTCGGCGAGGGTGCGCACCCCCGCCGGGCCGACCAGCGCCATCGCCACCGCCAGCAGCGCGTCGCCGGTCAGCAGGGCCTCGCTGAGCCCGAAGACGGCCCAGGCGGCCGGGCGCTCGCGCCGGATGTCGTCGCCGTCGATCACGTCGTCGTGCAGCAGGGAGAAGTCGTTGACCAACTCGGTCGCGACCGCCATCGGCACGGCGTCGGCCGCGTGTCCCCCGGCCGCCCGCGCGCACCCCAGCGCCAGCGCGGGCCGCACGAACCGCCCCTGACCGCCGATGAGCTCGCGGCCCTGGTCGTCCCACCAGCCGATGTGGTAGCCCGCGACGTGGCGCAGCTCGGGAGAGAGCCGGTCGATCGCGGCCCGGTGGGCGGGTTCGATCAGTTCGCGGGTCGCGTTGAGGACGTCGCGGATGGTCATCGAGTCGGTCACCCGGCTACCGATACACGACCGGCCTCACTCGGCGGCGCCGCCATCGGCGCTCGTGGAGAATGCTTGACCGAGGGGATCACGGTCCACGGCGGTGGCGTCGTCGCGGTCGGTCGAACGGCTCAGATCCCGGTACGCCACATCGCGTTCCGCGAGGATGCGCGCGGTCATCTCGGCGTAGGCGACGGCGTCGGAACCGAGCAGGAGCCTGACCGGCGGGGCCTCCATGTCGGCGATCTGGGTGATCACCTGCGCGACCTTCGCCGGGTCGCCGAGCGGTGTGTGCCCCGACCTCAGCATCGCCACGAAGGGCTCGATGACGGCCCGGTAGGGCTCCGAGATCGGCGGGACGGTCATCGACGAGCCACCCCAGTCGGTGACCATGCCGCCGGGCTCGACCGTGGTGACCCTGATCCCGAGCGGGGCGAGTTCCTGCGCGACGACCTCGGTGAAGCCGTTCACGGCCCATTTGGAGGCCTGGTAGGCGGACAGGCCGGGGTTGCCGATGCGCCCGCCGATGGACGAGACGTTGATCAGCGAGCCGCTCCCCTGCCCGCGCAGGATCGGCACGACCGACTTGGTCACGTTGACGACGCCGAAGAAGTTGGTCTCGACCTGCGCCCGGAAGTTGTCGATCGCGGTGTCCTCGAACGCCGAGAAGTCGGCCCACCCGGCGTTGTTGACCACGACGTCGAGCCGCCCGAACGCCTCCACCGCCGTCGCCACGGCGTCGTCGACCTCTTCGGGGTCGGTCACGTCGAGGGGGAGGGCGAGGAGGCGGTCGCCGTACTTCTGGGAGAGGTCGTCGAGCTGGGCGGGCTTGCGGGCGGTGGCGGCGACGCTGTCGCCGCGTTCGAGCGCGGCCAGGACGATCTCACGCCCGAGACCCCGCGAGCTGCCGGTGACGAACCAGATCATGTGAGGCTCCTTCTGACTAACTGGTTAGTTGAAACGCTAGGCAGCGGTCTCCGAAGTTGTCAACTAACCGGTTAGAAAATAGTCTTGGGGTATGCCTGGGAAAGCCGACGTCACCCGACAGCGACTCCTCGACGCCGCATTGGAGGAGTTCGCCGAATACGGCATCGCCGGGGCCCGGGTCGACCGCGTGGCGGCCGTGGCCGGCACCAACAAGGCGCAGATCTACCACTACTTCGGCAGCAAGGATCAGCTCTTCGACGCCGTCTTCGACTCCATCGTGGAGCGGGTCGTACGGGAGACGCCGATCGACGTCCACGACCTGCCCGGCTACGCCGCCGCGCTGGCCAGGGGCTATGAGACCCATCCGCAGATCGCCCGGCTGGCGACCTGGCAGCGGCTGGAACGCGCCGGAGACCCCCCGGTGCCGCTGGCGGTGGAGAGCATGCGGGCCAAGGTCGCGGCCGTGGCCAAGGCCCAGGCCGACGGGGTCATCCCTGCCGACTTCCCGCCCGGCATCCTGCTCGGGTTGGTGCTCCATCTCGCCTCGGTGTGGACCGCCGTCAACCCCGAATCGGCCGCGATGATCGAGACCGTGACGCCCGACGAGCGGGCCCGGTACGTCGCCGCGGCCGTCCGACGTCTGCTTTCTGGCAGTCCAGGTGATACAGAAGGCAGGGCATAGGCCACAATGGCTACGATCGCGAATGAAGTTGGGAGGCAGGCATGAGCACCGAAGAAGTCTTGAGCAGGGCCCCCCTCTTCTCCGCGCTAGACCGCGAGAGCGCCGCGGCCCTCCGCACGAGCATCACCGAAGTGACCCTCACCAAGGGTCAGACCTTGTTCAGCGAGAACGAGACCGGCGCCACCCTCTACGTGGTGCTGGAAGGCAAGATCAAGCTGGCCCGCACCGCGTCCGACGGCCGGGAGAACCTCCTGTCGGTCCTGGGGCCGTCCGAGATGTTCGGCGAGCTCTCGCTGTTCGACCCCCGCCCGCGCACGGCCTCGGCCATCGCGCTGACCGACGTGAAGCTGGCCGGTCTGTCCCACGACGACCTGCGGCCCTGGCTCACCGGCCGGCCCGAGGTGGCCCTCCACCTGCTCCGGGCCCTGGCCCAGCGGCTGCGGCGCACCAACGACGTGCTGGCCGACCTGGTCTTCACCGACGTGCCGGGCCGCGTGGCCAAGGCGCTGCTCGACCTGGCCGAGCGCTTCGGGCAGAAGGTCGAAGACGGCATCCGCGTCCACCACGACCTGACCCAGGAAGAACTGGCCCAGCTCGTGGGCGCCTCCCGCGAGACGGTGAACAAGGCCCTGGCCGACTTCGCCGGCCGCGGCTGGCTCCGCATCGAGGCCAAGGCCGTCGTCATCATGGACATGGAGCGTCTCTACAACCGCTCGCGCTGATGTCCCGCGACCGGCTGAGACGGACCTTCGACTCAGCGGCCGAGCTCTACCAGCGGGCCCGCCCCGACTACCCCGCGGAGCTCTACTCCGACCTGCTGGCGATCACCGGCGTCGGCGGGCACCTGCTCGAAGTGGGCTGCGGGCCGGGCAAGGCGACCCTGCCCCTGGCCCGCATGGGCTTCCCGATCACCGCGATCGAACTCGGCCCGGCCCTGGCCGACGAGGCCCGGCGCCACCTCGCCGACTTCCCCGACGTCTCGGTGATCACCTCCTCGTTCGAGGACTGGCGGCCGTCGGCGGGCGCCCGCTTCGATCTCGTGTACGCCGCCACGGCCTGGAAGTGGATCGACCCCGAGGTCAGGTACACCAAGGCGGCCTCCCTCCTGGCGCCCGGCGGCCACCTGGCCGTGTGGAGCGCGGGCCACGCCTTCCCCGAGGACGTCGACCCGTTCTTCCTCGACATCCAGCGCGTCTACGAGGACCTGGGTGAGGGCCACGACGGCCCGTGGCCACCACCGGAGATCCAGCCCGACCCCACCGCCGCGGAAATGGAGGCCTCGGGCCTCTTCACCGTGGCCGGGATCCGCCCCCACGTGTGGGCCCGGCGCTACACGGCGGAGGAGTACCTCGCGCTCCTCGGCACCTTCTCCGACCACATCGCCATGGATCCCGACCGGCGCCGCCATCTTTACGGGGAGGTCCGCCGCCGCCTCGCCGAACGGCCGGACGGCCGGCTCACCCGCCACTGGTCGGCCGTGCTCACCGTCGGCAGGGTCAGCGGGTCTTCAGGTAGTTGAGCTGCGCGGCGACCGACATCTCGGCCGCGGGCCACAGTTCCCTGGGGACCTCGGCGTAGACCATCTCCACGATCTCCCCGGCGTCCTTCGCGCCGTCCCTGATCGCCTGGCGGATCTGGTCGAGGCGCCGCCTGCGGTGGGTGATGTACTCGTCGAGCTTGCCGATCGGGTCGGGCAGCAGCGGGCCGTGGCCCGGGAGCAGGGTCTCGGCCTCGGCGAGTTCGGCCATGGCCCTGAGTCTGTCGAGGCTGCGCAGGTAGTCGGCCAGGTCGCCGTCGGGGGCGATCACCGACGAGCCCCGGCCCAGGATGGTGTCTCCCGTGAGGAGGGCGCCGTCTTCGGGGAGCCAGAAGCACAGGGAGTCGAACGAGTGGCCGGGGGTGCCGATCACCCGGATCTCCACGCCGCCGGCCGTCAGGGCGTCGCCGTCTTCCAGGCCCTCTTCTCCCAGGACGTGGGTGCGGTCGAGGGCTCGTACCGCAGAGTTCACCATCTCGGCGAACCGCCGGGCTCCGCCGCTGTGGTCCTCATGGCCGTGCGTGAGCAGGATGACTTCCACGCTCCGGCCGCCGAGCCGGGAGACCACCGTCTGGAGATGGGCCTCGTCGTCGGGGCCCGGGTCGACCACCGCGACCGACTCGCCCCGGCCGATGACCCAGGTGTTGGTGCCGTCGAGGGTCATCGGGGAGGCGTTGGGGGCCAGGACGTTGGTCGCGCTCGTGGTGCCGGAGCCGTCGATCGGTAGCGAGAGGCCGCTCATCAGATCTGTCCTTCGGTCGTCAGGACCATCCGGCCGTCCCTCTCCACCGGGACGGGCATGACCGTGGTGATGTGGGGATCGCCCGCGAACACGTCGGCGATCGTCTCGGAGGCCGCGAGCATGGTCAAGGTGTGCAGCGTCGGCGGCATCAGGAAGTATTCGGACGCCAGGGCGTCGGCCGGGCGGGTCCAGACGACGGTGTCGGCCTCGCCGCCCACGTCCCTGGTCCGCTGGCCCTTCGGCAGCGCCGCCACGAAGAAACGGGTGTCGAAGCGGCGGGTCTCGATCTCCGGGGTGATCCAGTGGGCCCACGGCTTCAGCAGGTCGGTGCGGAGCACCAGGCCGTTGGCGGCCAGGAACTCGGCGAACGAGAGCTCACGGCTGATCAGCGCCAGCCGCTCGGCCTCCCACATGGTCGTGTCGTCGACCGGATCACCGGCCAGCAGCACGCCGCTCTCCTCGAACGTCTCGCGCACGGCCGCGCAGACGAGGCCCCGCGCGGTGGTTTCGTCGGCGTTCAGGGTCACCGCCCACTCGGCGGGTGAGGGACCCGCCCAGCCGATGTCGGGGCCGGCGTCCCGGGGGTCGACGGAGCCCCCGGGAAAGACGTAGGCGCCGGCCGCGAAGGCCATGGTCGCCACCCGCCGCAGCAGGTAGACCTCCAGAGGGGGCTCCCGCAGCAGGGCGACCGTGGCTGCCGCCCTGGGCGTCACCGGGACGAGCCGCCCGGCCAGCAGGTCACGCGCCCGTTCACCCAGCTCGCCCGGCAGCGGAATGTCCACCGTGAAAGTGTAGATCTACCGGATCTCGGCGATCAGTTCGACTTCGACCGGGGCATCCCGGGGCAGCACGGCCACGCCGACCGCGCTGCGGGCGTGGGCGCCCTGGAAGACCTCGCCGAGCAGCTCGCTGGCGCCGTTCACGACCTGCGGCTGGCCCGTGAACGAGGGGTCGGAGGCGACGAAGCCGACGACCTTCACGATGCCGACCACCTGATCGAGGTCGCCGACGATCGACTTCAGCGCCGCGATCGCGTTGAGCGCGCAGACCTTCGCCAGCTCGTAGGCCTCCTCGGGGGTGACCTCGGCGCCGACCTTGCCCGTCTTCAGCAGCTCACCGGCGGCGATGGGGAGCTGACCCGAGGTGTAGACGTGGTTCCCCGACCGCACGGCCGGCACGTAGGCCGCCAGCGGCGGCGCGACCTCCGGCAGCGTCAGGCCCAGAGCCGACAGGCGGTCTTCGGGGGTGGTCACGCCTTGGCCCGCTTCATGTAGGCCACGAGCTGCTCGGGGTTCGGGCCGGGGATGACGGCCACGAGCTCCCAGCCGTCGTCGCCCCAGTTGTCGAGGATCTGCTTGGTCGCGTGCGTCAGCAGCGGCACGGTCACGTACTCCCACTTCGTCATGGCGGAAGGTTATCGATACCCAGCAGGCCTCGGCGTATCGGGAAATGGCCTTTGGGTAGCCTCACGGGTGTGAGATCTCGCGACACCGACTGGGACGGAGTGCGTCTCCATGTCGTGACCGGCAAGGGCGGCACGGGGAAGACGACCGTGGCCGCCGCCCTGGCCCTGGCCCTGGCGGCCGGAGGCCGCAAGGTGCTGCTCGTGGAGGTGGAGGGCCGCCAGGGCATCGCGCAGGTCTTCGACCTTCCACCGCTCCCCTACGAAGAACGCCGGATCGCGGTGGCGCCGGGAGGTGGCGACGTCCACGCCCTGGCCATCGACCCCGAAGAGGCGATGCTCGAATACCTCGAGATGTTCTACGGCCTCAAGCGCATGGGCAAGGCGCTGACCAAGATGGGCGTGGTCGACTTCGCCACCACCATCGCCCCGGGCCTGAGAGACGTCCTGGTCACCGGCAAGACCAGCGAGGCGGTCAGGCGCCGCGACAAGACCGGCAAGAGGGTGTACGACACCGTCGTCATGGACGCCCCGCCCACCGGCCGCGTCACCCGCTTCCTCAACGTCACCCAAGAGGTGGCCGGCCTGGCGAGAGTCGGTCCGGTACGCACCCACGCAGACATGGTCCGCGGGGTGGTGGCCTCCCCCGAGACGGCCGTCCATTTCGTGACCCTGCTGGAGGAGATGCCCGTCCAGGAGACCCTCGACGGCGTCACCGAGCTGCGGGCGGCCAAACTGCCCGTCGGCGGGATCTTCGTCAACATGGTCCGGACCGTCGACTCCGTCCTCGAAGGGCCCTTCGACCTGGCCGAACTCGCCATGGGCGTGAAGGCGGCCGGGCTGGGAGACGACGGCAACGCGGCGGTCATCGCCGAGGCCCTCGGCGGCGAGGTCGCCGAACAACAGCGGCGGGCCGAGCTCGAAAGAACCGAGCGTGACGCGCTGGAGACCGCCGGGGTGCCACGATATGAACTACCCCTGCTGGCGGACGGCGCCGACCTGGCGGGGCTCTACGAACTCGCCGAAGCGATCCGCACGCAGGGAGCCGCATGACCTCGCCTGAGCTCGATCTCGACGGCATCATCGACGACCCGGGCACCCGGATCGTGGTCTGCTGCGGATCGGGCGGCGTCGGCAAGACGACCACGGCGGCGGCCCTCGGGCTGCGCGCGGCCGAACGCGGCCGCAACGTCGTCGTCCTCACGGTCGACCCGGCCCGGCGGCTGGCCCAGTCGATGGGCCTGACCTCGCTCGACAACACCCCGCGCAAGGTCGCCGGGGCCGACGGCGAGCTGTTCGCCATGATGCTCGACATGAAGCGGACCTTCGACGAGATCATCGAGGCCCACGCCGACCCCGAGCGGGCCCGCCAGATCCTGACGAACCCCTTCTACCAGTCGCTCTCGTCGAGCTTCTCCGGCACCCAGGAATACATGGCCATGGAGAAGCTCGGCCAGCTGCGCCGGTCGGGCGAGTGGGATCTGATCATCGTCGACACGCCGCCGTCACGGTCGGCGCTCGACTTCCTCGACGCGCCCGAGCGGCTGGGGCGGTTCCTCGACGGGAAGTTGATCAGGTTGCTGATGGCCCCCGCCAAGGCGGGCGGGCGCAGCGCGTTCAAGATCCTGAACGCCGGGTTCGGCCTCGTCGCCGGGGTCTTGACCAAGGTGCTCGGCGCCCAGGTGCTGAAGGACATCCAGACGTTCGTCTCCGCGCTCGACGCCGTCTTCGGTGGATTCCGCCAGCGGGCGGAGCAGACCTACAAACTGCTGCAGGCCCCCGGCACCGCTTTCGTGGTGGTGGCCACGCCGGAGCGTGACGCGATGCGGGAGGCCTCCTATTTCGTGGAGCGACTGGCCGAGGAGCGGATGCCGCTGGCCGGTCTGGTGGTCAACCGGGTGCACCGCTCACCGGCCCCCGGTCTTTCCGCGGCGCGGAGCACCGCCGCCGCGGAAGACCTGGAGTCTCGTGGTGAACATGAGCTGACCGCCGCCGTGCTGAGACTGCACGCCGGGCGGATGCAACTCGCCGCTCGCGAGCACCGGGAGCAGGAAAGCTTCGCTTCGGCCCACCCCACCGTGCCGGTCACCCAAGTGCCCGCGATGTCACAGGATGTTCACGATCTCGACGGGTTGCGTGAGATCGGCGAACTCCTGGCCAAGCGCTGAGGGTCAGCCGGCGATCAGCTCATTGGTGCGTTCGTATTCTTCCTTCGCCAGCTCCAGCAGGTCGCGCCAGGAGTCGACGTCGGGCCGACGGCGCAGGAGGGCGCGCCTTTCCCGTTCGGTCATTCCGCCCCATACCCCGAACTCGATGCGATTGTCCAACGCATCGGCGAGGCATTCGGTACGGACAGGGCATCCTCGACAGATCAACTTCGCCCGGTTTTGTGCGGCGCCCTGAACGAACAGAGCGTCAGGATCCGCACCTCGACAGGCGGCACGGGAGGTCCAATCCGTGATCCACATTTTTCGACCCCACTCCCCTTAGGTGGTCAGTCGTGACTTCTGGGGCCGACGGGCGCGGTCGCCGAGCCTCCTTATTCAGTTGCCGCAGAGGAGAACGTACGAGACTCTGCGACCGAATGGACAGACCCGCAGGGACCAAATTTGGCGGGTGGCGGTGTCCGGAGATGACTAGTCATCCCACGCGCGGGTAATGCGCCGTGGTGCGTTTGGTACCGAATCTCCCCTTGCTTCGACGTACGCTTAGCCTCGTGCAAGCTTCAGGCAAAGCCCGTTTCGGGAACGCGATCTTGAGCCTCGTCAAGCTCATCGTGGCCGCTGCCATGGCCGGTGTTCTGGTTGCGGCGGTCGGGCTACCGGCCGTGGGCGGAGCCGGGTTCGGCGCGAAGTCGGGCGTCGAATCGCTACGCATCGAGGCGGAGGAGCTCAACGAGCCCCCGCTGCCCGAGAAGACCGTCCTGCTCGACTCCGACGGCAAGCAGATCGCGAACTTCTATTTCCAGAACCGCGAGTCCGTGCCGTTGAGCAAGATCGCGCCGGTCATGCAGCAGGCGATCATCGCGATCGAGGACTTCCGTTACTACGAGCACGGCGCTCTCGACATCGAGGGAACCGCCCGCGCGCTGATCAAGAACATCACCGGCGGCGGCGTCGTCCAGGGTGGTTCCTCGATCACGCAGCAATACGTGAAGCTGGTCATCTTCAACTCGGCCGAGACCGAGGAAGACCAGCTGAAAGCCATCGAGGCGACGTACACGCGGAAGCTCAACGAGATCCGCTACGCCATGGCGATCGAGCGGAAGTACTCGAAGGACGAGATCCTCAACCGCTACCTGAACATCTCCTACTTCGGTGATGGGGCCTACGGCATCGAGGCGGCGTCCAAGCGCTTCTTCGGCAAGCACGCCTCCGAGCTGGAGCTGCACGAGGCCGCGACGCTGGCCGGCGCGGTGCAGAACCCCAGCCAGACCGACCCGGGCCGGGGCAAGGAGTTCCGCGAGCGGCTGCTCGCGCGCCGCAACCTGGTGCTCGACCGGATGGCCGAACTGAAGAAGATCACCCCGGCCGCGGCGGCCGAGGCCAAGAAGGAGAAGCTGGGCTACAAGGGCCAGAAGATGCCGGGTGGCTGCGAGGACAGCGCCTACCCCTACTTCTGCCTGTACGTCCAGAACGACATCCTGAACAACTCCGACTTCGGCAAGACCCAGAAGGCCCGCCGCGACTTCCTGAACCGCGGTGGCCTCACGATCCGCACCACGCTCGACACGAAGATGCAGAAGGCCGCCGACGACGCGATCAAGAAGTACGTCTACGCGAGCGACGAGCAGGTCGCGGCCGAGGCGCTGGTCGAGCCGGGCACGGGCGCGATCAAGGCGCTGGCCGCCAGCCGCAAGTTCGGCGACAACAAGAAGAAGAACGAGATGAGCTACAACCTGGCCGCCAACCGCTCCCACGGCGGTGGTTCCGGCTTCCAGGCGGGCTCCACGTTCAAGGTGATCACCCTGCTGACCGCCCTCGACGAGGGCATGAAGCTCAACGACGGGTTCGCCACCGGCAAGACCTACGACATCCCGACCAACGCGCTGTCGCCCTTCCGCGACTGCGAGGGCAACCGCACCGGCGAGACCCACCAGGTGTTCAACTCCAGTGAGGGCGCGGGCGGGTTCAACACCCTCCAGACCGGCACCTGGGGCTCGGTCAACACGTTCTTCATGAAGCTCGAAGAGCACGTCGGCCTCTGCAAGGTCGTCAAGATGGCCCAGAAGCTGGGCATCCACCGGGCCGACGGCGCCGACCTGCGCCAGGTCCCGACCTTCACGCTCGGCGTCAACGAGATGGACCCGGTGACGGTCGCCAACGCCTACGCCACCATCGGCGCCCGCGGCAAGTACTGCGCGCCGATCGTCATCACCGAGATCGTCGACCGCGACGGCAAGGCCACCAACTACAAGCCCGACTGCGACCAGGTCCTCGACGAGGAGGTCGCCGACGCGGCCAGCTCGATCCTCAGCGGCGTCTTCACCAAGGGCACCATGACGGCGGTCGGCGGCATCGGCCGCGACGCGGCGGGCAAGACCGGCACGACCGACGGCTACACCGCCGCCTGGTTCGCCGGTTACACCCCCGACCTCGCGGCGGCGGTCAGCATCGGCGACCCGCGCGGCGCCTTCAAGTACGACCTGACCGGCGTCACCATCGGCGGCACCTCCTTCCCGTACGTCTACGGCGCCTCGATCTCGGGCCCGATCTGGAAGGCCACGATGCTGAAGGCGCTGAAGGACGTGCCCGCGACGTCGTTCACCAACGTCGACATGTCGAAGTTCGGCGGCTGCTCGCCGGGCTTCTGCCAGCCCAAGCCGAAGCCGAAGCCCGACCGCGGCGACGACCGCGGCGGCGACGGTCCCGACCGTGGCCCCGACCGCGGCCCCGACAACGACGGCGGCGACTTCAACCCGCCGCCCCCGGACGACAACGGCGGCGGCGTGATCATCCCGCCGGACAACGGCTGAGAAAACGGCTGAGGGCCCTTCCCCGAGCGGGGGGAGGGCCCTCAGCCGTTGGGTGTGGGGACGATCAGCCCGCCAGCCGCGCCCGCACGGCCGCCGCGACCCGGCCGCCCTCGGCCCGGCCCGCCACCTTCGGGTTGACGACCTTCATGACCTGGCCCATGGCCTGCGGCCCCGCGGCCCCGGTCTCGGCGATCGCCTCGTCGACCAGCGCGGCCAGCTCGTCGTCGGAGAGCTGGGCCGGAAGGTAGGCCTCCAGCACGGCCTGCTCCTCGAGCTCGGCCTGCGCCTGCTGCTCGCGGCCCGCCCCGGCGAACGCCTCGGCCGCCTCGCGCCGCTTCTTGGCCTCCTTGGTGAGGACCTTGACGATCTCGTCGTCGCTGAGCTCGCGGACCGCCTTGCCCGCGACCTCCTCGACGTTGATGGCGGCCAGCGCCATGCGGATGGTGCGCAGCCGGATGTCGTCACGGGCCTTCATGGAAGTCGTGAGGTCGGCCTTCAGCCTGTCTTTGAGAGCGCTCATGCCCCCTTATCTTGCCGTGTCCCGCAGTGGGATCTCTCCGGGTTATCCCGGGCTCACCCGGCGTTCGGGCATGATTGGGATGTGCGGAAAGTCGTTGCGGTACCTCTGGGAGTGGTCGGTCTCGGTCTCGCCGGCCTGGGCTACGCGTCGATCGTCGAGCGCAACTGGTTCAGGCTGCGCCGTTTCGACGTGCCGGTGCTGGAACCCGGCCGCCGTCCGGTCAAGATCCTCCAGTTCTCCGACCTGCACCTGACCCCCGGCCGCACCCGCCTGATCAACTGGGTGCGATCGCTGGAGAGGCTCGAACCCGACCTGGTGGTCAACACCGGCGACACGATCTCCCACCCCGACGCGATCCCCGCCTACCTGCGCGCCGTCGAACCGTTCCTGGGCCTCCCGGGCCTTTTCGTGTACGGCTCCAACGACATGTACTCGCCGCATTTCAAGAACCCGGCGAAATACCTGTGGCGGACGTCCAAGACCGAGAGTAAGAAGCGCAACATCCCCGACCTGCCGTGGCTCGAACTCGGCACGGCGATGACCTCGGCCGGGTGGCTCGACATGAACAACACGACCGCCCGCCTGAAGGTCGCCGACCTCGACGTGGCCATCGGCGGGATCAACGACTCCCACATCGACCTTGACCGCTACGACCGGATCGCGGGTCCCGCTCCTTCGGACGCCGATCTGCGCCTCGGCGTGATGCACTCGCCCGAGCCCCGGAACATGAGCCGGTTCGCCTCCGACGGCTACCAGCTCCTCCTGGCGGGGCACACGCATGGGGGGCAGCTCTGCATTCCCTTCTACGGGGCCCTGGTGACCAACTGTGGGATCGATCGGGCCCGGGTGAAGGGTCTGAGCCACCACGAGTCCGCGTGGCTCCACGTGTCCGCTGGGCTCGGCACGTCGCCGTATGCGCCTGCGCGGTTCGCGTGCCCGCCGGAGGCGACGCTGCTGACCTTGGTGCCCCGCGTGGCGCGATGACGCAAGCGGTGCGAAAGTCCGCTAGACTTTGCGAGGCAGAAACCACCGGGGTGTAGCGCAGCTTGGTAGCGCGCTTCGTTCGGGACGAAGAGGCCGTGGGTTCGAATCCCGCCACCCCGACGGTGGAGTAGCAGGTAAAGGGCTTGATCCGCTTTGCGGGTCAGGTCCTTTTCTGTGTCTGAGGGTCTTCGGGAGCCAATCGGGGAGCCATCTCACTCAGACTCAACGCGACGGCTTGCCACCAAAGATGATGTTCATCGTGTGAGCCCCCTTGGTGATCACCGGCTTGAGCTGGTGCCGGTAGACCTCCTCCGTGACGCTGGTGCCCGCGTGCCCGACAAGATCGGCAATGGTCTCGATGGGCACGCCCTGTTCACTCATGATCGAGACGAACGAGTGACGCAGCTCGCGGGGCGTCCAGTCAGTTCCGACCCCTGCGGCATCGGTGACCTTACGGAACGCTCGCCGTACGCTCCCGGCGTCCAGCGGTGTCCCGTCAGTCCGGCAGAACGCCAGGTTGTGTTCCTGCCAGGCTCCGCCTGCACTGAGCTTGCGGGTGGCCTGGCGTGCGTGGTGTTGCTTGAGACTCTGAGCGGCGAGCACGGGCAATTCCAGCGTGCGCCGCGATTTGCGGGTCTTGGTGTCACCTCCTACTCGATCGGCACGCCACACGTAGATGGCGAACCTCTTGTGCTTGAAACCCACCTCGGTAACCGGTTGCCACGTCTTGCTGGCCGGCAGCCAGGCGACGACGTGATCCCAGCGCAGCGCGCGAGCCTCTTCGGTCCGGACGCCCGTGGTGAGACTGATCACCACATAGGCATGGAGTTCGGACGACTCTGCGGCCTTGAGCACTGATTCCGCCTGTTGCCGGGTGAGTGCCTTGCTGGGACGCCCGTCCTTCCCGGTGGGTGTGGTGACCAACTCGGCGACGTTCCGGACCACCTTGTCGCGCACCTGAGCTTGCCGGATGGCCCGCTTCAAGACGCTGTGGACATCCCGTAGCGTCCGGGTGGCCAATCCACTTGAGAGCTCGTCCAGCCACTCGTCCACGTGATCGGCGCGTAGGTCCTGAAGCTTGGTCTTGCCCAGCTTCGAGATCACGTGCGTCTCGGCAAGGATGCGCTGCTTGGTGATCGTGGCCTCGGATCGACCCTTGAGGCCCTTGCTCAGCCAGTCGTTGACGGCATCGCGCACGGTGTAGATCTCCGATGCGGTCACCCCTGCTTCAAGGTCCTGGACAGCCTTGATGAGCTTGTCTTTGACCTGGGTCTTGGTCTTGCCCTTGCGCTTGAGTCGCCGGCGCTTGCCATCGGGGGCGAACCCGAGGGAGACGGCTCCGGTGAAGCCATCCCCCTCGGGATAGATGGTCGCTTCGTACTTACCGATCAGGATCTTGGCCAAGGGATCATCCCTTCTCGTGACGGTTGAGGTACTCCTCGATCGCTTTCCTGATCACCCACGACACATCCCGCTCCTGCGACTCGGCGTACCTGCGGAGCCGCGCTTTCAGCTCCGCATCCACCCGGACGGGTGGCAGGGTCGTTCGGTCGCTCGTCATTAGACGGCTTCCTTTCGGGTGTATGGAGTTATCAAAAGGCACTGTAGAACGTTGTATCACGGCGTTCTACGCCTCGTCGATGGTCTCCAGGGAAGAAACGAAGTCGGCAAGGTGCTGATCGGTGATTCGACGTAACTTGCCGATCTTGATGCTCTTGAGCTGACCCGTACGGAGCAGGTAGTAGATCTTGTCTCGCCCGACGCTGAGGATCTCGGCTATCTGCTCGACGGTGTATGCCTTCATGTGCGCACCTCCCCTCGTCACTCGCTGTGAATGTCTCCGTGTTTGTCTTTGTCTCCGTCTCAGCGCCTATGTGCAGACGCGTGCGAGACGGAGACGTAGACAAACGCCTGAGACGATTACGTTGAGTTAGTCGGCGGAGGAATCGGCGCGCCATCGTCCGCGCGCGATTTGGATCACTCGACCGGCGTCGGCGTACTCGCGGAGTCGCTTGTAGAGCCAGGGGCGGCTCATGCCGGTCGCGTCGATCAGTTCGCCGAGAGTCGCGCCTTGCTCGGGTGCCTCGCGTAGTGCCGTCCACAGCGCTTCTTCCGCGCCGTCGTGGTTGCCGTTGCGGTGGTGTCTGCCCTGGGGTTCTGGGGATGGTCGCGGTGACTGTTCCAGGGCGACCAGGGAGACCGGATCGAGTGACGGCCGTCGTTCGGCGTGCCTTTCGGCCGTGGCTTGGACGGTGGCGTCGTCGAGAAGGTACGTCCGCGCACGGCGTGGGGTGTCGTGCTCGGGTGCGCTGATGAGGAACTTGCCGGGGGCGTCGAGGCGGTCGGCGTGCCAGCCGGCTTTGTGCATGCCCTGGCCCAGAATCAGGTCTGCGTCACGGCGTTCCCTGACTCTGAACGAGACGCGTACGTCCATCTGAGAGCGCACGGCGCTGTTGCCCATGGCCTTCTGGGATGGGCGTTGGGTTGCGGCGACCAGGGTCACGGCGACGGCGCGACCTCGGCGAGCGATCGAATCGGCTGACAGGATCGCTTCGGGTGCGTCGTCGGCGAGTTCGGCGTACTCGTCGACGACGATGACTAGCGCTGGGGCTTCTGGGGTGGGTTCCCAGACCCGTACACCGTTCATGGCGAGCATCTCGGCGCGGCCGTCGAGGATGGCGACGGCATCGGCCAGCAGTTCGTCTGCTTCCTGGGGTGTGGTGGCGATGCGGTCGAGGCAGGACGCCCACGGGAGCAGTTCCATGCCGCGTTTGAGGTCGACGCCCCACACGATCACGTCGGGGCAGGCCGTGAGGCTGCCCATGATGACGTTCACGCCGCCGCTCTTGCCAGCCCCGGCCACGCCACCGACCAGGCCGTGACGGCGTAGCAGGGAGACGGTTACCGGGGTGCCGTCTTCGAAGACGCCCAACTCGATCGGGTCGGTGATCGACGTGTTCGCCGGTCCTGGCCAGACGATGGCGTCGGCGTGCGGGTCGGTTTCGATGATCCGCAGTTCGAGCCGGTTGGCGCGTTCGGGGATCGGCTGGATTCGGGCCGCGCCGCGGCGGGTGCCCAGCGCGGATTCGATCGCGGGGAGTTTGCCCATGGCGTCCTCTACGGTCTGGCCACGGGCCAGAGCGACGCGGGCACGGTAGCCCCACAGATCGACGACGGCCGATTGGATGCGCGATCCTGTCAGGCCGATCGATTGGGCGATCTCTGGCCATGCGGCCAGGGTGCGCTCTACTCGTACACGAGCACGTCGGCGACGGTGTGCCCACCACGGGAGAGCTATCAGCGTGCCACCGACGATCAGCAGGACCGGCATGGGCGCCGTGCCGGGACCGATCGCCGTGGCGACACTGACCCACGCGCCGACCATCGCGGCGCAGACGGCGGCGTAGGTGCGTTCGGCGCCGTGTCTGAGGCCGACCAGGTGACCGAAGAACACGACCAGCCAGGCCAGTACGCCCGTGATGGTCAGAACGGTTGTCCAGGATTCGGGGTCGTTGATGTGGAACAGCACGGCGACGGTCTCCGCCAGGGCGGCGACGGCGAACGGAGTGAGTTCGGACCGGTAGCGCCACAGCCACGAGCAGATGACCACGATTGCGGCTGATCCGAACGGGGACTCTCCGGTCATCAGCATGACCGGCTCGACGCCCACGCGGCGCATTCGCCTTGCGTGCCGGCGCATCTGATGGCGGGTGAGGCGACGTTGCCCGTTCATTGGGGCTCACCCGGTTCGAAGTACGGGAAGCGGTACCGGCGTCGTGCGGAGGGCGGGGGTACCGGGATGTGGCCGCCTTGCGCGTCGAGTTCGTCGCGCAGGTAGTAGAGCGGGTCCGGCTCGCCGTAGTCGTGGGCGGCGAGCGTGGCCTGTACGGCGGCCGTGAGGTTCTCGTGGTCCAGCCTCGCGGCGTCGAGCCGGCGGGAGAGGCGTTCGACTTCGGCGCAGAGGACGGGGATGAGGTTGAGGACGGTCATGACGGCGCGGCCGTCTTCGGTGAGCTGGAGCATGCCGCGCAGTCGGGAACGGCGGGCGATCAGGTTGAGGGCGTAGCGGTGTTTGGTGCGGGTCTCCTGGAGATCAACCAGTGAGCGGTTCGGCCTGGTGGTCGTGAGGATCACCTCCTGTGGTCGGGTGGCAGGTCAGAGCGGTGTACTTGGTGCGCATGATCGATTCCTTCTGTTGTGGTGATGGATGGCGTGTCAGGTGGTCTCAAGAGATGCCGAATACGGTCGACAGGAAGATCGACATGAACCGGCGCACTTCCGGGGCGGCGGCCGTCTCGGAGAGGTAGAAGCCGAACAGGACGCAGACGGTGGCCTGCCAGATGCGCAGGTAGGTGAAGCGCAGGGCGATGAAGACGGCCACGCCCAGGAGGAGCACGAGGGAGATCGAGATCACGGGTGAAATCACCTCCCTCCGTAGCTGATCGGGCGCTGGTCGAGGTCGTCGATCACGTGCAGCCCCATTGCGCGACGTGAGATCGCGGCCGTCGCGGTGCGGTGGGTGAGCGACCGACTGGCCGCCTTGTCCTCCCTCTTCATGACGATCACGGCCTGGATGAAGGCGGTCATGAACAGGGCCAGCGCGAAAGCGGCGATCGTGATGATCACGAACATGGGGGCGTACTCCTGTCGCTGCTAGTGGGGAGTTCTGCGGCGTAACCAGCGGAAGCGGCTCACGCACTTGTGGCAGTGGCCACCGATCTGGTCGGTGAGGGCGCCGCAGCGGCACCGGGCGGCGTACGTGCCGCCGATCGGGATCTTCAATTCGCACCTCCCTTCCGCATGTGCGGTCGAGGTGACCGGCACGGAGATCGCTGGGTTCCGGGAAATCGCGAAATCTTCGATGCCGAAAGTGGAAGGATCGATACAGGACGGGACAGGTTGAGTGCCGTCCGTCTAGCCTTGACAAGTCCCCGGCAATCCCCGATTACGGGCAGGTCAGATGACGTGCAACCGGTACCAGGTGATTTGCGGAAGTCCCTCTTTGCGGTTTGAGGGGGAGCTCTACGGCGGTTTGTGCGGTGCCTCTGTGTCATGCCTTCAGCTTCGGAGTTGGGACTCCTGACCGGCAGATGACAGGACTGGACACGAGAGGACACGGCTGATGTCCGAGGTTCCCCTGTCTCGGGATCCGAGCAAGCGATTAGAGCCGAACCGGGTGCTGACCGCTGCACGTCAGAAGCTCGGGTGGAGTCGACGGCGTGCGGCTCAGGAGTTGCATCGGTTGGGCGCGGCGCGCGGGTTGCCAGAGCTCGACTCGATCGAGAAGACCATCTATCGGCATGAGGTCGGGAAGGCCGCCTGTCAGGACCCGCTCTACATCGAGCTGTATTGCGCGGTCTACAAGGCGACGACGCAAGAACTGTTCGGGGTTATCGAGCCGGCGCAGACGTCGTCGAGGCCGCTTTCCGGGGTTCGGTCGCACAAGTTCATCCCCGCGTATATCGGTGCGTCGCGGGTTGATGAGCTGATCGCGCGTGAGTCGGCTGTTTCCGCCGGCGCGATGTTCGGGCTCGAATGCCATCGCGTGGACGTTGCCAACGCGCATGGGAAGTGCGCTCTCTATGTCTGGCCGTTCGGTGTGGCCATGTTCCATCTTGTCGAGGAGTTGGAACTGCCCAACCTTGCGAATCTGGCGATATGGCGTCGGCGGACGTACGTCCGGGATATGGCGTGGGCGTCGGGGTATCTGTCGGAGGCGCTATCTGCCTCTGTTAAGGCGTCCTATGTGCTGAGCGCGTATTGGGTTCATGCGCCGTCGTGGCAGTCGCATGAACTGGATACGGCCATGCGCATCATGTGTATCCCGAGGATTCTGCATGAGCGGGACTCGGAGATGTCTGGGGCTTCACTGGCTCACGCTGAACTTGTCGAGCGGTCGCTCTTGGCGGACGGCTTTGAGCACAGCGAAATGGTTTCGTTTGGGTTCAAGGGGATCTCTATCGGATATGCGTCGTGGTCGGGTGTGGTCTATTACCCCACTGCGCCGCGTAGGGCGCTTGCCGAGTCCGAGATTGTGAATGTTGAGCTTGCCACGCAATCCATGTGGTCGTACTGCGAGTTCATCAATACGCAGATCGAACAGGGGCAAGACCCGCAAGTAGCCGATCAATACGGGTGGCGCTTTCTTCGTGGCACACGCTCGCGGCTGACCAATGCGCGCCCACAAGAGACTGAATATCACAAGTGCATGCGCATGGCGATTCTGGACACGAGCGGAACGCCCGACCGGCTCTCAGAGGCGATCGACATTATTCGCGACACCAGGGAGAGGTAAGTTTCCATGTTCGACAAGACGTCGGTGTTGGTCGTCATTGACGCGCAGAACGGCTTCATCAGCGAGCACTCCAGCCCGGCCATACCAGTGATTGCCTCTCTGGTGGAGAGGTGGCAGGCGTCGGGCGGGTCGGTGGTCTTCACCCGGTATCTCAATTATGACGGCAGTCCTTATGAGCGGTTGATCCGCTGGTCGAAGGTGAAGACGTCGCCTGAGATTGACATCGTGCCCGAGTTGCTCCCGATGGCCGGCAAGGCTACGGCCGTGGTCGACAAGACCATCTACAGCTTCTTTAGCGAAAAGGGCGACCAGCTCGCGCGGAAATACGGATGGAGAGACTTCTACATTTGCGGTCTCGACACAGAGAGCTGTGTGCTTAAGACGGTGGTCGACGCCTTTGAGCGGGATCTCACGCCGTGGCTCATCGCGGATGCTTCTGCCAGTCACGCGGGGCAGGTCGCTCACGACGCGGGGCTCTTCGTGGCCTCGCGGTTCGTTGGGAAAGGGCAGATCATCACGACCGCAGATATCCCCTGGCACGAGCTAACGGCCGAACCGGAGGAAGTTGCCCACTGAGGGCAGGCCGCTATGTGCCAGCAGCGATAGCTACGAATCGTCCGCTTCCCGGCTGGACGATCAGCGTCCCATCGTTCTGCAAGATTGCAAGAGCCTGACGGACCGTGTTGCGTGAGACGCCATATCGCTTGCAAAGCACAGCCTCACTCGGCGCAGCATCTCCTACCCGCAACTTCCCCTGACGAATTCCGCTACGGATATCCTCGGCGATGGCCACGTAGAGGTACGGCGTGGAGTTGAGGAAACCTTTTACGGTGCGCCCTTTCGCGGGGATGACGACAATCAACCCCTCGCCTTCTAGTAACCCTAGCGCTCGCCTGATAGTAGAACGAGCCGCGCCGAACTCCCCACAAAGGGCCGCCTCAGACGGTAGCAGGGCACCTATCGGGTAATCGCGCTCCTGGATTCTACCTCTCAGGATTGCAGCGATTCGAAGGTAAGACATGACTTCGCCTCTACCTGAATGACCCGCGAGTTAGCTCCTCATCGTTTCGGGCAAGTTGCAATATTCTGAACACGACATCCTCACTGAGAGCGGATATCGAGCTGTCTCGACCCCTACCCCAAGTGAACCTCCATTCGTTGTATTGCTGAGACGCCATCACCCGTAATGGACCTACGGCTCTAGAGATCTCCAGAAATGGCTCTTGCCCATGCAGCAACTTGACTGATACCCCTATCCCGGCCATTCGAAGGTCCCACGCCAACCGCATGAGGTGGATGAATTGGTCTCGGCTATCTTGAGTCATGCGTGGATCATCCTTCCTGGGAGCCGTTCGAAGGCGATTTCTTTGGGGCGGAGTTTTGGGCGCCTGGCGGTCGCCCATTGGAGTGAGTGAGTTTGTGTGCGATGGCCAGGTCATCCCATAGAGCTCGCGCTTCCCGGTAGAGCCCCCTTCCGGTTTCCTCGTATCCGTTCTTCTTGGTGTAGCGGAGTATGAAATACACGCCACCCTGGCAGGCCCATTCATAAACTCCGCAGCAGGCCGTTTCGGATACCCGGAGCCGATCACCACGAGTGCTCTGAAACGGCACCCATACAGGCGTGACCTCTTCGCGGCCCTGGCGGGACACGGGGTCAGGCTTGCTCTCCGGGGTCGCCATGACCTGCACTGTAGTACACCATGCTATAGCACACCAGGCATGGCATATCTCGCTAGGCATGGCGTCACGTACCTAGCGTGTTCGTGTGGCTGATCAAGGGCTGGAGTGGAAGCCGGGGGTACCTCGGTGGGTCCAGGTGTATGAGGACATCAAGGGGCAGATCGAGCGCGGGGAGCTCGCTGCCGGCGACCAGGTGCCATCCGTCCTTGGGCTACAGGAGATCTACGGCATCGCAACGGCGACGGGCCAGAAGGTTCACCGCGCCTTGCGACAGGACGGGCTCATACGAACAGAGCCCGGAATGGGTAGCTTCGTCGTACAACCACCGGCGAACGAAAACGCTTAGAAGGCGATGCAAAAAGGCAGCCCGATTGCTGGGCTTAGCCCGACACGCCGCCTCAATGGCCAGCCCACTGAGTAGATTCGAGCCTACGAGCGCAGCAGTGCGGAACCAGTGGACTAGTCGCTCTTTGCCGGCTGCGATCATCTCGCCTCCTTTGATGTCCTCATCAGAAGCAAAGAACCCGAGAGAAGCTCGCCGACAGACCACTGCGATGATCAGTAGAGACGGGAAGACCAGCTCACCAAGTCCAGTTCAAACTCAATGCGGCAACGATAGTGCAATATCACATAACGTAAGCGATTGGCTACTGATCATCAAGTAGGCTCAGGGCATGGCAAACCGCCGGGTAAGCCCCCATGTGTCTGCGCTCTTCGACGCTGAGTCGCGACACTCCAAGCAGCTCTACTCCATGGCCGTCAAGGTCGACGTCGCCGCCCGCCTCGCCCCAGCCCTGGAGAACCTGGCCAAGCAGCACTCCGCCCTGCTCGCCAAGCACGACGTCGCCGCCCGCCTCGCCCCAGCCCTGGAGAACCTGGCCAAGCAGCACTCCGCCCTGCTCGCCAAGCACGACG
>NZ_BAAGDO010000003.1:171648-497956 GCF_054661255.1 Herbidospora sp. RD11066
TCGCCGCCCGCCTCGCCCCAGCCCTGGACCGGCTTGCCGAGAGCTTCATCGAAACTCCATCGCTCCAAAGTCCGGCGTTGCTCAGCTATCGGCGTGAGAACTTCTCTAGTGCAATACAGGGTGGTATCGATAGAACTGATTCAGACGGAGCAACTGTCGTATCGTCCGACAACGATAGACTCGCCGATCACGAAGCTCTCTTGAATCTACTCCGCCAATGGTGGAGCTCCATGGCTCCGGAACTACAGGCTTTAAGCCTAGCTTCTGGAACGTTCATCTTGGTATTCTGCATTCTTTTCACCTGGTCAGTCGAATATGCAGAACTCGAAAGGTTCAGTCAATTTACAGATGCCAGTCCATGGAATGTCTCGCTTCTAGTCGCGAGTTTCGTTTGGTGGATAGCAAAAAGCGGCGGCAACAAGAACTAAGCTTGCCTCAATCGTGACAAATTTTATTCGGGAACACAGAGAACGCCACACATTGCAAATGCGCATAATGCAGACCAAATAGGGAGTAGTCTGGACAAATCTACCAAGTTGCGGCCCCGAAGTGGGGCACGAATTGACTAGATGTTGCATCCCGCAGCAAAGACCGCCCGATGTAACGCAATCGCTATCGATACGGACTTTCTAAGCAACCAGCTAGCCATAGGCTTGAGGCATGTCGGCACACCCCCCTGTCGGTAGATACGTTGGCGCAAGTGTGCGCTGGTATCAATTCGGGAAGAAGACTCTAGAAAAAAGACGATGGTTAAAGCATCTCCGCTGGCAGGCCGTGTCGCGTGCACTTAGCGAAGACGACACCATCGTCTCAGAGAAAGTCGGGCAGGCGGCCACTGCTTTCTGTGATGCACTTGACATCACCGAGCTTCCCATCGACCAAGACCGTTCTGGTCTATTCCGCAAGATAGGCCGCTGGAGTAGAGAAAAGATTACATGGGGCATTCGATTCCCCGATTATCGGAGTCGACTCAGCCTCACCTTCGATGACCGACTGCGAGCCTGGATCAAAGAAGCTGCTGAAACCCCTTCAGGCCGGAAAGCGCTCGATTTCGCTCACTACCATCTCGATGAAGTAGATCGCGCTGCGCGATTCGCCGATGCGGTCCTCAACGAAGCGCATGGTGTGCTTATCGAAGCGCGTGAAGGCGAAGCGCCCGGTGCACCCCGCTGGGAAATGGCTGCCGAGATCCATCGATACGTTCCCGATAGCGAAATTCGTCGGCGACACCAGCGGTGGAGAAGCTCGGCAAGAGCTCTCAGTGCAGGTGGAACGGCGGCTGTAACCACTCAGGTCTTCACAGAGAATTTCGGGAAATCAATAACCCTCGGTGTTGCCCTCACAGCGTTGGCTGCAATAGTCGAGCTGACCATATCCTCACGGACGCTTACTGGCCCACAAATCGCGGTCCGCGAGCAGGTGAGAGCTTGGCTAGAGGAGGCACTAGTGGCACGCCTGTGGGCCAACTTGCGATGGATGGGTGATTGGGGCAAGCAAGTAGAGGAAACAGGGCGTCCGCTCCCTATAAGCGACTTCATCATGGCCATGGCTAGAAATTTGGTAACGATCGAGCCATTGGACGAAGACGCTAAAGTTTTCCGCGATATAGACCGCCTTAGAGAGCACGCGCTATCTGTCTCGGATCCCGAGCTACATGCTTTCCTGATCCATTTGGAGACAGCCCTACGGCACAAGCCAGATACCCTTCCGCATGCTTTCAGAGCACTGATTACCTCAGTGAGAGAGAGAAACATGGTCACGGATGGAGAGGCCTCTCTCATGCCCCGGTCTGTCGTCATGCGGGGCCAAGCGTCTGATTGACGATGCCGATCTTGGGAGGAGACAGAACACGGGGCTACGGGAGCCACTCTTGGGAGCCACCGTGTTGTGGCAGCCTCAGACTCCCCCAGACCTCCCCAGGGTTCTCTTCCAGGTCAGAGCCACCTGATCGACTCCCGTCGACATCCTCAGACAGCCTGGTCTTCCTTCGGGACGAAGAGGCCGTGGGTTCGAATCCCGCCACCCCGACGGTGGTCAGGGGCCACTCGCAGATGATCGCGAGTGGCCCCTGATGCGTTGTACAGCCATAAAGTACAGCTACTAGGTTTCTCAGGCCGCGCTGCCTAACCCGCCTTAGGGCCTCCGTGTGGACCTCCATGGTCACGCTGATCTGGCTGTGGCGAAGGATTCGCATGGTGACGCGGGGATGCACGTCGAGCGCGGCCAGCAATGTGGCGCATGTCCCGCGTGTTCCGTGAACGGTGATCCTGCGAACGTCCGCCTCGGAGATCCGACGGTCGAACCGACGGTTGAAATTCCGAGGTTCAACCGGACCGCCATACCGGGTGGTGAATACGAGATTGCTTTTCTGCCACTCGTCAGGGCGCCTGCGACCTTCCTGTTCCTGCAGCTCTTTCCTCAGCTTAAAGGCTGCAAGGCAGATTTTGGCGACCCTCTGCGGCACTCGGCTTCATCTTTCGGGTTTACGAGGTCGCGAGATTCGAAGCCCTGTGGCCATGTTCTTTGAAATCACTTCGCCTGCAACTTGCCGGTCTGCCGCCACCTGGCCCGAGCCCTAAAGCCGGCCTGCAGGCGGGCGACCCCCTCCCTGTTCAAGCCGCTTTTCCTTGTTGCATGGCGAAAAGCGGCTTGAGCAGTTTGGGGGTGTGGGACCCCCACGTGTGCCAGGCTCTGCGCGAGGTCGAAAACGGACACGCGAAAGGGAAGATCGTCATTACCGCGTGAGCCTATAGTGGGATGTATGCCGTTATGGGGAAGACGTCTGCTGGTCGCCCTGGCGATCTACGCCGCAGCGATCGGATGTTACTTCTGGTCTCCGTACGGTGATTTCTTCGACAACGGAGTGTTGATCGTGCTGGCGCCACTCGTGCTCGGCATGATCCTCGGCGCCGCCGCGCGACTGCCGAACTGGTGGCCCGTCGGGTGGGCGGCGTTCCCAGCCGGCGCCTTCCTGCTGTTCGGCCTGTGGGGCTGGCTGGACATCCTCGGCATCGGGTTACTCCCGGCGCCCATCATGATCGCCGTTCCAGCGGTCGGCTACGCGATCTTGTCGTGGCTCGCCTCACCCGGTTTCGCCTGGCCGAAAGTCGGCGCGGGCGTGCTCGCCCTCGCCACGATCGTGCCGGTCTTCCTGAACGCCTAACCGAAGATCAGCGTGGTCAGCGCCGCCGCCGCAGCAAGCTCGGCGTAGGACCCAGCCGTTCGCGCAGCACCTCCGGGTCGGGCTCAGCTCCTCGGTCACCCCGCACGCGGGTCGAGCTCTCAGAAGCGCCGCCTGTCGATAGCCCGTCGAGCAGGGGTCTAGGAACGTCAAGGGTGCGACGTCTAGTTCGAGACGAAGAGGTCGTGGGTTCGAATCCCGCCACCCCGACGGTGAAGTGGCAGGAAAAGGGTCCGATCCGCTTGGCGGGTCGGACCCTTTTCTGTTCCTGAGGAGCGCCGCGGCCTGGTCGGCGCCGCCGACGGAGAAGGGCCCGCCCCCACCCGGGGATCGGGCCCTCCTCTCGTCCGAGAGCGCTACCTACCGGGTCGGTGATCCTTCACCCGGACGGGGTTCGATCTCAGGTGTTCTTCCAGCCGGAGGTCTTGCCGCCGCGCCAGACGGCCTCGATCGCGACGATGGTCGTGCCCGAGGGGGCGTAGCCGATGCCGCAGCCGTCCGCGCTGCCGTTGCTGTCGGCGATGTCGCGGATCTGGCCGTTGGAGAGCCTCATGCGGCCGTAGACGCCCACGTTGTCGGGCAGCATGTCGCAGGCGTAGAACACCGTGTGGGTGGAGTTGACCGAGGCCGATCCCGCCTTGATGTTCCGGTTGTCGTAGACGGTCGCGACCTGCACGTGGGCGGATGCCGGCGCGGCGAGGGTCAGCATGCCGACGGCGCCGACGATGACGGCCAGGGCCGAGGTTGCCTTCTTCAACGAGGTCTCCCTTGTGGTGGGGTGCCGGTGTTTCGGCTGAACCTGCCGTCGAGACCTACATTCTTTTTATATCCGTACTTTATGTAACCGAATGTCTTATTCGGTGACACGAAAAACGGGCGGTGCGGCCAGATGGCCGCGCCGCCCGTCAGGGTCTTTCGGTTACTTCTTCCAGCCCGGCGTGACGCCGCACTTGGCCTTCTGGTTGATGCAGACCTTCACCATGGCGTTCAGGTTGGCCGGGACCCAGGCGTTCATGAAGTCGCCGTGGATCGACGACGCCATGCCCGACGACAGCGCGAGGCCGTCACCGCCGAGCGAGTCGTAGCCGAGCATGAACGACAGGTTCGGGACCGCGACCGGGTAGTCGCCGGTGCAGGTGCCGTTCTTGGCCGGGCCCATGTGGGACTTGTGGTCGGGCGAGTCGATGTGCTTGCCGTCCCAGCAGTCCTGGTAGGTCAGCTGGTAGATCAGGTTGCCGCCGGGGGCGCAGACGGGCCAGTTGCCGTCGGCGCTGCGGCCGGTCTCGGCGCTGCCGGCGCACCAGAACTGGCCGGAGGCACCCTTGGGGGTCGCGACCTGGCGCTTGGCGTCACCCTGGACGACGCGCAGGCCCGGCGGGAAGGGGCGGACCTCGGACGGGTCCTTCAGGCGGGAGCCGTAGTAGACGCGGAAGTTCTTCATCTTGACCGGGACGCCGTTCTTCAGGAGGGTCGGCGCCCAGTAGGCGCTGTTGTCTCCGGGGGCGTCACAGGTAGTGTCGCTCTTGAGCAGGTCCGCGGTCGTGGTGTTGGCGTTGACCTTGGGGCCGAAGAACGTGTGCATGTGGGAGGCGCCGGTCAGGCCGGGCAGGACGATCGGGTCGTCCTTGGCCTCGTTGGCGACGGTGCAGTTGGTGTGGAACTCGGGCACGCGGACGATGTTCGCGGGGACCGTCTCGAACGGGACCTTGTTGTAGTCCGCGAGGACCTTCTGCCACGCGGCCTGGTCGACCGGGACCCAGCCGGCGGCCGGCGGGGTCGGGTTGGTGCCGCCGCCACCGCCGTTGGTCGGGGTGGGGGTCGGCTTCGGGGTCGTGGTGGGGGTCGGGTCCGGGTCGGGGTTGGTCGTGCCGCCGCCGGTGCCGAAGACCTGGAACTCCCACAGGGAGACGCCGTACTGGCTGTTGCGCTTGGTGGCGTACAGACGGACGAAGCGGCCGGTGGCCGAGACGTTGATGGTCTGGACGCCGCCCTTGCCGGCCGTGGTGGTGTGCACGGTCGTCCAGGGGCCGCTCGCGGAGGCGGCGGTCTGGATCTGGAAGGCGGTGGCGTAGGCCCGCTCCCAGTTGATCACGATCTGTTTGATGGCGGTGGACTTGCCGAGGTCGACCGCGAGCCACTGCGGGTCGCTGAACTTGCTGGACCAACGGGTGGCGGTCTTGCCGTCGAAGGCGGCGGCGGGAGCCAGATCACCGCGCTCAGAGGAGGAGGCGGTGGCGGTGCGGCCCTGCGAAAGGGGCACCTCTGCCGCGGAGGCGACGCTCACCAGGGAGGTGCTCATGAGGCCGGCGAGGACACCGGCCAGCGCCAGGCGGCGGACCTGACGTCCGGCTCGGATGCCGCGCGAGGCGGTAGTGCTCATGGTGAATGGGGTCCTTGTCCTGTTGAGGAGGGCGGCGCTCTGACGCGCCGACACATAGGAGACCCGCAGGTCACCGGGGGATAACGGAAACTTCCAAGAAACTTGGAGGCATTTGCCGGGTAGAGGTCAGATCTCGCCCATGGGGTCGTTGATCCTCGTCCGTACCGGCTTGAAACCGCCCCCACCCGCACGGTTAGCGTCGCTACAAAGGGGGACTCATGACCACGCTGATCGTCAACGGCATGGAACATCCGCTGGACCTGGCTGACCCCCGGGTCACTCTCCTCGACGCCCTCCGCGACAAACTCGGGCTCACCGGCACCAAGAAGGGCTGCGACCAGGGGGCCTGCGGCGCCTGCACGGTGATCGCCGACGGGCGGCGCATCCTGTCGTGCCTCACGCTGGCGGCGCAGTGCGACGGGCGGGAGATCACCACGATCGAGGGGCTGGAGTCCCATCCGATGCAGGACGCGTTCATGCGGCACGACGCCTTCCAGTGCGGCTACTGCACCTCGGGGCAGATCATGTCGGCCGTGGCCCTGCTGGGGGAGAACCGGGCCGGGTCGGACGACGACATCCGCGAGTTCATGAGCGGCAACCTGTGCCGGTGCGGGGCCTACTCCAACATCCTCGCGGCGGTCCGGGAGGTGGCCCGTCATGCATGAGTTCCGGTACGAACGGCCCGACACGGTCGCCGAGGCCATCAGGGCGGTGGCCGCCGATCCGGACGCCGACTTCCTCGCCGGGGGCACGACCGAGGTCGACCTGATGAAGGACGGGGTGTTCCATCCCGACGTGCTGGTCGACATCACCCGGCTGCCGCTGCGGGGGGTGCGCAGGAACGGCACGATGCTCCAGGTGGGGGCGCTGACCACCATGGAGGAGCTGGCCGCCGACCCGACCCTGGCCGAACGGGCGCCGTTCGTCAGGGAGGCGCTGCTCCTGGGCGCGTCCACCCAGATCCGCAACATGGCGACCATCGGCGGGAACCTGCTCCAGCGCACCCGCTGCCGCTACTTCCGCGACCCGGCGGTGCCCGCCTGTAACAAGCGGCGGCCGGGGACCGGCTGCGAGGCGGTGAACAGCAACGCGCGGATGCACGCGATCCTCGGGGCGAGCCCGGCCTGCATCGCGCTGCACGCCTCCGACCTGGCCGTGGCGCTGGTGGCGCTCGACGCTGTGGTGCATCTCCAGAGTGAGGACGGCGAGCGGACCGTACCGCTGACGCAGTTCTACCTGATGCCCGGGGACACGCCGAACCGGGAGAACGTGCTGCGGCACGGCGAGCTGATCACCGCGATCGACCTGCCGTTGCCGCCGGAAGGGGTCAGGTCGACCTATCTGAAGGTCCGGGATCGGGCCTCGTACGAGTTCGCGCTCACCTCCGCCGCCGTCGCGCTGACCATGGACGGGCCCGTGATCACGGAGGCCCGGGTCGCGATGGGCGGAGTCGGGACCATCCCGTGGCGCGGGTTCGAGGCCGAAGAGGTGCTGCGGAACGCCCCCGCCACCCTCGACACGTTCCGGAGCGCGGCCGAGGGAACGATCCACGACACGTTCGTCGTGCCCGGCACCGCGTTCAAGGTCGAACTGGCCAAACGAACCCTCATCCGCGCCCTCACGGAGGTGACCTCGTGACGACGATCCAGCAGCCGCGCATACTCGGGCCCGGCGTCAACCGGGTTGACGGCCCCCTGAAGGTCACCGGCCAGGCCAGGTATCCCAACGACTTCAGCCTCCCCGGCATGGCCTACGCCGCCGTCGCGCGCTCGACCGTCCCGGCCGGGCGGATCACGTTCATGGACACCGTCGCCGCCGAGAAGTCGCCCGGGGTGCTGGCGGTGCTCACCCACGAGAACGCCGACCACCTGGCGCCGGCGCCGGCCACGTTCGTCAAGAACCCGTCGGCGCCGCTGCAGGACGACGTGATCCGCTACTACGGCCAGTACATCGCCGTCGTGGTCGCCGACACGCAGCAGAACGCCACCGCCGCCGCCCGGCTGATCGAGGTCGAGTACGACCGCGGCGAGGCCCTCCTCGACCCGCACGACCCGAGGGCCGAGCGCATCAAGGACCCGTGGGGTGAGGACACCGCCTGGGGCGACGTCAGGACGGCGCTCAAGCGCGCGCCGGTGATGATCGACCAGACGTACACGACCTCGGACAACACCAACAACCCGCTGGGCCTGTTCACCACCCTCGCGGCCTGGGACGGCGACACGCTCACCCTGCACGACTCCAACCAGTGGCCGAACGGGATCCAGATGGTGGTGGCCGCGATGTTCGGGGTCCCGCAGGACGCCGTGCGGGTGCTGACGCCGTTCGTCGGCGGCGGGTTCGGCGCCGGGCTGCGCTGCTGGTCGCACATCCCGCTCGCGGTGATGGCGGCCCGGCACGTCGGCCGCCCGGTGAAGCTGGAGCTGACCCGGCCGGAGATGTTCACCGGCCTCGGCCACCGCACCAGCAGCGTCAACTGGGTCAGGCTCGGCGCCACACGTGACGGCAGGCTGACCGCGATCGAGCACGAGAGCCTCACCACGCTCCCGATGGACGGCGACGAGTACGAACCCTGCTCGTCGGTCTCCACCTGGTCGTACGCCAGCCCCAACGTGACCACCCGCGACCAGCAGGTGCGCCTCAACATCCCGTGGACGAACTTCATGCGCGCCCCCGGCGACGCCCAGGGCAACTTCGCGCTGGAGTCGGCCATCGACGAGCTGGCCTGGGAGGTCGGGCTCGACCCGCTGGAGATACGGCTGCTGAACTACGCCGAGGTCGACCCGAAGACCGGGCGGCCGTGGTCGAGCAACGCGCTGCGCCAGTGCCTGGAGGTCGGCGCGCGAAGGTTCGGCTGGTCGCAGCGGAACCCGGAGATCGGCTCGATGCGCGACGGGCACGAGCTGATCGGCTACGGCTGCGCCGGGGTCAGCTTCTTCTGGTACCAGCAGCCGTGCTCGGCCCGGGTGATCGTCAAGGGCGACGGCTCGGCCTATGTGCGCAGCGCGGTGACCGACATCGGGACCGGGACGTACACGATCATGGCCCAGCTCGCCGCCGAGCGGCTCGGCCTGGACCTCGACCAGGTCGAGATGCAGCTCGGCGACTCCCAGATGCCGACCGGCACCGCCGCGGGCGGGTCGGGCCTGACCGCCGCGCTCGGCAGCGCCGTGTTCGACGCGTGCGGGCGGCTCATCCAGAAGTTCGTCGACCTGGCCAAGACCGACCCGTTCTCGCCGCTGGCCGACGTGCCGTTCGAGCACGTCGAGGTCTCCGAGGGACGCCTCTACCGCCGCGGCGAGCCCACGCGCGGGGAGTCGCTGGCGCGCATCCTGGCCGTCCACGGGCTCGACGAACTGGCGGCCGAGGGCAACTCCACCCCGAACTCACCCGAGGAGCTCGGGATGACCCCGGCCGGAGCCCGGGGCGCCCGGTTCGTGGAGGTACGGGTCGACGAGGACCTCGGCCGGATCAGGCTGGCCCGGATCGTGACGGTCAACGACGGCGGCCGGATCCTGAACGAGAAGCTGGCCCACAGCCAGATCCTCGGCGGGACGGTCGGCGGCATCGGCATGGCCCTGTTCGAGGACACCGTGACCGACATGGACACCGGGCGGATCGCCAACGCGACGTTCGGCGACTACCTGATCCCGGTGAACGCCGACGTCCCGGACGTCCACATCGAGTTCGTCGGGGAACCCGACGCCTTCAACCCGATCGGCGTGAAGGGGATCGGCGAGATCGGCCTGGTCGGCGTGGCACCCGCCATCGCCAACGCGATCTTCCACGCGACCGGGAAGCGGATCAGGTCACTGCCGATCACCATGGACGAGCTGATGGATTAACCGCGAGGAGAGCGGCCGGAAAGCCGACTGCAAGCCGGATTGAGCACCATTGGTCCCATGAAGGCCGCTCTCCCCCTCGCCGTCGTCTTTCTAGCACTCACCACCGGCTGCGCCGCCCTCTCCGGCGGGCAGTCGACCACGGGCACCACCAACGAGGCGACCAGCGTCGCCTCCCAGGAACCCGAAGCCCAGGAACCCGAAGCCCAGGAACCCGCCGCCGAACCCTCCCCCACCTCCGCGGAAGAGGGCACGGATACCGAAGGTCAGCCCGGCGTCGTCGCCGACGGCGCCGAGATCTCCGCCGAACTCACCCGCGCCGGGCAGCGCGACGTCTACCCCCTCGACCTGGGCGACGCCCGCGAGTTCTACGTGACCGACATGTCCGGCGACGGCATCGAGTTCCAGGTCGTCTCCGAGGTCGACGGCGAACCGGTCAGCCCCTCGGGCTTCGCCCTCCAGTGGGGCTCCACCGTCGTCAAGCTCACCAAAGCCGGAGAACACCATCTCGAGGTGTACGGCCAGACCAACGTCGTCGGCCCCTACAGCTTCCGCGTGGCGACGGTGAAGGTCCGCGACATCCCCACCACGATCGGCCTCTCCATCAACGGCCAGCTCGACGTCCCCGGCCGCATCGACCGCTACGAGTTCGACTCCGACGGCGCCAAGGCCATCAAGCTCATCGGCGGCAACGGCGCCTGCGAGGCCATCGAACTGGAACTCGTCGACGCCGCGGAGAAGAGCATCGCGACCCCGCGCCAGCCGATCCCGCTGTGCGGCTACGAGGCGGACATCCCCCTCGCGAACGGCGACGGCGCCTACGCGCTGGTGGTCAGGTCGGGCACGGCCAAGACCGGTGGGTACACGTTCCAGCTCGTGCGGGCCTGACCCTCACGACTTACTGAAGGAACCCTCGAAGATGGCGGAGCCGCCACCCTCCTGACCTTCGAAGTTCAGCGTGGCCGGTTTGACGAACGTGAGGGTGATGTCACCGCCCACGCACTGGTCACGCTGGACGATGTGCATCTCCAGGATCTCGCCGTTCTGGCGGGTCCTGGTGAGCTCGACGTCCTGCTCGCAGTCCTCGCGCCGCCAGGTGCCCTTCTGGGCGCCGCTTTCGAGGGTGATCGTGACGGCGGTGGGGGCGGACCGGCCGTCGACCTTGAAGATCTCGTCCCGGACGACCTTGCCGTTCCAGGTCCCCGCGAACAGTTCGGGAATGCCTTCGCCTTGCGCGGCGGTGGTCTCGGCCGGGCCCTCCGTGCCGCCGGAATCGGCCGTCGGGTCTGGCGCGGCATCCGATCCGGCGGTCGGGCCGGTCTGGGCGTCGGTGCCGGGGGTGCCGATGTTGGCGTACAGGATTCCGGCGGTCACGAGGGCGGCGAGGCCGACCCCGACGGCGACCAGCCGTGAACCGACCCGCCGCCGGGGCTCCGGCGGCACGTTCATCGGGGTGGTCAGGGCCGGAGTGCCTGTTCCGACCAGCATGATCATGAGTTGCTGGGCCGTCGGGCGCTGCGCCGGGTCTTTGGCCAGGCAGCGGGCGAGCGTCTCGCGCAGCGGCATCGGCACCCCGTCGAGCCGGGGCGGCGCGCCGAGGATGCGGCCGAAGACGGCCGCCACGGTGTCGTTGCCGAAGGGCGGCTCGCCGGTCGCGGCGTAGACCATGGTCGCCGCCCACGAGAACACGTCGGCCGCCGGCGACCCGTGCACGCCACCGAGCTGCTCGGGCGCCATGTAGGGCGGAGTGCCGGAAATGGAGGTCGGCATCGTGCTCGCGTCGGCGAGCGCGGCGATGCCGAAGTCGACGACGCGCGGCCCGTCGGGCCCGAGCAGGATGTTGGCCGGCTTGAAGTCGCGGTGCACCACCCCGGCGCTGTGGATCGCCGCCAGCGCGGCGGCGGTGTTCACCGCCAGCCGGTCGAGATCACCGCCACGCAGGGGCCCCAGGTCGCGCAGCCGGTCGTAGAGCGACGGGCCGTCGATGAACTCGCTGACCACGAAAGGGGCGGGCCGGTCGAGCTCGGCGTGGAGCACCCGGGCGGTGCAGAAGGGCGCCACCCGCTGCGCGGACTCCAGCTCACGCGCGAGCCGCCGCCGGGTGGCCGGATCGGCCCCGCCGCGCAGCACTTTCACGGCGACGCGGTCACCTTCCGGCGAACGGGCTTCGTAGACGATGCCCTGGCCGCCCTCTCCCAGCCTCCGAACGAGTTCGAAGGCTCCGAGTGCGGGTGGATCTCCCGGCTCCAGTGGGCCAGCGGGCATGCCCATACCTTAAGCCCCTGCGGGAAACGTCGGAGGAGGCGGGTAGAAAGGGGGCGTGTCGCTTTCCGGTGAACTTCACAGTCTCGGCCGTCCCCTCGTGGAGCGGCAGCTCGCCCATCCGACCGTCCGGGGCATCGCCGACGGCAGCCTGCCCGAGGAGACCTTCCGCGCCTGGCTCGAACAGGACTACCTGTTCCTCCTCGACTACGTGCGGGTCTTCTCCCGGCTGGCCTGGCAGGCGCCCGACGCGCATCTGGGCGACCTCGTCGACCTCGCCTATTCGACCTTCCACGACGAGCTCTCCCTGCACCGGTCGATGTCGGCCCGCTACGGCGCCGATCTCAACACGGCCACCAAGGGCAAGGCGTGCGCGGCCTACACCGAGTTCCTGCTCGACAGCGCCGCCCATTACGGCGAGGGACTGGCGGCGCTCTATCCGTGCATGTGGGGCTATTCGACCCTCGGCCAGGCCCTGGCCGAGAAGGCGGCACCGCGATATCGGGCGTGGGTCGAGACCTATGCCGATCCGGGTTTCCAGGCCCTCACCGAACGCATCGCGTCGATGATCGACGAAGCAGACGTCCATCCGGGCCGCGCCCGCGAGTTGTTCCTCCGCGGAATGGAACACGAAATCGCCTTCTGGGACGTCACCAATTAACCGGGCGGTGAGTCCCGCCGACGCCCGTCATGGCCCCGCCGACCAGGGCCATGACAGTGCCGATCCGAGGATGTCCGCCGTCGCATCAGATCTTCGTCAGAAGATTCTGGCTGATTGAGCGGCACGTCCACGCCGATCATTGACATGATCGTACACTTTTCACTTATGGCGACGATCACAATTGTGGATCATTTGACGCTCGACGGCGTCATGCAGGCACCCGGCGGCAAGGACGAGGATATTCGGGGCGGGTTCTCGTTCGGCGGATGGGCGATGAGCCGCAATGACGAGGTCGGCGCGCGGATTCTCGGACAGGGCATGACCTCGGGCAACGGCATGCTTTTCGGCCGGTGGACCTATGAGCTTTTCGCCGGCTACTGGCCTCTCCAGACCGACGACAACCCGTTCACTCCCGTATTGAACGCGGCCACGAAATACGTTCTCTCACGCACGCTCGAAGAACCGCTGCCCTGGGAGAATTCCGTTCTCCTGCGCGATGTCGAGGAACTCCGGGGCATCGACGCGAACCTGACCGTGCTCGGTTCCGGCGAGATGACGCGGTCGCTGCTCGAACACGATCTGGTCGACGAATATCTGCTGATGATCCATCCGGTCGTGCTGGGCACCGGCACGAAGCTGTTCGGTCAGACCGCAACCGAGCTGGAGCTGGTCGAGGTCACGCCGACCACGACCGGGGTGCTCATGGCGCGCTATCGAACCGTACGGCCCGGCCGCTGACCCTGATCCTCAGGTCGTCGGGCAGGGGCGCGGCGGTCAGCAGGCTCGGGCGGCCCATGTCGGCGCCCTGGTGGATGGTGACGACGTCGTCCTCCTTGATGAGGGCGAGGTCGCGCAGGTAGCCGGTGAAGGCGGCGGCCGCCGCGCCCGTGGCGGGGTCTTCGACCACTCCCCCGGGCGGGAACGGGTTGCGGGCGTGGAAGACGAGGGGCGACTCGGCCCAGAAGACGTTCACGGTGATCCAGTCGCGGGCCGCCATCAGGGCGCCGAGGGCCTCGAAGTCGTAGTCGAGGCGGGCCAGCGACTCTCGTGAGGCCAGGCCCAGGATCAGGTGGTTCATGCCGGCGTTGGCGACGTGCACCGGGAAGGCGGGGTCGAGGTCGCCGGGGGCGTAGCCCAAGGCGGCGAGAGCGGCGGCGACGTCCAAAGGGTCGGCCGGGCGGGTGCTGGCGGGCGGCGAGGTGAGGGTGGCGGTGACCGGGCCGCCGTTCGGTTCGGCGACCACGTCGACGTCGACCGGACCGGCCTTGGTCGTGAGGTGGAGCGTGCCCGAACCGGTGAGTTCGCCGAGCGCGACCGAGGTCGCGATGGTGGCGTGGCCGCAGAAGGCGACCTCGGCCAGCGGGCTGAAGTAGCGGATCGTGTAGCGGGAGCCGCCCTCGGGGAACAGGAACGCGGTCTCCGAATAGCCCAGGTCGGCGGCGACGGCGAGCATCTCGGCGTCGGTGTGGCCGGTGGCGTCGAGCACGACCCCGGCCGGGTTGCCGCCCGCCGGGTCGGTGGTGAAGGCCGCGTACCTGAGGATCATGACTTCCCCTAGACGATGATCAGTGCGGAGACGAACAGCCAGGCCAGATGCCAGGTCTGGTCTAGAACATACGCCCCCGTCCCGATGGAGGGGTTGTCGTCATGGCCCGGACGCGGGATCCCCAGCGAGCTGAACTTGGCCCGGCCGGTCTTCGCGGCCAGCCACTGGATCGGCCAGCGGCGGTCGGCGATCCAGTGGGTGACGCCGGTGACGGCCAGGCCGATCGCGACGTCGGAGGGGGCGAACACCGCGCCGAGCTGCCAGACCAGCACCATCAGACCGGCGAACGCCAGCACGACGTGGGTCAGAACGTGCCACGTGTTGGCCATCCGCCCGGCCCAGCCGGGCTGGATCTTGGTGCAGGCCTGGTGGTCGGTCTGGATCCAGTGATCCACGATCATGTGGGTCGTGTAGAGCGTGACATAGACGGCGGCGAACTCCGCCAGGCGGTCGCTCATGTCCACTTCCGTCCTTCCCGCACCATTCCTTCAACATGATCGACAGTAAGGCGGACCGCCGGGAAGTTCTGTGAACCAGTACTCACTACGACTGACGTGCGCGGCTCCGCAATCCGTCCATGTCATGTATAAGTACGCGCCGGCGGCCCGTCTCGATCAGACCTCGATCACGGAATCCGCGCAGCGCCTTGTTCACGGCCTCCCGGGAGGAGCCCACCCAGCTCGCCAGTTCGTCCTGCGAGAGGGGGAGCACCAGGCTCACCCCGCCCGACACCGGCTCGCCGTAGCGGTCGGCCAGCTCCACCAGCCGGTTGGCGACCCGGACGGCGGTGTCGAGCCCGCCGTATTCGACCCGCTTGCGGTCGGCGTCGCGCAGCCGCTCGGTGACGGTCCGCATGAGCAGCACGGCGACCCGGCCGTTCTCCCGCAGGAACCCGGCGAAGTCGTGGATGGCCAGCCCCTCGACCGGCTCGACCGCCGTCACGGTCGCCGACCGGGGCAGCCCGTCGATGGAGGCCATCTCTCCGACCACGGCCCCGGGCCCGCGTACGGCCAGCACGACCTCGGTGCCCGCCTCGGTCGAGGCCGAGATCTTCACCTTCCCCGACAGGACCAGGAGCACCCAGGTCGACGGGTCGCCCTCGGTGAAGACGATCTCCCCACGCGCCCACATGCGCTGGCGGCCACGGGTCCGCAGGTCGATCTGCTCTTCCGGCGTCAGGTTCCCGAACAGTTCGGTCATCGAAACTCCCAGCGTGGATACCCCCGCCTGAAAGCGGATCTTGGCGTCACAGGATCGAACATGCGTACGATTTCACTTGATCGCGGGTTGGATTGCCGGGTGTGGCACAGACCGTGAAGCGGTCCTACAAGTACCGCTTCCATCCGACCGCCGGGCAGGCAGAAGAGCTGTCCCGGACGTTCGGTTGCGTGCGTTCGGTCTACAACAAGGCCCTGGAGGAACGAACTCGGCTCTACAAAGCGGAAGGCCGGAAGCTCTCCTACGCGCAGTCTTCGGCCTCGCTGACGAAATGGAAACGCTACGAGGAGCTGCATTTCCTCAACGAGGTGTCGTGTGTGCCCTTGCAGCAGACCTTGCGGCACCTGCATGCGGGTCTTGCGAGCTTCTTCGCCAAACGCGCCGGATATCCGGTTTTCAAGTCGCGCAAGAAGTTGGAACTGCGCTCGATGCTGGCGTACAAGACCGCCTGGTACGGGCGGGAGCTCCTGGTGATCGATCGCTGGTTTCCCTCCAGCAAACGGTGCTCGACCTGTGGGTCCGTCGCCGAATCGATGACGCTGAGCGTCCGTGACCGGGTGTGCGCCTGTGGTGCCGCTCACGACCGGGACATCAACGCGGCCAAGAACATCCTCGCGGCCGGGCTGGTCGAGAGGTGAAACGCCTGCGGAGCCGGTGTGAGACCCCAAGGAGACTCCTCTCTGACGGGCGACCGGCCGTGAACCAGGAAACCCTGCGGGCGACCGTGGGGAGTCTCTCTCTGACGGAGAGATCGATGTCAAGGCGCCCCTCTCAGCTCGGGCAGCACGTCCGCCGCCACCGCGTCGAGGACGGATTCGTCCCCGGCCCAGATCCCAGTCTCGCGTGGCCAGGGCGCCGCCATGTCGGTGTAACCAAGTTCGGCAGACCTTCCTACAAAATCGCGATAACACTCGACACTCGACAACGAATAGACAGGGGCCGAGTCCGACTGGAGGAAGCGGCGTACCCCGTCGGGTGAACGACCCAGGTCGGCGAGCGCGTCGTCGAAGCGGCGCGAGGCCTCGGCGACCGCGTCCCACCACTCGCCCATGGTCTGTTTGCCGCGCCCGCCCAGGGTGACCCAGCCGTCGCCGAAGCGGGCGGCAAGGGCCATCGCCTTCGGGCCGTCGGCGGCCACCAGGAACGGCAGGCGCGGGCGCTGCACGCACCCCGGCGCGTTGCGCGCCTCGACGGCCTCGTAGTAGTCACCCGACCACGACACCCGGCCCTCGCGCAGCAGCAGGTCGAGGAGTTCGACGAACTCGGCGTAGCGGGCGTGCTGGCTGGCCGGGTTCCAGCCCATGACGTGGGAGTCGTAGTCGCCCCGGCTGCCTGCGCCGATGCCGAGGGTGAAGCGGCCCTGCGAGAGGTCGTCGAGGGCGGTCAGGTCGCGGGCGAACGGGACCGGGAGGCGGAAGTTCGGGGAGGCGACCAGCATGCCGATCTCGATGTGCGAGGTCACCATCGCGGCGGCGGTGAGGGTCGGCACCGAGCCGAACCAGGGGCCGTCGACGAGGGTGCGCCAGCCCAGGTGGTCGAAGGTCCAGGCGTGGTGGAAGCCGTAGGCCTCGGCGGCGCGCCAGCGGCGTTCGAGTTCGGGGCGGCGGTGTTCAGGCAGGATCGTGATTCCGGCTCGCATGTAAACATCCTGACATGCGGGCCAATTCCCTACATTTCCGATCGGCCTTTTAGTCTGATCGGGTTTTCCGTGCCCTCCCTCCCTGACCGATCGAGAGGACACCCTTTGGCCCAGAACCTGACCAGGGCCCGATTAGGAACGACGCTGGCCTTCGTGCTGTGCGGGATCATGTCCGGCACGCTGACGGTCCGCGTCCCGGCCATGACCGACACCATCGGCCTGACCAAGTCGCAGCTCGGCATCGTCCTGCTCTCGTGGGCGGTCGGCGGGCTGCTGGCCATGCAGGGTTCCCGGCCCCTGCTCCGGCGGCTGGGCAGTGCCCGGTCGCTCGTCCTGTCGATGCCGCTCAGCGCCCTCACCCTCGTCGGGGTGGCGCTGGCGCCTACGTACACCACCTTGATCCTGGCGGCGGCCGCGTTCGGCATGGCCGTCGGGCTCTTCGACATCTCCATGAACGCCCAGGGCGCGCTGGCCGAGAACGCCTCGGGCCGGTCGCTGATGAGCGGGTTCCACGCCGGATGGTCGATCGGGGCCATCGCGGCGGGCGCCATCGGGATCGGCGCGATCCGGCTGGAGCTGTCGTTCCGCGACCATCTGATCGTGGTCGCGCTGGCCAGCCTGCCGGTGGCGGCGGCGCTGGCACGGTCGTACCTGCCCGATCCCGCCGCAGACGACGGCGACGCGGCGGTACGGCGGCGGCTGCCCCCGGTGGTCTACCTGCTCGGCGTGGTGGTCTTCGCGGCCTTCATGATCGAGGGCATGGTGGGCGACTGGAACGGTCTCTACCTGCGCGACGTGCTCGGCGCCCCCGAGTCGCTGGCCGCCCTCGGCTATCCGCTGTTCGCCGGCGGCATGCTGGCCGCCCGGCTGGCCGGTGACCGGCTGCGCAGACGCTACGGCGCCGCCGCGTGCCTGCGCTTCGGCGGGCTCGTGGTGGCGCTGTCGTTCGCCGTGATGATCGCGACCCCGCTGGTGGCGGTGGGGCTGGCCGCGCTGCTGGTCGCCGGGGTGGCGATGGCCACCGTGATCCCGTTCGCGCTGTCGCTGGCGGGCGGCGCCGACCCGGCGCAGTCGGGGCCGGCCATCGCGCAGACGGCCGCCATCGGCTACGCCGGGCTGCTCCTCGGACCAGTCCTGATCGGGTTCCTCGCCGACGCGACGTCGCTTCGGCTGGCACTCTCAGCAGGACTGGTCCTCGGAGCGGTGATCTGGCTCTCGACCCGTTATCTACCGGCCGACTCCTGACCTACTAGGAGTGCGACAGGCAGGTGGACGAGACGGTGATCACGGTGGGCAGGAGCCCGGTGTTCACGAACTGCATCTGCCACTGCACACCGCTCGCGACGCTGCGGGTGGGCGAGATCGGAATGCCCTGGCTGAGGAGCGGAACGCTCCACGAGCCGCCGATCAGGGTGCTGCCGAGCGGGCAGCTGCCACCGCTGGCCTGGCCGTTCAGCAGCGGCAGCAGCGTCAGCGGCTCACCCGCGACGTGCAGCACACCCTGGATGGTGGTGCCTGCGGGGCCCTGAGGTCCGGCCGGACCGACGGGACCGGCAGGACCGGCCGGGCCGGAGAGGCCGGCGGCACCCGGAGCACCGGCGGGGCCGGTCGCACCAGCGGGACCGACAGGACCGGCGGGGCCGGCAGGGCCCTCAGGACCCATGGGACCCACGGGACCGCGCGGGCCGGGGATGCCGTGGTGCTTCTTGTGGTACCAGCCGGCGTCCTTCTTGCTGTTCCAGTCCTCGACGCCGGGCTCCTCGTCCTCGAGGCCCTCTTCGCCCTCGTCTTCGAGGCCCTCGTCCTCAAGGCCCTCTTCGCCCTCGCCCTTGCAGTGGTCGGACGAGACCGTGGCGATGCGCTGGCCCGACCCGAAGTCGGCGTCCATGACCTCGGCGCCTTCGGCGGGCTGCATGCCCTCGGCCCACTCCATGCCCTGTGCGGCGTCCGCGTTGTCCAGGCGAGGAGCGGTCTCGGCGCCCTCAAGCGCCTCGAAACCGGTCATCGCCGGCTCCAGCGGCTCCAGCGGAAGCTGGTGGTGGCCGTGGTGACCGTGGTGGTCGTGGTGGTGCTTGCGCACCTTGTGGTGGATCACGTGGTGGTTGTGGTGCTTGACGCACTTCTCGTGAATGAAGTGCTTGTGGTGCTTGTGGTGGTGGTGCCGGTGGTGGAAGTGGCGCTTGTGGTGGTGGTGGCGGTGAAGCCAGTGGCGAGTGTTGTCAATGTGGTGGCGGTGGTGAATGTGGTGCCACTGCACCCTCACCAGCGGCCGCTTCTGGCGGTGGTGGTGCCGCCACTTGACCCACTTGGCCTTGCGGATCTTCTTCTTGATGGGCTTGTCCCAGTGACCGACAATGCCGGTTTCGGAGATCGGGGCGGCCGCCTGCGCAGGAAGCGCGGCCCCCCAGAAGCCCAGCCCCATGATTAGGGCGATCACGTACGTCCCGAACCTCATGTCCTGATCATGCAATAAGGGGTTGGATCTCCTTTCGCAGCACACACAAAACGATGGGAAAGCTCGTCCCGCAAATGCCCGCTAATTCGGGAAGTTCCACGGGGTTTACTTGGTTGTGAGTGTCGTGATCGATGTCGACGTTGCGGTGATCGGGGCGGGCCAGGCCGGGCTGTCGGCCTCATACTTCCTGCGCCGGTTCGGGTTGTCGCAGGTCATCCTCGATGCGGAGGAATCCCCTGGGGGCGCCTGGCGGCACCGGTCGCCGACGCTGACCATGGACAGGGTGCACGGCATCTTCGACCTGCCGGGGATGCCCCGGCCCGAAGTCGACCCGGCGAGGGCGGCGGCGGACGCCGTACCCGAATATTTCGCCCTTTATGAAAAGACAATGGGCCTGGACGTTATTCGCCCGCACAAAGTGGGGAATGTCAGGCCGGGTTTCGTGGTGGACGATGAATGGCGCGCCCGCGCAATCATCAACGCCTCCGGCACGTGGACCCGCCCCCACTGGCCCTTCTATCCCGGCCGCTTCGACGGCCGCCAGGTGCACTACGCCTCCTACCGAGGCCCCGCCGAGTTCGCGGGCCTGAACGTCGTGGTCGTCGGCGGCGGCCACTCGGCCATGCAGGTGCTCTCGGAGGTCGGCCCGGTGGCGCGGTCGACCGTCTGGACGACCCGCCGCGAACCCGACTTCCGCCCCGAGGGCTTCGACGGCCGCGCGGTCGTGGCCTTGGTCGACGAGAGGGTCAGAGCGGGCCTGCCACCCCAGAGCGTGGTCAGCGTGACGGGCCTGACCTACACCCCCGTCGTGCGAGAGGCCCTGGAAACCGGCGCCCTCACGAGGCACCCCATGTTCACCCACCTGGCCCCCGGCGGCGTGGCCTGGGGCGACGAGGTCTCCCCCGCCGACGTCATCATCTGGGCCACCGGCTTCCGCGCCGACCTCCGCCACCTGGCCCCACTGAAACTCCGCGAACCCGGCGGCGGCATCCGCATGGACGGCACCCGCGTGGTCGCCAACCCCCTGGTCCACCTGGTCGGCTACGGCCCCTCGGCCAGCACCGTCGGCGCGAACCGAGCAGGCAGAGAAGCAGCCCGCGATCTGGCCCGACGACTGAAGGAGAAGAGCGCGGCCTGAGCCTCCGGCGGCGTTCTTGCCCGCGAGAGCTGCGGAAATGTCTTTCTGCTGAGAGCGGGCTGAGGCGCTGCTGAGGGCCCGCTGAGGCTGACAGGTCGCTGTGCGGCGGATGACAGCGGCGGGCCTCACTCTTGGAGGCATGAGTTACGCATTCGAGGCACATGGCCTCGTGAAACGCTACGGGAAGACGACCGCGCTGGCCGGGCTCGACCTGTCGGCCCGGCAGGGCACCGTGCTCGGGGTGCTCGGGCCGAACGGCGCCGGGAAGACCACCGCCGTCCGGATCCTGGCGACGCTGCTGCGGCCCGACGAGGGCCGGGCCTTCGTGAGCGGGCTCGACGTCGTCAAGGACGCCGCCAAGGTCCGCCGCCAGATCGGGCTGACCGGGCAGTACGCCTCCGTCGACGAAGACCTGACCGGCATGCAGAACCTGGTCCTCATCGGCAAGCTGCTCGACCTGCGCAAGAGCGAGGCCCAGGCCAGGGCCACCGAGCTGCTGAGTGAGTTCGGGCTTGCCGAAGCGGGAGCACGGCAAGCCAAGACCTACTCGGGCGGCATGCGCCGGCGCCTCGACCTGGCCGCGAGCCTGGTCGGACGGCCCGACGTCATCTTCCTCGACGAACCCACGACGGGCCTCGACCCGTCGAAGCGCGACGACGTGTGGAACATCGTGCGCGGCCTGGTGTCCGACGGGGTCACGGTGCTGCTGACGACGCAGTATCTGGAGGAGGCCGACGCGCTGGCCGACGAGATCACCGTCATCGACCACGGCCGGTCGATCGCCCACGGCACCCCGGCGGAGCTCAAGCAGATCGTCGGAGGCCAGACCATCGTCGCCCGCCCGGCCGACCCGGCCCGCCTCGCCGAGGCCGAGGCGATCCTGATGGCCGTGTCGGGCCGCCCGGCCGAGTCTCCGAGCCGTGGCGTGGTCACCGTGCCCGTCGACGGCGACACCCAGTTCACCGAGGTGGTGGCGCGGCTGGCCCAGGCCGGCATCGCCGTCACCGAGCTCTCCCTGCGTCTGCCCAGCCTGGACGAGGTGTTCTTCACCCTCACCGGCGAGCGCGCCACCGACGATTCCGCCGCGGCCTGAGAAGAGATCCCCCATGACCACGACCGTCATTCCCCCGTACAGAAGACGACCCCGGCTCCCACCCGGCCGCAGCCACGCCCTTTCGGGCTGGTCAGACATAGTCTCGCGCTGGCGCGACGGAGCCTGATAAAGACGATCAGGACCCCCGAGCAGCTGCTCGACGTGACCCTCCAGCCGATCATCTTCGTGGTGCTGTTCGTGTTCCTGCTCGGCGGCGCGATCGCCGGGGACACGCACGAGTACCTGCAGTTCCTGCTCCCGGCGATCATGGTGCAGACCGTCGTGTTCGCCTCGGTCGCGACCGGCGTGAGCCTCAACACCGACCTCAAGAAGGGCGTGTTCGACCGGTTCCGCAGCCTGCCGATCGGGCGTTCGGCGCCGCTGATCGGGTCGGTGCTCGGCGACCTGATCCGCTACGTCGTCGCCACCCTGTCGCTCACGATCTGCGGACTGGTGCTCGGGTTCCAGCTCGTCACCGGCATCGTGCCCGCCCTGGCCGCCGTGGTCATGACCATCGGGTTCGCGTTCTGCCTGAGCTGGGCGTTCGTCCTGCTCGGGATGGTGCTGCGGGAGCCGGGCGCGGTGCAGGGCGTGGCGTTCCTGACGATGTTCCCGCTGACCTTCGGCACCGGCATGATGGCGCCGTCCGACACCCTGCCGGGCTGGCTCCAGGCGTGGGTGAAGGTCAACCCGGTCGCGCACGCCATGGAGGCCGCGCGCGGTCTCATGCTCGGCGGTCCGGTGGCCACGCACGTGGTGTGGGTCGCCGCCTGGGGCCTCGGCCTGCTCGCGGTCTTCGCCCCGCTGGCGGTGCGCGCCTACCGGCGCAGGACCTGATCGATGGCGGCCGCCCGGTCCAGGGCGGCCCCGGAACCGTAGGCGTGGAAATAGGCCTCGTCGCCGAGGGTTTCCCGCAACTGGGCGGAGATCCGGAAGACATCGGGGTTGTACGCGTCGGGGGCGCCCCGCAGCTGCTCGCTCGCACCGAGCAGCCGGGCCGCCCCTTCGGCGTTCCCGAGCACGCCCTCCACTTCGGCGGCCAGCACGCCGACCCGGGCCAGCACGGGCCGGTCGCGCACCGAGTCGGCTAGTTCGGCGGCCTCGGCGACGACGGCGGCGGCCGTGGCGGCGTCGCCCTCGGCGATCGTCAGGTGGCCGAAACAGGTCAGCACCAGCGCTCTGAACTGCGGCGACACGATGCCCGAGTGGTCGATGGCGAGGGACGCCTGTTCGTACTGGATCCTGGCCTCTTCGAGGTCGCCCACCTCGCGGGCCAGGTCGCCGAGCCCGATCCGGGAGAACGCGGCGTCCCTGATCGACCAGTCGCTCCGGCTGGCGTCGGCCATCAGCTGCAGCTCGTGGCGGGCGCCGTCGACGTCGCCCTGGCGGCTGCGCGCGGTGGCCAGGTACATGCGCTGGTGCCCCGCTTCGTCGTCAGGGTTGAGCAGTTTGGTCAGCTCGATGGCCTCTTCCAGCGACTTCACCACGAGGTCGAAGTCGCCGAAGAGCATGGCGGCGTCGGCGGTGAACGTGAGCGCCTGGGCCAGCCCCCAGCGGTCGCCGACCTCGCGGAACCCGGCGGCGGCCGCCCGGAGGTCGGTCAGCTGGCCGCTGGGGTCGCCCTCGTTCTCCCGCATGAAGCCCCGGAACAGCAGCAGCATCGCCCTGCTCCAGGTGTCGGCCACCCCGAAGGCCCGGTCGATCGCGGCCAGGCCGCCCTCGACGTCGTCTTTGAACAGGTGGTAGATCGGGGTGACCAGGCAGAGCAGCGGGTCGTCGTCGATATCGGCGGCCTGCGAGATCTCGCCGAAGCGGGCGATCAAGCCGTCGACGTCTTCCACCGGCTGGCTCATCAGCGAGTTCAGCAGGTACATCATCGTGGTGACGAGCCACGCGTCGCGGTCGGCCTCGCCGTCGAGGTCGAGCGCCGACTTCAGCCACGGCACCGACTCCGACCGGCGGCCGGTGATCATCCAGAACGTGCCGAGCGCGGCGGTGAGCCGGGTCGCGGTGCGGGCGTCGTCGCGTTCGATGGCGTAGTGGAAGGCGGCCAGCAGGTTGTCGTGGTCGGTGCCGAGGATGCGGATCCAGGTGAGCTGGCCGTGGCCGTGCATCTGCCGGCTGCCCTGTTCGGCCAGGTCGAGGAAGTAGCGCGTGTGGGCGCTACGCACGTCGTCGACCTCGCCGCGCTCGGCCAGGCGTTCCAGGCCGTATTCGCGGATGGTCTCCAGCATCCGGTAGCGGGGGCCGTCGATGAGCTGGAGCAGCGACCGGTCGACCAGGGCGGCGAGCAGGTCGAGTGAGCCGCCGACGGCCTCGGCCGCCTCGGCGGTGAACCCTCCGGGGAAGACCGCGAGCCGTTCGGCCAGGTCGCGTTCGTCGTCGCCGAGCAGGTCCCAGCTCCAGGCGACCACCGCGCGCAGCGTCTGGTGGCGGGCCATGGCGGTGCGGCTCCCGCCCGTCAGCAGCCGGAACCGGTCGTCGAGCCGGGCCGCCACCTGGTCGACGGTGAGCGAGCGCAGCCGGGCCGCGGCCAGTTCGATGGCCAGCGGCAGGCCGTCGAGGCGGCGGCAGATCTCGGTGACGACCGGGGTGTTCTCGGGTGTGAGAGCGAAGCCGGGCCGGACCGCCTCGGCCCGGTCGAGGAACAGCCGGACCGCCGGTTCGTCGGCCAGCGGCGGCACCGGCCAGAGCGACTCGCCGAAGATCCCGAGCGCCTCGCGGCTGGTGGCCAGCACGGTCAGCCGGGGGCAGAGGCCCAGCAGTTCGTCGGCCAGCCGGGCGGCGGCGTCGATGAGGTGTTCGCAGTTGTCGAGCAGCAGCAGGCTCTCGCCGCCCGACAGCACCTCGACGATGCGGGAGACGGTGCCGTCCTGCACCTTGGTCTGGCCCGCGCCGACGGCGGTCAGCACCGCCTGCGGCACGTCGTCGGGGTTGGTGACCGGGGCCAGCTCGACCAGCCAGACCGGCCGGTCGAGCCGGGCGGCGACGGTGCTGGCCAGCCGGGTCTTGCCCGCGCCGCCGGGGCCGACCAGGGTGACCAGGCGGCTGTCGGCCAGCCGCCGGGCGATCTCGGCCATGTCGTGGTCGCGGCCGACGAAGCTGGTCAGCGGCGCCCGCATCGCGGGACGCCCCCTGCGGGTCGCCGGTTCCTCCCGCAGCACGGCCAGGTGGGCCTCGCGCAGCTCGGGTCCGGGGTCGACGCCGAGGTCGTCGGCCAGGGCGTGCCGGACCTCCTCGAAGGCGGTCAGCGCCTCGGCCCGGCGTCCGGAGGCGGCCAGCGCCCGCATCAGCAGGGCGTGCACGCGCTCGCGCAGCGGATGGCGGGCGGCCAGATCGCGTAGCTCCGACACCAGCGGTTCGGCGCCGCCCAGGGCGATCTCGGCGTCGAGGCGGTCTTCGGTGGCGGCCAGGCGGGCCTCGTCCAGCAGGGACACGGCGGCGTCGGCGAACGGCGCGTCGGCGACGTCGGCCAGCGGGCGGCCCCGCCACAGCGCCGCCGCCTCACCCAGGCAGGCGGCGGCCTGCCGGTGATCGCCGGAGGCCAGGGCGCTGTGCCCGCGAGCGGCCAGGACGGCGAACCGGTGGGCGTCGACGTTCTCCTTCGGCAGCGCCAGCCGGTAGCCGCCGGGCTCGGAGCGGAGCACACCCGGGTCGGGCAGCACCCGGCGGAGCCGGGACACGAGCGACTGGAGGGCGTTGGCCCGGTCGGCCGGGGGCGCGGCGCCCCAGAGGGCCTCGGCGAGTTCGTCGTGGGTGACCAGGCGGCCGGGGTCGAGCGCGAGGCGTACGAGGAGAGCACGCAGCCGGGCCCCGCCGATCGAGACGGCGCCGCCCCCGCCGGACCGCACTTCGAGCGGTCCGAGAATCCCCACGTGCATATCACCCACTGTGCCACCTAATGCATAAGATCCGGCCATGACCGAGGTGTTGGTACGAGACGGCTCGTGGACCTTCAACGGCGACATGATCCGGATCGTGCCCGCCAGAGAGCGGGCCGTGAACAAGCTCCGCCAGGCGCTCGGCGAGCTGGTCGTGCCGCTGGCCGCCGTGGCCGGAATCGCCTACCAGCCCGGCCGCAAGGTCGGCCTGCTGAAGATGCGCATCCGCGAGGGCGCCGACCCGTTCACCCAGGCCACCGGCGGGCGCCTCCCCGAGGCCGCCGACCCCTACCGGCTCACGATCGACGCCGACCGGTCGGGCTCGGCCGAATACTTCGCCGACGAGGTGCGCGCCGCGCTGCTGGCCGAGGGGGTGCCCGAGGGCCCGATCAACCGCTATCTGATGCCGGGCCCGCCGGTGCCGCTGACCGCCAACGCCTCCGACGGCATGGTCACCTTCGACGGCGACGTGATCATGATCGAGCCCAACTGGGCGGCCGACGGCGCCAAGCAGAAGGCGGGGCCGCAGCGGATCCCGCTGGCCGACCTGGCCGCCGTGGAGTGGATCCCCAACGGCGGCATGGAGAACGGCCGCCTGAGGTTCACCCGCAAGAGCGACCCGCAGGCCCGCCCGCCGATCAAGCACGACCCGGCCGCCGTCACCCTGTGGGGCCTCAGCAAGGAGACCCGGACGGTCGCCCTGCTGGTCACCGCCGTAGTGGCCCGCCTTCCCCACCCGCTCGCCGAGCCGCCCATGATCGAGGCGCCCGAGGAGGACCACGACGTGGTGCTGCGCCGGTTACGGGAACTCGGCGCGCTGCACCGCGACGGGGTGCTGACCGACGAGGAGTTCGCGGTCGCCAAGCAGGCCTTGTTGAAGCGACTGTGACGACCTTGAGTATGTTGCCCCCATGGAAACCCGCAAGATCGGAAGCCGCCAGGTCAGCGCTCTCGGCCTGGGCGGCATGCCCATGTCCACGGCCGGTCACATGTCTGACGAGGCCCAGTCGATCCGCACGATCCACGCCGCGCTCGACGCCGGTGTCACGCTCATCGACACCGCTGACGCGTACACACCGTCCCACACCGAGGTCGGCCACAACGAGCGCCTGATCGCCAAGGCCCTGTCGAGCTGGAGCGGCGACTCCGACGCGATCCTGGTCTCGACCAAGGGCGGCCACACCCGGGTCGCCGGTGGCGGCTGGGCGCTCGACAGCAGCGCCGACCACCTCCGGCGTGCCTGCGACCGCTCGCTGAAGGCCCTCGGCGTCGAGTCGATCGGCCTCTACTTCCACCACCGGCCCGACCCGAAGGTCCCCTACGAGGAGGCCATCGGCACGATCAAGGAGCTGGTCGACGCCGGGAAGGTCCAGATGGCCGGGATCTCCAACGCCAACCCCGAGCGGATGCGGGTGGCCCTGGAGATCCTCGGCGACGATCTGGTGGCCGTCCAGAACGAGTACTCGCCCCGGTTCCGGACCAGCGAGCCGGAGATCGACCTCGCCGACGAGATGGACATCGCGTTCATGTCGTGGTCGCCGCTGGGCGGCATGGGCTCGGCGGCCGGTCTGGGCGGCAGGCACGCCGTGTTCGGCGAGATCGCCGCCGCCCACGGGGTGTCGCCGCAGCAGGTCTGCCTGGCCTGGCAGCTGGCCCGCAGCCCGCGCATGGTGCCGATCCCGGGCGCCAGCCGCCCGGAGAGCATCCTCGACTCGCTCAAGGCCGTCGACCTGGTGCTGACCGCCGACGAGCTCGACCGCCTCAGCTCAGGTAGATGACCTGACCCGACGCGTGCGCGGCGATGGAGGCGTGCAGCCGCCTGGCCTGCCACTCGGGCAGGATCTTGTCGCCCTCCTCGGCGGTGAAGAACCCCCAGTCGTCGAGTTCGTCCTCCTGGAGGGTGACCCGCGCGCCGTCGGGCAGGGTGCCGCAGTCGAAGGTGAAGTGGACGAGCGGGTGCGGCCGCTCGTCCATCGGCGGCACCCAGTGGACGACCAGCAGCCGCCCGATTTCCGGCGTCAACCCGACCTCCTCCCTGAGTTCCCTGGCGCAGCCTTCCTCAGGGGTCTCGCCCTCGTCGATGTGGCCGCCGGGCCAGCCCCAGAAGTCGCGGTAGTTGGGTTTCACGAGGAGCACCCGGCCCTCGGCGTCGGTGACGAACCCGGCGGCGGCCGGGATCACGCGGTGGATCTGGGCGTAGAACACGTCTGCTGGCATCACAGCCCTGAGGCTATCCAGGGTTCCCCCTAGCTCTCCGGGAGGACGCCGATCTCCCATCCACGCAGGAGGTTCGGGCCCCGATCGATTTCTACCTTCGGAACCATGGTTGGGAATCGGAACATCGCCGCCCGGGTGGGTGGCTGGAGCGCGCGCAACCGCTGGTGGGCGCTGCTGATATGGGTGGGTTTCGTCGCGGCGGCCACGTTCGCCGGCAACGCGGTGGGCACCGCGGAGATGAAGCCCTACGAGAGCGCCAACGGCGACTCGCGGGCCGCCGGGCAGATCCTCGACGGCGCGGGGTTCGTCGACCCGGCCGGTGAGATCGTGCTGGTGCAGAGCACGATCGTGACCGTACAGGACCCGGCTTTCCAGGCCGCTTTGAAGGACGTCGAGCGCTCCATCACGGCGACCGGCCAGGTGGAGAACGTCAAGAGCCCGTCGGCCACGACCCCCGACGGCCGGACCGTTCTGATCTCCTTCGACATGAAGGGCGACGCGAAGACCGCGGTCGACCGGGTCGAGCCGGTGCTCGACGCCGTCGCCTCGGTGCAGACGCGCCACCCCGATCTGCGGGTCGAGCAGGCGGGCTCCGCCAGTGCCGACAAGCTGATCGGTGAGGCGATCGACCAGGACTTCGTGAAGGCCGAGCAGCTCTCGCTGCCGATCACGCTGGGCATCCTGCTCGCGGCGTTCGGCGCGATCCTGGCGGCGATCATCCCGGTGGCGCTGGCGCTGACCGCGATCGCCGGGGCGACCGGCCTGCTCGCGCTGACCAGCCAGGCCCTCGCGGTCGACGCCGCCACCACCAACGTGATGTTGCTGATCGGCCTGGCGGTGGGTGTCGACTACTCGCTCTTCTACATCATGCGGGAGCGCGAGGAACGCGGTAAGGGCCGCAGCAAGCAGCGGGCGATCGAGATCGCCGCGGGCACCTCGGGCCGGGCCGTGCTGATCTCCGGCATCACGGTGATCGTGGCCATGGCGGGCATGTTCCTGACCGGCAACGGCATCTTCATGGGCTTCGCCGAGGGCACCATCCTGGTCGTGCTGACCGCCGTCGTCGGCTCGCTGACCGCGCTGCCCGCCCTGCTGTCGCTGATCGGCGACAAGGTCGACGCCCGCGCGTTCCACGGCACGGTCCGCCTGCTCAGCGGCGGCCGCCTGACCTGGCGCCGGATCCTGGGTGTCCGCGGCGGCGAGAGCCGCGTCTGGGGCACGATCCTGCGCCCGGTGCTCAAATATCCGATCGTCTCCGTGGTCGTGGCCGGCGGTCTCATGATCGCCCTGGCGATCCCCGGGCTCAGCCTCAAGCCGGGGCCGCAGACCATCGACGAACTCCAGGGCGACTACCAGATCGCCGAGACCTTCAAGGCGATCGACAAGGCGTTCCCCGGCGGCAACGAACCGGCCGTCGTGGTCGTGAAGAACCCCGGCCCGGCCGCGATCGAGCGCTTCAAGACCGAGGCGATGGCCACCGGGCAGTTCAACGAGCCGTTCGCCGCCGACGTCAACCCGCGCGGCGACGTCGCCCGCATCAGCATCGGCCTCAAGGGCACCGGCACCGACGCCGTCTCCGAGCAGGCCATCGTCACCCTCCGCGAGAAGGTCATCCCGGCCACCCTGCCCGGCGCCCACGTGACCGGCTCGACCGCCGGGTCGATGGACTTCAACGACCAGATGTCGGCCACCCGCCCGCTGGTCTTCGGGTTCGTGCTGCTGCTCGCGTTCCTGCTGCTGCTGGTCTCGTTCCGCTCACTGGTGGTGGCGGTCAAGGCGATCCTGCTCAACCTGCTGTCGGTCGCGGCGGCCTACGGCGTGCTCGTGCTGGTCTTCCAGTGGGGGTACGGCGAGAGCATCATCGGCTTCCAGTCGACCGGGACGATCACCGACTGGCTGCCGATGTTCCTGTTCGTCATCCTGTTCGGCCTGTCGATGGACTACCACGTGTTCATCCTGAGCCGGATCAGGGAGGCGTTCGACCGGGGCATGCGGACCGAGGACGCCATCGCCCACGGCATCCGCTCGACCGCCGGGGTGGTGACCAGCGCGGCCCTGATCATGGTGGCCGTGTTCGCGGTCTTCGCCACCCTGTCGCTGCTCACGTTCATGCAGATGGGCGTGGGTCTGGCGGCGGCGATCCTGATCGACGCGACGATCGTGCGGGCGGTGCTGCTCCCGGCCACGATGAAGCTGCTCGGCGACTGGAACTGGTACCTGCCGCGCTGGCTGAACTGGCTGCCGACCCTGTCCCACGGCGACGACGACGAACTCCCCGCACCGGCGAAGGAGCCCGCGCTCGTCTAGAAGAAACGCGAGAAGGCCCGGGACCTCCCGGGCCTTCTCGTCGTTCTAGAGAACCCGCAGCAGTCCGTACGACCGGTACTTCGCCGGTTCGGCGATCTTCGCGGACACCTTCAGCCCGCTGGTGAGGACCACGATCGTGTTGTACTTGGCGCCCTTCACCCGGACCGCGAGCCGGCCGTCCTTCAGGTACATGGCGCCGATCAGCGTGCCCTTCACCGGGGGGACGACCCGCTTGCCGGTGACGGTGTCGACGATGCGGGGGGTGAACCAGTTGGGCCAGGAGCCGTCGCCGCCCTCGCCGGTCCGCGGGAGCGCCTGGTAGACCACCTTGCGCCCGTCGGGCGACAGCGACTGCACGTGGTTGGCGCCGCTGACGCCCTTGGCCTTGCGGCTCTTCCCGGTGATCGTGTCGAGCACGTGGATCCCGTCGGTGGTGCCGGTGTATCCGGCCAGCGACCGTCCCGACCAGGCCAGATGGCAGACGCCGTAGGTCTTGCCAAGCCTCTTGCGGCCGGTGCCGTCGGCGCCGACGACCGCGATCGGGGCCATGCTCTCGGCGGCCGTCATCGCGTAGGCGACCTTCTTGCCGTCGGGCGACCAGGCGGGGGTGGCGCAGGGGGTGCCGGAGATCGCGCCGGTCGCGACGACCTTGTCGACCGCTCCGGTGCGCACGTGCACCCGGCCCGTGTCGTCGATCCAGGCCACCTTGCGGCCGTCGGGCGAGACCGAGAACTGGCCCGAGGCGCCCACCTTGGTCGTGCCGTAGGGCGAGTAGACCGCCGGGTAGTTGTAGAACACCAGCCCCGGAGCGGCCGAGGCGGGCGCGGCGGGGATCAGCGCGACGAGGGCCGCGGCGACGGCGAGCAGTCTTCTCATGGGAGGAGATCTTCGCACCGACATAGCCTGCCCATTGGCCTAAAACGGTCCAAAGGTAAAATTCTCCCCATGCCGGGGACGCGGAAGGCCTACCTCTACTGGGGCGCCGGAATCGTCGCCTACGTCATCGCGGTCTTCCACCGCCAGGCCCTCGGGGTCACCGGCCTGGAGGCCGCCGCCCGCTTCGGCCTCGGCGCCGCCGGTCTGTCGGCGCTCGCGATGCTCCAAGTGCTCGTGTACGCCGCTCTCCAGGTCCCCGCCGGCATCCTCGTCGACCGCCTGGGCTCCAAGAAGATGCTCATCGCCGGGGCGGTCGTGATGATCTCCGGCAACGTGGTCTTCGCCTTCTCCGGCAACGCCGCCGGGGCGATCGCCGCCCGGATCCTCATCGGCGCGGGCGACGCGGCCACCTTCCTCAGCGTGATCAGGATCGTGAGCCTGTGGTTCCCGCCCCACCGCAACTCGATGATGGTGCAGACCACGGGGCTGCTGGGGGCGCTGGGGGGCGTGCTGGCCGCCGTACCGCTGATCTCGGCTCTGCACACCTTCGGCTGGAGAGACACCTTCCTGGGCGCGGCGGCCCTCAGCCTGCTGGCCCTCGCCGTGGTGGTCGTGGTGATCAGGGAGGCCCGGCCCGCCAAGGCGGCCGACGCGCGCGGCCTGCGCGCCGCCTGGACCGAACCCGGCACCCGCCTCGGCATGTGGACGCACGCCGCCACCCAGTCGTCGATGGCGGCGTTCCTGATGCTCTGGGGCTACCCGTTCCTGCTCCAGGACCAGAAGCTGTCCCCGACCACGGCCGGGGCGCTGCTGACCGCGATCACCGTCGTGTCACTGGCCTGCCAGCCGGTCTTCGGCTGGGCCACCGGCCGCTGGCCCGACCGCCGCTGGCTGATGGTGCTGGGCATCGTCGGCTCGACCGCCGCGACGTGGACGGCCGTCCTCCTCTGGCCGGGCCCGGCGCCCCTCTGGCTGCTGATCGTGCTCATGGCGGTGCTGTCGACCAACGGGCCCGGCTCGGTGATCGGCTTCGACTTCGCCCGCACCTACAACCCGGCCGAACGCATCGGTGTGGCCACCGGCATCGTCAACGGCGGCGGATTCCTGGCCACGGTGGCGCTGCTCGGGCTGATCGGCGTCGGGCTCGACGTGCACGGCGACTTCAGATGGGCCCTGGCCGTGCAGTATCCGATCTGGGCGCTCGGCGCGTTCCAGGTCCTCCGCCTGCGTCAGCGGACCTTCGTGAAGGGCTCGGCCAAGTGGGAGGTCGCCAGGTAGCGGGCCCGTTCGAGGACGACCTTGCGGCTGGCCAGCGCCCGCTCGCCGTCGTCGTCGTAGCGGTAGCCGATCGTCGGGTCTGCCAGCTGCTGCCGGTGGTGCAGCACGTCGCCGGAGACGATCAGGTCGCCGACCAGGACCACCTGGTGGCCGGGGGTGTGGCCCGGAGTGTGCGCCACGCGAACGTTCTCGAAGAGGTCCTTGGAACCGTGCACGATCTGGAGCTGGTCGCCCAGCGGCTTGACGATCCGGTCGCGCATCAGCCCGCCGCCCGGCCAGTCGAGCTCGGCCTCCTGGATCACGTGACGGGCGTTGGCGAACACCGGGGCGCCGTCGGCGACGCAGCCGCTCACGTGGTCGCTGTGCAGGTGGGTGAGGACGACCGTGTCCACGTCGGCGGGGGCCACGCCCACCGCGTCGAGTTCCTGGAGCAGCCGTCCCGGGATCGGCGCCCAGCCCGCCGCCGGACCGGTAAGGTCTCCGACGCCGGTGTCGACCAGGATCGTGTGGCTGCCGGTGCGCAGCAGGAAGCAGTGGAAGTGCAGGATCCATTCCTCGCCGTCGGCGAACGACCCACCAGGGAACAGCTCGGGTAGCGGCAGGGCGATGCTCGGCCCCATGGGCCCGACGGCATCACACAGCGGCGTGACCTCGACCCCGGCGAAGGTCATCGGTTCGTACGGCATTACCGCACTTTATTCTGCTACATGCGGTCATCGTGCATCATCGGTTGGAATAATCGAAGTTCACGTCGGCGGCGTACACCGCGCGCTGGCACTTCGCGCAGCGGTAGAGGATCGGGCCCTCGTCCAGGGTGGTGCGACAACTCGGGCAACTGCGTCTCTTCTTCGTCATGAGGACAGTTCACCTCAGACCGGTTGCAGGCGACTTGACGGGATACTGGTCGGATGCTTGGAGACGTCATCGACCTGCTGGTCTGCCCTGTCTGCCGCGACGACCTCGATCTCGCGCCCGGAGCGGTCCGCTGCCCGAAGGGTCATTCGTTCGACGTCGCCCGGCAGGGCTACCTCAACCTGCTGAGCACCCCCGTGAAGGGTGACACCCCCGAGATGGTGGGGGCGCGTGAGACATTTCTCACCAAGGGATGGTTCGCTCCAATCGCTGACAAAGTGGCCTCTTTCGCCCATGGGGTGGTCGGTGACGCCGGCGCCGGAACCGGCTACTACCTCGCCCACGCCGTGCAGGACCGGGGGCTGGCCCTGGACGTCTCCAAACACGCCCTCAAGAAGGCCGCCAGGGCCCATCCGAGGATCGGCGCGGTGGCCGCCGACGTCTGGAAACCCCTTCCGGTACGCGACGCCGCCTTTGACACACTTCTCAACGTCTTCGCCCCGAGGAACGCGAGTGAGTTTCGTCGCGTCCTGAAACCCACGGGAAACCTGATAACGGTCACACCTAACCCGGACCATCTGGAACCCGTAGTCGAACGTTTCGGTCTGCTCACCGTCGACGACGAAAAGAATCGGCGTCTCGCCGACACACTCGGCGACCACTTCGCACGCGATGTGACCGAGCCCGTCGCCGGGTGGCTCGACCTCACGGCGCCCGAGGTCATGTCGGTGATCGCGATGGGCCCGAGTGCCTGGCACGCGCGCGCGCCAGAGGTGTCAGAGGGGGCGGTAGTGCGGATGTCGGTGCAGGTCACGGTGTGGCGTCCGAAAAGATGAAAATGGTTGCCGCACTACTAGTGACCAAAGGGGTTTTTCACCGTAAATTCCCACCTGAGATCCCCTGTTTGTCGGCCATTCCGGGGGCTGACGGGACATACTTGACCGCGACCGACGGCGGACCCGGGAGGAAAGCCGATGAAGGCCGAGGAACGCTGGCAGACCAGGTTCCGTTCCCCGCGCATGACGCTGCCCACATGGGCTCGTCAGGCTCCGCACCACGCGGTCTACCGCAGTAACGCCTCCGGCACCTGGGAGATCTACGCCTGGGACCGCGCCACCGGCCAGAGCCGCCAGGTGACCGACCGCCCCAACGGCACCGCCTACGGCGACCTCGACCCCACCGGCCAGTGGATCTGGTGGTTCGCCGACACCGACGGCGACGAATACGGCGTCTGGATCCGCCAGCACTTCCACGGCGGCCCGGCCCGGCCGCTGGAGATCTCCCCCGGTCACCCCGCCGGCCTCGCGCTGGCCGCCAACGGCACCGCCGCCCTCGGGCGTTCGTGCCGGCTCGGCTTCCAGATCCTCCTGATGGGCGAGGGCAGCGAGCCGACCGTGCTCTACCAGCACAAAGAGGCCGCCTCGGTGGCCGGCATCTCCCTCGACGGCGCCCTGGTCGCCATCGACCACAGCGAGCACGGCGACGCCCGCCACCCGGCCCTGCGCGTCGTGAAGTCCGACGGCTCGGTCGTCGGCGACCTCTACGACGGCCCGGGCAAGGGCGTGCGCGGCATCCGCTTCTCGCCCGTCCTGGGCGACCGCCGCCTGCTGGTCCTGCACGAACGCCGCGGCCGCCACGAGCCGCTGGTCTGGGACCCGCTCACCGGCGAGCAGCGCGAGATCTACCTCCGCGACCCCGGCGAGGTCACCGCCGACTGGTACGACGACGGCCGCGCCCTCCTGATCGTCAACCACCACAGGGGCCGCACCCAGCTCTTCAAATACGATCTGGTCGGCGGCGCGATGATCCCGATCGAGACGCCCCACGGCGTGATCGAGTCGGCCGCCACCCGCCCCGACGGCACGGTCGAATACTCGTGGTCGAGCGCCGCCCACGCGCCCGTGATCAGGTCGAGCCACGGCCACGTCGTGATGAGCCCCGGCCCGACCGCGCCACCATCGGTCCCGGTCGAGGACGTCGACGTCGAGGGCCCCGGCGGCTGGATCCACGCGATGATCTCCCGCCCGACCGGCCAGGCGGCCCCCTATCCGACCGTCTTCCTGCTGCACGGCGGCCCGTCGGCGCAGGACAACGACTCGTTCCTGCCCCACGTGGCGGCCTGGGTCGACAGCGGTTTCGCCGTCGTCCGGATCAACTACCGGGGCTCGATCGGCTACGGCTCGGCCTGGCGCGACGCCCTGCACGGCGACGTCGGCCACATCGAGCTGGCCGACGTGTCGGCGGTCCGCGAATGGGTGGTCAACCGGGGCATCGCCGACCCCGACCGGCTGATCCTGGCGGGCGGCTCGTGGGGCGGCTACCTGACCCTGCTCGGCCTCGGCACCCAGCCCAAGGTCTGGAGCGCCGGCATCGCCGCCGTCCCGATCGCCGACCACCGCGCCGCCTACGAAGACGAGTCGGAGGCCCTGCGCTCCCTCCACCGCGCCCTGCTCGGCGGCTCACCCGAGGAGGTCCCCGATCGCTACGCGGCGTCCTCCCCGATCACCTACGCCGACATGGTCGAGGCGCCGCTGCTGATCCTGGCCGGGGAGAACGACCCCCGCTGCCCGATCAGGCAGATCGAGCAGTTCCTCGAAGCCGCCCCGGGCCCCTGCGAGGTCTACCGCTACGACGCGGGCCACGCCTCCCTGGTCGTGGAGGAACGCATCCGCCAGATGCGCACCCAGATCGAATTCGCCACCCGAGTAATGGACGGCCGCAAGCAGCCAGCGACCCCCGGACTCTGACCTTCACCCGCCATAGCGGGGAGTTTCTGGGCCTCGCCCGCCACGACCGGGGGTTTCTGTGCCCTCACCCGCCACGGCCCCGCGTTTCTGGGGCCTTCACCCGCCTCGGCGGTCCCTGGCCTCTGACCTTTAACGCCTCGGCGGCCCCGGCCTCCGACTCACCCGCCGCGTCGGCCGCCCGGCTTGGAGAGCCCGTCCACCGCGTCAGCCGCCGTGGTGAGGAGGGCGAGGAGCCGGGCGAAGTCCTCTTCCGTCATGGCCGCGCGCAGCCGGGCCTCGACGTCGAGGGCGAGGCCCCGGGCCGCCGCCTCCTTCTCCACGCCCGCTTCCGTGAGGGAGACGAGCATGACCCGGCCGTGGTCGGGTGAGGGGCGCCGTTCGACCAGGCCCTTGGCCTCGAGGTTCTGGACGATGCCCGTGATCGTCTGGGAGGTCACCAGCGCCTCCCGGGCGAGCTGGGTGCTCGACTTGGCCGGTCCACCGGCGAGGAGGCCGAGGACCTCGCACTGCGACTCGGTGATGCCGAGCGCCCGCATCCGGACGGCTTTGTGGGCGATCAGGGCCTGTTCGACCCGCTTCAGGTGGTGACCAAGCTTCGGCCGTTCCATGGCATAACGATACAGGGCACGAAATAATTGAAGGATCCTTCATCGTTACAGCATCCATGCAAACCTCTTCGAGGCGGAACGACCGCGCCTCGCTCGCTCTCCTCGCTCTGGCGATCAGCGCGTTCGGCATCGGCATCAGCGAATTCGTCATCATGGGCCTGCTGCCCGAGGTGGCCACCGACCTGCACACCTCGGTGCCCGCGGCGGGCAACCTCGTCGCCGCCTACGCGGTCGGCGTGGTCGTGGGCGCTCCGCTGCTGGCGGTGGCGGGGGTGCGGATGTCCCGCAAGCGCCTGCTGGTGGCGCTGATGGGCCTCTTCGTCGTCGGCAACCTGCTCTCGGCGCTCGCACCGGACCACGGCTGGCTGATGGCCGGGCGTTTCGCGGCCGGGCTGCCGCACGGCGCGTTCTTCGGCGTCGGCTCGGTCGTGGCCGCGCGGATGGCCCGCGAGGGCAGGCAGGGGCGGGCGGTCGCGTCCATCCTGCTGGGGCTCACGCTGGCCAACATCGTCGGCGTGCCCGGCGCGACCCTGCTTGGGCAGAACACGGGGTGGCGGGCCACCTTCCTCGTCGTCACCGCCATCGGGGTGATCTCGCTGGTCGCGCTGGGCCTGCTGATTCCGTACACGCCGCCGGAACCGCAGGCGAGCCTGCGGCGAGAGCTGCGGGCCTTCAGGGACCGCAGAGTCCTGCTCTTCCTGGGCACCGCGATCTTCGGCTTCGGCGGCGTCTTCGCGGCCTACGCCTACCTGGCGTCCATCACCACCGAGGTCATGGGCCTGCCGCCGGACGCGGTCATGTGGGTGCTGGCGCTGGCGGGTGTCGGCATGACCGTCGGCGTGGCCGCGGCCGGGCCGCTCACCGACCTGGCCGCCCGGCCGACCGCCTACGCGAGCCTGGCCGGTCTGGCCGTGGTGCTGGTGATCTTCTTCTTCTGGCCGGCGCCGATCATGGTCGCCGTGATCCTCGCCGTCGGGTTCCTGATGACCGCGCCACTCCAGACCATGGTCATCCGGTACGCCGCCGACGCCCCCACCCTCGCGGCGGCGTCCAACCACTCGGCCTTCAACCTCGCCAACGCGGGCGGGGTCTACCTCGGCGGCCTGGCCATCGGGGCGGGCTGGGGCTGGATGTCGCCGGCCCTGGTCGGCGCGGCCCTCGCGGTGGCGGGGCTGGCCGTGATGCTGCTAGAGCGGCTCGATCGGCGCCCGGAGCACGAGAATGGCCAGGTCGTCGGCGCTGGGCTCGGGGGCGAAGTCCTGGACGGCCCGCCTGATGCGCTCGGCGACCGCACGCGCTGACAGGTCGACGCACTCGGCGAGCAGCTTGGCCAGCCCGCCCTCGTCGTCGAGCAGCCGCGACCCCTGCCGCCGCTCGGTCACGCCGTCGGTGACCCCCAGCAGCACGTCTCCCGGCTCCAGGTGGATCGTGTCGGCCTCGAACTCGGCCTCGGGAAAGACCCCGAGCAGCGACTGGGGCGACCCGACGGCGTCGACGACCCCGCTCGGCCGCAGCCGCAGCGCCTCGGGATGCCCGGCCGACACCAGCCGCATGTCGAGCCCGTCGGCCGCGATCGTGATCTCGCCGTGCAGCAGCGTGAGGAACCGGGCCCGCTCGCCCTCTTCGAGGATCGCCTGGTTCAGCCGCTCGACGACCGCCGCGACGCCGTAGCCCTCACGCGCGAGCAGCCGGATGGTGTGCCGGGCCAGGCCGGTGACGGCCGCCGCGACCGGGCCGGTGCCGCAGACGTCGCCGATCGCGAACCGCCAGACGCCGTCGCCGATCGGGAAGAGATCGTAGAAGTCACCGCCGACCTCATTGGTCTCACCCGCCGGCTCATAGATCACATAAGAGTCCAAACCGGGGGTACGAGGTTCCTCCGGTGGCAGCAGGCTCCGCTGCAACGCCCGGTTGGCCGCCGCCTGTTGGGCGTAGAGGCGGGCGTTGTCGAGCGCCAGCGCGGCCCGCCGGGCCAGGTCTTCGGCCAGTTGGAGGGTCTCATCGGGGAACCGGTCACGGCGGCCCAGGCACATCACGCCCAGGCGCCGCCCCCGCGCGGTCAGCGGGAAGCCCAGGGCCTGCGTGCCGTCGACACTGAGCACCGCGGGCCCGTCGGCCGACGGCAGCACCACATCGGACAGCCGCTCGCGCAGGGCGTCGCTCTGCGCCTCGTCGGCGTGCCACAGGTAGTCGAGCCGCAGCGGGCCGGTGCCCTGGTCGGCCGTGTAGACGGCGCACCAGGAGGCCAGCCGGGGCACCACGATCTGCGCGATGATCGCCGGCACCATGCCGGGATCGAGGGTCCCGGCCAGCAGGTCACTCGCGTCGGCCAGGAACCCCAGCCACCCGGGGCTGGGCGTGGGCTCCGTCCACGCCTCCTCCTCGGGCACACCGCCACCGCCCGGCAGATCGAGCCGGGCCCACCGCACCCGGGAGTTCCCGGAGAACGAGACCCCCCAGTCGGCCGCGTCGAGGGGCGGACCATAGTCATGTCCGCGCTCGATCACCTCAAGCTGGATAGAGTCGCCTTGGTGGAGCCATCGCACCTCGAACGCCTCGCCGGAGACCCCTTCGACGAGCGCACGGGTGAGCCGCTCGGCTTCGGCCCCCACGGGCATGGCGGCCCACGCGGTCATCACCTCTTGGGTGAACCGCTTCGCCGCAGGAACGGCCGTCTCGCCCGTCGTGAAAGAGGCGGCGAGGACGGCACGTGGAGAATTCGCCACTGCACACGTGCTTACCACAAATCGCTCTGACGCGCGGTCAATCAACGCCCCGTGGACCTACCACGGAACGTGACAGACTGGGCGAACACGTTAGGAGGCCACATGACGCGTGCGGACGTCGAACCGGCCCGGACCGAACGCCGTTACACCGAGTCTGACCTGAAGCCACTCCTCGACACGCTGACCGTGTGGCGCGACGGCGACTTCCGCCGGAGAGTCCCGCACGCCCCACCGGGCATCCTGAGCGAGATCCGGCTGCTCCTCAACGAGGTCGCCGACCGCCGCGAACACCTGGCCAACGAGCTGGCCCGGGTCCGCCGCGAGGTGATCAAAGAAGGCCGTTTCGGCGAACGGCTCACCCCCGGCCCCGGTGTGGGCTCCTGGGCCGAGAGCGTCGAGTCGGTCAACGGACTGATCGACGCCCTGGTCACGCCCGTCACGGGCGCCGCCGACGTGATCGACGCCGTCGCCAAGGGCGACCTGTCGCAGCGCATCGACCTCGACAGAGCGGCCAGAGGCGAGGTACGCCGCCTCGGCAAGGCGATCAACGGCATGGTCGACCAGCTCGCCCTGTTCACCGGTGAGGTGACCCGGGTGGCCCGCGAGGTCGGCACCGAGGGCAAGCTCGGCGGCCGGGCCAACCTGCGGGGCATGTCCGGGAGCTGGCGCGACCTGACCGAGGCCGTCAACACGATGTCCAGCCGCGTCTCCGCACAGGTGCGCGACATCGGCGAGGTGACCACGGCCGTCGCCAACGGCGACCTGTCACGCAAAGTGACCGTCGACGCCGTCGGCGAGATGTTCGAGCTCAAGATCACTGTCAACACGATGGTGGACCAACTTTCCGCGTTCGCCGAAGAGGTGACGCGCGTCGCCCGTGAGGTGGGCACCGAGGGAAAGCTGGGGGGCCAGGCTCAGGTGCGGGGTGTGTCGGGGGTCTGGAAGGACCTCACCGACAACGTCAACTTCATGGCCAACAACCTCACCAGCCAGGTCCGCCAGATCGCCGCCGTCTCCACCGCCGTCGCCCAGGGCAACCTGACCAAGAAGATCACGGTCGACGCCCAGGGCGAGATCCTGGAGCTGAAGGAGACCCTCAACACGATGGTCGACCAGCTCTCGGGCTTCGCCGACGAGGTGACCCGCGTCGCGCGCGAGGTCGGCACCGAAGGCCGGCTGGGTGGCCGCGCCGAGGTGAAGGGCGTGTCGGGCGTCTGGAAGGACCTCACCGACAACGTCAACTCGATGGCCAAGAACCTGACCTACCAGGTCCGCAACATCGCCCAGGTGACCACGGCGGTCGCGGGCGGTGACCTGACCCGCAAGATCGACGTCGACGCCCAGGGCGAGATCCTCGAACTCAAGTCGACGATGAACACGATGGTCGACCAGCTCAGCTCGTTCGCCGCCGAGGTCACGCGCGTGGCCCGCGAGGTCGGCACCGAGGGCCGGCTGGGCGGTCAGGCGCAGGTCCGGGGTGTGTCGGGCGTCTGGAAGGACCTCACCGACAACGTCAACTTCATGGCCAACAACCTCACCAGCCAGGTCCGCCAGATCGCCGCCGTCTCCACCGCCGTCGCCCAGGGCAACCTGACCAAGAAGATCACCGTGGACGCCCAGGGCGAGATCCTGGAGCTCAAGGACACGATGAACACGATGGTCGACCAGCTCAGCTCGTTCGCCGACGAGGTGACGCGCGTCGGCCGTGAGGTGGGCACCGAGGGCAAGCTGGGCGGGCAGGCCCGCGTGCCCGGCGTGTCGGGGGTCTGGAAGGACCTCACCGACAACATCAACTCGATGGCGACCAACCTGACCTACCAGGTCCGCAACATCGGCGAGGTCACCACGGCGGTCGCGGGCGGCGACCTGACCCGCAAGATCGACGTCGACGCCCAGGGCGAGATGCTCGTCATGAAGACCACGATCAACACGATGGTCGACCAGCTCAGCTCGTTCGCCTCCGAGGTGACCCGCGTCGCCCGTGAGGTCGGCTCCGAGGGGCAGCTCGGCGGTCAGGCGCGCGTCGAGGGCGTCGAGGGCTCCTGGAAGCGCCTCACCGAGAACGTCAACGAGCTGGCCGGGAACCTGACCACGCAGGTGCGCGCCATCGCCGAGGTGACCAGCGCGGTCGCCCGCGGCGACCTGACCCGGTCGATCACCGTCGAGGCGCCGGGCGAGCTGGCCCAGCTGAAGGACAACATCAACACGATGGTGTCCAACCTGCGGAACACCACCACCGCCAACCAGCAGCAAGACTGGCTGAAGTCGAACCTGGCCAGGATCTCCCGCCTGATGCAGGGCCACCGCGACATGATCGAGGTCGCCCGCCTGATCATGAGCGAGCTCACGCCGCTCGTGTCGGCCAGCTACGGCGCCTGCTACCTGGTCGTCGACGGCGAGCTCACCCTGATCGCCGGTTACGGCATCCAGCCCGGCCGCAGCCCCCGGCGCCGGTTCGCGCTGGGTGAGGGCCTGGTCGGGCAGGCCGCGATGGAGGCCAAGCAAATCATCATCCACCAGGTGCCGGTCGACTCGTTCACGATCGACACCGCGCTGACCTCGTCGCGCCCGGCCCAGATCGTGGTCATGCCGATCCTGTTCGAGAGCCATGTGCTGGGCGTGCTCGAGATGGCGTCGCTCGACAGGTTCTCCGAGGTGCACCTCGACCTGCTCACGCAGCTCGTGGAGTCGATCGGGATCACCATCAACACGATCATCGCGAACTCCCGTACAGAGGATCTTCTGAAGGAGAGCCAGCGGCTCGCGACCGAGCTCCAGGAGCGGTCCGACGAACTGCAGCGGCAGCAGGAGGAGCTGCGGCGCTCCAACGCCGAGCTGGAGGACAAGGCGGCGCTGCTGGCCAAGCAGAACCGCGCGATCGAGATCCAGAACTTCCAGATCGAGCAGGCCCGCCGCACGCTGGAGGAGCGCGCCGAGCAGCTCGCGGTCTCCAGCCGCTACAAGAGCGAGTTCCTCGCGAACATGTCCCACGAGCTGCGCACCCCGCTGAACAGCCTGCTCGTGCTGGCCAAGCTGCTGACCGAGAACGCCGAGGGCAACCTGACCGACCAGCAGGTCGAGTTCGCCAAGACCATCCACGGCGCCGGTTCGGCCCTGCTCCAGCTGATCAACGACATCCTCGACCTGTCCAAGGTCGAGGCCGGCCGCATGGACATCCACCCGGCCGAACTGTCACTCCCCAAGCTCTACGACTACGTCGACGCCGCGTTCGCGCCGCTGGCCCAGGACAAGGGCCTGTCGTTCGCGATCGACGTCGACGGCGCGGTCCCGACCGAGATGCGCACCGACGAGCAGCGCCTCCAGCAGGTGCTGCGCAACCTGCTGTCGAACGCGGTCAAGTTCACCCCGCGCGGCGAGGTGCGGCTGCGCGTCGAACCGGCCGGTGACGTCTCTTTCGTGGACGAGACCCTCCAGACCAGCGACAACATCCTGGCCTTCTCGGTCGTCGACACCGGCATCGGCATCGCCCCCGACAAGCTCGACGTGATCTTCGAGGCGTTCCGCCAGGCCGATGGCACCACCAGCCGCAAATACGGCGGCACGGGCCTCGGCCTGTCGATCTGCCGCGACATCGCCCGCCTGCTCGGCGGCGAGATCCACGTCGACAGCGAGCCGGGCCAGGGCAGCACCTTCACGCTCTACCTCCCGGCCACCTACGCCGGCCCGCTGAGCGCCCGCGACGGCGGCGCCGCGACCTCGCTCGCCGGGGTCGAACGCCCCGAGCAGGTGCTCCAGGTGACCACCGACGAGGTGCTCCCGGAGATCCCGCTCCCCGCGGGCCTGCCTCCCGCGCGCCCGATGGAGGAGATCAACGGCCGCGACTGGGTCGGCGACGACCCCCTGACCGGCGCCAAGATCCTCATCGTCGACGACGACATCCGCAACGTCTTCGCCCTGACCAGCGTCCTGGAACGCCACGGCACCACCGTCGTCTACGGCGAGAACGGCCGCGAGGGCATCGAACAGCTCGAACGCAACGAAGACGTGGCGCTCGTGCTGATGGACATCATGATGCCCGAAATGGACGGCTGGGCCACGACGTCGGCGATCCGCCGGATGCCCCAGTTCGCCGACCTGCCGATCATCGCGCTGACCGCTAAGGTCATGCGGGGCGACCGCGAGAAGAGCATCGCGTCGGGCGCCTCCGACTACGTGCCCAAACCGGTCGACGTCGACCGACTTCTCGAACGTCTCCGTGGCTGGCTCATGCGCGGGCGTGTATCGGGTAGTTCTGGTCGGGCAGACTCGGATGCGACGGACTCCACTGAAGGTGCGTGATCGATGCCAGACCGGGCGAAGATCCTCATGGTCGACGACCGCGAGGAGAACCTCATCGCACTCGAGGCGATCCTCAGCTCCCTCGACCTCACCCCCGTGCGCGCCCGTTCCGGCGAAGAAGCCCTGAAAGCCCTGCTCAGCACCGAATTCGCGCTGATCCTCCTCGACGTCCGCATGCCCGGAATGGATGGCTTCGAGACCGCCGCCCACATCAAGCGGCGTGAGCGCACCCGGAACATCCCGATCATCTTCCTGACGGTCGTCGACAGCGCCCCCGACTACGCCTTCCGCGGCTACCAGGCGGGCGCCGTCGACTATCTGACCAAGCCCTTCGACCCGTGGGTGCTCCGCGCCAAGGTCGCGGTCTTCGTCGAGCTCTACAACATGAACCGCCGCCTGGCCGAACAGGCCGCCCTCCTGCGCGAACGCCTCGCCACCGAACTCCCCGGCAACGGCGACCAGCCGGCCGTCCTGCCGGAACTCTCCCGCCGCCTGACGGCGGTCGAGGAAGAGCTCAACCGGGTACGCGACCTCGCCCGCAAGAACGGCGACTCCCCCATGAGCGGCCCGCTGTCGGACCTGGGCCAGCGCATCGCCAACCTCAGGGCCGGATTCGACGCCCTGAGCTAGCGGCGGGCCCGCTCCAGGGCGTCCCAGAAGCCCCTTCGCAGGGCGTGGCGGACTTCGTCGTGGAGGAGGAAGTCGATCGGGAGCGACGAACCCTGGAGGAGTCTGGCCTCCAGGTCGGAGGGCATGCGCGGCTTCCTGGCGAGGACCGCTTCCAGCCAGAGGGCCGGGGCGTCGCGCGCTATCGAGTCGCCGAAGTCGTGGCCCTCCTTGTGGGCCGCCTTCACGGCGTCGGCCAGCGTGGTGGTGCCGCCGCCGTGGGAAGTGGGGACCGGAGCCGACTGGGGGCCCGTGTAGGGGCCAAGCTGCGCCGCAGGGAAGCTGCCGGTGTTCGACTCGCGGTAGCCGCCCCGGTCACCGCCGCTGCCGTGGGAGCCCTGGTATTGGGGCTGCGGAGGCGGCGGCGGAGGGGGTGCGGGCTGCTGCGGGGCTTCCAGAGGCGGGTTGTACGTGTAGGTCGGCGTGGGCGTCCGGGGTGCGGCGTGGGAGCCCTTCGACTGCGGCTGGGCCGCGGGGGGCGGCGGGGCCGGAGCGGGGGCCGGGGGCGGCAGGGCGGCCTGGGCGCCGTTGATCGCCGGGAGGGCGCCGGTGTTCCGGGAGCCGTTCTGCGAGGTCACGATGCCGTCGGCGCCGGTCGTCAGGGTGACGAAAGGGCGGAGGTGGCCGCTGCTCATCTCGATCAGGTCGTCGCACTCTTGGCGGAGCGTGCGGGAGGCCGACCAGCTGCCGTCGGCGGCGATCGAGATCACGGTGACCCGGATGCCGAGGTCCTGGGCGTCGCTCACCACCTGGGCGAGGTCTTCGTCGCCGCTCACGACGACGGCGTCGGCCACGGCGTTGTTGCGGGCCAGGGTCATCAGGTCGCGGTGGACCTGGGCGTCGACGCCCTCACGGCGGCCCGGCCGGATGCGGGCCAGGCGGAGCTTCAGGCCGGGGATGTCGGCCAGCACGTCGTGTTCGGGGGTGCGGCGGCCCTCGACCGTGGCCTCGTACCAGTAGCAGCGCAGCAGGGGCAGCCCCGTGCGCTCACGGGCCAGGTTGGTGAGCAGTTGGAGCAGGCCGGGATAGTCCCACGTGACGGCCTCACGGTGGCGGGTACCGTGAACGGCCATCGCGCCATCGGCCAGCAGATAGCCGGCGTCGACGAAAAGCGCGCAGCGATCCACGCGACACCGCCTTCCTTAACATGGCCATCTCAGGGTAATCGGGTGGCTGAGGCCGCGAGGATGAATCCCGCCGATTGACTCCTCCGCGACCGTACCAGTTTGTCCCGTTCTTTCCTCCAGCTACGCCTGCAGGTAGGCGTCTCTCAGACCCCTTCTGGCGCGGTAGGCGAGGGCCGCCACACCGTTGGCCGTCAGCCCCATGAGCGGGGCGATCTCGGCCGCCTGGTGGTCTTCCACGGCGGTGTGCCACAGGACCACCCGCCAGCGCTCGGGCAGCGACCGGAAGGCCCTGGCGACGTCGGCCCGCTCGCAGCGCGCCAGCGCCGGGTCGACGAAGGGCTCGCCGGGGGCGTACCGCTCGATCTCGTGGGTGGGGACGTCGCGGCGGTCGGCGCGATCGTAGGCGGCGCGACGGACGGCGGCGAGCAGATAGGGGCGGAACTCCCCCCTCGGACCGCCACCCCGGCGGATCAGGTCGAGGATGCGGGTGAACGTCTCGGCGACGATGTCGTCGGCGTCGTCGACCGACCCGTAGCGGAACAGGTGCCGTGCGAGGGCGCGGGCGGCGGGGCGGTGGCGTTCGTAGAGGGCGCCGTAGGCGGCGGAGTCGCCGGCCCGGAGGGCGTCGAGCAATTGCGGGTCGCTTTGCCCGATTTGCACACTCAATGTTACCTCTCGATTACCTTGGGTTGACCGCCTGATGATTCCGCGCTTCGACTCTTCTCTAACGTGACGATCTTCAGTCAGGAAAACTGACACCTGTGGAGGGTCAATACGCTGGGGGTCATGACTGACCGAGAACTGCTGCTGGACGAGATCAAGAAAAAGGCCGTCGTGCACGGCCGGGTGACCCTTTCCTCGGGCAAGGAGGCCGACTACTACGTCGACCTGCGCCGCGTCACCCTCGACGGGACGGCGGCGCCGCTGGTGGGCCGGGTGATGCTCGACCTCACCGAGGATCTCGGGTTCGAGGCCGTCGGCGGGCTGACCCTGGGCGCCGACCCGGTGGCCACCGCCATGGTGCACGCCGCCGCGGCGAAGGGGCAGCGGCTCGACGCCTTCGTGGTGCGCAAGGAGGGCAAGGCCCACGGCCTCCAGCGCCGCATCGAGGGTCCGGAAGTGGCCGGACGCCGGGTCCTGGCCGTGGAGGACACCACCACGACGGGCGGGTCGGTGCTGACCGCCGTCCAGGCACTGAACGAGGCCGGAGCGGTCGTGGTGGGCATCGCGACGATCGTGCACCGGGGTGGCGACGACAACCTGGCGACCGCCGGGGTGCCCTACCGGTCGGCGTTCAACTTGGCTGACCTTGGCCTCGGCTGACGGTGAAGGAGGCGGGCTCCCCGGGTGCGACCGGGGGGCGCGGCTTGCCGTTCTCCCAGATCTTCACGAGTGAGGCGTCGTCGAGCACGACGTCGAGTTTGCCGTCGAAGTAGGCGACCTGCTCCCCCTTGGAGAGCTGCCCGTTCAGCAGCACGTCGCCGCCGGGGATCCGGACGAACACCGGGCAGCTCTCGGCCTGGCAGGCGATCTGCAACGTGGCCGGGGCGGTCCGCGCGGCCTGCGCGGAGGCGGCGGGCGGAACGGGCGTGTCGGGGGCCTGGATGGGGTCGGTGGCGGAGAGCAGCCCGACGACGCCCACCACGATCAGCGACAGCAGCGCGCACACCGCGAGCACGATGAGCACGATCCGGGCGATCCCCAACGGATCGGACCTGTGTCGTCCCACTCTTCTGACGGTAACCGCTTGGGAAGACCGAGCTGTCCCAAAAAGTAAGATATTACGATCGGCTATAGGCCGCCGGTCAGGCGGTCTCGCGGTGGTGCTTGCCCTTGGGCTCGGTGCCCGGAGCGGTCTGAAGCCCGCGTTTGGCGGCCTTCCGGTTCTTCATGACCTCACGGATGATCGGGATCACCGAGAGCAGGATGATCACCACGGCGCCGGGCAAAATGTATTTGTCGACGTTGGGGATCTTGCTGCCGATGAAGTAGCCGAACAGCAGCAGGCCGTCGGTCCACAGGACGCCGCCGATGATGTTCCAGATGAGGAACCGGCGGGGGTTCATGCCCAGCATGCCGGCGACCGGGTTCAGGAACGTCCGCACGATCGGGATGAACCGGGCCAGCACGACGGCCTTCTCGGGGCCGAACTTCTCGAAGTAGTGCTGGGCCTTCTCGACGTACTCCTGCTTGAAGAGGCGTGACTCGGGCCGGGCGAACAGGCGGGGACCCGCCTTCGCGCCGATGAAGTGGCCGAGTTGCGCGCCCGCGATGGCGCACAACGGGGCGCCGATCAGCAGGACCGTGAGCGGGAACGGCGTGTCGAGCCCGACCGCCGAGGCCACCTGCGCCGACGCGCCCATTCCGGCCACCACCAGCAGCGAGTCGCCGGGCAGGAAGAAGCCGATGAGAAGCCCGGTCTCGGCGAAGATGATGGTGAGGATGCCGATGAGCCCGAAGGTGACGATCCACCATTGGGCGTCGAGAAGATTCGTGAGGTCCATCGCGAGAAGAGCGTACCCCGGCATGATGGGATCGGCGGCAACCCGGGGCGCTTCACACATCCGGGCACGCTTCGGAATACTGGTCTACACCAATCCCCATTCATTGGAGCTTTTCGATGCCTATCGCAACCCCAGAGGTCTACGCCGAGATGCTCGACCGGGCCAAGGCCGGCGGGTTCGCCTACCCGGCGATCAACGTGACGTCGTCGCAGACGCTGAACGCTGCGCTGCGCGGCTTCGCCGAGGCGGAGAGCGACGGCATCCTCCAGGTCTCCACCGGTGGCGCGGAGTTCGCCTCGGGCACCACGGTCAAGGACATGGTCATCGGTGCGACCGCCCTTGCCGAGTACGCCCGCGTGGTGGCCGCCAAGTACAACGTGACCGTGGCCCTCCACACCGACCACTGCCCCGCTGACAAGCTCGACGGCTTCATGCGCCCGCTGATCGAGATCTCGCGCGAGCGCGTCGCCCGCGGCCAGGACCCGCTGTTCCAGTCGCACATGTTCGACGGCTCGGCGGTGCCGATGAAGGAGAACCTCGACCTCGCCTCCGAGCTCATCGACAAGTGCGCCGAGGCGCGCATCATCATGGAGATGGAGATCGGCGTCGTCGGCGGCGAAGAAGACGGCGTCTCCCACGAGATCAACGACAAGCTCTACACCACCCCCGAAGACGCCATCGCGACCGCCGAGGCCGTCGGCCTGGGTGAGCGTGGCCGCTACCTGCTCGCCGCCACCTTCGGCAACGTCCACGGCGTCTACAAGCCCGGTGCGGTCAAGCTGCGCCCGTCGGTGCTGAAGGACCTCCAGGACGCCGTCGGCGCCAAGTACGGCAAGGAGAAGCCGTTCGACCTGGTCTTCCACGGCGGCTCTGGCTCGCTGCTCGAGGAGATCCACGAGGCGATCTCCTACGGCGTCATCAAGATGAACATCGACACCGACACCCAGTACGCCTTCACGCGTCCGATCGTCGAGCACATGTTCAAGAACTACGACGGCGTGCTGAAGGTCGACGGCGAGGTCGGCAACAAGAAGGCCTACGACCCGCGCGCCTACGGCAAGCTGGCCGAGGCCGGCATGGCCAAGCGCATCGTCGAGGCCTGCCAGCACCTCAAGTCGGCCGGCACCAAGATCAGCTAAGTGGTCCGCCCTCAAGGCCCGGATCGACGGAGATTCGGGCCTTTGGCATACGCGGGACTAAATGATTACGGTTTGCCACTACTGGTAAGACAGTGTTCAAAGACCGATCACGAGAACGGGAGCCGCTGTGGAAACGCACGAGAACCTGCTGGCCGGCCCGCCCCCCACGCAGCTTCCCGACAACGCCGAGGCGCGCAAGATGATGGAGAGCGGGATCAAGGCGGCCGATGTGGCGGCCCGCTTCCCGACCTACTCCGCCGCCTGGGGCGCCCTGGCCGACGACTACTTCGCCGCAGGCCATGCGATCACCTCCTACGCCTTCGCCCGCACCGGCTACCACCGGGGCCTCGACCAGCTCCGCCGGGCCGGGTGGAAGGGGCACGGCCCGATCCCGTGGAGCCACGAGCCCAACCAGGGTTTCCTGCGCTGCCTGAACGCGCTGGCCCGTGCGGCCAACGCGATCGGTGAGAAGGACGAGGCCGAACGCTGCCTCCAGTTCCTGCGTGATTCGTCCCAGGAAGCGGCCGACGCGCTGTCGAACTGACCGGAGATCCCCTTTTTCCTACACCTCAGGTAGTCTCGGTTTGCAAGAGCCCCTGTCGCTTGCGCGCAGGGGCTTTGGTTTTTGTTCCGGGAGATTGACCATGCCGGCTGTCGTTCTCGTGGGCGCCCAGTGGGGCGATGAGGGCAAAGGGAAGGCCACCGACATCCTCGGTGGCGTCGTCGACTATGTCGTCCGTTATCAGGGCGGCAACAACGCGGGTCACACCGTGGTCATCGGCGACCAGAAATACGCCTTGCATCTGCTGCCCACGGGAGTGCTGTCCCCCAATGTGACACCCGTGATCGGCAACGGGGTCGTCATCGACCCGGGCGTGCTGCTCGGGGAGATCGACGGGCTCGCGGCTCGGGGCATCGACTGCTCCAAGCTGCTGATCTCGGCGAACGCGCATTTGATCATGCCCCACCACAAGGCCCTCGACAAGGTCACCGAGCGCTACCTCGGCAAGGCCAAGATCGGCACCACCGGGCGGGGCATCGGGCCGGCGTACGGCGACAAGATCTACCGCATGGGCATCCGGGTGCAGGACCTGCTCGACCCGGGCATCCTGCAGAAGAAGATCGAGGCCGCGCTCAACGAGAAGAACCAGATCCTCACCAAGATCTACAACCGCCGCGGGCTCGACCCGGCGAAGGTCCTGGAGGAGTACCTCGGCTACGCCGAGCGGCTGCGCCCCCACATCGCCGACACCTCGCTCATCCTCAGCAAGGCGCTCGACGACGACAAGTTCGTGCTGCTCGAAGGCGGCCAGGGCACGCTGCTCGACATCGACCACGGCACCTACCCGTTCGTGACGTCGTCGTCGCCGACCAGCGGCGGCGCCTGCGCCGGTTCGGGCATCCCGCCGACGCGGCTCAACCGGGTGATCGGCATCGTCAAGGCGTACACCACCCGAGTCGGTTCCGGCCCCTTCCCGACCGAGCTGCTCGACGAGACCGGTGAGTGGCTGCGCAAGACCGGCCACGAATACGGCACCACCACCGGCCGCAACCGGCGTTGTGGCTGGTACGACGCGGTGATCGCCCGCTACGCCAGCCGCATCAACGGCGTGACCGACTTCTTCCTCACCAAGCTCGACGTGCTGTCGGGCCTGGAGAAGATCCCGGTCTGCGTGGCCTACGACGTCAACGGCGTGCGCCACGACGAGATCCCGATGACCCAGACCGACTTCCACCACGCGAAGCCGATCTACGAGGAGTTCCCCGGCTGGCAGGAGGACATCACCTCCGCCAAGACCCTCGACGACCTGCCGCCCAACGCGCGGGCCTACATCCAGGCGCTCGAAGACATGTCCGGGGCGCCGATGTCCGCCATCGGCGTCGGTCCGGGCCGCACCCAGACGGTGCAGCTCAGGTCGCTCGTCTGACCCCGATGTGACGTGAGGCACGCCGATGGGAGCCCCAATACAGGGGACCGACCGGCGTGCCTTGTAGGGTTCGCGGTTGTGCATCGACCTGTTGAGTTGCACGGGCACCGGGGTGCCCGCGGCCTGCGGCCCGAGAACACCCTGCCCGGTCTCGCCTACGCGCTGGAGATCGGCGTCGACGCCCTCGAGTTCGACGTCGTGCTGACCGCGGACCACCAGCTGGTCCTGAGTCACGATCTCACCGTCTCCCCGATCACGAGCCGCGACACCGGCAGTGAACAGCTGGTGGGCCGGCCGATCAACCAGCTCACCCTGTCGCAGCTGCGCACCCTCGACGTGGGGGTGCGCCGCCCTGTCCGCGAGAACGATCCGTTCATGCGCACCCAGGTCGGGCGGCCCGACACCCGCATGCCCACGCTGGGTTCGGTGCTCGGGCTGGTCAGCGCCTACGGCGCCGACCATGTGCGGCTCAACGTCGAGCTCAAGTCAGACCCCACCCGGCCCGACCTGTCGGCCGACCCGAAGGTCTTCACAGGCCTGGTCCTGGACGAACTGGCCAGGCACCGCCGCATCGACAACTCGGCCATTCTGAGCTTCGACTGGCGCATCCTGGCGGCGGCGCGTGACGCCGTACCGCACCGCTACGCGCTGGTCGAGGCGGCGACCATCGACCCGCTGTGGATGGCCGGATTCGACCTGCGCGACTTCGAGGTCGACATCGCGGGCGCCGCCGAGGCGGTCGGCGCGACCGCCCTGTCACCCGACCGGGTGCTGGTCGACAAGCAGCTGATGACGGGCGCGGCCCGGCGCGGGCTGCCCGTGGTGGTCTGGACGGTCAACGACCCGGCCGAGGCGGCTTCGTTGCTGGACCTGGGTGTGGCCGCGATCGTCACCGACTATCCCGACCGGATGCGGGAGCTGTGGAGCGTTCGCGGAATTCCGTTGCCGCGTTCCGTGAAAGCGGTCGCCGCAGCCGTCTAGAGCCAGCCGTTGCGCCTGAACGCCCTGTGCAGCAGGGCGCAGGCGACGACCATGACGCCGACGACCACCGGATAGCCCCACACCGCGTCGAGCGCGGGCATGTGCTCGAAGTTCATGCCGTAGATGCCCGCGATCATGGTCGGGACGGCCAGGATCGCCACCCACGAGGAGATCTTGCGCATGTCCTCGTTGGCCAGGGCGTTGGTGCGGGCGAGGGCGGCCTGCAGGATCGAGTCGGAGAGCTCGTTGCTCGACTGCACCTGCTCGCAGACGCGCGACAGGTGGTCGGACACGTCGCGGAAGTATTCGCGCATCTCCGAGGGGATGATGCGGCGCTGCGAGAGCTGGGAGAAGGGCGTCGACAGCGGCGCGACCGCGCGCTTGAGCTCCAGCATCTCCCGCTTGAGGTGGTAGATCCGGTTGATGTCGCGTGAGCTGACCTCGGCGAACACCGCCGCCTCGACCTCTTCGAGCTCGGCCTGCATCTGGTCGGCGACGTAGAGGTACTTGTCGACGACGTGGTCGGCGATGGCGTGGAGGACGCCGGTCGGGCCACGGTTGAGCAGCTTGGTCTTGTCTTCGAGCTTCTCGCGCACGTCGCTGAGCGGGCTGTGGGCGCCGTGGCGCACCGTCACGACGAAGTCGGGCCCCACGAACACCATGATCTCGCCGGTGGCGATGATCTCGGCCGACTCGGTCAGCACCTCGTGGTCGAGGAAGGCGACCGTCTTCAGCACCACGAACAGCGAGTCGCCGTAACGCTCCACTTTGGGCCGCTGGTGGGCCTTGACCGCGTCTTCGACGGCGAGGGGGTGGAGCCCGAACGTCTCGGCCAGCCACTCGACCTCGGGGGCCTCCGGCTCGTAGAGCCCGACCCAGACGTAGGCCTCGGGCTTCGGCGCGTCTTCGTTGTGCTGCCGGACGATCTGGACGGCCTGCGCGATCCCGTCGCAGGCCACCTTCCGGCCGCCGATGTAGGCGCCGAAGGTGACGAGCGAGTCGCTCGACGGGACACAGGGGAACTTCTTCACCTCACCCGGCGTGGAGACCACGACGGGACGAGAGGTGCGGATCCGGGGGAACAGAGTGGCGGAGCGCATGAGGGTCCCTTCAAAAGCCGGGCTCACATGCTCCACGCGAACAGCGGAGTCACCCCTTACACGGGCGCGGGCATGCGGGCGGCGGTCATATGGAAATGGAGAGGGATGTCGCGCACGTCAGACGTGCGCGTGCACGTACTGACGGGATCGCCAGAAGACACCCGTACCACCTCCAATCGCCTCTTGACACCGCAAAGCCAACTCAAAATATCACAGGCTCCCAGGATAACTGCGGTACTCGGGCCTGCGAGAATGGCGGGGTGCGAGTTCTGGTGATCGGTTCAGGAGGCCGTGAGCACGCGATCTGCCGTGCTCTCCGACCCGCCGAGGTGCACTGCGCACCCGGCAACGCGGGCATCGGAGAGGTGGCCCGCGTCCACGACGTGTCACCCCTCGACGGCTCGGCGGTGGCGGCGCTGGCCCGCGACCTCGCCGTCGATCTGGTCGTGATCGGCCCCGAGGCGCCCCTGGTCGCCGGGGTCGCCGACGCCGTCCGCGCCGCCGGGATCCCGTGCTTCGGCCCGTCGCGCGAACCCGCCGCGATCGAGGGTTCCAAGAGCTTCGCCAAGGCGGTGATGGAGTCGGCCGGCGTGCCGACCGCCCGCGCCTTCACCTGCACCACCCCCGAAGAGGCGCTCGACGCCCTCGACACCTTCGGCCCGCCCTACGTCGTCAAGGACGACGGCCTGGCCGCCGGCAAGGGCGTCGTCGTGACGTCCGACCGCTCGGCCGCGCTGGCCCACGCCGTGGCGTGCGAGCGCGTGGTGATCGAGGAATACCTCGACGGCCCCGAGGTCTCCCTGTTCGCCGTCTGCGACGGCAAGACCGCCGTCGCCCTCCAGCCCGCACAGGATTTCAAGCGCGCCTACGACGGCGACGAGGGCCCCAACACCGGCGGCATGGGCGCCTACACCCCGCTGACCTGGGCCCCCGAGGGCCTGGTCGACGACCTCATGGCGACCGTGGTGACCCCGACCGTCAACGAGCTGGCCCGCCGGGGCATGCCCTACACCGGGGTCCTCTACGCCGGTCTGGCCCTGACCTCCAAGGGCCCCAAGGTCATCGAGTTCAACGCGCGCTTCGGCGACCCCGAGACCCAGGTCGTCCTCGACCGCCTGGAGACTCCCCTGGCCGACCTCCTCCTGGCCGCCGCCAACGGCGACCTCGCCTCGCAGCCCGCGGTGGTGTCCCGTCCGGGCGCGGCGGTCACGATCGTCATCGCCGCGGAGAACTACCCCGAGAGCCCCGTGAAGGGCGACGTCATCGAGGGCCTGTCGGCCGAGGTCGAGGGCGCCTACGTCCTCCACGCCGGCACCGCCTTCGACGGCGACCGGATCGTCTCCAACGGCGGCCGCGTACTCAACGTGGTCGGCACCGGCGACACGGTGACCGAGGCGCGAGCGCGGGCCTACGAACTGGTGGCGCGTATCGAGATGCGCGGCTCCTTCCACCGCGGGGACATCGCCGCCGGGCGCTGATCCCGTACTGCCGACAACGAGCGGGTCGCATTGCGGCCCGCTTTCGGCGTTTTCGGTCCCCTTGCGGTCAGTTGTCAGGCGTTCCGGGCGCACCGAAAGGTGAGACAAGCCACACTGGGCGCTGTTTTCGCTGATCCGGGCACATGGCCCTGACAAAATAGGGCAAGTGAAACGGCGGTATTCCGGTAAGGCGCGCTGTCGGTACGTGGCGGATGGCGCCGGTCGACCGGTGGTGGCGGAGTGTCGAATTTCGGACACTGATTGCGTACATGAGACCGAAATTCATCGGCGAACACGCCTCTCATCAGGCAAGACGCCCGTTTGGGGCCTGATTTCGAAGCGTTTCGGTCGTTCGGTCAGTCGTTCGTGTTCGATGCGCTGATCTCTGGATGATTGGCGCGGAACTTCGCGTTTCGGGCCAGAACACCAGGGCCCTAAGTGGAGCCCTTTAACGGCCTTACGGGCCGTACTTTGCAGGGGTGGTTTCGCCGCGAATGACCCCGGCTAGCGGCTACTGTGGGCCGATACCCGGCTACCGCACCTGCCGCACCATCCTCTCCACCCCCAACCGAGGAGACTCATTCATGGTTCGTTACCGCGTGCGCGGTGGCAATGCGCTGCGTGGAACCGCGTTTGTTCAGGGCGCGAAGAACGCCGTGCTGCCCATGATCGGGGCGGCCCTGCTTGCGGCAGAAGGCCGGACGGTCCTCCGTAACGTCCCCCTCATCGAGGACGTGCGCAGGGCGATCGAGCTCGCCGAGGCCGTCGGCGCCCGGGTGCAGTTCCACGAGGAGGAGCGCACGCTCGTCATCGACGCCTCGGGGGTGAACAGCCCCGTGCTGCCCGAGGAGATCGCGTCGCGGTTCCGCGGGGTGATCCTGTTCGTACCGGCCCTCCTCCACCGGGTGGGCGAGGTCATCGTCGAGGGCATCGGCGGGTGCAATCTGGGCGCCCGGAACCTCGACTTCCACTACAACGGCTACAAGCGGCTCGGCGCGCTGGTCGACGAGCAGGAGAGCGCGATCCACATCAAGGCCGCCGGGCTGACCGGCGCCACGCTCTACCTCGACCGGCCCTCCCACACGGGCACCGAGAACCTCATCATGGCCGCCGCGCTCGCGCAGGGCACGACCGTCATCGAGAACGCCGCGCTGGAGCCGGAGGTCCTCGACGTCATCGCGATGCTCCGCAAGATGGGCGCCGACATCCGGGGCGAGGGCACCGGGTTCATCACCGTCGAGGGCGTCCGCGAGCTCAAGGCCGTCGAGCACACCGTCATGGCCGACCGGCTCGACGCCGGGGCGTTCATGATGGCCGCCGCGATCACCGGTGGCGAGGTCACCCTGCTGGGCACCTCGCTCGAACACCTCGGTGTCGTGCGGTGGAAGCTGGAGCAGATGGGCGTGGAGTTCTCCCAGGACGGCGCGGTCGTCCAGGCGCGCGGCACCGGGGGGCTGCGGCCGATCAACGTGATCACCGACACCTACCCGGGTTTCGCGACCGACCTCCAGCCTCAGCTCATGGCGATGGCGACGCTCGCCGACGGCCCGAGCTACATCCACGAGCGCATCTTCGACGGGCGGTTCGCGCTGGCCGGGGAGCTCAACAAGATGGGCGCCAAGGTCGAGGTGAACGGCAACCGGGCGATCGTCCACGGGCCGACTCCGCTGCGGGGCGCCCGCGTCGAGGCGCACGACCTCCGGTCGGGCATCGCGCTCGTGCTGGCGGGCCTGGCGGCCGAGGGCGAGACGGTGATCGAGTCGGGCTACCGTGTCGATCGGGGCCACGAGGGCATCGCCCAGCGCCTCAGAGCCCTCGGAGCCGATGTGGAACGCGAGATTTCCCCTTTTGCCTAGTTCGACGTCCATAATGGCATTGACCAGCCACAACATAATGGGAAAGGACCGTGCCGACCTTCTCGGAACGGTATTCCGGAAAATCCGGGCGTGACATTACGGCCTCCGGGAGCGATCGTTCCAAAGAGAAGTCAATCGAGAAGGCGCGCGGGATGGGACGAACATTGGTCGAGCGTTCTGAGGACTCGCCACGCGGACGCGTGGGGGGCGGGATGGGCGCTGGGACGCCGGATCTCACCATCGGTGTGGTGGGCCCCCATGACCTCGTCGAGCGAGTCATGCTCATGGGACACGCCGCCGCCCCGGTGCCGTGCCGCCTCGTGGCGGCCGCATACCGGGACGAGCAGGAGGCATCCGACAAGGTGACCCGGCTGGGCGGCGTCGACGCCTGCCTATTCGCCAGCCCGATTCCATACGAGCTGGCGAGGCGAGCCGGGGTCCTGACGATGCCGGCGACCCACGTCCAGCTCGGCGGCGCGGCCCTGACGGCCGCGATCGCACGGGCGGCCCTCGACGACCGCATCGATCCCCGCCGGGTCAGCGTTGACGTGCTGAGCCGCGGCGAGGTCGATGAGGCGTTCGCGGACCTGGGCATTTCCACGGCAGAGGTACACAGCCGCGACGAGCCGGGAGCGACCGGCACGATCGCGGCCTATCACGAGCGGCTGGTCCGCCAGGGCGCCACGACGGGCGCCCTGACCTGCATTCCGGGTGTGGCCGACCGATTAACGGCCGCGGGCATCCCCACGGTCCGCATCCGGCCCACCTCGGCGGCGGTCCGCACCGCTCTCCACACGGCGGCCCTGCTCGGGGCGCACCACCGGCTGGAAGAGTCCCAGCTGACGGTGATCCTCGTCGAGGTGCCGACGCTGCGGGAGCCGATAAGGCGGGCGGCTCCGCGTTACTGGCGTGACGAGCTCCGGCTCTCCCTGCACCGCCTGCTGGTGCAGGAGGCGAACCGGATCAACGCCAGCGTGTGGCCGATCGACGACCACAGCTACCTGGTGGTGGCGACACGGGGATCGATCGCCGGAGCGACCGACGGCTTCCGGGTACTGCCCTTCGCGGCGAGGATCCGCGACGAGCTGGGCCTGGCGGTCGAGGTCGGGGTCGGCATGGGGCGCACGACGCACGATGCCGAGACACACGCACGGGCCGCACTGGCCCGGACGCAGGCCGGGAAGCAGGCACAGGGCTTCGCGGTCGACCGGGAGGGCCGCACTCTGGTGCCGCCGCCCCGGATGCCTCCGCAGTCCGCCGGGCCCGCCAAGCCCAAGGGCGTCGAGGTCCTGGCGCGGCTGGCCGCGAAACTGGAAGGCGGCGACACCGTCGTCGACGCCGAGGGTGCGGGGAAGATGCTGGGGGTGACACCGAGAACGGCGCGGAGACTCCTGCGCACGCTGGTCGACGAGGGACTAGCGTGGCCGCTTCCGCCGAACCGGACGCCGCAACCCGGCCGTCCACGACAGCTCTACCGGCTGATCGTGGAGAAGCTGAACCGCTGAGACAAAGAGAGTGCCCGGCCTTCCTTATCGGGGGCCGGGCACTTCTTTTGTGTACGAGAAGATCCGACTAGATCCGGATATATCCGCACATCTCAATTTCTCGAAAGTGCGGAGCCGGCGAGTTGCGCAATATTGCGCAAATTGAATGCAAGTCAAGAAAGAACGGCCCTCCCGGCCGCGTGACCAGAACTAGAGATTTGCTCCAACTCATCCACCATCCAGCCGCAAGCCCCCTTCCGCAGGATGATCTCCGATCCATCCAGGAAGGACGAGACATGCGCTTATGGAGTGTTCTGGTGCCGCTGGCCGCGGTACTGCTGACCGTCGCGCCCCCGGCCCAGGCCGCGGCGGCCGAACCGACGATCTCGGTGACGGCCGTCGGGGCGGAACCGCCCTCGTACACCGGCCAGTGCTACCCGGGTAAGCAGTTCACCCTCACCGCCACGATCACCGCCGACGGCCCCGGCACGGTGAGCTACACCTGGTCCCACGAATACCGGCCGACCTACCGCTCGGTGACGTTCACCGAAGCCGGCACGCAGACCGTGACCGTGACCAGGACGTCCTACTTCGGCAACGCCCCGCAGCAGTCGACCCTCAGCGCGCGGGGCGCGAACCAGGCGGAGACGACCATCGAATACGGGCTGAACTGCACCGACCCCGTGCCGTCCGAGCCGACGATCCAGCCCGCCACCGACTACATCGGCCGTTGCGGCTCCGACGTCGTCCACACGATCAACGCGCGGATCAGCTCGCCGATCGCGCAGACCGTCCGCTATCGGTGGAAGAGCTACGGTGACCGGCCCCTGCCGGGCCTGGGCGACCAGCGGGAGGTCGTCTTCACCGAGCCGGGCACCAAGACCGTCAGCGCGCCCTTCCAGCGGGTCCCGATCGAGGGGACGAACGCGGGGTGGACGGTCGAGGTGGAGATCGTCAGCCCCGGCAGCGCCACCCAGGACAGCCTGTACTACCGGACGGTGTGCGTGAAGGCCGAGCTCACCTCGCTGACCCGCGTCACCGGCTCGTGCAAGCCCGCGACGCCCTACAAGTTCAAGGTGGACGGCGTCATCGAGAGCAACGCCATCGGCCAGATGTCCTACGTGTGGGCGCGTCAGATGGAGGCGGGCGGCGACTGGGTCCGCGACACACCGACGCCGATCGCCTTCTACAACTCCACCAGCCCCGGCAGCCAGACCGTGAGCAAGACGTTCCTCGCGGCGATGGGCGAATCGGGCGCGGTCCGCCTGGAGATCATCGGCACCGACGGCGACGTCGTCTCGACGAGCCGGACGTACAAGACCTGCAACGTCGACATCTGACCTTCTGGCCGTGGCCGGTGTGGCTCCCCCCAGGCGCACCGGTCATGAGCCGTTTCAGGTCAGTCGGTCGCGATCGGGGATCGCACGGTCCCCTTCTCTCTGCAACGCGTGTTCCACGTGCAGGAGGGCTTGGATGAAGATGACGTTCCGCCGGGAGCCGGTCGCCCGGCCGAAGGCGAGATTCCGGGCCGCCGTGAGCAGCGGCCGGCCCGAGAGCCGTAACGTGAGCGCCTCGGCCACGTCGCCCACGGCTCGGCGCTGCCACTCCGCGGCTGCGGTGAACAGCGACTCCCGGTAGTCCGGCAGGACGTCGTCCCGCGCGGCCTCGGCGGCGAGCAGCACGGCGGCCTGGTAGGCGGCCACCGGATCGCCCTCCTCGGCCCGCCGCAGGATCGCGGCCCCAATGCGACCCCAGGAACGCGGCATCCGGAAGCCACTTCTGGGCGGCAGCGGGAGCCGGACCTCCTCGGGCCGCTGTTCGAGGATGTCTCCGGGGACATGCGCCGCGGGCCGGGCGGTCTTGTCCGTCCCCCTACTCTCACGTTCGGCGGCCTCCCAGAGATCGGCGAACCGCTTGGTGAAGCGGCTCGCCTCCTGAGGGGTGGGCGTGGACCACTTTCCGTTGGCCGCACCGAGCCAATAGAGGGCCGTCACCGTGGTCCGCACGAGAGGCCAGTTCGGTGTACGGACGCCCTTGCCCGTCATCAGATTGGAGAAGGTGGCCTCGGACGGCCGCCGCCAGTCTTCGCCGTTCTCCCGCGACTTGATCTCGTCGGCCATCTTGACCATCCGCTTCAGCGTGGGCCCGCCCGCCGCAAGGTGTAACTCGTTCAGCTCCCGCAGGAGCTCATCCCGATGAACCCGCCGTATGTCTGGATCATCCATGGGCCAGCTCCATCTCCCCATAAAGGATGAACAGCACGAAAGGCGTGTTCAACCCAAAGTCGGCACCAGAAGTCCTGCCGGCCGAGTGCCGGTGATGAGGGTGAGATTAGTGGTTCGCAGGGGGGCTACGCCCCAAATTTCCCAAACGCCGCAAGCGCGGTATTTAACCTCGTTCAAGGTTGTTCAGAATCATCTCAAACCCTTCCAACCTGCCAAAACACGTGTAGATCACTCTGACCGGACGGCCCTGACGGCCGGGAGCGACTAGATCTGAGTCGACCATTCTCGCGCGCTATCAGAAAGAAAGTCAGCGAATGTCACCGGTCGTGTCTTTGATCATCGCAGCCCTTGTTTCCGCAGTTCTGGCGCTGCTCTACTTCATCCTGAGCATCACATCCGGTAAAGCGACCTCGGTCGCGCTTCTTCGTTCCGGCGGCGCCTACCTCGGGGTCGCCACGTTGTGCATGCTGGTGCTGGAGTACCTCCGATGACACCGCTCAGGCTCCGGGAGGTGCACCCCCTGCTCACGGCCACGATCGTCCACCTACTCGGGATCGACCCCCTCGCGGCGACGGTGCGCGATCTTCCCTACTTCGGGGTCTGCGGGTGTTCGTGGGCGTGCCGGAATCTGCTGACCTCTCCGCCTGGGTCGGCGAGCCCCCGGTCGCTGCCGCTGCTGCTCCACGGAACGGAGATCATCACGCTCAGCCTCGACCCGACGGGCACGACGATCACCGACGTCGAGGTGTTCGACCCCGCCTTCTACCGCTGATCAGTCGAGCCGGACGGTCACCGTCACGCGGCCTTTGTCGTCACGGCGCGCAATGGCGTGGCCCGTTCGGTCGGTTCCGTCGAGTTCCAGGGAGACCGGGCCGCCCTCGTCGAGGAAGTTGCGCCACCACAGCTTGGCGTCGGGGAACTGTGACCCGATGACCACGGTGTCGCCGCTGCGCCGGTAGCCGACGGGGATGCTGAAGGTGCGTCCGGAGCGCCGGCCCGTGTACGTGAGGACCGTGAGGTGCCGGCTGACCAGGCCGCCCCAGCGGGGCGAGGTGCGCAGGCTCATCACGCAGGTGTTGAACCGGGCGACCGGCTTCCTCGGCAGTCTGTATCGCATCGGCCCACGCTAGTCGCGGGGCCTCCGCGCACGACCGAAACGAGAGACCGCACACCACAAGTGATCGTTGCCCGATTTCGGGACCCACTCTGGAGGGCTTTGCCCGCGTTTGGCTATTGTCATGAGCCATGCAGCGGGACGGTCGTGACATACGCGTATGGATCCTCCTGACGACCGTCTACATCGTCTGGGGATCGACGTATCTGGGCATCGGCATCGTCATCGAGACCATGCCGCCTCTCTTCTCCGGTGGCCTGCGGTTCGTCGTCGCCGCGGCGATCCTCGGCACGTTCCTGCTGATCAGGAGTGGGCCCGGGGCCTTCACGATGACGCGGCGGGAGTTCCTCGACGCCGCCGTGGTCGGGCTGCTGCTCCTCACCGGCGGGAACGGCATGGTGGCCGTGGCCGAGCAGCACATCTCCACCGGGCTCGCCGCGCTGCTGGTCGCCTCGACGCCGCTCTGGCTGGTCATCATGCGGCTGGTGTTCCGGGATCGGCCGCACGTGCTCACGCTGACCGGGGTGCTCATCGGGTTCCTCGGGGTGGCGGGGATCTCGCTCACCGGCGGGGTGTCGGGCGGGACAGTCGGGGTGGTCGTCATCCTGATCGCGTCGTTCTCGTGGGCGATCGGGTCGTTCATGTCGGGGCGGGCGCCCATGCCGAAGCATCCGTTCGCCGCGTCGACCGTGGAGATGGTGGTCGGTGGCGCCGGGCTGCTGATCGGGAGTGTGCTGACCGGGGAGCATTTCGTACCGGCGGAAGTGTCCGCGCGGTCGTGGTGGGCGCTGGTCTACCTGATCCTCGTGGGGTCGCTGGTGGGGTTCACGTCGTACGTGTGGCTGCTCGGGAACGCGCCGATCTCGCTCGTGTCCACCTACGCGTACGTCAACCCCGTCGTGGCGGTCGCCCTCGGGATGATCATTCTGGGCGAGACCGTGACGGCCATGATGGTGGCCGCCGGTCTCGTCATCGTCGCGGGGGTGGCGCTCGTCGTCTCTACCGAGCGGAAGCGCGTGACCTGAACGCCTCGGCGGCGCTCAGGAAGACGTCGTTGGCCTCACGGTCACCGATGGACACACGGGCACCCTCCGCCCCGAACGGGCGCACAGCGACGCCCTCGACGGCGCACGCCGCGGCGAACGCGGGGGTGTCGTCGCCCAGGCGGAGCCAGACGAAGTTGGCCTGCGACTCGGGGACCGTCCAGCCCTGGGTGATCAACGCCTCGCGGACGCGGGTGCGTTCGGCGACGACGCGCTCGACGCGCTCCAGGAGCTCCTGCTCGGCGGCCAGCGACGCGACGGCGGCGGCCTGGGCGAGGTGGTTGACGGCGAAGGGGACCATCGTCTTGCGGACGGCCGCGGCGACCGGCTCGGGGCCGATCAGGTAGCCGACGCGCAGGCCGGCCAGGCCGTAGGCCTTGGAGAAGGTGCGCAGCACGGCGACGTTGGGGCGGTCGCGGTAGAAGGACAGGCCGTCGGGGACGTCGTCGTCGCGCACGTATTCGCGGTAGGCCTCGTCGAGGACGACCAGCACGTTCTCCGGCACTCTGGAGAGGAAGTCGACGATCTGCGCCGAACGGTTGACCGTGCCCGTCGGGTTGTTGGGGTTGCAGACGAGGATCATGCGGGTGGCCGGAGTGATCGCGGCGGCCATCGCGTCGAGGTCGTGGGTCTCGTCGGCTAGCGGAACTCGTACGGAAACGACGCCTGAAAGATCCGCGAGCAGCGGATACGCCTCGAACGAGCGCCAGGCGTAGACGACCTCCGCGCCCGGCTCGCCGACCGTCTCGAAGAGCTGCTGGGCGACGGTGACCGAGCCCGCGCCGAGCGCGACGTGCTCGGGCGGGACGCCGTAGCGGGCCGCGAGCGCCTCGGTCAGGCGGGTGGCCGCGGGGTCGGGGTAGCGGTGGATGTTCGCGGCGGCCTCGGCGATCGCCGCGACGACGCTGGGGAGCGGCGGTTCGGGGGACTCGTTCGAAGACAGCTTGTACGAGCGGCCTTCGGCGGACACCACCGCCTTGCCCGGCGTATAAGCCGTCATGGTGTCGAGTACGGCCCTGAACTGCGGCATTGATTCCACCCCTCCGGTGCGGCGATGTGCCCCACACCCTACTTCCCAGGTGGTCTCAGGGTGGTCCCAGGGAGTTCGTCTAGGATTCGGCGCTATGCGCGTGATCGTCCGGGGGGCACTCGCCCTCGCCTTAACCACGTCCCTGCTCGCCCCGGCCGCACCGGCGAACGCGAAGGTCAAGCCATACTGCGAGCGCTTCAAGTGCATCGCCCTCACGTTCGACGACGGCCCCTGGCCCTACACCCCCGCCCTGCTCGACACCCTGAAGAAGCACAAGGCCAAGGCCACCTTCTTCGTGCTCGGCCGGAAGGTCGAGAGCCGGGTCGACATGATGCAGCGCATGGTCGACGAGGGTCACGAGATCGGCAACCACACCTGGGACCACCCCGACCTGACCAAGCTGTCGGACGAGGAGATCATCTCCGAGATCTCCAGCACCCAGCAGATCCTCCAGGAGACCATCGGCCTCACGCCGACGTTCATGCGGCCGCCGAACGGCGCCACCAACTCCCGGGTCGGCTCGCTGATGAAGCAGTTCGGCCTGCCGCAGATCCTGTGGACGGGCTCGACCCTCGACTGGCAGGCCCGCAACACCAAGATCATCAAGGAGCGCACGCTCAAGTTCGCCAAGCGCGACGCGGTCATCCTGCTGCACGACATCGTGCCGGAGACCGTGACGGCCATGGAGACCGTCGTCGACACCCTGACGAAGAAGGGCTACAAGCTCGTCACCGTCTCGACGATCCTCGGCGACCGCGTGCTCAAGCCCGGCGAGGCGTGGCCCAAGCCCGCCAAGAAGTAGCTAGTCGGCGATCTTCAGCGAGCGCGACAGCGCCGCCTTCAACCGTGGCTGGGCGGGCACCTCGACGAACCGGTAGACCGCCCACGCCACGACCAGCACGATCCCGATGACGACCGGCAGGGTGATCCGGTGACCGAGAATCGGGTTGAGCCACTGGATCATCAGGAACCCGACGTGGTGGTGGAACAGGTAGAGCGGGTAGGTCAGCGCGCCCAGCAGCGTCAGCCCGCGCCAGTCGATGCCGTCGAGCCGCCCGAGGGCGACCAGGATCATCACCAGGAACATCAGCGAGATCACGCCGACGACGAGCGCGGTGCCGAGCGGCTCACCGAACCGCTTGATCGCCGAGGGCCCCTCACCGAGGAGCTGCACCATCCCGAAGGCGTAGGCCAGGCCGACGAACAGCCACGGCAGCAGCGAACTGCCGAACCGGTAGATCAGATAGAGCGCCATGCCCGCGATGAAGTAGGGCGCCCCGAACTGCGCCAGCGCGACCTTCAGCAGCGAGATGTCGAGCCGCTCGGCCAGCGCGAGCAGCACGATCCACCCGCCCATGAAACCCAGCACTCTCCTGTACGTGATCCCGACCGCCGCGAAGCACGCGATCATCACGTAGAAGATGAGCTCGTGCCAGAGCGTCCAGTAGACGATCTCCAGGTCGCGGATGCGTAAGCCGTGCTGGAACATCGTCAGGTTGGCGAGCAGTTCGCTCAGCGTGGGACGGTGGTCGGTGATGAACCCGAGTAACGCGAGCCCGCCCAGGATGATCACGCTGGCCCAGTAGGCCGGATAGAGACGTGCGATCCGGGAGCCGACGAATTCGCCGGGGGTCCGCCCCCAGGCGCTCATCAGGATCACGAAGCCGCTGATCATGAAGAACAGCCGGACTCCGTAGGAGCCGAACATCGTCACGCCGCTCAGGGCGGGGAAGGCGTTGACCGTCCCCCACGCGCGGGTCTCCCCGAAGTGGAACAGCACCACCGCCATGGCCGCGCAGAACCTCAGCAGATCGAGCACCCGTAAGCGGGGCTGCACGAAGGGGGGTTCAACGGCGCCCGCCGGCACAGTGCGGGGCTCCGATATCAGCACAGGGGGAGAATATCCCGATAACTCACAGGGAGATCTGCAATCACCTTGGCAACATGTGACCATTCACGCCACATCTGCACCTAAGTCACATTCGAGGTCAACGGAAGACGTGGCGCCCAGGCATGACCGACGTGGAAGACGCGGGCGGCCGCACATGCAGGCCGCGATTCGCCCGATCCCGTTTGCCCGAGGGGTCAGACTCTCAGCATCGGCGGGTGCAATGCTTCTGCCGGTCCCCGTCGGTAGAGCATCGCCGGGCGGCCTCCGTCGCGCGTGGTCGTGCGGCCCGACGGAACCAGGAAGCCCTCGGTCTTCGTCACCTTGCGGTGGAAGTTGCGGGGATCCAGGGGGCGGCCCCAGACGATTTCGTACACCCTGCGCAGTTCCGCGACCGTGAACTCGGTCGGGCAGAAAGCGGCGCCCAGGGAGGTGTACTCCAGCTTTGAGCGGGCCCGCTCCAGGCCGTCCATCATGATGCGGCGGTGGTCGAAGGCCATCTCGGTCAGTTCGCTCAGCGGTTGCCAGCTCATGTGGGCCTCGGTGGAGGCGGGCAGGTCGGGGGCCAGGCCGAGGTAGGCGACCGACACGACGCGCTGGCGCGGGTCGCGGTCGGGGTAGCCGTAGGTGCGGAGCTGCTCCAGGTGGATCGGGGCACCGGCCATGCCGGCCCGTTCGGCCAGCACGCGGGCGGCGGCGGCGGGCAGGTCTTCGTCCATGTGGATGAAGCCGCCCGAGATGGCCCAGAGATCGGGGTAGGGCGGACGATCCCGGCGCCACACGAGGGCGCACAGGGCGCTCGACCTCACCGTCAGCACGACGAGATCCACGCTGACGGGGATGCGCGGGACCATGTCAGGCACGTTACACGCTGTCGCGATCACTCGTTGTGGTAGTAAACCGGCTCGGCGGCCTTGCGGCCGTCGGCACCGGTCACCTCGACCCGGACCCAGGTGTCGGGAGGCACGCTCTCCCAGTCGACCGGGATCCACACCTTCCCGACAGTGGGTGGTAAGTCGGCCAGCGGCTGGCCGTCGTACCAGCCGACCGACTGCGAGTCGACCACGCGCGGCGTCTCCAGCGTCTCCCAGCTCAGCGTCACCTTCACGTTCTCCAGGTGGTAGCCGCGAATCTGGATGCCGTCTTGTATGTCGCGCTTCTCCCTGATGGCCTGGATGGCGATCGGGCGATCCCAGTCGGCCGCAAGGTCCTGCGCCAGCGAGGGGGTGCCGCAGGTGAAGAAGTCGCTCCACATGTACGAAATGATCTTCGACACGTACGGCCCGACCAGCGTCACCGCCGTGTCGAGACGGGGTTTGTCGGTCTTGCCGCGGGTGCCCTGCGTGCCGCACTTCTCGGTCGCCGACGGTTCGAACGCCTCGACGTTGGCCCAGAGCTTGACGTCGATGTCCTCCTCGTCGCGCAGTTCCTGCTGCGACTCGAACATCGCCCGGTAGTAGTCACGGGTGGCGCCCCAATAGGCGGTGTTGTACGTGCTCTCCCCCACCACCGGCTTCAGCCGGTCGTCCACAGGCTGGTTCTTCCAGTTCGGCCAGAACAGGCCGACCTTGCCGGTGCCGCGCGAGTCCTGCGGCGCGATGATGCCGACGCCCGTGCGGGCCAGCGCCTTGAAGCCCTCGCCAACCTGCTTCGGTGTGGAGGTGAAGTCGACCCGCTTGCGGGCGTCGAGGTAGGGGCTGACCAGGATCGGCTTGCCGGGCAGGGTCTGTTCGACGATGCGGTGCTGTTCGGCGTACACCTGCAGGGTCGGCACGTTCTCGGGGTCGGCCCAGTCTCTGATGACGAGCTCGAACGGCTGGTAGACGCCGCCGAGCGACTCACGCCCGGCGAAGCGGGCGCCGTAGTCCTGCAGGATGCGGCGGGTCAGCGTGGTGAGGGTGCCGATGTGGCGTGGGTTGGCGCGGGTGACGCCGGCCGGGTCGCGCGGGGCCGGCGGCAGCGAAGGGAAGACCTTGATGCCGAACTGGTCGCCCAGGTCGAGCAGCTCGGTGAGGCTGTCGGTCACACCGGCCGACACCAGGATCAGGTGGTAGCCCTTGCCCGTCGTGGCGAAGTCGCAGGTGGCGTCGTCGGAGCCGTCTTCGTCGGCGATCAGGCGGAAGAACACCCGCTCACCGATGACGATCTTCCGTTCCATCCCGGGGCAGCGGAACACGTGGTCGCCGTACGACTCGTCGGTGCGGAACACGAACGACCACGAGATGCGATTGCCGGGATTGGCCGCCTTCAGGTCGCGCTCGGCCGCCTGGTAGCAGGTCAGGCCGTCTTCGACGCAGTAGTCGTAGCGCGCGTCGGGCTTGTACTTGCCCTCGTCGTCGGGCTCCGCCTCCTGGATCCGGCCCTCGGAGTCGACCGAACGCGGCGACAGGCCGAACCCGATGCGGACGACCGTGTCACCGCCGACCTGGTGGATCTCCTCCAGCTGGCGGCGCCAGTTGCAGCGGTCGGCCGACGGCATGATCCAGTAGCCGGTGATGGCGTAGGGGGTGCGCATGTTCGTGTCGAACGTGCCACACGGGTCGGTGAAGCCGACTTCCGAAGGGGTTGGGCTGGGCTCGGACGGAGAGGTGCTGCCGATGCGGGCTGCGTGTGGCGCTTCCGTCTCCTGGAGTGCGATCACCACGGTGGCCACGCCCCCGAGGATCGCGATCCCAAGGAGCAGAGCAAGCCAGCGCAAACCGTCACCTCATCCGATCGACGTGCGAGCTTTTTCCTACCGGCAGACTACGGCTTGACGCCGTTCCAGGCCTCGAGCTGCGAGACGAAGCGGCGCGCGGAGTTGGGCCAGTGGTGGTTGCCCCGGGCGGCGGCGTAACCTCGGGCGCCCGCCATGCGGCGCTCCTCGGTGTTGTCGCGCAGGGCCAGCACGGCCTTGGCGACGGCCGCCGGGTCGCTCCACGGCACCACGACGCCGCTGCGGTAACGCTCGATGAGCTCGACCGCGCGAGGTGAGGGGGTGGTGATGACCGGGATGCCGTGGGCCATGTACTCCACGATCTTCGTGGGCATCGAGTGGCGATAGTTGGGTTCGTCGTGCAGCAGCGACAGCCCGGCCAGGGCGCCGTCGAGCCGCTTGAGGGCTTCGTCGTTGGGCATGAAGTCGCGCCATTCGAGCGCGCCCTCTTCCACGGCGGCCGCGAGCATGCGGCGAGACTGTGGATCGGCGTAACCGATGAGCTCGACGACCACCCGATGTGGTCGCAGCAGGCGGCCGACCTCGATGGCCTCGCGCACACCGCGGGCCTCCGACAGCCAGCCCAGGTAGACCACGCGGTCGTCGCCGGGTGGCGAGACCGTGTCGGGCACCCAGGTCTCGTTCGGTACGACCAGATGCGCCTCCCTGAACCGGCCCGCGTAGGCGGTCTCGGCCAGCAGGAGGTGGAAGTTGCGCTCGGCCCAGCTTTCGAGCATGCGGGCCATGAACCGGGTCGGCGGACGCAGGAACGAGGGCAGCCAGGGCTTCAGCGACAGCGTGGCGGGGGTGTCTTCATGGACGTCCCAGACCACCATCGGCCGGTGACGCACACCGGCGACCGCGAACAGCAGCTCGGGGTCGTGGATGAGCGCCATGTCGACCTTGCCGCGCATGCTCTTGAACACCTTGCGCGCCGCCCGCACGGCGGTGATCCGCCGGCGCTCGGCCGCCCGGGGCAGGTCGACCCCGTTCACCCAGGATCGCGGCACCACCCCGCGCGCCGAATAGGGCGCGGCATACGTGACCTCATGACCTGCATCCACGAGCGCGCGGATCTGCCGGTGCAGGATCCGGGCATCCTCGGGGTGATGCACCACCGTCATGACGAGCACGTGCACGCGCCTGGCCCCCTTACAGCCGCTCGACGCGTTCGCCGGTCGCCAGCACACCGCGGGTGTCGAGCACCAGGCGGCCCTGCTGTTCGATCAGCTCCAGGTCGAACATCGAGTGCTGCTGGAGCAGCACCGTGACGTCTGCCTCCCGGACCGCCGTCGCGAGATCCTCCTCGCGGGGCACCGGGCTCCCCTCGACCGACCACTCCTTGACGTAGGGGTCGGCGTAGCTGACGATCGCGCCGAGCTCCATGAGAGCCTCTGCGACCGGTATCGCGGGTGTCTCCCGCTCGTCGGCGATGTCGGGTTTGTAGGTGACCCCGAGCAGCAGCACCTTCGAGCCGTTGACGGCCTTCTTGTCGCGGTTCAGCAGCCGCTGCACGCGGGTGACCACGTAGGACGGCATCCGCTCGTTGATCTCCTGCGCCAGCTCCACGAAGCGGAACGGGAAGCCCAGCTTGCGGACGGCGTAGGACAGGTAGGACGGGTCGACGGGGATGCAGTGACCACCCACGCCGGGACCCGGCAGGAACTTCTGGAACCCGAACGGCTTGGTAGCGGCGGCCTCGATGGACTCCCAGAGGTTCACGCCGAGCTCGTCACAGAAGATCGCCATCTCGTTGACGAGCGCGATGTTCACGTGGCGGTAGGTGTTCTCCAGCAGCTTGGCCATCTCGGCCTCGCGCGTTCCGCTGACCGGCACGACCCGCTCGACGAACTGCGCGTAGAAAGCGGTCGCCCGGTCGCGGCACGCGGCGGTGTAGCCGCCGACGACCTTCGGGGTGTTGCGCAGGCCGAACTTGGGGTTGCCCGGGTCGATGCGCTCGGGCGAGAACGCCAGGTGGAAGTCGGCGCCGGCCACGAGGCCGGACTTCTCGAGGATCGGCCGGGCCACCTCGTCGGTGGTGCCGGGCCAGGTCGTCGATTCGAGGACCACGAGGGTGCCCTCGGTCAGGTTCTCGGCGACGGCGCGGGTGGCGCCCTCGACGGCCGACAGGTCGGGACGGTGGTCGTCGTCGAGCGGGGTGGGCACGCAGATGACGATGGCCGCGGAACGGGCCAGCACCGTGGGGTCGAGGGTCGCGGTGAAACCGTTCGCGACCATGCTGTCGAGGTCGGCGTCGGTGAGGTCGTCGATGTACGAACGTCCTTCGTTGAGCGCGTCCACCTTGCGCGCGTCAACGTCGAGCCCGACGACCTTCAGACCTGCCGCCACGGCCTCCTTGGCCAGCGGCATGCCGACGTAGCCCAGCCCGATGACCGTGAGATCGATCTCGCTCACGACGCGGCCTGGGGGTGGAGAGAACACTTCATGGTCGCAAAGGCTATCTCAAGTCGGCACCAATGATGCCTGATGCTGCACATCCGGCGTCCTTGGTGAATTTATCTAGCGGGCGAGTGATTCGTAAATTTCCCGATACGTGTTCGCAAGGCTGCTCCACGTTCGCTTCGCGGCCACCTCTTCCCGGCCCGCCGCGCCCATCTTGCGGCGGCGCTCGGGGTCGTCGCGGAGCTCCGCCACGGCGCTGGCCAGGGCTTCCGGGTTCCCGGCCTGGACGAGGACGCCCGGCTCGCCGCCACCGATGAGCTCGGCGAGGGCGGGCAGGTCGCTCAGGATGACCGGCTTGCCCAGCGCCATCGCCTCAACGGGCTTCAGCGGCGTCACCAGACGGCATACGCGCAGGTCCTCGCGGGGGCAGATGAAGATGTCGATCGCCGCCTGGGCCTGCAGGGCCTCGTCGGGCCCGACGCGTCCGGGCAGGATCGCGATGTCACCTATACCGAGTTTGTTCACCTGGGCGAGCAGGTTCTCGCGCTCGGTGCCGTCGCCGACGAGCAGGACCTTCACGGGGGTGCCCGACTGCTTCAGCAGGGCGGCCGCCGACAGCATCGTCGCGAAGCCCTCGTAGGCCACGATCGACGACACGGAGCCGATGACGATCTCGTGGTCGCCGATGCCGTACTGGCGGCGCAGGGACGCACCGTCGTACTCGGCGCTCAGCAGCGAGGCGTCGACGGCGTTGGGCGCCAGGAAGATGCGCTCACGCGGGACGCCGCGCTCGACGATCTCGCCGACCATCGTCTCGGCCAGCGTCACGACGGCGTCGGCGGAGTTCATGATGGTGGCCTCGCGCTCGCGCATGAGGCGGTGGCGCTCGGTGCCGACGCGGGCGGGGTCGCGGCTGGCCCAGGTCTCTTCGAGGAAGCCGCGGACCTCGTACACGAACGGGGTGTTGGTTCTTTCGCGCACGGCCATCGCGACCGAACCGTTGCGGTGGTCGGTGGCGGCGTGCAGGACCTGCGGCCGGAGCTGGCGGACCAGCTCGGTGATGTCCTCGGCGCCCCGGGTGATGCGGCCGCGGGTCTCCATCGGGATGTCCGGGCCGCTCGGCAGCAGCCGGCGGTAGGGGATGCCGTCGATCTCCTCGTAGGGCTCGACGTCGGGGAAGCCCTGGAGGGCGGGCCAGCCCCAGCTGGTCACGACGTGGGGGTCGAGACCGGCGGCCTTCTGCGCGGTCACGATGCGGTGGGTCCGCACGGTGTAACCGGCCTGCGTGAACGGCAGCGCGTTGGTCACGATGTGCAGCGCCCGGCCCGGCACCCGCTCGCCCATGATGACCTTGGGCTTCGGCGGGATCGGGTTGGCCATCAGCGCACCGCGCTCGCCCTCGTAGAGGGCCAGCCGCCGCTTGATGAACACCCAGCGCTCGTGCGGCTTGAGCATGTCGATCGCCTGGGTCATGTGACCCGCGTCGAACACGGCCCGGGAGTCGTTGAGGGGCACTCTGGCCATCCGCCGCCACATCTTGCGGATCGTGACCTTGGCGACCCGCGCGACCGGCCAGGCCACCTTGCCCACGAGGGGGCGAAGCGGTTTCGGCACGGTCTCCGCGGCGGCGTGCGCCACCCGGAGAGGGTCCTGCACGACCTTCCCCACGAAGATCCGGGATGTCGTCACCGGGTTCTTGACGAACCCCTTCATGAACCTTCGGGCACTGGCCTTCGCGGCCTTTGCCGGAATGGGCTTGTTGGCCTCAGCTACCACGGCGTGACCGTACCATAGGCAACGTTTGCCCCCATCATGGATGAAAGGCAAGGTCAGTGAGGGAATCGAGTCTCCAGGACACCCTCGTCCTGCACGTCCTGGGTGCCCGGCCCAACTTCCCCAAGGCCGCTCCGGTGGTCAACGGACTGGCCGACCTGGGCATCCGTCAGGGCATCGTCCACACCGGGCAGCACTACGACGCCCTCATGTCCGACGTGTTCTTCGCCGACCTCGGGCTCCCCGAACCGATCGCGAATCTGGGTGTCGGCAGCGGCTCCCACGCGAAGCAGACCGCCGCCCTCCTCGTCGGTCTCGAAGAGGTCGTCGAGCGGGAGAAGCCGTCTCTGGTGGTCGTGTACGGCGACGTCAACTCGACCCTCGCCGCGATCCTGGTCTGCGCGAAGCTGGGGGTGCCCACGGCCCACGTCGAGGCCGGGCTGCGCTCGTTCGACCGCACGATGCCCGAAGAGGTCAACCGCATCGTGGTCGACAGCCTGTCGGAGCTGCTGTTCGCCACCTCGCCGGAGGCTTTGTCCTACCTGGCCAACGAGGGCGTGCCCGCCTCCAAGGTGCACCTGGTCGGCAACCCGATGATCGACAGCCTGTTCTCCGCGCTGCCCAAGCTCGACCCGGCCCCCGTACAGGAGCGCCTGGGCATCAGCGGCACCTACGCGGTCGCCACGCTGCACCGCCCGGCCAACGTCGACGACCCCGCCGCCGCCAAGGAACTGGTCGACGCGGTGCTCGGCGTCGCCGAGCAGGTGCCGGTCATCGTGCCGCTGCACCCGCGTGGCCGCACCCGCCTGGCCGAGGCCGGCCTGGTCGACGGCCCCCGGATGCGCATCATCGACCCGCTCGGCTACATCGACTTCCTGTCGCTGGTCCGGGGCGCGGCGCTGGTCGTGACCGACTCGGGCGGCGTGCAGGAGGAGACCACGATGCTGGAGGTGCCGTGCCTGACCGTGCGCCTCAACACCGAGCGCCCGATCACCGTGACCCACGGGACCAACCGCCTGGTGACCCCTGCGTCACTGCCCGCCGCGGCCACTGTCGCGCTGGCCGACGGTGCCAAGACCCCGTCGGGTGACCTGCCGATGCTGTGGGACGGCAAGGCCGGTCCGCGCATCGCCCGGGTGATCGCGTCGTGGCTCCAGGGCGAGAACCTGTCCCCCGCCGCGCGGAGCACCGTCGGGGAGTAACTCCGACAAACGCACCAAATGACCACGGCCTGCGCCGTACGATATCGACCCTTGAGACGACGAGCAGGGACTGAGGCATGGCTGAGACCGACGAGACCCCAGACGAGCCGAAGTTCCAGCGCCTCGGCCCGGTCAACTGGCTGCCCGAGGACCGCCGCACCGTCGAGTTCTACGAGGAGACGATCCGCGAACTGGAGACGCGCCTGGCCTACCAGGAGGCGCGCGCGGAGTACGCCCTGTGGAAGGCGAAGGCCACCCAGAGCGGCCGCCAGTACCGGGTGGGCGAGGCCATCACCAAGGCCGGCAGCAACCCCAAGAAGATCGTCAAACTGCCGGGCGACCTGCGCAAGGCATGGCGGGGCAACCGGGCGCCCAAGGCGCCTCCGTCGGCCTTCGACGTCCAGGCCGAGGCCGAGAAGCGCGGCCCGACGGTCAAGATCCCGAACCTGAAGTGGCCCGACCCCGAGGGGATCCAGAGCCGCCCCGACCTCAAGGTCGCGGTCATCCTCGACGACTTCTCCCGCCTCGCGTTCAAGTACGAATGGGACCAGATCGAGTTCGGTCTCCAGGACTGGCGCGAAATCTTCTTGGAGAAGCGCCCCGACGTGCTGTTCTGCGAGTCGGCCTGGCACGGCAACCAGGGCCGCTGGCGCTACCAGATGACCGGCACCAACGCGCCGAAGCAGGAACTGCGCGACCTGATCGACTGGTGCAGGTCGGAGGGCATCCCGACGGTCTTCTGGAACAAGGAAGACCCGCCCAACTTCGACTTCTTCATCGACACGGCGAAGCTGTTCGACCAGGTGTACACGTGCGACGGCGACATGATCCCGAAATATCGGGAGATCCTCGGCCACGACCGGGTCGGCGTGCTCCAGTTCGCCGCGCAGCCGCGCATCCACAACCCGATCATGACCCGCTGGGGCCGCAAGTACGACGTCGTCTTCGGCGGCATGTACTTCCGCGACAAGCACCCCGAGCGCCGCGAGCAGATGGAGACCGTCATCGCTCCCACCCGGGAGCTCGGCCTGCACATCTTCGCCCGCAACGCCTCCGTGGCCGACAAGTACGCCTGGCCCGAGGAGTACCGCCCCCACATCGTCGGCGAACTGCCGTATGAGCAGATGCTGGCGGCGTACAAGATGTACAAGGTCTTCCTCAACGTGAACTCGGTGATCGACTCACCGACCATGTGCGCGCGTCGCGTCTTCGAGCTGTCGGCCTGCGGCACGACGGTCCTGTCGGGCTGGTCGCGCGCCATCGAGGAGACGTTCGGGCCGCTGATCCCGATCGCGCACTCGCAGGAGGAGGCGTACAACCGGGCGCTGTACTACATCAACAGCCCCGAACTGCGCGCCCGGCAGGGCATGCTGGCGCTGCGCGAGGTCTTCGACAAGCACCTGTTCACTCACCGCGTCGACCAGATCCTCGGCGACCTCGGTCACCCGGTCGCCGAACGCACCCGCAGCGTCTCGGTGGTGCTGCCCACCAACCGGGCGGGCCAGCTCGAACACGCCATCGCGCAGGTCGCCCGCCAGAAGCACCGCAACCTCGAACTGATCCTGGTCCTGCACGGCCTGTCGGAGGACGCCGACGTCGTCCGCGACAAGGCCCTGGCGGCCGGCATCCCCGCCGTGAAGGTCCTGCACGCGCCCCCGCACTTCACGCTCGGGGAGGTCCTCAACCACGGCATCCTCCAGGCCGAGGGCGAACTCATCGCCAAGATGGACGACGACAACCTCTACGGCCCCAACTACCTGTGGGACCTGGTGCGCGTCTTCGACTTCGCCGACTGCGACCTGACGGGGAAGGGCGCGCACTACACCTATTTCCCCGACAACAACACGACGGTGTTCCGCCTGCCGGGCCTGGAGAACCGCTACACCCACCTGGTCCAGGGCGCGACCATCCTCGCCAGGGCCGACCTGCTGCGGACCTACGCCTTCGAGGCGGTCAACGCGGGCGAGGACACTCGGTTGGTGCGCAAGCTCAAGGAAGACGGCGTGCGCATCTACTCGGCGGACAGGTTCAACTTCGTGTACATGCGCGGCTCGGACGCGACCCAGCACACGTGGCAGGCCGCCGACTACAAGCTGACCCGCAACGCGGTCTTCTCCTTCGTCGGCCACCCCGACGAGCATGTGATGATCTGATTTTCCGGTACGACCAGACGGCGCCTCCCCTTGTAGGGAGAGGCGCCGTTTTCTGTCGTCAGAGGCCCTGTCTGGCTGGCTCCCGCATGCTGAGAAGGCACCGTTTCTGATCAAAACCGGGTCTAACCAAAACCGGGTCTGTCCAAAGAAGACGGATGCTCGTCTGGCCTGGCTTGGGCCGCACCACCGTCCGGCCAGGCCCCTGACTCTGAGCAGGTGCCGTTCCTCATCAGTGCCGGGTCTGGCCAAGTGACAGCGGGTATTCGTTGCTTGGCCACGCGGTGCCGTTCCTGCTCAAAGCCTGGTCTGGCCAGGTGGGAGCGGTACTCGTTCGGCCAGACCTGGGTCGCGCGCCGCTCGGCCAGGTCCTTCATGCTGAGCAGGTGTCGTTCCCGATCAGTGGCGGGGCTGGCCTGATGGGGGCTGGTGCTCGTCCGGCCAGGGCTGGGTTGCGCCGCCGTTCGGGCCGACGGGTTGGGGCTGTTCGGCCGTCGGCGGGGGCGGCGTGGTGTTGGGGCGGCTGCCGTCGGTTTTGAAGGCCCATTTGAGGTTGGGCTCGACCGCCCACCGAAAGAGTGCCCGGAACGGCGGGGTGCAGAGGATGGCCGTCAGGGCGACGCCGAAGAGGATGAGGACGGCCACGCCGATCGGGTTGTTGAGCTGGTCGTGGAAGCGGTCGAGGACCTTCACCACGAAGCCGTGCAGCAGGTAGGCGTAGATGGTCAGCCCACCGAGCGCGGTGAACCACGTCTTCCTGGACGTGATGATCGACAGGAACGACGCCACCATGACCGCACCGATGACCAGCATCAGCAGCCGGATGCCCGCCCCGGTGAAGTTGTCGACCCCGATCCGCGTGTACGCGTGCCGCCAGCGAATCCACTCGGTCGACACGTCGTAGTGGACCAGGAACGTGATCCCGATCCCGGCGAGCAGCAGGAACGCCCCGGTGATCCTGACCCACTTGTTCTTCAGGTACTGGAAGTGCTGCGGGGTGAGCACCAGGCCCAGGACGTAGAAGGGCAGCAGCCCGAGGGTGCGGTTCATGGAGAGTTCGTCCGGCAGCGCCGAAGCCCCGCTGATCAGCGAGATCCCCACCGCGACCGCCAGCGGCCACTTGACCTGGAACCAGACCGGCGTCGACAGGCGCCAGATGAACAGCGACAGCAGGAACCAGGTTAGGAAGTAGGGGTCGAGCAGGGTGAGCTGGAACTTGCCGTAGAGGATGAGCCTCGGCAGCGAGTAGGCGATCTCGAAGATGACGTAGGGCACCAGCAGCGTGGAGACCAGCTTCTGGGCGCGTAACCGGGTGAAGTTCCGCGACAGATAACCGCTGATCGTGATGAACAGCGGCATGTGGAACGTGTAGACGAAGAGGTAGAGCGCGTGCGCGTACGGTACGTCGCGCAGATCCTCCACCAGATGCCCGCACACCACCAGGACGATCGCCCAGAACTTGGCGTTGTCGAGGAAGGGATCGCGCTGCGAGACGACCGGGGGGCTGGAAGAAGTCACTGCCGCTGCCACCCCGGGACGCTATCGGGCACCGAAGGAAACAGACCAGGGAGCTACCAAAAAACTCTGGGCGAACACTTCCTGGGAAACGTTTGAGAAGAGAAGTGAACGAGAATCACCGCACGTTCTGCCATATCTCAGGCACGTCCCCCTCGAGGCAGGCGGTGTTCCCCCCGATCCACACCGTCCCGCGATCGAGGAACCCGTGGACGGACAGTTCCACAAGACGGCCACGAACCCCTGCCTCCGGTTGGTCGGGATGGTCAGCGCGATCGAAATCGACCAGATATCTCTCTTGCCGCCATCGCGCGATGACGGCCTTGACAGCTGCTCTCGGGTCGGCAGACTTGCCGTAGTAGTTCAGGCTGTAGGCGCTTTCACCCTCACTGCGACATGGCCACGGCCCCTTGGACTGTCTGAGGTCTCCGGCAACACCTTCCGTTGTGACTGTGCGAGTCAGCGCCTTTTCGAGATCAGCCAGCCCCTCGTTGATCAGCGGACCTTCCGTGGCGTCCGTCCCGCAGCCCCCGACGAGGAGAGCGAGCACTGCCATGGAAACCAGCAGCCGCATCACCGCTCCGCCCTCGCCTCGTCATAGGTGATGGGCTCCAAGCCGACGATCACCCTGGCGACATTGCCTGTCGCGGTTCGAGCAGCTTCGTTGCTTCCGAAGTAGCCAGAGTGAGCGTCGAAGTCGACGCCGATAGGCAGAAACTGATCGTCAGTTCCTGACGACATGCGAGTGACCCCTGCGAGGAAGACCGGATCGCTACCGTGCCCCATGACCGTCGTCGGGGGAATCTGGCCAAGGGCGATCGCGATGTCGTCGATCGGAGGAACCATGCTGATGACATCATCGGGATGCCTGACCGCGAACAACCTCGTCCTGGGCGCCTGCAACTCCGCAGCCCATGTGACCCCCCAACCTGGGCTAGCCACAGCGACAAGGTTGTCGGCCTTCAAACCTGCTCGCACTGCGTGGCCCGTCAACGTGCTCCCGTATGAGTGGCCGATGAGAGTCGTCTTGACGTCGTCACCCAGGTTCAGCCCTTCGACGAAGGCACGCAGCTCTGGAGCACCCCTGTCGGCATACGACTTCAGAGTGGCGGCGGCCACATTGGGCGGCAGTTCCGCGCCGATCCACATGATCGTGGCCGACTCACCACCGGAGAAGAAGCCGACGGCTTCGTTGACCGCTTTGAGGTCCTTGACCGACCCCGCCTCATAGTTCGCCAAGTTGCTGCCCGTACCGGGAACCATGATGCCGACCGATCGCGCCGTTGCGAGGTCCCCCTTGACCTCGGCGATCTTTCCTGGACCACGCGGATCGAAGAGCAGAAGTTGCCGGTCTGGGCTTAGGAGCCTCGTGTACCTGTCTGCCGCCGCCTTGTCCCCTACTCGGATGGCCTCAGCATGCGCCTGGCGTACAAGATGGCGGTTCGCCGTGAAGCGGAGTTCGAGCGGAACGCCCGCTCTGGCACCCACCTGCGACGCACGAGCCAGCGCCACGGCCAACGCCTGGCCGGGAGTGAGCCCGGCGAAGAACGCCGCGATGTCGCCCTTGTCGCCCAGCGCATCGAAGGCGGCGAGTTCCTCGTCGAACCCGCCGGCCGCCGCTGTCATCAGCGTGTCGCGGGCGGTGTTGTCGCCGGTCGGGTTCCATCCGATGAGGTCGGCTTGGGCCGCGATGATCGCCCGTTTCCGGATCTCGGCCGCTGAAGCGTGGCACCACTCGACCATGCTCCGCAGGTGGGGCTCATAGTGGGCCAGTTCGGCGGGAGCGGTGATCGGCAGGCCGACGGCCACCGAACCGCCCTGCAGGCGGGTGATCTCTTGAGCCGCCTCCTCCAGACGGGAGGCCAGCAGCCGCATCGAGGTGGCATCCGCAAGACAGAAGGTCACCAGCAGATGGTAAACGAACAGTCACGCACAGCTATCATCGATAACGAGCAACCATAAGACGTGGAACACCAACAGCCTCCGGTCTCGACTTCAGAAGTCCTGGACCGAATGACTCCAGAACCAGGCAATTCGCCATCGCCTTGCGCCGCCTACACAAGTGACGCACACCAGCGCCGAGTTCAATCACCAAGCACGCGAACCCCACCGACCGGCAGGTCGCCGTTGCCGTGTGCCACAGCGCAGGAGACACGACTCCCCGAGTTCAGCGAGGCTCGTTCCGTCAGGCGTTCTCAGAGCACATCGCGCCACTTCTCGGGTACCTCGCCCTCCAGGCAGTGGGTGCTCCCCCATATCCACACCGCCTTGCGGTCGGGGAAGCCCATGATCGTCATCTCGGTCAGCCGTCCCCGGACGGTCGCCTGCGGCGACTGAAGGTCGGTCGTGCGGTCGATCTGCACTGTCAGCCCCTCGCGACGCCACGACGCCAGCACGGTGACCACCGTCTCGGCGGGGTCGTCCGAGGTTCCGTCGATGTCGACGTCGGCGATGTGGCGGGTCTCCGAGTAGCACAGACGTGTCCCCTGCTCCCGCTTCACGTCTGCGGGTAGTCGGGCGGCCTGGAGGGTGCGGGAGAGTGCGGCGTCCAGATCACGGATCGCCTCGGCGATCATCGGTTCTTCCGTGGGCATATTGCATCCCCCCATCGCGAGAAACAGCACGAGCAGCGCCGGGACATGTCGCATCAGCCCACCTGCCCGGCGACCACGCGGGCGATGTTCGTCGTCGCGGTCTGGGAGGTCGCCGAGTTGCCGAAGTAGTCGGAGTGGGCGTGCTTGTCGACTCCGAGCATCGATTCGCCGCCCGAGGGCAGGCGCCGAACACCTTGTAGATAGATGGGATCGTTCCCATGGCCCGCTACCGGGATCGGCGGGATCAGGCCGTCGACGGGTGCCAAGAGCTTGATGACGTCGCCGTCGTGGCGCATCGCCCACAGGTGTGTCTCGGGGGCGTCGAGTTCGGTGGCGTCGTCGACTCCCCAACCGGGGCTGGCCACGGCGACGAGATTGTCCGGATGCAGGCCCGCCCTGACGGCGTGGCCGGTCACCACGCTTCCGTACGAATGGCCGATCAGTGTTGTCCGCACGTCGGGCCCGAGATCGAGGCCCTCCGCGAACTCGCGCAGTTTCGGTGCGGCGCGTTCGGCGTAGCTTGTCAGCATCGCCACACCAAGATTCGGTGGGAGTTCCGAGCCGATCCACATGATCGTCGCCGTCGGTGTCCCGGAGAGACGGGAGACGGCCTTGTGGAATCGCCGGAAGTCGCCTTCCGGGCCGGCATGGTAGTTGGCCAGGGAGTTTCCCGTGCCGGGGACCATGATGGCGACAGACTTGGCCGCGGTGAGGTCTCCCAGGGCTTCGGCGATCAGGCCGGTGCCCCTTGCGTCGAAGTACAACAACTGCCGTTCGGGGTTCAGAAGTTCGGCGTATCTGTCCGCCGCCGCCTGATCTCCCGAGCGGATCGCCTCGGCGCGCGCAAGGCGTACAAGCTGCTGGTTGGCCGCGAAGCGGAGTTCGAGCGGGACGCCCGCGCGGCCGCCCACCTCGGCTGCGCGGGCCAAGGCCACCGCCAGGCCTCGCCCTGGAGCCAGCCCGGCGAAGAACCCCGCCACGTCGCCATCAGCACCCAGTGCGTCGAAGGCGGTGAGTTCGGCGTCGACGCCGCCCGCCGCTGCCGTTTTCAGCGCCTCATGGAACGGGACGTGGTCGATCAGGTCGGCCTGGGCCGCCACCGCCGCCCTCCGGCGCAGGTCGGCGGCTGAGGAGTGGCACCATTCGACCAGGTTGCGCAGGGGCAGCTCGTAGTGGGCCAGTTCGGCGGGGGCGGTGATGGGCAGGCCCACGCTCACCGAGCCGCCCTGCAGGCGGGTGATCTCCCGGGCCGCGTCGTCGAGGCGGGTGGCGAGCAGGCGCATCGACTCGGCGTCGGCTAGACAGAACGTCACCAGCAGATGGTAAACGACTCGTCACGGATGGTTATCTCAAAGAAGGGGGCGGCGTGCGCCGGCCCGTTCGGCCGGAGAAGCGCTCAGGCGGAACATCTCAAGGTCGGCGAACGCCGCGCGCCCTGGCCTACTTCGGCAAGCCCACCAGTTCAGCAGACGTCGACCACAGGCGTTCGGCCAGGTCGGGGTCGCTCATCCGGGTCGGTACCTTCTCCGGGCGGCTGTCGCGGAAATACGACCCGGCCAGCTTCTCGCCATCCTCCGACGTCGCCAGGTGGGCCAAACGTGAGGCCGCCTTCTCTACGGGCTCGTGCATCCCGGGCAAGGTGACGAGTTTCATGAACAAGGTTCCGCCGGCGAATGACGTCTTGATGACCCCGGGATGGAAACACGTCGCTTTGCACCCGCGAGTAGCAAGGCCCACCGTGAATAAAGCGTTCGCTTGTTTGGTTTCGCCATACTGAAGCCAGCCGTTCCAGCGGCGCCGTTCCCGGGAGAGGTCCTCCGGGTCGAGCCTGCCCGACTTCGCGGCGCGGGAACAGGTCGTCACGACACGCCCGACGCGATCCAGAAGAATATTCGTGAGCAGGAACGGCGAGAGGTGGTTGACCTGGATCATGAGTTCGTGACCGTCCGCAGTCGTCCTGCGGTCGGGGACCATGACGCCGGCGTTGTTGGCCAGAACGTCGATGTGGGCGTACTTCCCCCGGATTCGGTCGGCCAGATCCCGGACATCGGACAGGCGAGCGAAGTCGGCGATCTCTACGCTAACTTCGCGATCGGTGACAGACCGGACACGAGAGGCGGTCGACTCCAAGCGATCGCGATCTCTACCAACCAACACAAGTTGGTATCCCTTTTTGGCTAGATCTAGGGCCGCAGCAGCACCAACGCCCGAACTGGCCCCGGTGATCACGCTAATCATCATTTCCTCCACTGCGCTCGAACTGTATCGGTGCTAGTCTCCTGTGCGATCTTCCGGAGGTGCATTTCCCCCCAAATGCGGCGCGAGCCTCCACGCACTGCAGGAGTGGCCATGGGTTCAAGAAACCGGTCGATTCGGTTCAAGATCTTTCTCTTGTTGCTCTTACCTCTCCTGACGTTGAGCGCGTTATGGGGATTCGTCCTCAACCTCACCGTCGGTGACGGTGTGGCACTGTTGCGGACGGGCCAGTTGTACGAGTCCGTCGGCGTCAGCTCCACCGACCTCGGGCTCCGGCTCCAGGCGGAGCGCGCGATGGTGGCCAAGCTGCTGAGTGAGAACCGAACGTCCTCCCCCGAGCTGAACGCGCTACAGGCGCAGACCACGTCGACGGTGAACTCCTTCGTCAAGGTCGCCACGGCCGAAGAGAATCGGTCGATCATGCCCGAGAGCCTCCAGCGGTCCATGGAGGACCTGCTCGGCGCTCTCGACGAGCTGTCGACCATCCGCGACTCGATCTCGGTCGGCAAATTCAACACCTTGCAGTCCATTGTCGCGTACAACACGATCTTGGATGAGCTGTTCAACCTCTACGAGCAGATGGTGCAGCTCCCGGACGTGGCCATGTTCCAGATGGCGAGCGCCCTGGTGACCATGGGTACGGCGCACGAGATGCTGGCGCGTGAAGACGCCCTGGTCAAGAGCTCGCTGGCGCAGAACCAGATGTCCGGTGAGGCGCACAAGGCGTTCGCCGAGTTCGTCGCGCTGCGCAAGTTCTACTACGCCAAGAACCTCCCCGTGCTGCCCGCCGACGTGCGGGCGCCGTACGAGCGGGTGCTCAACTCCGACCTGTACAAGCGGTTCCTCGAGATCGAGGACCTGGTCCTGTCGCAGCAGCGGCTGGGCGGTGCGCTGCCGCCCGACGTGATGCGCTGGCAGCCCACCACCGACAGCCTGGTCGGCGAGCTCGACCGGGCGCGGGTGCCCGCCACCGACGCGCTGAACGCCTACTCGGCCGACCTGGCCACCGGCATTCTCGGCCGGATCGCCATCGCGGGTGGTGTGGGTCTGATCGCCGTCGTGGCGACGATCGTCTTCTCGGTCCGGTTCGGCCGCCGTCTGGTCGCCGACCTCGCCGGTCTGCGCAACGCCGCGACCGAGCTGGCCGACGAGCGGCTGCCCAGCGTCGTCGACCGCCTCAAGAAGGGCGAGGACGTCGACGTCGAGCACGAGGCGCCGCCGCTCGAAGCCGGTGGGTCCGTGGAAGTCGAGGACGTCGGTCACGCCTTCAGTTCCGTCCAGCGGACCGCCATCGAGGCGGCCGTCGGGCAGGCGGCCCTGCGGCGCGGTGTCGGCCACGTGTTCCTCAACCTGGCCCGCCGCAACCAGAGCCTGCTGCACCGCCAGCTCACGCTCCTGGACGCGATGCAGCGCCGGTCGAAGGACCCGGAGTCGCTGGAGGACCTGTTCCGCCTCGACCACCTCACGACCCGCATGCGCCGTCACGCCGAAGGCCTCATCATCCTCTCGGGCGCGGCCCCCGGCCGGTCGTGGCGCAAGCCCGTTCCTGTCGTGGACGTCATGCGCGCCGCCGTCGCCGAGGTCGAGGACTTCACCCGGGTGTCGGTGCTGCCGATGCCGGGCGCCTCGCTGGTCGGCGCGGCCGTGGCCGACGTCGTCCACCTGCTGGCCGAGCTGATCGAGAACGCCACGATCTTCTCGCCGCCGCAGACCAAGGTGCAGGTGCGCGCCGAACTGGTCGCCAACGGCCTGGTGCTGGAGGTCGAGGACCGCGGTCTCGGGCTGGCGCCCGAGGAGTACGCCGAGATCAACGCCAAGCTCGCCGCGCCCCCCGAGTTCGACCTGGCCGACTCCGACCGCCTCGGCCTGTTCGTGGTCGGTCAGCTCGCGGCCCGTTACGGCATCGGCGTGGTGCTGCGGTCGTCCCCGTACGGCGGCACGACCGCCATCCTGCTCATGCCCCGGGCCCTGGTCTCCGACGGGACGCAGCCGCAGGGAGGCCCGGTGTCATCCTCCGTGTCATCGAGGAACGGCTCCCGTGCCGTGGCGTCCTCGGCCGAGGACGACGAGCAGTCGGACATGGGGCACGAGCCCAGGCACAAGAAGCAGGAATCCGAAGAGGAGCCGGTCTTCCAGGTGGAAGACGAGCCCTCGGTGGACGAACCCGAGCCCTCGCCCTACTTCACCCCGGTCGAGCGGCGCGTCGAGGCGGTCCCGGCCGTCGAGCTGGTGCCCCCGATCGAGGCCGAGGACACGCCGGTCCGCTCCGCGCGCGGCCTGCCCACCCGGACCCGTACGACGGGCTCCACGGGTAACGGCGGCGGCAACGGCAACTCCGGCTCCGCCCGGCCCACTCTGCCGAACAACATGCCGACCTCGGTCGCCAGCGGCACCCACAACGGTCTGCCCCGACGAGTGAGGCAGGCCAACATGGCGCCGCAGCTCATCGAGGCTCCTCTGCCCGCGCCGGTCTCCGAAGCGACGGAAGAACGGTCACCGGAACAGGCGCGTGCGATGTTCTCCGCGTTCCAACAGGGCGCGCGCAGGGGACGTGAGGATGCAGACTACGCAGATAACGCGAACGGCGAGAAGGGTGAGGAATGACCGGGAAAGTCACGGCGTCCGGCGAACTGAACTGGTTGCTCGACGACCTCATCAGCCGGGTGGGGGCCGTCCGTCAGGCGGTGATCCTCTCCACCGACGGTCTGGTCGTGGGGGCTTCCCAGGGACTCTCACGTGAGGACTCCGAACACCTGTCCGCGGTGGCCGCCGGGTTCCAGAGCCTGGCCAGGGGCGCCGGACGCCACTTCGGTGGCGGCGAGGTCCGCCAGACCATCGTCGAGATGGAGGCCGCGTTCCTGTTCGTGACGGCGGCCGGCCAGGGCACCTGCCTGGCCGTGCTGGCCGCCTCGGACGCCGACGTCGGCCACATCGCGTACGAGATGGCGATGCTGGTGAAGAGGGTGGGTCAACATATCTCGACCAACCCCCGGCGGACGACACCGTGACGCGCAAGGAGTGGCTGGACGACGACGCCGGGCCCGTCGTCCGTCCCTTCGCGCTCATCGGTGGCCGGGCCCGATCCTCAGGCGACGACCTCGACCTGATCGCGCTGATCACGACGACCGGCGCGAGCCCGAGGGACCGGGCCGACATCTCCCCGGAACAGGTTCACATCCTGCAGCTGGCGGCCGACACGTCATCGGTCGCCGACATCGCCTCCGATCTGAACCTCGCCCTCGGGGTGGTGCGGGTGCTCATCGGCGATCTGCAGGACCAGGGGCTGGTGCGGGTGCGCCCACCGGCTCAGGTTGCGCCGCTGCCAAGCGCGCGCATTCTCAAGGAAGTGATCAATGGCCTTCGCGCCCTCTGACGAGCCGGTCGCTCTCAAGATCCTCGTCGCCGGCGGCTTCGGCGTCGGCAAGACCACGCTGGTCGGGGCGATCAGCGAGATCCGCCCGCTGCGGACGGAAGAAGTGCTCTCCGACCGCGGTGTCGGCGTGGACGATCTCGATGGCGTCGAGACCAAGACGACCACCACGGTCGCGATGGACTTCGGCCGGATCACGATCCGCGAAGGGCTCGTCGTCTACCTGTTCGGCACGCCCGGCCAGGAACGTTTCTGGTTCATGTGGGACGAGCTGTCCTACGGTGCGCTGGGCGCGGTCGTGCTGGCCGACACCCGCAGGCTGACCGACTGCTTCCCCTCGATCGACTACTTCGAGCAGCGGGGCACGCCGTTCATCGTCGCGGTCAACTGCTTCGACGGCGCCGAGCGCTACGAGCCCGACGACGTGCGCATCGCCCTCGACCTCGACCCCGACCTGCCGGTCCTGCTCTGCGACGTGCGTCGCCGGGCCTCGGCCAAGGTCGTCCTGGTCACGCTCGTCGAGCACGCCCTGAAGACCCTGACCGCGACCCAGCGCTAAAGAGCCCGAAGGCCGTTGATGACCTCGCGGAGGATGTTCTCCGCGGGGGGCTTGGCCGTGTTGGCCGGGCGTACCAGGATCAGGCCGTGGTCGAGCAGGTCGCCCAGCAGGACCCGCACCACACCGAGCGGAAGGTCGGCGTCCGACGCGACGTCGGCCACCTGCCGCGACCGGGGGATGAGCGACAGCAGCCGCTGGTGTTCGCGGCCCAGATCGGCGCCCTGCTGGATCCTGGCGCCCGTGGCCGCGACCACCGACATGAGGTCCAGGGGCGCGTCGGTCGTGGCCCGCCCCCTCGTGAGCGCGTAGGACCGGACGACCGGCCCGTCGTCGACCCACTCCTCGGACGACGCGCTCATGCGCGTACCCCTTCCAGCACCTGTTCCGGCGCGAGGGCCGACGACGGGATGAGGACGATGGCGGTGGTCCCGCCGAACGGCGACTGCCGCAGTTCCACGCGAACTCCCAGTCGGGTGGCCAGCCTGCCGACGACGACCAGGCCGAGCCGGTCGGTGTCGGCCAGGTCGAACTCCGGGGGGCTGGCCAGCCGTGAGTTGATCTTGTCAAGGTCGGTTGGGGAGAGCCCGAGCCCCCGGTCCTCGATCTCGACCGCGAAGCCCTTGGCGACCCCCTCGCCCCGGACCGACACCTCGGTCTGCGGCGGCGAGTAGGTCGTGGCGTTCTCGATGAGCTCGGCGAACAGGTGGATCAGGTCGGCGACGGCGGCGCCCTTGACCGCCGTCTCGGGCATCGGGTAGACGCGGACCCTCGTGTAGTCCTCCACCTCGGCCACCGCGCCCTGGACCATCTCGGCGACGGCCACGGCCTGCCGGTAGGTCCGGCCCGGCGTGCCGCCCGACAGCACGATCAGGCCCTCGGCGTGGCGCCGCATGCGGGTGGTGAGGTGGTCGAGCCGGAAGAGCTCTTCCAAAGAGCCCGGGTCCTCTGTACGCCTCTGCATCCCGTCGAGCAGTTTGAGCTGCCGCTGGAGCAGCCCCTGACTCCGCCGGGCGAGGTTGCGCAGCGCCTGTCCGACGCTCTCGCGCAGCCGGGCCTGGTCGACGGCGGCGTCCACGGCGGTGTGCTGGACGGCGCTGAAGGCGTGCGCCACGTCGGCGACCTCGCCCGTGGTGCCCGGGGGTTCCAGCTCGGGCGCCTCGGCGGCCACGTCGACCTTCTCGCCGCGCCGCAGGCGCTCCACCACCCGGGGCAGCCTGACCTCGGCGAGCTGTTGTGCCGCGGCGCGCAGGCCGGCGAGTTCCCGGGTGAGGCCGCGCCCAAGACGTACAGAGACGAAAAGGGACAGAACGACGGCGAGCAGCCCGAGCACCCCGGCGAGGCCGGTGCGGACGAACGTGCTCATCGCCACCGGCTCGGCCCGCACCGACAGACGCTGCTCGCTCGACACGATGGCCTCGCGGAAGGTCTTCTCGGTGGCGTCGACGGCCTTGCGCCACGCGGCGTGGTTCACCGGGGCGGCGCTGACGATGCGGGTCTCCAGCCGGATGTACGACCGGTAGGCGTCGGAGACCAGGAGATCCTCGAAGGGTTTGCGGAGCTCGGGGTCGAGCTCCTTCATGCCCTGTCCGAACAGGAAGTCGCGGGTGCCGGAGTAGCGGATGAAGGCCCGGCTCTCCTCGGCCGTGAACGGCCGCTCGTTGATGAGCACGCCGGCGCCCAGGGAGCTCTCGCGGGCCAGGAAGTCCTTGGCGAACGACAGCAGGCCGAGGCTGCGCTTCTGCTGGTAGAGCGGCACGTCGTTGCCGGGTGTGATGGTGTTGTCGAGCGCCTGCATCGCGGTCGGCAGCACGCCGAACCGCTCGCCGAGGCCGGTCAGGCCCACCGCGCGGGTGTCGATGTCGTTGCGCAGGTCGTCGAGTTCGTCGACGGCCGCCATGACGTCGCTGTAGCGACCCTTCATGGCCGGGGTCAGCGCGTTCTGGACGTCGGGGACGCGGGACAGCCCGCGCAGGTTCTTGCGGGCGTCGTCGGTGACCAAACGCTGTTCGACGAGGCTCTCGAAGGCCTCCCGGGTGCCGGTGGCGACGAACTCGGCCGACAGCAGGTGCTCCCGCTGAAGGCCGAGGACGAGGGTGTCTCCGGGGCGGCCGACGCCGTCGTAGAGGCGTTCGACTTTGAGGAGATCGAGTGAGTCACCGGTGGTGATCGCGGCCGCGAACGCCCACAGGCCCACGAGTGAGACCAGCGGAATGATCAACAGCGTGGAAATCTTGAACCGGATGGATCTGCTCGAAGCCATGGCACCTCATCGGCCGTATGTAGCCGATGAGGTTAGCAGTTTGCCCCGGTTTGTTTTGTTCGTGAATTTGTGTTGTCTGATCACGCCGCGTGAGCATGTGGACTTACGGCCTCGGACGTGGCGTTTTGCACCGGCCCGTGAAGCGGCTGACGGACCACTCCCCGAACTGTAGGGATCGCGGTCATGAGCCGCACTCGCACCAGCTGCCACGCCAGCACCACGACCAGCGCGAACTCGACGAGCAGCAGACCACGCTCCACCGCGCCGATCATCACACCCCGGCCGGGCAGCGCCACGTAGGTGACGGCGGCCAGGCCGAGACCGGCGAGCAGGGTGAGCCATTCGAGCGTCCGGGCGGCCGGGCGCCACTCTTCGTGGTCGCCGAACCGGCCCGCGAGCTGCGCGGTGGCGGCGGGCAGCGCCAGGAACGCCACCGCCAGGAGATAGTCCTGCACGCGCGCCCACGGAAGCACCGCGATCGCGAGCAGGGTGAGGGACCACAGGAGGAGCAGCCGCTCCGGCCAGCCGTCGATCGGCGCCGAGGCGGCCTTGAGGCCGGCGAGCAGCACCAGCGAGGCCAGGCCCAGCATGGCGAAGGTGAACTCGGTCAGCACGCCGCGCTCTTGGGCGGCGTACTCGCTGATCGACAGCGCGACCGGGTCGAGGTGAGGGGTGGGATCAAGCTGACCGGCCACAACGGCGGCCATCGCGAGCACCAGACCGGCGACCGCGAGAGCGGGAAAGAGCCTCTTGACCATACTTCGAGAGTGCCTCTTTGACCGCCGGATATGCATCCGGTTAAGACCCTATTCGCCCCTGATGGATACCCCCTAGGGGAGATCAGGGTCGCCGCAGGTCCGGGGGTGGGGTTTCCCCCACCCCCGGCGGGTCACTTCGCGGCTTCCTTGTAGCGCTCGCGCAGGCCGGGGATGGGGTCACCCTCGTAGACGGTGACCTCTCCGGCGGCCCACTCGGGTGCCTCCTCGGTGCCCGAGAGCAGCCAGGCGGCCTGGCGGGCGGCGCCGTCGGCGACGTACTCCCCGGGCGGGGGCACGTGCACCGGCACGCCGAACACGCTGGGGGCGATGGTGCGCACGGCCTCCGAGCGCGCGCCGCCGCCGATCAGCAGCACCCGGTTGGGTGCCAGGCCGAGCGCGTCGAGCGCGTCCGCGAGGCCGCACAGCATGCCCTCGACGGCCGCGCGGGCGAAGTGCCCCGGCGTCGCGTTGGCCAGCCGCAGCCCGTGGAACGAGCCGGTCGCGTCGGGCCGGTTCGGGGTGCGCTCCCCTTCCAGGTACGGCACGAGCGTCAGGCCGTCGGCACCGGGAGGCGCCCCCAGGGCCAGATCGCTGAGCTCGGCCGGACCCGCGCCGACCACCCTGCCGACCGCGTCGAGCGTGCGGGCGGCGTTCATCGTGGCGACCAGCGGCAGGAACCGCCCGGTGGCGTCGGCGAACCCGGCGACACCTCCGGACGCGTCCGCCGACGGGTGCTCGGCGACGGCGAAGGCCGTGCCGGACGTCCCGATGGAGACGATGACGTCACCCGGACGGGCGCCGACACCGAGGGCGGCGGCCATGTTGTCGCCGGTGCCCGGCGCCAGCAGGGCCTGGTTGTGCGTCCCGGCCTGCTCGCGCGGGCCGAGGACGGTGGCGACCTGCGGAACGTGGCCGAGGGCCAGCTTCAGCAGGTCGAGGCGGTAGGCGCCGGTGGCCGGAGACCAGTAGCCGGTGCCGGAGGCCTCCCCGCGGTCGGTGGTGACGGTCGCGGGGGTGCCGGCGAGCTTCCAGGTCAGCCAGTCGTGCGGGAGGCAGACCGACGCGGTGCGCGCGGCGTTCTCCGGCTCGTGCTGGGCCAGCCAGCGCAGCTTGGTGACGGTGAACGACGCGACGGGCACGCTGCCCACCGCCTCCGCCCACTTCTCCGGGCCGCCCAGCTCCGCGATCAGGTCGCGGGCCGCCTGGGCGGATCGGGTGTCGTTCCACAGCAGCGCCGGGCGCACGACCTCGCCCGCCTCGTCGAGGCAGACCATGCCGTGCTGCTGACCGCCGACCGACACCGCGGCGACGTCGTCGAGGCCGCCCGCCTGGGCGATGGCCTCCTGGAGCGCCGTCCACCAGTGGCTCGGGTGGACCTCGGTGCCCTCGGGGTGCTTGGCCCGGCCTTCCCGGACCAGCGCGCCGGTCTCGGCGTCGCGCACCACGACCTTGCAACTCTGGGTCGACGAGTCGACCCCCGCGACGAGCGTCATTACCGCACGCCGAACAGGTGCTCGAGGGCGAGCTGCGACAGCTTGGTGAAGTGGTAGCCGCGCTCGGCCACGCCGTCGAGGTCGAACTCGTCGTTCAGCAGGTCCTGGAGGGTTTCGCCCTCGGCCAGGGTACGGGCGCCCAGCTCGTCGACCTTGCTGGCGGCCAGCGCGGCCTGGACCTCGGGGTCGGCCCGGTAGGCCTTGGCCTTCTCCTTGAGGATCAGGTAGGTGCGCATGTTCGCCGCGAGCGACTCCCAGGCGTCTTCCTTGTCGTCGGTGCGGACCGGCTTGTAGTCGAAGTGGCGGGGGCCCTCGTAGCCGCCGTGCTCCAGCAGGTCGACCAGGAAGAAGGCGTTCTGGACGTCGCCGTGCCCGAAGATGAGGTCCTGGTCGTACTTGATGCCACGCTGGCCGTTGAGGTCGAGGTGGAACAGCTTGCCGTGCCACATCGCCTGGGAGATCGCGTGGTAGTAGTTCAGGCCCGCCATCTGCTCGTGACCGGTCTCGGGGTTGAGGCCGACCATCTCGGGGTGCTCGAGCTCGTTGATGAACGCCAGCGCGTGACCCACGGTCGGGAGCAGGATGTCGCCCCGGGGCTCGTTCGGCTTGGGCTCGATCGCGAAGCGGATGTCGTAGCCCTTGTCGATGACGTACTGGCTCAGGATGTCCATGGCCTCCTTGTAACGGGAGAGCGCGGCGCGGATGTCCTTCGCGGCGTCCGACTCGGCGCCCTCGCGGCCGCCCCAGCAGACGTAGGTCTTGGCGCCCAGCTCGGCCGCCAGGTCGAGGTTCTTGATGACCTTGCGGATGGCGTAGCGGCGGACCTCGCGGTTGTTGCTGGTGAAGCCGCCGTCCTTGAACACCGGGTGGGTGAACAGGTTGGTGGTGGCCATCGGGACCTTGAGGCCGGTGTCGGCCAGGGCCTTCTTGAAGTTCTCGATCGCCTTGTCGCGGTCGGGCTCCACGGCGAGCAGGTCGTCGTCGTGGAAGGTCACGCCATATGCACCGAGCTCGGCCAGCTTGTGCACGGTCTCGACCGGGTCGAGCGGAGCCCGGGTGGCGTCGCCGAACTGGTCGCGCGCCTGCCAGCCGACAGTCCACAGCCCGAATGTGAACTTGTCCTCGGGAGTGGGGGTGTACATGGGGCGCCTCCGAATTAGTCTACGTTGTGGACTAAATATGGAACGGGGACTCGTGCCGGTCAAGTAGGCGTGTCTAGGATTTCGTCCAGATTTCTGGACCGACTGTCAGGAGGTGCGAATGGCGCAGGCCGTACGGCACGACGCGATGCGGGCGCGCAACCTCGCGCTCGTCCTGCGAGAGGTCCGATCGCACGGATCGCTCACGCGGGCGTCGCTGGCCGAGGTGACCGGTCTGACCAAGACCACCGTATCCAAGCTGGTGGCGGACCTGCTCGACGCCGGGCTGGTGGTGGAGACCGGCGCCATAAGGGCCGGCGAACGCGGCCGTCCGGGGGTCGAGGTCCGGGTCAGCGGAGACCGGGTGGCGGCCATCGGCCTGGAGATCAACGTCGACTATCTGTCGGTGAGGGTGGTCGACCTCACCCGCCGCGTCAGGCTGCGCCTCACCCAGGCGGTCGACAACCGCTTGTCAAAGCCGATGGACGTCATCGGCGACCTCCGGCGCCTGGCCCTGTCGGCCCTCGCCCAGGCCGAAGGGACCGGCCTGCTGGTCGTCGGCGCCGGTCTGGCCGTGCCCGGCCCGGTCGACGTCGAGTCGGGCGAGATCCACAACGCCCCCAACCTCGGCTGGCGGAACGTGCCCGTCGGAACGGCGCTGGATCTGGGCGTGCCGCTGCGCGTGGAGAACGAGGCGAACCTGGCCGCCCTCGGCGAGCTGTGGTTCGGCGCCGGACGCGCCGACTTCCTCTACGTCTCGGGCGAGATCGGCATCGGCGCCGGGCTCGTCGTGAACGGCGCCCTGTTCCGCGGTTCGCGTGGCTTCGCGGGCGAGCTCGGCCACGTGGTCGTCACCCCGGAGGGCCCCGAATGCCGCTGCGGCGCCCGGGGATGCCTGGAGCAGTATGCGGGCCAGGACGCCTTCCTCGACGCGGTCTCCGACCGGAGCCCCTTCGCCCACGGGATCGACGCGATCGTCGCCCACCTCGAACACGGCGACCCCACCACGAAGGCGGCCTGCGAGAAGGCGGGCTGGGCGCTCGGCGTGGCGCTGTCGTCGGCGATCAACCTGGTCGACCCGCACACGATCGTGCTCGGCGGGATCTACGCGCCGCTGTTCCCGTGGATCGGCGGGGTCGTCGCCGAGACGATCGGCGGACGCCTGGCCCAGATGCGCGCCACCGCCCCGCCGGTCGAGGTCTCCCGGCTGGGCTCGGAGGCGGCGGCGCTCGGCGCGGCGGGTCAGGTGCTGGAAACCGTCGTCACCGACCCGGCCGCGCTGTCGGAACGCCTCACCGACCGCAGGGACCCGCGCCGGCCGGACGACTCACCGGCCTGAGACGATCGGGCGGCTCACAGACCCGACGGATCGCGGCCCACGCTGATCTGCTCGGCGATGCGACGCACCTCGTCGCCGGACAGTCTCGGCGATGGCGGCAGCGCTGCCTGCAAGGCCGCGAACACGTCTTCGAGCGCGCCACCGGCATGGTGCAGCGCGACCTCGTGGACGGCCTGGAACAGCATGTGATTCTCCGCGCGCTCCCGCGCCACGCGGTCGACGATCATCCTTCACGTCCCCCTTCGAGATGGCCGCCGACCACCTTAGGACCTGGCACCGACAGTTTCGCGGGAACAAGCCGAGATCCCCGGTTGCTGCTGGAGTCATGCCGGTTCAGCGACTCAACCACGCCGTGCTGTACGTCCGCGACGTCGCACGCAGCGTCGACTTCTACGAGAAGGCCCTCGGCTTCCGAGTGGTCATGGGGTTCCCCGGTGCCGCCTTCCTCCAGGCCGAGGGCTCGTCGAACGACCACGACCTGGGCCTGTTCGAGGTCGGGGCCGACGCGGGGCCCACGACGGCCGGGCGTGGCGCGGTCGGGCTCTACCACCTGGCGTGGGAGGTCGACACGCTGGCCGAACTGGAGCGCATCCAGATCAGGCTGAGCGAACTCGGCGCGCTGGCCGGGGCCTCCGACCACTCGACGACCAAGGCCCTCTACGCCAAGGACCCCGACGGCCTGGAGTTCGAGGTGTCGTGGCTGGTCCCCGCCGACCTGATCACCGCCGAGATCGCCACGGGGAAGGCGTCGATCAAGCCGCTGAACCTGGCCAAGGACATCGAACGCTTCGGCGCCACGACACCGGGCGGGATCGGCGTATCACGTTAGCTTTTCGAGCTGGTTGCGGCTGAGCCGGATCGCCCCGGCGGCGACGTTCTCCTCCAGGTGCGCGATCTTGGACGTACCGGGGATGGGGAGCATGACCGGGGAGCGGGCCAGCAGCCAGGCGAGGCTCGTCTGGGCCGGGGTCGCGCCGATGTCGGCCGCGACCTCGGCGACCGCGGGGTCGGTGACCCCCCGCAGCACCGGACGCCAGGGCAGGAAGGCGATTCCGGCCTTCTCGCAGGCGTCCAGGACCGGTTCGTGCTCGCGGTCGAGCAGGTTGTAGCGGTTCTGGACGCTCGCCACCTCGACGATCCCGCGCGCCTCGGCGAGCTGGTCGACGGTGACCTCGGAGAGCCCGATGTGGCCGATCTTGCCCTGGTGTTTCAGTTCGGCGAGCGTGCCGACCTGGTCGGCGAGGGGCACGTCGGGGTCGATCCGGTGGAGCTGGAGCAGGTCGAGCCTGTCCATGCGCAGGCGCTTCAGGGCGGCGTCCACCTGGGTGCGCAGGACCTCCGGTCGTCCGTCCAACTGACCGGGCTGAGCCACGCCGACCTTGGTGGTCACGAGCAGTTCTTCTCTGTACGGCCACAACGTGCCGGCCAGCAGTTCCTCGTTGGCGCCCCAGCCGTAGAGGTACGCGGTGTCGATCAGCGTGACGCCGAGGTCGACCGCGCGTCTGACCACGTCGCCGTCGCCGGGTGACAGGTGCATGGCGCCGAAGCCGAGGCGGCGGACGCGCAGTTCCCCGCCGATCAGGAACTCGTCGTGGAGGTCGCGCCAGAAGGTGGTCTCGCCGGTCGGGACGAACCCGTTGCGCCGCAGCACGCGGCGGGAACCGGTGTTGCCGACATCGGCGCGGGCTCGCAGACCGCGCAGCCCGTAGCCCTTCGCCAGGTCGCAGAGCTCCCGGACCGCCGCCGAGGCCACTCCCCTGCGGGTCGCCTTCTCGGCCACCCGGAAGCCCAGTTCGGCGGTGCCGCCGTCGAGGTCGAACAGGTTGAACCGGCCCAGGATCTCACCGTCGCCGCCCACCAGGACGTGGAAGCGGATCGTGCCCGCCTCCTGTTCCCTCAGGAGGTCGCGGTGGTTGGCGGCGAAATTGGCGAAGTAGGCGTCGCGCCGGTCGGGCACGGTGCGCGAGAAGAAGGCGCGGTTGTCGGTCTCGAAGGTCAGGAGCGGGCCCGCGTGGTCGGCCCGCAGTAACTGGAGTTCCGGCATGCCTACGAGTCAAGCAGGTCCAGCATGTACGTGATCTGCGCCGACCGGGCGACGTCGATCTGCTTGGCCAGGTCGAGCGCTCCGGGGTTGGACCCGCTGCCCTTCTCGTACCGGGCGAACTGGATGGCGTCGTCCTGGTGCGCGATGAGGGCGTTGAGGAGTTCGTGGACGAAGTCGGCGTCCTTCGCCTTCTTCAGGCGGGCCAGATCCTTCTTGGCGTCGATCGAGGTGCCGCCGTGGGCGTGGTGGGCGTCCTGGTCGAGGGTGAGGGGCTGCTCCCACTGCATGAGCCACGTGGTCATCGTGCTCGTCTCGGTCTCCTGGGTGACCCGCATCGCCGACGCGAGCTGCTCGACCTTCACGGGCAGGTCGCGGTTCTCGGCGAGCCTGGCCAGCTCGTGGCCCTGTTTGTTGTGCTCGACCATCATCTGCAGGAACATCACGTCGGCCGCGTTGACCGGGGCTTCCTCCTGTACGCCGGCGCAGGCCGTACAGGCGAGGAAGAGAACGATGAGCAGCCGTCGCATGCCCGCCTCCTTCGACGGCGGGCCGCGCCCGTCGGACGCGGCCCGCGTTCACTCACGAGATCAGACGCGCAGCCACAGGGCGGGCACGTTCGGGGGCTCCCAGCCGACGAGCGAGGTGTGCGGCTGGCGGCACTGGTAGGTGACACCGCCGTAGGTCACCCGCGCACCGGTCTGGTAGGCGACGCCGGGCGCCCAGGTGCCGCCGGGGTTCTGCGTCGGCGTCACGGTCGGGGTGGGCGTGGGGGTCGGCGTCCGCGTCGGCGTCACCGTGGGGGTGGGCGTCGGCGTCGGAGTGGGGTTGGTGCCGCCGGAGAAGGCCACGTCGGAGCAGGTGTAGAAGGCCTCGTTCGAGCCCACCACGCGCTGCCAGATCGAGAAGAGGATGTGGCGGCCGGTCCGCTGCGGGATGTTGATCGTCCAGTTGGTGAACGTGGTCGGGTTGAAGTTGTTGAACGTCTGGATGTGCACCAGATCCGACCAGCGCAGCGGCTGCGACGGGTTCCAGCCCTCACGGGTGATGTAGAACTCGAAGTTGCTGTTGGAGTGGGGCGCGGTCGCGTGGTAGGTGATGGTCCGCGGCCCCGCCGAGAACGGCGTGGCCGGCCAGTCGGTGCGCTGGAGGTCGAGCCCCCGGTACTTGTCCCGCCCCGCGCTGCACAGCTTCCCGTCGGGAATGATCTCCCGGTGACGGCCACCCGCTTCGAGCAGGGAGACCTCGTTCCAGTCATAGAAGGCCTGGGTGCCCCCCGCGGCGACGGCGGCGGCACAGGCGGCCGAGTCGGGCGACTCGGGCCCCTCGTTCTTGCACTGGTAGACCCGGCTCGGGGGGTTCGACATGGTGCCGTGGGCGCTGGCGGGCGCGGACGGCAGGATCACGAGCAGCGAGCCGGCCATCAGACCGGCGGCGGCTGCAGCCACCTTGTTACGTAACACCTGGCTCTCCTCCGTGGAGCTCCGTGGAGCGGATACGCGAACTCCGGCCACCTCATGAGGAGAGCCGGAGCCCATGACGGAAGATCAGCTTGGGAACGCGGGGTGACGGCCGCGGACTTAAGCTTTCTATAAAGAAACCTTCCTAAGAGAAAGGATCTCTCAGGATTCTTGACAACGCAAGTCATCGGATGACATCCACGTGAACGACCGCCGGTCGGCGGGGTGACTCCGTGACTCTCACCTCCCGGGCCCAGCAGGCCGAGGCGATGAGCGGCGCGGTCTCCACGAAGTCGGCCACGGTGATCCCGGCCCGGCAGTAGATCCACACCCGCTCCCCCGTGCTGGTCGGCCGGATCCAGAGGACGACCGGCAACCTGCCCTTCCGGGTGACGATGAGGGCTTCGGCACAGGCGGTGCGGATCCGGTGCGGCGTGACGACACACCGGATCCGGGCCAGGGCGAGCCTGCGCGCGAACGGTGACGCGGACACGAGACCGGCGAGGAGCCCGGCCACGCTGATCGCGACCTGCCAGCCGGCCCACGAGACGAGAAACGGCCCCCCGATGAGGAGAGCCGCTTCGTAACGCCAGCGCCAGACCACCACGAAGGGGTTCGGTGGCGCCACCCTGCTTTCCAGGGCACGTACGAGTTGCCTGGTCATCTCCGGCTCCCCGGAGAGGCGGCCGACCTGTTCGCCCGAAGTTCGTTGAAACGTGGATCCCGGTATGTCCGGCGATTCCACTTCCGTTCGATCTCCCAGCCGACGACGAAGGCGAAAGCGTCGGGTTCTGCATAGAGGTTGTCACTGAGACGTTTGATGAGGCCGGTGATTCGGTCCAATAAGCCACGTGGGGGCGACAATTCCCCACCTCTTGGGTTAATCTGCATGGTGGATCGTCCTTTGTTGAGCACTGAGCGGCGGTCTTCAACTCCGGGGCCCGATGCGCCAACATCGGGCCCTGCTTTATTTAGGTCAGAGATGGCCCCAGTTCACACCCCTCCGGTAGCGTTCCCAATCCGTTTATAACGCCATTCGACCGGAAACATACCTAGGCGACCCTAAGTGGTAATTACCACTTGACCCTGCAGAGCCTCGGCACAGGAATTCGACCATCGGGGCGTGCCATGAGCGGGACCAACCTGACCATCCGCAGACGTCAACTCGCCTCCCGGCTGAAAAGCCTCCGCCAGCAGTCCCGGATGACGCTGGAGACCGTCGCGGCGCTGCTGCATTCCAGTACGGCCAAGATCAGCCGGTTGGAGACGGGGCAACGCGGCGCGAGCGTGCGGGACGTCCAGGATCTCTGCGCCATCTACGGCGTGACCGACGTCCTGTTCATCGCCGAGCTGATCTCCATGGCCCGTGATTCACGGCAGCAGGTGCTACGCCAGGAATTCGGCGACATCGGGGACGACGCCGTCTACACGTACATGGACCTCGAGGCCGCCGCGACGGCGATCACCGAGGTCGAGATCTCCTATGTCCCCGGTCTGCTGCAGACGGAGGACTATGCGCGGGCCCTCATCCGGGGCATCGTGCCGACGCTCTCCGCATCGGCCGTCGAACGCCGGATCAAGGCCCGGCTCCACCGGCAGCGCCTGCTGCGCGACGACCCTCCACTGGACTTCCGGTCCTTTCTCGACGAAGGCGCGCTGTGGCGGCACATCGGCGGACCCAAGACGATGTGCGGCCAGATCGACCATCTCGTCGAGATCACCGAATCAGGCCGGATCAGCCTGCAGATCATGCCGTTCACCATGGGTGCCTACACCGGCATGGACAGCCCCTTCGTTCTCTTTCAGCTCCCCGAGCCCGACGCGTCGATCGTCTATCTGGAATCCGTCGGCACGGTGGAATACACCGAGAAGCCCTCGGAAGTCGCCGTATACCTCGAGACCGTTCAGAGACTGAAGGAGACGGCACTCTCACCCGGCGCTTCAATCACTCTATTAAAGGGAATAAAAGCCGCGTTTCAGCATTCGGAGGCGGCGGGGTCCGGCACCTGATAGCGATCAAGGAGAAGCGCATGAACCTCGATTGGCGCATTTCCAGCGAATGTAACGGCGGGTCCTGCGTTCGGGCCGCCATCTCAGGCCGGAGCGTTAGTCTGGGTTCCACCGAACGGCGGCAACCGGCGATTCTCGTTTTCCCCACCGACGACTGGATCCTGTTCACCGGCGCCGTCAAGGCGGGAAACTACAGTGGGCCTCCAGAGCAGGTTGTAAATGTACCTTCACGGATAGACGACAAATCTGCCAACGGCGGCTACACTCCCTCGGCCCCCGTGGTACCGTGCGAGCACTTAGCAGTCGATCTTCAGGGAGCAACCGTCATGAGCCGCGAGTCCACCGACGAAGACGTCTGGCGACGGGCGTGCAACAACGGTGGATGCGTCGAGGTGGCCTTCGCCGACGACGCCGTCCGGGTGCGTGACGGTAAGCACGGCGGCGAAAGCGCGGTTCTCGATTTCACCTGGGACGAATGGCGCGATTTCCTGGCCGGGGTTCGCCGGGGCGAGTTCGACGCCAAGTAGTTCAGACCAAGTAGTTCAGAAGTCGAAGTTCTCCAAGTGGATCTGCTGCTTGGGGACGCCTGCCCGCCTCAACGCGTTGAGGGCCTTCTGGGTCATGCCTCGCGGACCACAGACAAACACGTCATATTCGGCCAAATCGGGAATGGCGCGTGACAACGAACGCCCCGTGAGAGGGACCGTCAGGTCCTCGTTCATCGTGTAGTGGACTCGGGCGCCCCTCGCGCGGGCGATGGCGTCGAGTTCGGCTCGCAGGACCAGGTCTTCGATCGTGCGGGCCAGATAGAGCAGGCTCAGTTGTCCGGGCATCGACTCGAACAGGGCCCTGAGCGGGCTGATGCCCACGCCGCCCGCGATCAGGAGGATCTTGTTCGAGCGGCTGCGGGCGGCGGTCAGGGCGCCGTAGGGGCCCTCGGCCCAGACTCGGATTCCGGAGGTCAGGGAGAAGAGGGCGCGGCTGTGGGTGCCGGCCGCCTTCACGGTGATGCGCAGGTGGCGGCTGTTGGGGACGGCCGACAGCGAATAGGGATTCGCCGCCCACCACATGCCCTTGGTCAGGAAGCGCCAGCGGAAGAACTGGCCCGGCTCCGCCTTGAGCCTGTCCAGGTCGTCGCCGGCGATGTAGACCGAGACCACGTCGGCCGATTCGCGCCGGATCCCGGCCACCCTCAGGTCGTGTCTGCGCGAGCGGATCACCGGGACGGCGAAGCGGTTCCAGATCAGGAGCACGGCCACGCCGATGTAGAGAGCCCGCCAGGCCCAGGAGGCCAGGCCGCCGAACGACGGGCCGGTGAGCTGGTGGGCGAAGCCCAGGTAGATGGCCAGGTAGGTGAGGAAGTGGGCGTAGTGCCAGGCCTCGTACGACATCTTGGAACGGATCGCCCGCGCCGAGATCAGGCCCACTGCCAGCAGCAGCGCCAGGGAGACGGTCGCCTCAAGGATGCCGGGGCCGTACAGGACGAGACCGAACGTGCCCTCCCACGCGCTGGACCTCAGCACATGGGCGGTCATGGCGAAGACCATGTGGGCGACCGACAGGGCCAGGATGCCCCGGCCGCCCAGAGCGTGCCAGCGGGACAGGCGGTCGGCGCCGATGGTGCGGTCCAGGAAGGGGACGCGGGCCATGAGGGCGACCAGGATCGCGGCGCCGTAGCCGGCGAGCAGGCCGGTCAGGCGGCCCAGCCAGGCCAGGCCGTCGGCGGTGGAGGCCACTGACGGCAGGTCGAGCCAGCAGTCGGCGGTGGCCAGGAGGGCGCCGGTCCACATGGCGCCCGCCACCCACGTGCTGGTGCGGAAGTGTGGTGCCGGCGCAGCGGCACGACGTCCGGGGCGTCTGCCCGCGGAGGTTGATGGAGGGGAAATCAACTCGCCCGCCTCGGGGGACGACGGAATGGGGGGAGTCGCCCCCATGTCCGGGAGCGAGGAAATCGCGAGCAGCGTGCCGGTCGAGGGGCCGGACAGGGCGGGAGTCGACGCGGCGGCTCGCGGGGCCGGGGGTGGCGGCACGGGGAGAAGGGTGCCCGTGGCGGGGCCGTCTTCGTCGAGGAGGGACTCCCAATTGGCGTCTGTTGGTGGTTTGAGGAGCGACTCCCAATACGTCGTCATTTCAGGTCGGCCAGGGTCGTCGAACGGGCGGCCGACAGGCTCGCGGCGAGCTGTTTCGTCGCCTCGTTCGCGCCGGATGTCTGTTCGCCTTTCGCTACCAAAAGGGACTGGGTCAAAAAGTCCTTTAGGTGTTTCCGAAATAGCGTGTCGAACGGCCCGTCGTTCAGGCCTTGCGCTATTAATAGATCGCTTTTCGTCACCATACCGGGCATGTCGTGACCCTCGTGGACGTTTGTCGACGGAAGCCCCGCTTTACTCAACAAACCCTTTAGTCCCACAAGTTGCTGCTGCTGTTCGGCCGCCACCTGAGAAGCCAGGGCCAGCACTGACGGATTCGCTGTGCGTTCAGGCGCCAGGTCCGTCAGTGCCAGCACCGACTCGGTCATGGGGATCTCCAGCTGGATCCAGGCCATGTCCGTGGGGTTGAACACGGCTGCCGTAGCCGTTGTTGCGGGCTGCACCGCCGCCGCGGCAGGACCTTCGATTCGCGGGGCGGTGCAGCCGGTCACCAGAAGGGCCGCGAGCGCGACAACCCAGGGTGCGCCAGACGTCAGTCGCACTTCAACGTCCCTTCTCGTGAGCTGTGAGGACCTTTTTGTGGCGATTCGTGCCCATGTGGGGCGTCTATGGGGGATCGTGGGGACGCGGGCGCGCCCCTCCTGTAACCGGAGACCCGCAGGTCACGGCAGAACAACAAAAATCACCAAAAAAGGTTCAGTAGATTTCGTTGTCCCCGGCCCCACGGCGGGGTCTCCGAAGCACGGCCCTCAGAAGGGGATGCAGCATGCCAGCGAGGAGCGGGCCCGATACGACGATGGTCGCGGCGGCACGCGACGGAGACCAGGCTGCCCTCGACCGCCTGGTCGCCGACTCCCTGCCGCTCGTCTACAACATCGTCGGCAGGGCCCTGAACGGCCACAACGACACCGACGACGTGGTCCAGGAGACCCTGATCCGGATGGTCCGCGGCCTGCCGGGGCTGCGCGACCTCGACGCCTACCGATCATGGCTGGTGGCGATCGCGGTCCGGCAGGTCCGCGACCACGAGGCCGAGAAGCGCACCGCGCAGCACCGCAGGACCGACCTCGACACCGCGACCGAGGTGGCCGACCCGGCCTCCGACTTCGCCGGGGTGACCATCCTCCAGCTCGGCCTGACCGACCAGCGGCGCGAGGTCGCCGAGGCGACCCGCTGGCTCGATCCCGACGACCGGGCGCTGCTGTCGCTGTGGTGGCTGGAGGAGACCGGGGAGCTCGGGCGGGCCGACCTGGCGTCGTCGCTGGGCATCTCGGCCAAGCACGCGGCCGTGCGGGTGCAGCGGATGAAAGAGCAGATCGAGGTCGCGCAGAGCGTCGTGCGCTGCCTGAACGCGCCCGCGCAGTGTGGCGAGCTCAGGGGCATGTTCCTGGGCTGGGACGGGGTGCCGTCGCCGCTGTGGCGCAAGCGGTTCGCCCGGCACATCAGGGGATGCGCGAACTGCGGGCGCCGTACCCAGGGCATGGTCCCCCTCGAACGGCTGCTCCTCGGGTTGCCGCTGGTGGCCGTACCGGCCGGGTTCGTGCTGACGAAGCTGCTCGCGCCGGTGGCGATCAAGACGACGGCCGTGGCGGCCAAGAGCGTCTGGATCCCCCTGACCGCTGCGGCCGGGGTGGCGGCGGTGGCCTCGGGCGCGTTCGTGCTCCAGCCCTGGACGACCGACGAACCGCCGCCTCTCGTCGCCGTCGCGCCGCCATCGCCGAGCGTGGTGGTCAGCGAGACGCCGGTGGCGAAGCCCTCCCCTTCGAAGAAGCCGTCGCCGAAACCGTCACCGAAGCCCTCGCCGAAACCGTCCAAGACGGTGCAGCCGCCACCACTCGCCGCCCCCTCCGTCAAGAAGGGCGTCGGGGTCTGGCCGATGAACGGGGTCAGCACCTCCCTCGCGAAGTCGGGGGCGCGGTGGTACTACACCTGGGCGTCGCACCAGAACGGCGTACAGACACCCAGGAATGTGGAGTTCGTCCCGATGATCTGGGGCGCCGACAGTGTCACGCCGCAGGCGCTTGCCGAGGCGAAGCAGGCGGGCCCCTACCTGCTGAGCTTCAACGAGCCCGACCTGGCCGGGCAGGCGAACATGACCGTCGAGCGCGCGCTGGAGCTCTGGCCGCAGCTCCAGAAGGCCGGCAAGATCCTCGGCTCCCCCGGCGTCGCGTTCGGCGGTGACACGCCGGGCGGCTGGCTCGACCGGTTCATGAAGGGCGCCAAGAAGAACGGCTACCGGGTCGACTTCATCACCCTGCACTGGTACGGCGGCGACTTCCGCGCCGCCGCCGCGACGCAGCAGCTCAAGAGCTATCTCCAGAACGTCTACCAGCGCTACAGGAAGCCGATCTGGCTGACCGAATACGCCCTGATCGACTTCTCGAACGGTTCGAAGTACGCCTCCGACGCCGAGCAGGCCGCCTTCCTCGCCGCATCGTCGAAGATGCTCGCGTCCCTGCCCTACGTGCAGCGGTACGCGTGGTTCGGCCTCCCCGCCAAGGAGGCCGAACCGAACAGCGGGCTGTTCACCGAGGACGGCGTCGCCACCCGGGCCGGAAAGGCGTTCCAGCAGGCCCGTTAGCGGATGAAGCCGTTCACGATCAGCGGCAGCGACGCGTCGAGGCCGGCGACGTTGAGCGCGTCCGGGTCGTTGTGGTCGGCGATCGAGTAACCGGCCGCCGTCATCGCCGCCACGACCACCCGGGTGTCCCGGCCGATCGTCTTGCGATAGCGGGCCAGCATGTCGACCGGCGCGCCCCGGCCCGCCCACGTCTCGTTGTCGGTGAAGACGACGACGCCGTCGACGCGCATGCGCTCGTCGAGCAGGTACTTGAACGGCAGCGACAGGTCGGTGCCGCCGCCCGACGGCCGCCACTTGGCGATGTCGCGCAGGTTGGTCCGGGCGCTCACCTTCGAGTCGTGCACCCGGGTGTCGACCTCGATGGCGTGGACGTTGCCCTTCTCGATGCGCGCCAGCATGACCGCCATGGCCGAGCCGACCTCGTAGGGCGTGCCGACGGGCGAGCCGCCGACCACGCACTGCTGGTAGGCCATCGAGCCGGACGAGTCGACCGCCAGCAGCAGCCGCTTGCCCGTGGGCTTCACCGCGCCGAACGACTTCTCGTACGCCTCCTCCAGCGCGTCCATGATCGCCGGAACCGGCTTCCACGTCGCGCCGTTACGGCCCTGGCCGGAACCGTAGACGCGCATCGCGAGCCAGACGTCCAGCGGGTGGATGCGGGCCTTGCGGAGCTGGTGGAACGCGGTGAGCCGGGCGACCGTCCGCCGCGTCGCGTCGCCCAGCGGCACGAGCGTGCCGATGCGGGTCATCCGGGCGAGGTTGCGCAGCAGCGCGGTCATGCCGATGGTGTCGACGAGGTGGTCCCAGACCTTGGGCTCGGTCAGCATCGCGTCGGGCAGGAACTCCCACGGCACGTCGAGGCGGGTCGCCTCCTCGACCGTGGTCACCGCCTTCGCGGTGAGGAAACGGTCGACCGAGGGCAGCGCCTGCCGGGCCACGTCGTCGCCGACGTTGCCGGCGATCCAGCCGAACAGCACCTTGCGCTGCTCGGTGTCGCCCGAGGGGTGGGCCATCCGCAGCACGTCGCGCAGCGCGAACGCCTCACCCGACGGCGTCTTGCGCTGGCCCGCCTTGCAGACCTTGAACGCGACGTCGTCGGCGTCGCCCTCCAGGAACCACGAGCCGAGGGCGGTCCGCAGCGAGCGGCCCATGACCGGGCTGGTGCCCTGCGCGGTCCGCTTGCCGCCGAGGTTCTTGTAGTAGCCGAAGAAGGTCGCGAGGTGGTCGGTCGTCCGGGCGACCTTGGGCAGCGCCGACTTGGCGGCCCGGCGGGTCGCCTCGTCACCGCGCGCGTAGGCGGCGGCGAGGGCGAACAGGGCGGGCGCGTTCTTGGGCGCGCGGGGCGGCCGGGCGGTGGAGATCTCGGTGAGCATCTCGACCACGCGCGGGCCGTCGGCGCGCAGCGCCTTGTAGACGACGCCGACGTTGATCTCGGTCAGCTTGCCGGCGTCGACGTAGTAGGTGCCGCCGGACGTACCGAGAATGAGGAAGTCCTCAACCCGCTGCCACAGGTCCTTCTCGAATACGACGCCACCGGCCGCGTTGCGCACCTTGCCGGGGCCGTAGTCGGCGAGAGGGTCACGGATGTTCTTCACGACAATTCCTCCGGGACGAGAGTGGACGGATGTGGGGACGCTGGCCGCGTTTACAGCTGCTCTTCCATTTGAACTAACCCTCAATTAGGCGAGGGTGCGGGATTCGAACCCGCATCGGCTGTCTTGGGATAACCGACCTGCTTCGACCCGTCCTGGTGCCGTTCGAGGATGGCGCGGATATGGCATGTCAACCGGGGTTAAGTGCTCTGACCGCTGAGCTACCGGGGCATGTGGCACCCCGGGCGGGATTCGAACCCACGACCTCTCGATCCGAAATCGATAACCGATTGTCTTCGACCCGCGCCATCCGCGAACCGACATTAAAGACGGTACAGATCACCGTTCAACCCGCATACCGGTTTTCCGGGTGTGGGGTAGAGTGGTGGCGTTTCGCAAGGCCCTACGACGAGGAGGTGAGACCCATTCCCGCCCAGTTCCGCCAAGGAAGGCAGGTCTCGTGTTCCTCTCATCCGTCGTATCCGAACTCCGCGCCGCGGGCTGCGTCTTCGCCGAAGACGAAGCGCGGCTGATCCTCGCCACCGCCGACTCCCCCGCCGACCTGCGCCACATGGTCGGCCAGCGCGCGGCCGGGCTCCCCCTCGAACAGGTGCTGGGCTGGGCCCGCTTCCGTGACCTGCGTGTTCTCGTCGATCCCGGGGTGTTCGTGCCCCGCCGCCGCACCGAGTTCCTGGCCGGGGAGGCGGTCGCGCTGGCCCGCCCGGGTTCGGTCGTCGTCGACCTGTGCTGCGGCACCGGTGCCGTCGGCGCGGCCGTCGCCGCCGAGGTTCCCGGCATCCTCCTGTACGCCGCCGACATCGACCCCGCCGCCGTCGCGTGTGCCCGGCGGAACCTCCCGGGGGCGCCGGTCCACCAGGGCGACCTCTACCAGGCGCTCCCGCTCCTCCTGCGGGGGCGCATCGACGTATTGGTGGCGAACGCCCCTTATGTACCGACCGAAGAGGTCGACTTCCTGCCGCCGGAGGCCCGCCTGCACGAACCTCTCGTGGCCCTCGACGGAGGCGAAGACGGACTCGAGCTGATCAGGCGGGTGTTCCGGCTGGCGCCCGAGTGGCTGGCGCCGGGCGGATCGGTGCTCGTGGAGACCTCCGACGAGCAGGCGGCCAGCGCGTGCACAGCCCTGCTGAAGGCCGGGCTGGAGCCGCGGATCACGTCTTCGGAGGAGCTTGACGCGACTGTCATCGTCGGGCAAATGCCGATTCGATAACAGGTATTTCCGCCCGTCCCTAACAACGTCAGATTGTCACCATGAACGACACTGCACCGCCGCTCCGCGAGCGTGACCGCTCATCCGTGATCATGGCCTTAGTCCTGGCGACCCTCATCCTGGGCGGCGGGTGCAGCATCCTGATCGGCTCTCAGGACGAGTACTACGCGAACCGCGCCGAGGCCAGGGAACAGCTGGTCAAGAAGGGTGGGACCCTGCCCGACGTGACGGGCATGCAGTGGTCGGAGGCGGTCGGCGTCCTCCAGCGGGAGGGCTACTGGCTGCTCGACCGCACCGGGGTGACGAGCGCCGACGAGTCGCGCTACGTCACCCGGCAGGAGCCGGCGGGCGGCAGCCAGGTGCCCTTCTCCACCAGGATCACCCTGAACACCGACAACTAACCGATCAGCGCTTGGCCATCAGCCAGCCCTGCCGGGTCGACTCCGTGCCGACCGGCTCCCTGACGTCCCGGGCGACCGGCTCGAAACCCGCCTCCTTCAGCAGGGCGGCGACGCGGTCGGGGTCGAGCCGGTGGAAGTCGATGTCGCGCACGCGCGCGATCTCCTCGCCGACCTGGAATCCGACGATGATCAGGCCGCCGGGCCGCAGCACGCGGTGGAACTCGGCGAAGACGCCGGGGTGCAGGTCCGGCGGGATGTGGATGAGCGAATACCAGGCGACCAGCCCGGCCAGCGAACTGTCGGCCCGGCCGAGCGAGCGCAGGTCGCCCTCGGCGAACTCGATATCGGGATGGGTCGCGCGGGCGACGGCGAGCATTCCGGGCGACAGTTCGACGCCCGAGACGTCCAGGCCCTTCGCGTGCAGCCAGCCCGTCACCCGGCCGGTGCCGCTCCCGGCCTCCAGCACCGGGCCGGGCGGGACCGCCTCGGCGAAGCGGGCCAGGGCGGCCGCCTCGGGCTCGGTGACCTCAGGGAAGAGCTGGACGTATTCGGTGACCAGGGCGTCGTATCCGGCGCGGGTCTCGGTGAGGAAGTCGGGCACCCGGACACGATAGAACTCCGGGCGAACCGGACATGCCGCTTCGCCCGGAGTCGTCGATCAGTCGCAGACGTCCTGGAAGGCGCTCTCCCGCCATTCGCGCTGGCGGCGGGCCACGTAGACACCGGGCGCGAGGCCGGTCGCCCCGTGCTCGGGATGCATCAGATAGACGGGCGCGGTCGCCTCGATCAGGGCGAGGTCCGCCGGATGTGCCTGGACGCGGCAGGTGCCGGGCTCGGCGAACAGCACGTGCGGGTGGACGCCGTCGAGGAGCACCGTGCCCTCTGCGGGCACCTGCTCCCACTCTCCTGCCGGCTGCGCGCCGCCGGGGATGACGATGAGGTCGCCTTGTGCCTGCATCCCGGCGAGGACGGGGATGGTCAGGGTGCGGTCGAGATGGTCGTCGAAGGTGCGTCCGGTCCGGGTGGTCAGGGTATCCAGGGTGATCATCATGTCCTCCTCACGAGTTGGGCGTACAGGTCGGCGGTGAGGCCGTAGGTCCAGGCGGCGGCCTCGACCGGGTCGGTGATGCCTGCGGGAACGAGCAGGCCGTAACGGCGGCGGTCACCGTCGCGTTCGACGGTTCCGTTGACGACGATCAGGACTCTTCGCTCCATGACGTCGTAGAGGCGCAGGTCGGCGTCGTTCCCCGGATCGGGGGCGGTCGCGACGAGACGCGCCCCCGACCGGTCGATGTACTCGGCCCAGCCCATCCGCTCGATCGCGGCCAGCCGGACCTCGGGGTCGGATTCGCTCCCGATGCGGCCGATCGTCGGCTCCTCGATGACCCAGCGGGGCACGCGCCTGCCCCGCCACGCGTGGACCGACCGGCCGTCGCGGTAGACGACCGCCGGTCCGTCGTCCCGGTGGAGGACCACCGCGTCGCCTCCGGACCGCGGCTGGGTGTGGACGACCTGCGGCCGATCCGCCACCACGCACACCTCTCGGTAGGGCAGCCACCAGCCTCCGGCGCGGGCCACCCGCTCCCACAGATCGGGGCCGTCGACTCCGGGCACCCATGGCAGGCAGTCGTAGCGGGACAGCCAGGACAGGTCGTGGACCTCCGGCCACTCGCGGTCGTGGTCGTACACGACCAGCCTGGAAGGTGGGCGGCTCCGGAGCATCGGATCGACCACCAGCCGGTGGACCTCGTTCCTCCTGGCCCGGCTCACCACCAGGCCGGACTCGAAGGCGCGCCGCATCTCCTGGTACCGCGTGCGGAACAGGCGCGTCAGCGCCGTTCGGGGATCGAGGAACTCGATCGCGGCGGCCGGAGAGGCGACCCAGTGGAACCTGGGTGGGGGGAGTCCGTTCAGCCGGTAGAGGCCGGTGATGGCCGCTTCGGCTTCGGGGCGGTCGGCGGGCTCGGTCGACAGGGCGATCGCGAGCCATTCTTCGCGGATGGCGGCGGCGTCTCGCCGCTTCGTGACACTCACCAGATGTGGGTGGTGTCGTCCTTTCCAACGATCATGTCCTGGATCATAACCTGATCAAATGAGGTCGAACTTAACGATTTATCTCATCCTCGGGCTCGTCGTCATCGCCGGAGTCCTCTCCTTCGGCACGCTGACCTCGCAGACGATGACGTCGTTCGGGGTCGGTTCGGGGGTGGTGACCTCGATGAGCGCCCTCATCTCCTCCCTCGCCGCGGGCATCTCCGCCATCGCGGCCTGGCGGACCAGCGTCCGGCCGCCCGCCGAGGACGACGAGGCCGTGGTCAGGCTCCTCGACATCGCCGAGCGCGCCGACGGCGAGATCCGCGCCCTCGCGTTCACCGAACTGACCCGCGCCGTGCCGCCGCTGCTGCGTAAGCGCCTGGCCGGGCGCGACCGGGCGCCCGTCATGGCCATGCTCGACCGGCTCCTCACCGAACAGGATGTGCCGAGACTGCGGCTGTTCCTCGCGGTCTACGGGATTTCCTGACGAACCATTCGGCCACGATCAGGTTGGGCACCCAGCAGAGAAAAGGCACTATCTTGTACGCCGCCTCGAACGACCCCAGAGTCGGCATGAGCACCACCAGCCACAACCGTAGAGTGACCGCCGCATAGGTCAGCGCGAACACGCGCGTGGCCCACTGGCGGTGCCTTTCGACGTCACCTTTCCGAATGGCCGCGAACGCCATGACGGCGAATGCCACCCACAGCACGGCCAGCGTCCCGAATCCGGCCGTCCCGATGGCCCCCGCCGCGTTGACCGGCGCGATGACCGCCCCGGAAACGCCCGCGACCAGGATCGACGCGAGGGCGATCCGGCCGACGACCCGGTGCACGCGGGGAACGCGGTTCCTGATCCGGGCCGCGAACTGGAACGGCGACAGGAAGAGCGCGGTGCCGCCGAAAACGATGTGCGCGTAGAAAGCGCCCTGCACGACGGCGTTCTGCGCGACGTAATTGGCGGAGAGCGGGGCGTCCTCGGAAAGGTTCTCCAGCGAATCGAGCAGATAGGGCAGCGGAAAGAACACGGCGACGGCCACCGCCGTCAACAGGAACCACCAGTACGCGGTCATCTTCACGGACGAGAGGCTAAGGACGAGACACCCGCGACCACCTCCCTCTCAGGAGGGAGGCGCCGTAGCCGGAGCGCTCGGAGAATGAGTCGGGAAATGTCGCTCATGCCGACGACACGCGGGCGCCGGAGGGGCTGCCGGCGCCCGCGCGTCGTCACCGGAAGCGGGCGGCACCGACCCGAAGGCGCAGCCACCATGCGACGACACGCCGGGATCTCCGGCCAAGAGCCCGGCCGAGCCCGCGCATGAGGACGTGGGTGAGGGAGCGCAGGAGCCACCGGCCGGCGGCTCGGCCCCGGCTCGGGGCGAGCACGCGGCCGACCCGGTCGGACGTGCTGCTCGCCTCCGCTCTGCTGGTCGGAGCCGTGGTGGTCACGCTGTTCGTCGAGGCGGGGCCGCCCTATCGGGAGACCGATGCGCTCGGGTTCGCGTTGCCCGTCGCGGGGGCGCTGGGGTTTCTCTGGCGGACCAGGGCGCCGATGGCGGTGCTGGTCTTCGAAGGGGTGGTCCTCTCGGTCAACGCGGGGGCCGGGTACTCCGTCGTGTTCGTGCAGTGGACCGCCTGGGTGGCGGTGTTCGCCTTCCACTCGCTCGACGAACGGTGGCTCCCGGGCCTGCTGCTGACGTTGGCCGCCGTCGCGGGGTGGGCGGTCTTCGACCACTGCGTACCGGAGGCGACTGATCTTGCCGGGGTGGTGATGTGCCTGTTCCTGTCCACCACGGCGGGGATCGCGGCGCGGAACCGGCGGAAGGTCGTGCTGATGGAGGAGCGGGTGAGGCTGGCGCGGGAGCTGCACGACTCGCTCGGGCACACGGTCAACGTGATGGTCATGCAGGCCGGGGTCGGCCGCCAGGTGCCCTCGTTCGGCGGGGAGGCGCTCGGCCACATCGAGGAGCTCGGGCGCGGGGCGCTCGACGAACTCGACCGGCTGCTGCACGTGCTCGACCCGTCGACCGAACTCGACACCCTCGCCGCGCGGGTCAGGGCGGCCGGACGCGAACTCACCCTCGACGCCGGTGACGTGCCGCTGACGACCAACGGCTACCGGATCGTCCAGGAGGCGGTGACGAACGCGCTCCGGCACACCGCCGAAGGGCGCATCTCGGTGGTCATCGGCCGGACGGGGACCGGCGTCCGGATCGAGGTGACCAACGAGGGCCGCTTCGCCGAGCCGGTGCCGGGGCGCGGGCTGGCGAACATGCGGGCGCGGGCCGAGGCGGAGCGCGGCGTGCTCACCGCCGGGCCGACCCCGCACGGGTTCCGGGTGCGGGCGGTTCTCCCAGCGTGATCAGGCTGGTCATCGCCGACGACGACCCGCTGGTGCGGCAGGTCCTGGCGGTGCTGCTCGGCGCCGAACCCGACATGACCGTCGCCGGGGTCGCCGCCGACGGGCTGACCGCCGTCTACCAGGCCCGGCTCCACCGGCCCGATGTGGTGCTGATGGACGTCCGGATGCCCGGCCACGACGGTGTCGAGGCCACCCGCGTGATCACCGGCTGGCCGCAGCCCCGGCCGCGCGTGCTGGTGCTGACCACGTTCGACCAGGACGAAGTGGTCGACCGGGCCATCAGGGCGGGGGCCGACGGGTTCCTGCTGAAGAGGGCCGCCCCGGCGGAGATCGTGCGGGCGGTGAGGACGGTCGCCGCCGGTGACGCCCTGCTGGCGCCCCCGATCACCCGGCGGCTGATGGGCATCCTGGCCTCGCGGCCCGCCCTCGACGACCCCGGTCTGACCGACCGGGAGGCCGACGTGCTGAGAGCGCTCGCCGACGGCCGGTCGAACGCCGAGATCGCCGCGGCGGTGAACGTCTCGGTCGAGACGGTCAAGACCCACATCAAGGGAATCCTCACCAAACTCGGCGTCCGCGACCGGACGCAGGCGGTCGTGTGGGCGTACCGGAGCGGCTTCATCCGCAGGTGACAGGAACATTGACGGCTTCGTAGCACGTATGTAACATTCGACCAGCGCTACGCAAGAATCTTGCAATTTGTCGTCTAATTTCTCTCCATTTCTCGCAACTCTTCAGGGAATGCACTGCGTCCGTGCTTCCACCCCCATCCGTGTCTCACCCTGTCGCCCCCTGACGAGAGAAGAACGCGAATGAGAAAGCTGCACGGACCCCTGAGGCTGGTGGCGACGGTCGTCGTCGCCGGCCTTGTCGCGTCTGGACTCCTCGCCGCACCCGCGTCCGCCGCGGGCGGGCCCAACCTGTCCTTGGGCAAGGCCGCCGCGGTCTCCAGCTCCACCGGAGGCTCCTCCGCCTCCGCACTCAACGACGGCAACCAGGGCACCTACTGGGAGAGCGTCAACAACAGCTTCCCGCAGTGGGCCCGCATCGACCTCGGCAGTGCCACCGCCGTGGACCAGATCGTGCTCAAGGTGCCCGCTCCCACCGAGTGGCAGTCCCGGACGCAGACCCTGACCGTCCAGGGCGGCTCCGACGGCACCAACTTCTCCAACGTCGTGGCCTCGGCGAACTACACGTTCAACCCGGCCACCGGTAACTCCGTCACCATCAACTTCGGCTCGGCCACGCACCGCTACTGGCGGGTCAACGTCACCGCCAACACCGGCTGGCCCGCCGCGCAGATCTCGGAATTCGAGATCTACGGCACGGCCGGAACCGGAACCGGTGGGAATCTTGCCTCCGGCCGTCCGATGAGCGGCAGCTCCGTGTCGCAGAATTACGTTGCTTCGAACGCGAACGACGGCAACCAGGGCACCTACTGGGAGAGCATGAACAATGTCTTCCCCGAGTGGCTCCAGGTCGACCTCGGCGCGTCCACCTCGATCAACCGGGTGGTGCTGAAGCTCCCGGCCTCCGGCTGGGCGACGCGCACCCAGACCCTCGCGGTGCAGGGCAGCACGAACGGCAGCTCGTTCTCCGACATCGTCGGGTCGACGGGCTACGTCTTCAACCCGGCCAGCGCCAACACGGTGACGATCAACTTCACCGCGACCTCGACCCGCTACGTCCGCCTGAACATCACCGGCAACACCGGCTGGGCGGCCGGGCAGATCTCCGAGTTCGAGGTGTACGGCCCCACCACCCCCGGTGACACCCAGGCGCCCAGCACCCCCGGCACCCTGAGCTTCACCGAACCGGCCGGCAACCAGATCCGGCTCGCCTGGGGCGCCTCGACCGACAACGTCGGGGTGACCGGTTACGAGATCTTCCGCGACGGGACCTCCGTCACCACGGTCGCCGGCAACGTGCTGACGTACACGGACACCCAGCCCTCGACCGCGACGGTGAGCTACACCGTGCGCGCCCGGGACGCCGCCGGGAACACCTCCGCCCAGAGCAACTCGGTCACCCGCACCGGCACGCCGGGTGGCGACACCCAGCCCCCGAGCGCGCCCGGGACGCTGAGCTACACCGAGCCCGCCGCCGGGCAGATCCGCCTGGCCTGGGGCGCCGCGACCGACAACGTCGGCGTGGCCGCCTACGAGATCCACCGGAACGGCAACTACCTGGCGACGGTCGCCGCCAACGTGCTCACCTACACCGACAACCAGCCCGCCACGGTCACCGTCTCCTACCAGGTGCGGGCCAAGGACGCGGTCGCCAACAACGGCCCGTTCGGCAACTCGGTGACCCGTACGGGCTCCAACCCGCCCACCGGCACCAACCTGGCCCAGGGCAAGGAGATCACCGAGTCGGGCCACGTCCACACGTTCGTCGCGGCCAACGCCAACGACAACAACCTGGACACCTACTGGGAGGGCGCCTCGGGCGTCTGGCCGAGCGTGCTCACCGTGAAGCTCGGCGCCAACGCGAGCATCACCTCGGTGGTGCTGAAGCTCAACCCGTCGTCGGCGTGGGGCTCGCGGACCCAGAACGTCCAGGTCTTCGGCCGTGACCAGGCCTCGGCCACCTACACCAGCCTGGTCGGCGCGACGAACTACACGTTCAACCCGGCCGCGCAGAACACGGTGACGATCCCGGTCACCGCGACCACCGCCGACGTGCAGCTCCGGATCACCAGCAACACCGGCGCCCCGGCTGGCCAGATCGCGGAGTTCCAGGTGTTCGGCACCCCGGCACCCAACCCCGACCTCCAGGTCACCGCGCTGAGCTGGACGCCGACCGCGCCCAGCGAGGTCCAGGCGATCACCGTCTCCGGGACCGTCCGCAACAACGGCACCTCGGCGTCGGCGGCCGACAGCGTGAACGTCGTCGTCGGCGGCAGCCTCGTCGGCACGGTCAACATCCCGGCCCTCGCGGCCGGAGCCGAGGCCACGTTCACCCAGAGCGTCGGCACCCGCCCGCAGGGCACCTACTCGGTCGCCGCCACGGTCGACCCCGACAACACGGTGTTCGAGCAGAACGAGACCAACAACACCTTCACCGCGCCGACCCAGCTGACGGTCTCCCAGGCCCCCGGCCCCGACCTGACGGTCACCGGCGTGACCTCCGCCCCGGCCAACCCGGCCGTCGGCGCGGCGGTCAGCTTCACCGTCTCGGTCCACAACCGGGGCACCACCGCCAGCGGCGCGAGCACCACCCGCGTCCAGGTCGGCTCGACCACGCTGAACACCAGCACCGCCTCGATCGCCGCCGGCGCCACCGCGCAGGTCGCGATCACCGGCACCTGGACGGCCACCTCCGGCGGCGCCACCATCACCGCCACGGCCGACGCCACCGGCGCCATCGCCGAGACCAACGAGTCGAACAACACGTTCACGCAGGCCATCGTGGTCGGACGCGGCGCCGCGGTGCCGTACACCGAATACGAGGCCGAGGCCGCGGTGCACAACGGGACGGTCCTGACCGCCGACGCGCTGCGCACCTTCGGGCACACCAACTTCGCCACGGAGTCGAGCGGCCGCAGCTCGGTGCGCCTGAACAGCACCGGCCAGTACGTGGAGTTCACCTCGACCGTGCCGTCGAACTCGATCGTCATCCGCAACTCGATCCCCGACGCGGCCAGCGGCGGCGGCCAGGACAAGACGATCAGCCTCTACATCAACGGCACGTTCAACCGCAAGATCACCCTGAGCTCCAAGCACTCGTGGCTGTACGGCTCCACCGACGACCCCGAGGGCCTCTCGCAGAACCCCGGCGGCGACGCCCGGCGCCTGTTCGACGAGTCGAACGCCCTGCTCAGCCAGAGCTACCCGGTCGGCACCAAGTTCCGCCTCCAGCGGGACGCCACCGACGACGCGTCGTTCTACATCATCGACCTGATCGACCTGGAGCAGGTCGCACCCCCGCTGAGCCAGCCGTCCGGCTGCACCAGCATCACCCAGTACGGCGCGGTCGCCAACGACGGCCTCGACGACACCCAGGCGATCCAGCGCGCGGTCACCGACGACCAGAACGGCGTCATCAGCTGCGTGTGGATCCCCGCAGGTCAGTGGCGTCAGGAGCAGAAGATCCTGACCGACGACCCGCTGAACCGCGGCACCCACAACCAGGTCGGCATCAGCAACGTGCAGATCCGCGGCGCCGGCATGTGGCACTCGCAGCTCTACACGACCGTCGAACCGCACCTGGTCCAGGGCGGCATCAACCACCCGCACGAGGGCAACTTCGGCTTCGACATCGACAGCAACACCCAGATCTCGGACATCGCGATCTTCGGTTCCGGCCGCATCCGCGGCGGACCCGGCGGCGCCGAGGGCGGCGTGGGCCTGAACGGCCGGTTCGGTGTCAACACGAAGATCACCAACGTGTGGATCGAGCACGCCAACGTGGGCGTCTGGGCCGGCCGCGACTACTCGAACATCCCCGAGCTGTGGGGCCCCGGCAACGGGGTCGAGTTCAGCGGCATGCGCATCCGCAACACCTACGCCGACGGCATCAACTTCGCCAACGGCACCCGCAACTCGAAGGTCTTCAACAGCTCCTTCCGTACGACGGGTGACGACGCGCTGGCCGTGTGGGCGTCCAAGTACGTCAAGGACGTCTCGGTCGACATCGGCTCCAACAACAGCTTCACCAACAACACGATCCAGCTGCCCTGGCGCGCCAACGGCATCGCCGTCTACGGCGGCTTCGGCAACAAGATCGAGAACAACCTGATCTACGACACCGCGAACTACCCCGGCATCATGCTGGCGACCGACCACGACCCGATCCCCTTCAGCGGGACGACGTTGATCGCCAACAACGGCCTCTACCGGACCGGCGGGGCGTTCTGGAACGAAGACCAGGAGTTCGGCGCAATCACGCTGTTCGCCCAGTCGACCGGCATCCCGGGCGTGACCATCCGGGACACCGACATCGTCGACTCGACGTACGACGGCATCCAGTTCAAGACGGGCGGCGGTGAGGTGACCGCCGCGATCACCAACGTGAAGATCGACAAGTCGAACAACGGCGCCGGCATCCTGGCGATGTCCGGAGCCCGCGGCACGGCGACCCTCACGAACGTGACCATCACGAACTCGGGCGACGGCGACATCGTCCGCCAGCCGGGCACGCAGTTCATCATCAACTGACCTTTTCCGGATCAGGAACCAGCCGTGGGCCGGGGGGCTCACGGCTGGTCCGTTTTCTGTACGTTGATGCGATGGACCTGCGCTGCTCCGCGTGTGACGTGGTCGTCGATCCCCTGGCCTGGGCCTGTCCCTCGTGCGGGGGCGTGCTCGACGTTCCTCGGGTGCCGCTCGAAGGGTCCCCTTCTTCGGGGGAAGGCGTGTGGCGTTACCGTTCCTGGCTGCCGGTGCCCGAACCGGTCTCCCTCGGAGAGCCGGTCACCCCGCTGGTCCGGTTGCCGTGGGACGGGGTCGACCTGACCCTCAAACTGGAGGGCGCCCTGCCGACGGGCTCCTTCAAGGACCGGGGCACGGCCGTACTCGTGTCGTGGCTGAAGGCCCACGGTGCTTCATCCGCCGTGATCGACTCCTCGGGGAACGCGGGGGCGGCGCTGGCGGCGTACAGCGCAAGGGCCGGGCTGAAGTGTCACGTGTTCGCGCCCGCTTCGGCCTCACCGGGCAAACTCCGGCAGATCTCGGCCTACGGCGCGGAGCTGCACGCCGTCCCCGGAACCCGCCAGGCCGTGGCCGACGCCGCCGTCTCCCACGCATCGGTCACCGGTGACGTGTACGCCTCCCATGCGTGGCATCCGCTCTTCATCGCGGGGACCAGGACTTTCGCCTTCGAGGCGTGGGAACAGATGGGCGTGCCCGACGCGGTCGTGCTCCCGGTCGGCGCCGGGACGCTGATGCTCGGTATCGCCCACGGGTTCGCCGACCTCCGCGACGCGGGCCTGACGGATCGGGTGCCGGACATCTACGCCATCCAGTCGACGGCCTGCACGCCCTTGGTGACCGACGGCCCTGATCCGGTCGAGGTCGTCGTGGGCGACACGGCGGCCGAGGGCATCAAGATCGCCCACCCACCCAGGGGCCGAGCCATCCTGGCGCACGCGACCGACGTTCTGGCGCTCGACGACGCCGCCCTGTGGAAAGCCCACGAGAGGCTGCGTCTGGCGGGGGTCTACGCGGAACCGACGTCGGCAATCGCCCTGGCGGGCCTGACAGCTCTGGCCGACCGCCTGACCGGAAAGAAGGTCCTCGCCCCGATCACCGCCACCGGCCTCAAGAGTTCGGGTACACCGTGATTCGAAAGCCGAAGACCCGGCCGTGGTACCTCACGCTGGTCATTCTTCTGAGCGCACTGCCACTTCTGCTGGCCAATCTCTCCATCGGTGCGATCGTCCTCGCCCTTACCTGCGGACACGCTTCCGAGGACGGCGGCAATATGACGGTCTGCGTCGGCGGGGCTTCGGAAGAGCAGATGGTCGTCGTCGCGATAGCGGTCGCCGTGGTGCTTCTCGTCATCGAGCTAGGACTGTTGTTCCGAGTGACCCGGCGAGTGCGCTCGAATTCTTAGGCACGGCCTCACTCACTGGAGTTTCGGGTCAGCAAGGGCAGCACCACCTCGTCGACCAGTCGTTCGGCCAGGCCTGGTGTGTCGCCCAGCCACAGTGCCTCCGCGACCAAGGGCCCGATGAGCAATCGGTCGACCATGGTCAGGACCGGGTTGGCTTCGTCGATCTCGCCCGACTCGACGTGGCGTTGCAAGGCCCTCCGCAGCACTGCCAGCTCCGGTTCGATCATCAGCTCGTGGAAAGCGGCCCGCAGTTCCTCGTCCACCAGCACCGCCTGGGCCAGCCCCGTCAGGGGCCGAGGCACCGTCCCCCGTCGCGTCGCCAAGAGCAGGTCTCCGCGCAGGGAGCCCGTGTCGATCTCCTCCGGGCCGGCCGGTTTGCTCACCTTCACGGCTGTGATCACCATCTTGGCTTTGCCGCCCCACCGCCGGTACAGCGTCGCCGTCGATGCGCGGGACGCGCGGGCGATGTCGTCGATGGTCACCTTGTCGTAGCCCTTCTCGCGGACCAGGGCCAGGGCCGTGCCGAGCAGTTCGCGTTCCCGTTCCTCGGTCAGGCGGCTGCGCATCTGTTCCTCCTTAGCGAAAACGCGTTGTCGACTGTCCGTTTTCTATCGTATCGTCATGGGCATGGAGACAGTTCTGGTCACAGGCGGGACGGGCTTCCTCGCCACCCGCGTCATCGCCGCCGCTCAAGCCGCGGGCTACAACGTCAGGACCACCGTCCGGAAAGACCCTGTCGAGGGGGTTCCTTCGGTCATCGCCGATCTCACCTCCGACGACGGGTGGGATGAGGCCGTGGAAGGGTGCGACTACGTGCTTCATGTCGCCTCCCCTCTGCCCGCGGCCCAGCCGCAGGACGAGGATGACGTGATCATTCCAGCCCGCGACGGCACTCTGCGCGTCCTGCGGGCGGCGCGCGACGCGAACGTCCGCCGGACCGTGGTGACCTCATCGTTCGCGGCCATCGGCTATGGGCATCCGCAGACCGATCGGCCGTTCACCGAAGACGACTGGTCCCAGATCGACGGCGACATCGGGGCCTATCCGAAGTCGAAGCTGGTCGCCGAGCGGGCCGCGTGGGCGTTCGACCGGGGGGCGATGGAGCTCACGGTCGTCAATCCGACCGGGATCTTCGGGCCCGTCCTCGGGCCGCGCTACGCCAGTTCGATCACCATTCTGGCGGGGCTGCTCAACGGGAGCATGCCGGCCATTCCGAACCTCTGGTTCGGGATGCTCGACGTACGTGATGCGGCCGACCTCCACCTGCTCGCCATGACGTCACCGAAGGCGGCCGGGGAGCGGTTCATCGGGGCGTCCGGCGACGCGGTGTCGATGGCCTTCATCGCGCAGGTGCTCCGGGAGCGGCTTGGCGCGACGACGCCGACCAGGCTGCTGCCCGACGAGGTGGTCAGGGCCGATCCCCGGATGGCGGAGCCGGCCAAGAACGTCGGCAAGATCCGCCACCTGTCGAACGCCAAGGCCCGGTCGGTGCTCGGCTGGAACCCCCGCCCGACCGAGGACGTCATCGCCGACACGGGGCGCAGCCTCATCGAAGGCGGCTACGTCTGAGTCACTTGTCGATCAGGCCGCCGTACAGGGAGTTCTCGAAGAGGTCGGCGGTGAAGGCGACGCCGGTGATGCGGCTCGCCAGGGCCAGGGCCTCGGTGGTGCCGTCGTCCCACTCGGCGTCCTCGTCGTCGGGGTCGAGGCCGAGTTCGCGCATCAGGTCGTTCAGTGCGTCGGGGGCGCTGCCCTTGTGGTCGTACGGCGCATTCGGGTCGAACTGGGTGCGGAGGTCGCCGTCGACCGCGTGGGCGAAGTGGCCGGAAGAGGTGAAGTCGTGGCGCAGGACCGTCACGGCCTCGCCGCCCGCCGACAGGGCGGTGAAGAACGCGTCGTCGATCGTGCTCCAGCCGTTGGCCTCCAGGACGACGACCCACTCGCCGACGCTCGTGGCGACCACGGTGCTGGTCTCGTCGTCCATCTCATAGAGGTCTTCGACGGGCACCTCGCCGGGGTCGGTCACGCCGTAGCGGCGCAGGACCTCGCGCTCGTCGGCGCCCCTCACGAAGGTGACCGTGCAGATCTCCAGCTCGGTGGTCATGTACGACATATCTGGCCGCCCATCAGAGGTTCGGTGAACTGGTCGTGGAAGGGGACGCCGGTCAGGCGGCCCGCCAGAGCCAGGGCCTTGGGTAACGCCTCGGTCCTGGACAGGTGGTCGTCGGCCTCGGGGTCGAGGCCGACCTCGCGCATCAGGTCGATGAGGGCGTCGGGGGTGCCGCCCCAGCGGGTGCCCGGTTCGCAGATGGAGAAATAGGTGCGGGAACGGCCGTCGACGCTGTGGGTGAACTGGCCGTGGGAGTAGTCGTGGCGCATCACCGAGACGGCCTCGCCGCCGCCTCGGGTCGCCGTGCACAGGTCGGGGTCGAAGGCGTACCACCAGCCGCCGATCTGGAGCGCCATCGTCCAGTCGCCCGCCGGAGCGACCACGACGTAGTCGCTGTGGCTGCTGGTCTCCTGGTCGCGCCGGTACAGGTCGGCCCAGGTGTAGGTGGTCGTCTCCGGCACGCCGAGGCGCTTCAGGGTCTCGTGTACGTCCCATCCGCGCACCCAGGTGATCGTGAAGATCGGGTGGTTCATTCGGCGGGGGTCCCTCCGTACAGAGGGTCCTGGAAAAGGTCGGCGGTGAAGACCACGCCGGTGATGCGACCGGCCAGGGCGAGCGCCGGGGCGACCATGCCGCCGAGGTAGTAGTCCTCGGGCTCCGGGTTCAGGCCGAGGTCGCGCATGTCGTCGAGGAGGGCGTCCGGCGTGGAGCCGTTCCGTTCCTTGGGGTAGTTCGGGCGGAAAGCGGTGCGCAGGTCGCCGTCGACGGCATGGCCGAAGTAGTGGGAGGCGGCGTATTCGTGGCGCATCACCGACACCGCCTCGCCACCACGTGAGAGCTCCGCCAGGAAGGGGTCCTCCGCCGCCTCCCAGCCCCACAGGTGCAGGACGATCACCCATTCACCCGCAGGGACGGCCACGACCATGTCGTTCTGGCCGTCCATCTCGTCGACCCGCTCATAGATGTCTTCCCAGGTCACCTCGCCCGGCTCGGGCACACCGAAGCGGCGCAGGACCTCGTCCCGGTCGGCACCCCTGACGAAGGTGACCGTGTAGATCTCCTGCCAGTCGTGCTGCCAGGAGTAGTCCGCTGCAGTGATCATGGCGCGCAGTCTGGCAGCCGGGTCCGACAAATCCTCCTATGGACTCCGGCGCGATCATTGTCAGATAATTCGACTGCTGTTGCTCGCGAGCCCCAGTCACCGTGGCCCGCACCCCACCCCCGGTGATCTGCGCTGCCCGGGCGACAGAAGGGTTTCCTCGTGAAACGTGCTGTGTTCTTGGCGTTGGCCTTGGTGGCCGCGCTGCTCATCCCCTCACAGGCCAACGCGGCCAACCTGCTCGCCAATCCCGGCCTCGAATCGGGGGCGCTGTCTCCTTGGACGTGTACGGGAGGCCTCGGATCGGTGGTGGCCTCCCCGGTTCGTACAGGAACGAGAGCTCTTGCCGGCGCGGCCAGCGCCTCGGACAACGCCCGCTGTAGCCAGAACGTGTCAGTGCGCCCGAGCACGGCCTACGTGATCACGGCGTGGGTCCGGGGCAACTACGTCTACCTGGGCGTTCAGGGCGGCAGCTCCGTCTGGACGTCGTCGGCCGACTGGCGCCAGCTCTCCCTGAACTTCACCACCGCCGCCGGCCAGACCTCGGCACAGGTCTACCTGCACGGCTGGTACGGCCAGGGCACCTACCACGCCGACGACATCGTCTTCGACGGCCCGGGCGGCACCAACCCCAGCCCCTCCCCGTCTCCCTCGCCTTCCCCCTCCCCGTCGCCGTCGCCGTCACCCTCGCCTTCGGCCAGCCCCTCGCCGACGCCGACGGTCACCCCCACCGTCGGCCCGACCTGCGCGGTCAAGAGCAAGCCGACCGGAAAGGTGCTCCAGGGCTACTGGGAGAACTGGGACGGCGCGGTCAACGGTGTCCACCCGCCGCTCGGCTGGATCCCGATCACCGACGCCCGGATCAAGCAGCACGGCTACAACGTGATCAACGCCGCCTTCCCGGTCATCCGTTCTGACGGGACGGTCCTGTGGGAGGACGGCATGGACGCGACCGTCAAGGTCGCCACCCCGGCCGAGATGTGCGCCGCCAAGGCGGCGGGCGCGACGATCCTGATGTCGATCGGCGGCGCGACGGCGGGCATCGACCTGTCGTCGAGCGTGGTCGCCGACCGGTTCATCGCGACGATCGTGCCGATCCTCAAGCGGTACAACTTCGACGGCATCGACATCGACATCGAGACCGGCCTGACCGGCAGCGGCAACATCAACACCCTGTCGCCGTCGCAGTCGAACCTGATCCGCATCATCGACGGCGTGCTCGCCCAGATGCCCTCGAACTTCGGCCTGACGATGGCCCCGGAAACGGCCTACGTGACCGGCGGAAGCGTGGTTTACGGTTCTATTTGGGGAGCATATCTTCCCATTATTAAGAAATACGCCGACAATGGCCGCCTTTGGTGGCTCAACCAGCAATACTATAATGGGTCGATGTACGGATGTTCCGGCGATTCTTATTCGGCGGGAACCGTTCAGGGATTCGTCGCGCAAACCACTTGTCTGAATAATGGTCTCGTTATTCAGGGCGTGACCATCCGGGTGCCGTACGACAAGCAGGTCCCGGGGCTGCCCGCGCAGGTCGGCGCAGGTGGCGGCCACATGTCGCCGTCGCTGGTGTCGCAGGCGTGGAACAGTTTCAGCGGGCAGCTCAAGGGCCTGATGACCTGGTCGATCAACTGGGACGGTTCGCGTAACTGGACCTTCGGCGACAACGTGAAGGCACTGCAGGGCCGCTAGGGGGTACGTCACCCTCCATGCGGATCACGTGGGGCACGACCGCGCTGGCCTGCTGCGCCGGCGCGGTCGACCTCTTGACCTTCAAGGAGCTCGGCGGCGCCTTCGCCGGCATCATCACCGGGAACGTGGTGACGGCGGCGTCCGGCCAGTTCCTGACGGCGCTGACGGCGGTCGGCGGGTTCGGCGCCGGCGCCTACGCCTGGTCGGTGACCTTCCGGTCGAAACGCACGGCGGGGCTGCTCGCCGAGCTGGTCCTGCTCGTGATCGTGGCGATCGGGTGGATCGTGACGGGCACCCGCCCCGACCTGTCGGGGCAGCTGGTCCTGCTGGCGCTGGCCGCGATCGCGATGGGCGGCCAGAGCGCCATGATGCTGGGGCTGCGGCCGAACACGACGTACATGACGGGCGTGCTGACCACCTCCCTCCACGACCTGGCGACCGGCCGGAGAGACACCTTCGTGGTGGCCCTCCGGCAGATCGGCGCCCTCGCGGCCGGAGCGGCGGCCACGGCCGGGCTGCTGCTCGCGGCCCGGCCGTTCGCACCGGTGCTGGCGGTGATGCTGCTGATCAGCGCGATCTTCCTGCTACCGCCCGAGCGGCCAGCCCGGCCTCTGTAGGCTTGGGGGACGGAGAGGAGGAACCGTCATGACCGCGGAGAGACATGATTTCGCGCCATCGGAACCGTCGCTGCCGGAGAAGAATCTACGGGCGATCCGCGCCGCTCTGGTCGTGCCACAGGATCGGGAGGCGTTCGACGCGGGGCTCAAGGCGGTTCTCGACGAGGTCAGGGTGAGCCTGGATCTCGGCGCCCTGAACAACTTCGTGCATCGCTGGTGGATCTCCGCGTGTGACTCGATCCAAGATCCTGAGGGACGCCGGGAGATGCACCTCAAGGCCGAACGCGCCCTCGCCGGTGAGGCGATCACTCGAGGAAGGCCTTGGCAAGAGGTTCTCCGAGACCGGGGTATCGACATCTAGGTGTTCGCCCTCAGTCTTGACCCGATCGCCGAGGAGCAGATCGCGGCTCTTCCCGAAGAAGCCCTGCGCCCTCTGGCCGACCTGTTCGCGCTGCTGAGCGTGGCGCCGTGGAGCGGCGAGCCGTACAACTCGGCCAATCCCAAGGCGAACATGCTCACCCATGCTTTCGGTGAGCGCGGGCTCGCGACCTACGTGGTTCTGGATCACCAGCGCGAGGTCTACCTCATCCGCGTCGAATGGCCATGATGGGCGGCGATGACGGTCGTCGACCGCCATCGCCGTTGATGGATCAGCGGGTCAGCGCGTAACCCGCCGGACGGGTCGTGAACGCGCCTCGGCCCTGGGTGCGGCTGCGCAGGCGGGTGGCGTAGCCGAAGACCTCGGCCAGGGGCACCGTCGCGGTGATGACCACCGTGCCCGGACGCGCTTCGGTCCCGCTGACCTGGCCCTTTCTCGCGGCCAGGTCGCCCAGCACTCCGCCCGCCAGGTCGTCGGGCACGGTCACGGTGACCTCGGTGACGGGTTCGAGGACGGCCATCGCGCACTGGCGCAGCGCCTCGCGCAGGGCGAGGCGGCCCGCGGTGCGGAAGGCCAGCTCCGAGGAGTCCTTCACGTGGGTGGCGCCGTCGGTCAGGGTCACCCGCAGGCCCATGACGGGGTGCCCGCCGAGCGGCCCGTCGGCCAGGGCGTCGCGGCAGCCCTGTTCGACCGCCTTCACGTACTCCTTCGGCACCTTGCCGCCGACGACCGTGCTCGCGAAGGCGAACGGTTCGTCGGACGGCTCGACGTCGATGACGACGTGGGCGTACTGGCCCGCGCCGCCGTCCTGTTTGACGTGGCGGTAGAGCACCCCGGCCACGCCCCGCACGACCGTCTCGCGCAGGGCCACTTGCGGGGCGCCGACGCGGATGGTCAGGCCGCGGTCGCGGCGGATCTTCTCCACGGCCACCTCCAGGTGGAGTTCTCCCAGGCCGGACAGGATGGTCTGGCCGGTCTCGGGGTCTGTTCGTACACGAATGGAAGGATCTTCTTGGGCCAGTCGGACCAGCCCGGCGATGAGCCGCTGGTGCTCGTCCCTGGTCGCCGCCTCGACGGCGACCGAGACGACCGGTTCCGTCGTGGACGGCGGCTCCAGCACGAGCGGCGCGGCCGGATCGGTCAGCGTCGCACCGGTTTTGACCGCCTTGGGCCCGACGATCGCCACGATGTCCCCGGCCTCCGCGCGGTCGAGGTCGGTGTGCCGGTCGGCCTGGACGCGCAGGATCCTGGACACGCGCTCGGTCGTCCCGGTCGTCGCGTCGAGAACGGTGTCGCCCTTGCGCAGCGTGCCGGAATAGACCCGCAGGAACGCGGTCCGCTCCGCCACCTTGAACACCAGCCCCGCGAAGGGCCTCGGTTCGACGCGCGGTTCGGGCAGGTAGGCCACCACGGCGTCGAGCAGCGCCTCGATGCCCTGGTTGCGGTAGGCCGACCCGCTCAGCACGACGACCGCCTCGTTCCTGACCGTCAGTTCCCGCAGCGCTCCATGAAGCGTTGCGGGGGATACGTCGGGGTATTCGTCCAGGACGTCCGGATGAAGTTGTGCCACCTGTTCGACCAGGTCAGGGCTGCCGAGGACCAGTGGCATGGGATGGAGCCTGCGGCGGATCGCCTCGACGGTCGCGTCGAGATCGGCGCCGGGCCGGTCCATCTTGTTGACGAACACGATCTTCGGAATGCCGTATTTGTCGGCCCGCCGCCAGACCGATTCGCTCTGCGGTTCCACCCCCGCCACCGCGTCGAACACCGCGACCGCGCCGTCGAGCACCCGCAGGGAGCGTTCGACCTCGTCGGAGAAGTCGACGTGCCCGGGGGTGTCGATCAGGTTGATCTGGGTGCCCTGCCAGTGGCAGGTCACCGCCGCCGAGAAGATCGTGATCCCGCGGTCGCGTTCCTGCGGGTCGAAATCCGTGACGGTGGTTCCGTGGTGAACTTCGCCCTGCTTGTACGTGGCCCCGGTGGCGAACAGGATCCGTTCGGTGACGGTGGTCTTGCCGGCGTCTACGTGGGCGAGGATGCCGATGTTGCGGAGAGTCATGGCCGTTGCGCTTTCGCGAGGTGTATCCGGAAAGGACGGCGCGATGGAGCCCTCTACGAGAAGGAGAAGGCGGTCAACCGGAATCGGGCGCGCAGCCGAAGCCGGGCACCGGAAGACACGCGAATCACCTGGAATGCACGGAAGGGCACGACGGCGTACCGCATGACGTCCCCTCCGTAGCTCGGCCTGACTGGCAGAGCGACCGTAGCAAAAGGGGCCTGCCGCCATAAACCGGTTTTCAGGCGGTCCAGCGGTAGCGGTGTTCCGGGCGGCCTGCCGTGCCGTATCTGGCGCGGAGTTCGACCTGACCCGTGGCGCACAGATATTCCAAGTACCGCCGCGCACTCACCCGGGACAGCCCCGTCGCCGCAGCCGTCTCCGCAGCCGACAGATCTCCGCCGTTGGTGCGCAGCGCGTCCGCGACCAGGGCGCACGTCGTGGTGGACAGGCCCTTCGGTAGCACGGTTCGGGTGGCTCCGCCCAGCAGGCGGTCGATGTCGTCCTGGGCGACCGCTCCGGCGGTGGCCAGGCGGCGGCGGGTCTGGGCGTACTGGTCGAGGCGTTCGGTCAACTCGGCGGCGGTGAAGGGTTTGACCAGGTAGTTCACCACGCCCGCGCGCAGCGCCGCCCGCACGGTCGACATGTCGTTGGCCGCCGTGATCATCAGGATGTCCACCGGGTGTGCCAGGCCGCGTAGGTGGTGGAGGACGTCCAGGCCCGACATGTCCGCCATATAGACATCGAGAAGGACGAGATCGGGGCGGAGTTCCTCCACAGAGGAGATGGCCGCGCGGCCACCATGGGCCGTACCGACCACGGAGAAGCCGGGCACCCGCCCGACGTATCCCACGTGAATGCGGGCCACCATGAAGTCGTCGTCGACGACGAGAACTCTGATCATCATGACCGCCTCGGCAGCAGCGCGGTGAACACGGCCCCGCGCTCGTTGTGCACCCTTACCCACCCACCGCGCCGTAGGCATGCCTGCCTGGTCAGCGCCAGGCCCAGGCCGCGAGGACCCGCGTGCGCCGCCTTGGTGGTGAAGCCCTCACGGAAGACCTCTTCGGCCAGGTCGGCGGCCACTCCCGGGCCGTCGTCGCTGACGCGGACGTGCAGACCTTCGGCCGTCGTCCGGACGCACACCTCCACCGTTCCGCCGCCGTCTTCCAGGGCGTCGAGGGCGTTGGCGACCAGGTTACCGACCACCAGCACGGCGTCGTGGGGGTCGCCCAGGGTTCCCTCTTCGACGCACGCGTCGTCGGCCAGGCGCAGGGCAGCTCCCCGCTCCGCCGCCTGGGCCGATTTGGCCAGCAGCAGGGCCGCCAGGGTCGGGTCTTTCACCTGCTCGCGGATGTCGGTCGTGTACTGGCCGCCCGCCGACTCGGTGATGTAGCGGACCGCCATCTCCTGTTCGCCCAGCTCCAGCAATCCCACCACGGTGTGCATGCGGTTCGCGAACTCGTGGGCCTGGGCGCGCAGCATGTCGGTGGTGTTGCTGGCCTCGTCCAGCTGATGGGAGAGGCGGATCAGCTCGGTGCGGTCCCGCAGTGTCACCACCCAGCCGCGGTGCTGCCCACGGACCTCGACGGGGGTCCGGTTCAGGACCAGGGTGCGGCCTCGGCGCAGGACGATGCGGTCGTCGCCGACGTCGTCGCCGGCCATGACGTCGCGGAGGCGGTCGTTGGACGGGAGGTCGTCGAGCGAGCCGCCCACGTCGCCCAGCAGTTCGTGGGCGGCGTCGTTGATCAGGGTCATCCGGCCGTCGAGATCCAGCGCGACGACGCCCTCCTTCACGCCGTGGAGCACTCCCTCGCGCTGTTCGAGCAGGCCGGCGATCTCCTTGGGTTCCAGGCCGAAGGTCTGGCGCCGGACCCGGCGGGTGATGAACGCCGCTGCGGCGGAGCCCAGGACCAGGACGCCGATGACCGTCCAGACGAGTGGGGGGAGGGCGTCGGCGAGTTCGGCGGCGACGGTCTTCTCCAGTATGCCGACGCTGGCCAGGCCGATGATCTCGCCGTTCAGGCCGAAGATCGGGGCCTTACCGCGGACGGAGGTGCCGAGGGTGCCGGTCTGGATGCCGGTCCACTCTTCGCCCGTCTCCAGGACCTCGGCGCCGTCGGTCGACAGCTTCTGGCCGATCAGCGACGGGGTCGGGTGGGCGTAGCGGATCTGGTCCCTGTTGGCGATCACGACGTAGTCGGCGCCGGTCGCCTTCTGGATGCTCAGCGCGATCGGTTGCAGCGTCGCCTCGGGGTGGGGGTCGTCGAAGGCCTCCCGGACTCCGGGCAGGCCGGCGACCGACTCGGCGATGGCGAGGGCCCGCTGTTCGTACTGCTCGTCGAGCTGGCGGCGGGTGTGGCCGACCCAGACGGTCGCGGTGCCCACGACCGTGAGGAGGACGATGACCATTTGGAGGACGAACAGCTGGGTGCCCAATGAGGCGTTGAGCAGCCGTTTCACGCGTTCACTATATGAGCCCATGTGCGTGACCAATATGACCTATATGACGTCTATCACATAAAGGATCGACGGATCGTGCGCTGTCACTCAGCATCCTCACACGTTCAGGAAACCACTGTGGGAGTCGGCGATGCGACGAACTCTGATATTGGCGGCGGCTCTGCTGACCGCCGTCGCGGCCTGTGGAGCACCGTCGTCCGGCGGTGGTGGCACCACGGCCATCAAGATCATGGCTCCGGCCGCGCCCGGTGGCGGGTGGGACACGACGTCCCGTACCGCCGAGCAGGCCTTCAAGTCGGCCGACCCGAACCTCAAGGTCGAGGTCTACAACGTGCCCGGTGCCGGTGGCACGATCGGGCTCACCCAGCTCGTCGGGGAGAAGGGCAACGCCAACCTGCTCATGACCATGGGCCTGGTCATGGTGGGCGCCATCGAGCAGAACAAGTCGCAGGTCACGCTGGCCGAGACGACGCCGATCGCCAAGCTGACCGAGGAGTACGAGATCGTCGTCGTCCCGGCCGACTCTCCGCTCCAGAACCTCCAGGATCTCGCCAACGCGTGGCGGACCGACCCCGCCAAGGTCGCGGTGGCCGGCGGTTCGGCCGGTGGCACCGACCACATCCTCGCGGGGCTGATGGCCAAGGCGTCCGGGGTCGACCCGAAGCTGGTCAACTACATCGCCCACTCCGGTGGCGGTGAGGCGCTCAACTCGCTGCTCGGCGGCAAGGTCGCGATCGGCATCTCGGGGATCGGCGAGTTCGCGGAGCACGTGAAGTCGGGCAAGCTGCGCGCCCTCGGCGTCTCCTCCCCCGACCGTCTCGCCAGCATCGACGCGCCGACGCTGAAGGAGGGCGGGCTCGACGTCGAGCTGGCCAACTGGCGTGGGTTCGTGGCTCCGGGCGGGCTCGACGACGCCGGCAAGCAGTCGCTCACCGACCTGGTCACCAAGATGCACGACTCGCAGGCGTGGAAGGACGCGGTGGCCAAGAACGGCTGGATCGACGTCTTCCAGACCGGCCAGCCCTTCGCCGACTACATGGCCGCCGAGTCGACCCGGGTGAAGGGCATCATCGCCGAGATGGGGCTCGTTTCCTGATGAGGTGGAAGAACCCGGAACTGCTGCTCGCGGGGGCCGTACTGGCCCTGGGAGTGTTCGTCATCGTCGGCACCGCCGACGTGACGGCGGCGGCTTCGACACTCGGGCTGGGACCGCGGTTCTTCCCGATCATCGTCGGCTCCGCCATGATCGCGACCGGCGTGTTCTATGTGGTGGACGTGCTGCGCGGCGGTCAGGGCGATCCGGAGGAGAGCGAGGACGTCGATCCGTCCGCCACCTCGGACAAGAAGTCGGTCGCCCTGATCAGCGTGATCTTCCTGGCCTTCGCCGTCTCCGTCGACTTCCTGGGCTGGATGATCGCCGGTGCCCTGCTGTTCTTCGGGGTGTCGTGGGTGCTCGGGGCCGAGAACCGGCTCCGGGCCGGGGTGCTGGCGATCGTGCTGGCCGTGGCGTCGTACCTGGCCTTCGTGAAGGGCCTCGGCGTCACCCTGCCGGGCGGCCCGCTGGAAGGGCTGATCTGACGTGGACTCGCTCGGCCTCCTCCTCGACGGTTTCGCGACCGCGCTCACCCCGGTCAATCTCCTGTACGCCCTCGTCGGCGTCACCCTCGGCACCCTTGTGGGCGTGCTCCCCGGCATCGGCCCCGCCATGACCGTGGCACTGCTCCTGCCGATCACCTTCAACGTGCCTCCGGCCAGCGCGTTCATCATGTTCGCCGGGATCTACTACGGCGGCATGTACGGCGGTTCGACCACGTCGATCCTGCTGAACACGCCGGGCGAGAGCTCGTCCATGATCACGGCTCTCGAAGGCAACAAGATGGCCCGCCGGGGCCGCGCCGCACAGGCGCTGGCCACGGCGGCGATCGGTTCTTTCGTCGCCGGTACGATCGCGACCGGCCTCCTGGTCGTCGCCGCCCCCATCGTGGTCGACTTCGCGATCTCCTTCGGCCCCGAGGACTACTTCGCGCTCGCGATCCTGGCCTTCACGGCGGTGTCGTCGGTGCTGTCGCGGTCGGTGGTCCGGGGCCTGGCCTCGCTGGGAATCGGCCTGGTCATCGGCCTGATCGGCATCGACCAGCAGACCGGACAAGCGCGCCTAACGTTGGGCATCCCGCAGCTGCTCGACGGCATCGACGTCGTCGTGGTCGCCGTGGGCCTGTTCGCCCTCGGTGAGGTCCTGTACGTCGCCTCCCGGCTCCGGCACGGCACGCCCGAGGTGATCCCGGTGGGGCGCGCGTTCATGGGCCGGTCCGACTGGGCGCGCTCGTGGAAGCCGTGGCTGCGGGGGACGGGGCTCGGTTTCCCGTTCGGCGCCCTGCCCGGTGGCGGCGCGGAGATCCCGACGTTCCTGTCGTACTCGATCGAGAAGCGCCTGGCCAAAGGACGCGAGTTCGGCGAAGGCGCGATCGAGGGCGTGGCCGGACCTGAGGCGGCCAACAACGCCTCGGCGGCCGGGACCCTGGTGCCGCTGCTGACCCTGGGCCTGCCGACCTCGGCGACGGCGGCGATCCTGCTCGCCGCCTTCCAGCAGTACGGCCTCCAGCCCGGACCTCAGCTCTTCGACCACAACCCGGCGCTGGTCTGGGGCATGATCGCCTCCCTGTTCGTGGGGAACGCGATGCTGCTGGTGCTGAACCTGCCACTCGCCCCGCTGTGGGCGAAGGTGCTGCACATCCCCCGGCCCTACCTCTACTCGGGCATCCTGCTGTTCGCCGCCTTGGGTGTGTACGCGCTGAACGCCTCGTGGGTGGACCTGGTGGTCCTCTACATCCTCGGGCTGATCGGGTTCGCGATGCGGCGGTTCGGGCTGCCGCTGGCGCCCGCCGTGATCGGGTTGATCCTGGGACCGATGGCCGAGATCCAGCTCCGGCGTGCCCTGGCCATCGGCGCCGGAGACGCGACGGTGCTGGTCACCAGCCCTATCGCGGCCATCCTGCTGACGTTGTCGGTTCTGATCCTGGCCGCCCCCCTCGCGCGCCGGCTGCTGTCCCGGCGGAAGCAGGAGGCGGCCCAGAACTGAACCCGGTTTTCCACAGGGTGTGGACGACCACACCGGGAAACCTGACCCCCACCCAAGGGCGGGAGGGCCCTTGATCCCCGGGCGTCCGCGCGCTCATCCCCACGGCGCGGACGACAGACGAGAGCGTCGGCCGGACCAGCGAACCTGGCCCGGCCCCGGGGCGGGTGGGTCCTTGTCCACAGGACGTGGACGGCTCGGCGAAAACGTCGGTCGTGTACGGCAACCTGATCCCACCCAGGGCGGGTGGGCCACGACGTCCGGGCGTTCACCGCGTGAAGATCACCGTAGGGGGCGTACCGGATGGGATGCGACGGCGTGGCAGGCGCCGAAACCCTCGGCCCTGGCCACGATGCGGCCGTCCGTCACCCGGACGGCCGTCTCCGTCGTGTCCGTACCCTCCACCCCGTAGACCACCTTCAAAGGCGGTGCCACCTGGAGCGGCTCCAGGTGGTTCAGGGTGTCGCCGATGACGAGCCGGGCCAGTAGCGCCAGTTCGTCGCCCGCCGCCACGATCAGGGTCACGTCGTCGGACGTGGCCCTGATCGCTTCCTCGACCGCGGGCAGCCGGTGCGTCGACAGCGTCACCACGACCCCCTCGGGCAGGTCGCCCGCCGGTTCGTCGACTCTCGCGACCTTCGGCGCGAACGCCAGATGGGGTGGCGGCCACGAGTCGTTCAGGTCGAGGGTGGCCAGGTGTTCGCAGGCCCGGACCACGTCGAACAGGTCGGCGTGGGCGGCGAGCTGACCGGCGCCGTGCAGGATCGTGAGGGCCTGTTCGGCGATGCGCACCTGTCGGCCCGCACCCGGTTCGAGCCGCTCCAGACCGAGGCCGAGCAGGATCGCGCTCAACCTGACGAGCTGGCCGAACGGCTTGCGGGTGAACTCGTCGGCCATGACCTCGGGCAGCAGGTCGCGGCCCAGCCAGGGGTCGGAGCCGATCGGAACCCCGGCCAGCCAGGCACGCGCGAACCCGTGGAGTGCCTCGGCCCTGGTGGTCGCCGGGGGCACGTTCACCACGGGGCGTTCGGCGGCCAGGGCCGCGAAGTAGAGCGCGCGTTTGCCGGGGAAGTTGGAGTAGACCGCGCCCCGGGTGAGCTCGGCCCGCTCGGCGATCGTGTCGATCTTCGCGTCGCGGAAGCCGTACAGCAGGAATTCCTCACGCGCGGCGGCGAGCACCCTCTCGCGGGTGAGCCGCTGGTGCTCCGCACGGGACAGCCGAGCCATTTCGCCTCCGCCTTGCCGGATCGACTCGGCCCAGGATAGCGTCGCCATCCAGATGTTCTCATCATTTGAATGCCACAAACATCCGGATGGCTGATGGACGAGATCGACCTGGCCGCCACCATGGGCGACCCGTTCGGCGTGTACGGCCGGGCCAGAGAGTCCGGCCCCCTCGCGCGCCTCCGGCTGCCCGGCATCGCCGACTGGATCGTGGTCACCGGCTACGACGACAGCCGCGCGGCGCTGAGCGACCCCCGGTTGGAGATCAGGTCGGAGAGTTTCACCCGGCCGGACGTACCGGCCGACTGTCTTCCGTACATGCGGACCATGTCCGAGATGAACGGCGCCGAGCACGCCCGCCTGCGCAAGGCCGCCGCGCCCGCCTTCACCCCGCGCCGGGCCGAGGCGTTCCGCGCCCGGATCACCGAGATCGTCGCCGCCCTGCTCGACCCCGTCGACGGCGACATCGACCTCATCCCCGCCTTCACCCGCCCGCTGCCGATGGACGTCATCTGCGCACTCGTCGGCGTACCGGAGGAGGACCGAGAGACCTGGCGCACCTACGGCGCGACCGTGGCCGGGGGCGGTGGCGCGGATTTCGCGGCGGCGGTCCCGGGCATCATCGCGGGCGCGAAGGCGGCGGTGGCCCGGCGGCGCGCCGAACCGGGCGACGACCTGCTGACCGACCTGGTGGCCTCGGAACTGACCGACGAGGAGCTCGTGACCATGGTCTGGCACCTGGTCATGGCCGGTCAGACCCCCACGAACCTCATCGCCAACGCGGTCGTGGCCCTGCTCACCCACCCGGCACAACTGGCCCTGCTCCGCGAACGGCCGGAGTTGATGCCCCAGGCGGTCGAGGAACTCATGCGCTTCTGCAGCCCGACGATGCTGTCGATCCCCCGCTACGCACGTGAGGACCTGACCCTGTGCGGCACCGACCTCGCCGCCGGAACGGCGGTGACCTGCGCGATCGTCGGCGCCAACCATGATCCGAGGGTGTTCGACGACCCCGAGGTCCTCGACGTCACCCGGGAGCGGGCCCCCCATCTGGGCTTCAGCCACGGCCCGCACTTCTGCGTCGGCGCCGCGATCGCCCGCGTCACCACCCAGGTCGCCCTGACCGAACTCCTCAGGCGCGACCCGAAACTGACCGCCGACCCGGCGACCCTCCGAGCGCCCGACCCGGGCACCTACCGCCTGACCTCACTACCGGTCTCGCTGTAGCGCCGCCGAGGGACACCGTCTTGCTGTGGCACCACGCCCGCGAGCACCGGTGTCGCCGCAACCGCGCCGCCAACCGGGGCCGTCTCGCTGTGGACGCGCCACCGACAGGCACCGTCTCGCTGTGCACGCGCCACCGACAGGCACCGTCTTTGTTGTGGACGCGCCACCGATAGGCACCGTCTCGTTGTGGACGCGCCGCCGACGGGCGCCGTCTTGTTGTTGGGCGCGCGCCACTTCTGCCCGTCGGCGTGTCCGAGTCGCTCAGCGTTTGCGTTTGCCGCCGATCACGACGATCTTCTGTCGGCCCCCGGCGTTGTTGGAGCTGACGGACGAGTTCACGCTGTTGACCGCGCCGTTGGCATTCGAGAAGTTGCCGCTGTTCTTGGCGTTCGAGAGGTTGCGGTAGTTCCCGCTGTCGTAGCTGTTGCCGGTGTTGGTGGTGCCGCCGCTCTTGTTGACGCTGGTGATGGCGGCCGAGGCTCCGCCGGGCCCGATCCCGGTCACCATGATCGGGGCGAGCGCCAGCGCTGCGATGATCATCATTTGGCCCGCTCCCTGATCTGGGTCTGCTGCCGGGTGCCGGCCATGTTGCCGCTGTTGGCCTGATTGCTGCTGCCGGTCGACCCGTTGGTGTTGGCGAAGTTTCCGCTGTTCACCGGGTTTCCCTCGTTGGTGTAGTTGCCGCTGTCGACCGAGTTTCCGCTCGCGACGGGACCGTTGACGCAGGTCGTCGGGGAGTCGATCGACGGCGAGTTGTAGTTGATCAGCCGGTTCCCGCACAGCAGGCTCGGCACCAGCCCGATCACCGAGCCGAGGTCGGCCCCCACGAGCCGCGACAGGCTCGACGGCTCGGAATCGGCCCAGGCCGCGGGCGCGTTCAACGCCAGGCAACATCCGGCAGCGAGGGCCACGAGAGCCCGTACAGAGAACCTCACCCCAACACCATAGTGACCAGCCGATCACCAAAGGTGACGGCGTGCCGCGCTCTTAAGCGGACCATGGTGCGACGAAGATCGAGCGCATGTCCACCGCCGACCTCTACGACGAGCACGGCGAGGCCCTGCAGTCGTGCAGCCTCCAGTTTCGTCAGTACGGCTCCCGCCGCGCCTTTCACGGTCTCATCACCACGGTCCGCTGCCACGAGGACAACGTGCTGCTCAAGTCGGTCCTCGAAGAACCCGGCGACGGCCGGGTCCTGGTCGTCGACGGCGCCGGTTCGCTGGAGGCCGCCCTGATGGGCGACGTGATCGCCGGCACGGCCGCCGCCAACGGCTGGGCGGGCGTCGTGATCAACGGCGCCGTCCGCGACGTCGTCGCCCTGTCCACCATCGACCTCGGCATCAAGGCCCTGGGGAGCAACCCCCGCAAGAGCCACAAACACGGCCTCGGTACGCGGGACGTCGCCGTCGTCATCGGCGGCGCCCTGTTCCATCCCGGCGCCACGCTTTACAGCGACGACGACGGCATCCTTGTGACCACCCGAGGAAGGTGACCCCCATGACCAACGACCAGGAACGCGCCGACCTTCTCGAATCCCTCGCCGCCCAGCGCCGCTTCCTCCGCCGCACCGTCGACGGCCTGACCGACGAACAGGCCCGCCTGCGGCCGACCGCCAGCGACCTGTGCCTCGGCGGCATCGTCAAGCACGTCGCCCTGATGGAGGCGGGCTGGACCAGGTTCGCGGTGGGCGGCGCCCCCGCGATGCAGGCCGTCCAGGTCGACTGGCAGGGCCAGTTCCTCATGGACGAGGACGAAACGCTCGACGACCTACTCGCCATCTGGGAGGGCACGGCCGGCGCGACCGACGAGGTCGTCCGCACCGTCGACCTGAACCAGGTCCACGAACTCCCGCGCGCCCCGTGGTTCCCGCCGGGGGCGACCCGCTCGGCCCGCCGGGCGTTCACCCACCTCATCGCGGAGATCGCCCAGCACTCGGGCCACGCCGACATCCTCCGCGAGACGATCGACGGCCAGAAAACGATGGGCTGAGCCCTATTCAGCGGGCAGCGCCGCCCGCATCGCCTTCGCGGTGGCGGCCGGGTCGTAGCCGTCGGGGACGCCTGGGACCAGGATGAGGTCGCCGTCGATGTGCCGCGACCGCAGGGGCGCGATCTCCCGGTAGGCGGGCGAGTCCCACCATTCGCGCGCCTCGGCCATCCCGGGGAAGGCGATGACGACGACGTGTCCCGGCCAGGCGCCCTCCTTCACCTCGTGCTGCGCGGCGTGGACGAGGAAGCGTCCACCGAACGGTTCGAAGGTGGCGGAGATGCGCTCGATGTACTCGGCGATCTCGGGGTGGGGGGTGGCCTCTCGCAGGTGGGCGATTCCGTAGGCGGTCATGAGGACATCGTGACAAGCGAACGCGCCGAGATCGATTACCTGACGGGTAAGCGGACGGGCAGGGACCGGTAGCCCCGGATCACCATGCCCTCCCGCCGCTTCGCCCCCGGCGCCGCCGCGATCCGGGGGAACCGCTTGGCCAGGGCCTCGAAGGCGACCCGTCCTTCGAGTCTGGCCAGCGGCGCCCCGAGGCAGTAGTGGATCCCGCCGCCGAACGACAGGTGGTCGGGCTCGCCCGTCCGGTCGAGGTCGAAGCGGTCGGGGTCGCGGTAGACGCCGGGATCGCGGTTGGCCGCCGCGATGAGCGTCACCACGATCGAGCCCTTCGGGAGGTCACGTCCACCTAGAACGAGATTCTCGTTGACATGGCGGATGGCGCCCTGCACCGGGGAGTCGTATCGCAGCGTTTCTTCGACCACACGTTCGGCCAGCGACGGATCGTCGCGCAGCCGGTCCCACTGACCGCTCGACATCAGGGCGGCGACGCCGTTGCCGATGAGGTTCACGGTCGTCTCGAAGCCCGCGATCAGCAGCAGGCAGCACGTCTTGACCGCCTCCTCGGCCGTCATCACCTCGTCGTCCTGGGCGTTGGCGAGCGCGCTCAGCAGGTCGTCCTTGGGCGCGCGACGGCGCTCGGCGAGGAGCCCCGCGAACAGCGTGGTCAGGTCGCGGGAGGCGCGGCGGAGGCCGGCCGCCTGCTCGGCGGTGCGGACGCCCGCGAGGGTCCCGCCGACCAGGGTGCCCATCTCGGTGAACCTCTCGTGGTCGACCCCCTCGATCCCGAACAGTTCGCTGATGACGGCGATGGGGAACGGCGCGGCGAAGTCGCGCATCAGGTCGAACTCGGTCTTCCCTTCGAGCCGGTCGAGCAGCCGGTCGGCGACGGCTCTGACCTGGTCTTCCCTGGCCCGGATGGCCTGCGGGCGGAAGTTGGGCGCGGCGATGCGGCGCAGCCGCGTGTGGTCGGGCGGGTCGAGTTCGATGAACGACCCGTTCATCGGCGACCCGACGAGCAGCGGATCGTAGGAGGCGGGACGGCCCTTCGCGTCGCGCGTGTTGAACCGGCGATCGCGCAGGACCTCCTCGCAGAGGGCCCTGGACGTGACCATGTTCAGCCCGACCCGAGACCGCACCACGGGCCCCTTGGCCCGGACCCTCTCCATGAGCCCGTACGTGTCGGCCTCCGGCGAGCCTTGTAAGAGTGCGGCGATCGGGTCACCGGTCGCGGCGAGCAGGTTGACGACACCGTTCCGGAAACCCAAGGTCAGTGTGTCTTTGTAGGCATTCACGGCATCCACGTTCATCACGCGAAGGAACGCGGACAAGCCGAAAGAATCACGGCAAGCGGCCGTCGTTCCTGTCACGGATCACCGATGCAACCCGCGGCGGGCTCGACGCATCTCCTCTGACGCGGGGCGGCACCTGTGCCGTTTTTCCTCCCCTCACCGCCAAGGAGTTCGCGCGCCCGCAGTCCCGGACCTTTCTGACCGTCCAGCAGTTGCGCAGGCTCTATCCCGACGCCACCGCCAGGGAGATGCGCACGCTCATCGACGTGCACGGACTCCGGGACACCGGCAACAAGATCTTCTACGGCATCGCGGGAAACGCGGTCCACGGGCTCACCGTGATCACCCGGGACGGGCGCACCGTCACCGGAGGCGTCGCGCGCGAGGCCGGGCCGGAGCTCGGCGTCTGGGCCGTGCGCGTCCCTGACGACGCCGTATCGGTGACGCTCGTCTTCACCGACGCGAACGGGAAGACGCTCCAGCGGATCCGGCACGGCTGACGCACGGCCCGGCGAGCCTGCGGCGTTCGCGGTGTACCGGCACGGAGCATGAAGTCATGACATGGACCCACGACGAGCTCTCGGCCATCGGTTCCGCCGAGGAGCTGGAGATCGCGCCTCGGCTGGCCGACGGCAGCCTGCTCGAGCCCGTCACCATCTGGGTCGTGCGCCGCGACGACGACCTGTACGTCCGCTCCTGGAAGGGCGAGAACAGCCGCTGGTTCACCGCCGCCGGGATCCTCAACGAGGGGCACATCACCGCCGGTGGTGTCGGCAGGGACGTCAGGTTCGTGCGGGTGGCCGACGACCAGATCAACGAGGACGTCGACCTCGCCTACCGGCTGAAGTATCGCGAGCAGGACGCCCGCTACGTCGATCCGATGGTCGCCGGGCCCGCGAAGCGGACGACGCTCCGGCTGGTGCCGCGTCAGGCCACGCGGTAGAAGCCGGGCAGACGGTCCTTGCTCACGTCGATGGAGTCGACGCGGATGACCGTGCCCGTGCGCAGGGCGTTGATGATCTTGCCGTCGCCGATGAAGACGGCCACGTGGCGGGTGTCCGAGGCGCTTCTGCCGTAGAAGACCAGGTCGCCAGGGCGGCCCGTGGCCGACCTGGTCAGTTTTCTGAGCTGGCCGTTGGTGTTCTCGCCGCCGAGGACGTCGCGGCCGTAGGCCAGGTGGTAGACCCAGCGGGCGAAGCCCGAGCAGTCGACGCCGAACGTCACGTTGGCGCGGCAGGGCTGCGGTCCGGTGTACCAGTTGCAGGTGCCGTACGACGGGCCGGGCGCCGAGCCGTGGCCGCCGCCCCACGCGTAGGGGACGGAGCCGCCGGGCCAGCCGGGCATGGTCAGGCCGTCTTTGATGGCGGTGGCGATCTTCACGATCTCCGAGCCGGGGGCCGGGTCGGGCGGGGTGCAGTCGTCGGCGCTGGTGACGGCGTTGCCCATGAAGCCGTCGGTGCCGAACGTGTAGACGGCGCCGTCGCCCACCGCGAGGGTGTAGCCGTCGGCGGTCGCGGCGGTCACGCCGATGACGGGCTCGGTGAGCCGCAGCGGGGCGGCCGAGCCGTGGAAGGTGGCTCCGGCCAGGGCGAACACCGAACCGTCGGCGCCGGCCAGCACCAGGCCAGGGCCCACTGCGGTCGCGGAGACGATGGCGGCCTTCAGGTCCGCGACGGGACCCGCGGCCTTCGCGTCTCCGTACGCGCGAAGGGTGCCGTCGGCGGCGACGAGCCAGTAGCCCTTGCCCGTCGTGGTGGCGACGATGTCGACGGTGGCGCGCTTGCGGGCCGTGACGGCGCCGTCAGGGGCGATCACGGTGCCGTCGGCGGTGGTCAGCCAGAGGCCCGTTTCCGTACGGGTCGCGCCCACCACCGGTGAGGTCAGCTTCGGCGGGGTTTCACGGGAAACCTTGGCGTCGCCGTACGCCCAGATCGTGCCGTCGGCGGCGGCGAGCCAGTAGCCGTTGCCGGACGCCGTCGCCTCGATGGTGACCACCGGTTTGCCCGGGGAGCCGAAGAGTTTCGCGGTGCCGAAGGCGTGCACCCGGCCGTCGGTGCCGGCCAGCCAGTAGCCGCCGTCGAGTGAGGCGATGGCGGCGATCTGGCCGGGCAGGCAGTCGTCCGGCGGCGCGGCGGTGGCGGGGGCCGGGGCCGACAGCAGCGCCACGAACATCAGGCAGGCGAGCACGATCCTTCGCATGAAGCGGAGCATGCCGGGACATCACCGGCCTCACGGGTCGCTAGTGACAATGGGCATAAGAGGGAACCCGCCGAGCTCCTCCCACGTCTGACCCTGATCCCGCTTTTCAGGTCGTCTGAAACGACCTCCGGGCGAACCCGATCATGTAGCCGTCGATGACGGTCGTCACCGCCGGGCCGCCCGCGCCGAGTGTCACGAACAGCGGGATGAAGTGGTCGGCGGTCGGGTGGGCGTAGGGCATGCCCGGCGCCTTCGCCTGGTAGTCGGCGAGCAGGTCGACGTCCTGCCTGGCCAGGGCGTCGGCGGCCCACGCGTCGAAGTCGGCCGACCAGCCGGGCACCCGCCCGTTGAGCATGTCGCGGGTCATGAACGGCAGCCCGTGGGTCATGAACCCCGACCCGATGACCAGCACGCCCTCGGCCCGCAGCTCCGCCAACCTGGCGCCGAGGTCGAGCAACCGCGCCGGGTTTTGGGTCGGCAGGCTCATCTGGACCACCGGGACGTCCCCCAGCGGATACATCGCCATCAGCGGCACCCACGCACCGTGGTCGAGGCCCCGGCTCGGGTGCCGGAACACCTGCTCGGGCAGCATCGACTCGACCCGGGAGGCCAGCTCACCGGCGTCGGGGGTGGGGTAGCGCAGGGCGTAGTAGCGGGGGTGGAAGCCGCCGAAGTCGTACACCAGCGGGGTGTTCGCCGCGGTCGCGGACAGCGCGACCGGCGCGGTCTCCCAGTGGGCCGAGACGATCAGGATGCTCTTGGGTTTGGGCAGGGCGCGGGCCCAGGCGTGCAGCTCGCTGATCCACGGGCCGTCGTCGAACAGCGGGGGCGCGCCGTGGCTGAGGTAGAGCGCGGGCAGCGGGCCGTCGCCGGGGGTCCACGAGCGGTGGGTACGCGCTTCGTCCAGGTTCTCGGCGAGGAACGCGTCGTAGGCGCCGGCCGGGACCGACGGGTCGAAGATGGACATGGGGCTCCTTCAGCCGGGGCAGGTGCCGTCGGGGTCGGCGGCTTCGGTGATCCGGCGGCCGATGTCACGCAACTGGCGGATCTGGGCTTTGGTGAGTGGGTCGATGACGCATTCGCGCACGGTGGCCACGTGGCCGGGGGCCGTCTCGACGACCTTCCGCCAGCCGTCGTCGGTCAGCACGGCCAGCGTGTAGCGGCCGTCGCCCGGGTCGGTGCAGCGCCTGACCCAGCCGCGTTTCTCCAGGCGGCTGACGACGTGGGAGAGCCGCGAGAGCGAGCCGTCGGCGAGCTGGGCCAGCTCGCTCATCCGGATGGTGCGGCCGGGGCTCATCGAGAGGCCCGCGAGCACCTGGTATTCGAAGTGGCTGATCCCGGCGTCGCGCTGGAGCTGGCCTTCGAGGGCCTGGGGGAGCTTGATCAGCATGCTGACCAGGGCGAGCCAGGCCTCCATCTCCTCGTCGGTGAGCCACTGCGGCTGGTCTTCCATGCCGTTCACTTTACTTGACGCTTCAAGTTAATGAGGGCTAGGTTGCGGTTGAATCTTCAAGTCACAAAGGAACCCCCATGAACACAGTCCTCTGGGTCGTCACGGCCCTCCTGACCGTCGCCTTCCTCGGCGCCGGCGCGATGAAGATCGGCCGTCCGAAGGAAGAGCTGGCCAAATCGGGCCTGGCGTGGACGGAGGACTTCTCGGCGAGCCAGGTCAAGGCGATCGGCGCCATCGAGGCCGTCGGCGCGCTCGGCCTGATCCTCCCTGGGGTGACCGGGATCGCCCCGGTCCTCGTGCCGCTCGCGGCGACCGGCCTGGCCATCGCCATGCTGGGCGCGGTGATCGTGCACGTGCGGCGCAGCGAGATCCCGCAGGCCGCTCCGGCGATCGTGCTGCTGGTGCTGTCGGCGTTCGTGGCGTGGGGACGCTTCGGGCCCTACCCGCTGTAAGCCGACATGCCGAAGGCCCGGCGGTGAGCCGGGCCTTCGTCGTCGGCCTTACTTGGCGTGCTTGAGCGCCCAGTCGAGGACGTGGTCGGCGATCTCCTCCCAGCCGGGGGCGGCGGGCAGGAGGTGGGGGTAGCCGTCGTACACCTTGACCTCGGTGATGGTGTCGGACGTGTAGTGCTTGGCGTTGGAGGCCTGGATGACCGGGGGCATGATGTGGTCTTCGCTGCCCGAGACGAACAGCAGCGGGGCCCGGTCGTCGTTGGCGTAGTCGACCGCGATGGCCTGCTTGCCGGGCTGGAAGTTGGCCAGCACGCTGTCCCACAGGATGCGGCCCGAGACGGGGATGGAGTAGCGCTCGTAGAGGGCGCGCGACTCGTCTTCGGGGAAGGTGTTGGTGAAGGCGTAGCGCCACTGGTCGTACTCGATCGGGACGGCCTTGTGGTGGTTGGCCGGGCTCTTCAGCACCGGGAAGGTCGACTTCACCTGGCTCAGCGGGACGACCTTCACGCCCTCGGTCGGAGCGGAGTTGAGCGCGACACCGGCCGCGCCGTAGCCGTGGTCGAGCAGGATCTGGGTGAACGCGCCGCCGGCCGAGTGGCCGATGAGGACGGGCTTCTCGTCCAGGTCGGCGATGACCTTCTCCAACTTCTCGATGATCTGCGGGACGCGCAGGTCGACGATCGGCGTCGGGTCGGCGCGCAGGGCCTCCACCTCGACCTCGAAACCGGGGTAGCCCGGGGCCAGTACGCGGTGGCCCTGCTTCTCGTAGTGAGTGACCCAGTTCTCCCAGGAACGAGGCGTGACCCAGAATCCGTGGATGAGGACGATGGTGGCCATTTCGGGGCTCCCTTTCGGTCGAGGTGACACTTCAAAAGTTAGGCCGGGACTTTTCCGGTGGAATCTGTCAGATGACTGCATCCGCGTACTGATGGGACAATCGGCGGGTGGTCACGCCAGAAAGGCCAGCACCTGCTCGTTCCACTGCTCGCCATGGGTGAGCGGAGCCCCGTGCGGGGCCTCGGCGATGACCAGCGGGGTCACTCCGGGCACCCGGGCCGGGACGAAGGCGTCGGCCTCCCCCGCCACCACCAGGGTCGGCGCGCCGACCCGTTTCAGGTCGGGCTCCGGATCGGCGTCCGACCACGCCAGCAGCGAGTCGGCGGTGCCCTTCGGCGACGCCTCGGCGGCCTGTCTCAGCAGGTAGCGGCGGGTCTGCTCGTCGAGCGCCTGCTCCCCGTCCACGGCGAACATGCGCAGCAGCACGTCGTCGAGCATCGGCAGGCGGTGCCGCGTCGCGGCGGTGTGCAGGTCGGCGGCGAGCGGGTCGGGGAACAGCACCGGGCTCGCCAGCACCAGCCTGCACACCTTCGCCGACTCGGCGGTGTACCGCACGGCCTCGGCGGCGCCGGTCGAGAAGCCGACCAGCGACACCCGGTCGAGCCCGAGCGCGTCGATCAGCCGGGCCAGATCGGCGGTGAACGTCGCCAGGTCGTAGCCGGTCCAGGGCTGCGACGAGCGGCCGAACCCCCTCCGGTCGTACGCGATCACCCGCTTCCCCGCCGCCACGAACGGCCCGGTCTGGGCCTCCCAGAAACGGTGCGACAGGGGCCAGCCGTGGATCAGGACGACCGGCTCCCCCTCGCCGAAGTCCTCATAGAAGAGGCGCACGCCGGAATCCACTTGTAGCCAGGACATTCGACCAGCGTCCCGTGACGGCGGGCCGCCGCAATCAGTCAGATGACTGCACCTGACCGCATCTGGAGGAGAAAGCGCGATGGACCTGATCGGCCGGGAGCGCGAGCTGGCCACTCTCCGTGGCGCGATCGACCGCGCGCCGGGGGTGCTGCCCAACGTGGTGCTGCACGGCGATCCGGGGGTGGGTAAATCGGTGCTGCTGGAGGCGGCGCTGGCGTACGCGCGCTCCCGGGACGTGCGCGTTCTCGGCGGCAGCGGGTTCGAGAGCGAGGCCCAGCTGGCGTTCGCCGGGCTGCACCAGCTCTTCGCGCCGGTGATGGAGTATCTCGACCGGGTCGAGCCGTTCCACCAGGACGTCCTGCGCCGGGTGCTCGGCCTGAAGGAAGGGCCGACGCCCGACCGGCTGGCGATCTCGGTGGCGTCGCTGGCCGTGCTGGCGGCGGTGTCGAAGGACGGGCCGGTGCTGGTCGCCGTCGAGGACGCCCACTGGGTCGACCATCCGACGCGCGAGGTGATGATGTTCGTCCTCATGCGGCTGCGCGTCCACGACCTGCGCGCGATCTTCGCCCGCCGCCCGCTGACCGCGACCGAGCGGGTGACGCCCGGCATCAACATGGTCGAGGTCGGGCCGCTCGGCGACGAGGCGTCGGGGCGCCTGCTCGACCTGCTCCACCCGGGCCTGCCCGCGTCGGTGCGGGCGCGGGTGCTCGCCGAGGCGGCCGGGAACCCGCTGGCGATCACCGAGCTGCCGCAGACCTCGGTCGGCGTGGAACTGCTGCCGAGCGGGGCGCCGCTGCGGACCCGGCTGGAGACCGCGTTCGCGGGCCGGGTGCTGTCCCTCGATCCTCGGGTACGCACCACGCTCCTGGTCACCGCCCTCGACGGCGACCGGCTGGAGCACCGGGCCGAACTGTCACCCCACGACCTGCTCGACGTCGAGCGGCTGGGCCTGGTCACGCGTGACTCGACACCGTCGGGCATGCGGTTCCGCCACCCGCTCGTCCGGTCGGCGATCATCAACACGGCCGCCCCCGACGAGACCCGGCAGGCCCACGCCGCCCTGGCCGACCAGCACCGCGCCGACCCGGAACGCCGCATGTGGCACCTGGCCGCGGCGGCGGTCGAGCCCGACGAGCACCTCGCGGCCGAGATCGAGGCGGCGGCCCGCGCGGTCAGCCTGCGCGGCGGATCGGGCCTGGCGGTGAAAGCGCTGCAACGCGCCGCCGAGCTGACCCCCGACCCGTCGGCGAAGGCGGCCCGGCTGGCCTACGCCGCCGAGCTGGCGGGCGAGTCGGGCCAGCTCGACCTGGCCCAGGAGCTGCTGGAGGAGGCCCATCACGGCGACCCGGCCCGCGCGCTGGTCACCCGCGCCCAGATCCTGCTGCTGCGCGACGGCGACCTCGACGCGGCCCGCCGGTTGCTGCGCGGAACGCCGGGCGCTGGGCCGTTGGTGCAGGTCATGGCCGCCTCCTACGCCCAGGACGCCGACCAGTGGGCCGAGGTCACCCGGGTCGTGGCGGGCTGCGACGACGACCACGTGAAGCTGGTGCACGACGTGCTGCGCGGCGGCGGCACGGCCGACCGGGTCAGGGCCGCCTTCGACACCCTGCCCGCCGACACGCCACCCGGCCGGGTCGCGGCGCTCTGCCGGGCCGCGACCTACCTCGACCTGCTCCCCGAATACCGCGACCGCATCCGGGCCCTGACCGACGGCGAGACCGGCCAGGGCGCGGTGACCCACGCGGCGAGCGGCTACTGGCTGGCCGCCCACGACCACTTCCTCGCCGGCCGGTGGGACGCCGCCGAGCAGGCCGCCGGTGACGGCCTCGACCTGTGCGTCCGGCACGACCTCGAACTGCTCGCCCACGACCTGCGCTGCTGCCTCGGCTGGATCGCCGCGGGCCGGGGCGATGCGGACAGCGCGCGGGAGTACGCCCGTACGGTCGACCACTGGGCCGCCCCGCGCGGCTGCGCGCTGCACCTGTCGCTGTCGGCCCGCAACCTGGCGCTGGCGGCGATGGCGCATGGCGACTACGAGACCGCGTACTCGCACTGGATCGAGATCAGCCGACCGGGAGAGATCGACCCCTTCGTCGCGTACGCCCCCTGGGTGGTCTTCGACCTGGTCGAGTCGGCGATGCGCACCGGCCGCGTGGACGAGGCGAAAGCGCACGTCGAGGCCGCCGCCACACTGGCCGACCGGGCGCCCCGGCTGCGGCTGCACGTGCTGGCCGCCCGCGCGCTGGTCGCCCCCGACGACGAGGCGGTGGTGCGGTTCCGGGCGGCGCTGACGTTACCGCGTACCGAACGATGGCCTTTCGACCACGCACGGGTGCGGCTCGCCCTCGGCGAGCTGCTGCGACGGCGGCACCAGCCGGGCGAGGCCCGGCCGGAGCTGCGGCGGGCGGGCGACCTGTTCGCCGGGATCGGCGCGACGGCCTGGCGGCAGCGCGCCGAGCAGGAGCTCCGGGCGACCGGGGTGGCGGTGACCCAGAAACCCAACGCGGCCCACGGCCTGACCGCGCAGCAGCTGGAGGTGGCCCAGCTCGCGGCGTCGGGGCTGAGCAACAAGGAGATCGGCGAGCGCCTGTTCCTGTCGTCGCGCACGGTCAGCGCGCACCTCTACCGGATCTTCCCCAAGCTGGGCATCACGTCGCGGGCGGCACTGCGGGACGCCCTGGGCTGACCGGCGAGCACGACGGCCGACGTCGCCGCCACCACGACCAGCGCGGCCAGCACGTCGGTCGGATAGTGCACCCCGAGATAGACCCGCGCGAACACCTGCCCCGCCACGACCACCGCACCCACCACGACGACCCAGCGCCGCCGGACCAGCACCCACGCCGCCACCGCGACGGCGGCCGTCAGGCAGACGTGCCCCGACGGGAAACTCGTGTCGCCCATCAGCCCCAGCATCGAACCGGAGGCGGGCGGCCGCGGCCGGTGCATCACGACCTTGAACACCGCCCCCGCACCCCACCCGGCGAGCACCACCAGGAGCGCCCGCACCGCCTCGGGCGTGCGCGTGACCAGCGCGAACAGCCCCAGACCCAGCGCGATGACGACCCCGGCCTCGGTGCCGAACAGCAGGTTCAGGAGCAGCGCGACACCGGTGAGAACAGGGTTTCTTCCGTCCTGTACGACCTGGGCCACCGCCCAGTCGGCGGAGGTCCAGCCGGGCGTCCCGGCGGCCAACCCCAGCACCGTGACGAGCACCAGCAGGGGAGCCCCCACCACAAGCCTGATCATCTCACTTACGCTAAAGACCACCTGGTCAGCGCCCGATGAGGGTTTGGTTAACCGAGAGTTCACCTTCAGTTAGGGACGATAGGAACATGACCCCCGAAGGCACCCCACTGCGTCAGCGCGCGCTCGCCGCGATCCTGGGGGTGACCGCCCTCGCGGTGGTGCTGTTCGCGGTCCCGCTGGCGGTGCTGATGACCGACCGCTACCAGGACCGCGCCGCCTCGGAACTGGCCCGCAGCGCCTCCCGGCACGCCGCCGCCCTCCGCGACAACCCGAACGTCCTGCCCCGCGAGGACGACGACGACATCCTCATCGGCGTCTACACCAAAGAGGGCAGGCTCAAGGCCGGTGCGGGCCCGGCGACCTCCGCGCTCGCCGCGCGGACCCGCGACGGCCTCCCCCACCAGGGCGAAGAGGGCGCCGACTACGCGGCGGCGGTGCTCATCCCTTCGGGGACCGGCGTGGTGAGGGTGGCCACCCCCTACGAGGAGATCACCGAGGAGGTGTACGAGGCGTGGCAGCTCATCGCGATCCTCGCGGTGGTCGCCCTCGGCGTCGGCGCGACCGTGGCGATCTACCTGTCGCGGCGGCTGGCCATCCCCCTCGAACGCCTGACCGGCGCCGCGCAGGCGCTCGGCGACGGCGACTTCACCGTACGAGCGCCGAAATCGGGGGTGCTGGAGGTCGACCAGGCGGGCGAGGCCCTCGCGGCGACGGCGGGGCGGCTCGGAGAGGTGCTGGCCCGGGAACGGGCCTTCAGCGGCGAGGTGTCCCACCAGCTCAGGACCGGGGTGACCGGCCTGATGCTGGGCCTGGAATCGGCCGTCGACCGGCCGTCCCCCGAGAAGATCGCCAGCGCCCTGACCCGGGCGGAGCGCCTGCAGACCATCATCGAAGACCTGGTGACCCTCTCCCGCGACACCGGCCACGCCCCTCTCGACCTGCCGGTGCTGATCGAGGAGATCCGCACCGACTGGGAGGGCGTGACCATCCGCGTCGACGACGACCTCCCCGACGTGGCCGTCTCGACGGCGGCGGTCCGCCAGATCCTCCTCGTCCTGCTCGACAACGCCCGCAGACACGGCGCCGGCGAGATCACCCTGACCGTGGCCGACGTGGGCGCGGGCATCGCCATCGAGGTCGCCGACGAGGGCAGGGGCGTCCCGGAGGGCCGCGACATCTTCGGCCGCATCCCCCGAGACGGCCACGGCATCGGCCTGAGCCTGGCCCGTTCATTGGCCGAGGCGGAAGGTGGACGTCTGATCCTCAGACGCGACAGACCCCCGATCTTCAGCCTGCTACTGCCCAGCCGCTAAGCCATCGGTCGATATCCCGAAATTTCGGGCGGCGTGAGCCGCCCGAACCCGGCCGCAGCCCAGCCCCCACGCCCTTCCGCGCCCCGCGAGACCCCGGGACCATATGCCGAAATTTCGGGCGGCGGGGCGCCCGACATGGCGCCAGGTGACCCCCATCACCCGCCAGGTCTCGGAGCCATATGCCGAAATTTCGGGCGGGGGCAGCCGCCCGATCCCGATCGGTCAGGCTTCCATGCGGTATCCGCGTCCGCGCACAGTCGTGATGCGGGGCGCCTTTCCGCCGGGTTCTTCCAGCTTGCGGCGCAGTGCGAACACGTGGACGTCCAGGGTCTTGGTCGAGCCGAACCAGTTCTCGTCCCAGACCCGGTCCATCAGTTCCTCCCGGGTCACGACCTCCCCGGGCTGCCCCGCGAGCACCGCGAGCAGGTCGAACTCCTTCGGGCGCAAAAGCAGCTCGACACCGTCCAGGTAGGCGCGGCGGGCGGCCACGTCGAGGCGCAGGCCTCCCACTGACAAGGCGCGGCCCGGGGAGACTACGGCTTGGCGGCGCAAGTGTGCGCGGAGGCGGGCCATGAGTTCAGCCAGGCGGAAGGGTTTCGTCAGGTAGTCGTCGGCGCCCGCGTCGAGGGCCACGACCACGTCGAGTTCCTCCGTTCGGGCGGTCAGGACGACGATGACGGCCTCGGGGGCCGACAGCCGGAGTTTGCGGCAGACCACGACACCGTCGACATCCGGAAGCCCGAGGTCGAGCAGGACCAGGTCCGGCGTCGACTCGTCGGCGGCGCGGAGGGCGGCGCGGCCGTCGGTGGCCAGGGTCGGGGTGTAGCCGTTGACCTCCAGGGCCTCGGTCAGTTCGGCCCCGATCACCGGGTCGTCCTCGACGACGAGGACCTTCGTTCCAGCCATCCTTCCATCTTCCCGCACCGGGGTTTCGGACAATGATCGGAGCAATCAGTTCCATTTAGCGCCGTCTTTTTATCCTATTAAGTGCGTATACCCACGGCCATTTGGCACTCGAAAACGTTCCAAACGACCCTGTACGAAGCTCAATCCCCCGATATACCCTCCCTACGAATGATCCGATGATCACGTTTCCGATGGGATTTCTCCCGCATGGCAATCGCTCTCGTGGTGCCCATCCACCTGGACGCCCTCTGCCTGCCCGACGACCGTCTCGCCGTCGGGCCGGAGGCCGACTTCACCCTCCTGCCCTACGTCGGCCCGGACGGGAGGGACCACAACGCCGACATCCCCTACGTCAGCGGCGCGATCCTCGCCGACCCGTTCGACGAGCGGCAGTTCCGCCTCAAGGCCGGCATCCACCTGCACTGGGCGCTGCCCGACGCGCTGACCCGGCTGAAGCAGGGTGACGACGGCGAGACCACGGCCCCGGTGGTGCCCAACCGCTGGCTGGTCACCCGGACCACGAACGGCACCGTCGACGCCCAGTGGGTGGTCGAAAGCGACCACGTCTCCGACGACAACCTGAGCGGCACCGTCTACCCACGGACGGAGCCGGGCGGGCGGCCCTGGCGCCATCTCGGTCGTCAGGTGCGGCTCGACCAGTGGCCCGTGCTGGGCGGCGACTACCTGCCCGAGCTGACGGCGGTCGGCCACGGCGACTCGGTGTTCGCCGCGTTCTACCCGAACTGCCACAGCGTCTTCGGCTTCTACGACCCCGACCACACCGAACCGCCCACCGGCGTCAGCTACGACGTCATCGGCTGGTACGCCGACCTCGGCCAGGATCCCATGGGCCCCCGAGACCTCGCGGCCCTGGATTGGAGCGTTCCACAGAATTCCGGCACCCCCACCCGGACGTTCTGCTACGCCCAGCTGTCGTTCGCGCCCTCCGGCGAAACCCCGAGCCCCGCCGCCACCGGCGTCTACGTCGGCGACAGCGCGACCGAGGCGCTGGCCGCCTCGCTCGAACCGCTCCTGGACACCGACGGGCTGGAGAACCTGCTGGAGGCGATCGCCTTCGCGGGCGACCTGGAGTCACGGACCGCCGATCTTGAGGCGCACCTCGAGCAGGCCCGGCACACCGCCGCGTTCGACCCGATCCCGGCGGGCTGGCGCTGGACCGTCCGCCGCCAGGACGACAACGCCACCGCGGTGAGCGCCGAGATCAAGCAGGCGCGGGAGTCCCTCACACTGCCCGACGCGGTCGGCGACCTGCTCGACGCGCTCAACCGGGCCCAGCTCGACTACGACACCGCCCGGGACACCCTCGTCAGCCTGCGCGAACGGCTGTTCGCCGACTGGCACAAGTATCTGGTCTGCGTCTATCCCGACGACGCCACCCACGACGACTACCCCGACCCCGACCAGGTCGCCTTCTACCTCCAGCGGCAGATCACCGCGATCGACGCGGCCGAGGCCGCGACCGGCGTCTTCCCGCCGAAGGTGCGGGGCACGACCCGCGCCGACGTGCTGGGCACCGCGCTGAAGAACGTGGCCGACGCGCTCGCCTCGGTCAAAGCGGCGGCCGACGCGGCCGAGACCGCGTTCGTGCTCGACCAGGTGCCCGCCCCGGTCTGGTGGCGGCCGAGGGAACCGGTCGTGCTGTTCACCGGCCCGGCCGCGACCCCGACCGACCGGCACGGCACCGACGGCACCCTCGCGTGCGCGGTGGTGAACGCGCCCGCGCCGTCGACGGCCGCCGACGTGACGGCCGTCCGGACCGCCGTGAACGGGACCTTCCCCGCGCAGGTGTGGACGGGCGACCCGTGGCATCCGCTGCTGCTCCAGTGGGAGGCCGAGTTCTTCCCGGTCGCCGAGGGCGACAACCTGTCGGCCGACCAGCGCGACTACGAGCCCTATTTCGTCGCCCACGGCTACGACCTGCCTCTCGGCTCCGCCGACCTGGTGTCCAAGGGCGGGCTGCTCGACAAGGGCGCCAACGTCTACACCGGCACGACCGTGCTGTCGCCGGGCGCGCGGCCGGTGCTCGCCGAGCGGGTGCTCACCTATCTGGCGGGGGCGGTGCTGGGGTCGTACAACGAGACCCACACCATCGTCACCACGGAGGGCTTCACCGAGGATCCCGACGCGGTGCTCACGTGGTACGCCGCCAAGAGCGACGCCGATCCCCGGCTGCTCACCCTCATCCGGGTGTACCGGTATCTGGCCGCCCACGAGGACGGCATCCTGTCGCAGTCGCTCGGCGGGTTCAACGACGCCCTGGTCATGCGGCGGCTGGTGCGGCAGCTTCCGATCGCCGACCCGCTCGGCTTCCCCGCCTACCAGGACTTCGCCGAGCAGGTGGCCGCGGCCGTCGGCGACGAGAGCCGCACCTCGCCCCGGCCGCTGACCGATTTCAACCCCATCAGGGCCGGGTCGATGCGGCTGCTGCGGGTCCGGCTGGTCGACAACTTCGGGTTGACGCACGAGGTCGGCACCGACCCGACCGGCACCACCGAACGGCTGCGGGTGCCCGGCCATCCCGAGTGGGTGGCCCTGTCGCCCCGGCTGACCCAGCCCGCCCGGCTGCGGTTCCACCTGCTCAACGCGGGCCGCGACGACGAGGCGGGCGACCTGCCCGGCACCTCGCCGGTCTGCGGCTGGATCGTTCCCGCCGACCTCGACGACGCGCTCGCGATCCACGCCGCCGACGGCACCGCCCTCGGCGAACTCAGCGCCTTCTCCGTCGGCGGGCAGGCCCGCTGGACCCCCATTCCGGGCAGCACGATCACCGACCCGGCCGCCATCGCCGATCCGACGCTGCGGGCGATCGTGCTGAAGCTGCGCGCGGGCGGCCCCGGCGCGGTCGCCGCAATGCTCACCTCGCTGACGACCGCGCTCGCCACGATCGCCCCGGAGGACGACACCCCCGTGGGCGCCCTGCTGACGGCCCGCCCTCTCGCTCTCGTACGAGCAGAACTGGACCTCCAGATCAAGGGGCTGCCGGCCGTCCACCAGGACTGGAACGTCTTCCGTGAGGACATGCGCCGGTTCGGCCGGGAGACCAACGCGGTCACCGACGTGCTGTTCCCGGTCAGGCTCGGCGAACCCGGCCGGTGGGGCGACGGCCTGGCCGGGCTGTGGTTCCTCGACGACGACGGCACCCCGACCGGCGACCTCCAGGCCACGGCGACCGTGCTCCAGTCGATCGACTCACCGCCCGCCCGGATGGTCATGCTGGTCGACCCGCGCGGCGACGTGCACGCCGTGAGCGGGATCCTGCCCGTCGTCACCGCCGGGCTGACCGCCGCGCAGTACGCCGACGCCCTGCACGCGATGGAGCTCGACGTGTTCACCGCGCCCGTGCTGACCGGCGCCGACCGCGTCGGCCTGCCGGTCTCCGACGTGGCCGGGCGCCTGTGGTCGTGGCGGGAGCGCCGGGAGACCGCCTGGACGAGCACCGACCTCGACGCCACCGCGCTCGACGCCCACTTCCCGCCCGCCCTGACCGCACGCGAGGGCTGGCTGGCCCTCCGGAACGAGGACACGTGATTCCCGACGACAAGGAGATCCCGCTGAGCCTGACGCTCGCGGAGGTCAACCTCATCCTCGAAGCCCTCGGCGACCTGCCGTACGTGAGGGTCTTCGAACTGATCGGCCGGCTCCACGAGCAGGCCAGCACCGTTCTCTCCCCTTCGCGCGAGGAGCCCTCGTGACTCTCCTGATCCACTGGCCGCTGGACGACGTGTCCTCCGACCAGAAGGTGTACGACACCTCCGGCGCCGCCCGGCACGGCTCGCTCGTCGGGTTCGCGAAGGCCGTACCGGACGAGCGGTTCGGCAGTGCCCTGAACCTCGCCGCGACCGGGCAGTACGTGCAGTCGGCGAGTGTGATGGCCGGGACGTACACCTTCGGCGTGTGGGTGAAGACGGCCAGGCCGGGCGCGACCACCCCGCTCCTGCTCCGGGCCGACCTCGGGGTCCGCCTGCGCGCCGACGGCTCCGTCGAGCACCGGTTCACCACGAGGGAGAGCACCGGGAACGTCCACGCCACCCCCGCCGGGCTGGTCGTCTGGAACACCTGGCAGCACGTCGCGGTCACCAACGACGGCGGCGCCGCCAGGATCTACGTCAACGGCGAACTCGCCGACGAGTGGGACTTCCCCGGCACCCGCGTGCCCGTCACGAACCCGCTGGTGCTGGCCGCCGACCTCACGCCCAACCCGCGCCTGTTCACCTTCGGCCGCTACGCCCACCTGCGCGCCTACGACACCGCCCTGATCCCGGCCGAGATCGGCCGCGACCTGGCCGAAGACGGCTCGACGCTGGCCGCGTTCGTGCGCGCCCACCCGATGGACCTGGAGCTGCTCAACGTCGACCAGCAGCCGGTGCTGTTCATCGACAACGACCCCTCGGGCCAGCCGATGACGCTGCGGCTGACCAACAGCTCCCGGCAGAACATCGAGCTGATGCCCCTGGGCATGACGCCGAACTCCGCCAACTACCACGTGGCGGCGCGGCTGCGTCCGGGCGTGCTCACCACGCCCCCGGCGGTCGCGACCGGCTCGGACAAGTGGAAGGTCCAGGCCGCCAGCGACGGCACCGCCCTCTACCTGGTGGGCGGCAACGTCGGCGCGATCGCGCCGGGGAACTGGGTCGACATCCCGCTGACCGGTCTGAACGCCGACCCGGGCGGCGGCACCCGGGGCACCCGCGTCCAGTTCGACTACCACCGCCTGAAGTATTCGGGCGAGACCGACGAGCTGACCGGCAGCCGCCTCCAGTTCGTCGACGTCGTCAACCACCGGGGGCGCCCCGACATCCCGCTGGTCATGGGCTTCGCGGGCGGCAACACGGTGATCAACGACGGCGCGACCCAGAGCAAACTGGTCGTGTACGTCGCCAACACCTCCACCGACACCACGATCACCCTGGCGGGCGGCAGCTCGCTGTTCACCCTCACCTTCGACGTCGGCGCCGACGGCAACGACTGGGCGCTGACCCAGGGCACGGCCGGAATCGTGGTCGGCGCGACCACCCCCGGCACGAACTCGGGCACCTGGAGCCCGGTCCCGCACGCCCTGGACACCCGCGCGTCGTGGACCTTCACCGCGCCGAAGGACTTCGACCTGGCCCCGGGGAAGTCGATCGTCTTCACCGTCGACAAGGTCGTCGGCCTGGGCGACCCCGGCCGCGCGGCCATCGTCATCGGCTACGAGAACATCCCCGGCTACCGCGACGGCGCGCAGACCCTGGAGGCCGACCGGCAGCCGGTGGCGTTCGCGGGGTCGTACACGGGAGTGGGCACCCAGAACCCCACGGCCAAACTGCACGTCGTCGACGTCAACACCACGCCGAACGTCGGCTCCGTGATCATCGGCCCCACGGGGCAGTCGAACCTGCGGCTGGGCTACCACGCCGACTTCAGCTACGTGCAGTCGCACGGCCTGAAGCCGCTGGCGATCAACCCCATCACCAACCCGGTCGGCATCGGGCTCTCCAACCCGTCGGCGAGGCTGCACGTCTTCGACCAGGTGAACGCCCCGACGACCAACGGCAGCCTGCTGATCGGCCCGCCGGCGGCCGGCTCCCTGAAGATCGGCTACGGCACCGACCACGCGTGGATCCAGTCGGGCTCGACCGGCGTACTGGCCCTGAACCCGTCGGGCAACCGCGTGATCGTGGGGGCGACCGGCACGACGACCGTACAGAACGGTGGAAAGCTCACCGTCGTCGCGCAGGAGCTGCACACGCAGCTGCGGCGCACAGCGGGCAGCGCCGGGAGCGGCTCTCGGATCTTCCTGGAGCTGTACCAGGAGGAGATGGCCACCGAGATCTACCCCGCCATCCGCTTCCACCAGTCGGGGAGGTTCTGGCACCAGATCGAGGGACGGCCGGACGGCTTCCATCTCCTGTGGTCGAGTGACCAGACCACCCACTCCGACCTCATCGCCCGCGAGCTCAAAGCCGACAAGCTCACTCTCGGGACGACCTCGATCACCGCCGCCCAGCTCCAGATCCTCGCCAAACTGGCCGCCGGCCAGCTCACGGTGACCCTCTACAGCGACGAGATCCAGGCGACCGCCTCGCCGGTCATGGTCATGCGCGGCATCAACGCGATGAGCCAGGTCATCGGCTTCGCGCAGCCCAACCAGTACGCCCTCGACCAGCGCTTCCGCCTGGTCATGGTGCCGAGCTGAGAGGAGGACGGACATGAGCGAGGGACCACCCGAGGACCCGAAACCGCGCAAGCGCCGCCGAACGCAGGACGAGATCATGGCCGAAGAGGAGAAGGAGGCGAAGAGGCAGAAGGACGAATGGGCCGACTACCTGAAGGACGAGGGCAAACGGCGGGCGGTGTGGGCCGAGTCGGCCGACGCCGCCAGGCTGGCGGTGCAGGCGTCCCGCGAGGCGGCCAGCAAGTACACCCCGAAGCCGAACGCCTTCTACATCACCTTCATCCAGATGGGCCAGGGCGACTGCGCGATCATGACCACGCCCGCCGGCAAGATCATCATGATCGACTGCGGCTCCGACTCCATGGAGAGCGGTCGCGAGCCGGGCGACGGCAACGCGGTGCGGAAGCTGGCTCAGTATCGGAAGAGGATCGCCGATGCCGCGCAGAGCAAACTGCACCTGATCGGCAAGGACAAGATCGACGTCCTCATCATCACGCACCCCAACACCGACCATTACAACCGGCTGGCCGACGTGCTGTTCATCTCGCTGGGCGAAGACGGCGGCAGGAAGACCTACAACTACTACCCCATCGGGACCGTCTACCACAGCCGCGCCATCGACGCCTATTCCGGTCAGAAGTTCACCAGCCAGTCGGGTGACAAGTACTACCTCGACCAGTGGCTGGGAGAGCGCACCGCCCCGGCGAACATCAAATCGGTGGTCCTCTACCACGACATCACGAAGACGACCGCGCCGCCGGACACGAAGGTGACCGCCGACGCCGCCGAGGCCGAGGCCAAGTCGGGAGACGACTGGGAGAAGGACAAGGCGCCCGACGTCGCGCTGGAGAACCGGCTGGCGGGCACGACGTACACGGAAGCCGCCGTCGCGACCCTGGCCGGGGTGGAGATCCCCGCCTTCTCGGGCACCCCGACCGTGGGGAGCCTCGACGCCGACGGCGGGCTGGTCGTCCACACGGAGGCCAACTGCACGGTGACGCTCCTCGCCGCCGGGGTCGACGAGGACTACCGGGGCGACGGCAGCGACCTCACCAACCGGGGCAGCGTGATGACGCTGATCGAGGTGCACGGCAGGCGGGTCCTGGTCAGCGGCGACGCCACGGTGAGCACCGAGCACTACATCCGCAAGAAGCGGAGCGACCGGACGGTCAACACCCGGATCCAGAACCTGGCGATCCTCCAGGCGGGCCACCACGGCAGCCCGACCTCCTCCCACCACCAGTTCGTGAACTACGTCAACCCCCGCTGGACGGTGATCAGCTCCGGCTTCAAGGTCGAGAAGGACGCCCTGCCGAAGGGGTTCGTCGTCACCCGGCACCGGGACGTCCTGACGAAGGCCGGGCTCACCTCCCCCGAGCATCCGCTCAGCATGTGGGTGAACACGGGGGTCAGCACCCAGCGGGTGCTGAACACCACGGCGCCGCTGCACACCACCGGCTCGAAGGGCAGCCTCTCCTTCGAGATCACCACCGACGGCACGGTCACCTTCCTCAACGACACGAAGGCCGAGGGATGACCGGATGACGCCTTCGGATCTGCGCGCCCTCCTCCCGCGCAGCGGCCCGCTCGACCTGGCCATCGCCGACCTCGAATCGCCCGACCTCGACGTCTTCATCGGGGCGTTCCTGCCTCAGGGGCGCCTACGGCTCGACCAGATCACCGGCTGGTCGGCCACGGGCGGCGACGGCGTGACGGTGACCGGCCCGGCGAGCACGGGACCGCTGGCGGGCACCACGGTCAAGGCGGAGTTCTCCCTGGTCGACGAGGCCGTCGCCCTGAAGATTACCGCCACCGGCGGCGACCGCTGGACCTTCGTCACGGCGTTCCCCATCCTGACCGGGACGGTCTTCGACCGGCTCGTCTTCGCCCGGCCGACGATGGTCCTCGACTGGGGCCCCGACATCGTCCGCGCCGGCGTCGCCGACCCCGCCGTGGCGGCGGCCGCCTTCACCGGCGACCTGGTGATCGACGCCCGCACCGCCATGCTCGACGTGATGATGCCGCGCACCGGCGACCACACCCTGACCGGGATGGTCCGCACGGTCACCGGCATCCCGGGCCTGCCCGACTTCGAGACGGCCACCGTCCCGCTGATCGTGCTGAACAGCCCGGAGGACGACGGCTTCACGCTCGGCCCGATCCGCGTCCAGCAGATGTCCTACGAGGTGCGCACCTCACCGCGCTTCAACTCCGACATGGCCGACCTCGACGTGCGGCCGCTGGTCCACTTCGGCGCGGAGGTCACCTCCACCCGGACCTCCCTCGACCCGGTCTTCATCTACGGCACCTCGGCGGCGCTCGGCGGCGACACGACGCTGAGCGCCACCTTCACCGGCCCCGACGACCAGAACCGCGACCCCGAGGACGGCGACACGGGGCTTCCCCTGAGCCTCTCGACCATCTTCACCATGGCGGGCCAGACCCCGTCGCTGCCGCCGGTCTTCACCCGCACGCTCCCCATCCGGCTGGTGCGCATCACCGCCGGAATCACGACCTCGCCGTCGCTGTCGCTCGGCATGCTGACGTTCGTCATCCAGGCGGACGTCAACTGGGAGTTCGTGCCGGGACTGTTCACCCTGGAGGCCGTCGACCTCAGCCTGACCGTGTCGAACCCGATGTCCTCTCCGCAGGTCACCGGCACGGTGTCGGGCCTGGTCGGCATCGGCGACTCCGGCACGCTGGAGCTCAGGAGCGACCTGGCGGGGGATACCTTCGGCGGCGGCCTGCGCGAGGGCGACCCGCCCCTGTCGATCCGCGAGGTCTACCGGCACTTCACCGGCGAGCAGCCGCACGACCTGCCCGACCTGTACGTGGAGACCTTCGAGTTCACCGTGTCGCCCGCGAGGGGAGACCGGCCGCTCGGCTACCGGGCCGCCCTGGAGGTCGACGGCACGTGGGTCATCGGCCCGGTCACCCTCACCTCCGTCGCGTTCGCGGTCGCCCGGGACGGCACGGTCTTCGTGTTCCGGGCCAGGGCGTCCATGCTGATCGGCTCGACCGAACTGTCCGTCTCCGCCGAATACGACTCGGCGCCCGGCAAGGGCTGGGAGTTCGGCGGATCGTCGGGCATGGGCGAGCGGATCGCCATCGGCGCCCTGATCAAGACGATCTCCGACGACCTGGGCGGCCCGGAGACGTTCCCCAAGCCGCTCGAAGGGCTGGTGGTGCAGAACCTGGCGGCGTCGTTCTCGACCGGATCCGACCGGCTGACCGTCTCCGGCCAGGCCAGCTTCGAGGTGGACTCGGTGGAGGTCGACCTCGCCTTCGACGTCGACACCGGAACCCACCGCTACGGCGGCTCCCTCGCCTTCTTCCACGCCGGTACGGGCTACGCGTTCGACGTGCACTTCGCCCAGGACCACGGCGTCGACCTGCTGGCGGCGAGCTACGTCCACCAGCCGACCACGCCGCTGCCCGACCTGCGGACCCTGATCTCCGGCCTGTCGCCGTCGGCGGGACGGTTCATCCCGCCGGGGCTGACGGCCGATCTCAAGGACGTCGTCTTCGGGTCGGGGAGTGCCTACGTCCTGAGCGCCGACCTCAAGGCCACCGTCGACCTGTCGGGGCTGCCGCTGGTCGGGCCGCACCTGGTCGGCGACCAGAAGGTGGGGTTCGACCCGCTGCGGATCGTGGCCGCCAGTGGCGTACTGCCCGCCGCCGACGTGACCACGGTCAACGGGCTGCTGCCCCCGGGGGTGGCCCCCTTCCCGGCCCGTGACCTGGCCGCCGGGTTCACCCTCGACGGGACCCTGCTCATCGGACCGCTGGAGAACCCCGTCACCCTGCCCGTCAGCGACGGCGCCCCCGCGCCCGTCATTACCAACCCTCCCCCGGCCCAGTCGCCCGGTGGGCAGAACGCCGTCTGGTACGCCGTCCAGCGCGGCATCGGGCCCGTGCACGTCGAGCGCATCGGGCTCGCCTACGCCCACGAGAACAACAAGCCCCCCGTCGTCGGGGTCGTGGTCGACGCCACGCTCGGCGTCGGTGGGCTGACCCTGTCGCTCGACGGGCTCCAGGCGTCGGTGCCGTTGACGCTGCCCGTGCAGGCGCCGTCGTTCGACCTCAAGGGGCTCGGCGTCTCCTACTCGGAGGGTCCTGTCAGCGTCTCGGGGGCGTTCCTCAAGGACACCCTCACCTACAAGGGGGTGGCCTATCCGGCGTACAACGGCAGGGCCTCGATCAGCACCGAAGACCTGACGCTCGGCGCGATCGGGTCCTACGCGCAGCTTCCCGCCGGGCCCTCCCTGTTCGTGTACGCCGTCCTCGACGGCGACTTCGGCGGGCCGCCGTTCTTCTTCGTCACCGGGCTGGCGGCCGGGTTCGGCTACAACCGGCGGCTGAAGACGCCCGACGTCACCGGGATCGCGACGTTCCCGCTGGTCCAGGAGGCGCTCGGTACCCGGCCTCCGGGGACGCTCGCGGCCGAGATGCTGGCGCTGGAGCCGTACATCACCCCTTCCGAGGGTGACGGGTTCGTGGTGGCGGGGATCCGGTTCTCCACGTTCAAGATGATCGACTCGTTCCTGCTGGCGACCGTGTCATTCGGCGGGCGGTTCGAGATCGACGTCCTGGGGCTGTCGACGCTGACGCTCCCGGTGGCCGACGCCGCGAACAAGGGGGCCACGCCGATCGCGGAGCTGCAGCTGGCGCTGAAGGCGACCTTCGCGCCGAGCGACGGCTACTTCTCGCTGGTCGCGCAGCTGACCCCGAATTCGTACCTGCTGTCGAGGGCCTGTCACCTGACCGGCGGGCTGGCCTTCTCCAGCTGGTTCGGCGAGCAGCACAAGGGCGACTTCGCGCTCACGGTCGGCGGCTACCACCCGCAGTACACCAAGCCCGCGCACTATCCGTCGGTGCCGAGGGTCGGCTTCGCCTGGAAGATCAGCGACAAACTGTCGCTCAGCGGCGGCGCCTACTACGCGCTCACCCCGTCGGCGCTGATGGCGGGCGGCGCGATCGCGGTCAACTACCAGGACGGCAACCTGCGGGCCTGGTTCAACGCCTCGATGGACTTCCTCATCGCCTGGCAGCCCTACCACTACGACGCCCGGTTCCGGATCAGCGTCGGGGCGTCGTACACCTACAAGTTCTTCGGTACGCACACCATCAACGCCCACGTCGACTGCGACGTACACCTGTGGGGGCCCGAATTCGCCGGGACCGTGAAGGTCGACATCAAGGTCATCTCGTTCACGATCCCGTTCGGGAACAGCAACCCCAACACGTCGAACACGATCCCGTGGAGCCGGGTGAAGGCGACCCTGCTCCCGGCCGACCTGGTGTCGATCTCGGTGCGGGGCGGCGCCACCGCGATGGGCACCGGTGCCGACCTGGGCGTGCTCGACCCGGCCACGCTGGTGCTCACCACCGGCTCGGTGATCCCGTCGACCACCCGGCAGATCGGCTCGGAGACGCCCGCGAAGGTCGGCGCGAACTTCGGGGTCGCGCCGTCGGGGATCACCTCCGGCGTCACCGCCAACCACCGCATCCGCATCTCCCGCGACGGCTTCGGCGCCGAGGACGACTTCGTCTTCACCCCGGTCACCAAGCCGCTGCCGTCGGCGCTGTGGAGCACCGACCCGAACGTGTCGGTGCACCGCCCGGAGATGACCGCCCCGCTGCTGACCGGCTACACCGTCAGCCCCAAGCCACACGAAGACGGCGCCTCGGTCACGCTGGCCGCCTCCGCCCTGGCGGCGGGGACGGCGGCGTACACCGAACCCACTCTCGCCTGGCAGCCCGCCGACACCTGGATCGAGACGGCCAGGGCCGACCGGATGGCCCAGGTCATCGTCGCCCCGAACGTCGCCGCCGCACGCGCCTCGATCGCCGATGCCGTGCTCAAGGACCCCGAGTTCTCCTTCACCGGCTTCGACATGGCCGGTTACGCCGAGATCCCCTACCTGGACCCCCATGACTGACATCGTCCTGATCGACAGCCGTGTCCCGGCCCTCCAGTCGGGCGACTACCGCATCACCGTCGACCAGACGGTCTCCCTCGACACCCAGACGGCCACCCTGACCCGCACGTTCACCGTGGCCGGAGAGCGGCTGGCGCTCCCTCCGACCGCGGTGCGGGCGGTCTATCCCCCCGACGGGGCGACCGGCGACTTCTCGCAGACGCTCCCCCACGTCGTGCTCGAAGGGTCGACGCTGCCGTGGCAGCGGGACCTCGGCGGCGTCACCAAGGGGCCGTGGCTCATGGTGCTGCTGTTCGCCGGCGCCGAGCGGCCGACGCCGCAGGTGGTGGCCGCGAGCACCCTCGGCATCCCGCTGGAGGGCGCGGAGAAGGCGACCGACCAGGTCACCGTGATCGACGTGCCGCGCACACTGCTGACCTCGATCCTCCCGGCGACGGCCGACCTGCCGTTCACCGCCCACGTCAGGTCGGGCGAGGGCCCCGACACGGCCGTGGTGATCGGCACCCGGCTGCCTCCGGCGGGCCAGCCGTGCGTGGCCCATCTGGTCTCGATGGAGAACCGGCTGGGCGGCGGCACGCTGTCGTCCTCGGGCTCGACGGTCCGGCTGGTGTCGCTGACGAGCTGGAAGTTCACCGTCGTGGACGCCGACCACTCGTTCGCCGCGCGGGTGCACGACGTGGCGGAGAACAGCGGCCCGTTCCGGCTGCCCCTCACGGGCAACGACGCCGCCGACGCCTTCCTGCGAAGAGGGCTCGTTCCGGTACGCCACCGCCTGCGCGGCGGCGGGAGGACGGTCTCCTGGTATCGGGGACCGTTCACCGACGGGCCCGTGGTCGGTGGCCCGATGACGTCGGGCGGCCCGGTCAGATCGGCCGACGGCCTGCTGCGCTTCACCAAGTCCACCGGCATGCTCGACCTGACCTACGCGGCGGCCTGGCAGCTCGGACGGCTGCTCGCGCTGCGCGACGACGGCCTGGCCACGACGCTGCTGAACTGGAAGCGCCGCCGCGACCGCCCGGCGGGCGCCGGTGACGGCTACCCGCTGAAGGTCCCGGCGGCCGACGAGGGGCCGCCGCAGGAGGTCGTCGGCTGGATGAACGACCTGGCCTCGCTGTCGGACGTGCCCTTCACCTACCTGATCCCCGACGAGGGCCTGCTCCCGCTGGAGTCGATCAGGTTCGTCGACGTCGACCCCGAGTGGGTGCGGTGCCTGGTCGACGGGGCGTACAGCATCGGCCGGGTGACCCCCGCCGACGCCGAGCGCGACGCGGCCGCAGGACCGCTGGTGACGCCCGCCCGGCTGACCGGCGCGCTGCTCCGGTCGTCGATCGTGAGCGCCTATCCCGGGCTGCTGATCGACGGCTACTCCGGTGACGAACCGCTGACCGTGGCCCGGCGGGTCACCCTGTCGCCGAACATCCTGCTCGTGCTCTTCGAAGGCGTCCTGACCCGGCTCGACCTGCACCAGAAGCCGGAACAGCAGCACTTCGCGGTCGAACCGGGCGGCGGCGGCAAGGTGGTCAGGGCCCTGCGCGGGGTCCCCGGCAGCACCGATCCGGTGACGTTGAGCGCGACCGGAACCGTCCCGCTGGCCGCGCTCGCCGGGGCGATGGCCAGGAAGCTGAACGTGAAGACCGGGTTCGGATCGGCGGCGTTCGCCCGGCAGATGCTGGAGACCACCGAACGGGTGACCTTCACGACCCCTACCTGAGAGTGACGCGGACCAGCGGCCGGGCTTCCTACCGTGGGAGCCATGAGGTTCGGACTGCTTCTCCGGGCACCGGTCATCGTGGCCGCCGTGCTGCTGGCCATGACGGGCGACGACCCGGCCGCCCAGGTCGTGGCCGCCGTCCACGCCGCGCTGCTGGTCGCGGCGCTGTGGTGGCCGGTGCCGGCTTGGGTGGCGTCGACCGCGCTGCTCGACGGGGTGCATCTGGTCCACCCGCCGACCGACACCGACGCCGTGTACGGCTGGACCGTCCAGGCCGGGATCGTGTTCCTGGCATCGTTGCGGCTCGACAGCAGGAAGACGGCCGTTCTCACCGCCGTCGGCGCGCTCCCGGCGATCTTCGGCGGCCCGGTCGCCGTGGCCTCCGTCGCCGGGGCCGGGGTGGCGGGCTGGCTCGTCCGCAGCCGCCAGGAGGCCAGAGCCGCGCTCGACGAGGAGCGCGGGCAGCGGGCGCTGCTGGAAGAGCGGGCCAGGATCGCCCGCGAACTCCACGACGTGGTCGCCCACCACATGTCGGTCATCTCGATCCAGGCCGACGCGGGCCCCTACCGGGTGAGCGACCCGCCGCCCGAGCTGACCGAGGCGTTCGCGACGATCCGCGCGACCGCGCTGGAGGGCCTGACCGAACTGCGCCGCCTGCTCGGCGTGCTCCGGGCCGACCCCTCGCTCGGCCCCCAGCCGACCCTGGCCGACCTCGACCGGCTGGTGGACGACGCCGAGACCTCGGGTGATCTGGCGGGCCTCCCTCCGGGGGTGGGCCTGAACGCGTACCGGATCATTCAGGAGGCGCTCACCAACGCGATGCGGCACGCACCCGGGGCGAAGGTCCGCGTGCGGGTCGCCCGCGACGGCGGCGAGCTCCGGATCGACGTCACCAACACGGCGCCGACGCAGCTCCCGGAACCCTCGCCAGGAACGGGGCACGGCATCCTGGGCATGCGGGAACGCGCGGCCATGCTGGGCGGCACCCTCACCACCGGACCCACCGGCGACGGCGGCTACGCCGTCAGCGCGGTGCTGCCCCTCTCGGAGACGTCATGACCATCCGCGTGCTCATCGCCGACGACCAGGCCATGGTCCGCGAGGGCTTCTCGATCCTGCTCGGCGTCCAGCCGGGAATCGAGGTCGTCGGCACGGCCGTGAACGGCACCGACGCCGTGGCGAAGGCCCTCGCGCTGGCACCCGACGTGATCGTCATGGACATCCGGATGCCCGGGATGGACGGCATCGAGGCCACCCGGGAGATCACCCGGACCCTTCCGTCCCGCGTCCTCATCCTCACCACCTTCGACCTGGACGAATACGTCTACGAGGCCCTGCGCGCCGGGGCCGGCGGCTTCCTGCTGAAGGACGCCTCCGGCGGTCAGCTCGCCGAGGCGATCAGGGTGGTCGCCGCCGGTGACGCCCTGCTGGCGCCCAGCGTGACCCGGCGCCTGATCACCCAGTTCGCCCGGCAGGGCGCTGTCGTGGTGCCGGAGGTCACCGAGCGGATCAGGGACCTGACCGAACGGGAAACCGAGGTGCTGGTCCTGGTCGCCCAGGGCCTGTCGAACACCGAGATCGCCGCCGCCCTCCACGTGGCCGAGCAGACCGTGAAGTCACACGTCGGCCGGATCCTCGCCAAGCTCCACCTGCGCGACCGCACCCAGGCGGCCGTCTTCGCCTATGAGACCGGTCTGGTCAGCCCCGGCCGGATGACCTTCTAAGGAACCCCCTGATGACAAGAGTTCTGTTCGCCATGCCCAAAATCGCCGTCGCCCTCGTGGCCTCGCTGCTCGCCTTCCTGGCCGGAGCGCTCGTGCTGGGGGCGTACATCCCCGCGATCCCGAAGGCCGGGATCATCGGCCCGGTCCTGACCGGCCAGTATCCGCTGCACGTCGCCCTGATCGGCCTGGCCGGTCTGCTCCTCGGCCTGCTGGCCTGGCGCCTCGGCCTGCGCCGCTGGGGCCGGGCGCTGACGGTGGTCACCGCCGTGTCGGCGGCGGCCGCGGTCGTCGTCGCGGGCATCCAGGGCAAGGCCGCCTACGCGGCCGGAACCGACGTCCACTGGACGGAGATGTTCACCGAGTTCGCCTACCCCGACGTCCGGCCGGACGTGACGGAGACGTTCGGCGGGAACCTCAAAGCCGACGTTTATCTCCCGCGTGGGGCCTCTGACGCGCCGGCGATCGTGCTGGCCCACGCGGGCGGCTTCCAGACCTTCGACCGAGGCGACCTGCGCGGCACCGGGCGCTGGCTGGCCGACCACGGCGTGGCCGCCGTCGCCGTCGACTACCGCCTGTCCGCCCCCGGCGCCCCCACCTGGGACAAGGCACCGCAGGACGTCGTCTGCGCGCTGGCCTGGACCCGCGCCAACGCCGCCCGCTTCCACCTCGACCCCGACCGCTTGTCGCTCGGCGGGATGTCGGCCGGTGGCGGCCTGGCCCTGAACGCCGCCTACCGGTTGCGGGCCGGCGAGATCGGGTCGAGCTGTGGTGAGGCGCCCCCGCCCCCGGCGAGCGTGGTCGGCTTCTACCCCGTGACCGACGTGACCGCGATGTGGACCCGCGACGTGACCGGCAGCCGCAACGCGGCCGTCCAGTACACCGGTGGCACCCCGTCGGAGTTCCCCGAGCGCTACCGCGAGGTGTCCCCGACGACGTATGTGAAGCCCGGCCTCATGCCGACGCTGCTGGTCGTGGGCGACCGCGACCGCAGCGCCCGCCCCCAGGACGTGACCGCCTTCGCCGACCTGCTGCGGCGCAACGGCGACGCGGTGACCACGAAGATCCTCCCCTTCGCCGAGCACTCTCCCGACGACGCCTACGGCAGCCTGCCCGCCCAGCACAGCCGCCAGATCCTCCTGGACTTCCTTTCTTAGCCGTATTTATTTGGTTACCATCCAAACTAAGAACGAAGGCCCCGCCGCACTCTCCCCGGCGGGGCCTTCCTGTTTCAGCAGGTGGTGTGGAACAACCCGCCAACGGCGGTGGTCTCGGCCAGCTCGTTGTAGCGTGCGACGGCGGCCGTCGTCTCGGCGTGGACGACCTCGATGTCCTTCAGCAGCTCGAAGGTCTCCGGCGCCGTCTGGAGAACCAGATCCATCCCCCGCGACAGCACAATGACCGTGCACCCGTGGTCGAGCAGCTCCCGCACGTCGGCGGGCTGGATGCCCGGGTCGTGGCGGGTGCCCGTCTCGTTCCAGTCCCAGGGCCGCCCGCCGCCGGGCCAGAGCTTGAAATCCTTGCCCTCGCCCAGCCCCTCGACGACCATCCGGCCCCAGGACACCTGCGTGATCAGCGGAGATCTACTCACTGGGCAGAAGGTACCGCCACGACAGCACGAACACACCCGACGGCGTCGTGAAGATGGGCAGCCCGCCGTCCGGCACCGGCGGCGCGACCTTGATCAGAGCCGGCACCTCGGCCCCGGTCAGATCCTTCTGCCACACGGGGTCGATCTGCCCCGACGGCTCCGGCACGCCCGCCGGCCAGGGCGTCTTCTTGCCCTCGGCGGTCGGCACCGACTCGGCGACCAGGCGCACCCGGTCGGAGGTGTACTTCTCGTTCTTCTCGGTCGCCTTCGTGGCAAGGTCGTCGAGCAGCTTCTTGGCGTCGACGAGCTCCTTGGGGTAGAAGTCGGCGACCTGGTCGAGCGCCTCGGCCTTCACCTCGATCAGCTTGCCGTCATCCCCCGCGACGGCCAGCACGGTGGCCGGGATGTCGGTCACCATAGGCGCCCCCGGCTTGGGCGAAACGGTCGGCGGCTGCCCGGTCAAGTATTTCCTCAAGGCGTCGACGGTCCGCGTGACCTCGGCGCCGTCGATCTTCATCGTGTACGCCGCATCGGCGATCACCACGCCGTCGCTGTAGACGACGACACGGGGGGCGCGCAACACGTTCATGCTCGCGGTGACGAACCCGCCTTCGGCCCGGAGGATCGCGACCGGCGTGGCCGCGGCGGGCTGCTCCGGCTCAGCCGCAGTCGCGGTGGGCTCCCCGCCGCCACAGGCCGTGACCAGCGACAACAAGGCCACCAGCAGGGTGGTTCTCAGTCTCATGCCCCGTAGACGTAACGCGAGGTTGGGCGGTTCAGGGAGGTGCCGCGTGTCACAGGATCAGAGCCGATCCCAGACATGGGCGGTACACCCGGGGGGACGACCCCCCGAGCCCCCCGCTGCGAAGGGGCTGTCGCCCCCTCGCGCTCCCCCTGGTCGCTGAGGCGCCCCGGCGTCGCTACCGCTCCGGGTCGCTCCGCTCCATGCGAAGGGTTCCGCCCCTCGCCCTCCCTGGAAAGCCTCGCTCCGCTCGGGTGGCTCTCGCTTCGCTCGGTTCTTCCTCATTCGCCAGGGATGTGCCCCTCTTGTCGTGCCGAGGATGAGCACCTGCCGACATCTCCGATGACAGGCTGAGCCTTACGACCGAAGACGGCCGGTGGGTCAGGCAGCATGCCGAAGGCGGACCGAACGATCAAGAGAGGGCACCATTTTGAGCATCGGCACGATGGACAGTGAGAGTCTCCGCGCCGGAATGGTCGATCGGCTCGTCGCCGACCAGCGGTTGAAGGGTCTGCTCCTGCCTCCCGAGGTGGAGGCCGCCATGCGGACCGTCCCCCGCGAGCTCTATACGCCGGGGATCCCGTTGGACAAGGCGTACGAGAACGTCGCGATCATCACCAAGCGGATCGGCGAGGTGAACACCAGCTCGGTGTCGGCGCCGTCCGTCATCGCGGCGATGCTCGGTCAGGCGGTGGATGCGCTTGGCCGCATGGACGGCCGGCACGTACTGGAGATCGGCAGCGGTGGGTACAACGCGTCGCTGCTGCGTGAACTCGTCGGGCCGACCGGATCGGTCACGACCGTCGACATCGACTCCGAGGTGACCGACCGGGCCACGGCCTGCCTGAGAGCCGCGGGCTACGACGACGTCAGGGTCGTGTGCGCGGATGCCGAGCAGCCGGTCGAGCCGGGCCGCCGCTACGACCTGATCATGGTCACGGTGGGGGCGTGGGACATCCCGCCCGCCTGGCTACATCAGCTCACCGAGAACGGTCTTCTCGTCGTCCCGCTGAGGACGTTCGGCATGACCCGATCGTGGGCGCTCAGGCGCTCCGGCGACCGCTTGGTCAGCAACGGCAACCGCCTGTGCGGATTCGTCTCGATGCAAGGGGCCGGAGCCCACGAAGTGCGTCATGTCGACATCGCCGATGGTGTCCACCTGCGGCTAGACGAGGGTCAGCAGATCGACCCCGACGTCGTCGCAGGCCTTCTCACCCTGCCCCGGGAGGAGGCATGGGCCGGGCTGGCCCTGCCGCCGCAGACCATCCTGTCCGACATGGACATGTGGCTGGCGACCCGCCTTGTTGATGATGTGCACGAATTCGTGATGCTGTCGGCTGATCCGGAAGCCGTCGTGGTCAGGCCGTCGTGGCGCTTCGGCACTCCTGCTGTTCTCCGCAGCGGCGCGTTCGCCTACCGGTCCGCCCTGCGCTGGAGCGACGGGCTTTTCGATCTCGGCGTGTACGCACACGGAACCGCGGCCGCGGAGACGGCCACTCTGATGGTCGAGCACGTGCGCGCGTGGGTGGACGCGGGCGGCCCGTCTCCGACGCTGCACGTCCTTCCCGCGAACACCCCTGATGGCGACATGCCGGAAGGAGCGGTTCTGGACAAGCGGCACAGCCGCCTCGTCCTCGCCTTCACCTCTCGACACTGAAATTTTCACCGGGGGTCCCAGGTCAGCGGGGTGTTTCGGGGCGCCCTCGTATACACGCGCGGAGAGGTCAGCCAACCATGTGAGCGCTCCCAACAGCCCATGGAGGCTCGACGTGAAGAAACTACGCCTGTGGACCCTGTCCGCGGTGGCCGCGCTGCTCGCCGCGCTCGGGGTGGCCGTCACCCCGCCCGCGCAGGCGGCGGTCGCCTGTTCCGTGACGTACGCCAAGACCTGGGACAACGGCGGTGGCTTCGGGGCCAACGTCACCCTCAGGAACCTGGGGGACGCCGTCAGCCCGTGGACGCTCCGGTTCACCTGGCCGGGCAACCAGCAGGTCGGCCAGGGCTGGAACGGCACCTGGACCCAGTCGGGCCAGAACGTGACCGTCACGGCGCCCTCCTACGCCCCGTCGCTCGCGTCGGGTGCGAGTGTCACCATCGGGTTCAACGGGACCTACAGCGGGGCGAACGTCGCGCCCGGTTCGTACAGCCTGAACGGTGTGACCTGCGGCGGCGGCGCGTCACCCACTCCCACACCTTCACCGACCCCCTCTCCGAGCCCGTCACCGTCGCCTTCTCCGGGCAATGCGGCGGCCGTCGTCGCGGCGATGCAGCCCGGGTGGAACCTGGGGAACTCGCTCGACGCGACCGGGCAGGGGGAGACCTCATGGGGCAACCCGACGATCACGCCGCAGCTCCTCGACAACATCCGCGCGCAGGGGTTCAACAGCATCCGCATCCCCGTCACGTGGGGGCAGTATCTCGGCGGCGCGCCCAGCTACACGATCAACTCCACGCACCTGAACCGGGTGAAGGAGGTCGTCGACTGGGCTCTGGCCGACGGCTTCTACGTCATGATCAACATTCACCACGACTCGTGGCAGTGGATCAACACCATGCCCACCGACCGGACCAACGTCCTGGCCAAATACAACGCCGTCTGGACGCAGCTCGCCTCGGCCTTCCGCAACCACTCTTCGAAGCTGCTGTTCGAGAGCGTCAACGAGCCCCAGTTCACCGGTGGCTCCGGCGACGCGCAGAACGCCACCCTGCTGAACGAGCTCAACACCTCGTTCCGGACGATCGTGCGGAACTCCGGCGGCAACAACGCCTCCCGGCTGCTCGTGCTGCCGACCCTGCACACGTCCGCCGACCAGGCCAGGATCGACGAGCTGAACAGCACGTTCACCGCGCTGAACGACCGCAATCTGATCGCGACCGTCCACTTCTACGGCTACTGGCCCTTCAGCGTGAACGTCGCGGGCGGCACCCGCTTCGACGCGACCACGCAGGCCGACCTGGTCGGCGTCTTCGACCGGGCCTACAACGGCTTCGTCAGCCGGGGCATCCCGGTGATCATCGGTGAGTACGGCCTGCTCGGGTTCGACCGGCACACCGGCACCATCCAGCAGGGCGAGAAACTCAAGTTCTTCGAGTACCTCGGCTACTACGCCCGCCAGCGCGGCATCACGACCATGCTGTGGGACAACGGCCAGCACTTCGGCCGCACCTCGTTCCAGTGGTCCGACCCCGAACTGGCCGCCCAGATCAAGTCGAGCTGGACGACCCGATCGGGCACCGCCTCCTCCGACCAGGTGTACGTCCCCCGCACCGGCTCGATCACCGCGAAGTCCCTGACCCTGAACCTCAACGGGACGACCTTCCAGGGCATCACCGGCCTGACCCAGGGCTCCGACTACACCGTCTCCGGCTCGACCCTCACCCTGACCGCCTCCGCGCTGACCAGGCTGGTCGGCTCGCGCGCCTACGGCGTGAACACGAGCGTGCCGGTGCGGTTCTCCTCGGGGGTGCCGTGGCGGCTGAGCGTCATCACCTACGACACCCCCCAGGTGGCGGCGTCGACCGGCACGACCAGCGCGTTCACCATCCCGACGACGTTCCGGGGTGACCAGCTCGCGACGATGGAGGCCAAGTACTCCGACGGCACCTTCGCCGGACCGCACAACTGGACGTCGTTCAAGGAGTTCGACGTCGCCTTCGCCCCCAACTACGCGAACAACACGATCGCCCTGACCCCGGCGTTCTTCGCCGAGGTCGGCGACGCCCGCCGGGTGACCCTGACGCTCCACTTCTGGAGCGGCGCCCAGGTGACCTACTACGTCACCAGGTCGGGCAGCACGGTGACCGGCACGACCAGCTAAGCGAGGGTGCCGGGGTGGGTCCGCCCACCCCGGCACTATGCTCACGTCCCTGCCGCAACCGACGGGGGAGCATCATGATCGTGACGCCGCGACGCCTGATCCCGCTGGCCACCGCCCTGCTGCTGGTCTGCTCCTGCACACCGGACGGATCAGCCGAACTCTCCTCGGCGTACGCGGTCGGCTTATCGGTCGTCCACCCCGACTACAGCGGCGACCACCTCACCCCGTGGTCCGACCTCCAGCAAGCGGCCGCGACGTCCCCGGTCGACCTCGACCCCCTGCCCGCCCCACCCGGCACCCACCCCCTGACCTTCACCCCCGGCGACGCCACCGTCCCGCCGACGGCGGCCACCGCCCTCCTCCGCACGGCCTACCGATCAGGCACCGGCCGCAAGCCACTTGAGCGCCGCAAGGTCGTCGACTTCATCGCCGGCCTGGACGACATCGTCACGACCTCGGGCGTCACCCCCGGCTCGTACGGTCTGGAACTGGTCGTCGACCTCGACCACCCCCGCCCCGTCACCGACCTGACCGCCCTCGTTCCGGGTGCGAGCCGCGTGCTGTTTCCCCAGATGGGCTCGGCCGAGCTGCCGCTGTCGTGGTCGAGCGAGAACTGCGCCGCGACCCCCGGCTGCACGGGGACCGACCCGGTGACCCAGTTCCGGGGCTGGCTGAAGGGCCTGACCCCGGACCAGCGGGACACCCTCTCGGGGAAGCCCTTCGACCTCCCGACCATGGAGAAGACCGCCCGGGAGGGGCTCGTGGCAGGGTTGATGTACGACCGGATCGACCCGGCCAGCGCACTCAAGCTGCTGCGGGATCCGTTGATCAAGGCGGCGTATGTCGCGGGCGTGGTCCAACTCAAGGCGGTGCCGTGAGCATCGGCTCAGAGGTCGGCGAAGCTGCCGGGCAGGTCGACGCTCCGGCCGAGTAACCGCATTTCACGCAGCAGGCGGAACCCTTCTTCTGCGGTGCACGCCCCGTCTTGGACGCCATCGGAGATGAGCCTGCGGGTGTCCTTGGTCGTGATTCCCTGGGCTCGCGCGTAGTCGGCGGCGTCCCGGTCGTCGGTGATCCAGTAGGAGTCGCGGTATTCGGGATATGACTTGATCACGTAGCAGGTCTGGGCCTCTCCCAGGTGGTTGGTCGGCTCGTCGTGGGAGCCGCCGAACGCGGCCGTGCGGATGCGGTCGATCTGGAACACGGCCAGCGGGTCGGAGACCTCGATCGCCTCACCGAGCCAGCCGCCCGTGATCAGGGTGTCGAGGTCGGGATAGAACCGCATGGACCTGTGGGCCTCGAACTCGATGGCCTCGGTCCAGCGGCCCCGGCCGCGCAGGATCTCCCTGAGGAGGTCGAGGCGCTTCACACAGGCGAAGTTGATCAGCACCGTGTTGTCGGGGAACCAGTGGATGAACGCGCTCATGACGAGAGGGGGATGTCCTCTCGGGCGCCGTCCATGATCGACTTGAGCTGCCCCGGGTCGATCTCGAGGAGGTTGGCCAATGGCCTGATGGTGGCCTGGCCCTCCTGGTAGGCGCGGTAGCTCGTCTTCAGCAGTTGCAGGGGGACGCGTGGCTGTTCCGACTTGGCGATCAGTCTCAGATGTTCGTCGAGGCACCCTGCCAGTTCGGCGGCGGCCAGGCCGGTCATCGCGCGGAACCGGGCGCACTGGTCTTCGGTGACGAGCCTCAGGTTGAACAGGCGCCAGGCCAGCGCGACCGGTGAGACCCGGAGGTCACAGGCCAGCAGGGCGAAGCCGCGATCCGACCACTCCAGACCCTTGGCCCTCTCGGTGAGGACCTTGGCCGGCATCAGGAACTCGGTGGCGAACGCGTTGGCGCGTACTTCGGTGTCCTGCTTCTTGTGGTCGCCGTCGTTGAGGTTGGCGTCGGAGTGGAGGCCCTGGTCGTCGGAGGCCAGCAGGTGACCCAGTTCGTGGGCGATGGTGAACCGCTGACGGGCCGGGACCTCGGAGGTGCCGACGACCATCAGGCTGCACGTGGCGTCTCGCCAGCTCAACCCCTCATAACGGGTGTCGAACCGCATCACCCGCACGTCGATGCCGAAGACCGTTTCGACCAGGCCGGTGAGATCGCAGCTCTCCCAGGGCCGGAGTCCGGCCGCGGCCGCCCGCTCGATCGCGGTCGCGGCCAGGGCCCGCCCTTGGGCGACGGGGTGTCCGTGCGGCGGGCCGACGGGGAGATCGGCCCTCGGCTGGTGGTAACCGAGGAACTCCAGATCGGTCCAGAAGCGCGAGAGGCGCGTGGCCTCCTTGATCGCCTCCTGCTCGCAGTCGGCCGCGTCGCGGGTGCGTGCCGCCGTCGCGGGGAGCGGACGGTCGACGCCGAGCAGCCAGTCGACGGTCACCTTGCCCAGTTCGGCGATCCTGGCCAGTTCGAGCGACGTGAATCGGCGGACGCCGGACATGGACTTGGAGAACTTGGTCTCGTCGATGCCGACCTCGGCGGCGAACTGCCGCTGGGTTTGGCCACGCTCCGACATCAACTGGTGAATTCGAGTGGTCGTGGGGTCGGACATGGCTCGAGTCTATGGACGCTTGCGGAAATCGCAAGCAAAACAGGAGGCCGGATAGCCCCTGGTAGCGACCTCCCTTACTAACCGAACACAGATTCGTTTCACGTGAAACCTAAGCAGAGCTCGCCCTGGCCGGAGGGTGGGCGGAGCCGTACAGAAAACGGCTCTAAAAGCGCGCCACCCGCGCCTGTGCGCCGGGCCTCAGCCAGGCGCGGGTGCCCTATGTGAAAGGTCAGGCGAGCCGCTTCTCCCCTGCGGTCACCTTGACGTCGAGGTGGTTGCCCGGGGGTGGGAAGAAGCAGAGGAAGTGGTCGGTCAGAGCGCACGGGGGCAGATGAGCCTGGTTGAAGTCGGCTTCCAGCGTCCCGTTAGGGCCGGGCGCCGGGAGGGGCAGGGTGCGGAAGCGGTAGGTTTCCTCGCCGTTCGTCAGGTCGCCGAACTGGGCGGACAGGCCGCCGCCCGGGGCTTCGGTGACCGCGAGGGTGTGGCTCCCACCGGGAAGGTCGACCACGACCTCGCCGACCAGGATCAGGTCGCGCTCGCGGCCGTCGGCGGTCGGGACCGTCTCGGGGCGGGTTTCGCCGAACGGGCGGAAGACGGCCGGGCGGATCCAGGCGGCGTCGTGGTCGTAGGAGTCGATGCCCTTGAAGGCCAGCAACGTCGGAGCGTCGGGGTCCCAGGTGCGGATCGCGGGGAGGCCGTCGCGGATGACGAGCTGGACTCTCACCCGACCGAAGTAGAGGCCGGACACGTCTGGGGTGATGACGACGGGGCCGGTGACGGGTTCGCCGGCGATGGTGAGGCCGTCGTCGGGGGCCGCTTTCAGTTCGACGCCGCCGCCGGTCGGGCTCCACACGCCCGGGATGCCGGGGACCACGGTGTCGCCGTCGATCCAGGTGGTGGTGGTCAGGGTGAGCAGGTCCCGCACCTCGGCCTCGCGAGCGGCGGTGGCGGTGGTCATGAGAGCTCCTTCCAGGCCCGGCCGAGCAGCTCGGCCGAGCGGACACGGTCGGCATGGGAGTGGGTGATGGTCGTGGTCAGCAGCTCGTCGGCGCCCGTCGCGTCGCGGAGGATGCGCAGTTTCTCGACGACCTGCTCCGGCGTGCCGACGAACTGGGTGTCGAGGCGGTCGGCGATGAGGTCGCGGTCTTCTTCGGACCACTCGTGGGCCTGGGCCTCTTCGGGCGTGGAGAAGGGGATGGCTCCTTCTCCGGTACGGATGCTGCGGACCCACAGCCCATACGGCTCGGCGATTCTGCGGGCCTCGGTCTCCGTCTCGGCCACGACGACGTCGGCCGAGACCATCACGTGGGGCTTCGGGTGAAGTTCCGACGGCTTGAAGGCGTCGCGGTAGGCCTCGACCGCCTCCAGTACGGCCGACGGGCTGACGTGGTAGTTCGCGGCGAACGGCAGGCCGCGTTCGGCGGCGACCTGGGCGCTCTGGCCGCCGCTGCTGCCGAGGACCCACAGGTCCAGCTCGGCGCCCTCACCCGGGTTGACGTGGGCTTCGACGCCTTCGGCCGACCGGTAGGTGCCGGCGATGAACGCTCTGATGTCGTCGACCTGCTCGGCGAAGTCGGGGGACTCCGCGCCGGGCTGCTGGAGGAGCTGGGCCCACAGGGTGAAGATCGACTTGTTGGCGATCTGGGCGTACGAGAACGGCTTCGGGATCAGCAGGCCGTCGACGATCCTGGCCTCCTGAGGCGGTGGCGGAGACGCGTCCTTGAACTCCTTGGCGCGCTGGCCCGACCGGCCCAGCCCCAGGTCGATGCGGCCTGGGTGGAGGGCGTCGAGGGTGCCGAACTGTTCGACGACGCCCAACGCGGTCTGGTGGCCGAGCTGGACCGCGCCCGAACCCACGCGGATGGTGGACGTCACGGCGGCGACGGCGCCGATCAGGACCGCGGGGGCCGAGCTGGCCACGCCGGGCGTGAAGTGGTGTTCGGCCAGCCAGTAGCGGTGGTAGCCGGCCGCCTCCGCCTTCCTGGCCAGGTCGAGGGTGTTGGCGAGGGCCTGCCTGGCGTCGCCGCCGGAGACGATGGGGGCCAGGTCGAGGATGGACAGCCGGGTCATGCGAGCCCTCCCAGGGGTCTGCTCGGGATGTCTTTGCGGAGCGTGGGGGCGATGTCCGACTGGAACAGTTCGAGGGAGTCCCGGTGCTGCGCGTCGGTGAGGCCTTCGGCCTCGGCCGAGAGGTGGAGCACCTCGTGGCCGAGCCGGTCGTGGTAGCGGTGGACCTTGTCGATGATCTGCTGGGGGCTGCCGACCAGGATCGAGCTGCGCTCGATGGCGTCCTCCAGGCTGTGGAAGACGGGGTCGAGGCCGCGCGCGGCGAAGAACTTCAGGCGGGCGTCGAAGATCGGGCGGTACGTCTCGATCGCATCCTGTGACCGGTGAGAGCTGTAGTAGCCCGCCGACCCGGCGCCGACCACGACGTCCTTCGGGTCGTGGCCGTGGTGTTCCCAGCGTTCGCGGTAGTAGGCGACGAGTTCGGCGTAGGGCTCGATCGGGTTGGAGACGTTCGCGGAGAACAGCGGGTCGCCGTAGAAGGCGGCCAGGTCGACCGACTCCTTGCTGGTGGCGCTGCCGTGCCACACCCTGATGGGCTGCTGGAACGGGCGGGGCAGCACCTCGGCGTCGTCGAGCGACGGGCGGAACCTGCCCGACCACGTCACCCGGTCCTCCCGCCAGAGGCGGCGGAACAGCTCGTAGCTCTCCCGGTTGCGCGCCCACTGGTCGGCCTCGGTGACGTGGAAGAGCTGGGCCTGCGCGGTGCCGTTGCCCTTGCCGATGATCAGTTCCAGGCGGCCGCCCGACAGGTGGTCGAGGGTCGCGTAGTCCTCGAAGGCCCGCACGGGGTCGAGCAGCGCCAGCGTGGTGACCGCGGTGAAGAGCCTGATCGTGGACGTCTTCGCCGCGATGTGGCTGAGCACCACGGTCGGCGACGACGACAGGAACGGGCGCTCGTGGCGTTCCCCGAAGGCGAAGCCGTCGAAGCCGAGCTCCTCGGCCCGCACGGCGCTCTCGACGATCTCGCGGAAGCGCTGGTTGACCGACTTGCTCTGGTCGTTGTGGAAGCCCAGGGTGAGGGCGAGGAACTTCATCACGCCCTCGCATACCGGCTGGCCGGGCGGTCGAGCCCGAGGCGTCCGCGCAGGTCGGCGGTCTCGTAGGCGGTCCGGAACAGGCCCCTCGACTGGAGTTCGGGCACCAGTTCCCGGGTGATGACGTTCAGGTCGTGCGGGAGGACGCCGGGGCGCAGCCGGTAGCCGGGGAAGCCCCAGTCCTGGAGGAGGTCGGCCAGTTCGGCGGGGGTGCCCTCGAAGATGTGGGCGTCCGACTCGAAGGGGGCGCCGTCGAGGTCGTCGAGTGCGGGCTTGTGGCCGCCGAAGAAGACCACGATGTCGGCGAAGACCTTCAGGTCGGGGTTGAGTTCGCGCACCTCGTCGACGATCCGCCGGGCGTCGTCGCGATCCGCCGGGGTCACGTAGAGGACGTCGGCGCTGCGGGCGGCGAACTCGTACGGACCGGTGGAGTGGCCCAGAGCGGTCACGAGCGGCTGGCCCTGCGGCGGGCGCGGGGTGATCGACGGGCCCTTGACCTCGAAGAACTCGCCCCGGAAGTCGATGTAGTGCAGGCGGTCGCGGTCGATGAAGCGGCCGGTGGCGGCGTCGCGGATCTCGGCGTCGTCCTCCCAGCTGTCCCAGAGGCGGCGGACGACCTCGACGGCGTCGTTCGCCTCCCGGAAGAGGGCGTCGATGAACTCCTGGTTGGCCAAGTCGAAGGCCGGGAACTCGCGGCGGCCGAAGTGGGCGGCCTCGTCGGGGCGGCCCGAGACGCGGGGGCGCCAGCCCGCGCGGCCCTTGCTGGCGTGGTCGAGCGAGGCGATGCCGATCGCCACGTGGAACGGTTCGGTGTGGGTCACGCTGGTCGTCGGGATCAGGCCGATCTTCGAGGTCAGCGGGGCCAGCGCGGCGGCCAGCAGCACGGCGTCGAGCTTGCCGCGCACCTGGTCGACGCGGTCGTCGGGGGCGTCGTACCGGGACGACTGAAGGCTCAGGCTGTCTTCGAAGGTGACCCAGTCGAGCAGTCCGCGTTCGGCCTCGATGACCAGGTCGGCCCAGTATCCGGCGGTGAACAACCGGTCGGGCTGGGCCCCTTCGGCCCGCCAGGCCGCGGGATGCCAACCGGCGCCGTCGAGGGCCACGGCGAGGTGCAGGGTCATGAGAGCTCCTTCAGTCCGAGGTGGTGGCGCAGGGTCGGGCCGGAGTAGTCGGTCCGGAAGACGCCCTTCTCCTGGAGCAGCGGCACGACCTTGTCGACCAGGTCGTCGAGGCCACCCGGGGTGAGGTGGGGCACGAAGATGAAGCCGTCGGCGGCGTCCGTCTGGACGAACAGGTCGATCTCCTCCGCGACGGAGAGGGCGGTGCCGACGAAGGTCTGCGGGGCGGCGATCTCGATGACGAGTTCGCGGATCGACAGGTTCTTCTCCTCCGACAGGGCCCGCCACTTGGCCGCCGTCTCGGCGCGGTCGCGCCGGAACTGGGCGCGGCCCTTCGAGACGTCGGTCGAAAGATCGGGTTCGATGTCGGGGAGGGGGCCGTCGGGGTCGTATCCGGACAGGTCGCGGCCCCAGATCGCCTCCAGGAACAGGATCGCGTTCTGCGGGCCGACCTGGGCGCGGCGGATCAGGGCCGCCTTCTCCTCGGCCTCCTCCTGGGTGTCGCCGAGGACATAGGTGACGGCGGGGAGGATCTTCAGGTCGTCGGCGGTCCGGCCGTACTTGGACAGGCGTCCCTTGACGTCGCGGTAGAAGGTCCGGCCCTCCTCCAACTTGCTGTGCCGGCTGAAGATGACGTCGGCGGACGAGGCGGCGAACTCGCGCCCCTCCTCCGAGTCACCGGCCTGGATGATCACCGGGTTGCCCTGGGGCGGCCGGGGCACGTCGAACCGGCCCCGGATGTCGAAGTGCCGCCCCCGGTGCTCGAAGAACCCGATCCCGCCGGGCCGGACGAAATCACCGCCCGACCTGGTCAGCGCGTCGGGCGCCCACGAGTCCCAGAGTTCGCGGACCGTCTGGAGGAACTCCTTGGCGCGGGTGTAGCGGTCGGATTCGGCCAGGTAGCCGCCGCGCCGAAAGTTCTCGCCGGTGAAGGCGTCCCAGCTGGTGACGACGTTCCAGGCGGCCCGGCCGCCCGACAGGTGGTCGAGGGTGGCCAGGCGGCGGGCCACCTCGTAGGGCTCGTTGAAGGTGGAGTTGACGGTGGCCGCCAGGCCGAGATGCGTGGTCACGGCCGACAGCGCCGACAGCACGGTCAGCGACTCGGGCCGCCCGACGACGTCGAGGTCGTGGATGCGGCCCTTCTGCTCGCGCAGCCGCAGCCCTTCCGCCAGGAAGAAGAAGTCGAATTTGCCGCGTTCGGCGGTCTGCGCGAGATGTCTGAAGGAGTCGAAGTCGATCTGGCTACCCGATCGAGGGTCGGACCAGACGGTCGTGTTGTTCACGCCGGGGAAGTGCGCGGCGAGATGGATCTGTTTGGTCATGATGCCCTCCTGGCACGGCGGCGAGCAGTTCTTTGGTGTACGGGTCGACCGGGGTGGTGAGGACCTGACGCGCGGCGCCCGACTCGACCACCTGGCCGTCCTTCATCACGAGCACGTGGTCGCTGACGTGGTGGATCACCCCGAGGTGGTGCGAGATGAACAGGTAGGCGACCCCGAGTTCGGCCTGGAGCCCGGTGAGCAGGTCGAGCACCTGCGCCTGGATCGACACGTCGAGCGCCGACACCGGTTCGTCGCAGACGATCACGCGGGGGTTCGGGGCCAGCGCGCGGGCGATCGCGACCCGCTGCCGCTGCCCGCCCGAAAGCTTCAACGGCCGCCGCTCCAGCACGCCGCCGTCGAGCCCGACCTGTTCGAGCAGCTCGACGGCCTTCCCGAGGCGCTCCCGCCGGGGCACCCCGCCGACCTCCAACGCCTCGTCGAGGATGCGGCGTACCGAGAACCGGGGGTCGAAGGAGCTCAGCGGGTCCTGGTAGATGACCTGGACCTGTCGCCGGTCGATCTCGACCGACCCGCGATCAGGCTTGAGCAGGCCGAGCACCAGCCGGGCCGTGGTGGTCTTGCCCGAGCCCGACTCCCCGACGACGCCGAGGGTCTGCCCGGCCCGCAGCTCGAAGGAGACCCCGTCGACGGCGGTCCGCTTACCGAACGTCTTCACCAGGCCGGTCGCCCGGATCACGACCTCACCGGCCCGGGGAGCCCGGGTGCTCGGCGCCGGGATGGCGGCGAGCAGGCTCTTCGTGTACGGATGCTCCGGCGCCCCCAGCACCTGGTCGGCCGTGCCGTCCTCCACGACGACGCCGTCCTTCATGACCAGGATCCGGTCGGCGAGCTCGGCCACCACGGCGAGGTCGTGGCTGATCAGCAGCAGCGCCTGACCGGCCCGTTTGCGTTCGGCCAGCAGCCGGAGGATCTGCGCCTGCACGGTCACGTCGAGCGCGGTGGTCGGCTCGTCGGCGATGAGCAGTCGCGGCCCGCAGGCGATCGCCGAGGCGATCAGGGCCCGCTGCCGCAGCCCGCCGGACAGCTCGTGCGGATACTGTCTCGCCCGCACCGCCGGCTCGGGGACGCCGACCTCGGTCAGCAGGTCGACGACCTTGCGCGGGATCTCGTGCCGGGGCACCGCGCGGTGCAGCTTCAGCGTCTCGGCGATCTCCCTGCCGACCGGCCGGAGCGAGTCGAGCGAGACCAGTGCGTCCTGGAGGACGTAGCCGACCTTCCGCCCCCGGATCGAGCGCCACTGGCGTTCGCCGAAACGGGACGCGTCCACCCCCTCGATCGCCAGCCGCCCGGCGGTGACGGTGGCCTCCTCGCCGGTCAGGCCGAGGAGGGTCCGGGCGGTCACGCTCTTGCCCGAGCCCGACTCGCCCACGATGGCCACGCACTCGCCCGGGTGCACGGCGAGCGAGACGCCCCTGACGGCCTCGACTCCGGGGAAGCCGACGTGCAGGTCGGTGACCTCGACGACGGGTGTGCTCACGCGATCCTCCGCTGCAGGTGGCGCCCGACGACGGTGATGGACAGGACGGTCAGCGTGATGGCCACCCCGGGGAAGATGGCGATCCACCAGGCGACCGAGAAGTAGTCGCGCCCGGCCGAGAGCATCGCCCCCCACTCGGGGGCGGGCGGCTGCGGCCCGAGCCCGAGGTAGCTGAGCGAGGCGGCGGCCACGAGGGCGGTGCCGACCTCGATGGTGGCCAGCACCACCAGCGGCTCGAACGCGTTGGGCAGCACGTGCCGGGTGATGATCCGCCCCCGGCCGAGCCCGAGCGAGTGGGCCGCCTCGACGAACCCGGCCTTGCGGATGACCATGGTCTGGGCCCGCACCAGGCGGGCGTAGCTGGGCGCGGTGTAGAGGGCGATGGCGAAGATCACGTTGACCGTGCCGGGCCCGGTGACCGTGATGACCAGCAGCGCCAGCAGCAGCGTGGGCAGCGACAGCACGATCTCGACCAGGCGCATCACGATCTCGTCGACCACCCGCCCGCCGAGCGCGGCCAGCAGCCCGAGCGCGGTGCCGACGACCACCGCCAGCGCGGTGGCGCCGAGACCGGCCAAAAGAGAAGGCGCGGCGCCGTACACGATGCGGGTGAAGACGTCGCGGCCGTTGGCGTCGGTGCCGAGCCAGTGCTCGGCGCTCGGCCCCTGGAGTGCGGCGAGCGCGTCGGCGGCGTCGGGGGTGCCGCCCGTGAGCAGGCCGGGCGCGAGCGCGGCCAGCGTGATCACGGCCAATACGAATCCGGCGACGATCTTCACGAGGCACCCCGCAACCGGGGGTCGATGAGGAGGTAGAGCAGGTCGATGACGATGTTGACCACGACGTACAGGACCGCCGTGAGCAGCACGACGCCCATCACGACCGGCAGGTCCTTGCCGCCGACGGCGGCGAGGGTGAGCTGGCCGATGCCCTGGCGGGAGAAGATCTGCTCGACCGCGACCATGGCGCCGACCGTCAGACCGACCAGCCAGCCGATCAGTGTGACGGTCGGGATCAGGACGTGCCGCAGGGCGTGCCGGAGCCGGACCCCCAGGTCGGACATGCCACGGGTGCGGGCGGTCAGCACGAACGGCTGCTCCAGCGTGAGCTCCAGGCCCTCGCGCATCATCTGGGTGAGCATCGTGGTGATCGGCAGCGCCACCGCGATGACCGGGAGGACCAGCCCGGCCGGTCCCTCCGCGCCGACCGCGGGGAACCAGCCGAGCTGGAAGGAGAAGACCGTCAGCAGCAGGATCGCGGTCCAGAACGTCGGGATCGACACCCCGACGAGCTCCAGGCTCGACGACAGCCCGCGGATCCACGGCCTGCGCCGGGCGGTCAGGATCGCCAGCGTCGTCGACGCCACCACGGCCACCAGCAGGGAGGCCCCCGCGAGCTGGAGCGAGGGCCCGATCTGGGCGCCGATCGCCGTCGCGACCGGCTCGTGCAGCTGGTAGGACTGCCCGAGGTCGCCCCGCAGCACGCGCCCCAGATAGGTGGCGTACTGCGTGAACAGCGGCTGGTCGAGCCCGTAGTCGCGGACGATCTGGGCCCGCACCTCCGGCGTCACGATGTTGCTGCCGATCAGGACGTCGACCACGTTGCCGGGCGTCAGGTGGAGGGCGGTGAAGGAGACGGTCACCGCCCCCCAGAGCACCAGCAGCGAGGTGCCGAGCCTGGTGAGGATGCGGCGGATCATGCCTTCGACACCCAAGCGTCGTAGAAGATCGGGAACGCCTGCGGCTCGAAGCCGATGTCCTGGACGTTCTTCGAGGCCCCCAGCAGGTAGTTGAAAACGTAGACCGGGACGATCGTCGCGTTGGCGTTGGCCTTCTGCTGGACCTTGGCGTAGAGCGCGGCCCGTTCGGCCAGGTGGGTGGTGCGCAGCGCGTCGGTCAGCCAGCCGTCGGTCTCGGGGTCGTTCCAGCGGGCCAGGTTCTGGCCGAAGAACGTCGGGGTGGGGATGTTGGAGATGGCGAAGAGGTTCCGCAGGGCGTCACCGTCGGCCCGCTGCCAGCTGAAGTCGATGAGGTCGTAGTCGCCGTTGAGGGCCTTGGGGGTGAAGTCGTTGGGCGTGACGTCGACGAACTGCACGTCGAACCCGGCCTTCTTGGCCTCGGCCTGCACCTGCTCGGCCAGCGTGCCGCGCTGCTCGCGGGCCAGCGCCTTGAGGAACGGCCACTTCACCGTGAGGCGCTGCCCGTCTTTGGTGCGGTAGCCCTCGGCGTCCTTGCCCGTCCAGCCGGCCTCGTCGAGCAGCGCGGCGGCGCCGGCCGGGTCGTACTTCCACTGGGTCTCGGTGGCCTTGTCGTATCCGGCCGTCGCGGGCGAGATCGGGCTGAACGCCGGGTCGAAGGTGCCGAAGTAGAGCTTGTCAACAATGGTGGCGAAGTCGATGCCGTCGCGGAAGGCTTGGCGGACCTTCTGGTCGGCGAAGACCCCCTTCTCGTTGTTCGGGTAGTAGTTGTAGTTGCCGCCCGGGGCCTGCTTGCGGATGATCGTCAGCTTGGGGTTGGCCTCGACCTGCTTGACGTTGACCGGCGGCACGCTCGCGATGGCGTCGATCTGGCCGCTGGTCAGCGCCCCGAGGCGCACGGCGTCCTCGACGATGATCTTGAACTCGAGCCGTTCGAGGTAGGCGGGCCCGGTGTGCTTGGCGATCGCGGGCGCCCAGTCGTAGTCGGCGTTGCGGTGGTAGGTGATGCCCTGGTGCGGCACGAAGGCGTCGATGACGAACGGGCCCGTCCCGACGACCTTCTTGGCCAGCTCCTCGGGGCCCAGCGCGAGCTGCTTGGGCGACTGGATCCCGAAGTAGGCGGTGGCCAGCGCCGCCAGGAACGGTGAGTAGGCCTCCTTGAACGTCACCTCGACCGTCTGCGGGTCGATGACGGTGGTCTTGTCGTACGGCCCGAACGCCGCCGCCGCGAGCTGCGACTTGGTCGCCGGGTCAACGATGTGGTCGAGGTTGGTCTTCACGGCGGCGGCGTCGAAGGGCGTGCCGTCGCTGAATGTGACGCCGGTCCTGAGCTTGAACGTGTACGTGAGCCCGTCGGGCGAGATCTCCCACGAGGTGGCCAGCCACGGGTGGATGTCGCCCTTGTCATCGAGGGCGACCAGCGAGTCGAGGACGGGCCGGGTGAACAGGCCCGTGACGTCCTGCGGGCTGGCGTGGGGGTCGAGGTTGAGTGGTTCGGTGTTGACGCCGAAGACCAGAGAACCTCCCTTGGCGGCCGAACCGGCCGGGTCTCCCTGGGGAGCGGCGGTGCCACCACAGGCGGCGAGAAGGGGCAGTAGCAGTAGGGCGGCAAGGGGGGCGCGGAACCGGCGCACGGAGATCACCTCTCTGGTTTCCTACTTTAAATGTAGGAAATAGGGGAATCTCCGTCAAGCGGGTGTGTTCAGTGCCACCCTCCGTCGACCCTGAGCGTCGCGCCCTGGACGTAGCCGGACAGAGGGCTGGCCAGGAACGTCACCACGTCGGCGTACTCCGACGGCAGCCCGATGCGCCCGACGTCGACCATCGTGGTCGCCCGGCGCTGCGCGGTCTCGGCCATCTCCTCCCACGTCTCACCCCAGCCCGCCTGCCGCCCGACCCCGATCAGGTGGGCCTTCGTGGCCGGGGTGAGGATGCCGCCGGCGGCGACCGCGTTGGAGGTGACGCCCGAGTCCTTCAGCTCACGGGCGAGCGAGGCGGCCAGGTTGTTGCGGGCGGCGTTGGTCGCGGCGTAGTGGGGCTGGATGTCCAGCGGCATGTCGGCGAGGGCGCTGCTGATCTGGATGACCCGCCCCCAGCCCCGCGCCTTCATCCCCGGGACCAACCTCTGGATCATCCGCACGCCCGCCACCACGTTGACGTTGTAGATGGCGTTCCAGTCGTCGCCCGACAGGTTCTCCCAGGTCCTCGTCATGTCGAAGACGCCCAGGTTGTTGACGAGGATGTCGACCTCCCCGGCCTCCCGCGCCACGGCGTCGGCGCCGTCGTCGGTGCCCAGGTCGCCGAGCGCGATGGTCCCGCCGATGTCCTTCGCGACCGCTTCGGCCCGCGTCTGATCACGGCCGTGGACGACCACCGTCGCCCCCTCCCTCGCGAGGGTTCTGGCGATCGCCTCGCCGAGGCCGCTGGTCGATCCGGTCACCAGGGCGCGCTTGCCCACGAGCTGCAGGTCCATCGTTCGTTCTCCTCTGGATTGGACTACGCGGTCCAAAATGGCACGGAGAAAATGGACTGTCAAGTTCACTTTTTGCTAGAGTACCCAGGTGAGAGCACTGACCCCGAAGGGCGCCGCCACCCGGCAGCGGATCGTCGAGGGCGCCGCCAAGCTCATCCGCGAACACGGCCCCGCCAATGTCGGCCTCGACGACATCCGCGCCGCGACCACGACGAGCAAGAGCCAGCTCTTCCACTACTTCCCCGACGGCAAAGCCGACATGCTGCTCGCCGTGGCGGCCCACGAGGCCGAACAGGTCCTCGCCGACCAGCAGCCCTACCTGGGCGACCTCACGTCGTGGCCCCAGTGGGAGGCCTGGCGCGACCGGGTCATCGCCCGTTATGCGGCCCAGCGCCGCAAGTGCCCGCTGACGGCGCTGACCGCGCAGCTCGGCCTGGCCAACCCGGCGGTCGGCGACATCATCACGAGGATGTACACCAGCTGGCAGCACCAGATCGCCGAAGGGGTCCGCGCGGTCCGCCCGGACGCCGATCCCGAGCGCGTGGCCGCGCAGATCATCGGCGCGATCGCCGGCGGCGCGACCATGCTGGTCGCCACCGACGACATTCGCTATTTGGAAATCGGCCTGACGGAGGCCATCGAAAACCTTAAATCAACGCGAGACCCTTTCGTGACGGGCGACTGACACCATCGATTTCACCGCATTTGGGTGACGAAAGGACAGGCCCGATGAAACGCCTCTTCCGAATAGCCATTGCGGCGACGGCGCTCTTATCCACAACGGCGTTCACGACTCCGCCCGACGCGCTCCAGGCCCAGTTCGTGGCAGGTAGGGGCGTCTCGATGACGACGACCTACACAGATCTCGACGAGCCCGACTTCAGCTTCGGCAGCAATTACCGTGTCGAATTCGGCCCCGGCGGGATCGTGGCGGTCGACAAGCGCGAACGGGCCAATCCGGAGTTCCCCTCACCGCCGCCGCGGTGGCTCACCTTCAAGAACCGGGCTTATTGCCAGGGCTGGCTCTGCCCCGCTCCGCCGACGAAGACCTGGGTCAAATACGAAGGCCGCAGCCACTTCCCCGAACTGTCATCGGGCCCGATCGTCCTTGACCGGCCCGCGACCATGAGAGCACTGCTGGCCAGTGCCACGACCAAGGGCCGCGGCGGCGTCTACGACGGCACCCGCACGACCATCTACCGGGGCGTCATCACGTTCGGCGACCTCCACCGGATCACTCCCGGGTCCTACCGCCCGACCGGGAAGGACGCGAAGCAGAAGATCATCTGGCGCCTGTGGATCGGAAGGGACGGGCTGGTCCGTCGCGTCTGGACCTCGACGAGCGAGGACAGGGAGACCTGGGTGTGGACCAGGATCACCGACTCCCTCCTCAGCGGCTGGGGCGCGAAGACCCACATCCAGGAGCCCTCGGCGAGCGATTCGGCGACGAGCGACGAGTGGAAGGGCCACCCGTGGGGACCACCCTCTCTTGACATTGAGTAGTTCGTCGGGGACTTTGTGTGAGGACTGAGGACCGCCAGTTCGCCACGGAGGGAAAGCTCCTTTGCGACGACTCGTCCCTGTGGTCATCCTCGCCCTGATTCCGCTCACCGTCGTCTTACCGCAGGTCCCGGCCTCGGCCGCGCCGGGTGTCCCGGCCGATCCGCAGGTCGTCTTCAGTGAGGAGTTCGAGAACGGCCAGGGCGCGACGCCCATCCTCGTCACCGGTTACACCGGGCCCGCGCCCCACGCCATGACCTACACGGCCGACCCGGCCTGGCTGACCGCCTGCAACGGGATCATCGCCAGCCGCCTCAACCCGGTCGCGGTCCCCCCGCTCGCGGCCCCCTGTCCCGGCTTCTGGGGGTCGATCCGCACTCTGGCGGGGGTGCTCGGCCAGTGGAGCGGCGGCGACCCGGCCACGAACCACGCCGTCACGGGGTACACCGCCGGGAACCCCGGCGCCCCCAAGGTGCAGTTGGAGACCGAACAGCCCGTCTCGATCGGATCGGGCAGCCGGTTCGTGACGTTCTCGGTCGACGCGGCGTCGGTGAACTGCTTCGCCAACCACGCCCTGTTCGGGTTCTACCTGGTCGACGGAGACACCCAGATCCCGACGTTCAGCGAACCCATCGACCCGTGCGCCGACCCGGGGACCGTGGTCGACGGGGTCGCGGTGGGGACGTACACGAGCGATGCCCCGGTGCTGTTCACCGGCGCCGAGCTCGGGGTGCGGATGGTGAACCTGCAGCCCAGCGGGGGCGGCAACGACGGCGCGATCGACAACGTGCGGGTGCTCGACGTGACCCCGCAGCTCGACCTGTCCCACGCGCCGGCCGCGCCCGTCATCGGGCAGGACGTCACGCTCACGTTCACCGTGACCAACACCTCCGACCTGCGGGTGAAGAACGGCTGGTCGTTCGAGGCGGCGCTGCCCGCCGGGCTGAGCGCGACCGGCGCGCCGACGAGCGACTGCACCCCGGCGTCGGCCTCCGAATCGGACGGGGTCGTCTCCGTGAGCGGCGGCCTCGGCGACGGGGTGACGAGCTGCACGATCACCGTTCCGGTCAGGGCCGCCACCATCGGCACATACGAGGTCTGCGCGTCCGAACGGGTGGGCCTGAACCCCTCGGGATGCACGTCGGTGACGTTCACGGCACCGGAGTACAAATTCGACGCCCACGCCCACGCCGCGAAGGTGGTCGTGCCGCTGGTGCCGTCGGACATCTCCTGTACGGCCACCCCCGGCTCCGACTCCGATTCGCTCCTGACGGCGGTGATCCCGGCCGTCGCCTCACTCGGTGTCCTCACCACGGAGGCCTCCGGCACCGTGGCGTCTAACGGGCTGCGTACCGCCAGAGCGAAGGCCACCACCGCCAAGCTCAACCTGCTCAACGGCCTGATCACCGCTGAGGAGATCACCGCCGAGGCGGTCGCGGCCTCGACCGCGAGCGGGACCGTGACCACGGCGGGGACGACCACCTTCACCGCGCTCAAGGTCAACGGCTCGGCCGTCACCAACCCACCGGTGAACCACACGATCACGATCCCGCTGGTCGCCAAGATCGTGTTCAACGAGCAGGTGCCCTCCGCGAACGGCGTCAAGGTCAACGCGATCCACGTGACGACGGTCCTCGGAGTGGACGTCGTCGTGAGCCACTCCCGCGCACTGCTCGCGCTGCCCGGACAGCCCTGCACCTACCTCTGATTCCCGACACGAAGGGAAAGACCTTGCGACGCATCGTTCCCGCGGTCGTCCTCACCCTGATCCCCCTCACCGTCGTCTCGTCTCCGCAGACCGCCATGGCCGCGCCCGCCGATCCTCAGGTCGTCTTCAGTGAGGAGTTCGAGAACGGGCAGGGCACCGCGCCGATCATGGTCACCGACTACACCGGGCCGGCGCCCCACGCCATGACCTACACCGCCGACCCGGCCTGGCTGACCTCGTGCAACGGGCTCATCGCCAGCCGGCTCAACCCGGCCGTCGCGCCGCCGCTCGCGCAGCAGTGCGGCGCCTGGTGGCCGACCGTGCGGGAGCTGGCCGCCGCGCTGGGGCAGTGGGCCGACGGCAGCCAGGCCACCAACCACGCCGTGACCGCGTTCACGCACACGCCCCCGGGCGCCCCCAAGGTGCAGCTCGAGACCGAGCACCCGGTGCCCATCGGGAGCGGCAGCCGGTTCGTCACGTTCTCGGTCGACGCGGCGGCGGTCAACTGCAACGTGGCCCATCCGCTGATCGCGTTCTACCTGCTCGACGGCGCCAACGCGATCCCGACGTTCAGCCAGCCCATCGACACCTGCGCCGCCCCGGGAGCGGTGATCAACGGGATCTCGGTCGGGACCTACACGAGTGACGCGCCGGTGCTGTTCGCCGGGTCGCAGCTCGGGATCCGGCTGGTGAACACGCAGCCGGGCACCAACGGCAACGACGGGGCGATCGACAACGTGCGGGTGCTCGACGTGACCCCGCAGGTCGGCGTCGCGTTCACGCCGAACTCGCCCGCCGTCGGGCAGAACGCCACGCTCACGTTCACCGTGACGAACACCTCGGAGCTGCGGGAGAAGAACGGCTGGTCGTTCAAGGCCGCGCTGCCCGACGGGCTCACCCCGGCGGGCGCCGCGACGAGCGACTGCGACCAGCCCGCGGTCTCGGTCGTGAACGGGGTCGTCTCCGCCGGCGGTGGCATCGGCGACGGCGTGGAGACCTGCACGATCACCGTTCCGGTCAAGGCCGCCACCATCGGCGGATACGAGGTCTGCGTGTCCGACAGGGTCGGCATCAATCCGCCGACCGGATGCGCGTCGGTGACGTTCGTGGCACCGGAACACAAATTCGACGCCCACGCCTACGCCGTAAAGGCGGTCGTGCCGCTCGTGCCGTCGGACATCACCTGTACGGCCACCCCCGGCTCCGACTCCGATTCGCTCCTGACGGCGGTGATCCCGGCCGTCGCCTCGCTCGGCGTCCTCACCACGGAGGCCTCCGGCACCGTGGCACCCAACGGATTGCGTACCGCCAAGGCGAAGGCCACCACCGCGAAGCTCAACCTGCTCAACGGCCTGATCACCGCAGAGGAGATCACCGCCGAGGCCAAGGCGACCGCAACCGAAAGCGGGACCGTCACCACGAGCGGGACGACGACCTTCACCACGCTCAAGGTCAACGGCTCGGTCATCACCAACCCGCCCGTCAACCACACCATCACGATCCCGCTCGTCGCCAAGATCGTCCTCAACGAACGGGTGCCCACCGCGAACGGCATCAGGGTCAACGCGATCCACGTCACGACGCTCCTCGGAGTGGACGTCGTCGTCAGCCACGCCCGCGCGTCGCTGACGCTTCCGGGGCAGCCCTGCCCATAACCCCGACCTGATGAAGACGAAAAGCCCAGGCGCCGATCACCTGGGCTTTTCGCCGTTCCAGAGAGGTCAGCCCGAGCAGGAGACCGTCGGCCAGGTGCTGTTGCCGTTGCGCATGATCGTCACGCCCCAGTTGTTGCCGCTGCCGTTCGGGCGCGCGGTCAGCGTCTGGGCGTTGGGGTAGGACGCGGAGATGTTCCACGTGGAACTGATCTTCGCGGGCGACGGGACGTTCATCGTGACCGTCCAGTTGCTCGAACCGCTCACCGAGACGTTCAGGTTGTAGCGGTCACTCCACGACTGGCCCGCCGACAGCGACGCCGTGCAGCCGCCGCCCCCGCCACCGCCGTTGGTGGGGGTCGGGGTGGGCTGCGGGTTGCCCCCGCCGCCGGAGCCGATCGTGATGTTGGAGCTGCCGCTGCTCTGGTAGCCCTCGGTCGCCATGATCATGTAGTCGTGGTTGCCGAGCTGCATGCCGGCCCGCGACCACGCGTCGAAGTGGTTGCCGGAGGTGATGGTGCCGCCGGTCTTCTTCGACTGCCGCACGCTCCAGAACTGCTTGAACGTCCGGGTGCCCTCGATCGAGGGGGCGTTGGTGCGGGTCGTCTCGTAGATGTCGTAGGTGCCGCCGTCGCTGGACACGGTGCCCTTGAAGGTGCCGGTCGGGCGGTAGGTGCCCCAGTTGTCGACGATGTAGTACTCGATGAGCGGGTTGCGGGTCCACCCGTAGAGGGTCAGGTAGGCGTTGCCCGACGGGTTGAAGCTGCCCGAGTAGGACACCGATCGGCGGCCACCCGTCTGCCAGCCCTTTCCGGCGACGAAGTTGCCGGTGTTGCGCCACGAGGTGCTGTAGTTGCCGCCGGAGCCGAGCTCCATCGAGACCGTGCCCTGGCTGTCGGTCCAGAAGGAGTACCAGTAGCCGTTGTTGGTGCCGGTCTGGTTGGTGGTCACCGCGGCCTGGGCCACTCCCGGTGACAGCGCGACGATGGCCACCACGGTGGCCCAGACAACTAACCGTCTCTTCATGGACGTGCTTCCTCCCGAACTCCGATGGGACCGATGGGAGCGGATCGGTTTCCCCGGAAGCATGGGGGTGCACGCCGATACTGTCAACAACTTTCGGAAACCGACCGTTAACATACCTGACGGCTAATGCGCAGCTCAGGACGTACACGACCAGGCGCGACCAGCGACAACGCGGAGCGTTGGAGACAGAAAGTTTCGGTACGTTTCAGAGAAAATAAGCCCGCCCTCCGGACGGAGGGCGGGCGGGGGTCTCAGCGCTTGTGCTTCAGCGCCCAGTCGAGCGCGTAGTCGGCGACGGCCTGCCAGCCGGGGGCTCCGCAGGTCCAGTGGTCGCGGCCCTCGAACTCGTGATACTCCGTCAGCGCGGGCGAGTTCTTGTAGTGCTTGGCGTTCGACTTGTTCACCGACGGCGGCATGATGTGGTCCTTCTCGCCGCCGATGAACAGCAGGGGCGCGCGGTCGGCGTCGAAGTCGACCCACGTGTCCTGGTGTCCGGGCTTGAAGTTGGCGAACAGGCCGTACTCGAAGACCCAGAAGCCCGGCGCGGCGATCGCGTAGCGCTCCCAGACCTTGAGCGACTCCTCCTCCGACAGCGTGTTGGTGAAGGCGTAGTGGAACTCCTCCGGCGTGAACCCGACGGCGCGGTGCCGGTTGGCGGGGTTCTTCAGCGCCGGGAACAGCGACCTGGCCTGCGAGATCGGGTTGACCCGCACGCCCTCGGTCGGCGCCGAGTCGATCACGACGCCGGCCGAGCCGAGCCCCTTGGCCAGCAGCAGCTGGGTCAGGGTGCCGCCGAACGAGTGGCCCATGATGATGGGCGGCTCGGGCTCGGCCTGGATCACCGAGGCCAGGTGGGCGACGGTGTCGTTGACGGTCAGGTTGGCGATGACGTCGGGGTTCTCCCGTAGCGCCTCGACCTCGATGTCGAAGCCGGGGTAGGCCGGGGTGAGCACCTTGACGCCCTTGGACTCCAGGTAGGGGACCCACTCTTCCCAGCTGCGAGGGGTGACCCAGAGGCCGTGGACGAGGACGACGGTGGTCATGAGATGAACTCCAGGATGTCGGCGTGAAGACGGTCACGGTCGGTGTCGGGGAGGGCGTGGCCGCTGCCCTCGTAAACCTTGAGGACGGCGCCGTCGATCAGTTCGACCGACCGCTTGCCGCCCACCTCGAACGGCACGATCTGGTCGTCGTCCCCGTGGATGACCAGCGTCGGGACGTCGATCTTGGCCAGGTCGGGCCGGAAGTCGGTCGCCGAGAAGGCGGCGATGCACTCGTAGGCCGCGCGGTGCCCGCAGGCCATGCTCTGCAGCCAGAAGGCGTCGCGGAAGCCCTGCGCCACGTCGCCCTTGCGGTTGTGGCCGAAGAACGGGCCGTCGGCGAGGTCGCGGTAGAGCTGCGAACGGTTCGCCAGCTCACCTGCGCGGATCCCGTCGAACACCTCGATCGGCAGCCCCTCGGGGTTGTCGTCGGTCTTGAGCATGAGCGGCGGGACCGCCCCGACCAGCACGACCTTGGAGACGCGGGCGGTGCCGTGGCGGCCGATGTAGTGCACGATCTCGCCGCCGCCGGTCGAGTGGCCGACGAGGGTGAGGTCGCGCAGGTCGAGGTGCTCGATCAGGCAGGCCAGGTCGTCGGCGTAGGTGTCCATCTCGTTGCCGTGCCAGGTCTGCGACGACCGGCCGTGGCCGCGCCGGTCGTGCGCGATGGCCCGGTGGCCGTGGGTGGCCATGAACAGCGCCGAGGCCTCCCAGGCGTCGGCGTTCAGCGGCCAGCCGTGACTGAACAGGACGGGCGACCCTTCGGTCCCCCAGTCCTTGTAGAAGATCCGCGCACCGTCGTCGGCGGTGACAAAGGGCACTGTGGCCTCCTCCTTGGCTCGAATGGGTCACTTCGAGCGTCGCGCGGAGGGGCTCAGCTACGTACCACGTGATTCGCGTAGTTTGTCGGCCAGCTGGCGCCGGGAGGAGATGCCGAGCTTCTGGAAGACCTTCCTCAGGTGGTAGTCGACGGTGTTCGCGCTGATGAACAGGTTGGCGGCGATCTCGGTGTTGGTCCGGCCGAGCGCCGCCTGGCGGGCGACGGTGAGCTCCTGCTGGGTCAGGTCGGGGACGTCCGGCCCCTTGACCGCGGTCGCCTTCATGCCGGCCGCCTCGAGCTCCGCCCGGGTTCTCGGTACGAAGATCCGCGCGCCCGACTCCTCGAAGAGCCTGGCCGCGAGGTGTAGCTGTTCTCCCGCCTCTCTGCGGCGGCGCACCCGGCGCAGCCACTCTCCGTAGAGCAGGTGCGTCCTGGCCAGGTCGACCACCGAGCCGGTCAGCGCGAGCGCCTCGATGGCGGCCAGGTAGTCGGCCTCCGGCTCGTCGCCGACCAGGGCTCTGGCGCGCAGCCCCACGCCACGGCACCACGGCGAGCCGTTGATCTCGGCCATCTCCATGAGCCGTTCGGCGTAGCCCCGCGCCTCGGCGGTCCGGCCGCTGCGCACCGCCGCCTCCACGTAGTCGGGGAAGTGGAGCGGCGTCACCTGGAGGAAGGGCTCGTCGATCAGCGGCTTGAAGCGGTCGTAGGCGGCCCGGTAGTCGCCCTCGGCGAGGTCGCGCTGGCCGACGGCCGCGAAGGCCGCCGCGCCGACCCCGCCGAAGCCGATCGAGTTGGCCCCTTCGGCGATGGCGACCACGACGTGCTTGGGCGAGCCGGTCCAGGCCATCAGCGCGGCGTTGATGACGTGCTCGGCGTCGTAGCCCATGGCCAGCCGCACCTCGCGGACCTGGTCCATCAGCTCCTCGGCGGCCCTGACCGTGCCGCCGCAGCATTCGGAGAGCGAGTTGGCCCAGAGCATCGAGTCGAGCGCCTGGAGCGCGCCCGCCTCCCTGGCCGCCGCGGCGGCGCGGGCGAGCCCGGACCGGCGTCCGGCCTCGTCCCACAGGAACATGCCGAGCGCCGCGATGACCGACGCCAGGTGCATCATCTCGTGGTCGGGCAGCGCCGTGATGGCGTCGAGGGCGGCTCTGGCCTTGGGCACCGCCTCCTTGTAGGGGAGCAGGATGAGCGCGCCGATGCCGGCCAGGATCTCGGTGAAGGGACCGCCGGGGACCGCGCCGTCGGTGAGGCGGCGGCCCAGCTCCTCCTGGGTGATCCCGGCCATCAGCCGGTCGGTGACGGCGCAGAGTTCGTAGGCCTTGAGGAGCGCGCGCTGTTCCCGTTCGAGGTCGCGTCCGCGGAACGCGTCGGCCGCCTCGACCAGTCCGGCCGCGGAGAAGGGCAGGATCCGCGCGTCAGCGGAGAACAGGGCGAGCGCGCACCGCACGACGAGCACGCGGCCCTGGTCGACCCGGTCGGCCATGGTGTCGTCGATGCGGGCGAGCAGTTCCTGCGCGACCTGGCTCGCGCCCACGGCGAGCGCCGCCTCGGCCGCCCCGGCCAGGCGTGAGTTCTTGACCGGGCCTGGCGGGGTGAGCTCGGCGGCGCGGGTGAGGATGCTGGCCCGCGACGCGAAACCGCCACGGCGGGCGGCCAGGTCGGCGGTGTGTTCGAGCCGGTCGGCGACCCCGGCGTCGGTGCCGAAGGTGGCCTTGGCGGCGTGCCAGGCCTCCAGCTCGACCATGCCCAGGTCGGCGGCGGCCTTGGCCAGCCCCCGGTGCACCATCCTGCGGTCGGTGCCCGACGAGGCGTTGTAGACCGCCGACCTGACCAGCGGATGGCGGAACCGGACGGTCCCGTGCAGCTCCACCAGCCCGAGCTCCTCGGCCCGGCCCCCGACGTCGTCGAGGCCCAGCTCACGGGCGGCCGAGGTGACCAGGTCGGCGTTGCCGGTGGTGTCGGCGGCGGCCAGCAGCACCCACAGCCGCACCTGGTCGTCGGCCTGCCTGACCCGCTGGGCGTAGTGGGTCTCCAGGCGGCGGCCGACCGGGATCGGGTCGGTGCCGAAGCCGAGCGCGGTGTCCAGCGACTCTCCGGCCAGGTCGATCAGGGCGAGTGGGTTGCCGCCGGTCGCGCGGGCGATGGCCGCCGCCGACGCCGGATCGATCGGGGTGGGCAGCGACCGCATCAGGAGCGCGGTCGCCGACTCTTGGCTGAGCCCTTCGAGCATCAGCTCGGGCACCCCGGCCAGCCGTCCGGCGACGTCCTGCTCGTCGCGGGCGGCGAACAGCAGCGCGACCGGCTCGACGCCGACGCGCCGGGCCACGAACGCCATGACGTCGAGGCTCTCGGGGTCGAGCAGGTGGGCGTCGTCGACCGTGCACACGATCGGGACGTCGGCCGCCGCCGCCGCGAACAGCCCCAGCACCCCGAGACCCACGAGGAACCGGTCGGGCGGCGGCCCGTCGGCCAGCCCCGAGGCGACCCGCACGGCCTCCCGCTGCCGGTCGGGGAGGGCGGCGAAGTGGGCGCTCAGCGGAACGGTCAGCCGCTGGATCGCGGCGAAGGGCAGCGTCGCCTCCGACTCGAAGCCGTCGAGCCGGATCGTCGCCCGGACGTCGTCGAGCAGCGCGGTCTTCCCGATCCCGGGTTCACCCGTGATCAGGATCGCCCCGCCGCGGCCGTTACGCGCGCTGCCGAGCAGCAGGTCGAGCCGCCGCCGCTCGTCGTCGCGTCCGAGAAGCCGTAACACCTGTCAGTTCACCCCAGATTGTCGCGGAGCTGGCGGCGGGAGGAGACGCCGAGCTTGTTGAACACCTTGCGCAGGTGGTAGTCGACGGTGTTGACGCTGATGAACAGGTTGCCGGCGATCTCGGCGTTGGTCCGGCCGAGGGCGGCCTGCCGCGCGATGGTGAGCTCCTGCGGGGTGAGGTCGGGAAGCTGGTCGTCCTTCTCGGCGACGGCTTTCAGCCCGGCCGCCTCGATCTCCGCCTGTGCTCTCGGTACGAAGAGGTGCGCGCCCGCCTGCTCGAAGAGCGTGGCCGCGAGCTGGAGGTGCTCCCCCGCCTCACGACGACGGCGCGACCTGCGCAGCCACTCGCCGTAGAGGAGATGGGCCCTGGCCAGGTCGATCGCGGCGTGCGTCGGTTCGAGCGCCTCGATCGCCGCCAGGTAGTCGGCCTCCGGGCTGTCGCCGAGCAGCGCCCTCGACCGCAGGGCCAGGCCCCGGCACCACGGCGAGCCGTTGGTCTCGGCCATCTCCATCAGCCGGTCGGCGACGGGACGCGCCTCGGCGGCCTTGCCGCTGCGCGCGGCCGCCTCGACGAAGTCGGGGAACTGGAGCGGCGTCACGTGGAGGAAGGGGTCCTGGATCAGCGGCCTGAGCCGGTCGTAGGCGGCCCGGTAGTCGCCCTCGGCGAGGTCCCGCACCCCGACGGCCGCGACGGCGGCGGCGCCGACCCCGCCGAACCCGACCGCGTTGGCCCCTTCGGCGATGGCCAGCACGACGTGCCGGGGCGCGCCGGTCCAGGCCATCAGGGCGGCGTTGATAACGTTCTCCGAGTCGTAGCCCATGGCCTGGCGGACCTCTCGGACCTGCGCGATCAGCTCCTCGGCGGCCCGGACCGTGCCGTACGACAGCTCGGCCAGCGAGGTGACCCACAGCAGCGAGTCGAGCGCCTGGAGCGCGCCCGCCTCCCGCGCCGCGGTCGCCGCCCGCGTCATCCCGGCCTGGCCACCGGCGTCGTCGAACAGGAAGACGCTCATCGCCGCGATGGCGGAGCCCATCTGCATCATGTCGTGGTCGGGCAGCGCCAGGATCGCCTCGAAGGAGGCCCTGACCTTGGGCACCGCCTCGGCGTAGGGGAGCAGGACGAGCGCGCCGATCCCGGCGAGGATCTCCGCGAAGGGCCCGCCGCCCTCCGCGCCCTCGGCGATCCGCTCGCCCAGTTCGGCACGGGAGATCCCGACGAACAGCCGGTCGACGGTGGCGGCGGCCTCGTAGGCCTTGAGCAGGGCTCGTTGTTCGCGTTCTGTGTCCTTGCCGCGGAACGCGTCGGCGGCCTTGACCAGTTCGGCCACCGCGTAGGGCAGCACCCGCGCGTCCCCGGCGAACAGGCCGAGTGCGTAGCGCACGACGATGACCCGGCCGTGGTCGACCCGGTCGGCGGTCGTCATGTCGATGCGGCCGATCAGGTCGTGCGCGACCTGCACCGCGCCCACCGCCAGGGCGGCCTCGGCGGCACCGGCCAGGCGGGTGTTCTTGACCGGTCCGGTCGGGGTGAGCTCGGCGGCGCGGGTGAGGATGCTGGCCCGCGACGACAGACCACCTCGCTTGGCGGCCAGGTCGGCGGCGTGTTCCAGCCGGTCGGCGACCTCGGCGTCGGTGCCGAACGTGGCCTTGGCGGCGTGCCAGGCCTCCAGCTCGACCATGCCGAGGGCGTCGGCCGCCTTGGCCAGCGCGCGGTGGACCCGCCTGCGGTCGGCTCCGGCCGAGGCGTTGTAGACGGCCGACCTGACCAGCGGATGGCGGAACCTGATCGAGTCGTGCAGCTCCACCAGCCCGACCGCCTCGGCCCGGTCGACGACGTCGTCGTCCAGCCCCAGCTCGTGGGCGGCGGCGGTGATCAGGTCGGCGTTGTCGGTGGTGTCGGCGGCGGCCAGCAGCACCCAGAGCCGCACCTGCGGGTCGGTCTGCCCGATACGCCGCGCGTAGTGGGCCTCCAACCGGCGCCCGACCGGAATAGGATCGCCGCCGAACCCGAGCCCCGCCATGTCCCTGGCCTCCTCGGCCAGGTCGATCAGCGCCAGCGGATTCCCGCCGGTCGCTCGGGCGATCGCCGCCGCCGACGCCGGATCGATCGGCGTGGCCAGCGACCGCATCAGCAGCGCGGTCGCCGACTCCTGGCTGAGCCCTTCGAGCATCAGCTCCGGTACGCCCGCCAGCCGCGAGGCGATGTCGAGCTCGTCGCGGGCCGCGAACAGCAGCGCCACCGGCTCGACCGCGATGCGCCGGGCCACGAACGCCATGACGTCGAGGCTCTCCTGGTCGAGCAGGTGGGCGTCGTCCACCGCGCAGACCACCGGCGCCTCGGCCGCCGCCGCCGCGAACAGCCCCAGCACCCCGAGCCCGACGAGGAACCGGTCGGGCGGCGGCCCGTCGGCCAGCCCGGAGGCGACCCTGATGGCCTCCCGCTGCCGTTCGGGCAACGCCCGGAGGTGGTGGCTGAGCGGGATGGTGAGCCGCTGGATCGCCGCGAAGGGCAGCGTCATCTCCGACTCGAACCCGTCGAGCCGGATCGTGGCGCGGACGGCGCCGAGCAGCGCGGTCTTCCCGATCCCGGGCTCGCCCGTGATCAGGATCGACCCGCCGTGACCGTTACGCGCGTTGCCGAGCAGCAGATCGAGCCGCCGCCGCTCGTCATCCCGTCCCAGGAGCCCAAGCACGGGGCTAATCACATCAGAATGCCGCGAACCTGGCGATACTCATCATCGGACCGGCCCGAGCAGCCCTCTCACCAGGGCGATCCCGGCCCGCGACCGGCTGGTCCGCCAGACGTGGCGGTATTCGTAGGGCCAGGCGTACATCGGAGAGTCGGCGCTGTGCAGTTCGGCCACCCGGGGCTCGCCGAGGTCCTCGGCGGCGGCCAGGTAGAGCGGCCCGAGCCGGGGCACGATGACGCCGTAGTCGAAGACCCGCCCCAGCGAGTTCTCCTGGGCGAGCACCTCCTCGATCGTCATGCCGTCGAGCGGATAGACGTCGGGCAGCACGTCCGACAGCGACAGGAACAGGTCGGCGCCCCGGCGGCGCGGGTCGCCCAGCAGCGGCCCGAGGAAGGCCAGCCGCCCGAGCGCCAGCCGGGGCCGGGTCAGCAGGCAGTGGGCGTAGAGGACGCGGAGCAGCGCGACGTCCATGAAGAACCGTTCGAGCGGGGTCTCCCCCTCGACGAGGTCGCGGTGGCCGAGATATCCGGCGACGATGCTGGCGTTGTGCGCGAGGTACCAGGCGTTCGGCCCAGGGTCTTCGAGAAAGCCGGTCCAGTGGGCGACCGCGGGCGTGCTCGGCTCCCCGTCGACGCCGTTCACCAGCAGGGACGCCTCGGTCGTGTCGCGCAGCAGGGTCTCGTTGACCGCCCGCCACCAGGGGCTGCCGGTCACCGGATGCATCAGGCCGCGCTGGATCTGCCACCGCATGAACGCCATCTCGGCCCGCTGGTAGGGCCGCAGGCCGCGCGGATGTTCGTAGGACCGCGCGGCCAGCCGCAGCCGGCCGGCGGGGTCGTCACGTGCCTCCGCGACCATCTCGGCCGCCTTGCGGGCGGCGTCGGCCGACACACGGGACATGCCGCCAGGATCCCCCAACGAACACGATCACGCCATCAGGCGGAGGCCCGGCGTTCAAGATCGGTCATTACGGTGGTCGGCTGGCAATCTGCGCAACAACGGAAGGTACGCCGATGCTCCGTCCCGCCCTCGCCGGTCTGGCTCTGGCCGCCGCGACGCTCCTCATCCCCGGTACGGCCATGGCGAAGCCCGCTCCCGCGCCGGTCGTCGTCAAGGACGTCACCCTCCCCACCATCCCGCTGAAGGAGCTCCAGCCGTCGATCGCCGACGACCGCGGTGTCAACCTCGGAGGCATCGGTTCCGGGCTGTTCCCGGCCTCGCGTCCGGGTGAGTTCTGGATGGTCACCGACCGTGGCCCCAACGGCCTGCCGAGCATCAACGGCCAGAACCGGCGGACCTTCCCGATCCCCGAGTTCGCCCCGGCCATCGCGCGGGTGTCGACCCGGTTCGGCGCGGAGGTCAAGCAGTGGATCCCGATCACGGGCCGGTCGGGCAAGCCCGTCACGGGCGTGTCGAACCAGCCGGGGCACGACGAGATCCCGTACACCTGGGACGGGCTGACCGCCTTCCCGTTCAACCCGAGCGGGGTCGACACCGAGGACATCGTGGTCGACCGGCACGGCGACTTCTGGCTGGTCGACGAGTACAGCCCGTCGCTGATCCACGTGTCGTCGCGTGGGCGGGTCATCGCGCGTTACGTGCCCAAGGGCCTGAACCTCGTCGGCGCCGACTACCCGGTCAGGGACGTGCTGCCCGCGATCCTGGCCACCCGCCCGCAGAACCGCGGCTTCGAGGGCCTGACGATCCACGGCAACACGCTCTACATGGCCGTGCAGAGCCCGCTGCAGAACCCGACCAAGGCCGTCGGCGACAAGTCGCGCGTGGCGCGGATCCTCACCTTCGACATCCGCCGCGAGCGGGTCACCGGTGAGTACGCCTACCAGTTCGAGGACATCACGACCTTCGACCCGAAGGCCAACGGCAACCAGAGCCTGATGAAGATCTCCGGCCTGGCCCACGTCGCCGGTGACCGCATCCTGGTCGACGAGCGCACCGACTTCGTGGCCCGCGTCTACGAGATCAACCTGTCGAGGTCGAAGAACCTGCTCGGTGGCAAGTACGACAACGCGGCCACCACCCCGTCGCTGGAGGCGCTGACCGACCTGTCGCCGGTGAAGCCGTCGCCGAAGAAGCTGATCGCCGACCTGTCGATCGTGGCGCCGACGCTGCCGGGCAAGGTCGAGGGCCTCGCCATCCTCGACCGGTGGACCCTCGCGGTCGTCAACGACAACGACTTCGGGCTCGGGGAGTTCGGTGCCGACGGGCGTCTGATCGACTCGGGCGTGAAGAGCCGCATCGTGACCGTCAGGCTGCCGAAGCCGCTCTGGTAAGAACCTTTCCTAATCGTTACACGATCACATCTGTGCCCATCGGAAACTTCCGTGTTACAAACCTCATGAATCGCTCGGAGAGTGGCATCTCCGGCAGGTTCCCCTAACTGAACAACGTGGCAGCGTGATCGGCGCGCGCCCTGCCTGGCATCTCCCTCTGTCAGGAAAGGTCCCTATATGCGTTCTCGAACGTGGGCGGGGTTAACCGGGCTGCTGCTGCTGGTCACAGCGCTCGTACTGCCCCAACCGGCCGTCGCCCAAGCGGCGGCGGCCGCCGAACCCGAGTTCAAGGTGCTCGTCTTCTCCAAGACGACCGGGTTTCGGCACGACTCGATCCCCGATGGCATCGCCGCGATCCAGAAGCTCGGCACGGAGAACAACTTCGCCGTCGACGCCACGGAGAACAGCGCCGCTTTCACCGACGCCAACCTGGCGCAGTACGCGGCCGTCATCTTCCTGTCGACCACCGGTGACCCGCTGAGCAACGCCTCCGAGCGGGAGTCCCTGGAAAAGTACATCCAGAGCGGCGGCGGTTTCGCGGGCATCCACTCGGCCTCCGACACCCACTACAACTGGGAGTGGTACGGCAAGCTGGTCGGCGGCTACTTCAAGTCCCACCCGGCGACCCAGCAGGCCACCCTCAGGACCGAGGACCCGGCCCACCCGTCGACGGCGCACCTGCCGACCACCTGGACCCGGGTCGACGAGTGGTACGACTACCAGACCAACCCGCGCAGCACGGTGCACGTGCTGCAGTCGCTCGACGAGCGGACCTACACCGGCGGCACGATGGGGACCGACCATCCCATCTCCTGGTGCCAGGACTACGACGGCGGACGTTCCTGGTACACCGGCCTCGGCCACACCAAGGAGAGCTTCGTCGAGGCGAACTTCACCAAGATGCTGCTCGGCGGCATCCGTACCGCCGCCGGCGTGGAGAAGGCCGACTGCGCGGCCTCCCTGTCCGGCAGCTACGAGAAGACCACCCTCGACGACAACACGTCGAACCCGATGATGATGGACGTCGCCAAGGACGGCCGCGTCTTCTTCGTCGACCGTCTCGGTGACTTCAAGATCATCAAGCCGAGCGGCGCCACGGTCACGGCGGCGAGGTTCAACGTCCACACGGCCAACGAGGCCGGCCTCATGGGCATCGCGCTGGACACCGATTTCGACACCAACAACCAGGTGTTCGTCTACTACTCGCCCGCCGGGGTCAACGTCGACCGGCTGAGCCGTTTCACGGTCGTCGGCGACACCCTCGACATGGCCAGCGAGAAGCAGGTCCTGAACATCCCGGTGCAGCGCGCCGAGTGCTGCCACCACGGCAGCCAGATCCTGCTCGACCACAAGACCGGCGACCTGTGGCTCTCGACGGGTGACAACACCAACCCGTTCAACTCCGAGGGTTACACCCCGATCGACGAGCAGGCCGGCCGCGCCACCTGGGACGCGCAGCGCACCTCCGCCAACACCAACGACCTGAGCGGCAAGCTGCTGCGCATCCGGGTCCAGCCGGACGGCACGTACACGATCCCGCCGGGCAACATGTTCCCGCCGGGCACCGAGAAGACCCGTCCCGAGATCTACGCGATGGGCTTCCGCAACCCGTTCCGCATGGGCCTGGACGCCAAGACCGGCCACGTGATGGTCGCCGACTACGGCCCCGACGCCGGCGCGAGCAACCCGCAGCGCGGCCCGCAGGGCACCGTCGAGTGGAACCTGGTCAGCAAGACCGGCTTCTACGGCTGGCCGTACTGCGTGGGCAACAACACGCCGTACATCGACTGGAACTTCGCGACCAGGACGGCGGGGCAGCCCTTCAACTGCGCCAACCCGGTCAACGAGTCGCCGAACAACACCGGCCTGACGCAGCTCCCGCCGGCCATCCCGGCCACGATCGACTACGTCAACAGCGTCAACCCGAACCGGTTCCCCGAGCTCAACGGCGGCGCGCCGATGGCCGGCCCGGTCTACCGCTACGACGCGGCCTCCGAGTCGACGGTCAAGTGGCCGGCGTACTGGGACGGCAAGGCCATCATGGGCGAGTGGAACACGAACAAGATGTTCTCGTTCCTGCTCAACGAGGCCGGCGACGCTCAGGTCAAGATCAACCAGATCCTGACCGGCCTGAGCTTCAAGCGCCCCATGGACATCAAGTTCGGCCCTGACGGCGCCCTCTACCTCATCGAGTGGGGCTCCGGCTTCGGCGGCGACAACGCCGACTCCGGCATCTACCGCATCGCCTACGTCAAGGGCACCCGCCCGCCGGTCGCGCGCGTCTCCGCCGACAAGACCGACGGCCCGGCCCCGCTGACGGTGCAGTTCTCCAGCCAGGGTTCCAGCGACCCGGACGGCAAGCCGATCACCTACGCGTGGGACTTCGACGGCGACGGCACCACCGACTCCACCGCGCAGCACCCCAGCCACACCTACACCCAGGCCGGCCAGTACAGCGCCGTGCTCACGGTGACCAACCCCGACGGCCTGCACGGCACCGCCAACCTGCCGATCACGGCCGGCAACACCCGCCCGACGGTGACGCTCACGCTGCCCCCGAACGGCGGCTTCTTCGAGTTCGGCGACCAGGTCGGCTACAAGATCTCGGTCACCGACCCCGAGGACGGCACGATCGACTGCGCCAAGGTGCAGATCCAGGCCTACCTGGGTCACGACAGCCACGGCCACCCGCTCGACCAGAAAGCGGGCTGCGAGGGCACCATCCAGACCCTGACCGACAACGGCCACGGCGCGGACGACAACCTCTTCTACATCCTCGAGGCCACGTACGCCGACAAGGGCGGCCAGGGCGGTTCGCAGTCGCTGACCGGCCGGGCCGAGGTCATCCTCCAGCCCAAGCGCAAGCAGGCCGAGCACTTCTCCGGCACCGGCCGTACCGCCGACGGCGTCGGCACCGACCCGGCGGGCGTGCAGATCGAGGCCACCGGCGACACCCAGGGCGGCAACCAGAACATCGGGTTCACCCAGGACGGCGACTGGTTCTCCTTCTCCCCGATCAACCTGGGCGGCATCTCCCAGATCCGCTTCCGCACGGCCTCGGCCGGCGTGGGCGGCACCGTCCTCGTGAAGACCGGCAACCCGGACAACGGCCCGGTGGTCGGCCAGATCGACATCACCCCGACGGGGGCGTGGCAGACGTACAAGGACGTCACGCTGAACCTCACCAGCGCGCCGGCGACGACCGGGCCGCTGTTCTTCGTGCTGCGCAAGCCGGCCAGTGCGGCGGCGGGTGACTCGCTGCTCAACTTCAACTGGATCGACTTCGTCGGCAAGGGCGTCACCGAGAACCAGCGCCCGAACGTGACCATCGCGGCGACCCCGCTGTCGGGCACGGCGCCGCTGAAGGTCGACTTCACCGCCACGGCGACCGACCCCGACGGGGACACGCCGCTGACGTACAAGTGGAACTTCGGGCCGACGACCGCGACGGCGAGCAACACCTACGCGGCGCCCGGCACCCACACCGCCTCGGTGACCGTGACCGACGCGCGCGGCGCGGCCACCACCGCGTCGGTGAGCATCCGGGTGGACGCGGTCACCAGCACGTGCTTCTCGGGTCGTTCCGACGACTTCCTGGGCACCTCGCTCGACCGCGACCGCTGGTCGGTCATCCGCGAGGACCAGAACCTGCGGGTCCAGGACGGCAAGCTCGTCCTGCCGACCTCACTGACCGACATCTACGGCACCAACAACACCGGCACCCCGAACATCGTGCTCCAGCCCGCGCCCTCGGGTGCGTGGACGGCCACCGCCAAGCTCACGATGAACGCCCGCGACCAGTACCAGCAGGCGGGCCTGCTCATCTACGGCGACGACGACAACTACGCCAAGATGGTGCTCCAGGCGCGCGCGGTGAACGACCACTCGCAGCGTCTCTTCCAGTTCATCCGCGAGGAGAACGGCGTCCCCAACGAGGTCGCCGCCAGCAACTCGCCGAACCTGGGCGACGCCTACGCCGACACCGTCTACGTGCGGTTCGTCAGCGACGGCGCCAACATCACCGCGCACTACTCGCAGGACGGCGCGACCTTCACCGCGATGACGCAGACCAAGGCGCTGGCCGGGATCACCAACCCGCGCATCGGCCTGGTCTCGCTGGCCGGTTCGGGCACCCGCCCGATCGTCGACGCCGCCTTCGACTGGTTCCACATCACCCCCGACGACAAGGCCGTCAAGCCGGGCGCCAACGACGAGTTCGACGGCACCGCGCTCGACGTCTGCCGCTGGAACGCGGTCGTCCGCCCGGACGCCTCCGCCCAGCGGGTCGTCGGCGGCAACCTGGAGATCGACACCCAGACGGGTGACATCTACGGCACCGCGAACACGCCCCCTGTGAAGAACGTCATCCTCCAGACCGCGCCCGCGGGCGACTGGACCCTGGAGACGAAGCTCGACGGGTCGGCGTTCAACGAGCAGTACCACCAGGGCGGCCTGATGGTCTACACCGACGACGACAACTACGTGAAGTTCGACTTCGTCACCGACAACACCGCCGGCTCGGCGGTGACCAGGCGGATCGAGCTGCGCAGCGAGGTCGGCGCGTCGGTGCAGAACCCGCAGCCCGGGGTGAACAACCTCACCACGGGCGTCTGGTGGCTGCGCCTCCAGAAGACCGGCACGACCTTCCGGGGTTCCTACAGTTCCGACGGCACGACCTGGACGACGCTCGGTGAGGCCGTCCAGAACAACGCGGTCGGAACCGCCAGGGTCGGCCTGTTCGCGCTGGGCGCCAGCCAGACGGCGTCCAAGACGGCCAAGTTCGACTACTTCCGGATCACCCAGCCGAGCAGCGACACCGTCGCCCCGGTCACCACGGCGACGCCCACCCCGGCGCTCCCCGCCGGTGGCTGGTTCACCACCCTGGTCCAGGTCGCCCTGGCCGCGACCGACGCCGGGTCGGGCGTGGAGCGGACCGAGTTCCAGGTCGACGGCGGCGCGTGGACTCCCTACGTGGAGCCCGTCGTGATCACCGGCGACGGCCCGCACACGCTGAACTACCGCTCGGCCGACAAGGCCGGCAACGTCGAACAGGCCAAGTCACTGGCGTTGAAGATCGACGCCACCGCGCCGCTGACCACGGCCGACTACCTGCCGACGAGCCACGTGTCGCTGGCCGCGACCGACGCGACGTCGGGCGTCGAGAAGATCGAATACAGCCTGGACGCGGGCGAGTGGACCCCCTACTCGGTTCCGGTCCCCGTGACCGGGGTGGGCGACCACGAGCTGCGCTACCGGGCCGTCGACAAGGCCGGGAACGTGGAGGACACCAAGGCCCTGACCATCACGATCGAGGACACCGCGCCGACCATCGTGATCTCCGGCGTCCAGGACGGCGGCAGCTACGGCGACGGCGCCGACGTGACCATCGCCTGGGAGGTGACGGGCACCGGGATCAAGACGGTGACCGGCACCCTCGACGGCCAGCCGTTCGTGTCCGGCTCGATCCAGCCGCTCCACAAGCTGGGCCTGGGCGAACACGTGATCCTGGTGACCGTCGAGACCAACGCAGGTGGGACCCACACCAAGGAGATCAGGTTCACCACGACCACCTCGACCGCCGACCTGTCGCTCCTGATCGAGCGGTTCGAGGCGGCCGGGAAGCTGTCGGCCACCGGAGCGGCCAAGCTCCAGGACGACATCGCCAAGGTCATGGCGTCCGAGGAGAAGGGCCGTGACCGCGACAAGCCGAAGATCCTCAAGAAGCTGGAGCGGTTCGTCGAGGCGGTGAACGATCCCAAGATCGTCAACAACGCCGAGGCGAAGTCCGTCCTGCTGAGGGACGCGGCGGCGTTGATCGAGTTCTACAGCTAGACCCTTTAAGCCGCCCGGCTCACGACGAGTAGACGTGATCGCTGATGAGCCGGGCGGCGCCCACCACGCCCGCGACGTCCTCCAGTTCCGACAGCACGATCGGCAGATTGCCGGTCGCCAGTGGCAGTGACCGCCGGTAGACGACGCTGCGGATCTCGGCCAGCAGGATGTGGCCGAGCCGGGCCACCCCGCCCGCGATGATCACCAGGCCCGGGTTGAAGAAGCTGACCAGCCCGGCCAGCACCTGGCCGACCCGGCGGCCGCCGTCTCTTATGAGCTTGATGGCCACCGGGTCGCCCTGGGTGGCGGCGATGGCGACGTCTTCGGCGGTCAGCGACCCGGCCAGGGCCAGGCGTTCGGCCAGGTGGCGGGAGGCGCCGCTGCGGGCGGCCGCTTCGGCCTGGGCGGCGAGGGCCGAGCCGCCGAAGTAGGCCTCCAGGCAGCCGGTGTTGCCGCACGGGCAGAGCGGGCCGTTCTCGTCGATTCTCATGTGGCCGATGTCTCCGGCGCTGCCGGACACCCCGCGATAGATCTTGCCGTCGACGACGATGCCGCAGCCGACGCCGGTGCCTATCTTGACCAGCAGGAAGTCGTTGACCTGGCGGGCGACCCCGGCGTGGAGCTCGCCGAGGGCCATCAGGTTCACGTCGTTGTCGACCATCGCGGCGCAGCCGAGTTCCTGGCTGATCGTCTCGCGCAGCGGGTAGCGGTTCCAGCCGGGCATGATCGGCGGCGCGACCGGCACGCCCTCGGCGAAGCTCACCGGGCCGGGAACGCCGATGCCGGCGCCGCTGAGCTGGGTGTAGAGGCCCTGTTCGCGGAGCTTGCCGACGAGGTGGAGCACCCGGTCGAGCACGGGGGCCGGGCCCTTCCTGATGTCGATCGGCTCGCTCACGTGGCCGAGCACGTTGAGCTCGCCGTCGGTGATGGCCACGTCGACCGAGGTGGCGCCGATGTCGATGCCCGCGAAGCGGGTGGCGCCCGACAGCCTGACCAGGCCCGATCTGCGGCCGCCCCGGGATTCGGCGAAGCCGTCGGGCTCGGCCAGGCCGAGTTCGATCAGGCGGTCGAGCTCGGCGTTGAGCTTGGAGCGGGACATCCGCCATCCGGCGGCTTCCGAGGAGAGGTCGTTGAGCTCGGCCCGCGACCGGGCCCCGTCGCGCAGGAGGCGCAGCAGGGCGGCCTGGTGCGAGTTCTCCGGGCGGTTCGTCTTCACGGAGGAAACTATCCCACGACCTACTTTCGCACAAAAAAACAAAAGACTCGTTGGATCGTACGTAACTTCTAGACCATCTTCCCGAAACAACTTACGCTGCGAAAGAGTCAAGCTCGCCTTAAGGAAGTGCATGAAACACCGCCGCTGGTGGCTCGCCGCCACCGCATCACTGCTTGTCCTGACGGGCGTCACCGCCGTCCCCGCCCAGGCCCACACCATCAACGCCACCGACTTCCAGCAGGTCACCCTCGCCAAGGGAGTCGCCGAGACCGGTGAGCCCATGTCGCTCGCGGTGCTGCCCGACCGCTCGGTGCTGCACACCGCCCGCAACGGCACCCTGCGCCGGACCGACGCCGCCGGGAACACCGCCGTCGTGGGCACGCTGCCGGTCTACACGCACGACGAAGAGGGACTCCAGGGCGTCGCCGTCGACCCCGGCTTCGCCACCAACCGCCACATCTACCTCTACTACGCGCCGCCGCTGAGCACCCCCTCCGGCGACGCCCCCGCCTCCGGAACCGCCGCCACGTGGACGACGTGGACCGGTGTGAACCGCCTGTCCCGGTTCACGCTCAACGCCGACTTCACCCTCAACACCGCCAGCCAGATCACCGTCCTGGACGTCCCCGCCAGCCGGGGCATGTGCTGCCACGTCGGCGGCGACATGGACTTCGACGCGGCCGGCAACCTCTACCTGTCGACGGGTGACGACACCAACCCGTTCGAGTCGTCCGGCTACTCGCCGCTCGACGAGCGGACCGAGCGCAACCCCGCCTACGACGCGCAGCGCAGCGCGGGCAACACCAACGACCTGCGCGGCAAGCTCCTGCGCATCAAGGTGAACGCCAACGGGACCTACTCGATCCCGTCGGGCAACCTGTTCGCGCCGGGGACCGCCAACACCCGTCCCGAGATCTACGCGATGGGGTTCCGGAACCCGTTCCGGATCAGCGTCGACAAGGCCACGGGCGTCGTCTACGTCGGTGACTACGGCCCCGACGCGGGTGCCACCAGCTCGACCAGGGGTCCTTCGGGCCAGGTCGAGTTCAACCGCGTCACGAGTGCCGGAAACTACGGCTGGCCCTACTGCACCGGGACGAACACCACCACCGAGACGTACAACGAGTGGAACTTCGCCACCAACGCGACCGGGCCGAAGTACAACTGCGCCGGACAGCCGACCAACAACTCCTTCCGCAACACCGGCCTCCAGACGCTGCCGCAGCCGCGACCGGCCTGGATCCGCTACGCCGGTGACGCCGGAACCCCGGCCGCGTTCGGCGGGGGCAGCGAGTCGCCGATGGGCGGCCCGGTCTACCGCTTCGACGCCGCGAACCCCTCGGCGACGAAGTGGCCGCAGAGCTTCGACGGCCAGTTCTTCGCCACCGAGTTCGGCCGCGGCTGGGTCAAGCCGATCCACGTGAACGCCGACGGCTCGGTCGGCACGATCGACACGTTCCCGTGGAACGGCAAGCAGGTCATGGACTCGGCGTTCGGCCCCGACGGCGCCTACTACGTCCTCGACTACGGCACCGGCTACTTCAACGGCGACGCCAACAGCGCCCTCTACCGGTACGACTACGTCGGCGGCGGCAACCGCGCCCCCACCGCCGTGGCCAGCTCCAACCGGACCTCCGGCGCGGCCCCGCTGGCCGTGACGTTCTCGTCGGCGGGCAGCAGCGACCCCGAGGGCGGCACGCTCACCTACTCGTGGGCCTTCGGTGACGGCACGACGTCGACGGCGGCCAACCCGACCAAGACGTACACGGCGAACGGCACCTACACCGCGACCCTGACCGTGCGCGACCCGCAGGGCGCGACCGGGACCTCCAGCGTCGTCATCAGCGTCGGCAACACCGCCCCGACCGTGACGATCAACCTGCCGGCCTCCGGCCAGCTCGTCTCGTTCGGCGAGAGCGTGCCGTGGAGCGTCACGGTCACCGACCCCGAGGACGGGGCGATCAACTGCTCCCGGGTGACGATGGCCTACGCGCTCGGCCACGACCAGCACGCCCACCAGATCACCTCGCAGACCGGCTGCGCCGGCACGATCACGATCCCGGTGGACGGTGAGCACGACGACGCGGCCAACATCTTCCCGATCTTCGACGCGTCCTACACCGACAACGGTGGCCTGAACGTGCACGCGCAGAACATCCTGCAGCCGAAGAAGCGCCAGGCCGAGCACTACAAGACGGCGCAGGGCGTGGCGCTGATGACGAAGGCCACCGCTGACGGCGGCCGGACCGTCGGTGACATCCACAACGGCGACTGGATCCAGTTCGACCCGTACAAGCTGAACAACGCGACGTCGTTCACGGCCAGGGTCTCCTCGGCCGGAATCGGCGGCACCCTCCAGTTCCGCACCGGCTCGCCCACCGGCACGATCATCGGCCAGGCGACCGTGGCCCCGACCGGCGGCTGGGAGACCTTCGCCAACGTCACCGGGACGATCTCAGGCGCCCCGGCAGGCACCACCTCGCTCTACCTGACCTTCGCCGGTACGGGCACCGGAGCGCTCTTCGACCTGGACACCTTCACCTTCGCGACCGGCACGCCGCCGACCGGGAACGGCCGGGTCACGGGCCTCGGTGGCAAGTGTCTCGACGTCAGAAGCGGCGCCACCGCCGACGGCACCCAGATCCAGATCTACACGTGCAACAACTCGGCGTCGCAGACCTGGACCCGCACCGGCCAGACCTTCCGGGCCCTCGGCAAGTGCCTCGACGTCTCCGGCGCCAGCACCGCCGACGGCGCCAAGATCCAGCTCTACACGTGCAACGGCACGGCGGCCCAGAACTGGACGACCCCGTCCGACGGCACGCTCCGCAACGTCGGATCGGGCAAGTGCGTCGGCGTCCTGGGCAGCAACACGGCGGACAGCACCGTCGTCCAGCAACAGACCTGCACCGCGGCCGCCAACCAGAAGTGGACGGTTTCCTGATGCGGAAAGCCCTCATCGCCGCCGGGGCGATAGCCCTGGCCGCCTGCACCCTGACGGCGTTACCGGCCCAAGCGGCCGACGCCCCCTATGACGTGCTCGTCTTCTCCAAGACGGCCGGTTTCCGGCACGACTCGATCGCGGTCGGCACCCAGGCCATCCGTGACCTGGGCGCGGCCAACAGCTTCACCGTGACCGCCACCGAGGACGCCGCCGCCTTCACCACCGGCAACCTCGCCCAGTACGAGACGGTCGTGTTCCTCAACACCACCGGCGACGTGCTGAACGCCACCCAGCAGACGGCGTTCGAGAGCTACATCCGCGGCGGCGGCGGTTACGTCGGCGTCCACGCGGCGGCCGACACCGAATACGCCTGGCCGTTCTACAACACCCTCGCGGGCGCCTACTTCGCCAGCCACCCGGCGATCCAGCAGGTGACGTCCAGGACCGAGAACCGCGCCCACCCGGCGACCTCGCACCTGGCGCAGTCGTGGGTCCGCACCGACGAGCTGTACAACTACCAGACCAACCCGCGCTCCACGGCGAGGGTCCTGGCCACGCTCGACGAGTCGACCTACTCGGGCGGCTCGATGGGCGGCGACCACCCGATCACGTGGTGCAAGGGCATCGACAGCGGCCGCTCGTTCTACACGGGCTTCGGCCACACCCAGTCGACCTACGCCGAGGCGGGCTTCCGCAGCCAGCTCCTCGGCGGCATCCGGTACGCCGCCAAGCGCGCCGACGCCGACTGCCGGGCGGAGACGGGCTACACGACCCTGTACAACGGCTCTACTACCGGCTGGTCGCAGTCGGGCCCGGGGAGTTTCTCCAACACCGACGCGACCCTGTCGTCCGTGGGCGGGATGGGCCTGTTCTGGTACAACGCCAAGCAGTATTCGTCCTACTCGCTGAAGGCCGACTGGCGCCTCACCGGCGACAGCAACTCGGGCATCTTCATCGGCTTCCCGAACCCCGGCGGCGACCCCAACATCGCCGTCAACCAGGGGTACGAGATCCAGATCGACGCCACCGACACCGCAGACCGGACCACCGGTTCGATCTACGGCTTCAAGTCGGCCGACATCGCCGCCCGGGACGCCAACCTGAACCCGCCGGGTGAGTGGAACACCTACGAACTGCTCGTCGAGGGCCAGCGCGTCCGCGTCTACCTGAACGGCGCCCTGATCAACGACTTCACCAACACGGTCGCGGCCAGGAACCTCGACGGCTACATCGGCCTCCAGAACCACGGCACCGGCGACAACGCGTCGTTCCGGAACGTCCGGATCAAGGAACTGGGCACCCAGCCGCCCCAGATCTGCGGCCCGACGACCCAGGCCGAGACCTACACCTCGGTGAGCGGCGCCGCCCCCTTCACCAAGGCCGGCGCCAACAACGGCCAGACCCTGGGCAACATCGAGCCCGGCGACTGGGCCGGCTACAACAACATCAACGTGGCCGGCGTGACGGGCTTCAAGGCCCGGGTGGTCTCCGGCGGCCCCGGCGGCCAGATCCAGATCCGCACCGGCTCCCAGACCGGGACGATCCTGGGCACGGTCGCCGTCCCGAACACCGGCAGCTGGGACACCTTCACCGACGTCCTCACGTCGCTGAGCGGCGTCCCCAACGGAACGGCCAACATCTTCCTGACCTTCACCGGAACGGGAACCGGCCTGTTCGACGTCGACGACTTCACCATGATCAGGTCCTGTACGCCCACCGTCACCAACCTGGCCCTGAACAAGACCGCCACGGCATCGAGCGTGGAAGCCGCCCAGTACCCGGCCTCCGCCGCGGTCGACGCCTCGGCCACCACCCGCTGGGCCAGCGCCTTCGCCGACCCGCAGTGGATCCAGGTGGACCTGGGCCAGACGTACACGATCAACCGGGTGCGCCTCCTGTGGGAAGCGGCCTACGGCTCGGCGTACCAGATCCAGACCTCCCCCAACGGCTCGACGTGGACCACGGTCCGCACCGTGACCGGCGGCAACGGCGGCGAGGACGACAACACGGGCCTCAACAACTCGGCCCGCTACGTCCGCATCTACGGCACGACCCGAGGCACCGCCTGGGGCTACAGCCTCTTCCAGTTCGAGGTATACGGCAGCTAACTGAACGGTGATCGGGGTGCCGGTCCGACCGGCACCCCGGTTCCCTGACGTTGCCTACTCGTGTGGCCATACATGAGGTTGGTAGCATGGTGTCAGATCGTGTTTCGCGCAGATTTCATGCGCCAAAACACAGGTGACACCCGTCAGGCAGGTGGTCTAGATGCTGATCCGGTTCCGGCTGGCCAACCATCGGTCGATCCGCGACGACCACGAACTGTCGCTGATCGCCACCGAGTTCGACGAGGGCACGGCACGTGCGACCGGTCTCAAGCACCGAGGGCAAGATGTCTCAGTTCAGCCCGTAGTAGGGATCTTCGGGGCCAATGCATCGGGCAAATCCAACCTGCTGAGCGGGTTCAAGCTCATGCGCGACGCGGTGCGGAACTCCTTCGCCGACTGGGCCAAAGCACCGGATATGGTGCCCCGGGAACCGTTCAAGCTCGATCCGGCGTCCCGCGAGGAGACGAGCCTGTTTGAGGTTGACTTCACGCTGGGCCAGGATCCCGTTCGCTACACCTACGGTTTCGAACTATCGGACAAACGAGTGGAGGCGGAATGGCTACACGCCTATCCGCACGGCCGCCGGAATGTCTGGTTCGACCGGGAAGCGGGCCGGGCGGAGTCAGAAGGTGGAGAGTTCATCTTCAAGGGAGAGGGTTTCAAAGGGGAACGCGAACCGCTGGTCAAGCTAACGCGGCCAAATGCTTTGTTCCTGTCGGTCGGCGCAGCGCTCAACGATCCCCAGTTGTCGGCGATCCATGGATGGTTCATCCGTTCCCTGTCCCCTCTGATGGCACCAGGAAAGAACGTGTCCGTCCTGGCCGAGTGGACCCGGAAACTGCTGACCAACCCAGATTATGAGGGGTTCTTCCGGGAGCGGATCACACAGCTGCTGGGATCGGCTGACCTCGGAATCACCCGTCTCGATGTTGATCCCGAGACCGGCGAGATCAGGCTGTGGCACCGCACACCAGACGACGGGGAAGTGCCACTTGACTTTCTAACGGAAGAATCGCTGGGCACGCACGTGTGGTTCGGCTTTCTGGGGCCCATGCTCACCGCGCTTCATGGGGGATCCGTCCTATTGGTAGACGAGCTGGATTCGAGCCTGCACCCAGCCCTCGCGGCCGAGGTCGTACGCGTCTTCCAGAGCCCGGACGTCAATCCGTACGGCGCCCAACTGATTTTCACCACGCACGACGCGACCCTTCTTGGTAATGAGGTCCTCGATCGCCCGGTCGGCCGTGACCAGGTGTGGATGACTGCGAAAAATCGCTCCGGGGAAACCGAGCTCTATCCGCTTACGGCCGCAAAGCCACGTAAAGAGGAGAACCTCGAACGCGGTTATCTCCGTGGCCGCTATGGCGGAGTGCCCCGGGTGACCGCAGGTGAGATCGCCCGCGAGATCTCCCGGCCAGGAACAGAGGCGGCAACATGAGTGGGAAGCGAAGAAGGCGCGGAAGCCTCGATGACGAACGCCCTTTGGTCCCGCGACACAACCCTCGCTCTCGTGCGGTGACGGTTCTGTACGTCGCCTGTGAAGGCGAATCCACGGAGCCCGACTATCTCCACTACCTGAACGAGCAGTTCGGCGAGGGCGACCAAAACAGCCAGCCTTTTCGGATCCAGCCGGTCTACCGCCGCAACGGCCGAACACCTTGCGAGGTCGTCGCAGCCGTGAGCGAGGCCGCCCGCGAAGACGAAGCATGGGCGCTCTTCGACCGCGACCAGTGGAACGACATCCCTCAAGCGATCAAGGACGCCGCCGATTCGAGGATCGAACTCGCCTTCTCCCATCCGTCCTTCGACCTGTGGCTGCTCCTGCACTTTCAGGCATTCGGAGGGGCGCAGAGCGGCAGCAGCAAGGTCGTGGTCGAGAAACTACGCCAGGCCAAAGAGGCGGAGGCCTTCGGCGACTTCGACAAGAAAGGCGACAAGAGCATCAAAGGGGCGCGGCGTAACGCCCTGAAGGGTCGCGAGGACCAAGCGGTGGCGCATGCCCGCAACCTCGTCACCTCCTGCGCCCACGGGCTCTGCAAGCCCGGCCAGGCGAAGATCGGGCCGGTCGGCGACGACACCCCCCGGTCACCCACCCAGTGGGCGGCCCGTTCCGGGCACGCGCCGGACTGCCCCGTTCTTCAGCGCGACCCGTCCACCGATGTGTGGCGTCTGCTGGTCCGCCTGGGAATCGTGCGACTCTGACCCCCCGTTAGGTAACCCCAGGTCAGTGGGTACGCCAGAAGAAGTTCGCGGCTTTTGTCACAACCTCGGAGGCTGTCCTGTCTTAGCTGACGACCGGGCCGCACACGCTCCCGGCATCGAGAGAAGGGGCCAATATGAAGATCGTCGTCATCGGCGGGACCGGGCTCATCGGGTCGAGGCTGATCGAGAAGCTGACCGAGCAGGGCCACGAGGCCGTCGCCGCCGCCCCCAGCACCGGAGTCAACACGCTCACAGGTGAGGGGCTGGCCGAGGTGCTCAAGGGGGCCCAGGTCGTCGTGGACGTCTCCAACTCGCCCTCCTTCGAGCGCGACGCCGTCTGGGACTTCTTCACCACGTCCACGACCAACCTCCTCGCGGCCGAGAAGGACGCCGGGGTCGGGCATCACGTCGCCGTGTCGGTCGTGGGGACCGAGAAGCTGCCCGACAACGGCTACTTCCGGGCGAAGATCGCGCAGGAGGAGCTGATCGAGAAGTCGGGGATCCCCTACTCGCTCGTCCACGCCACCCAGTTCTTCGAGTTCGTCAAGGCCATCGCCGCCGAGGGCGCGCAGGGTGACGAGGTGCACGTCGCGCCCGTCAGTTTCCAGCCGATCGCCGGGGTCGAGGTGTCCGAGAACGTCGGCAAGGTCGCGGTGGGGGCGCCGCTGAACGGGCGGCTGGAGATCGCCGGGCCGGAGCGGTTCCAGATGGACGAGTTCTTCCGCGGCGCCCTCCGGGCCCTCGGCGACCCGAGGACGGTCGTGGCCGACGTCCACGCCCGCTACTTCGGCAGTGAGCTGGAGCAGGGGACGCTCGTGCCGGGTGACGGCGCGACGCTCGGCCGGATCGGCTACCACGACTGGCTGAAGACCAACCAGGGGAAGTGATCACATGTCGGAAGCCTGGAAGACCGCGCTGACCGTGCTCCAGGAGGTCGAGCCTCCCTTCGTTCCCGACGGGGCCCACGCGATGACCATCGTCATCGAATATCCGCCGGGTGACCCGGGCACCCCTCCGCACCGCCACTCGGGGCCGGCCTTCGGCTATGTCGTGGAGGGGGAGATGCGGTTCGAGCTGCAGGGGCAGCCGGTGCGGGTGGTGAAGGCGGGGGAGGTCTTCTGGGAGCCGGGCGGCGACGTCATCCACTTCCAGGACGGCAACGCGCGCGACGACGTGCCGGTGAAGTTCACCGTCACCATGTTCTGCGCGCCGGGCACGCCGATGCTGACCTTCGTCGAGGAGGAGGAGCTCAAGCGCCTGGGATGGTCGCGGTGAAACCCACGATCGTCCTGGTCCATGGGGCGTTCGAGGAGTCGGCGGTCTGGAAGCGGGTGATCCACCGGCTTCTGGGCCACGACCTGCCCGTCGTCGCCGTGGCGAACCCGCTGCGGAGTCTCGACGGCGACGCCGGATACGTCCACGACGTGATCGGCGGCATCGCCGGGCCGGTCGTCCTGGTCGGCCATTCCTTCGGGGGAATGGTGATCAGTCAGGCCGTCCACTCGCGGGTCGGGGCTCTGGTGTACGTGTCCGCCTTCGCCCCCGAACCCGGCGAGAGCGCCCTGGCGCTGGCGGAGAAGTTCGCGGGCGGCAACCTGGGTGAGGTGCTGGTCGCCTACCCGGTCGCCACCGGCGGCAGCGAATACCGGATCGACCCCGCCCTGTTCCACCAGCGGTTCTGCCACGACATCGACCCCGAGTCGGCGGCGCTGATGGCGGTGATGCAGCGCCCGGTCGCCCAGCGCGCGCTGAGCGACATGACCACCAGGGCGGCCTGGCACGACACGCCTTCGTGGTTCGTGTACGGCGACTACGACCGGACCGTCCCGGTCGAGGCCCTGCGTTACATGGCCGACCGGGCCCGGCCGATGGGGATCAGGGAGATCCCCGGCGCCTCGCACTCGATCACCGTCTCCTGGCCCGACACCGTGACGCGGAGCATCCTCGACGCCGTCGAGCACGTGCGGTGAGCTGAGGTACGTGGACTCACTGGAGAACGCCGCATCGGTCTTCACCGAGCTCCGGCCGCGCCTGTTCGGCATCGCCTACCGCATGCTGGGCAGCGCGGCCGAGTCGGAAGACGTCGTCCAGGAGGTCTGGCTGCGCTGGCAGGCCACCGACCGGGAGGCCGTGGAGAGCCCACCGGCCTTCCTGGCCACGATCGCCACGAGGTTGTCGATCAACGTGGCGCGGTCGGCGCGGGTGCGTCGCGAGTCGTACGTCGGGCCGTGGCTGCCCGAGCCGGTCGACACCAGCATGGATCCCACGTTGGGGGCCGAGCGCGGGGAGGCGCTGGAGTTCGCGTTCCTGCTGCTGCTCGAACGGCTGTCGCCGACCGAGCGGGCCGCGTATGTGCTGCGGGAGGCGTTCGTCTATCCGTACGAGCAGATCGCGGAGATCATCCAGGTCAGCGCGGCCAACGCGCGCCAGCTCGTGAGCCGGGCCCGCAAACGGCTGGCCTCCGGGCGCCGCGAGCCGATCGACAGGTCCGCGCATCGGCGGCTGCTCGAGACCTTCCTGGACGCGGCCCAGTCGGGTGACGTCCACGCCCTGGAGAGCCTGTTCGCCGACGACGTCGTCAGCCTCACCGACGGGAACGGTGTCCTGGGCGCGGCCAGGATCGTGCTGACGGGGGTCCCGCGGGTGACCAAGTTCGTGACCGCGTTCGCGCCGAGGTTCTGGCCGGGCGTGACGATCACCTATGTCGAGGCCAACGGCCTGCCCGCCGCCCTCGTGAGCAAGGGCGGCGCCGACGTCGCCCTGCTCACCCTCGACGCCTCCCCCGACGGCATCCACCACCTGCTGTGGGTGATGAGCCCGGACAAGCTCGCCGGATACGAGCGCTCCAGAAAGCCGACATGACCGAATCGCTGGCCGAGATGCTCGACGAACGGCGGCACCTGCTCGACGTCGCGACGTGGCTGTTCGGCTCGGAGACGGCCGCCGACCAGATCGTCACGGAGACCTACCGCCGCTGGTACGCCCTCCCCGACCCCGACCGGGCGGCGATCACCCTGCCCAGGGCGTGGCTGACCAGGGTGGCCGGAGGCATCTGCCTGGAGCTCCTGGCTACGGGGGCGCTGCCCGGCGAGCCCACTCCCGCGCCCGCGCCACCGCCCAGGCCCCGGTCGGACCACGCGATGCCCACCGACCACGTCGCCCGCCGCTTCGCCGCCGCCTGTTCGGCGGGCGACTCGGCGGCCCTGCGGTCAGTGCTGTCGGCGGATGCGCTCGTGGTCAGCGACGGCGGAGGCAAGATCCGCGCCCCGCTGCGCCCCACCCATGGCGCCGACGCGGTCGCCCTGTTCCTGTCGCGTCTGCTGGACGGGATCGACGTCTGCGTCGAACCGGTGAACGGGCGGACCGGGCTGGTGCTCCGCCAAGGTGGGCGGGCCGTGGCGGTGGTGAGCGTCAGCGTCGCGGCGGCCGAGGTGACGGCGGTCTGGATCGTGATGAACCCCGACAAGCTGGCGGGCTGGCCGGATCAACCTCTGGGACGGTAAGCCCCTCTGACGGCCTCCGCCGGGTCGGCGAGGAGGGCGGCGAAGCCGAGTTCGGCGCCGCCGACCAGGGTGGTGTCGTCGCCGAGGGCGGCGATGCGGAGTTCGACGCGTTCGCGGGACACCGGCAGGACGTTGGCCGCGATCCGGGCGCGCACCTGGTCGGCCGAGCCCCGGTAGACGTCGCGGAGCATGCCGCCGAAAACGACCACACCCGGGTTGAACAGGTTGATCAGGTTGGCCACCCCGACCCCGAGCCAGTCGCCGACGCGGGCCAGCGCCTCGCGGGCGGTCTGGTCGCCGCGCTCCGCGGCGTGGACGACCGAGGCGACGGCATCGCGGCCGACGCTGCCGTGGGGCCATCCGGCCAGGTCGAGCAGGGCACTCTCGCCGACCTCCGCCTCCAGGCACCCGCGCGACCCGCACAGGCACGGCCGTCCGTCGAAGGGGTTGACGACCATGTGCCCGGCCTCGGCGGCGTAGCCGTCGTTCCCGTCGAGCCGCCTGCCGTCGATGATCACGCCGCCGCCGACGCCGACGTCTCCGTGCAGGTAGATGAGGTTGCTGAAGCCGATCCCGGCGCCGCGCTGGTTCTCCGCGACCGCGCCGAGGTGGGCCTCGTTGCCGACCCGCACGGGCAGGTCCATCGGCAGCCGGCGCTCCAGCTCCGGTCCGAAGGCTTGGTCGACCCACCCGGTTTTGGGGCCGTAACGCACGGTTCCATCCTGCGGCCGGATCATCCCGCAGAACGACGCCCCCACCCCGACACAGACGGCGTCGTCCGGGACGTCGCGGAGCAACTGGCGGGCGAACTCGGCCAGCGTCCCGACGACGTCGTCGAGGTCGGGGTGACGACGCTGCCGCACCGCCGCCCGCCGGTCGAGGATGACTCCCCCGAGCCCGACCCGGGCGGCCAGCAGCCAGTCGACCGCCACGTCGAAGGCGAGCACGAAGACCTTCCCGGTCTCCGGGCTGACCACCAGGGAGGGCCGCCCGGCCTTGGAGGTGTCGTCGGGCAGCTCTTCCCTGACGAGCCCGAGGGCGGCGAGCTCGGCGGTCAACGCCATGATCGTGCTGCGGTTCAGCCCGAACTCCTCGGTCAGCGCCGCCCGCGACGTCGGCCCGTTGAGGTGGATGTGCCGCAGCAGCGCCCCCAGGTTCTTCATGACCTGAGTTCAGCAGATCTTGTAGTCGTCCCGCGAGGAGTTGTAGGCGCAGGAGTCGACCAGCTTGCCCGAGGCGTTGCGCAGATAGGCCGTGTCGGAGGCCTGGTTCCAGATGTAGGCGAAGGTCCCGCCGCCGCTCCGCCCCCAGTAGCGGTTGGTGGCGGTGTCCTTGCCGACGCCGGTCCGCAGCGTGACCGTCTTGCCGGGCTTGAGGGTGAACGCGGCGAACGTGTAGATGTGGTCGGGCGCCTTGGTGGCGTCCCGCACGGTCCAGCCCTTGAGGCTGACCGCCTTCTTGGTGACGTTCTTGAGCTGGATGTACTCGCCGTTCAGGCTGGCGTTCGCGCCGTTGTCGGGCGAGCCGGGCGAGTCATAGAAAATCTTGGTGATCTGTACGGCCGGAGCCTTCGCCTGGGCCGGCTGGGAGAGCGCCGCGACGGATAACAGGGCGACGAGGATCACGCGCATGTGGAACGCTCCAAGACACGGGGGAACTTGCCGGGTTTCGAATGATATGGACAAGCGACCTGTGCGCCTAGAGTGATTCCATGAAGATCGCGACCAACGACCCGGTCACCCGCGAAGAGCTGCTCGCATTCCTCCGCCCGCGCCACCACGCGATCGTCGTCACCGCACGCCGGGACGGCCGTCCGCAGGCGTCCCCGGTGTCGTGCGGCGTCGACACCGAGGGCCGGATCGTGATCTCGACCTATCCCGAACGCGCGAAGGCGAACAACGCCCGCCGCAACGAACAGGTCAGCGTGATCGTCCTGTCGGACGACTGGGACGGCCCGTGGGTCCAGGTCGACGGCGACGCCGAGGTCCTGGACCTGCCGGAGGCGCTGGAGCCGCTGGTGGAGTACTTCCGCTGCATCTCGGGCGAGCACCCCGACTGGGATGAATACCGGGCCGCGATGGTCCGCCAGGGCAAGTCCCTGCTGCGCATCACCCCGACCCGCTGGGGCCCGGTGGCGACGGGCGGCTTCCCCGCCCGGCTGGCCTGAACACGATCAACCTGGCGGCCGAGGTTTCCTCAGCTGACGGCCTTCTCCAACTGAGCCTTGCTCATGCTGGAGCGGCCTTTGATGTTGCGTTTCCTGGCTTCGGCGTACAGTTGAGCCTTGGTTCTGCCCGCCGCGCCCGAGTGGGAGCGCAGGCCGCCGCGCCGGGACGACGAGATGTCGTCGAGTGAGGTCCGGCTCGCGGTCTTGGACTCTCCAGCTCTGGCCCGCTCCTTGTTGACCGTGCGGGCCGCGATCTCGGTGGCCCTGCGGTCGGTCTCGCCGCGGTCCTTGGCGCTTTCCTTGATGTGCTCGTATTGGCGTTCCCGCTTGGGACTGGATCCTCTGGGCATCGTGTCCCGTCCTCTCACCGATTGGCCGGTCACCCGTCCCCTTTCCGGATCGCGCCGCCCGTAACGCCGAGATTGTCGGTGGCCCCTGACACGATCTTGGACATGTCGCCCGATAATCTCCTGGCTTCCTACCAGTGGCTCTGCGTGCCCGAGACCAAGGGCGGCGGCCGGTTGGGGTCGATCTTCGCCGTCGCCTGGTTCCGCGGCCTCACCCCGAGGGAGCTGGCCCTCCGCATCAGCCGGGGAACCGACCCCGGCCACGAGTCCGGCTTCGCGGGCCTCGACGAGAAGGCGTCCGAGCCTCGCCCATGGCCCGACAGCGGCGGCAGCCACGTGGGCATCGTGCAGTCGGGCGAATGGTCGGTCGCGATCGAGCCCGGCGGATGGACCGTGGAGGCCGACCAGAGCTTGTCGGAGGGCTGCGAGATGGTGGCCGTCAACCGCCACGACTACGCCGAACACCATTTCACGTACGCGATCAACGGCCTCGTCGTCACCACCTACATCCTGCACAGCCCTTACAAACGCCACGGCACCGACCCCGACCGCCTCAACGCCCAGATGCGGGAACTCGGCATGGGCCTGGCGAAGCCGACGACCGACGCCGCCTGGGACGAAGCGTGGGACGCCAACTATCCGACGGCCATCCCGAGGGGCTTCGCCCTTGCGGCGAAGGTGACCGGCGTCCCGTTCACCCCCGGCCTGCTGGACGCCCCGATGCTCGTGGCGCCCATCGTGAACCGGTGAAGGCCCGCCCAGGTGGGCGGGCCTCTTCAGCCGATCAGTGGTGGACGGCCGGGGCGCCGTCGCCGTGGTTGTCGGCCCGCGCCGGGAGGATGAGCGCGGTGATGATCACGGCGATCGACATGGCCGCGCTGACGATGAACGCCAGGCGCATGCCGTCGAGCAGGGCGAGCTGCTCGGTCGCGCCCGCCACCCGCGACGACTCGGTGCGTGCGCTCATGACCGTGATCACGAGAGCGGTGCCGACGGCGCCCGCCACCTGCTGGAGGGTGCCCAGGATCGAGCTCGCGTGTGAGTAGAGCGGGGAGGTGACCGCGCCCAGGCCCAGGGTGAACACGGGGGTGAAGATGCCGGCCAGGCCGACCATCAGCAGGGCGTGGAGGCCGAGGAGCTGCCAGTAGGGCATCGACATGGTGATCTGGGTGAAGCCCGCCAGCGACAGGGTGATCGCGACCGCTCCCGGGATCACGAGCACGCGTCCGCCGAAGCGGTCGAACAGGCGTCCGACGGTCGGGCCGAGCAGGCCCATCGCGAGGCCGCCGGGCATCACCAGCAGGCCCGCCTGAAGGGGCGTCAGGTGGCGGATCTCCTGGAGGTACATCGGCAGCAGCACCATCGAGCCGAGCATCGCCATGAAGGCGATCGACATCAGGATCAGCGAGACCGTGTAGGTGCGGAAGCCGAGAGTACGCAGGTCGAGCAGCGGAGTGCCACTCTTCTGGAGCCGCAGCTGGCGGAACACGAAGATCGCGATCAGCACCACACCGCCGCCGACGATCCCGCCCGCGACCGTGGCGTCGGCGGCCTCGAACTGGCTGAGGCCGTAGACCAGACCGCCGAAACCGGCGGCGGCGGTGAGCGCGCTGAACCAGTCGATGGTGCCGGGCTTGGTCTCGCCGACGTTCTTGAGCTGCCTCAGGCCGAAGTAGGTGATGAGACCGGCGATCGGCAGCACGACGGCGAACAGCAGCCGCCACGACCCGAACTGGAGGATCACACCGGAGACGGTCGGGCCCATCGCGGGGGCGACCGAGATGGCGAGGGACACGTTGCCCATCACCCGGCCACGCTCCGACTCGGGGACGACCTGCATGAGCGTCGTCATCAGCAGCGGCATCATGATCGCCGTGCCGGACGCCTGGATGATCCGGGCCGCCAGCAGCACCTCGAAGGCCGGGGCCAGCGCCGCCAGGGCCGTACCGAACAGGAAGAGCCCCATCGCGGTCGTGTAGGCCGTGCGGGTGGTCACCCGCTGGAGGAACCAGCCGGTGATCGGGATGACGGCGGCCATCGTGAGCATGAAGGCGGTCGAGAGCCACTGCGCGGTCGACGCGGTGATCTCCAGAGCCTTCATCAGCTCGGGGATAGCGTTGATCATGATGGTCTCGTTGAGGATGACCACGAACGTGGCCAGCACCAGCAACCGGATGACCGGCGGGGTGCGACGAGACGGTTCGGTCACGGACTTGGCGGGTGGGTCGAGCTGGTCGAGCTGTGGGCTGGACACGGCACCTCGAAGATCAGGGGATCGAACAAATTTGCGGTCATGACCAGGATGGCCCGCACCACCGACAAAACTCGTCGCGCCCATTCAGAATTCCGGCACCCGATACGAAATGTCACCTGGTTTTCACGCAGGTGATCCACCCCGACCCACTTCCGCGCAGGTGAACCGCCGCCCTCAGCAGGGGACTGTGACGCGCGACACCTTTTCGCTCAGCGGCGGCAGACCGTCGGCGAGGCCGATCCCCACCAGCGCGGTGGAGTCGGTCACCGTGCCCTTCGGCGTCGTGACGACGAACTCACGGTCCTTCCGCATCTCCTCGGCGTTCTTCCTGGCCTCCTCGGGCGTGTCGCCGAACTTCACCATGGTGGCGATCGCCTCCTCGATCTGTTCCGGGGTTCGCGCCGGCACCTTCTCGATCTTCTTCCGATCCTTCGTGGCGACCGTGCGGCTGCCCAGGAACCGGTAGGTGTCCCGATCGAAGATCAGTTCCGACCGGAGGCCGTCGTACCGGAAGGCGACCGCGATCCCCGGCCGGCCCAGGGAGTCGACCGCGTCGTCCACGAGCGTGATGCCCTTCAGTTCGGCGGCCAGCCGATAGAGCGCCGCAGTCAGGTCGGGCCGGAACGCCGACTGCCGGATCAGCCCTTCGAGCTCGCCCCACATGCGTTCACCTGCGGGGATGGCCGTCGCCTTGGCGGCCTCGCGTTCGACGAGAGGCCGAAGTTTGGCCGGGTCGGTCGGCCAATGGGCCAGTTGCGCCGTCGTGAGGACGTCCGCCGAGCCGGTGTCGCATGAGGTGGTGTAGACGACGTCGTCGACACCCCGGTCGAGCTTCGGATCCAGGCCCCTTTCCCGGAGCAGCCAGGGCCTGCCCGCTCCGGCGGACTCCCATCGTTCCTCCTGGTAGGGGACGAAGATCTGTTGCGAAGTGTCAAGCCGGGTGATCATCCGGGTGGTGCGCAGCTCGGTGTGGATGTACTGGTCGGGTCTCGGGGTCAGGTCCGGCTGTTCCGCGGCCGCCAGGGCCGCGCGTTCCAGCAGGTCGGCCGCGTTCGCGGGCGGTCCGTTGCCGGTCAGGCCGCCACCGATCTGTACGGCCACCACCGCCCCCGCCACCAGCACGGCCCCCCGCAACGACCAGACCCGGGTTCGCCGCCGGCCCCTCGTCATCTCCGTCATCAGCCGGGCCCGCGACCCGGCCAGGTCCTGCCGCGTCGCCTCGGGAACCTCGTCCCACAGCCGCTCGACCTCGGTCATCTCGTTCATTCGCCGCTTCCCTCCAGTTCGGTACGCACCTTCGACCGGGCCCGGTTGAGCCGCGAGCGCACCGTCCCCACCGGAATGCCGAGCGCCCGTGCCACCTCCTCGTAGGTCAGCTCCGCCCAGGCCACCAGCAACAGGACATCCCGGTCACCCGCCCGCAGCCCGGCCAGCGCCGCGACCAGAGGCCGGTTGACGGCCAGGGTCGCGACGTTCTCCTCGACCAGGGCCTCCGGCGCGGGGTGGGCCTCCGACCGGGCGTGGGCGCGCAGGCGCGCCAGCTCCGAGCGGCGGCGTTTGCCGATGACGTTGGAGGCGATTCCGTACAGCCACGGTCTGGCCCCCGGATGGCGCAGGTCGTAGCGGCGGCGGTGCTGGAAGGCGGCGAGGAAGGTCTCCGAGACGACGTCCTCGGCCTGGTCGGCGCCCAGCCGACGCACCACATAGCGGTGCAATTGGGCGGCGTACCGGTCGAAGAGGTCGGCGAAGACCTCCGGTTCCTCCAGCGATCGGCGGATCAGCTCCGCGTCGCCGGTCTCGACAGCCGTTTCCGTTTCGGTCACACCCGTACTTACCGGCTGCCGCGCGGAAGGTTCACGCGTCCCGGAGGCGGTGGGCGACCACGGCCGCGGCCAGCAGAACGGGGGCCCAGATCGCGAGAGTGACCGCGTCGGCCTCGATCCGGGCCAGCGGCGCCGCCGCGAAGAGGCAGCCGAGCAGCAGGGTCACCGCCGCGAGCGTGTTCCTGGTCAGAGCACCGACGGCGGCGCTGATCAGGGTCAGCAGGGTCAGGTAGGGCGTCACCTCCCAGGGCATGGTCCACGTTCCGAGCACCGCCGTCACGATCAGCTCCCCGGACAGGGCCACGACCAGGGCCGCCGGGATCGACACCAGCGCCAGGGCGGCGTATTTGGCCGTGAGCTGGTGGATCCGGCGCGGCATCACGGTCAGCGTGGTCCTGATCTGCCCGCCCGTGTATTCGGAGCACGCCGCCAGCACGCCGAACACCACGAACCCGGCCCGGGAGTAGGCCACCGGCGTGTCACCCACCGCGATCACGAAGGTGAGCAGCACGTTGACCAGCAGGGTCACCCCGAGAGTCCACCACGTCGCCGGGAGCGAGACCAGCTTCGACAGCTCGGCCCTGATCACGCGTCCCTCCGGCCGAACGCGATCCCGGCCAGCACCAGCACCACGGCGACCCAGCCCGACATGACCAGGAACCCGAGCAGCGGGCTGATCTCCACCGTGCTGTCGTTGGGCTCGACGAACATCCGCGCCCCGGCCAGGTCGGGCGCGAAGCCGAACACCGGGAAAGCCTTGCTGAGCAGGAACGTCACGCTCACCAGCGACGTGTTGACCAGGAGCACCACCAGCGGCACGATCCCGTGCCGGACCAGCAGCGTGATCCCGAACGCCAGCAGAGCCGTGTACGTCCAATAACAGACCACCCCCGCCAGGCGCCCCCATTCGACCGACGACCCCACTGCGAAGGCCATCGCGCCCGCCGAGGCGACGACCGCGAGCAGCGCCGCCACCAGGGCGACCGCGCCCGCCTTGGCCGCCAGGAAGCGCAGCCGCGACGGCACGGCCAGGAGGCTGGTCGTGATCTGCCGGCCGCCGCCCGCATCGGCGCCCTCGGTGAAGTACTCGCTGCCGACGGCCACCACCCCGAGGATGATCACCCCCATCACCCCGAACGCCAGCTCCTGGTAGCCGCGATCGGGCCCGATCCCCCGGGACGTGGTCGAGTTCAGCGCGGTGATCGCCGTCGGCACCGCCACCGCGATCGCTGAAGCGAGCCACACCGACCAGAGCGAGGCCAGCTTCGACAGTTCCGCCCTCATCGGGACACCAGCGCGAAGAACGCCTCCTCCAGGTTCCGATGGTCCCCGGTGACCTCGGCGAGCGTCCCCTGCGCGACGATCCGCCCGCGGTCGATGACCACGACGTCGTCGACGGTCTCGGCGAGCTCCCCCATGAGGTGGCTGGAGAGCAGGACGGTCCGCCCCGACTGGGCACGTTCGCGGAGAAAGGTGCGGATGAACCGGATGCCTTCGGGGTCGAGCCCGTTGAGAGGTTCGTCCAGGACCAGAACAGAGGGATCGCCGAGCAGCGCCGTGGCGAGTGCGAGCCGCCGCCCCATGCCGAGCGAGTAGCCGCCGACCCGCTTCGACCCGGCGTCGGCCAGCCCGACCAGCTCCAGCACCTCGTCGATGCGCCCGAGAGGGATCTTCCCGGCACGGGCCACCCAGCGCAGATGCGCCCGGCCGGTCCGCGACCGGTGGGCGCCCGACCCGTCGAGCACCGCCCCGACCGTCCGGACCGGATCGGGCAGGGCCGCATATGGTACGCCGTCGACCAGCGCCGTCCCCGCCTGGGCCCGGTCCAGGCCCAGCAGGATCCGCAGCGTGGAGCTCTTGCCCGCCCCGTTCGGCCCGAGGAAGCCGGTGACCCGGCCGGGCCGGGCCTGGAAGCCGACCCCGGACAGGATCTCCTTGGTGCCCCGCCGCCTGACGAGACCGTCGATGGTAATCACGCCGCCCAGTGAACCGAGATACGCGAAGGACCACATCGGACCCTGGTCCGATGTGTCATGCCCGGAGGGGTTCCTAGACTGCGAACGTGGTGGCGATTCCGAAACGCGAGCGGCGAGTGTGGCCTCCGATCGCCGCCGTGTACATCCTCCTGCTGCTGGTCCTGCTCTCCGCCGGTGGCGAGGGCCCCGGCGTGGTCGTGGTGCCCGCCGTCATCGCGGCGCTCACCCTGGCCACCACGGCCTGGGCTCTTGTTCGTGGACGCCGCCAGCGCGCCGCCTACGAAGCCCAGCTCACCGCGTGGGCGGGCGAGCGCGCGGCCCAGGCCGAGAGGCTCCGCATCGCCCGTGACCTGCACGACATCGTCTCCCACGGCCTCGGCCTGATCACCGTCCGGGCGACCACGGCCCGCTACGTCCACGACGACCCGGAAGCGGCCCTGGCCGACATCGAGCACATCGGCCGCGAGACCACCACGGAACTGCGCCGCATGCTCAATGTCCTGCGCGACAACGACGCCGCCGCACCACTGCGCCCGACCGAGAAGCTCGGCGACCTGCCCGACATCGTCGCCCGCTCGGGCCTGCGGGTCACCCTCGACGTCGCGGACCTGGGCGAGATCAGCGCGGGCGCGCAACTGGCCGTCTGCGCGGTCGTCCGCGAGGCCCTCAACAACACCGCCCGCCACGCCGGCCCGACAACGGCGGCCGTGGAGGTCCACCGCGACGGCGACGGGATCGTCGTGGAGGTCCGCGACGACGGCCCGGTCGACGGCTGGGTCGCCCACCGGGGCGCCGGTCGCGGCCTCGAAGGCCTGCGCGAACGCGTCCCGATGCTGACCGCCGGACCTTTCGGGAACGGCTTCCGGGTCACCGCCCGCATCCCCGAGGCGACGTGACCATCCGCGTCGTCATCGCCGACGACCAGCCGCTGCTCCGCCACAGCCTGGCCGCAGTCATCGACGCCGACCCCGACATGACGATGGCGGGCGAGGCCGGAACCGGCGACGAGGCGATCCGCGTCTGCGCCGCACAGGCCCCCGACGTGGTCTTGATGGACATCCGCATGCCCGGCATGGACGGCATCGCCTCCACCCGCCACATCATGAAGGCTCACCCGTCCATCAAGATCATCGTCTTGACGATGTTCGAACTCGACGAGTACGTCCGCGCCGCCCTCCAGGCCGGAGCCGCCGGTTTCCTGCTCAAGGACGCCCACCCCGACCGCCTGCTCGACGCCATCCGCCGCGTCCACCAGGGCGAATCACTACTGGCCCCGAGCGTCATGGAACGCCTGATCGAGGCGTACGTGAGCCGCCCCACCCCCGCCAGGACCGTGGGTTCCCTCACCGAACGGGAAACGGAGGTCCTCACCCTGGTCGGCCACGGCCTGTCCAACGACGAGATCGCCGCCCGCCTCACGATCTCCATCAAAACCGTCAAAACCCACATCGGCCACCTACTGAGCAAACTCCACGCCCGCGACCGCGCCCATCTGGTCATCGCCGCCTACGAGAGCGACCTCGTGCGCTGAACCGCGGCCGGGTGAAACGTACATCCTTCTGACCTCTGGCCTGTCTCTTCGTGGTTGACCTTGTCAGGCTTGTTAAGAGAAAGTTTCCAGCTCGGAGCGAAATTTTCGACGGCAGCCGGAGGTCTCTCCATGATCTTAAGAATCCTGCTGGCCACCACGGTCGCGATGACGACGCTGGTGGCACCCGCGCAGGCCCACGACGTCTCGTCCGGTTCGTACATCAAGACCAGCCCCGGCCAGGGACGGTTTCCGCTGGTCGCGGGCGGTAAGGCGGCGACACTGCATGTCAGCCAGGCCGACTACGCCGGCGTGGTCAGAGCCGTCGGTGATCTTCAGACGGACGTCCAGAAGGTCACCGGGGTCAAGCCCTCGATCTCCACGGCCGCACCCTCGAAAGGCGAGGTCGTCATCGTCGGGACGCTCGGGCGCAGCCCCCTCATCGACGGGCTCGTCGCCAGGGGCAAGCTCGACGTCTCCGGCATCCGGGGCAAGTGGGAGACCACGATCGAGCAGGTCGTGAAGGATCCGCTACCCGGGGTCCGCAGCGCCTTCGTGATCGCCGGCAGTGATCAGCGAGGGACGATCTTCGGGGTGTACGACGTCTCGAAGGAGATCGGCGTCTCACCCTGGTACTGGTGGGATGACGTGCCCGTACAGAAGAAGAATTCCCTCTATGTCGAACCGGGCAGGCACACCCAGGGCACCCCGGCGGTCAAGTTTCGCGGGTTCTTCATCAACGACGAGAACCCGGCGCTCGGGACCTGGGGGCCGGAGCACTTCGGGCCCGGACTCGCCCCGAATCATCCGGGCGGGTTCAACCGGCACCTCTACTCGCGGGTCTTCGAGACCATGCTCCGGCTGAAGGCCAACTATCTGTGGCCGGCCGTCTGGGGGCGCGCGTTCGCCGAGGACGACCCCGCCAACCATGCCACCGCGACCGCCTACGGCGTCATCATGGGCACCTCGCACGAGGCGCCGATGATGCGCGGCATCGAAGAGTGGAACCGGCACGCCGTGGCGGGGACCAGCGACCCCTACGGCGGCAACGGCGACTGGAGTTTCCGGCGCAACCGGAACGCCGTCACCGAATACTGGCGTGACGGCATCCAGCGGATGAAGACCGAGAACTTCGAGGGCGTGGTCACCCTCGGCATGCGCGGCAACGGCGACGTCAGCCTCCCGGACGGTGACGGCATCGATCTGATGACCGACATCGTGAACACCCAGCGGGAGATCCTGGCCAGTGAGTCGATGACGCACGTGCCGCAGGTGTGGACGCTCTACAAGGAGGTCCAGCGCTACTGGGACCGGGGCATGCGGGTGCCGGACGACGTCACGGTCGTCTTCACCGACGACAACTGGGGCAACATGCGCAAGCTGCCCGACCAGAGCATGCCGCCCCGGGCCGGGGGCTACGGCCTCTACTACCACTACGACTACGTCGGCGGCGGGCGCAACTACAAGTGGGTCGACACCAACCAGCTGCCGAACGTCTGGGAGCAGCTCAACCTGTCGTACACCTATGGGGTCGACCGGCTCTGGGTGGTGAACGTCGGCGACCTCAAGAACGAGGAGCTGCCGACCCAGTTCTTCCTCGACTACGCGTGGAACCCGTCGAAGTGGCCGCTGGAGAAGCTGCCCGAGTGGGAGCGGCAGTTCGCCGCGCAGAACTTCGGGACCGCGAAGGCCGAGGAGATCGCCGACGTCCTGCACGACTACGCCGACCTCCAGTCGCGCCGCAAGCCCGAGCTGCTCAACCGGCTGATCAGCGTCGACCCGTCGAAGGACCTGTCGACCGACTCGACGGCGGTGGTGTACGACGACCAGGCGAGCCCGTACAGCCTGACCAACTACCGGGAGGCCGAACGGGTGACCGCCGAGTGGGCGGCGCTGTCGGCGCGGGCCGTCGCGATCGAGCGGAAGCTGCCACGGGAGGCCCACGACGCCTACTTCCAGCTCGTGCTCTACCAGACGAAGGCGACCGCCAACCTCTACGCGCTGCGGCTGGCCCAGTTCACCAACATCCGCTACGCCGCGCAGGGCCGGGCCGCGACCAACGACCTCGCGGACGTCGCCGAGGCCCGATTCGCCGACGACCAGGCCATGAACGCCCACTACAACAACGAACTGGCGGGCGGTAAGTGGAAGAACTGGCAGCTCCAGCCCAAGATCGGCTACGGCGACATCGCCCGCTACGGCCCCAACGCGCCCTGGCAGCAGCCCGAGCTCAACAACGTTGCCCTGCCGGACGCGATCTATCCGGCGCTGAAGCGCATCACCGTCCCGGCCGTCGCCGAGATGGGCGTGGACACCGAATCGCTGGCTGAGTTCAGTCCGTACCAGAGCCAGCCCGAGCAGTACATCGAGGTCTACAACAAGGGCAGCGTCCCCTTCAATTACGAGATCCGGCCGTCGGTGCCGTGGCTGCGCGCCGACAACTCCAAGGGGCGCCTCGACAAGCAGGTCCGCAGCACCCTGAAGGTCGACTGGTCGCGGGCGCCGCGCGGGACGACGGAGGTGCCGATCACCGTCACCGGCCCGGGCGGGTCGAGCGTCGTGGTCAAGGCCGTCGTGAAGAACCCGTCGGGGCAGGTGAAGGGCTTCGTCGAGGCCAACGGGTACGTCTCCCTCGACGCCACCCGCACCACCAGAACGGTCGGTTCGTGGAAGAACATCACCGACATCGGCCTCACCCCGTGGCCGCCCACGACGCCCCGGCAGACCCCCGGCGGCAACAGCCCGCGCCTGGAGTACAAGATCCACCTGACCACGACCGGACCGGTCAAGGTCTGGGCCTACCTGTCGCCCCGCAACAACGTCCTGCCTGGTGACGGCCTCAAATACGCCGTCTCCATCGACGACGCCGCACCCCAGATGGTCGACATCATCGCGGCGACCGGTTCTGACGACACCCGCATGAACAAGCAGTGGGAGCGCAACACGTCCGACAACGTCAACCGCACCGCGACCACGCACACCATCACCACACCCGGCACCCACACGCTCAAGTTCTGGATGGTCGACCCGACGGTGATCGTCCAGAAGATCGTCGTGGACACCGGCGGCCTGCTGACCAGCTACCTGGGCCCGCCCCCGAGCCGCCTTCTCTGATCACCGCCCCTGGACCGGGTCACAGCGCCACAAGCGCTCTCTCGGCCCGGTCCAGGGCGGACCCGACCTCTTCGGCGCTCAGGTTCGCCACCGTCCAGGGCAGATATTGGACGGGAATCTGCAGCGCCGCCCACCGGAACCCGAGCTCGACGTCACCGATGCGGTCGCCCGCCGTCTCGAGGTAGATCTGGAAACCCGCCGAATCACGGTCGACCAGATTGGCCAGATCGAGCACCGCCGGCCCGACCCGGCAGCTCCCCCAGTCGATCAGCGTCGCGTCCGGCCCGTCGACCAGCACGTTTCCGGTGTGTACGTCGCCATGAAGCAGGGTTGCAGGCAGCCGCTCCAGCGTCCGGGCGACGGCCGGATGGTCGGCGGCCTCCGCCACGAACGCGGCGGCCCGCCCGGTGACCTGCGGCAACACCCACTCACAGCACAACCGGCGCCACCAGGCCGCGTCGACCACGGGCAGCCCCGAAGGAGGCGCGGCGTGGAAGTGGGCGTGCAGCCGCCCCAGCGACGTGAACAGGTTCGCGGGCGGCTCACCGGAGAGCGGGGTGCCGGAGACGAAGGGGGTGACGAGCCACGGCCCGTCGTCGTCCACGCCCGACGCGATCAGCTCGGGGATCGCGGTCGCGTGGGGCCTGACCTGCTGCGCCGCCGCCAGCCCGGCGACCTCGTGCGCGAACGCGCGCTTCCGCGTGACGTGGATGTCGCGGCCGTCGGCCAGGTGCAGCGTGATCCGCTCGACCCCCGCCGACACCGAACCGCCCGCCAGCGGCCGAACCGACCATCGCTCGACCTCGCCCAGTTCGGCCGTCCACTCAGGTAACCCGGTCATGGCGCCAGCATGCCAGCGGTCACTCACAAGTGAGCCGCAAGACGGGCGGCACAGGCTCGGACGTGTGAAGACGACCGAGATCGTACGCGCCACCCTCGCCAACGGCCTCCGTGTGGTCGTCGAGGAGGATCATTCGGCGCCGGTGGCCGCCGTCGCCGTCCACTACGGCGTCGGGTTCCGGACCGAGACGCCCGATCGGTCGGGGCTCGCCCACCTGCTGGAACATCTGCTGTTCGACCGTGACGGCGTCACCCGGCCCGACTACACCGCCTTCGCCGCCACGACCACCGACCCCGCCCGGCTGATCGCCCGCGAGGCCGCCCGGATGCGCGCGCCCTGGCTCAGTGAGCGGGCCGTCATCGCCCAGACCGCCGTCATCCGCGACGAGATCCTGCGCACGTGGCGGCCGTTCGCACCGCCCCGGCTGGCCTCGGTTCTGTTCGGCACGTTCGCCAACGCCCACGACGGCTACGGCGACCACCTCGCTCTGGAGAGGGTCACCGTCGACGAGTGCGCCGACTTCTTCGACCGCCACTACGCCCCCGGCAACGCCGTGGTGACGGTGGTCGGCGACGTCGCGGCGGGCGAGGTGCTCGACCAGGTCGCAGGGACGTTCGGGGAGATCCCTAGGCGACCCGTCTCCCGGCCGGTCTCGTTGCGGGAGCCGGAGCCGGGGGTGCGCGCGGTGACGTACACCGACCCGAAGGCGGTTCTCCCGGCGCTGGTCGTCGGCTACCGCGCGCCCGCCGAGCCACCTGCCCAGGTGGCGCTGGCGGCACTGGCCGGACTCCTGTCCGTTCCGGCACGGATGGGCAGGTTCGGCCCGCTCGACGCCCGCGACCCGGACATGTGGATCGCGACGCTCCCCGAGCAGGGCCTGGCCGCGTTCGACGACGAGCTCGAATCGATCGGCCTCTTCGGCCCCTCCGATGATCGACTCCGGATCGGCCGATCGGTGGAGGACCACGAGCACCGGGCCCGCACCCTCGGCCGCGACGAGCTGCTGTGGGGTGACCCCGGCCTGACGGCCCGCCTGCCCGGCCTGTTCGCCGACCTCACCGCCGCCGACGTGGCCGCCGCCGCCCGGTCGCTTCGGCCCGATTCGCGGGCCCTGCTGACGGTTCTCCCGCCTGGCTAAGATCATCGCCGTGACGAGAAGACGACTGGCGGCGTCGGTCGTCGCGATCTACGGTGCCGTGTGCCTGTTCCTGCTGGTCACAGGCAGCCCGTCGGCGTTGTCCGCCGTGACGCTCGGCGGGGCCCGCTGGACCACCGGCGAGGTCCACTGGGCGGCGTCACTCGCGCTGGTCGTGCCCGCCGGCCTCCACGGCCTGCTGCTCTGGTGGCTGATCCAGGCCCCCAGCCTGACCTCCGGCCGTCAGCGGGTGCTGCGCGGCTTCATCTACGCCGAAATCGTCATCGTCACGGTGTTCGCCGGCCTGCTGGACGAGGGTGGCGAATGGATCACCATCGTCGCCGGCCTGCCCGTGCTCGTGCTGCTGCCCTTCGCGCTGCACCAGGTGCCGATGCTGGAGCGGCAGCTCGTGGCCCTGTGCGGGCTGCTGGGAACGCTGCCCCTGCCGTTCACGGAACCGCTCCTTCTCGCCTGGGGGCTGGAGATCTTCGTCAGGCCGCTGCTCCAGCGCTGGTGGAGCCCGCTGACCTGCGGCCTGGGCCTGGCCGCGATCCTCTCCGCGATGGGCCCGTCGGTGATCACCGACCTCTGGGACCGGGCCGAGGTCGCCGACCTGCTCGGCGCGGTGAACGTCGTGTACGCGCTGTGGCTGGTCCGGCTCGCCTACGAGTTGACCGACCGCCAGGATTCGTATCCGACCTGTGACGAACCGGCCCCCGGGTCCCCGCATCCAACGATGCAACGGGGAACACAACCAGGGGGTAAAGAATGAAGATCAGGATTCTGGTCGCGCTCGCGGCGATGGCGACCGCCGTCGTGGCGCTGCCGGGCACCGCGCAGGCCGCGCCACACCACGGGGACAGCATCCGCTACGCCTCGGCGAAGGCCTGCAAGGTCAAGAAGGCCGTCTTCCCGTGCGGGAACTGGCGGCTGGTCACCCACCACGGCGAGATCGTCCAGCTCAAGGACGCCCAGGTCGACGCGCTCGACGCCAAGGGCAAGCCGGTCGGCTTCGCCACCGCGCCGATCGCGATCAGCGGCAACGGGCAGAAGATCGCCTACTTCACCCGGAACGGCCGCGTCGCCGTCCGCACCTTCAAGGGCGGCGTCACCCTGCTGCCGAAGAACACGCTGCCCAAGAACACCGTCCAGTACAACGTCTGGTTCCGGCTGTCCGACGACGGCTCCACCCTCCTCGTCGGCGACACCCGCGAGAGGATCTACGACACGTCCACCGGCGAGCGTCTCGGCATGCTGCCGAGCAAGCGCGACTTCCTCGGCTTCAGCGGCGACGGCGGAGAGGTGCTGACCCGCTCCGACGACGAGAGGTTCCTCGTGTACGACCGCTCGGCCCGCCTCCTTCGCCAGGGCCGTGGCGCCGACGCGATCTCGGGCTACGGCCCCCACGCCCTCAACGGCGACGCCAGGACCCTGGCCACTCTGAGGTCCGACCGCGAGATCGTCGTCTCCGACCTGGACACCGGCGAGGTCGAGGGGAAGAAGCCGATCAAGCTGCCCAAGGGCGGCACCGTCGAGATGTTCGACTGGACCGGCTCCCACCAGGTCACCCTGCACGTCTCCCAGAACCTGGCGAAGGTCCCGACCCGGATGACCATCCTCCAGCACGACACCCGCACCGGCGTGACCAAGGTCCGCGACCGCTACGACATCCTGAAGGACACCTACACCTACGCCGCCTGCGGCGGCTAACGAACCACCCTCGCCTTGCCGAGCTGCTTGATCGTCACCGGATCGGTCCCCGCGGGAAGATCGCCGGCCTTCAACGGGCCCTTGCCCTTGGCCACCCCGATGTTCCCCGAGCAACTCCCGGTCGTAAGCAGGCCATTGTTCTTGTAGGCGAAAACGAGATACCGGGCGCCGCGTGCGAACTTCACCCCGCACGCGGCGCTCTGCGTGTTGGTCCCGACCTTGACGACGACCTTCGGCCTGCCCTTGTAGGCGTGGTCGGCCCGGAAGGTGTAGACGTTCTTCCCCGTGAGATCGGCGGCGGCCCGGAAGCCGGTGACCGTGCCGGTGAAGACGACCGAGGCGTTCTGCACCCGCTCCTTCACCGGACTCAGGGCGCACTTACAGGCGTAGGCGGGCATGGACGAGAAGACGATGGTCCCCGCGGTGAGCGCGAGGACGACGAGGATACGACGCCACATGCCCCTGAAACGGAACCGGTGATCAATCGGTTCGGCCCCGGCACGACAGGGGGCTCAAACGCCGGCCAGCTCGTCTTCCGCCGCTTCCAGGCCGACAAGCTTGGCGCGGACGCGCCGTTCTCTGTTCGTTTCATCTTCGTCGACACTCTGGATGACAGTGTTGAGAAAATCCTCAAACGCACCGTCCAGGCTGTTGTGCACGGTCACGCGTGACCAGTGAGTGATCTTGTCGTCTCTGGCAAGCGCCATAACCGCTTCTTTGCCGACGAACGAAGACTCGACGAACTGATGCATCTCATCCAGTGAGACGAATTTTATGTCTTTGATCTTGATGGCATCCTCATCCGAGAGGCAGAGATATGCCCAGGCGGAGGTGCCTTTCGGCGTTTCCATGACCTGCGTGAACAGGACGGAGCATTCGTGGAGCTGGAAGGTTCCTGTCAGCGGGATCTCATACTCATGCCATACGTCGAGAATCTGCGCATCCGGCTTCGGACTCCACGGACGCTGTCCCCGCTTGATCATTGAGTCTAGATTCACCGCTTACCTCCCTTCCGCACCGTACTCATTGAAGCACTTCTCGAAGTTCTCGGACACCCCTGGCGGCCAGGGTATCCGCTGCTCAATGACAGGGTCACCCTCGTCCCACAGGACGGAAATATGGCTATGCGACTCTCCGCAGACGGCAACGACGGCGCCTGGCGTGTGGACCACCACGAAGCCGCCACCCCGTAAGAGCCCAGCAGTCGTGTACCTTACGGCAGCCATCTCAAGATCTCCAGGGAATACCCCGTTTTTGCGTTTACGAAAACGATATTCGGTCGCTTCGAGAAGCGTAAGCTTTCCCGTCAAAAGCGACATTTCGCGCTCCATGTCGTAGCGTGGAGCGTTCCTGAAAATCCCGTCACGGGAGTGATGCGTAAGTATGACGTCATCATGGATGCAGGTCGCGGGATCAAGGGTCGCCCCACAGAGCCTGCTCCGCACGTATTCCAAGGTCGGCTCCGGCATAACGCAAAAGTATCCCCATGAATGACCACTGTCATGAGATCCGAACAATCATCGATCGAGCGGCTTTTAGGGACGTTCCATGAAGTCTGTTTTGCGATACCCCATTCTGTTCATAAGGTTATTTGCGCATTAACGGCCGCGCCAACCAATTTGCGGCTTTCATCCCGATGGTCCACGTCCTAGACGAGATCGTCGGAGCTCATGTTTGGGGGTCCTCTCACGGGTAGCGGCACTGTCAGCAGCCAATGAGAGGGGCTTACATGTACGAGCCGTGGAGCTACCAAGAGGGCGTCGTCTCCGGCGCCGGGGTCAGCGTGATCGGCTTCGACGTCGAAGCCGTCGATGGCAAGATCGGCGAGGTCGACGAGCAGAGCGATGCCGTCGGCGACGCCTACATCGTGGTCGACACGGGCTTCTGGATCTTCGGCAAGAAGGTCATCATGCCCGCCGCCACGATCACCGAGATCGACCCCCAGCAGCGCAAGGTCTTCCTCGCCCGTACGAAGGAAGAGATCAAGAACGCCCCCGAGTTCAACGAGGACACCCACAAGGACCCGGCGTACCGCGAGCAGGTCGGCAACTACTACACCGGCTACCACCAACTCCCGTAACGCGAAAGCGGCCCGCATCCGGCGTTCGGCGACAGGGGGTTCCCGAACGCCCGGGTGCGGGCTTTCGCATACGCGGCTTTTGTTCGAAGAGGCGGTAGAGGGCAGGCCGATCGGGGCATGGCGGGCCCATGGGCGGACAAGCGCACGGTCGTCCCCGCTCGTGGATCTACGTCGGCGTCTTCCTGGCCGTGTTCATCCTGGGCGGCGTCGGTCTCGTCATCGGCTCGCCGCCGCTGTTCTGGGGCTGTCTGGTGGTGGTGATCCTCCTGCTCCCCGTGGGGAAACTGATCGGGGTCATGGACGACACCGTCATGGGCCCCACCGACCCCGAGGAACCCGGCCACGGGTAGTGGTCGTTTTCGCAGATCACCGGGGGGTAAATCGGAAGAATCATGTCTTCTGCGGGCATTGAGCGGATGCTGGCCGGCCTGATCGAGAGCAGTCACCTGCGCACCGTCGACGATCTGCCGGGGCTTCTGGCCGTCCACACCCCGCAGGCCGGGTTCGCCCAGGTCCTGATCTACCTGGCCGACCTGCAGCAGCAGGTCATGCGCCTGCTGAAGGGGCCCGGCACCGACGGCGCGCCGGAGGAGCTGGAGGTCGAGCGCGGCACACCCGGCCGCGCCTTCCAGGAGATCCGCACCCTGCCCGGCGACTCCGGGTTCTGGTGGGTGCCGATCCTCAACGGCACCAACCGCCTCGGCGTGCTGCGGGTGCGCATGGACGACCTGCCGCTCGACCACGCCACCGCCCGCCACCTGTCGTCGGTGATCGCCCTGCTGCTGGTGAGCATGCGCAACTACAGCGACACCTTCGCCCGGACGATCCGCACCCGCGAGATGAACGTCGCCGCCGAGATGCAGTGGCGTCTCATCCCGCCGCTGACCTTCGCCAACGACCGGGTGACGGTCTCGGCCGTGCTCGAACCGGCCTACGAGGTGGGCGGCGACGCCTTCGACTACGCGATCGCCGGTGACGTGCTGCACGTCGCCGTCTTCGACGCGATGGGGCACGACGTCTCGGCCGGGCTGACGGCCAACCTGGCGATGGCGGCCTGCCGCAACAACCGCCGCCAGGACTACCCGCTGGCCCGCAACAGCGAGGACATCGAAAACGTGCTGATCGCCGAGTTCGGCCGGGCGCAGCGGTTCGTGACGGCGATCATGGGCGACCTCGATCTGAACACGGGCCTGTTCCGCTGGGTCAACCGTGGCCATCCGCCGCCGATCCTGCTGCGCGGCGGGCGCTGGATCACCACGCTCGAATGCCTGCCCGCCCATCCGATGGGGCTCGACCTGGGGCTGTCGGTGACGACCTGCCACGAGCAGCTGGAGGCCGGTGACCGGCTGATCTTCTACACCGACGGGATCACCGAGATCCGCGACGCGTCCGGCCGTGAGTTCGGCGTGCACCGGTTCATGGAGTTCGTGATGCGGAACCAGTCGAGCGGCCTGCCGGTGCCCGAGACGCTGCGACGGCTGATCCAGGCCGTGCTGGGCTATCACCGGGGTGTGCTGCGCGACGACGCGACCGTCGTCCTGGTCGAGTGGAAGGGCCCGGAGACCGACAGGGAGCTCGAAACCGCCGACTGGCCCATTCCCCGGAGCTGAATAGACTCGGATCGCATCCATTCCGCCCATTCAGGAGCCGACAGACGTGACCGGGCGAGCCCGACCCGACGCCGGTTCGCTGCGCGTGCAGATCCTCGGCCCGTTGCGGTTGTGGCGCGAGGGCGTCGAGCTCGACGTCGGTCCCCGGCAGCAGGCGCAGCTCCTCGCTCTGCTGGTGGCGCGGGCGGGCCGTCCGGTCAGCACGCGGGAGCTGATCGACCTGATCTGGGCCGACGACGCCCCCGCGAGCGCGCTCAACATCATCCACAAGTACGTCGGGGCGCTCCGGCGGGTGCTCGAACCCTCGGTCGCCGCCCGTGCGGCCGGGACCTACCTGCACCGGCGCGGCGACGCCTACGTGTTCACCGCGGGCTCCGGCGCGCTCGACCTGCTCGCGTTCCGCGAACTTCTCGGCTCGGCCCGGAACGCGCTCGCCCGAGGGGCCCGTGAGGTGGCGCTCGACCACTACGTCGAGGCGCTCGGCCTGTGGCACGGCTCCGCCGGGGACGGGCTCTCCTTCGGGGCGCCCGCGACCCCGATCCTGTCGTCCCTCGACGACGAGTTCCACGCCGCCTGCGGGGTGGCGGCCGACCTGGCCGTGTCGTTGCGGCAATCCGACCGGGTGATCCCCCCACTGCGGCTCGCCGCGTCGATGGCGCTGTTCCACGAACCCGTACACGCCGGTCTGATCACCGCTCTCGGTGCGGCCGGGCGGCAGGCGGAGGCGCTGGCGGCGTTCCAGGCGGTGCGCGACCGGCTGGCCGAGGAGCTCGGCATCGACCCCGGCCCGGCGTTGCAGGCCGCTCACCTGCGCGTCCTGGCCCAGGAACCGGGAGCGCCGGAGGGCGACCCCGCCCCGGCGCGGCCGGACGGCGGGCTGGTCGGGCGGCGCGAGGAACTCGGGGCGCTGCGGCAGGCCATCGAGGCGGCGCTCGGCGGGCGCACCGGGCTCGGGATCGTCCAGGGCGAGCCGGGGTCGGGCAAGACACGCCTGCTGGAGGAGGCCGCGGCCGTCGCGGCCGGGCGGGGCGCGCTCGTCGTCTGGGCCTCCTGCCTGGAGGGCGACGGGACACCGTCGATGTGGCCGTGGGAGCAGGCGCTCACCACCGTCCTCGACAGCCTGCCCGCCGCCGCGCGCGAGAAGTGGCGGTCGGGCGAGCTCGGCCGCCTCCTCGAATCCCGTGACGACGAGGCGCCCGCCGCCGGAGGCAACCAGTTCCGGCTGTTCGAGCAGGTCGTCACCGTCATCGGCCAGGCGTCGGCCGCGCGGCCGACGCTGCTGGTCATGGACGACCTCCAGTGGATCGACGCCGCCTCGCTCCAGCTCTTCGGCCACCTGACGGGCCGCCTGCCCCAGGGCACCGTGATCATCGGGGCCCTGCGCGACCGCGCGCCCACACCCGGCTCCGACCTGTCGCGGATCCTGGCCGCCGCCAGCCGCCTGCCCAACCACCGCAGAGTCCGGCTCGGCCCGCTCGGCCCGGCCGAGGTCGCCGAGCTGATCCGCCGTGAGACCGGCCGCGAACCGAGCGAGGACGTCGCCCACACCATCCACGAGCGCACCGCGGGCAACCCCTTCTTCGTCCGCGAGCTGTCCCGGCTGCTCGGCGACCGGGGCACGCTCGACGCCGGGGTGCCCTCGACCGTGCGCGACGTCGTCCGCGACCGCATGGCGGGCCTCGACGACGGCACCGTCGACCTGCTGCGGGCCGCCGCGCTGATCGGCCGCGACGTCGATCTCGCCCTGCTCGCCCGCGCCACCGGCGTCCACGTCGCCGACTGCCTGGAGCGGCTCGAACCGCTGCGCGCGCTGGGCCTGTTCGACACCGCGCCGGAAGACCCGTTCTCGTGGCGCTTCGCGCACGACCTGGTCCGCGAGTCGGTGACCGAGACGACCGAACAGTGGCGGGCCGTCCGGCTGCACCTGAAGGTCGCCGACGCGCTGGAGGAGAACCCCGGCGACGACGACTCCGTCACCGAACGCCTGGCCTTCCACCTGTGGGCGGCCTCGCCGCTCGCCGACCCGGTCCGTACCGTGGAGGCGTTGAAGCGCGCCGGGCGGCGCGCGACGACCAAGCTGGCCTTCGCCGCCGCCGACCGGCATCTCCAGTCGGCCGCGCAGATCGCCCGGACCGCCGGGCTCCCGGAGCTCGAACTGTCGGCGCTGTCGCTGCTCGCCATCGCCCCGCGCCGCCAGGCGGGATTCGGCGGTACCACCTTCGACCTGCTGGAACGCGCCGAACTGCTGGCCCGCCAGCTCGGCCGCGACGTCGAGGCCGCCGGGCTCCTGTTCGCCCGCCTGTTCGGCGCCTACACCTTCCTCGAATGGGACCGCCTGCGCCTGGTCCGCCGCCTCTACGACCAGGGGAACGCCTCCACCGACCCGGTCGTCCGCGTCTACGGCCTCCAGGCCTGGGGCCTGCACCAATGGGACATCGGCAACATCGGCGAGGCCTACCGGTGCTTCAGCGAGAACGACCCCGCCCTCCTCGAAGGGGTCGTCTCCTCCCACAGTGAGACGCCGATCAGGCGGGACGTCTCGGGCGAGTGGCCCGGCTGGCTGGCCGTCATGACGGCCATGCACGGCGACGCCGCCAAGGCCGGCACCATGATCGACAAGTGGAACGGCCCCGAAGACCCCTTCGCCGTCGCGACCTGGGCCTACTACACCGCCATGATCGGCTCGATGGCCGGCGACGCCGCCTGGGTGCTGCGCACGATCACCCGCTGGACGGCCGTGGGAACCGGCCGTACCGCCGCCCAGCCGGAGATCTACATCCGGCTGAACTGGTATTGGGCCCGCGCCCTCACCGGCGACGACCCGGCGGGCGTCGCGGCCGAGGCCGAGCGGCTGCTCGACGCGTCGCTGGTCGACCCGCCGCGCTTCGGCGTCGCCTACCACCACGCGCTGCTCGCCGACATGTGGCTGGCCGCCGGGCTGCCCGATCGGGCGGGCATCGCCCTCGACCGGGCCGAGGCGGCACTGGAGTCCTACGGCCAGCGCTACGCCGAGAGCCTGGTCCTGCTGCTGCGAGCCCGCCTGCTCGAAGCGCGGGGCGCCCCCGCCGACGTCGTGCGGGCCGCCGCGGTGCAGGCCCGCGACCTGGCCGGGGATCGTGGGGCCCATCTGTTCGCCCGCCGCGCCGAGGCCTTCCTCACTCGATCGGGACCGGCTCCCTCCGCCGGGTGATCAGCCAGCCGAACCCGGCGGCCGTGAAGAACATGACGACGCCATACACCGCGGCCGGGATGGCGATCACGGCGCTGTTCAGCAGCGCCGGGCTCAGCGCGATGGTCATGGCGAGCGCGGTGTTGTGAATGCCGATCTCGAACCCGGCCGCGGTCGCCTCCCTGTGCTCGACGCCCGCCAGCCGGGGCACGCCGTAGCCGACCAGCATGCTCACCAGGTTGAAGACCAGGGTCGCCAGCCCGACCACGACGAAGTAGTCGAGAAGCTCGGCCCGCTCCCCGTGCAGCACGACCGCGATGACCGTGACCAGCACCACCACCGACAGCACCCGTACGGGAAGGTCGAGCCGCCGTGCCACCCCCGGCACCAGCGCGCGCACCAGCATCCCGGCCGCGACCGGCCCGACCACCATCACGACGACCTGCTGGAGCTTGTCGACCTGGAGCCCGAGGGCCGCTCCGCCGGGGAGGAGGTACCCGGCGGAGAGGTTCACCACGATCGGCAGGGTGACCACGACCAGCAGCGAGTTGACCGCGGTCAGCGTGACGTTCAGCGCGACGTTCCCGCCGAACAGGTGGCTGAACAGGTTGGCCGAGGGGCCGCCCGGTGACGCCGCGACCAGCATCAGCCCGACCGCCAGCTCGGGCGGGAGCCCGAAGAGGAGCACCAGCCCGAAGCAGACCACCGGCAGCACGACGATCTGGCACAGCAGCGCCACCACCGCCGCCTTCGGATAGTGCGCCACCCGCCGGAAGTCGTCGAGAGTCAGCGACAGACCCAGGCCGAGCATGACGATGCCGAGAGCGTAGGGAAGGGCGGCCAGGACCAAGGGTGAATCCATCGCCGGATATTACTGCGCGGTGTTCGATTTGGGCGGCGCGTAGACGGCCCAGAAGTGGAAGGCGAGCCCGATGCCCCAGAACACGATCGACCACATGGGCCAGAAGAAGTTGTCCGAGTCGTAGAGCCGCCACACGATGACCTGCGCCACGTTGGCCAGGACGTAGGAGAGCAGGTGGACCCGCAGGCCCCATTTCTTGGCGCTTTCGCTTTTCTCGGTTTTCATGTCCGCAGGTTAGGCCGGGCCACTTACTCAAGAGTGAATCGCCCGTTCAGTAGGCGTCCACAGGCCACCGCCAACAATGGCCGGGAGAATCCCCCGTGGAAAGAGCGCCGATGCACACCCGAGCTTACGAAGGCCAATGCGTCGCAGAAGAGAAGCGGCACACCCCCCACACCCGCAGACCCGGGCCCACCCTGTTCGCACTGGCGCTGGGCACGTTCGCGATCGGCACCGGCGAGTTCGGCAGCAACGGCATCATCCAGCTCTTCGCCGCCGACCTGGGCGTGTCGATCCCCACCGCCACCCACGCGATCACCGCCTACGCCTTCGGCGTGGTCATCGGCTCCCCGGCCATCACCCTGCTGGCGGCCCGCGTCAACCGGCGCACCCTGCTGCTCGGCCTGGTCGCGCTGTTCCTGGCCGGCAACGTGCTGTCGGCGCTGGCGCCGAACATCCCGCTGCTCGTCGCCGCCCGGTTCGTCACCGGCAGTGTGCAGGGCGCGTTCTTCGGCGCGGGCGCCGTCGTCGCCGCTTACGTGTACGGCCCCGGCAAGGGCGGCAAGGCGTTCGCCACCGTGATGGGCGGCCTCACCATCGCCACCATCGCGGGCTCGCCATTAGGTACTTTCATCGGCCAGCACGCCGGATGGCGCGCCCTCTACTGGACCGTCGTCGTCATCGGCCTGGCCGCCGGAGCCGCCCTGGTCGCCTGGCTCCCCCGCACCGACGACCTGCACGGCAGCCCGATCAGCAACGAACTGCACGGCCTGCGCCGCCTCGACGTCTGGGTGACCTTCGCCGTCGCGGCGCTCGGCATCTCCAGCATCTTCGCCGTCTACACGTTCATCGGCCCGTTCGTCACCGACGCGGCCGGCCGCGACCCCGCGCTCATCCCGGTCGCCCTGGCCGTCTTCGGCCTCGGCATGGCGGTCGGCAACCACCTGGGCGGCCGGGTCGCCGACCGCTACGAACACCGGGGCCTGACCTGGGGATACGGCGGCGTGCTCGCCCTGCTCGTGCTGATCGGCGTGGCCGGTGACGACCTGCCGATCCTGATGGTCTGCCTGTTCGGCGTCGGCGCGACCATGATGTTCGCGATCCCCACCATCCAGGTCAGGCTGACCGGCCTGGCCCCCGACGCCCCGACCCTGATGGGCGCCCTCAACCTGGCCGCCCTCAACCTGGCCAACTCCCTCGGCGCAGTGGGCGGCGCCATCACCCTCGAAGCGGGCTGGGGCACCCTGTCGACCGTCTGGGCGGGCTTCGCCCTGACCACCGCCGGTCTGCTCCTGTACGTGGTCAGCGCCCGCAGAAGGCCCTGAATGTGCCGTTGTACGTGCTGCGTATTCGTCCACAGAGCGACGGCTTCCGTCTTCCTAACGTAAGCGGTGTCCGGAGATGAGCAGCATCCCCGGAACACACCCGGAGGACAGATAAATGCGCAAGCTTCACGGCCTTCTCGCCGGTACCGCCCTCGCCACCGCGATGCTCGCCGGCGCCATGGCCGCCCCCGCGACCGCCAGCGCCACCACCTCGACCGGCACCGTCGCGGCGGCCTCGTCCAAGCACTTCTTCGGCCCGTACTACTCGCACTGGGGCGACAAGTTCGAGAAGAGCCACAAGTCCTACTTCAAGGGCTACTGGACCAACACCGGCGGCCAGTACTGGTTCTACGGCGACGTCTTCGACACCGACCGCGACCGCCAGTGGACCTACATCTGGTACCGCTACACCGACAAGTTCGGCAAGAGCCACCAGAAGTTCTTCAAGAACGACTCCTTCGGCCACGGCCACTTCAACAAGTTCTTCGGCTTCAAGAAGGGCTTCGTGAAGGACGTCGACTTCCGCGTCTGCGAAGGCATCAACAAGTTCGACGACTGCGGCGGCTGGAACGACGCGTTCTAAAGGAAGCCCGCGATGTACAAAGCCCAGGCCATCGAGGAGATGACCTGGGCTTCGCCCTGTTCGTACAGGAGGGCTAGCCGCGCAGGCCCGGGATGTCGATGACGATCACTTCGGTGTCGTCGGCGCGGCCCGGGATGCGGCCGTCGTTGCCGGGGAAGTTGTTGTCGTTGGCCACGACGACGCGGTCACCCGACAGCGGCAGGACCGACTCGACCGACTGGAGCGGGAAGGAGAACTTGGCTCCGACGCCGTACTCGTTCGGGCGGGCGGGGGTCGAGACGCCATTCGGGTCGGCGAGGTACATCAGGTCGACGGCGGTGTGGCGCGGGAGGACGCCGTTCGCGTCGGCCTTGGTGAGGTCGGTGACGATGAGCTTCTTGACGAACGAGGTCTGGCCCATGCCGTTGTCGCGCTCGATCAGCAGCAGGCGCTTGCCGTCGAGCACCTGCGCGTCGCCGACGAACAGGCCCGGGTCGTCGACCCGGAAGGTCCAGGTCTTGCCGGTGTAGGCGTTGGTGCGGACGTCGAACTCGTACACGATGCGACGGCGCTGGTCGGCGTCGTTGATCTTGGCGCGCTCGAGGATCGGGTAGAGGGTCCAGCCGTCCTCGCTGGCGGCCATGGCCTCGAAGCCGCCGCTGCCGGGCAGGGTCGGGGCCTCGCCGGGGGCGAGCTCGTTCGAGGCGGGCGACTTGGTGCCGTCGAACAGGGGGATCGGGGCGCGCAGGACCTTGCCGGTCTTGTCGACGTTCACCAGGTAGGGGCCGAACTCGTCACCGATCCAGAGGGTGCCGTTGGCGTCCCACTGGAGCGACTCGATGTCGAAGTCGGCGCCGGTCAGCAGGCGCTCGGGGGTGTTGCCGTTGACGATCGCGAACGGCACCTTGTGGTCGGGGTCGCGGAAGCTGATGTGGCTCTTGATCCCGATCTGGCCCGTCTTGTAGTCGGGCTCGATGTAGTACGCGCGCAGCAGGAAGTCGGCCGAGTTGTCCTTGGCGCCGAAGCCGTTGTCGGGCATGGCGAGCAGGCGGTTGGCGTTCTTCGAACCGCGGGCGTTCGGGATGACCGCGGAGAAGCCGGGGATCGGCTGGCCGGGGAACGGCGGGGTGATGCCGTTGACCGGGGTCTTCGCCAGCAGCGTGCCGGAGATCGGGCCGGGCTGGTAGTCGGTCGCCGACAGGATCGCCCGGTCGCGCAGGGTGGCCTCGTCGGGGACGTTCACGCTGAGCTCGTACAGGCGGGTGACCTGGCCGGCGGAGTTGTTGTCGTCGGAGATCAGGTAGACGAGGCGGGTGTCGTCGTCGAGACGGTCGCCGAGCGCCATGCCCTCGATGTTGTCGAGCAGCGGGTTGGGCTGCACCGACGGGTTGGTCGCGCCGGAGGCCGGGCAGTTCACCAGGTCGGCGAGCAGCGTCTTGCCGGCCCAGCCGCGCGGGTCGGTCAGCGTCGCCAGCGAGGCGACGTCGGTGACGTCGGGCAGGCCGGTGAGCGAGACGCGGTAGATGCGGACCGTGTTGCCGACGCCGGCGGTGAAGCCGCGCTCCATCGACAGGAACTGGTCCTTGCCGAGGGCGACCAGCTCGACCAGGCCGAGGTTCGGGTCGGTCTTGTACGCGTACTGCGCGACCGGCGCGTAGTTCCCGCCGGGCGTGCCCTCGTAGCGCAGGATCCGCTGGCGGCCGGCGCCGTTGGCCTCGCGGCCGTCGGCGGTCAGGGCGCCTTCCATGCCGGCGTACAGGGACTTGCCGTCGGCGGTGGTGGTCAGGGCCTCGAAGGCGAGGTTGACCGGCGACTCACCGGCGGGCGTGATCCGGAAGCGGGCCGGCACGTCGAACGAGGCGACCTGCTTGCCGTCCGACAGGCGGAAGCGGCGGATCGACGGCTCGGTCTCCGAGCTGGCCAGGATGGTGTGGCCGTGGGGCTCGACGACGAGACCCTCGCCGTCGAAGTCGGTGCCGTTGTAGGCGGTCCCGTCGGGGCGGCGCAGAATCGTCATGTCGACGACCTGGGCGTCGTCACCGTCGAGGGCGACGTCGTAGACACGGGCCGGGACGGTGCCGGTGTTGTCCGACAGGGCCAGCGCGCGGTCGTCGCGCAGCAGCCCGATGGCGGACAGACCGCCGACCGGCGTGCCCTCGAACGTCTTCTTGTTCAGGCCGTCGGTGAAGCCGCGCAGGCCCACGTCGGCCGAGCAGGGGGCGCCGAGATCTGAAGTCGCCGCGCCGGCCGCGGGAACCGTCACGCCGAGCATGCCGACGACCGACGCCGCGGCGAGGGCCAGGGCGGGCCACCTTGTGCTGCGCACAAGTACCTCCGAAAAGTTCTGTTATGCGGGGGTGGGGCACCCGCTAGGGACGAGCGAAGTGCCCGCAACCCGCCAACGCAGAACACCTGGTCGAACGCATCATGAATATCTGCGATCCCATCAGGCGTCCCGCCAGCCGCGATAGGTCGCCGCCTGCCCCACGAGCCGCCCGCCCTCGACCAGGTTCCACATGGTGACGTCCTCGATCCAGAAGCGGCGCCCCGACTTGGCGATGCGCAGGCCCCGGTAGCCCGTCGCGAAACCGTCGCGATGCACGGCGTCGATGAGCTCTTGGCGGTCCTCGCGCCGGTCGGGCTCCGCCGACAGGCGGGAGGGCATGCCGACGAGCTCGGCCCAGTCGTATTCGAAACAGCGCTGGGCGGTGAGGTTCGCGTAGGTGAAACGCGGGTCGTCGGTCGCGTCGTGCGCCAGTACGCAGAAAGGCGCGTCTTCGTAGAGCCAGGCCGCCGTGGCGTCGGGGCCGCCAAGCGGGGTGCCGACGAGGCGGAGGTGGCTGTCGGCCAGCAGATCAAAGAACTCTGTATTCATTACAGTTCCTATAATGCATTAAATACGGTCAGGCATTTCCAAGTCCCATCCAAGCACGATTCAAGGGAAATTCGTCATCGTCTCGGGTGATCGCCTATTCAAGGAGATACCCGTGCGAAAGTCATTTCCCTTTATCATCCTGGGGCTGGTGGCCGGCCTCCTCGTCCAGCTCGGAGTGGTGCCACAGGCGGCCATGGCCGTTGGGGCGGCCGAACCGCTTCCGCGGGCCTACCGCGTCGACGGCGTGGCCGAGGTTCCCGGCCTCCACACCGACTCGGGACGGCTCGCGCTGTCCGCCGACGGCACCACAGCATTACACCTGTCCCCGAGAGGGGACGATCCACCGGCCCTGGTGGCCACCGACCTGGGCGGCGGTGGGGAGGAGGCCGTCGGGCTCGACCTCCAGGGGCTGCCCGTGCAGCAGGTGAGGGCCGCCGCGATCAGCGGTGACGGAAGGACCGTCGCGTTCCTGGCCACCGCGTCCAGCTCCGCCGAACTGCGGTTGCCGGCCACGGCCGACCCGAACATCAGGGAGGCGATCTTCGTCCGGGACCGGCTCACCGGCGCCACCACCTGGGTGCAGGTCCCCGACCTGGGCGTTCCGGTCTCAGACCACACGCTCCTGGATCTGGACATGAGCGCGGACGGCACGCGGCTGGCCGTGAAACTCTCGCTGCCCCTGCCGGAGTACGAGTCCTTCAGCTCACCGGAGGGCGTGCTGCTGGTCACGCTGTCGGCCGGCGCCGCACCGGTGACCCACGTCGTCCGCCCGGAGGACTTCAGGGACGGCGGGGCCCCCGTGCGGGACTTCGCGCTGTCCGGCGACGGGAAGGTGCTCGCGGTCAACGCGGGCGGCTCCCCGGGGACCCTCATGCGCTTCGACACCACCTCGGGCGACAAGCTGCCCGGCGAGCGCGACCTGACCCAGGCGCAGCAGAACGCCTGGGTTCCCAACCTCGACCAGGCAGGCCGCCGGACCGCCTTCGGCGGCGTCGGCGCAGGCGTGGTCGTGGCCGACCTCGTCACCGGCCCGTCGGCCGACGTGACGCTGGACGCCTCACCCAAGGCGCCGTACGTCTCCGGCGACACCGACTTCGGCCCCGACGACCTGCCCACCTGGGCACGGCTGAGCGCGGACGGCGGCACCGTCGCGTTCCGCCGCTCGGGCGCCCTGTGGACCCAGCCGGCCCAGGCGGGCAGGGCCCCCGCGCTGGCGAGCCCCGGCCTCGACGGCCGGATCGCCGACCCCGTCGTCACCGAGGGCGTCGTCTATCCGGACCTCGTGTACGCCTACGCGATGAGCGCCGACGCGGGAACCGTGACCTTCCTGTCCTCCAGCACGGCCTTCGTCGCACCCCGTACGGACGAGCCGCAGCCCCCGCACCTCTACAGGGCCGTCCCCGCCGACGCCCCCGCGCCCACCTGGCCGGAAGGCGCCGAGTTGACCGCCGAACCGGGCACGACCAGCGTGAACCTCTCCTGGCCCGCCGCGAGCGCCACCGCGCGGACCTACGACGTCAGCGTCAACGGCACGAAGGTCACCACGGTCACCACCACCCAGACCGTACTGACCGGCCTCACCGCGGGCTCGACCGTCGACCTCGCCGTCGTCGCCAGAGACGCCGACGGCCGCGCCTCGGCCCCGCTGACCAGGAGCGTCACCCTTCAGGACGGCGTGCCCCCGGGCCAGGCCCCGCTCTCCGCGGTGTCGGGCCCCGGCGCCCGGGTGCGGCTGACCTGGGAGGCGTCCGGCTCCACCGGCTACCGGGTGCTCCGCGACGGTGTGAAACTGGCCGACCTGGCTCCCGGCGTCACCACCTACGACGACGTGAAGGTCGCCGCCGACACCGAGTACACCTACGCGATCGCCGTGCTGCGCGGCACCGAGCAGATCCCGCTCACCAAGGACGCGCGGGTACGCATCGACACGATGACCGTCACCGAGACGGCCGCCAACCTGCCCAAGGTCGCCGGCTCGACCGTGCTCGCCCTCGGCCGCGAGGCCACCTTCGCCCTGGTCGGTGCGGCGGGCTTCACCGCCACCGCCGATCTCGTCGTGCGCACCGCCGACGACCCGGCCAAGCCGGTGACCGTGGAGCTGAAGGAGGAGCCCGCCGGACGCTATCGGGGCTCCTGGCCGCTGCCCGAGGGTGTCACCGAGATCGTCTCGGGCACCGTCAAGATCGCCGACGGCGCCGGGCATTCGCTGTCCCGGCCGGTCACCGGCCTGCCCGCCACGGTCGGCGGTCTGATCAGGGTCGGCGTCACCGTTCCCGGTGGTCAGCCCGACGGTGTCCGGCTCCAGGTCTGGAGCGACACCACCGGCACGGGATACGTGGCCCAGCCGAAGGAGAACGGCATCATCGCCGTCCCGGTCGTCCCTGCCGCCGACCACAAGATCACCACGCGCCGCTCCGACGGCCTCGACGGCACCCCGCCGAAGACCGTGACGGTGGCCTCCGGCCAGGTCGTCGAGGTGGCCCTCGCTCCCTACGGCCCCGCGTCCCTCACCCTGACCCTGCGCCGTCCCGGCGGCGAGGCGCTGGCCGACGTCCCCGTGGTGCTCACCACCGTGAAGCGGCCCCTGTCCGCGCGTACCGACGCGAACGGGCGGGTGACGTTCGGCACGCTCGACGCGGCCACCGAGGTGACCGCCAAGATCGCGGTGCCCGCGAAGACGCTCGCGGACCACGGTCTGGCCGCCGTACCCGACCGGACCGTGACCCTGGTGCCCGGGAACAACGTCCTCGCCGTCGACGCCGTAGCGCTGCCCAAGGTGACCGTGCGCGGAACCGTCAAGGACGCCGACGGCCGCCCGCTCCGGGCGGAGGTCGTGCTGCGGCAGAAGATCGGCGGCGTCGGGGTCTCCACCCGTACGGAATCGGCCCCCGACGGCACCTGGTCGGCCGAGGTCCACGGCGGCACGCCGACCGTCGCGTCGGCCACCCGGGCCCGCTGGACGACGGACGAGACCGAGGTCGGCACCGGCCCGGTGGAGCTGGTCTTCCCCGAGATGTCCGCCTACGTCATCCGGCCGAAGCTGATCACGGTCTCGCTGGAGGGTGAGCGGTCCGAGCAGGTGCTGGACAACACCACGGCCCAGGCCTACCAGCCCCACGTCCTGTCCGGCGGAGAACGCCGGGCGGTCCATTCCGCCCAGGCGCCGGTCGACGCGCCGCCGGGCGCCACGGTCTCCTTCTGCGCCGACGGCGCCTTCCAGGGCCTGGGCAAGGCATGCGCCGAGGCCGTCACGGGGGACTCCCCCGACATTCCGATGACCGTCGAGATCCACGAGACGTCCCGGATCACCGCCCGCGTGCTCGAACCGGACGGCACCCCCCGGGTCGGCAACGTCTGCCCACGGCTGGAGGGCAACGGCTCGGCGTCGTACCCGGACTTCGTCGGCCCTGGCCTGCGGATGTCCGTGCCCGCCGCGGGCTCCTACGTCCTCACCGTGCGCGCGTGCCGGGAGAACCCGAGCGGTTCCGTCCAGCGTCTCGTGACGGTCCGGGCGGGCGAGCAGCTGAATCTCGGCGATCTCGTCCTCGACCCCGGGACCGGGCTCGTGCAGGGCAAGCGCAGCGGATTCGGCGCCATCGCCGACACCGTGCTCCCCGGCGAGGCCGCCCACCTGCGCGCCGACATCGAATTCCAGGACACCACGCGGGCCGGCACCGCCAGGCTGGCGATCCCCCCGGGCGTCACCGTTCCCGACGGCGGGGTGCTGCGGGACGGGAAGCCGGTGGCGTTCGCCGTCGAGGGCAATGCCGTGGTGATCCCTCTCCCGGCCGCGAAGGCTCGCACGATCGATGTGTACGTCCGCACCCCGCAGACCGCAGGGAACGACCTGCCGTTCTCGATGACGGTCTCCTCGGGCGACCTCACCGAACACCTGGGATCGGCCGCGATCCAGGTGGGAGTGGTCACGCTCGGAGCCCCCGCGTCCAGCAAGACGGGCAGGTTCACCACGTCGGGCCTGGCCCCCGCCGGGGCGCACGTCGCCGTCCGCGACGGCGACACCGTGATCGCGGAGGCCGACGCCGGAGCCGGTGGCCGCTGGCACGCCATCGTGGACGTCGGCACCGGACCCGAGTCGATCAGGCACACTCTGCGCGCCTCCGCCACCGTCGGCGCGGTCGAACTGGATTCCGACCCGGCGACCGTGACCGTCGACCCGTACGCCAGCGTGCTGGAGACGGTGACGATGTCGCAGCAGGGCACCAGCCGGACCTTCCACCCGGCCGACGGCGTCGCCCGTTTCCCCTGGGTGTGGGGCCCTCACTTCGACGTCAGGATCGAGGCCCGGTTCAGCGGCCCGGTCGAGCACCCGCAGGCCGACCTCGGGACGCTGGACCTCGCCCTCACCCCCGTGGCCGGCAAGGAGCACGTCTACGCCGTCTCGACCAGACCGGCGGCCAACGAGGTCGGCGACCTGACGATCACGTACACCCCCGGACGGGACCGGCCGCAACTGCCGCTCCCCGAGGCCCCCGACTCGGCCAGAGGCCTGTTCGACCCGGCGACCGCCGTGCTCGACGACCCCGTGACCGAGGGCGCAGCCGTCAGCCAGCGGTTCACCGCCCCGATTCCGAAACTGGGCCCGAACGCGCAGGGACGCTTCAAACTCACCATCGAACCGCTGCCCGACTACGAACCGGACGCCGCCGCACTCGCCGCCTCCCGCAGATCCGGCGTGCCCGTCTACGGCCCCGTCGTGACCGGGAGCGACCCGCGGAAGATCGCGGAGACCGGCCGCTACACCGCCGAAGTGGTGGCGATCGTCGACATCGGCGCCCTGCCCGACTCGCCGCTGGTCAGGAAGCTGAACGCCGCCGGGTTCATCACCGGCCCGGCCAGGGTCGCCTTCCAGGAGGCCTTCGAGCTGATCACCGATGCGGACTCCCTCTACTCGGCGGAGACCGGCGGCGACAAGTACGACCAGCTCAACCAGATGATGGACATGGCCGTCAAGTGCCAGGACTGGGGCCGCGGCTACATGTACCGCGAGCGCCTGGAGGAGCTGATGAAGCGAGCCCTCGCACTCGACGTCTACAACGCGGTGTCCTCCGTCACGGGCCTGGTCTTCGCCCCGGCGACCTTCGGTGTGAGCGCCGCGGTCTGGGCGGTGACCTGGGTGCTCGGCAAGGCCATCGAAATCTCGCTCAACGACGACATTGACGAGCTCCGCCGCCAGATGAACGGCGACCAGAAGTGCCGCTGGCCGTCGCGGGACACGTCCACCCGCGACCCGAACCGCCCGCGGCCGGACGCCGACATCGACTACCGCTTCGACCCGTCGGGCTACCTGTACGAGGGCCTGGACGAGCGCCGCGTGTCGGGCGTCACCGCGACCCTGATGCGCGCACCCGCCGCCGAAGGGCCGTGGCAGGTGTACGACGCCTCCGTCTACGGCGACCTGAACCCGCAGGTCACCGACGACGAGGGCCGCTATGGCTGGGACGTGCCGGAGGGCTGGTGGAAGGTCGTCTACACCAAGGACGGCTACCTGCCGGCGGAGTCGAGGGCGCTGAAGGTGCTGCCCCCGCACACCGACGTCAACGTCAGCCTGCTCCGCGCCGACCTGGCCGAAGTCTCCAAGATCGAGGTGGATGGCGAGGGCCTCACCGTCACCATGACCCAGCCGACCAAGGTGTCCCAGGCGCTCTCGGGCGCACTGACGGTCACCACCGTCGACGGCGCCGCCGTGGGCGGCCAGTGGACGGCCGTCGCCCCGAAGTCGGACACGCTGGCCATGGCGTTCCGCTTCACCGGCGAGAAGCGCACCGGCGAGGTCAAGGTCGCGGTCGACGGCCTGCTCCAGGACCACGGAGGCCGCGCCATCGCCGACGGTGTTGCGGAGACGCTCGACGTCCGCTGGACCGGCCCTGACACGGCCGGCCCGCAGGTCAGCGTCACCGGCGTGACCGACGGCGCCACCTACCGCCTGCACTCCGTGCCGGTGGCCAAGTGCGTCACCGTCGACCGGGGCTCCGGCGTCGCCACCCAGGCCACCCTGACCCTGACCGGCGGCACCCCCGCCGGAGTCGGGACCTACACGGCGACCTGCTCCGGCGCCAAGGACAACGAAGGCAACGTGACCCCGCCGGTGACGGCGACCTACTCGGTGGTGTACGTCTTCACCGGCTTCGCCGCCCCGATCCAGAACGACGGCGTGGTCAACACCTTCAAGGCCGGCCAGGGGATCCAGATCAAGTGGCGCCTGACCGACGCGTCCGGCGCCCCGATCAACGGCCTCACCACGGCCGCCCTGACCGTCAGCCCGTTCAACTGCCAGACCGGCCAGCCCACCGGGCAGGGACGGGTGCCCGCCGAGGGCGCCGACCAGCTCCAGGTCCTCGGCCACGGCAGCTACCAGGTGATCTGGCGAACCCCGAGGTCGTACGCGGACACGTGCCTGACACTCCACGTCGACACCGGGGAGGGCGCCGCCGCGTCGCACACCGCCCAGTTCCACTTCACCCGCAACGGCTCCCAGTAACCAAACCCGGTGCCGCGCCCTGCAGGGCGCGGCACCGGGATCTACTTCCCCTGCGCGAGCCGCGCGATGTGGTCCCACTGCCGCAGCCCGGCGAGCCGCCCGGAGTACTCGGTCCGCAGCGCCTCCAGGCCACCGGTCCCGAACAGGGCCCGCACAGGCGGCTCGGGCGTATCGGCGAGCGAGAGAAGAGCGTCGGCCGTAGCCGCGGGATCGCCCGGCGCGAAGCCACTGGCCGCCGCCCCCGCGTACAACGCCTCCCGCGCGTGGGCGTACACCGGGTCCGGCCGGACCTGCGGAGACGCAGCCGCGAGATCAGTGGGGAACATGATCGGCTCGATCAACGTGACCCGGATCCCGTACGCCGCCACCTCCGCCGCGAGCGCCTCGCTCATCGCCTCCAGCGCCCACTTGGAAGCCTGGTAGATGCCGAGCGCGGGATAGGCGACCAGCCCCCCGATCGAGGACACCTGCAGAATCCGCCCCGCCCGCCGCTCCCGCATTCCCGGCAGCACGGCCCGGGTGACCCAGAGCGCCCCGAAGAAGTTGACGTCCATCTGCTCCCGGGCCTGCTCCTCCCCCACCTCCTCAACGGCGCCGGTCAGCATGTGCCCCGCGTTGTTGACCAGCACATCGATCCCACCGAACATCACCTCAGCCCTCCGCACGGCCTCGCGAACGGCCCCGGAGTCACGGACATCGAGCCGCAACGGCAGAAGCCGATCGCCGTAACGCTCGGCCAGCGGCTCCAGCGCCGCCGTATCCCGGGCGGTCGCCGCGAGCCGATCACCGCGCGCCAGGATCGCCTCGGCCCAATGCGCGCCCAGCCCCCGCGACGCTCCGGTGAGAAACCAGGTCCTGCTCATGTGGATCTTCTCCATCGTCACCCGGCCGGGCGGTTCCCGGCCGATGACCAGCGTTTCTCCGATCGGCGCCGGTAGGCAGAGTCGACTTACCCAGGGACCGGCGGTCTCTGCCTGCCGGTCCGGCCATGACGCAAACTCGAAGAGTGGACACCAAGCAGCTGGCCGATTTCCTGCGGGTACGCAGGGAGGCGCTCACCCCCGGGGACGTGGGCCTGCCGCTCACGGGGCGTAGACGCACTCCCGGCCTGCGCCGCGAGGAGATCGCCCGCCTGGCCGACATCTCCACGGACTACTACACCCGCCTGGAACAGGACCGCGCCCCACAGCCCTCGCCTGGCGTACTACGGGCGATCACCAGAGCCCTGCGCCTGAGCCTGGACGAACGCGACCACCTCTTCCGCCTGGCCGGACACCGGCCCCCTGACCGGAGGCGCTCCGACGAACACGTCTCGCCGAACCTTCTCGGCGTCCTGGACCGCCTCGTCGATGTTCCGGCTCAGGTGATGACCGACCTCGGAGCCGCCTTGGTCCAAAATGACCTGGCCCGCGCCGTCTTCGGCGACCTGACCCGGCTGCGTGGGTACGCGGGCACGATGGTGTACCGGTGGTTCACCGATCCACGTACGCGGGCCGGGTATCCGGTGCAGGACCACGCGACGGAGTCCCGGGCGCTGGTCGCCGATCTGCGGGCCGCGGCCGGGCGCCGCGATGATGCGCGGGCGGACGAACTGATCAGGCGGTTGCTGCGGGTGAGTGCCGAATTCGAGGCTCTGTGGGATCTGCACGCTGTTGAGGTGATGCGCGGCAGGCGCAAGCGGATCCAGCATCCTGAGGTGGGGCTGCTGGAACTCGACTGCCAGATGCTCTTGGACGAGGAGCGGACACAGATCCTGGCGCTGTTCTCTCCTGTGGCGGGGACACCGACGGCGGAGAGGCTTGCGCTTCTCGGTTCGCTGGCTCGGTGAGGCCAAAAACAAGAAGGCCCGCCCCAGGAATCCTGGAAAGCGGGCCTTTCATGCGAGTGCAGCCGGAGGTACTCGAAACCCCAACCTTCTGATCCGCAGATCTCCCGAGGCCGCAGGCAGATCTTTACAAGATTCGCCCGGTTTTTCCAGACTAGCCCGCTTTAGACGGTATTGATATCGCCAGCACCCTTCCCGGTTTCGCCACGGAGGCGAATATTTGATCGTTAGCGTTCAATTTCAGGACATCCTTCACTTGGCCAGCTAGTTGGTTATATGTGTGATACAACTCGCTTTGGCCGATAGGTGTCGGCAGTGACAGAATGCGCCGGAAGTAGGTTTGTGGTGCGAGAGAGAGGGTGGCCGTCGGGCACCTTTCTCGGCTGCCTGGAGTTTCGTGATCGTCAGCGACTGCTCGGCCTGGGGTCGCACCACACCTTCGCGAAAGGGCACCCCCTCATCAGGCAGGGCGCCCCGTCGAATGTGGTGTATCTGCTGCTCGACGGCCTGGCGACGGTGAGCGCCCACACCGAGAACGGCACATCGACGATGGTCGCAGTCCGCGCCAGCGGTGATGTTTTAGGCGAAATGGGAGTGATGTCAGGGGACACCCGTTTCGCTTCGGTGTTCGTGACGCGCAGGTCGCTGATAAGCACCATCCACGGTGAGAAGTTCAAGCACTTTCTCCAGGAATCACCCGCCGCGGCCATGGCCCTGAACCGCGTTCTCGGTGAACGCCTTCGCCAGGCGAACCGGCGGAGGCTGGATTTCGGCGGGTACACCGCGGAGATTCGGGTGGCTCGGGCCCTTCTGGAACTTGGCATGTGCCATGGCCGCGCGGACGGCGCGCGCATCGTGATCGACCTTCCGCTGACGCAGACCGACCTCGGCGCGCTGGTGGGCGCCAGTGAGGTGACGGCCCAGCGGGCCATCAAGGAACTGCGGACACTCAAGCTCATCGCCTACGAGGGCCGTCGCATCGTGATCATTGACCGGAATCGAATGATCGATTTCGCCGATGTCGGCGGCACGAAGCCGTAGGAATTCCGGTCGCGGCCATCAAATGATGGCTTAGCCCGGACGTACCGGTGCCAAAGTATGCCGATCACCATCTCTTGCACAGGAGAACAGATGAAGCAAGGGCGTTCGACGCGCGAGATCAGGCCCATGATGGTCCTGGATCTGGAGAACTACAGCGGCCTGAACGACGCTCAGCAGGAAGTCGTGCAGCGGGTCACGCGCGAGCTGGTGTTCGCCGCCGCCTCCGAGGCCGAGCTGGTTCTCGACGAACGGGCCGTGCAGTGGTCAGGGGACGGCCTGTTCGCCCTCCTGCCGATCGGCACCTGCGTGGCCGACGTCGCGGAGACCTTCGTCGAGATGTTCGACGCCGCCGTGGCCGGCCATAACAGCAGACGCGGCACCAGCGGCTGGAACTGCCTGCGCTACCGGATCGCCCTGCACGAGGGCCCGGTCGTCCCCGACGCGGCCATGGGCGTCGGCGGCGGGCACGCGGTGGAGGTCAACCGGCTGGCCAACTCCCAGGCCGGGCGCATCGCACTCACCGCCTGTCCGCGCGCCGACCTCGTGGTCATCGCGTCGGAACGGGTCTTCAACGACTACCTCAGCGCGGGCTACAACACGCTGAGCCCCGTGCAGTTCCGCAAGGTCGTGCTCCAGGAGAAGTCGCGCGAGTTCATCGCCTACCTGTACGTCCCCGGCCACGACCTCCACGGTGTACACGAGCTCGACGAGTTCACGCCTGGGAACGTTCCAATTCCCACCACCACAGGTCAGCAGCCGCAGCAGCCGTCCTCGGTCTTCTCCAACACCCTCCACGGCGGCGGCAACGTCGTGAACCAGACGACCGGCCCTCTCAACGTCGGCGGCATCACCATAAGAGGCACCGCACATGAATGAGTTAACACCCCCGGAGCCTGAAGGCGACGAGGCGCGCCCCCAGGACATCCCCGAGCCGGAGGAACCCCCTCCGCCCATCCCCGACGACGAGGACGACACCGTCCCGATCACCTCCCGCCTGTCCGGCGAGGACGACGAACGCCGGCTCCGCGAGGAGAACCTCAACCGGCTGCGGACGACCGCGTACAACAGCGTGTTCTTCCAGACCGCGAGCGGAAACGTCTTCGTCGGCGACCAGGGACCGCGCGTGCAGATCGCGGTGTACGACGAGCGGTCGCTGATGGAAGTGCAGCGCACCCGGGTCCTCACGTCGTCGATGCGGCGGCTCTCCCGGCACCTCGACTCCACGACACTTCTCGGGCTCGAAGGCGAGCCCGACACCGGCCGCATGTTCGCGGCGGTCCACGCGTTATCTCTGTGGGCGGCGCAGGGCGGCCTCGTCGAACGCAAGGTGGCCTGGCTCCGCGTTCCCGACCTCGCCCGGCTGACCGCCGACGACCTGCTCCCGCACCACGGCTACGTCCTGGACGTGGGCGACATGCTCCAGCGATCCAAGAGCGGTGACCTCTGCCGCACCTTGGAGAAGGCGGCGGAAACAGGGGCCTGCCGCCTCATCGTGCTCACCACCGCGCCCAGTCCGGCCGAACTCCGCACCATCCGGCACGATCCCCCCGACCACGGGGAGGTCTTCTCCGTCCACGCCGAGGCGGCCATCAGGCGGAAGAGGCTCACCGCTCTGTCGCTGCCGGAGGAACTGATCGCATGGGGAGGCGCCGCCACCTCGCCCGCGATGAGCAGTCAGCGGGCGCTGATCGCCGTCGACGGACTCGCCGACGGTGAGACCCCGGAGCAGATCAAGGCCGCCCAGCCCGATCCGCTGCGCGGCGTCGTCCAGAACATGCTCTCCAGCGCGACGCCCATGCACCGGTGTTTCCTGATCAGCGCGGCGGTGCTCACGGACGTCCCGATCGTGACCGTGTCCCGGGCCGCGGACCTGCTGGCGATACACCTGGGCATCAAGTCGGGCAAGCCGGGGGCGGGCGACACCACCTCCGACTGGGAGTGGCTGCGTGAATGGGTGAAGGGGGTCGACTACACGATCGAGGGAGCCTCCCGCCGGCTTCAGCTGGCACGGCCAGAACTGGCCTCGATCGTCCTCGATGAGGTATGGGAGCAGGGGCAGACGATCCGCGAGGGTGTGCTGGCCTGGCTCGACACGCTGTCCAGGGAATCCCAGCGCGAGATCAGGATGAAGGCGGCGCACGCCATCGGGAAACTCGCCTCCTACGACTACCCGCTGATCAGCGCGGAGTTCCTCCGCCCCTGGACCAGCGGCCAGGCAGGTCGTGGACGACGGTGGCTGGCCCCGTGGGCGTTCGAGGCGGCGGCCCTCGACGAACGGTCGGTCGTCCGGGTCCGGCGTCAGTTAAGGGACTGGTCGGGCGCCTCGGCCGAAAAGCGGCTCGCCGCCGCCCAGGCGTACGGATCCCACATCGGGCGCAGCGATCCGGAAGAGGCGCTCCAGTCGCTACAGCGCATTCTTCTGCGCTCGACCGCCGGGCAGACCCCGATTCACGACGCCGTCTCCCGGGCCCTCACCGAGATCTACAGCGCCTCCACGGGTGCGCTGATGATCGACGAGCTCGTGAAGTGGGTCGAGACCGGCCATCCGGGTCTGCGCCGGACCGTCACCCTCACCCTCACCCGCCTCACCGCCACCCGAGGCGCCAACCCGCCCAGGCTCGATCTCAAAGCCTTCACCGCCGAACAGTGGATCCGCGCCGAGCCGAAGATCGTCCAGCTGTGGCTGGACGCCCTGGCCTGCGGGGTCTTCGACTCCATCAAGCACTCGATCACCCGGCCCGTCCACGAGATCTGGACCTCACTCGCCCAGTGGACCGGCCGGTGGGACGACGACCCGCGTGTGCCGCCCGTGCTCACCGGGATCTTCTCAGACTGTCCCCCCGATCTCCGTGGCCCGCTGGCCTTCCATCTCCGCCAGTGGAGCCACACCCGAGCCCTCAGCCCCGATATCAGCCGTCATCTGCACGGCGTCATGAAAGGCCGTACGAGATGAGACTGCTGCACCGAATCCGGGCGTGGTGGAGGTCGCTCGGCGCCACCCCCGAACGGAAAGCGCCTCCGTCGATCGGCGGCCGGCACGTCTGCGAGGAACCGGAGCCGAACAACCCGATCAAGCTGGCCCGGGGCATCATGCAGCCGCCGCCCCGGCCCTGCTCCCACCCCGCCGGAGAGGGCGTCCACATCCTGGACGACGCGTTCACGATCACCACTCCGGCGCAGGGAGACGCGCTGCCCTTCCACGTGACCGTGCACGCCACATGGTGCGCCCAGTACAAGACGTCCCGGAGCGGCCGCGACCTGCACGCGGAGGTCGACGCCAAGCGGGTGAACGTGCAGCGGCGCATCCACGACGTGATCCGGGCCACCGCGCGCACCTTCCCACCCTTCCAGCCGGACAAGGCGGAGGAGCAGATCGAGAAGGAACTGGCCGTCGCGCTCTACTCCCCCGTCCACGACTGCGACGAGATCACGATCACGATCTCGACCCGCACCTGGGTCATGGCCAGCGAGGAGGTCCTGGCCTCGCGGCGGACCCTCAGCCTGCAACTCCTGGACGACCACAACAAGCTGGAACTGACCCAATCCCACGTGTGGCGGCTCAACGAGGAACGCGAGCTCTGGCTCACCTTCTTGTCCGCCTGCGAGAGCCACTGGCGCAGCAGGTTCGCCGTGCACCTGGCCGAGCACCCCGTGAACGTCGCCGACGTCATGGGCCGCATGCAGAGCGAGCGCCGCGACGAGGCCGACCGCTACATCACGCTGGTCCAGAACGTCGTCAGCGCCCAGCAGGCGGTCAACGTCTTCGACCTGGTCGTCCAGAGCGACACCATGCTGCGCCGGGCCCTGGAGAGCCTGGGCATCCCGGTTCCCGACCTGGTCACCGACCTGCCGTGGGAGCAGTCATGAGCAGGCGCCTCGGTCCGGCGCTCGCCACCTTCACCCTCGTGGTGGCGGGTTGCTCCTTCCTCGATGTCGACCAGTGGACGCCCGTCCCGTCCGACGGACCCAAAGCCGACGCGTGCGCGTCCATCGAGTCACTCGGCTCCGGCAGCGCGCCGGCCGCCGAGGAGGTGGTGATCGTGGTCGACCGGTCGGCCTCCATGCGCGGGATGACCACGAACGCACCGCCCGACTGGAAGAAAATGATCTTCGGGAACTCGGCGGAGGCGCGGGACGGCGGCGAGATCGGCTTCGGCGTGACGGCGAAGGTCCGGAGCCTGCGCAGCCCGGCCCTCATCAAGATCGGGTCGTTCGACGGCGGCCCCGGAGTGACCTGGCAGCCGCCCATCGCCCTGCCCGAGATCGGCGGCGGCGTGGACATGCAGCAGTGGGTCGCGGCCACCCTCGGCGACTGCCTGGGCTCCGTCTTCACCTCGATCAACGACACCCCCGCCAACAGTAAGGGCACCAACGTGATGGCGGCCTTCGACTCCGTCCAGGCCACCACGGACGCCCCGAAGCGCCTCCTCGTCGTCGCCACCGACGGACTGTCGAGCATCGACTGTACGAGCGTGGAGAAGACCGCAATGCGGGATCTCACCTTCGCCGCCCAGACCGCAGCCTCCTGCCGCACCGGCTCCGACCTGCCCGACCTGAAGGGCTGGCAGGTGGAGATGCCGTGGGTCGGCGTCCAAGGAGAGGGCCGGCAACCGCTCACGGCCCGGCAGCGGACGTGGCTCCAGCGCCTGTGGACCGACATGTGCCGCAAGACGAAGGCGTCCTGCACCGTCGACTCGGCTCCGCTCGAAGCGGCGAAGGGCTCCGCCGACATCGTCGAGAAGGCCGATCTGGAGATCCAGCGCATGGCCTACTCGGAGCCGCCGAATCCCGTACGAGTGGCCGAGCTGGACGGCGACCTCCTCTTCACGACGGGCAAGTACGAGCTCCGGCCGGAGGGTGTGCTGGCGATCCGGGCCTTCGCCGACGAGGTGCTCCCGCTGAGCCCGACCCGGGTCCACGTCGTCGGCCATACCGACGACGTCGGCACCGACCTGGAGAATCAGGTGCTCTCACAACGGCGCGCCAAAGCAGTGCGCGCGGAACTGCAACGTCTCGGCTTCGCCAACATCACGGTGGCGGGCAAGGGCGAGACCCAGCCGGCGATCCGCTCGACCAGTACCTACGCCCGGTCGAAGAACCGGCGCGTCGAGATCAAGTACAAGGTGATCCGCTGATGCGCGACCAGGAGATCCACGGCACGATCGTCGACGCGACGCCCCAGGACAGCGAGCTCACGCACCTGTGCCATCACGGCTGCGACTGCTGGCAGCGCAACTTCGACCGCTACGTCCGCACCACCCCGCGGCGCAGCCCCGGCGACCTCGACCACGCCGAGGCCGGAGCCCTGCTGGACGCCAAGAACCGGTCGGCGAGGCTGGTCCGCCAGCACGCCGAGGCGATGAACGAGGGCAGGGAGCGCCTCATCCGCCTCCACGAAGACGCTGGCCGCACGGTCACCGACCTCCAGGCACAGCTCGCACGCAGGCAACTCTCCAAGGCGGCCCGCGATCTCGAACGGATCGGCGAAAGCGAGATCGCCAACGGCGGGTTCCGCCCGCCCCGCTGGCTCCGGTGGTCGTCGTGGCCGCTCGTGATCCTGGCCGGCGGCTTCGACACCTGGTACTTCCAGCGGATCTTCCAGCGATTCGTCGGCATCGGCCACATCTCGTGGCTCGAGCACGTGCTCACGCTCGTGCCCGGCGTGCTGCTGACCGCCGGGATCATCGTGGCGGGTCACTCGCTGGGCCGGGCCCGCTGGCACGCCAGGAGCTCGGCCAAACACCGGACCCGCCCGCGCTGGTCGATCTTCCTCTCCCGCCTCGGCGCCTGGACCCTCAGGGCCATCCTCCCGATCATGCTGATCTCCAGCATCGCCCTGTGGGCCTCGTTCCGGACCGCCGACATGAGCCGGTCGGCGGGTGCGCTGCCCGTCCTGCCCGCCAGGCTCGTCATCCTGCTCATGGTGACCCTGACCCTGTGCGCCCTGACGGTGAAGGTCGCCGCCTACGACCCGTTCGGAGAAGACCACGCCGCCGCGAGACGCCGCTTCCGGCGCGCCTCCCGCCACGTGACCAGACTCGACGAGGCGGCGGGCGAGGCCGTCCGCTCCTTCGCCACCGCCTGGAGCGACCTCAGCGCTCTCCGGGACGAGGTCGTCGGCAAGATCGCCGAACGCTACGGCGAGGCCTACCACTTCATGATGTACGCGAGGGGCTTCCACACCCAAGCAGGCCCGGTCCCCCCGGCTTTCGCCACCACCGCCGAGCGCCCCCTCACAACTCTCGACCGTCTGGGCCCCGCCTTCGACGAGATCGGCCAGCCCGAACCGGAGCTGGCCGCCCTGCGCCAAGTGGAGGACGAACTCCAGCGCTACCACCCCGACCAGCTGAAAGAGGAACTCGCCACCGCCCGCCGCGACCGCGTGACCCAGAGCGCGACCACGTCACCGGACGAAGAAAACGGCGGCAAACCGTGACACGCCCCGACCCGGCGACGGATCACGCGCTCCGCCTCCTCACCGAAACCCGTGAGGAGGCGGGCCGCGCCGACCTCAAGGCCTCGATCCTGCTCGCCGCCAGCGGAGTGGCGATCAGCGCCCTGCTCGGCGCCCTGATCGCCGGTTCGTGGACCCCGTCCCGCCTCGACGGCGTGGCTTTCCTGTGGTGGCTGGTCGGCCTCCTCGGCGCCACCTCCGTCGCCACCTTCGTGGCGGCCATCTACCCCCGGGAACTCCGCTCCCGCGATCCCGACGGAATCGCCTTCTTCGGAGACGCGGCCGCCCTCGGCTCAGTCGAACGCATCAGCGTGGCGGTGGAGATCGCAGCCCGCAACCACCTCGCGTTGCTCAGCGACCAGATCCTGGTCATGGCGAGAATCGTGACCTTGAAATATCGCCTCATCAAGGTGGGCATCTGGCTGCTGGCCTGCGCGACGTTGTGCTGGGCGGCCACCGCGATCGTGAGTGGCGGGGCCGTCTGACTCCCTGGAATGACGAAGGCCCGTCCCGGAAATCCGGGAACGGGCCTTTCATGCGAGTGCAGCCGGAGGTACTCGAAACCCCAACCTTCTGATCCGTAGTCAGATGCTCTATCCATTGAGCTACGGCTGCTTGCAGAAATAAGCATAGCGGGTCTCGGCCCGTGCTCCGAACCAGTTACCCGAAGACACGCCTCCTCCAACTCCCGGCAAAGTTCCCAACCCCCCGCATACCCCCGATCACCGCCGGTTAAGAACCGACATAACCGCACAGATCAGGGGCCTAATGTGCTGAACCTGGGCATCCTCGCCATCGTCATCCTGCTCACCACCACCACGATCATCCACCGCAGAAAACGAAGACGCGCCGAGGAGGCCGAGCACCTCCTGGTCGAGCGCATCAACGGCGTCCTCGGGGCCGACCACCGCAGTCTCGCCGACCCGATGGACCTGTTCCAGCGCGGCAAGCAGGCCGGGCTCACCACCCGTCTCCACATCCAGGGCCCCGCCCGCGAGCTTCCCAGAGACGTCGATCTGGCCGGCTACCGGATCGTCCAGGAGGCGCTGACCAGCGCACTCGAGCACGGCACCACGTCAGCCACGGTCATGATCTCGTATCAGCCGTCAGCGATCACGCTGACCATCGACAGCCCGATCGGCATCCGGGCGTCCCGTCGGTCGGGGGTCAGGTTGATGCGGGCCAGGGCCACTCCTCTGGGGGGAAGCGTCCATGCTGGTCCACACATGGGGGGTTGGCGGGTGATCGTCCGGCTTCCTACGGAACTGACGCCCCAGTGAGTCGGTGACGGGCCAGATCAGGGCGATCAGGGGGATCTTCGCGGCGTTCAGCATGAAACCGGTCAGCGCGGAGGTCCGTTCGGCGTCCCCCACCATGACGATGGCGCCGAAGAGCAGCAGGCACATGATCGTGTACGCCCCTGCGATCCTGAACCAGATCGCCCACTCGCTCAGCACTTTCGGCGGTTTCTTGAAGCCCCGGGCGACCCACTCGTCGGCCCATGTGATGGTCCGGTGGCCGAAGACGATCGAATAGGCGATGTACGCCCCGGCCAGGCCGTGCTGCCAGGTCGCCACGGCTCCCGAGCGCATGTCGGCCACGGCCGCGACGAGCAGCACGATGTCGAGGACCGGGGTCAGGGCCAGTAGTGCCCAGCTGGCCCGGCGCATCCGCAGGCCGTACCGGACATAGAGGCCTGCGGCCAGCAGGATCCAGAAGCCGGCCTCGGCCGCGATGATCAACCACAGCATGGAATCCACCTCCGGGTACCCATCCTCTGGGCGCCGGAGGACGCGGGCCTCCCCGCTGCGGACGAAGTTCAGTACATCTAAAGATGTATGCCCATTTCAGATGGCCCGTGGTGAGATGAAACGCATGACCCCCAACCGGCAGGACGCGCTGATGGCCGTGGCGGCCTTCGCGGTCGGGGTGATCCTGCTGGTCGCGGGGGCGCGTGAGGTCAGGCCGGGCGTTCCGATGGGGCTGTTCCTCCTCCCGCTCGCGGTCACCTGCGTAGGCGTGGCGATCCGCCGGAGGCGGCCGGTGACGGCGTTCGTCCTCGGGGTGGTCGCGCTGGCGGCCGATGCGACGATCGGGCCTTCGCTCGGTACGGTCGTCGTGTTCACCGACAACATCTACGCCGCATGCCTGTACGGACCCCGGAAGCTGCTGACCGTTCTGCTGCGTGTCGGGCCGATATGGGCGCTGGCCATGGGGCTCGCGGCGGGGTTGCAGACCCATGACTGGGGGTGGGGAACGGTCATGGCCTTCCAGGGCGGCCTGATCATCGTCATGCCGGTCACCACGGCGGCGATCATCAGGAACCACCGCGACCACGCCCGGCAGGCCGCGCTCATGGCCGAACTCGATCGGAAGGCCGCGATCTCCGCCGAACGCACCCGGATGGCCAGGGAACTGCACGATCTGGTCGCCAACCACTTCAGCGCGATCGCCATCCAGTCGAGCGCGGTGCTGTCCAGAAGCGATCTGGACGCCAAATCCGTCCGGGAGATCGTGGAGTCGATCCGGGAGAACAGTGTTCAGGGCATGGCCGAGATGCGCGGGATGATCGGGCTGCTGCGCGCCGAGGGCGAGTCGGAGGCGCTCCGGCCGACCCTGTCGGCGGTCGACGACCTGGTGAAACGGTCGGGGATGACGACCACCGTTGACATCTCGGGCACGCCACGCGATCTCCCTCCGGCGGTCGATCTGGCGGCGTACAGAATCGTCCAGGAGTCGCTGACGAACGCGCTCAAACACGGCGCCGCGCCCGTTTCCATCGCCATCGACTATCGTCCGGACGCACTCGCCCTGACCATCGCCAACCCGGTCACCGACCGGCAGCGTGACCTGCCCGGCGCGCGGGCCGGGCTGATCGGCATGCGGGAGCGGGCCGCCCTGGTCGGCGGCACGTTCGAGGCGGGGCCGTGTGAACGCGGCTGGCGGGTCAGCGCCACGCTGGCCACATGATCACTGTCTTGATCGCCGACGACCACGCGGCGGTGCGCACGGGCATCCGCCTGGTCCTCGAAGGCGCCAGCGACATCCGCATCGTGGGCGAGGCCGCCGACGGCCGGGAGGCCGTCACGCTGGCGAAGGAACTGCGTCCCGACGTCGTGATCATGGACATCCGGATGCCCCGCCTCGACGGCATCACGGCCACCCGGCAGCTCGCCGGTCTGACCGAGATCCTCGTGCTCACCACCTTCGACCTGGACGAATACGTCTTCGGCGCACTGCGGGCGGGCGCCGCCGGATTCCTGCTGAAGAACACCGAGGCGGCCACGCTCGTCGAGGCGGTCAGGCTGGTCGCGGGCGGCGACGGCCTGATCTCGCCCCAGGTGACCAGGAAACTCATCTCGGCCTTCGCCCGGACGAGACCGGCCAAAGCCCCCGACAGCCTCACGGCCCGCGAACACGACGTCTTCGGCTGTCTCGTCCGCGGCCTGTCGAACGCGGAGATCGCCCGCGAACTCGACATCGCGGAACCGACCGTGAAGACGCACGTCAGCCGGGTGCTGGCCAAACTCGGCCTGCAGAGCCGGGCCCAGGCCGCCGCCTACTACGCCGGGATGTAGAGGACCAGCTGCTCGGCCGCGCACGCCGGTTTCGCCACGCCTTCGACCTCGATGACCATCTTGAGCGTCCCGAGCACGCCCTGGGCGGTGTCGGTGAGCTCGGCGATCTCGCCCCCCGCCCGGATGCGCGCCCCAACTGGAACGGGCGCGGGGAACCGCACCTTGTTCAGCCCGTAGTTGATCCCCATGGCCAGCCCCTCGACCCGGATGAGCTCGCTCATCAGCGCCGGCAGCATCGACAGCGACAGGAACCCGTGGGCGATCGTCCCGCCGAACGGTCCCTGCGCGGCGCGCTCGGCGTCGATGTGGATCCACTGGTGGTCACCGGTGGCGTCGGCGAACAGATTGACCTGCTCCTGGGTGACGGGCCGCCAGTCGGTGAAGCCGAGATGGGTGCCCTGAGCGGCTTTGAGCTCGGAGATGTTCGAGAAGATCCGCATGACTCGAACTTTATTCTGTTATTCGGCGTCGAGATAGAGGCAGAAGGGGTGCCCGGCCGGATCCAGCATGACCCGGACGTCGTCCTGGGGCTGGAAGCCGGCGAGGGTCGCGCCGAGGGCGACGGCCCTGGCGACCTCCTCTTCCAGTCCCGTCACGCCGACGTCGACGTGCAGCATCATCTGCTGTTCGCCCGAGGCGTTCGGCCAGGTGGGGGGCTCGTAGTCGGGGGAGGTCTGGAAGGCGATGTAGGAGGTGCCCTCGCCGGGGTGGACGGCCTCGCCGTCGTTGATCAACTCCCAGCCGAGGAGGGCGGAGTAGAAGCGGGCGAGCTCGCGAGAATCCGGAGCATCGAGGACGACACCCCACCAACCGGTCAGCATGCGCATTTACCTACCCGGTAACGATCAGCGCACCAAAGCAGATATCTCTCTGATCTTGGAACGGTCTACATCGGCAGGGGAACCAATGTCACAGCAGCCATGGGGCGCACCCCCGGTTCAGAAGCCGGTCAGGCGTTTCTCCTCACCCCAGTTCCTCGTCGCCGCGGGAGTGGTCGTCGTCACGGTCTTCGGCGCCGGTTACTACACCGGACGCGAAGTGGTGAAAGCGGAACTGCGCAACAGCATCGCCGAGGCGTTCAGCGGACTCGGCGCCGACGACGGACCGACGGCGGCCCCACAGCCGACCGAGACCGTCGAGGACGTCCCCGAAATCGATCCCGCCGTCGTCGGCATGCTGACCAAGGTCAAGCCGTGTCCCGACTCCATCGGCTCGATGATCGTGTGCCAGCAGTTCACCAACAAGACCGACGACAAGGTGAACGTCGAGGTCGAGTTCGTCGTCGAAACGACGAAGGGGAAGTTCACCGCGAACGCCACCGAATTCGAGGTACGCCCGGGCGTCAAGGTGACGCTGAACGCCTACGTCCACGACGAGGCCGCCGCCGGGGCGAAGATGACCCGGATCAAGCAGGTTCTCGCCCGAATCAGTTGATACCTATACTACAGGTAGGAATTTTAGGTATTAGGAGGTGCCCGTGGCCCGATACACGGTGGACGTCGTCGTGGTCGGTGGCGGCGGCATGGGCTCGGCGGCGGCGTGGCGGCTGGCCGGGCGCGGTGCCGAGGTGGCGCTGCTGGAGCGGTTCGAGCCAGGTCACGTTCGCGGCGCCTCCCACGGTGCCTCGCGTATCTTCCGAGTCTCCTACGGCGACCCCGTCTACATCCGCCTCGCCCAGGAGGCCCACGACCTGTGGCGCGACCTGGAATCGGAATCGGGCACCCGGCTCCTCACCATCACCGGCAGCGTCAACCACGGCCGCACCCCTGATCTGGACATTCTCGCCGACGCCGTCGAAGCGGCAGGCGCCCCCGGCACCTGGCTCTCGCCCGAGGAGGCCACCGACCGCTGGCCCGGCCTGCGCTACGACGGCAAGGTCTTCTTCCACCCGCAGAGCGGCCGCCTCCACGCCGACCACGCCGTCGCGGCCCTCCAGAGAAGCGCTGCGGCGCTGGGGGCAGTGGTCCGCCACCACACCCCGGCCACCTCGATCACGGTGAAAGACGACAACGCCGTCGAGGTGACCACGGAAGACGACGTCTACCAGGCCAAACGCGTCGTGGTCGCGGCCGGGGCATGGGCCGGGAAGCTGCTCGGCGGGCTGGTCCCGCTGCCGCCGCTGCGTGTCACCCAGGAACAGCCCGCCCACTTCGCCCCGCTACGTGAAGAAGACGAGTGGCCCAGTTTCGGCCACCACTTCGACGAGGAGACCCTCGCCGCGACCGGTTTCCTCAGCGGCATCTACGGCCTGGCCACCCCCGGCGAGGGCATCAAGGTCGGCTTCCACGGCACCGGCCCCGTCGTCGACCCCGACGAACGCGATTTCCTCCCCGAAGCCCGCCACGTCCAAGCCCTCCGGGCCTACGCCCGCGCCTGGCTCCCGGGGGTCGACCCCGACGTCTTCACTTCGATCAGCTGCACGTACACCACCACCCCCACGTCGGACTTCGTCCTCGACCGGGTCGGCCCGGTCGTGGTGGCGGCCGGGTTCTCGGGGCACGGATTCAAGTTCGTCCCGGCCGTGGGCAGAGTCCTCGCCGACCTCGCCCTGACCGGCGAGCGACCGGACGCCCGGTTCAGGCTGAGGTAGTTTTCACTTCGGTGTTCGCCCATCGGTCGTGAAGCGGCCGGCCGTCGGGGTCGAGAAGCGCCCATAGTCCGTCCACCACAAGAACGAGAAGCCCCTCGGCCGGCATGAAGACCAGAAGCGGGAAGATCAGCGTGCGGAGAGCCGTCCTTCCCGCCGTCGTCCGCGCAAGGCGGATGCGCAGCAGGAACTTGCCAGGTGTACGTCCCCACAGGCTGTGCTGCACCCAGAAGTACAGGAACACGATCAGCAGGACGACCAGGTGCTCGAGATCCAGGTCGTCCAGCGAGAGCGTCCCTTCGCTCAGAAGCCCGTAGTCCACGTGGATGAAGGGCCGGTCCGCGAGGAGCGGGATGACCAAAGCGAACAGCGCGAGGACGATCGCGTAGTCGACCAGGAGCGCCACCATCCGACGCCAGGTCACTCCCGGGCCTTCGGGCTGCGCCGAGGTCAGGTGCGTGACGAGCACGACGAACGCGGCGGCCGCCAAGAGACAGAGCTGGGTGCTTCCCCAGGAGCCCGCCACGGCGGCGAACCACTCGGCGCTGAGGATGGGGATCGTTCCGCCGCACTCCTCCGCCGAGGAGTAGAGGGGAGTGAGCGGCTCGATGACCGCGATCAGGACGAGAGCGCCCGCCGTACGTCGGCCCACGCTCCGCCGGTTGCCCCGGCTGAGGCAGGCGAAGAATCCGCCCAGGACCAGCAGTGCGGGGACGGCCCATGGAACCACGTTCTGCATCAGGCGATCGAGGTCACCTCGCAGGGGATCCAGCGGCGAGGTCTGCGGCCAATCGAAACCCATGCATGAGAACGTCTCCGGCGGGCCGGAGTAGAGGCGGTAGCGCCATTCGTCCCAGGTCGGGTAGGCGGCGAGGGCCGCGGCCGTCAGCCAGGCCAGTAAAGCCGGTTTCGACATCCGGGGGGAGTGCGACAAGGCGGTCCCTTTCACAGGCTGGGCACACCTTAGCGATCTTGGCACCATGCACCGACAATCACGTGCAGGGCTGTTTCGAACACGAAAAAGGCCCTCGTCCCATTTCGGGAAGAGGGCCTCTGAACTGCGGAGGTTCGGGGATTTGAACCCCGGATGGGCTTGAGACCCAAACCGCATTAGCAGTGCGGCGCCATAGACCGGACTAGGCGAAACCTCCAGTAGCCGTATCGGCTCCCGACAGAGTACCGGCGATCCGCCGACGCGGCAAAGTGGATACCCAGCGCGCCGCCCCAACCTTTTCCACACCCTGTGGACAAGGTCAGGGCGACACCGAAAAGGGTGGGTCAGGCCTGCCGAACGGCCTCGCCCTCGATCTCGATCTTGATCTTCTTGCTGACCAGCACGCCACCGGTCTCCAGCGCCTGGTTCCAGGTCAGCCCGAAGGCCTCCCGGTCGATCTCCGTCTCGGCCGAGTAGCCGAAGATCTCCTGGCCCCACGGGTTGGTCGCAGCGCCGCCGAACTCCACGCGCAGCGGCACCTCCTTCGTCACGTCACGGATCGTCAGCTCGCCCACCAGGGTGAACTCGTTGCCGTCGACGTTCTCGACGCGGAGGCTCTTGAAGGTGATCTGGGGGAACTTGTCGGCGGAGAGGAAGTCGTCGCTGCGGAGGTGGTTGTCGCGGTCGCCGACGTGGGTGGTGATCGACGCGGACTCGAGGGTCACGTCGACGCTGGACTGGAGCGGCTCCTCGGCGACGGTGATGGTGCCGTCGAACTTCTCGAAGTTGCCGCGGACCTTGCTGACCATCATGTGCTTGGCCACGAACCCGACGCGGGTGTGCGCGACGTCAAGGGTGAAGGTGCCGGCGACGGGAATGGTCTGGCCGTTCCACTCGCGAGTGCTCATGATCCATAACTCCAGGAGAGGCGGTAGTTGTCCTGCGGATGTTTGCTCCAACAAATGTCTACCGGAGAGATATTCCTGCCGTCAACCATCGTGGCGTAGACTTCTCCCATGGATCCATTCGACGACCCTCGGCTGACCGCGATGGGGCTGTTCGCCGAGGTCTACACGGGCATCGCCGACAAGAACCGGCGCGCCTTCGCGGAGGCCGGCCTTTCCGACGTCGACTTCGAGACGCTGATCCGCCTGGCCCGATCCCCCGGCCAGGGACTGCGCATGAGCGACCTCGCCGCTCAGACCAACCTATCCACCAGCGGCATCACCCGCGTCGTCGACCGGCTGGAGCGGGAGGGCCTGGTCGCCCGCGAAGCCTGCGCGACCGACCGCCGCGCCTTCTACCCCCGCATCACCGAGGCCGGGCGGGCCCGGCTGATGGAGGTGCTACCCCGTCACCTCGCCGACATCGAGCACTGGTTCACCGGCCTGCTGCCCCCGGCCGAGCTCGACCGGTTCCTGGAGACCCTTCGCCTCATTCGGGATGTCGTACGACCCTGCGCCACCGCGGGTGCGGAGGAAATCGAACCCGCCACCTAAAAGGGAAGGGTGGTGATATGCCCCGACACGGGCGACATGGGATTCCATCCAGTACGAAGATTCTGATCCCGCGCAGGACTCAACGCCTGAATTATGCCTCTATTAGGGCAGACGACATGTGAGGCTACAGAGCGTGGGGATACCAGCGAAACGCCGGAGAGCCTTGGCGTCGGCCGTGCTCGGCCGGGAGCTTGAGCCGCCGCGGGCGAGCGCCGAGAACGGGGTGCTGCTCGACGCCGTCAGTGGCACGATCCTCGACGTCAGTCCTCACCTGATCATCATCGAGAACGACGAGGGCCGCGAGGAGCGTCTGGTCATCGCCCACTGGGCCAAGGCCTGGCGGGGCTCCTTCGTGGCCCCGGCCGACCTGCCGGTGGGCGCCCAGGTGATCATCCGGGCGCTGCGGCAGGGCAAGGTCGTCGACCGCATCTGGGCCGACATCACCAGGCTGACCGGGGTCATCCTGTCGGTCTCCGGCCGGGACGACATCTCCGTCGTGCTCGACTGCGGGCCCCATCGCGGGCGGCGGTCGATCGTGATCCCCTATCGGTCGTCGGGGCGGGTCCGGGTCCGCTATCCGCGCCTCGAACCCGGCTTCCTGTTCGACGCGATCGGCACGGTCGAGGGCACCAGCGTGCTCGCGCAGATCCCGGCCACCTCGCAGCCCGCCTACCGGGCGGTCCATGTTCCCGACCCGCCGATGGGCTATGGCGGCGTACAGACGAAGATTTCCGGTACGGCCGTGTGGTCAGACCACATCGAACCCGGTGTGGCCTACCCGATGCTGGAGCAGTCGGACACCGGCTGCGGTGAGGCGGGCGTCTCGTGCGCCGCTCTCCCCTATCTCGCGCTCGGTTCGAGCCTTCATGTACGGAATGTCTGCGCCGGTCGCGCGACCGTGCTCCCCGTGGTGGCCTGCGGCTGCATGGCGGGCAAGTTCTGCGACCGATGCGTGGAATGTGGCACCTCGCCCCGGGGGCGAGTGGTGGAACTGTCGGCCACGTCATACGTCGAACTCGGCGGCGACCTGACCAACGGCTGCTTCAACGTGCGTGTGGGATTGGGGTGAGCGGGATGATCGCCGCGGCGGCGCAACCCATTCTGCTGGTCATGCTGGTGCTCGGCGGCGCGGCCAAGCTGGTCACGGCCGGGCGCGACTCCGAACCGGGGGCCTTCGGGCGGCTCGGCCCGGCGGTGCTCGCGCCGGAGACCTGGCGCAAGAACGCCCTCATCGGCTGCGCGGTCGGCGAGTTCGGGCTGGCCGGAGGGCTTTTCCTGCTCGACAGCCCGGTGCCCCGCTGGATGACGGTGGCGTTCTTCACGGTCGCCACCTATGTCCTGTGGGACCTGCGGCGCCGTCGTCCCGACGCCGGCTGCGGCTGCTTCGGCGACGTCAGCGCGACGCCGGTGGGCCTGCGGGCGATCAGCCGCACGATCGTCTTCACCGCGATGGCCGTGGCCGTCGCCCTCGACGGCGCCCCCGGCTGGCCGCCGTTGACCTGGCAGGTCATGGCCTGGACGGGTGGTCTCATCGTGGTCCTGCTGGCGCTGTCGCCGGAGGTCGAGGAGACGTACGCGCGCCTGAAATATCACGCGCCGTGTGAGCTGCGGCCTTTCGCGCCCGAGAAGGCGGCGGCCCGGCTCCGGGCGAGCACGGCCTGGCGCAACCACGCGCATCTGCTCGGCAGCGAGATGCCGAGCGACTCGTGGCGCGAGCTCTGCTGGCGTTTCTTCGTCTTCGAGGCGCTCAACGGCTCTGAAGTGGTCTTCGCGGTCTACCTGAGCGGGCGGCGCCCGCCGGTCCGCGTCGCGGTGGTCGGCGGGCACGCGCCCATCCAGGAATCTATCCCTGTCTCGGCTTCACTCTAGAAACCCTTAGACAAGGCTTGATTTAGCTCTCTACGGCTCTCTAGCTTCCCCTCTAGAAAGCCGTAGAGAGGTCAAGGGGATCAGACGGGCTGCGCACGCAGGAACCGGCCGAAGTGGGGGACGGTGAACGCGATCAGGCCGCGTTCGGCGCTGTAGATCAGGCCTTTCTTGATGAGGCTGTCGCGGGCGGGAGACAGGCTGGACGGTTTGCGCCCCAGCGCGTCGGCCACCTCGGCGGTCGCCACCGGGTCGTCGCCGAGCTGCGCCATGGCGTGCATGTAGTCGCGCTCGGCCGGGGTCGCCCGCTCGTAGCGGCTGCCGAAGAAGCCGACGGCGAGCTCCTCTTCGGCCTCCGGCGCCGACACCTTGATGTCTTCCGCGGTGATCGGGCTGCGCGGCGCCAGGTCCCAGGCGACCTTGCCGTAGGCCTGGACGAAATAGGGATAACCGTCGGCCGCCTCGTAGAGGGCGTCGAGGGCGTCGCTGGTGAACTCCACGCCTTCTTCCTCGGCGGGGACGATCAGCGCCATGTCGGCGGCATCGCGGTCGAGCCGGTCGATCCTGGCGTAACGGAAAAGCCGTTCGGAATAGCTCTTGGACGCCGACAGCACCGACGGCAGATGCGGCAGCCCCGCCCCCACCACGATGAGCGGCCCGCCGATCTGCGACAACTCGTGACAGGCGGCGCAGAGCGCCGAGATGTCGGTGGCCGGCACATCTTGCATCTCGTCGATGAACAGGGCGATCCCGACCCCGAGGTCGGTCGCGACCCCGGCCGCGTCGCTGAGCAGCTCGGTCAGGTCGATCTCGAGATCGCCGGAGTCGGCCCGCCCCCGCGCCGCCGGGACGTCGATGCCCGGCGACCAGTGGGTCGTGCCCTTGGCCGCCGAAGGGTCGCGCATCGCGAAGGCCTTGAGCACGCCGAGGAACTCGTCGATCCGCTCGGGGGCCCGATGCCGGGGCGCCAGCTCGCGGATCGCCATGTGCAGCGCCGCCGCGACGGGCCGCCGGATCGACTGCTCGGGCCGGGCCTCGATCTTGCCGGTGCCCCACAGGCGCTGGATCGCCATGGACTTGAACGTGTTGAGCAGGACGGTCTTGCCGACGCCACGCAGCCCGGTGATCACCATGCTCCGCTCGGGCCGCCCACGGGCCACCCGCTCCAGCACGACCTCGAACTGCTGCAGCTCACGATCGCGCCCGGCCAGCTCGGGAGGACGCTGCCCCGCACCGGGGGCGTAGGGGTTGCGCACAGGATCCACGGTGTCGGACTTTATGACCGGATATAGCGGCCGTCGTAGATTTCCGTAGAAAGGCCTACGGCGTGTCGCGCCGAGCGGCCGCGCCACCAGCCCAACCGCCATCGCACACCACCTACCAGGGCTTTCACAGGGAACATCTGTTCGATCCGATGCGGTCGACTGTAGCGCGGGATCGAACATGCGCGCGAGTGTTTCTCCGTAAAACCCTGACGTAGGCCGGAAAGTACGACACCCGCGTGGGTACGCTCGAAGCATGTCAATCCGCAGGTCAGCGCTGGTCATCGGGCTGACGGTGAGTCTGGGCGCCATCGCGTGTGGCGCCGAGACCAACACCGGCGCCGTTTCGCCCGCCCCGATCATCACGGAAACTCCGGCGGCCACGAGCCCGGCACCGAGCACGTCGTCGTCACCGACTCCGACGGCGCCGCCCGAGTTCACGTACAAGATCAGTAAAGTGACCCGCGACCAGGTGAAGTATTCGTGGCGCCAGGGTTGCCCGGTCAGCTACAACGACCTGCGGATGATCACGATGACCTACTGGGGCTTCGACGACAAACCCCATACCGGACGACTCGTCGTGAACGCCTCGGTGGCTGAGCCCGTGGCCTCGGTCTTCAAGAAGTTGTACGACTTCAGGTACCCGATCAAGAAGATGGAGCCGGTCGACAAGTACAAGGCCGACGACTACGCCTCGATCGACGCCGACAACACCTCGGCCTTCAACTGCCGCGCCGCGACGGGCTCGACCAACTGGTCCCAGCACGCCTACGGCTTCGCGGTCGACCTGAACCCGCTGGAGAACCCCTACGTCGAGGCCGACGGCGCCCACGCGCACGGCAACGCCGACAACTACGTCGACCGGCCGCTGAAGAAGCCCGGCGTGATCAACCACGGAGACCGGGTCGTGGAGGCCTTCGCCAGCATCGGCTGGGGCTGGGGCGGCGACTGGGTCGGCACCAAGGACTATCAGCACTTCTCGAAGTCGGGCCGGTAGGCGACCCACTGCCGGAAAGAGGCCGGCTCGCGTCCCAAGAGGTCCCTGACCACCGTGGTGGCCGGGTGAGGCGTGCGCTGCCAGGCGGCGAGCACCTCGATCAGCTCCTCGGCGTGCCCCGCCGCCCGCCACCTCTCGCGCGCCCGCTCCTCGCCGATCTCGGCGAACTCCAGCGGCCGTCCCAGGACGTCCCCGATCACCGCGAGCCGCTCCCGCGCCGTCAGGACGACCGGCCCGGTGATCGTGTACGACCGCCGCGCGTGCCCCCCGTCGACCAGGATCCGCGCGGCCACCGCGCCGACGTCGGCCTCGTCCACGACCGCCACCGGAACGTCCCCGAACACCTCCTCGACCTGGCCTTTCGCGATCTGGGGAAGCCACTGGAGGGTGTTGGCCATGAAGTCGGTCGCCTCCAGCCGGGTCCATTCGACGTCGCCCGCGGCGAACGCCTCCTCGACCGGCCCGACCTGCCCGTTCCACAACAGGGTGACCCGCTGAACGCCCGCCTCGGCGAACAGCCCGGCCAGCTCGGGGCCGGTGGTGAGGGTGGCGTAGTCGTCTCCACCGATGGTCAGCAGATGGACGCCGACGACGTCGCGTAACGCCTCCCGCAGCGAGCCGGGGTCGGTGAGATCGCCCCGCACCACCTCGACCTGCGGCGGGAAGACCGCCTTGCCGGGATGCCGGGTCAGCGCGCGCACGCGCCTCCCCTCGGCCAGCAGTCGGTCGACGACATGGCGCCCGGCTCTCCCCGTCGCCCCGGTCACGAGAAAGGTCATGCGCCCGAGGCTAAGAACCTTGCGTCCAAGGCACCTCGGCCAACGGTCTGAGCCGGACCTCGGACTTTGGACCGTCTTGCCGGACATGACAGGCACATACCGGGCCCGGCCGCCCGGCCGGAAGCCATGAGAGGCTGCACCCGTGAAGACCAAGGCTGCGGGCGTGCTGATGGCCGCCCTTCTGCTGACCGGCTGCTCAGACCAGTTAGGCGACCGGGGCGGCAACGAGAACGCCCCGCCCGACAAGATCAGCGACGTCGACTACATCGAGGTCTTCCGCAACGCGGACAACTTCCCCAACGTGGCCCGGATCTGCATCGAGGGCCTGGCCTTCGCCAGCACGTCGAGCGGCCTGCGCGGCGAGAGCGGCGTCGCCAATCCGGCCCTGCTCCGGGTGCCCGAATGGGACACCAAGTGCGCGGCCGTCAGTAAACCACGGTGATCTTCCGGGCCGGCCCGTCGATCCGCATCACCCCTCCATAAGGGATGACCACCTGCGGATCGGTGTGCCCGAAGTCGACGTCGAAGACCACCGGCGCCTCGGGCGCATAGTCGGACAGCGCCCGGAGGATGGCCTCCCGCTGCTCCCGCGCGTAGATCGCCCTTTCCGCATCGCCGTTGCGGTGCTCGAACGACCAGGCCTTCGCCCGCCCGCACACCACCGCCGCGAACCGCCCGAGAATCCCGCGCTCCCCCAGATTCCGCAGCATCCGGAACACCTCGGTCGCCGAGGGCATCTCCTCACTGGTCTCGACGACCAGGATCATTCCTGCGTACGCCTCGGGCGCCGCGATGTCGCGATCGGCGGCGAGCAGCCAGCTGAGGATCTCCAGGTTGCCGCCCCACGTGGCGCCCTCGACCACCCGATCGGCGTTGTGCCATATCCAGCCGCCGCATTCGCGCATCTCCGGCTCGATATCGACGAATCCCGGATCTTCCCAGTCCTGCTCGACGTCGCAGTATTCCCGTGATTCGACGATTTCGTAGGGACCGGAGGTAAAAAGCGCGGCACGTAAAGACGCCTTGGTGATCGGATGCATGGCACTGCCCCGGCCGAATTGCACCATCACCGAACCCCCGTGATAGCCGACGATTCCCAGCTTCCACAGGTGCGCGAGCAGGTTGGTGTTGTCGCTGTATCCGAAGAAGGGCTTGGGGTTCGCCCTGATCACCTCGTCGTCGAGGTGAGGGATGACGGTGATCTGGTCGTCGCCCCCGATGGCCGCGATGACCGCCCCTATCGAGGGATCCGCGAACGCGGCGGTGATGTCGGCGGCCCGCTCCCGCGGCGTCGCGTCCATCTTCCTGGTCGTCGGGAACTCCACCGTGACCAGGCCGAACAGGTCGCGGAGGCGGCTCAGGCCATGATCGAAGGGGATCGGGAAGACCTCGGGAAGACCTCCCGAAGGTGAGATGACGGCAATTCGATCACCTTGCTGGGGCTTCCTTGGGTAAAGCATCAGCCGACGCTACCACCCCCCTCCGACGGTCCTGAGGGCACGCGATCCCCGTGTGCTCAGGGGAATTCACCAAAGGTAAAAACGCGTCATCCAAAGCGATAAACCGGGTAAAGAGTAAAGAACACCGTGAACCGTTTGACCTCGGCTTTGGCGTGGATAGATTGGGACCTGTCGCGGTAATCCGTGACCAAAGTTGCCGCAAGGATCGCCCCTCTCCGGCACCCACGCCGGTAAAGCGAGAACTGCCCCACTGTCTACAGAGAGCGAATCCGATCTACCGCCCCTGCGGCCGCGGTCGATTCACCGGATCGGAAACGCTCAGGATTCTCATGACGAACTATGCTGACGCGCTGATCAACATGGCCGGTTCCCAGATGGGTTACGCCGAGGTCAACGGATCATCCAAGTTCGGAGAGTGGTTCGGCCAGAACGTCGTCAAGAAGGCCGGCTACAAGGACGCCGCCTGGTGCGACATGTTCGTCTCCTGGGCCGCCCACCAGACCGGCCAGGCGAAGGATGTCGGCCAGTTCAGCTACACCGTGCAGCACGCCCAGTGGTTCCAGGACCAGGGCGCGTTCGGCACGACTCCCGTCCCCGGCGCGGTCGTCTTCTTCGACTGGGGACACTCGAAGAGCATCGGCGCCATCGACCACGTCGGCCTGGTCAAGAAGGTCATCAACGACCACACGGTCGAGACGATCGAGGGCAACATCAGCAACAAGGTCGTCAACAAGGTCCGCACCGACGGCACCATCGTCGGCTACGGCTACCCCGAGAAGATCCGCGAGAAGGACCAGGCCAAGGAGAAGGCCACCACGGTCAACCTCGCCGCCAAGAAGACCGCGGCCGAGACCTCGACGGCGACCACGTCGACCGCGCGGAAGGCCGGCCCCGACGACTTCAACGGCCTGATGACCGGCACCCCGGAACCCCTGGCCGCCGGCACCCTCCTCCTCCCCGTCGCGCTGGGCCTGGCCGCCATCAAGAAGAGCGGCGCCCTGAACGACGGCGCGTGGAAGAAGCTCCTCCCTTCCTGGGTCGCGTGCGGCAAACGCTGACCCGCCCACGACCGGGGCGAACGTCGGGATTCCCCTGCCCGGCGTTCACCCCGGTCGTTCATTCATACGGCTCCACCGGCTGGGGAATCTCCGTCACGCCGATCGCGGTCATCTCGGGAGCGACCGTGCCGGGAGGCGGCCCGCCAGGCTTCGGAGGCACCCACGTGCCGGTGACCTCGATCCACTGATCCTCCTTCGGGGCCGCCGCCCCGAGGACCGCCACCTTCAGCGGTACGGCGTCGGCCGCGCAGCAGGCGATCTGCATGCGCGCGACATACCACTGCCCCTTCTTCTTGGACGGCACCACGAACCCGGTCAACCTGACCTGTTTGCCCGCCATCGACCTGGTGCTGTCGCCCCAGGCCCGCCCGAGGAACTCCCCGATGGTCATCTCGGACACCGGCTGCGTCAGCGGCGTGTACGCCGTGAGCGCCGACGCCGCCGGCCGCGCGGGCGCCTCCTCCGACCGGGCGGCGTAACTCCCCAGCGGCGGCGGGGCGATCAGGAAGATCGCGAAGACGGGCAACGTGAGCAGCCAGGCCACCCCCGGCCCGTGATGGCCGTCTTCCTTCTTGAAGAGCCCGGCCACCCCGAGGATCAGCACGACCGCCCCTGCGGCGATCAGGAAGAAGCGGAAACCCGGCTTGACGTAGTTGAGGTATTCGCTGGACACCGTGGTGATCCGCAGCACCGCCCCGCCGAGCAGAACGAGCAGCAGGCTCTGCGTCAGCCGATTCACAGCAGCACCATCCCGGTGACGACGCTGACCAGCACGGCCAGCGTGAACGTGAGGGGGACGAACCTGACGGTGAACCTCCGGCCGAACGTTCCGGCCTGAAGCGCGATCAGTTTCAGGTCGACCATCGGCCCGACGACGAGGAACGCCAGTCGGGCGGTCGGCGAGAAGGCGGTCAGCGAGGCCGCCACGAAGGCGTCGGCCTCCGAGCAGATCGACAGGATCACCGCCAGCAGGGCCAGCGCGAGCACCGACACCCAGACGTTGCCGGCCAGCGCGTTGATCCACTCGCGCGGCACGATCACGTTCATCGTGGCCGCCGCCATGCCGCCGACGACCAGGAAGCCCCCGGCGTGCAGGAGGTCGTGACGCATGGCCTCGGCGAAACCCGAGTGGTCGTGGTGCCGCCGCGCCTGCAGCCACTCCCCTTTGCCGAACCGCAGCCAGACCCACCCGACCAGCACCGCCACCAGCAGCGACGCCACGAACCGCGCCACCGCCATCATCGGCTGACCCGGGAAAGCGACCACGGTCGCCACGATGACCACCGGATTGATCGCCGGTGAGGACAGCAGGAACGCCAGCGCCGCCGCGGGCGTGACGCCCCGCGAGATCAGCCCCGACGCCACCGGCACCGAAGCGCACTCACACCCCGGCAGCACCGCCCCCGCCACCCCGGCCACCGGCACGGCCAGCGAGGCCCGTTTGGGCAACGCGCGCGTCCAGAACGAGGCCGGGACGAAAGCCGTGATCGCCGCCGACAGCAGCACCCCGAAGACCAGGAACGGCAGCGCCTGGACGCAGATGGCCACGAAGACCGTCGACCAGGTCTGGAGCGCCGGAGAGGTCAGATAGGGCGCGTAGACGAACTGCCCGAGCAGCAGCAGCCCGAGCACGGCGATGAACACCCACGGGCCGAACGACGGCTGGCCCTTCCGCCCCCAATCAGCGGGCGGGACCTCGGCAGGGGGAACCTCAAGACGCTCGACCACGGGCCCGATGTTTCCAGATCACCGGCCCCTCCAAGCGCGGCAACGCGTCCCTGTGGAAAACTCCACGAGAAACAACAGCCTGGGGAAAACCGCTCGGCTCGTACAAGACCAACGGACTCAGGGAAGCTGACCCAGCAGCCACTTCGGCCCGGTCACCAGGGCGCCCTCGGCCCGAACCCGTTCCCGCAACCCCCGGTCGGCCGTCACCACCAGCACCGTCTCCCAGGCCTGGGCCTCCCGGACGACGGCCACGATCGCGTCGTCCCCGCTCCCGGCCGCCACCCGTACATCGACCGGGCCCTCGGGAACCTTCGCGCTCCGCGCCGCGCCTTCCACGACCACGACGACCTGTGGAAAACGCCGGGCCGCCGACGGCAGTCCCTCAATGGGAGAAACCATCCCGTCCCTGGCCAGATCGGCGAGCTCGGCCAGCAACCGGGACGCCGCCCCGGCGCGGTCGCGCCACCACCCGTGCTCCGCTCGCGCGCCGATCACATTGGCCGCGTCGACCACCACGACCAGCGGTTTCAGCATTTCGCTCACCTGTGGCCACGTCTCCGCGAAGCCGGGGTGCAAACGCCGGTGCGGCAACCGGGCCAGGGACACCCATTTGAGAGCGGTGCTCTCCATGTTCCGCTGGACGGGGAGCTTTTCCACAGCCGTCGCGATGACGGTCTGGAAGGTCCAGCCGCCATGGTCGTCTAGGAACACGCCCTGCACCCGCAGGGCCTCCCGAGAAAGGGCGGCCTCTTCATGCGCTTCACGCAACGCGCCGGTGATCGCGTCTTCGTGGCTGTCGATCGCGCCCCCGGGAAGCCCCCACGTCCCTCCGTGGTGGCTCCACAGGGCTCTCTTCTGCATCAGGACGTAGGGTCCCTTCGCGGTGTGGTGCACCGCGAGCAGGCCGGACGCTCCGAAAACGCCCCAGTGCCGGTGACCGCGTTCGCAGTCGGCCCAGCCGTCCCCGTCCTTGGCTGCCATGACGTCAATAATCGGCTACCACGACTCCAGCGGAACCACCGCCTCGTGGTCGAAAAGGACGGTCCCGTCGTCGATCCGCACGACGGTCACATTGGTGGCCCACCCTGACGACATCAGGTTCTCCGCCGACTCCAACGCCAGAGCGGCGAAGTGATATCGGTCAACAGAGGTGAAATCGGGTGCCGGCCTGGTGCTCTTGACCTCATATCGGTCAGTCGGCCACACCTGCGGTAGCGGGGTCGAGCGGCGCCACTGTTGCATCGTTGTCTCTCCCTGTCGCGCCTGTCACCGTTCACCTGGGGCGCCGACTGAAGTTGACCGTGAGAGGGTCGGCTACTGGCTGGTTGTGACGGGCCCGATGGCTGATCGTTATGGACTGGTAAGACATCCTTCCCGATCCGTCCGGATGGGACGGCTAACGTATGGCTCCTCACCTGCGAACCGCATTCGTCGTCATTCCACGACACACGGCAGCGGGCTGTCCATAGCACGGCAATCCACGCCCGCCCTTCCCACGGGAAGGGTGGGCGCTAGGGTGATTTTTCATGATTCGACTCGCTACCGCTCTCACTGTTGCCGTCATCGCCGTCGCAGGATGCACGGGAGACGCGGAGACGGCGACTCCGGCGACGTCAGAGGCGCCCCCGGCCGCAGTCCAGGCCAGCCCGACGGAGATCACGGTCATCGCCGCGCCCGAACCTTCGGATGCCCAGAAGCAGGCATTCTTCACCGCACTGGCCGCCATCGACCCCGCTCTCGCGACCAACCAGGAGCAGGCCCTCACGGTCGGCTCCCAGGTCTGCGAGAAGATCATCGCCTCGCCCGAAGACCCCATGCAGTTCTCCACGTACGCCGCCGAGCAGCTCTCGGTGGCGGCCCCGACGGCGGAAGGTTTCGTCGCCGCGGTCGCGGAGTGGTGCAGCCCCGAATAGAACGCTCCCGAACCGGCGGCCCGCCTTCGCCCGGGCCGCCGACGCACCGGTGACGGCTCGCGCGCGATTCCCCGTAAAGGAGTTGGCGACATCCCGGAACCTAGTCCCTGACGATTCCGGTCTCGTCTTCGCCGCCCGATGGGCAGATCCCGGGCCGGCGGGTGGACGCGACCTCACCCGCCGGAGCCAGTTGGAGGACCAGCGTCACTCCGTGCCTTCCGGGACGTCGTCCGCGTGCATCGCACCCTCGCCGGGAGCCCCCGACAGGTATGCGTGCTGGTGGCCGTAACCGGCCTCGACGTTGAGCTGGTCGAGCTGGGTGGCGGCGACCGACCAGATCGTGATGCCGAGCGTGCGCTGGCGGGTGGCCAGCTCCACGTAGGCCGCCTGGTCGGCCTCGGGCAGCTTCTGGGCCTCGGCGAGCAGATCGACGGAGATCGACAGGGCGTTCAGCGCGCTCTTGAAGCCGCCTCTGGCCACATTCGTCTCGGTCATCCCGCTTGGCGTCTCAGCGTGGCGTTCAACCGCTTTACGGATGGCCTCCTGCCACACCGTGATGTCCGGCGGACCGGTCTCGGCCATGGCGGGCAGGATCTTGTCCAGCTCCTGGACCGTCTGCTCCGCCTGACCGGTCAGCGTCTTGATCTGCTCGGCGTCCCGCTTGAGGTCGGAGATCTGCATCTTCTCGACCTCGTCGGGGATACCGACCAGATAACCGATGCCCACACCGGCCGCCAGTACGACGACGAGCAGCACCACGATGAGGTACGGCTTACGCGGAGCGGGTGCAGGTGGGGGAACCGGTCGACGGCTTACCTTCACGGCCATGGGGAGGACGTTACTTCTTCTGCCGAAGATCGTCCATCTTTTGTACGTTGAGAATCGAAACTCGGCGACGCGCCGCGACGACCCGTACAGCGAGAGTCGCCAGTACCCCCAGCAACACCGCCAGCGTGATCCCCGCCCCCAGCAGCGCCCCCAGCTCCTGGTCTCCCGACCGCTCCGGCGCCCAGACGACGGCGACCTGGCCATACCAGCTCTCGGCGTACAGAGGCCCGAGCAGGAGCAGCACCGCGACCGCGATCTGCACCGCGACCGCGATCGAGACGAGCTGAATCCTCGTGTACGTGTGCACGGCCCGAGGCAGCGGATCCACCCCCGCGACAACGATGAAGAACACCAGCCCCGCCACGACCTGGACGACGACCACGGTCAGGTGCATCGCGTGGCTCGACTGGGCGAGCTCGAAGAACCCGAGGACGTAGAGGAAGACGGGCGTGGCGACATAGAGCGCGAGCGCGACGGCCGGGCTGGCGAGGAACCTCGGCAGCAGCTCACGCCCCTCGGCAAGGCTGATCGGCGCCCCGAACGCCATCAACGCGGGAGCCAGCGTCCCGAGCAGCGCGTATTCGACCGAGACAACGGAGAACACCGCCGGGCCATAGGCGGACAGACCGCCCGTAGAGGCATAGAGGAGCACCAGAACACCCAGGAACCAGACCAGCGTCCGGCCGACCGGCCAGACCTGACGGCGCAACCCGACCAGGTAGGCGATCGCCAACCCGGCGACCCCGAGCAGGAGAATCGGGTCGAGCCGAGACTCGGAGAAGAGCCGGTCAAGCGAGATGGCCGGCAGTGCGTAGCCGAGGGCCTGGTTGACGTCGGGCACATCGGCCCCGACGGGCGGCGCGGTCCGCGAGAGCCCCACGGCGAGCGCCATGGTCGCAGTCATGATCGCCACCTCGACGGCGGCCAGCTGGAGGAAGGGCCGCCGATCAGCCCTCCCGGACACCTCAGCGGAGTCGCCCACGGCATCCCCGACCGAGCCATCACCGTCGACGACCGCCACCGGCCGCCCATCGACCTCGCCGGTCCGCTCCTCGGACGGCACGCCCCCGGAAACCTCATCGGCAGACGTGCTGACCTGCGACGACTCACTCCCGGACGAGCCACCGCCATCAAGCCCGTCGTCGACCGCACCATCCTCGACCCGAGCCGACACACCGTTGGCCGAACGCCCCTCGGCCGACAGGACAGTGGCCGACTCGCCTCCGGACAACTCCTCCCCGGACGACTTCCCTTCAGACGACTTGGCCCCGGAAGATCCAGCTTCAGATGATCCGGCTTTGGACGAACCCTCTCCGGCCTCCGAGTTCACGTTCACGCTGGCCGTAGCCAGGGCACCGGCCTCCAGGCGGGCGATCGTCACGTTTCGGTGGCGCCAGCCGAACCAGCCCAGCACCGCCAGAGCCGCGACCTTGGCGAGGACCAGCAGGCCGTACCGGGAATCGAGCAGGGTCGTGAGCCCGCCCAGCCGGACCCAGGCGTTGATCAGCCCCGACGCGCCGACAGCAGCGTAGGCGCACAGGGCCACCGCGCTGAAGCGGCGCACGCCCCAGACCAGGTCGCGGTCGCGGCGCACCAGGGTCAGGACGCCGAACAGGCCGCCCACCCAGATGGCGGCGGCGGCGATGTGCAGCATCAGGCTGGACACCGCGAGGTTGTGGTCGGCCGCCGAGGCCGAATGTCCGACATACGCGGGCGGTAGCGCGGCGAAGATCGCGGCGCCCAGGAGGACCAGTTCGGCTCCCCGGAGCATGGCGCAGACGGCGATCACGATCGCGATCATGGCCACGAGCAGGAACGCCTGGCCCTGGGGGATGTACAGGATGAACGTCTGCAGCACTCCCGCGCCCAGGGCGTCGGGGATCGGCAGGCCGAGGAAGTCCGACAGCGTCAGGGCGATCGTGGCGAGCGCGGTCAGCGCCCACGCCGACGCCCACCACACGACGTGGCGCCGTGCCCGCGAGCGGATCTCCTCATCGCGGGTGAAGGCGACCGACGTCAGCAGCAGTCCGATCGTCGCGACCGCGCAGAGGTCGTGCAGCAACCTGACGAACGGGAGTCCCCATTCGGTCAGCAGGCCGGGCGACGGCAACCCTTCGACGAGCGCCGCGGGCCGCCCGCCGCCATACCAGAGGACCGCGAACAGGACCGTGACCGCCGCGACGACGGTGACGGCCACCTGGGCACGTGGGGGGAACCTCATATCCAGCCTTCCGGGGGTAAAGCCGGTAAACGTACGTCCGGGGCCAAGCTAACGATCGATCTGATGGGATGAAAGCGACGATTGCGCTTCAAGGACAAGGTCGAACAACACATTGATGTGGCACGTCACCCGCCCGCACCGGTTGAACGGTCCGGTCGGCCGCTGACCGCCTCAGCAAGACCTCGCGAGATCTATCGGCCATGTCTCCCTGGCGAACTGGCGAACACGGACGACCAGATTCGCGAGATCGAGCCGCGCGACCTCGTACCCGCCAATAGGCCAGGTGCCGGGAATCGCAGCCCCGAGATCAGGTCGCCCATGGCCAGCAGGCCGATGGGGCCGGGCAACCCGAATGGATGCCCGGTGACCACACCGGTCGAGGAGGTCACGCTGCTCCGGGATGCGGAGCGGCGTGGTCCCGTCAGTCGCCCTTGTTCGGTCTGCGTCTCGTTGCGGTGATCACGGCGGCCACCGCAACGACGCCGACACCGATCGCCAGGATGATGAACCCGCCACCACCACCCGAGTCGGTGTCTTCGGCCGCGCTTTGCGGAGTGGCGTTCACCGCTTGCGGCGTCTCCACGGCCACCGCCACAGGTGTCGGGGTCGGGGTCGGCTCCGCGGTTTCCGAAGGTTCGGGGGACGGCGATTCCGACGGTGTCTCCGGGGCGGTCACCGTGAACGGCACCTCGCCCGTCTTCGGATGGCCGTCGGAAGACACGATGCGGAAGGCGATCACGTATTTGCCGGGCGGCAGCGGGCCGGACACCGCCTGGGTCACCGTGTGGCCGTCGCGTTCAGCTTCCCCGGTCGCGTAGTTCTTGTCGTCGGGGCCGTTGACGACGACCTTCGGGAAACTCACCTTGTTGCTGAATTCCAGCACCACCTCGGTCAGGTTCTCGACCTTGGCGTTTTCCTTCGGGTTACTCGATTTCAGTACGTCGTGCGCCTGCGCAGAAGAAGCGGGCAGGAGCGTGGCGGCCGCCAGGAGGAAGACGGCCGCCGCAGTGCGAAGCAGCATGAAAAACTCCGTTCGATGGAGTCAGGTCACCATTCGACCGGCAGCGAGTCGAGGCCATAGACGATCGCGACCTGGCGATACGCCGGTTCGCCCGCGAGTCGGAGGCCGGGGAAACGCCGCAGCAGGGCGGGGTAGGCGATGCGCATTTCCATCCGCGCCAAAGGGGCGCCGATGCAACGATGAATGCCGTGGCCGAAGGCGAGATGGGATTTGAGTTCCCGGCGGTTCGGGTCGGCGGTGTCCATGTCCTCGCCGAGGATCGCGTCGCGATTGGCCGCCGACAGCGAACAGAGCACCATTTCGCCCTTCGCGATCGGCTGTCCGGCGAGTTCGAGATCCTCGCGTGCGAAACGTGGGAACGCGACCTGGACGACGGTCATGTAACGCAACAGTTCTTCGACGACCTGGTCGATGTGGTCGTCGCCGTCGCGTACGAGAGCGAGGAATTCGGGGTTCTCCAGCAGCCAGAGAGTGCCGAGGGCGAGCATGCTCGTGGTCGTGTCGTGGCCGCCGGTCAGCAGGCCGTCGGCGAGACTGGCCAGCTCACGGTCGGTGACGTCGTCTCCGTGCTCCCGCAGCAACGCGCCGAGCAGACCGTCGCCGGGCGCGCGGCGTTCCCGCGCGACGAGCTCGGTCAAATAGGCCATGGCGTCGTTGATGGCCTGGAGAGAGGCCTCGGGACCGGCGGAGAAGTCGAACCGGTCGGTCGAGAAGCGCAAGAAGTCGGCGCGATCCTCGTAAGGAACGCCGAGCAGTTCGCACACGACGAGCGACGGGATGGGCAGCGCGAACGACGGCACGAGGTCGGCCGGCGCGCCTTCCTTCTGGATCAGGTCCAGCTGCTCGTTGACGATGGCGGTGATGCGGGGCTCGAGCCGCCGCAGGCGGTGCATCGTGAACTCGGGCGTGAGCATGCGGCGCAGCCGCGTGTGCACGGGAGGGTCACTGAAGCCCAGCCCGCCCGGGTCGTCCTGATTCGACCCCATGCCGGTGATGTTGCCGAAGTCGTTGCTGAACCGTGCGGTGTCACCCAGCACGGCCCGTACGTCTTCGTATCGGGTCACCAGCCACACCGTCGAGCCGCCCGGAATGGTCAGGGGGTGAACGGCGCGTTCGGTGCGGATCTGGGACAGCTCGGCTATGGGATCCATCCGGTCGCGCAGGAACTGCACAAGCGGAAACTCGGAATCGGACATTACACGTGGTTCCTCATCGTCAAGGGTGGAAGGAGCGTTCGGCCTCAGAGAGGTGGGCCACGCCCTTCGACAGAATGACGATAGGTGCTCTTCACGACAACCGACGTGACCAGCACGGGAACGCCTGTTACCGAAAGAGGTCGCGGAAGCGACAGAACCCGGACAATCCGGCTGCCCAGGCGGCGCAGCAGCGTCCAGAACAGTTCTTCGCCCCGGCCCAGCCACCACGCCGTGACGACGACCGCCCAGGCATGCAGGACGATCATGCTCAGACTCGGCATGTGCAGATGCCCGGCGAGCCGCTCGGGCGAGGAGACGTGCAGCACCGAGAAGAACAGGTGCAGCAGCACCTGCATGGCCGCGAGCACCGGAACGATGTCGGCGGCGGTGCGCTCCCGCACGGTCAGCGGGAAAGCCGCGGCCAGTGTGAGGACGAACGCGACCGACAGCCCGCGTGCGGTGACCGATCCCCCGGCGAAGGTATGGGCGACGGCGGCAAGCCCCGAACAGACCACGGCGAACACCGTGGCACGGGCGAGACGAAAGGGCAGCGCCGCAGACATAGCCCCGCAATCATCGCACGCGCACCACCCCTCCGGCTGCCAGAGCTGATCGACACCGACCGACAGAGGCCATCAACCAGACGCGACAGGCGCTCAGGCCACCGAACAGAACGCCATCAATCCTCAGACGCCCCGCCACCCTTCGGCGAGCTGTCGCGATCGGCGTTGCACATACCAAGCAAGGCTCAGCCCTGAACGCCGACTCTCAACCCCACCCCGCTGGACGAATGGGGCACCTTCGATGTCGAGCTCTCATCAGTCCCGCATGCCTGGGCGGTCGTCGTCACCGCGTGGTGGCTGGGCCGGGGCGAGGAATAGTTCTGGACCCTGCTGCGCCGCCTGGGCAGCCGGACCGACTACGCGGCGTCCCGTAGAACTGCCCGCCCAACCACATGGATTGTCAGCGCGGGGCCCGTGGAATCCCCCATTGAGCCGACGCGCGCCCGACCGACATGGCCCATCCGGCGACCTTGTCAGCGGTCGCGCAGGCGGGCGAGGCCCGCGCTCCCCGGCACATCTCATCGAAGATGAACCCCCGCCATCCGGACCTTTCGCCGCATCAACACCAAGCTCGCGACCTAGCGGCGAGCCACGCAGCAGACCCCGACGTGATGGTGGCCTCGTGGACTGGGCCACGCTGAGCGACACGGCCACCTCGGCCCCACCCGACAACTGACGAGCACGTTAGGTCGCCCGCCCGACAGCGTGCGCTTCGTTCGACAGCGTGCGCTTCGTTCGGCATCACGCTCGCCCATACATCTCGGTCGCAGACAACACGGCCAGACCTGCCCCCGCGCCCAAGTTCCTCAGCCTCGGCAGCCGCCCAAGCTCGACCGGCACTGACCATGGCCCACCGGCCGACCCCCGCCCCGAACACGCGAGGCCACCCCGCACCCGCACCCGCACTCGCGGCAACCACCCAGACCCAAGCCCGGCCGCTGCCGCCGCGAAACTACGATCCGCACTGTGCAGCCACCAGATCGAGCGCGGCCGCCGCCCCCGCCAGGTCGTCGATCTCCGACAGCGCGGACCCGATCTGAGGGTCATAGGCCGTCAGCCCCGTAGCGCCCTCAACGATCGCGGCCACCGCCCGCAGCCGAACGGCGAGCTCCGAAGCCGCCTCCCCCGACGGCCAGTAAGGAACCGACACGCTCCACCGGCCCAGGTAGCAGGCCACCTGAAGGCCGGTGGAGAGCTGGGTGACCTCGCAGTTCAGCAGGTCTTCCGAGGCCACCCCGAGCACGTCGTGGGCCGCGACCGCGACGACCGACCAGACCGCGTAGTCGACCGTCTCGGGGGCCCGGGTCTCCAGCGCCTCGAAGGCGTCGTTCCACGTCTGGCCGGGCTCGCGGCGCAGGAAGCTGATGCCGTAACTCATACGAACACGTTATCGACCACCACCGACAAAACCCGGCCCCGTCACCCGTGCAGCAGGCCGAACGCTCCCCGGATGATGGACAGGTATTCGGTCGCGGCGGCCATCTCGGGGATGCCCTTCTCGCCATCGGTGGCCTCGACCACCACGACCGCCGTCTTGCCCTGGGAGGACTTGGCCAGGTAGCCGAGCGTCAGGACGCCGGGCTCGGAGCCGCCCTTGAACCACACCGTGGGCCAGGTCTTCTGGTCGAGCCCGAGGCCCGCGTCGGCGGTGCTCATGATCTCGTTCAGTTCGGGGCCGCTCAGGCCGTCGAGGTTGACCAGGGCGCGGCACATGTCGGTGGGGCTGCCGAACCATTCGATGGTGGTGACGTCGCGCGGGGTCGTCCACGCCTTCACCTGGCTGGTCGGGACCTTGTCGACGGTGTCCTCCAGGTAGGCGCGCCTGTCGGGGGCGGCCAGGTAGCCCTTGGCGTATTTCGGATAGTCGGCGCCCTTCAGGACGAACAGTTCGCGGGTCGTCAGGAGCGGGATGTTGCGGTCGGCGTGGGAGGACCAGGACTGGATGACGCCCTCCACCTTCGGTTTGCCGACCTTGTCGATCAGCAGGTCGGTGGCGGTGTTGTCGCTGATGGAGATCATCAGCTTGGCCGCCTCCTTGACCGAGACCTTGGTGCCGTCGGGGCGGTCTTGCAGTTCGCCGCTGGGCAGGCTCTTCTTCGCGTCGGTGATGGTCAGCTCGTCGGTCCAGGCGAGGCGGCCGACTTTGACCTCCTGGGCGACGGCGCCCAATACGTACAACTTGAACATCGAACCCAGGGGGCGGACCTCGTCGGCGGCGACGCCGTGGACGGGTTTGCAGTCCTGGCCCGCGGCGATGAAGCTCGACGGGGCGACCGCCTTCAGGCGGGTGTCGATCTCGTCCCAGCTCGCGGGGGTCGGCGAGTCGGCCGGGGCGATGAGCAGGCCGGAGATCTTGCCGGTCGTGTCGACGGCCATGCTGAGTTTCGCCTTGTTCCCACCCGACTCGACGAGCGTGACCAGGTCGTTTTCGGTGGCGCGCTGGATCTCGACCACCTGGAGACCCTTGAGGGTGGCGCTGACCTCGTTGAGCTGGTCGGCGGGGACCTGCTTGAGGAATTCGGGCGCGAAATGCTGGTTGATCTGGTCGGCGGGGATCGGCAGCGCCTCCAGAGCGCCCAGATACCAGGTGAGCTTCCTGCCGACGACGGTGTCGGGAATGGGCACGGTCGTGGACGCGCCCGACGTGACGGCCGGCGGGGTCTTCGTCGGTGCGGCCTGTTCGGCCGTCGCGCAGGCGCTGAGCAGCAGCGCCAAGGGAAACATGAGTCTTGCGGTCTTCACGGCTTCTCCCCCAGTCGATGAGCCGGTGCCGTTCTCGGATACCCGCAGTGACCAAGGTCATCCATACCGGTTACCTGCCGGAGAAGACGAAACCCCGTCCGGCTGGGCGCCGGACGGGGTTTCGGACGGTCGGACGGGCTAGTCGGTGCCCGCTTCCATGGCGGCGGCGTCGAGCAGGGCGTCGTCGTCGGAGACCTCGCCGCGTGAGGCGATCGCGTTGGCGCCGCCCTCGGGCATCTCGCCGATCAGCTCGGTCGGGGCCGCCTGCAGGGCGATCAGGTCGCCGTGGGCGCTGCCGACCAGGCCGAGACCGGCGTATTGCTCCAGCTTGGCGCGCGAGTCGGCGATGTCGAGGTTGCGCATGGTGAGCTGGCCGATGCGGTCGAGCGGGCCGAAGGCGGAGTCTTCGGTGCGCTCCATCGACAGCTTGTCGGGGTGGTAGCTGAACGACGGGCCGGACGTGTCGATGATCGAGTAGTCCTCACCCCGGCGCAGCCGCAGCGTGACCTCGCCGGTGACGGCGGTGCCGACCCAGCGCTGGAGTGCCTCGCGGAGCATGAGCGCCTGGGGGTCGAGCCAGCGGCCTTCGTACATGAGACGGCCGAGGCGGCGGCCCTCGTTGTGGTAGCTGACCAGCGTGTCTTCGTTGTGGATGGCGTTGACCAGCCGCTCGTAGGCGGCGTGGAGCAGGGCCATGCCGGGGGCCTCGTAGATGCCGCGCGACTTGGCCTCGATGACGCGGTTCTCGATCTGGTCGGACATGCCCATGCCGTGGCGGCCGCCGATGGCGTTGGCCTCGAGCACGAGGTCGACCGGCGAGGCGAACTCCTTGCCGTTGATCGCGACCGGGCGGCCCTGCTGGAAGCTGATCGTGACGTCTTCCGGCGCGATCTCGACCTGCTGGTCCCAGAACCGGACGCCCATGATGGGCTCGACGATCTCGATGCCGGTGTCGAGGTGTTCGAGCGACTTGGCCTCGTGGGTGGCGCCCCAGATGTTGGCGTCGGTCGAGTAGGCCTTCTCGGTGCTGTGGCGATAGGGCAGGTCACGCTGCTGGAGCCACTCGGACATCTCCTTGCGGCCACCGAGCTCGTGGACGAAGTCGGCGTCGAGCCACGGCTTGTAGATGCGCAGCGACGGGTTGGCCAGCAGGCCGTAGCGGTAGAACCGCTCGATGTCGTTGCCCTTGTAGGTCGAGCCGTCGCCCCAGATCTGGACGGCGTCGTCGAGCATCGCCCGCACCAGGAGGGTGCCGGTCACCGCGCGCCCCAGCGGGGTGGTGTTGAAGTAGGTGCGGCCACCCGATCGGATGTGGAAGGCGCCGCAGGCCAGCGCGGCCAGCCCTTCTTCGACCAGGGTCGCCCGGCAGTCGACGAGGCGGGCGATCTCCGCGCCGTATTCCTGCGCGCGGCCGGGCACCGACGCGATGTCGGGCTCGTCGTATTGCCCGAGTTCGGCCGTGTATGTGCACGGGATGGCCCCTCGCTCGCGCATCCACGCGACCGCGACGGAGGTGTCGAGGCCACCGGAGAAGGCGATCCCGACTCGTTCACCGACAGGGAGGGAATTCAGCACCTTAGACACAAGCAGAACTATACATAGTCATGCATGACCATGCAACGCGGCCCGCATCACGACGCGTCTCGGCGACGGATGGGCGACCTGGACGAAGCCCGCCTCCTCGAAGGCCTGGCGGGTGCCGACATAGAGTTCGCCCCAGGTCACGACCTTGCCGGGCTGGGTGATCATGGGATAGGCCTCGACCGCCGTGGCGCCGTGGTCGCGGGCGAACCCGATCGTGGCCGCCGCCAGGGCATACGTGATCCCCCGCCCTCGGAAGCCGCGCCGCACCACGAAACAGGTGACGGCCCACACGCCGGCGTCGTCGCGGTCTTCGTCGCGGCCCTGCCAGGGGACCTTCTTGGTGCGCAGCCCCGGATAGGCGATCCGGGGTTCGACGGCGACCCAGCCCGCCGGTTCTTCGTCGGCGTAGGCGACCAGGCCGGTGGGCACGTCGCGGGAGACCTGCTCGTGGAAGCTGTCCTCGCGCTCCCTCACTCCCAGGTCACGGCCGCCCTTGAGCCACTGGCACTGGCAGCGGCGGGGTTCGGCGGCGTCGAAGACCTTCTGGACGGCGTCCCATGCGGCCGGGACGACGCGGATGTCACTCATCTGGCGGATCCTCCCCTGTCAGCCCGTCGACGGCCTCGCGGAACAGGTCGGCGTGGCCGACGTGGCGGGCGTATTCGTCGTGCATGTCCATCAGGGCCCGGCGCAGGTTCGGGCCATAAGGGGTGAGCTGCCCGGGATCGCCGGATTCGAGCAGGCGGTTCAGCGCCGTGCGGTTGTTCTCGACGGCCTCGTGCCAGCGCGAATAGATCTGCTCGGGCGGGTCGTGGCGGGCGCTCTCCCAGCCCCAGTCGATCTCGGCCGGGATCGCCCCTTCGCCTTGGGTGAAGAAGGCGAAGGTGTATTTGTTCTCCACCGTCGTCAGGTGCTTGATCAGGCCGCCCAGGGTCATCGCCGACGGCGGGAACTCCCTGTTCAGGGCCTCGGCGTCGAGGCCGCCGGTCTTCCAGGCGAAGGTGGCCCGGGATCTGTCGATCGCGAAGACGAGGATCTCGGCCTCGCCCGCGTTCCACTCGGGTTCGTTCATGCCACCGAGGCTAGATACCATTCCGGACGATCGGCTTCCGGAATGAGATCGCTGTGGAGAAGAGCCCGACCGCCCGCGCGCTGCAGACCCTCGAACTGCTCCAGGCCTCTCCGGGGATCACCGCCGAGCGACTGGCCGACAAGCTCGGGGTGTCCGAGCGGGCCGTGCGCCGATATGTGGCGATCCTTCGCGAGGCGGAGATTCCGGTCGAGTCGGTACGCGGTCCCTACGGCGGTTACCGGCTGGGCCGGGGCGTGCGGCTGCCACCCCTCATGTTCACCGGGACCGAGGCGCTGGGCCTGGTCATGGCGGTTCTCGACGGGCACCACGCGGCGGCCGACCCGGCCGATCCGGTCGGGAGCGCCCTCACGAAGATCATGCGGGCGCTGCCGGAGGCCATCGCCGCCCAGGCCGAGACGGTCCGCCGCAACGCCGCCCCCGCGCCCGACCGTGCCGCCGCCCGGCCCGACCCGGAGATCACGACCTTGCTGGTCGGGGCCAGTGCGGAGCGACGGCGGGTGCGCATCACGTACAGGACCTCGACCGCATGGACCCGCGAGGTCGAGCCCTGGGCGGTGGTCGTCCGGCACGGACGCTGGTATCTGCTGTGCCGCGTGCCGGAACGGGACGCGATCAGGGCCTACCGGATCGACCGGGTGGCCGAGGCCGAGGTCCTGGACGATCCGTTCGAGCCGCCCGCCGATCTCGATCCCGTGGCGACGCTGGAGGAGCACCTGGCGATGGGCTGGGATCACGAGGTCGAGGTGCTGATCGAGGCCCCGCTCGACCGGCTGGCCCGGCGGCTGCCCCGGGCCCTCGGGCGGCTGTCGCCGGTCGACGACGCGACGACCTCGCTGGTCGGGAGCACGTCGAACCCCTACTGGTATGCGGAACAGCTGGCCGCGACGCCCGCTCCGTTCCGGGTGGTGAGGGGTGAGGAGGTGCGGGCGGCGCTGCGGGCCCTGGGCGAACGGCTGGTCGCCGCGACTGGGTAGGGACTGGGTAGGGACTGGGCATGGAGAAGCACACCATCGGACTGGTGGCGCATCCGCGTAATCCCGTCGCCGGTTCCGTCGCGCTGATCAGGGAGTTCGCGGCCGGTCGCGACGCGACGCTGATCGCCTCCGCGGCCGACGCCGCCCGGCTCGGGCCGGACGTCGAGCCCGTCACGGCCGGGGAGTTCGCCGAGCGGGCCACCGCCGTGGTGAGCCTGGGCGGCGACGGGACGATGCTGGGCGCGATGCGGCTGGTGGTGGGGCGGCCGACGCCGGTGCTCGGGGTGAACCACGGCAACCTGGGGTTCCTCGTGGAGGTCTCGCCCGCCGATCTTCCGGCCGCGCTCGACCGGCTGACCAGGGGCGACTACATGCTCGAACCGCACAGTTGCCTGCTGGTCGACGGCGCGGCGGCGTTCAACGACGCGGTGGTGACGGGGGCACGGCAGTGGGCGGCCGTGAACGTCGACCTGTCCGTCAACGGCGTCCAATACGGCTACTACCGGTGCGACGCGGTCGTGGCCTGCACACCGACCGGGTCGACCGCCTACAACTACGCGGCGGGCGGGCCGGTCTTGTCACCGTCGGTCCCGGCGCTGGCGCTGACGGCGGTCGCGCCGATGACGGGCATCGACCGCACGGTCGTGTACGGCGCCGACGACGAGGTGATCCTGACGAACCGGTCGCCCGACCCGGCCAGGGTGCTGCTCGACGGGGTGCACACCCGCGATCTCGACCCCGGCGCCGGGCTCGGCGTGCGGCTCCATCAGGACGCGGTGAACCTGGTGCGCTTCGACGCCGCCACCCACGCCCGGCGGAACCGGGTCAAGCTGAGCCTGCTCGACCTGCCGATGCGCCCCGACCAGCTGCTCGAACTGGTGCCGGAGGAGATCAGGGAACAGGCTCAGCGCCTGCGGAGCAGGTAGGTGTCCATGATCCAGCCCTTGCGCTCCCTGGCCTCGGCGCGCAGTTCCCTGATGCGCGGGCCGGCCTCGGCCACGGGGCCCGCGACCAGGATCTCGTCGGGGGTGCCCAGGTAGGCGCCCCAGTAGATGTCGAAGTCGTCGAGCCCCTCGAAGGCCAGGCGGGCGTCCAGCATGATCACCATGTCGTCGGCGCTCGGGCCCTCGTCGGACAGGCGGCGGCCGGTGGTGAGGTGGACGGGCCGGGCGATCCGGGTCAGGCCGATCCGGTGGCGGGCGGTGAGGGCAGCGATCGCGCTGATGCCGGGGACGACCTCGATCTCGAATTCGGCCGGCAGTTGTTCGAGGGCGGCGAGCGTGCTGTCGTACACGCCCGGATCCCCCCAGATCAGGAACGCCCCGGTCTGGCCCTCGCCGAGGGCGTCGTCGATCATGCGGTGGTAGAGGACGCCCCGGCGCTCGCGCCAGTCTTCGACCGCCTCGGCGTAGGCGGAGGCGGTGCGGTCGCGCTCGGGGTCGGTGGCGATGACGGTCTTGTACGACCCCCGCGCGTGCTCCTCGATCATCCGGTGCCGCAGGTCGGTCAGGTCGCGCTTCTCCTCACCCTTGTCGACGACGAAGAAGACGTCGGTGGCCGCGATGGCCTTGACGGCCTGGAGGGTGAGATGGTCCGGATCGCCGGCGCCGATCCCGATGAGGAGGAGGCGTTTCACGCAGACGAGTGTGTCATCGCGTCGCGGCGGCGATCACCCGGGTCAGCGCCTTGTGAAGGTCCTGCAGCTCGGAGAGGTCCATGCCCAGGCGTTCGACGATCGTGGCCGGGATCTTCTCGGCCTCGGCGCGCAGCGCGCGGCCGGTCTCGGTGAGGGTGACCGCCAGGGAGCGTTCGTCGGTGGCGACCCGCCGCCGCTCGATGAGGCCCGCGGCCTCCAGCCTCTTGAGCAGCGGCGACAGCGTGGCCGGTTCGAGCTGCAGCAGGCCGCTGAGGTCTTTGACCGACAGCGGCGCCCGCTCCCACAGCGCCAGCATCACCAGATATTGCGGATGGGTGAGCCCCATCGGTTCGAGCACCGGCCGGTAGAGCGCGATCACCGACCGCGAGGCCACGGCCAGGGCGAAGCAGACCTGGTTCTCCAGCGACAGCGGATCGATGTCGTCCATATCGCCCATGCTACACTAATGGTTAGTGCACTAATCATTAGTGGCCTACACGGGAGAGGGATGGTCATGGCACGGAAGCCCCTGGAAGAGCGCATCGCCGACCGTCAGGCGAAGCGCCCTCCGATGAAGCAGGACAAGACCTTCGAACACGGCCCGGCGAAGTGGCTGTTCGTCGCCTTCATGGTGTTCGTCGTGGTCATCCACCTCGTGGGGCTGGTCATCGTGATGGCGATGGAGGGCTGAGCCAGCCCTGAGACCTAGCCCTGAGCGGGGATCCAGCCCATGCTCACCGACAGGATGACGAACGCCCCGAGCACGATCCGGTAGATCACGAACGGCGTGAACTTGTGGGTGCTGATGTAGCGCAGGAACCACGCCACCGCCGCGTAACCGACGAAGAACGAGATCACCGTGGCCAGGATGGTCGGCCCCCACGCGGGCGCCTGGCCCTCGCCGATCTCGAACAGCTCCAGCCCGCCCGAGGCGAGCACGGCCGGAATGGCCAGCAGGAACGAATAGCGCGCGGCGTCTTCACGCCGGTAGCCGAGCAGCAGACCCGCCGTCACGGTGCCGCCCGAGCGGGAGACACCGGGGATCAGCGCGAGCGACTGGGCGAAGCCGTAGCCGATGGCGTGGCGGAAGTTCAGGTGGTTCTGCAGCGACAGGGTGTTGCGCGCGGTGTTGTCGGCCCACCACAGGATGAGCGCGAAGACGATCAGGGTGACGCCGACGATCCGCAGGTCGCGGAAGACGCCCTCGATCTGGTCTTTCAGCGCCAGGCCCAGCACGGCGATGGGCAGCGTGCCCGCGATGATGTACCACCCCATGCGGGCGGGGAAGGTGTCGCGCAGGTCCTTGTTGAACAGCGAGCGCGTCCAGGTGGAGATGATCTCCCAGAGCTCTTTGCGGAAGTAGATCAGCACGGCGGCCTCGGTGCCGAGCTGGATGACCGCCGTGAACGCCGCTCCCGGGTCGGGCCAGCCGGCGAAGGCGGAGACGACCCGGATGTGGGCGCTGGAGGAGATCGGCAGGAACTCGGTGAGCCCTTGGATCAGCCCGAGAATGACTGCTTCGAACCAGCCGATCACGGCCGCACCTTCCTCTGTTCAAGTGGGGGAGCGGCCAGGCTAGCGGATCTCAGGAGGCCCGACGGCGACGCAGGATCCTGCCCACGGTGAGGAGCGCGACGACGGCCACGATCTGGCCGCCCAGGATGATCCGGTTGTAGTCGAGGGCCGGGCGCCAGGTCACCTCGCCGTCCTTGATGACGTACACGCCCGTCGGGATCACGCCCACGCCGAAGCCGCCACCCGAGCCCTCGCCGGGCGTGTCGCCCTCGTAGTGGCCGGCCCCCCCGCCGCCTCCCCCGCCGACCCAGGCGGCCGGGATGACCGTGACGCCGTCGATGGTGATCGGCTCGCCGAAGGCACGGCGGATCGTGGTGGTCTCGCGCACCTTGTCGAGGATGTCCGCGACGTTCATGTCAGTCTCCCGCGAGTGCTGTGTGGACGGACGAAACCGCGCTCGCCCCTTCGCCGACGGCCGTGGCCACCCGCTTGGTCGAGCCCGAACGGAGGTCGCCGACCGCGAAGACGCGGGGCGCGCTGGTCTGGAACGGCAGCGACGACTCGGTGCGGACGAATCCGTCGCCGGCCGTGGCCACGCCGGTCAGCCAGCCCGACACCGGGTCGGCGCCCACGAAACAGAACAGCGCCCTGCTGGGCAGCCGCCCCGCCTTGTCGACGACGACCGAGGCCAGGACGTCGTCTCCGGCCAGCTCGACGACCGTGCCGCCCGTGTGCACCCGGATTCCCGGGTGGGCGAGGATCCGGTCGGCCAGGTAGGACGACATGCGCAGCCCGATGTCGTCGCCGCGGATCACCAGGTCGACGCTCGCGCCGTGGGCGACCAGCGACAGCGCCGCCTGCCCGGCCGAGTTGGCGCCGCCGACGACAGTGACCGGCCGGTTCTCGTAGCCCCGCACGTCGGTCTCACCGGCGGCGTAGCGGATGCAGCCGCTCTTCTCGAACCGCGCCCAGCCGGGGATGTCGAGGCGGCGATATTGGGCGCCGGTGGCGGCGATCACCGCGCGGCACGGGATGCGTTCGCCGTCTTCCAGCACGACGACCGGGCGCCGCTCGTCGGTGAGGTCGAGGCCGGTCACCGCGCAGGGGGCGTGGATACGCACACCGAATTTGAGCGCCTGGACCATGGCCAGGCGGGTGAGGTGCAGGCCGCTGACGCCGTCGGGAAAGCCCAGATAGTTCTCGATGCGGGCGCTCTTGGCGGCCTGGCCGCCGATGCCGCTGCGGTCGAGGAGCACGGTGCACAGACCCTCGGACGCCCCGTAGACCGCCGCGGCCAGCCCCGCCGGTCCGGCGCCCACGACGACGAGGTCGACCGGCCGCCCGCCGGGACGATAGGTGAGGCCGAGGGCCTGGGCGAGGGTGCCGGGGGTCGCGCGGCGCAGCAGCGCGCCGTTGACGATCGCGGCCGGGAGGTCGTCGCCGCCCAAGTCGCCGGTCAGGTCGCCGTCGGGAGCGCGGAAGGTGTGCGGGAGGAGCAACTGCTCGGCGTAGGTGCGCAGGGCCAGGGTCTCGGCGGTGTCGGGGTGGCCGACGAGCTCCAGGGCGCCACCGGCCGCCGTCCGGATGACCTCGCGGCGGTCCCGGAAGGCGGCCAGCAGCAGGTCGGCGATGTCGACCTGCTCGTCGAGGGCCCGGCGGAGCCGCTCGGCGCCGATGCGCACCACCGTCCCGGCCGCGACCACCCGGGCGGTCAGGTAGACGTGCTGGCCGGTCAGCAGGCTCAGCTCGCCCAGGAAGTCGCCCGGGCGGGTGCGGTAGATCACGTGGTCGGGTTCGAGGACGATGTCCACTTCCGCCGTCAGGAGCAGGAAGAAGTCGTAGGAGTCGTCGCCGGTGGCGTAGAGGTTCCGGCCCGCCACGACCTCCTCCGCCTCACCGTAGGCGGCGAGGCGGAGGAACTGTTCCTCGTTCAGGACGGGACCGCGTTCAGCGGGCGGCATGTCTGATGAGGTCGGCCATCGCGCTCGGCTGGGAGATCATCGCGACGTGGGAGGCCGCGACCTCGTCGACCTCCGACTTGGCGCGCTTCGCCATGAAGCGCTGGGCGGCGGCGGGCAGCACCTGGTCGTTCTTGGCGACCAGGTAGTAGGAGGGGATGGTCTTCCACGCCGGGGTGCCCGAGGGCTCGCCGAGGGTGCGGGCGTCGGCGGGGCGCTGGGTGGCGTGCATGACCTCGGCGGTCGATTTCGACACGTCGCCCGCGAAGACGTCGCGGAAGAACTCCTTTTTGATGTAACCGTCCACCAGACCCTCCGCATAGGGGCGGAAATCGAGCGCCGCCTCATTGAGTCTGCTTCCGGGGAACTGCGTCTGCAACTGGAGAAGCGACTCGCCCTGGTCGGGGACGAATGCGGCGACGTACACCAGGGCCTTGACGTTGGGATTGCCGGCGGCGGCGTTGGTGATCACGATTCCGCCGTACGAGTGGGCGGCCAGCACGATCGGACCGCTCAGGGTCGCCAGGACGCTCGCCAGGTAGGCGGAGTCGGAGGACACACTGCGCAACGGGTTGGCCGGGGCGATGACCGGGTAACCGTCGCGGATGAGCTTGGTGGCGACGGCGTTCCAGCCCGAGGCGTCGGCGAACGCGCCGTGCACCAGGACCACGGTCGGCTTCGGCTTCGATTGCGCCCGGGCCCCGGACGTCCCCAGCAGGGCACCGGTCGCAAGCGCGGCTGAACCGGCCAGAACCGCTCGGCGAGTCGTCGTCATGACATGAACCTTTCAACGTGTGGTTTCCACGTTGATTTAAATCCCGGCGACTTGACGATCACTGAACCGTCTATTCACTCGCGATAAAGTCGGCCGTTTTAATCTCCGTTCATAAATGGTCACGACAAGACCAATTGCAGCGGCGTTGGAGCCCGGTTACAGCGTCGTAGAACAGGCTTCCGGCCAGGAACTCCCTGGAAGGAAGCCTCGTGATCAGATCCACGGTCCTACGGATACTTTCGGCCGCAGCGCTCCTCGCCACCTCCGGCGTGGTCGTCGCCGCCACCCCCGCGCTGGCCGCGGCCCCGAACCTGCAACTGCCCTTCCCCTGTGGTCAGCAGTGGCGGCTGGACACCTGGGCGCACGCCCCCGCGCTCGACATGGTGAAGGAGCCCGACCAGTCGGGCACCGACGGCGCCACCCTGATCGCGCCCGCCGCGGGCACGGTGAAGCAGTCGTTCTTCCACAGCAACGCCGGCAACATGATCCAGATCGACCACGGCGGCGGCTACTTCACCACCTACATCCACCTGCAGTCGCGCTCGGTCTCGGTCGGCACCCGGGTCACCCAGGGCCAGACGATCGGCCGGGTCGGCGCGACGGGGCCGACCTCCAACGGCCATCCCCACCTGCACTTCGAGCTCGGTTTCGACGCCAACGGCGACGGCTCGGCGAGCTGGGGCACCGCGAACTCCGAGCGGGTGCGGCCCACCTTCAACGGCGTCACCTACGGCGGCGGCAACAACCAGACCAGCCGCAACGTGACCAGCAACAACTGCGGCGGCGGCATGACGGGGCAGACCAGCGTCTACGGCGCGCTGTCGGACGGCCGCCTCACCTACACCGCCATCGACGCCGCGACCAACCGCCGCACCCACGGCGCGGTCACCTCCAGCGCCACCCTGGGCTTCACGCCGAAGGCGATGGCCACGCTCAACTTCAACACCATCCTGATCACCGACACGAGCGGCAAGCTCTACCGGGTCGACGTCATCACCAACAGCAACAGCCTGGTGTTCAACCCGCCGGTTCTCCTGGCGAGTTCCGGCTGGACCCACGACCTGCTCGCCTTCGACGGCGGAAGGTTGTTCGGTATCGCCGGCGGGACACTGCGCCGCTACGTCATCAACGCCGCCAAGCCCGCCATCGGCAACATCACGTCGAACACGCTCATCGACAGCGGCTTCACGCTGAAGACCCTCACCGCGACCGCGCCCAACTGGATCCTCGGGACGACCACGGGTGGCGAGCTGATCTCGTACAAGATCAATGGAGCCGGTTCGTGGGACCGGTACGAGCTGCGCAGCTCGACCTGGCAGGTCTTCGACCACCTGCTCTCCCCCGGCGGCGGCTACTACCTGGGCCACCACCGCGACGGCTCGATGACCGCCTACGGCGACGCCAACCCGACCGACGGCAACGGAAGCGACATCTCGAGCCGCGCCCAGGTCGACTCCGGCGGCTGGACCCAGACCCTCCTGTCGGCCTGGCCCGGCACCGTCTCCTAGGACCCCACGTTGAAGATCACTCTCGCCACGGCCCTGACCGTCGTCGCACTCGGCCTGACCGCCCAGCCCGCGGCCGCCATGCCCGAGCCGCAGCCCCCGGTGCAGCTGCTCGCCGCCTACCAGACCGCGACCTGCGGAACCGTCATCTCGGCCGACACGACCGTGGCCAACCAGCTCAACGGCACGTTGCAGAACAAGATGCGCGGCTACATGTCCGCCTACCGGGTGTCGTGCGCCCGCGCGGTGGTCAACGCGGTGCAGGCGCGCGGCCTCGACCAGCGCGCGGCCGTGATCGCCATCGCCACGGTCATCGTGGAGACCAGCCTCCAGAACATCAGCGAGGAGGTCGACCACGACAGCCTCGGCCTGTTCCAGCAGCGTGCCTCCTGGGGCACCGCCGCCCAGCGGCTGAACCCGGCGTGGGCCACCAACGCCTTCCTCGACAAGATGGTGCGCCTCTACCCGAACAACTCGTGGCGGACCGCGCCGGTGGGCGAGGTGGCGCAGGCCGTGCAGGTCTCGGCCTATCCCGACCGCTACCAGGTCGAGGCCAACGACGCCCAGAAGATCGTCAACGCCCTCAGCGGGCCGAGCGGGCAGGCCAGCGTCTACGGCGTGCTGTCGGACGGCCGCCTCACCTACACCGCCATCGACGCCGCCACCAACCGCCGCACCCACGGCGCCGTGACGTCGACCGCGGCCCTGGGCTTCACGCCGAAGGCGATGGCCACGCTCAACTTCAACACCATCCTGATCACCGACACGAGCGGCAAGCTCTACCGCGTGGACGTCATCACCAACAGCAACAGCCTGGTGTTCAACCCGCCGGTGCTGCTCGCGAGTTCGGGCTGGACCCACGACCTGCTCGCCTTCGACGGCGGCCGCCTGTTCGGCATCGCCGACGGCTCCCTGCGGCGGTACGTCATCAACGCCGCCAAGCCCGCCATCGGCAACATCACGTCGAACACGTTCATCGGCTCCGGATTCACGCTGAAGACGCTGACGGCGACCGCTCCCCACTGGATCCTCGGGACGACCACGGGTGGGCAGCTGATCTCGTACAAGATCAATGGAGCCGGGGCGTGCGACCGCCACGAGCTGCGCAGCACGACCTGGCAGGTCTTCGACCACCTGCTGTCGCCCGGCGGCGGCTACTACCTGGGCCACCACCGCGACGGCTCGATGATCGCCTACTCGGACGCCAACCCGACCGACGGCAACGGGAGCGACCTCACCGGCCGGCCCGCCGTCGACACCGGCGGCTGGACGCAACCGCTCCTGTCGGCCTGGCCCGGCACCGTCACCTGATCGAAGCCCCGGGGCCACCCGGGGCTTCACTATTTGTGCCGACCTCCGGCGTTTTCTTTGGCCCCGAGGTTACCGACGCGTAGGGTCACCGGCGAGATCACCCAAGCCTTCGGGAGTAGCCATGGACTTACGTCTGCTGGGCCCGGTGGAAGTACACGACCGGGGGTGCCTGGTGCCCCTCGGCGGCATCAAACCGAAGACACTGCTCGCCGCGTTGTTGCTGGACACAGGGCGGATCGTCACCGTCGAACGGCTCCTTGCGGCCGTCTGGCAGGACGATCCGCCCTCGACCGCGCGCGGGATATTGCAGACCTACATCGCCTCGCTGCGCCGCGCGTTCAGCGAGGCGGGACTACCCACGGTCATCGTCTCCCGGCAGGGCGGCTACCTCGCCCAGACCCCTCCGGACACCCTCGACAAGGCGGTGTTCGAGCGGCTGGTGGCCGAAGCGCGCCGGGCCGCCCGCGAGGGCGGTCACCGCGAGGCGGCCGGGACGTTCCGCGCCGCGCTCGCCCTGTGGCGCGGCCCGGCCCTGGGCGACACCTCCCTGAGCACGGAGACCGACCGGCTGGAGTCGGTGCGGCTCGGCGTCGTCGAGGAACGCGTCGCCGCGGATCTGGCGGCCGGATACGACGACGGCCTCGTCGACGAACTCACCGAACTCGTCGAGGCCCACCCCGCCAGAGAGCGGCTCCGCAGCCACCTCATGGTCGCCCTCTACCGGTCGGGCCGGCAGTCGGACGCCCTCTCGGTCTACCAGCGGGGCCGCCAGGCGCTGGTGGACGAACTCGGCATCGAGCCCGGCCCGGAACTGCGCCGCACCCACGAGTCGATCCTGCGGTCGGACCAGACGCTCCTCGCCGTGGCCACCACGCCCCCGCCCCGCCAGCTGCCGTCGCCGCCGTCCGACTTCACCGGCCGCGACGACGAACTCGCGACGCTGCGCGACCGCTTCACCCGCCCCGGCGCGCTGCCCGTCTCGGTCATCTTCGGCCCCGGCGGCGTCGGCAAGTCGGCCCTGGCGCTGCGCGCCGCCCACGAGATCGCGCACCTCTACCCCGACGGCCAGTTCCACGTCGACCTGCGCGGTACGTCGCCCACCCCCGCCACCTCCCAGGAGGTGCTCACCCGGATCCTGCGGGAACTCGCGCCGGGCGCTCCGCAGCCGGCCACGCTGGAGGAGTCCGCCGCCCGTTTCCGCACCCTGCTGGCCGACCGCCGCAAACTCGTCGTGCTGGAGGACGCCGCGTCGGAACAGCAGGTCAGGCCACTGCTCCCGGGCTCACCCGGCTGCGGCGTGATCGTCACCTCGCGCAACCGCCTGGCCGGACTGGCCGGTGCAACGGTGATCGACCTCGGCCTGCTGCCGGAGGCGTCCGCCGTGGAACTCCTCGGCCGCATCGCCGGCCCGGTCCGCTTCGCCGCCGCACCCGAGGCCGCCCGCCGCATCGTCGAGCACTGCGGCGGCCTCCCCCTCGCCCTGCGGATCGCCGCCACCCGCCTGGCCTCCCGCCCGCACTGGACGGCCGCCCGCCTCGCCGACCGCCTCGCCGACGAACGCCGCCGCCTGGACGAACTGGCCGTCGGCGACCAGGACGTCCGCGCCCGTCTCGCCCTCGGCTACGACCTGCTGCCGCAGACGGCCAGGACCGCGTTGCGGCGGCTGGGCCTGCTCGGCCCGTCCTTCTCCGTGGGCGCCGCCGCGGCGGCCCTCGACACCGACCCCGACGAGGCCGAACGCATCCTCGAAGACCTGGTCGACGCCTCACTCGTGCGGGCGGCCGACACCTACCGGCTGCACGACCTCACCCGGCTGTTCGCCTGGGAACGCGCGCACGCCGAGGAGACCGCCGCCGAGTGCGCCGCCGTGGTCGACCGGGTCGAACGGTCGGGCGAGGCCGTACCGGCCGAACCACCGGCCACGACCCCCCGCCACCCCCGCTTCCGCAAACCGACCACCTTCCGGACGAGAACCCACCGGGACCTCCCCAGCCGGGTCACGGGCGGCATCGACCTGTGATTCCTGCCATGGTCTGGCAGGTATGCCGACCAGGATCGATCCCATGACGACCATCGCGAAACTGATCGCAGTGACCATCGACTGCGCCGACCCGAAATCTCTCGCCGACTTCTACGCGAAGATCCTCGGCTTCGACATCCAGCACACCCAGGACGAATACAGCGCCATCGGCGACGGCACCACGAGCCTCTACTTCCAGCGCATCCCCGAACGCAGGCCCGCGGCGTGGCCCGGTCCGGACAAGCAGTTCCACTTCGACGTACGTGTGCCCGACGTCGACAAGGCGGTGGAGGAGTACCTGGCGCTGGGGGCCACCAAGCCCGACTTCCAGCCGGGCGGCGAGAACTGGACGGTCATCGCCGACCCGGAGGGCCACCTGATCGACGTCTGCCCGGAACGTTCCTGACAGCGCGAAGCCCTTCCGGCACCGGTCCGGAAGGGCTTTCGCATGGGGAGGGTCAGACGCAGACGGCGTAGACCTTGATCTTGGCCCAGTCGCGGTCTTCGAGTTCGAGCCGGACCGACCAGCCGGTGTTGGTGCTGTTGGGCTTGCTCATGGAGACGTTCTTGACGTCTTCGGAGTTGTGGGTGATCTCGTAGCCACCGCCGACGACCTTCTTGCCGGAGTCGCAGGGGGCGGTGACGATCGAGCTGCTGCTGCTGACCTGGGTCTCCGACGTGGTCTTCACCACCGGCGTGATCGTGCCAGCCGCGCCGGGGGCGCCGTCCTTGCCGTTGAGACCGTTGCGGCCGTCCTGACCGTCCTTGCCGTTCTTGCCGTCCTGGCCGTCGGCGCCCTTCGGACCCTGGGGACCGGCGGGGCCGGTCTCACCCTTGGGGCCCTGCGGACCGGCCGCGCCCGTCTCGCCCTTCGGGCCCTGGGGACCGGTCGCACCGGTCTCGCCCTTGACGCCCTGCGGGCCGGCAACGCCGGTCTGCCCCTTCTGGCCGGGCAGGCCGCGGGGGCCCTGCGGGCCGGTGGCGCCGGTCATGCCCTGGAGGCCCGCCGGGCCCTGCGGACCCTGGCCGCCCCAGTTCACCTTGGTCTCAGTGGTCTTGCACTTGGTGGTGGCGTTCACAATGCGCGCGTAGCGGGTCTTCTTGTGGACGCAGGCGTAGATGACGGTGTCAGCAGCCGAAGAAGCGGTCGCCATGCCTCCGACGGCGAAAATCGAACCCGCGAGCGCGCCAACGGTGAGAATCCCGATCGAGCGTCCGCCCGGCAACCTGATAGCCACTGAACTTCCTTCCGTGAAAAGTGGTGCTGAAGATAATCGTGTGGTTGACGGTCGACCGGGGCGCGCGGTGCACACGTCAAACATCACATCTCGATATCGGGCAGGGCCTCGGTATAACGGCGGGCGATGGTGCGAATATGGGCCACCAATTCGGGTGGCCCGTCGACGCGGAAATCCATCATCAGCATGCTCAGATAAATGGCGATGGTTTCCAGGGCGTCGGCGCCGGTGACCAGCACACTCGTCTGAGAATCGACCGCCTCGACGAAACCCACGGCCGGGTTGATCCGGGCGATCACCGTTTCCGCCGGGGCCAGGACGGTGACCCGGGCCTGCACCTTCCAGCCGGTCTGCGCGACCTCACGGAGGACGAACGCGACGAGGTCGTCGTCCGGTAGCGAGCGGGCGGCGAATCGCCGGGACCCGGCGCGGACCTCGCTGAGGCCGGCGACGGGCACCGCCCGCCAGGCGTGGTCGCCGAGGTCGTAGGCGACCAGGAACCAGCGGCGCCGCCAGCTGATCAGCCGGTAGGGCTCCACCTCGGTCTCGACATCGTCGCGGGTGACCATCAGGGTCGCGCCGTCGCGGATCGCGCTCGCGACGACGGTGAGGGTGGCGGCGGGCACCGGGGCGTCCGGTTCGCGGGAGCCGATCGTGGCGGGCCCGACGGCGGTCGCCGACCGGAGCGCGGACACCTTGCGCTGCAGGTGTTTCGGCAGGATCCGCTGGAGTTTGCCGAACGCCCGGGTGAGGCTGACGTCGATGTCGGCGATCCCGGTGGAGCCGTCTTCGGCCAGGCCGATGACCACCGCGACGGCCACCGCCTCATCGTCGTCCAGCAGCAGCGGGGGCATCTTCGCGCCCTGGCCGATGCGGTAGCCGCCGACCGCGCCGCGTGCGGCGTACACGGGATAGCCGAGTTCGCGCAGGCGCTGGATGTCCTGGCGCAGGGTGCGCTCGGTGACGCCGAGCTGTTCGGCCAGCTCACGGCCGGTCTGCGACCGATCCTGCAGCAGGGACAGCAGCCGCAGCACCCTGGTCGTCGTGGGAGCCATCGTGATCGCCGATCTATTAGGAAGGAAAACAGCCTAATTGACCCATAGTTTTGATCTCACAAGCGGAACAGCAAACCGAGAGGCGACATCATGAACGCGACCCCCGCCGTCACGTCCCTGCAGCCGGTCTGGCGTGAGGTGCTGTCCGGCTCGTACAAGGCCCTGGAGCACACCGTCGCGGGCATCCGCGACGACCAGTGGAGCAACGCCACTCCGTGCTCGGACTGGAACGTCACCCAGGTGATCCAGCACGCGGCGGCCGACCAGCTCGCCTACGCGAAGCTGCTCGGCATCGGCAACGGCCCTGCCTATGACCCCTTCACGCCGTCCGGCGCCATCGAGAGCGCCACGGCGGCCGAACTGGTGCGCGACGCCATCGAGCAGACCGCGGCGGCGTGGGCGACGGTGCCCGACGGCACCGAGACCGTCCCGACCCCGCTGCCGCACGGCGACCTGCCCACCCCGATCGCCGCGGTGATGGCCGCCCTCGACGCCGCCGTGCACGCGTGGGACATCGCGATCGCCACCGGCCAGCCGTCGCCGCTCGACGACGAACTCGCGGGCCACCTCCTCACCGCCGCCCGGGAGATCGTCGAGCCGCTGCGCCAGTGGGGCGCCTACGCCGCCGTGGTCGAGGGGCCGGAAGGCCCTGCGACGGACGACCTGCTCCGCTACCTCGGGCGCGTCCCGCGCTAGTCCGTCAAGGGCCCGGGGGAGAAATCCTCCGGGCCCTTGACGAGCTCAATGGGATCGTTAACACTCCCGAAATATGGGCCTGGAATGAAGTATGCAGCCTTCCACCTGAGCCGATGTGACTCTTCACCCTGTACGACGCGTACTCATTTCCGGCAGAAATGTTAACGTTAACATTCCACGGAGAGGACCGTGCAATGACCGCGATCGTGCCCAGACGCGAGGCGCTCCGACTGGCGATGCTGGCCGCCGCCACCCCACCCGCCCTGGCGGCCTTCACCGCACCGGCCCAGGCCGCGGCCGCGTTACCCCAGAACGACCCCCCGGTTCCCGCCAGCTGGATCGTGCGGCCGTTCACCAACAGCCAGGTCACCCTGAGCACGAGCCTGTTCACCGCCAACCGCGACCGGGTCCTGAACTTCCTCAGGAACTACTCGGCCGACCGCATGCTGGCCAACTTCAGGAACAACGCCGGCCTGGACGCCCTGGGCGCCCAGCCCCCCGGCGGCTGGGACGACGCGACCGGCAACCTGCGCGGCCACTACAGCGGCCACTTCCTCAGCGCCCTCGCCCTGGCGTACGCGGGCTCCGGCGACGTGTTCTACAAGAACAAGGTCGACTACATGGTCACCGCGCTCGGCCAGTGCCAGAACGCGCTGGCCGCGAGAGTGGGCCAGCCCGGCGGCCCGAGCCACACCGGCTTCCTGGCCGCCTACCCCGAGACCCAGTTCATCCAGCTGGAGCAGTACACGACCTATCCCACGATCTGGGCGCCCTACTACACCTGCCACATGATCATGCGGGGCCTGCTCGACGCCTACCAGTACGCCGGCAACACGCAGGCCCGCGACATCGTGCTGCGCATGGGCGACTGGGTGTACAGCCGACTGGGCCGCCTGTCCCGCGCCCAGCTCGACCGCATGTGGGCGATCTACATCGCCGGTGAGTACAACGGCATGAACACCGTGATGGCCGACCTCTACGCCCTCACCGGCAAGCCGGAGTATCTGACCACGGCCAAGTGCTTCGACAACACCACGCTCCTGGCGGCCAGCGTCGCCAAGCAGGACACCCTCAACCGGAAACACGCCAACCAGCACATCCCCCAGTTCATCGGCTACGTGTCCCTCTTCGAGCAGAACCAGTCACGCGACTACTTCACCGCCGCCGTGAACTTCTGGGACATGGTCGTACCGCACCGCATCTTCACCGACGGCGGCCTGGCCGGCCCGACCGACAACGGCGAACTCTTCGGCGCCCGCGGCGTCATCGTGGGCACCCTCGGCACGAACAACGCCGAGACCTGCTGCAACTACAACATGCTCAAACTGAGCCGGTCGCTGTTCTTCCACACCGCCGACCCGAAATACATGCAGTACTACGAACGCGCCCTGTACGGCCAGATCCTCGCCTCCCGCCAGAACACCAGCAGCACCTCGAATCCGCAGCTGACGTATTTCATCCCCATGAGGCCGGGCGCGGCCCGCAGTTACGGCAACCTCGGCACGTGCTGCGGCGGCACCGGCCTGGAAAGCCACACGAAATTCCAGGACTCGATCTATTTCCGGTCCGTGGACGGCTCGACGCTGTACGTGAACCTCTACATGGCCTCGCAGCTCACCTGGCCGGAGAAGGGCTTCGTGATCACGCAGGCCACCGACTACCCCACCAACCCGGCGGGGGTGACGACCCTGACGGTGGCGGGCACCGGCCGGCTGGTGGTGAAACTGCGGGTTCCGTACTGGGTGCAGAAGGGTTTCACGGTCCAGGTCAACGGGACGACCCAGCAGCTCACCGCCACGCCGGGCACCTATGTCACGATCGACCGGCAGTGGGCGAGCGGTGACGTCATCAGGATCACGATGCCGTTCTCGCTGCGGATCGAGAAGGCGCTCGACGTGCCGACGACCCAGAGCATCGCCTACGGCCCGGTGCCGATGGTCGCCAAGAGCACCGAGACGACGATGCGCCAGTTCTCCTTCTACCGCGACTTCACCCTGTCCGGGGACCTGGCCCGTGCGGTGACGTCCACCGGAACGATGAGCTTCACGGCGAACGGGCTGCCTCTGGTTCCGCTCTACATCAACAACACCGACCGCTACCACGCCTACTTCCGGCGGGTGGAGACGAACATCGTCTTCGCCCGGATCGACTCCGGCGTGGCGAATCGCGCGCGGGCGGATGGGGTGACGTTCCTCGACGCGTTGTGGAGCAAGGCGCCCTTCGCGAACAAATCACAGTTCGTCTCCGCCGTGACGAGCACCGCGAACGAGTGGGTCACGGCGGGCCTGATGACCTCCGCCCAGAGGACCACGGTGATCTCCACCGCCAACCAGGCCCAAATGGCCGTCTAACCGACGTCGGCGGTATGGGCTTGGAGGAGCCCCTCGATTCCGCGCAGGAAGGTGTCGGTGACCAGCACCGGGTCGAACAGGCACCCGGCGGCCATGGCGCCGTCGCGCAGCATCACGAAATGACGGGCGGCGGGCCCGGCGCCCGCCTCCCGGACCTCGGCCAGCAACTCCGTGACGGTCTCCAGGAACCACTCACGATGGGCGAGCACGGCCTTCCGGACAGGTGACTCGACGTCGGGATATTCGGCGGCGGCGTTGAGGAAGGCGCAGCCCCGGAAGCCGGGCGACTCGATCCCCTGGGCGATGGCCCGGCCGAGGGCCCTCACGGAGTCGGCGGCCGGAAGCCCGGCGCCCACGGCCTGCGCGGCCTGAGCGCGCATGGCCTGGTCGATCTCGTTCAGGTAGGCGAGGACGAGATCTTCCTTGCCGGGAAAGTGCCGGTAGAGGGTGGCCCGCGTCACCTGGGCCTCCGCGACGATGCGATCGATGCCGACGGAGTGGATGCCCTCCATGTAGAAGAGCCGGATGGCCGTGTCGAGCAGCCGGGACCGCGCTTCGGACGGCCGGCCGCCGGTGGGACTGCGCATGCCCCGATCCTAGTAGGTAGAACGTTCGGTCTTGACAGTTTCGAGCTGAATTGCCAGGCTTCGACGAGACAGAACGTTCTGTCTCCCGTCGAGAGGATCCCCCATGAGCGCCATCGCCGCTTCGCCCGGCATCTCCGCGACCGCGTCCGCGCTACGGCGGCTGTACTTCGTCCGGTTCGCGTTCGCCATCGTCTGGGCCCTCGCGATGTTCACGACCGCCTCGGAACTGGGCCCCCTCGCGGTCACCCTGCTCGTGCTCTACCCGCTGTTCGACGTCGCCGCCGCCGTCGTCGACGCCCGCGCGTCACGGGGCACCGGCTCACCCACGCTCCTGTACGTCAACATCGCGATCAGCCTGGCCACCACCGTCGGCGTGGCCGTCGCGAGCGCGTCGGGCATCCCGGCGGTCCTGCGGGTGTGGGGCGCCTGGGCGATCGTGGCCGGGCTGGTCCAGCTGCTCGTGGGGGTCACCCGGCGCACGATGGGCGGCCAGTGGCCGATGATCATCAGCGGCGGCATCTCAGTGCTCGCCGGTGCGTCGTTCATCCTCGCGGCGGGCGCGCCCGGCCCGACCCTGACCAACGCGGCCGGTTACGCCATCCCCGGCGGCGTCTTCTTCCTCATCTCGGCCCTCCGCCTCGGCCGCGCCGCCACGTCGCAAAGGTGACCGGCGTCAGGCGAGCCACGCCTCCACGGCGATGCCGGCCAGGTCGGTGGGGCCGGTGACCAGTTGCGCGACGACCGTGGCGACACGGCCGTCGGAAAGGGTGATCTCCATCACCGCCTCCTGCCCCTGCGCCACCAGGCTCACCGCGGCGTTCTCCATGGCGAGCCGATCACGTTGGGACAGCTCCGGAGGCATGGGCGTGGCGGCTTCGCCCGCCTCCGCCGACTCCAGGAACTGCCTGTACAGGGCCCGCTCGCGAGCGGTGCTCAGGTCGAGCAGGCTCTGTTCGACCTCACGGGCCGTCCGCCGGACCATCTCCGTCATCCGCGTGTCCATCCGCTCGCTCAGAGCGGCGATGGCCACGGCGCCTTCCACCCGCCCGCTGAGCGGGTTGAGCACGGGGGTTCCCACGGCGGCGTACTTCTGGAACTCCTCCCAGAGGTGCTCCTCCCCCAGAACCTGGTAGGTGCGCCCGTCCATCAGAGCCGAACCGATGGCGTTGGTGCCGATGTCCGACTCGGCGTAGCTGAAGCCGGGGAGGACGCCGTGGGCGTCCACCGCCCTCCGCATCGCCGTGTCACCCAGGACGCGCCGGAACAGCACTCCGGACGCGTCGCTCAGGAACATCGCCGAGGGGGTGTCGGCGATGGCGATCTGCACCTGGTCGAGCACGGGCTGGGCCGCGCGGGCCAGGACACTGTCGAGATCCAGGTCGTCGAGCAGGCGCACTTTGACGGCGGCAGGGTTCAGCCCGGCGTCCTGACAACGCCGCCACGAATTCAGGATCGGTAGGCGTACCGCCTTATCCGCAGATTGTCTGCTCAATTCAACTCCAGGGTCTCGCAACATGTCACGATAAATCCGAGTTGCGCGAGTTAATACCTAGGCGGGGTAAAGAATCACGTCCCGGACAATGGGACGCGGAGAACGAAGCGCGCCCCGGTGGGCACCGCGTCCTCGACGTGGAGAGTGCCGCGATGGGCGCGGGCGATGTCGCGGGCGATGGCCAGGCCGAGCCCGGTGCCGCCGCGATCGCGGCTGCGGGCGCTGTCCAGCCGGGTGAAAGGCTGGAAGATGTGCTCGCGTTCCGACGCCCGGACGCCCGGCCCGTCGTCGGTGACGCTGAGCTCCGCGATGTCGCCGGTGCGGCGCACCGCCACCGTGATGCCGCGTGTGGCGTGCCGCTGCGCGTTGTTCAGCAGGTTGTTCAGCACCCGGCAGATCTGAATGTGGACGGCGTCCACCAGCACCCCCGGCTCAAGATCGAGCCGCACCGGGTGAGCATCGCCGATCCGGCGGGCGATGTCGGCCTCGACGAGTTCGGCCAGGTCCACGGCCTCCAGGGCGGTGGGCGGGCGGGCCTCGCTCCCGGCCAGCGAGAGCAGGTCGGTGAGGATGGCCTGGAGCCGGTCGACATCGGTCAGCGCGTGGCGGAGCAGGTCGGCGAGATCGGTCTGATCAGGGTGGAGCTGGGCCTCCTCCAGCTGGATCCGCAGCCCCGCCAGCGGAGTGCGGAGCTCGTGGGAGGCGTCGGCGGTGAACCGCCGCTGGTGGTCGAGCGAATGCCGCAGCGACGTGGTCGCATCCTCGAGTTCGCTGGTGATCGCACGTTCGCGCGTATAGCGGCGGGCGTTGTCGACGCACACCCCCGCGCGGTTGACCAGCTCCTCGGCCAGGGCGAGGTCGTCCTCCTCGAACGTGTTCCTGGCCGCGCAACGGTAGAAACTGACCACCCCGAGCGTCATCCCGCGGGCCCGCATCGGCACCGCCACAAGGGAGTGGATCCCGTGCTCACAGGCTTTCCGGCCCCGTTCGGGATCCTGCGCCAGCCACCCGATGTCGGTGGACAGCACCGGTTCGATCACCGGCTGCCCGGTGGCCATGCTGCGCGCCTGCGGCGTGGACGCGAGCAGCTGGATCGGCGCGTCCACCGGATGCAGACCCGAGCCCTCCCGAATGCCCGCGAGGGCGACCCGGCGAAGCTTCTCGTCGGGGCCGGTGGGCTCCTGTCCCCGCAGCACCCGTTCGTACAGGTCGACCCCGGTGTAGTCGGCGAACCGGGGGACGGCGATCTCGGTCAGTTCTTCGGCGGTCCGGGTCACGTCCAGTGACGTGCCGATGTGGGAACCGGCGTCGCAGAGCAGGTTGAGCCGTTCACGCGCCCGCAGGGCGAGCCGGCCGATTCCCGGCTCGCTCACCGCGAGCAGCCACCGCTCGTTCACGGCGGCCGGTGTGGCCGAAAAGGGGGCGGCGGGCTCCCCGGTATGCGGCTGCGTCACCCTGAACGCCTTGCCGCGCCCATGGTTCGAACTCACCACCTGCGCGCCCTCCGTCCTCTGAACTCACACGTCCGGCGCCAACGTCGGTGCGTTCGTGGGTCAGAAAGCCTTTCTTCCCTTCATGTGTACTCAACATCGACAACTGAGCCCATACCGATTTACCGAATCCATTACGGATCCCAAGCGAATAAAGGGGATTTCTTGGCCGGTGCCCGAGGAGCCAGGGCGTCGCCGGACCCGGTGATCAACAGCCGACCGGACCATGATTCCAAGCGAGGCGGAGAGCGTGGGATTCGAACCCACGAGGAACGTCACCGCCCCTAGCGGTTTTCAAGACTGCCGCCGATCTTAGGCGGGCACCATCATTAACCAGCCACTACGCCCGCCTGAGCAGCAGCGACATCAAGATCATGTCGCAAATGGGGCACGAGCCCAGAGCGCGGCAGCGGTGCAGAGTTTGCCGTGTGCAATGAGCCGTCGGTCCAAGCCTCGCTCACACGGGCATATGGACCAGGTTACTCGCCGCGCCCGATTCACTTCAGCGAGCGCAGTAGAAGGTGTCCGACGCCGCAGACAGCCTCGTATCCAACAGCTCACCCCCACAGACGTGAGAAGCAGACCAGCACTACCTCTGCCGGTGACGCCCAGACCGGTTCGCGCCCCCCACGGGCGTGGGGAGCAGGGGGAGTTCTGGGAGGAGGCCCTGCGACTGACCGGTTCACCCCCACAGGCATGGGGTTCAGGCCCTGTCCGCGCGGTCGCCCCAGTCCTGAAGCGGTTCACCCCCCGGCGTGGGGAGCAGATCACTCTCCCGAACGGAAGGCCATCAGCTCCGGTTCACCCCCACGGGCGTGGGGAGCAGCTCGCCACACACGGGACATAACCTGAGGCGTCCGGTTCACCCCCACGGGCGCGGGGAGCAGCATATATGACCGCATGCATTCCTGTTTAGCGACGGTTCACCCCCACGTGCGTGGGAAGCAGCTGGTCATGGCCGTTATCGTGGCCATCTGGACGGGTTTACCCCCACGGGGCGTGGGGAGCAGTGGGGCGAGCCGCTCGAAACGCAGGGCGGAACCGGTTCACCCCCACGGGCGTGGGGAGCAACTCGTCGTCCATGATGCTCAAAGCCAGTAGCCCGGTTCACCCCCACGGGCATGGGAAGCAGCGTCCACGACGCAAAGCTGATCCACTCGACGTCGGTTCACCCCCACGGGCGTGGGGAGCAGAACGGCGCTCTGTTCGGCAAGCTCAGGCCCAACGGTTCACCCCGCAGGCGTGGGACTGGACGGGCGTCTCGGCGAACATCATCTCCGACACCGGTTCACCCCCACGGGCGTAGGGACTGGGCTGGGGTTCGTGGTGGTGCCGTGGCTCATGAAGGTTTACCCCCACAGGCGTGGGGACTGGCGGGCGGCCAGCTCTCGGACGGTCAGTCCGTCCGGTTCACCTCCACGGGCGTGGGGACTGGCTGCGGGCATGTGTCCAGGTAGATGTCCGGCGCGGTTCACCCCCACGGGCATGGGGACTGGGCTGGCGTCATGGCGCACTGGTCACGGACGGACGGTTCACCCCCATGGGCGGGGGACTGGCGTGTCAACTGCTGTGGGCACCGTTCAGCCTGCGGTTCACCCCCACGGACATAGGGAGCGGAGCTCCGCGTACAGGTCGGCAGCCGTGATCGCCGGTTCACCCCACAGGTGTGCGGAGCAGCGGCGGCGACGGTGGATCGCGGGTGCAAGCGACGGTTCACCCCCACGGGCGTGGGGAGCAGGTCCAGGCGTGAGCGATTATGCGGCAAGGGCGCGGTTCACCCCCACGGGTGTAGGGAGCAGGAGATCATGCGACTCCGCCGCGGAGCCGCCACCGGTACACCCCCACAGGCGTGGAGAGCAGCCCCAGAGCGCGACCCTCCGTCGGGGCCGCGCCGGGTTCACCCCCGAGCATGGGGAGCAGCCCGTCGAGCTAGACGTGGTACGGCCGAATGACGGTTCACCCCAGCGGCTCGCCCCACATTGGACTCAGTCCTCGTGCGTCAGCTGTACGACTTTCTTCGCGGAGGCAGGAGCTAGGCGAAATTTGGGTTCTCTCTTGAATTTTCAAGATCCACCCTCATGAGAGTAGAGACCAGAACTGACTGAGTCGGTCAATGCGGCCTTGTTGGTCCGCCCCGAGCCTTTGGGCCACGTCGATCAGACGGTCAGCCCGTCGCTGGGGGCGAGTTCACCGTTTCGGCATGGGAATGGATTACGTTTCTATGGGAGTCACACGTGAAGCCTGCTTTTGCCTGCATGGGTGCATTTAGCAGACGGGCCCGACAGCCCGGCGCAGCATTTCAGGCCTTAGGCGGGGCAAGGCTGATCAAGCCGCAACCGTAGGCTTTGGCTCGGCCAATGCCTTCGCCGAGAGCCTTGGCGAATTGCACCGAGTCAGTGACGATGAGGTGGCCGTCGTAGCGGACCTGATCGATCACGATGCGGTTGATACGGCTCTCGACCTGCGACTGCCCTTGAGTCCGGAACGCCGGATAGGGCGCGAGATCGGGTCGGCCGTTCCTGCCAGCAGGAACCACGAAGCCGCATCGTTCTCCTTGGCGGATCAGCCATTCGACCTGTTGCTGTGGTGCGTGGAGGACGACGTGACGAGGCTGGTCCCGTTTACCAGCCTGAGCTCGTTCGAGTTGCTGCTTCTCGTCTCTTTTGACGGCCCGAGTGGGGTTGGCGACTAGGCGAAACGCGAACTTGTTGCCGCCCGTGATGGCATCGAACACGGTGGCTATGTCCCGCACCTGGTGGGGTTCGGTGAGGTAGTAGTTCGGCAGGGACGACCAGCTCGGCTGGGTGCGACTCTGGACGTACAGCCGAAATCCTTGGTCGTTCTGCTCCAGCCGCCAGAGCACTCCGTGGGCTTGCCTGGCTGGGACGTCGCCTTCGACATCGGGGAAAGCCGACATCACCGTGCGGTGCATCTCATGGATGTCGGCATAGTCGCGGCGGAAATGTCGCGAGGTCGGATCAATGGTGAGCTTGCTCAGGAACACTGCCTTCTCCTGCTGCGATCAATTCCTGGGTGAGGGGCACGTGTCCGCGGAGCACCGAGCGGACGGCGAATTCCCGGCCGCCACGGACGAAGGACACGGGTTGGTCGTGGCGCGGCTCCGCTCCCTCTGCGGAGGATTCACAGTCGATCATGGTACGTAGCGTGCTGGTCTCGCCTTTGCCAATGGCAGTGAGTTCACGCTCGTGCGCCACGGGCCGGGTTTCCAGCCAGGGATGCCGTTGTAGGACGGTCTCCAGCGGATGTGCCTGTAGGCCAGCGCCAGCGCGGAGTTTTTGGTCGACACCGTTGGTGATCAGTGGTCGTGTGGGGATGAATGCCCGGCGCCCGAGGCAAAGTGGCCAGTGAGGGCGCTGGATGGCATCCGCAGCTTGGGCCAGCAGATCACTGTCGCCGGTGAGGACGACGAGGAAGAGCGCATCGGACAGGTAATAGCGCTGGCTGACGACAGTGCGGTGGCCAGTCCCTGCGGTGGTGGGGACGTTCTGCGTGGTGTGGTAGTCACGCTCGAGAATTCCTTCGCGATCGACGCGTACGCCCATCCGCAGGGCAGCCAGGTCGCGCAGGCTCTCGGTGTCCTCGCGAGGGACGCCCATCGCGGCACAGAGCAGGCCGACGACGCCAGATTTGGTGGGCTCGGTTGTTGTGTCGCGGGTAGTGAAGCGTGACCTGATGCCCCACGATTGCATGGGTGCGTCCAGGCTGAGTGCCAGGCTGAGCGTCATCGTCGGTCAGACCTTGGCCGCCGACAGGATGCGGCTGGTGAACGCCTCAAGCGAGGCCGCCCGCTCGCTCTCGGGCAGGCCGTCCAGGGTGCCGGTCACGGAGGCTGCGGTCACCGCGGTGATGTCGTTACCACCGTAAAACTGGCGGAGCTGAGCCAAGTGCTCCACCAGGCGACTAGTGGAAAGGGTCATGAGGTCGTTACCGGATACCGGGCGCAGGAACGCGTTGGCGAGATTCCACGCCCCTCGCTGACGGACCACGCCGATGAGGGTGTCGGGCAGGGTGAGGGCCGCCATGGAGTTCTGCTTGCCGCTGGGGACAGCGTGGATGAAGGCATACAACCAGGTCCGGGCTGTACGGGTGACCAGGTCGGCGTCGTTGCCAAGGTTACGGGCAAGCTGGTCTAGGTCGAGGTTGATGTAGCGGTAGTAGCAGGCGCTGTTGAAGTCGACGGTGCCGATCATGTCCGCGCCGGACTGGTCCTGCGGCTTGAGGTCGTCTACTGCGGTGTAGTAGTCGAACTCGTTGACGACCGCGTGAGTGGACAGGGCATGGGCGACCTGGGACGCCGCGTCAACGCTGAAATCTTTGTTATCGGCGATCATGCGGCCGAACAGGGCCACGTCGGCGACCTTGGCGGCGTCCAGGATGCGTTTCGCCTCGGCCAGGTCGTTCTTGGAGGGCTTGATCTTCTTGGCCTTACCGCCGGCGGCTTCGTCGGTGCCGTCATCGTCTGTGGTTTTCTGCTTGGCGCGGGCTTTCGCCCTTTCAGCTGCGGCGTGCTCAAGCCGATCCCATTCGCGCTGGCAGAAGTCGGCCAGGAGTTCGCACGCCTGGCGGCCTACGAAGAGCAGGTACTGAGTGAGCCGGGTGTTGGGGTCCACTCCGAATCCGAGTGCTTCCAGTCCACAGATCACGACGTTGTTGGCGGTCTCCGGATCGCGGCCGTGTTGTGTCGTGAGGATCTCGACCGCGTTCTCCTGCAGCCGCTTGGTGCGCACTCCAGTTTCGTCGCGGCTCAGGCCGTACTCGTTGAAAGTCTGGCGGGCCGCCCGCTTGAGGCTTTGGCTGGAGATCCGGCCTCGCGTGACGCCCCCAAAGGTCGCCGTCTTGGGCTGCCCCGTGTCATCACGGTTGAGGTTACTGACGGGGAACGACTGCAGGAGATGGAGTTCAATGATCACAGGATGCTCCGTGAGAGTTAGAGGTCGGGGGAACTGCCGGGCGCGGCAGGAGAACGAGCGGGGCGTGGACGGTGGAAGTCCCGGGCCCAGTTCAGGCGGATGCGGTGGACGCGTTCAGGGTCCGCGTGTTCGCGCAAGAGTGTGACCAGGTCGTCCAAGAGTCGGCCGTAGTCGAGCGGGATGCTGTCGGTGCTCAGCAGTTGGACCGCTTGCCGCAGGTAGTGCGGTAGCGACGCCTGATCGACGGCCAGCAGTTGCACAAAGCGACGTTCCGCAGAGGCACGTTCCGCGACGAGGTCTCGCATCGACGTGCCCAGGGATCGGAATCCGTTGCCGGACGCGTTGCGAGGGCGCGGCTGCGGATGCAGCGCGAACAGACCTGCGATCAGGATCCACGCCTTCTGCTCGGATGGCGGCGGGTCGAAGGGGAAGACGATGGCGTAGGCGTCAGCTTCGTAGCGCAGGCCGCCGAGAGAGCGGCGCAGCCGCGCGAGGGTTCGTCTGGCTTCCGACACCTGGTGCGCGTTCCCGACCTCCAGCTTGGTGTGCAACCCATAGAGGTGTCCGACGAACCTGCGTCGTCGCTCACGGGTCTCGTCTGTTTTGTTTGGGTCCTGAGCTGTCACGTGAGGGCCTCCTCTGTGCTGAACCCGATTGCTTTCGCCGTGAACACCTTGGTGACGTGGGACAAGGTGCCGGTGAAACGGCCGAATGCTCGTCCCGCTTCGGACAGGTGACGGCCGGTTCGTGGAGAGCCGTAAGCCCACCTGTCCGCGGTAGAAGTGGCCAGCTTGCTGACGTCGTCAGCCCAAATTCGGATGACCGGAGCCTCAGATTGCTGGTTGACGCGGGCCTCGCTGAGGGCGCGAAGAAACCGATCGAACAGTTCAGGCAGGCGGGTCCAGAAAGGCAGGTCGATGGTGCCGTCGCGGTCAGTCTTCATGGCAGCCGCATAGGCGCTCTCCATCTCCCGCAGAGCGCCGGCCACTTGATCGGCCAGGTCGACGGCATGACCGATGATCGGCCCGACGGACGCATGCTGTGCACGCAATAGCGCCACAGGCGCCGCGACTGCGTCCTCCGTCCAAGAGGCCACCACTGCTGCTTGCGATCCCAGCCGTTGACCGAATACACGCAACGTATAGACGGTGGCCTCGTCGATGAGCTTGCCCTCGACCAGTTCCGCTAGGTGTTCCAGGGCTTCAGGGCGGCGCCGTAGTTGTTCGTCGCCGGCCAACAGGAGCGTTTCTGTATGCCGCCACACCCCGCGCCGTTCGTCCAGGCGCAGAGGGCGGAAGTCTTCCCACTTGCTCCGCTTGGTTTTGGGTGGCGGGCGACGAAAGGCTGACATCAGCTCGATGTCGGCCAACTCTCCGTACAGTTCCGATCCGGGAGTGATCACGACCCGATCGACCACAGTCCCGCTTGCACTGTGCTGCGGCAGAAGCAGGATGCGGCGGGCGGGCCAGGTCAGCAGATCAGTCCATCCCAGAGAAGGGCGCCGGTCTGGTTCAGGGTTGGGGAAGGCGTTGGATTCCCACGCAGGCCGGTCCTGAATGGACGTGGCCCGAGGCTTCTCGTGGTTGGGCTTGTAGATCGGCATGTTGAGCATCAGCGTTTCGTGGAGCGTTCCGCCCTCCACGATCACAACGCCAAAGTAGTTCGCCAGCCCCCGCTTGGAGGACTTGATGGTACGGAACGGGGTCTTGGTGCCGCCCGGATCGTAGGCATGTACCGTCACCAGCCATCGAGCTGCCTGACCCGGGTCCAGTGTGACCTGATCGGTGGAGGTGGTGTGATCGAACAAGGTCACGTTGTTGCCCGTCGACCGGTTGAGCACGAGCTTGGTGATGGTCGACGATGGGCATACGGCAAGCGGTGGGCACTGGAGAAACGGTCGTTCGGCGTCGAACAAGTCAAACCGAGTCCCGTACCGGTCCAGATAGGTCATCAACGGCTCGGCCGTGAACCCCTTTTCCCAGAGTTCACGCCAAGCTTTGGCGTCCCCGGGGCCGTAGATTCGATGCGCCAAAGCCAGAACGAGCCGATAAAGCGCAGCGGTCATCGTGGGAGTCTCGGCCGCCAGCCGTCGAAATCCGCGAGCGTCCAGCAGCAAGGTTTTCAGCCCCACATAGCCGCTAGTGCCGTCTTGCCGCTCGACCGGCAGCCATGGCTCCCCCATCAGGTCAAAGATCACATGTGCGCCTTTCTGTGCATCAGTCCGAAGCAGATACTCCCGCGAGGAGTCACCCGGCGTCAGGGAGATCATCGACGAGCACGCCGAAAAGTCGTGAATAGCGCAGTCGATAGCCCTCCACTAGGCATTCGCCGTCGCGAAAGACCAAGGCACGCTGCCGGCTCAGCTGTGAGGTAGCGGCGAAAGCCGACGGGACCGGCCGCCGCTTAACCGCATCGACCAACCCGTACGGCACGTCCATCGGTGCGATCAGCCGGACACAGGAGTCCAGACACTGGACGATCAGGTCGATCGGGAGAGGAGTTTCGTCGTTCAGATCGACGCGAGATCTGCCCTCGGCAGGCACCACACCCGTCGACGTTTCTTGTAAGACCACCACTTCGGCGACCGCAGAAACCATCTCTATGGAGTCATCCACGGTCAGGCGCTCCGCTCTTGGAGCGTGTTCGCCCTGCTTGCGTCGGCTGAACGGTCATGTCTTTGAGCGAACGGTCGGGTGTCGGCAACGGCAGATAGATCACGCGCACGTCCGCACTTTGGCGGTCCTGCTTTCGGGCCCACTGCTTCTCTGCGGTGTCCGTGCGGCGCCATCCAGGCGGATAAGAAACTGGGCGTTCACCGTAGACCTGCTCGATCAGCTGAGGAACATCCTCCGGCGACCGGAAATGTGTACGCTCCCGTAGGACAGCCCAGGTACGCCACGTCAAAGCACGCGGATAAATCGAACCCGTGTACAACGGGAGCACTGGCCCTTGCGGGGTCTCCTGAACACCCGTGATCGCCAGGCATAGTTCGGCCAGATGCGTGAAGCGCTGGTGGACATCGCCGTGACGTTGCACGCGTCCCATTCGCTGAATGATGCTGTCGATCGGTGCAAGATCACTAACTAGTGCATCAAAATCGAGGTCGAGGCTCGACTCCAGCACCTGCGTCCCCACGACGATAGCCCGGAGTGGCCGACGTTGTTTATCTGATTCATTGCTCAGAGGAGGGCCGAACCGCTCCCGTAGTTGCTCCTCTACCTCATGTCGAGCCTTCTGCGTCAACTGACCGGTGATGACGAACAATTCTGGACGTTCGTCCAAAGGCAACTCTTTTATCGCCTCCTCTAACGCCGCGTGAGTCTGCTCGACCCTACGTACCAGGTTGTGGACCACAGCAAGGCATCCTCCTTCCCTGACCTTGCCGATGAGCCAGTCCACCAGTTCTTCATCGGGAACCGCCTCCAGGCGGGCCAGCCGAGCGCTGTTCAAAGGACTCACCCCGGCAGGAACCACCTTGACCGCGTCCGACGTGGCGTAAGTGATGCGGGGATAGGCGGACGCAGGCTCGTATTGGTGATCGTCAAGTTCATCGGCGCCCAGTCCAGCGCGCCAGCTGGATATGAGCTGGTCGCGGCGATTGGCCGGCAAGGTCGCCGACAACAAGATGACCGAGACGTTGAGCAGACCGAGCCATTGCACGACTCTGTCCAGCAGCGTCGACATGTAGGTGTCCAAGGCATGCACCTCGTCGATCACGACGACTTTCCCGCTCAACCCCGTCATGCGGGTGAACACATGTTTGGACCTAATCCCCGCCATCAGAACCTGATCCCACGTACCAGCTCCCATCGGCGCGAGCAGTCCCAGATATCGCCTGAACCACTCGCGTTCTTTGGCCTGAACGGCGGCGTCTTCGTCCAAGCTCACATTCACGGGGGAAACGGCGACTTCGATGTCCTCGGCGGCCAAGACCTCGGCCGCGCTCCCATGCAGGAGCCGCACCACCAAATCTGGCTGATGAGACTGGAGCAGCTTTTTGATCTCGCGATACGCCTGATTGCTCGTGGCCTTGGTCGGGCTCGCGAAGTACATTCCCAACGCGCCATCCGCGTCAACCGCGAGACGAGTCATCCGCGCCGCCGCCTGCAGGGCCGCCTTCGTCTTACCTTCGCCTGTAGGCGCCTCGATGATCAACAAGGTCGGTGAAGCCAGCGCGTCACCAAGCGACTCAACCACCTGTTGAACGGGACGCGCATCCTCTTCAAAAAGGCTGGCGAAGCTCGTGTCCTCCGGTGGCCGCCAAGTCTTCAATCTCAGACGCTCAACCGCTGACTTAGCTTGATCGCGGGCCGTAGTCACGTACAGGTCGAGGTCGACCGGCGCCCCCACATACGGGAAATTCCCCGGGTCGGATGCGATCTGGTCGCTTGCCGCAGTCAACCCGGCCAAAGTGACAGCTAGACCCAGATCAAGCCGCACCCGCTCCCATGACGACGGCGAAGGCAGTTCCAGACCGTGCAACTGCAACAAACGGGCGACGAAGTCGTCGCACCAGTCAGCCCATTGCGCTTCGCCATGATCCCGACGCTTCTGACGCGCCTCGATCACTGTTGCGGCGCGAGGGAAGAAGCCGTGATGCCCCCCTAGTGCGTACGCGACATTCTGAGCGACCTCAAGCGAAGCACCCCACTGACACAAGATGCGCTGGACATGCATCGCCGTCAGCACACCGTGGGGTGTGTCTACTCGCTGACCTAATTCCTTGCGATCAGGCATCGCGCGAAGCCTGCTGGCCATGGGTTCGTCCAGCCAATCGACCAGGAGATCGCGGCGTAGCGCTTGAAATGCTGGGGACAGTTTTCCAAGATCATGCAGTCCCGCGAAGATCGCCACCCAGACCCGCGCATCGCCGACCGGCGCAAAAGCCCTCTTGAGATCACGCACCATCCCGGAAGTCAGGAGCTTTGCGAAGAGAAGCTCCGTCACTGCTGCCGTGTCGATCGCATGACAGATCAGGGGGTGCATGTCGGATTTGGTCGCTTTGCCCCAAAATGCCGTTAAGTTAATTTTCGCCTCCGGGCCTCATGGGGCGATCGCTGCCGTTTTCTACATAAATGCTATCGATAGATAATGGTAGAGCAATCTACACGATCCCCTGTCGGGCCGAGGGTGCCTGTGGACCGCTGAGCCAGCGCACTGTTGTAGGAATCCATGCTCGTGATGACGCACTACATCCTCGGGAAAATCTTGCATATAGATATGCGTTTGCCGTCGGTTCGATACCGTAGCTTCCGAGCTATTCCCGCCTAGGGGTGTGCCGATAACTGGCGCAGCTGAAGACAAATTCCCCACGCCGGTGGGGGTGACCCGGTCGCGTTAAAATCAGATCGTGTAGAGCCCAATCAGGATTCGGATTATTATTCGCTCTATTCGATCGATGGTGAAGTACGTCGCATTTTCATCTTTTTTGCCCGGAAAGATTAGTTTGACGCGCACGACTGTCGCCCACCTTCTAGTCGATCTCATCGGTCCATTTCTTCAGACCAAGATAACGGGTGTCGTTGAAGACACCCGATCAACATAGTACGAGGCGCCCGCACACGAGCCGCGTTAGCGCTTGCGCCAGAAAAGGTGGGTTCAGGCCACTTTATGGAAGTATCTGTGTCACCTTGTCTCAAGACACCTTGCTCTGCATGGTCCAAATCCCTGCCCAGCCGGAAGGAACCGCAGGACATCGTTTCGTTGACCGAATTTCCGGCTGGGCTCGCGCTTATAAACGTGGGGCATGCTGGTCGTACGGAGTGGGGTTGTAGCCCTGACCGCACAAACTGTGGACTGCGCGGCCCTGGGGCGAAGGTCACTGGCCGGAGGCGTGCCGGTGAAAGTCCTGCATCGCGGAGCAACTAGGGAGATTTGAAGGGAGCACTTGAAGTGTTCCGGCAGGTAGGCCAGACGGCCCATGAGATAGCTGTCCTAGCCAGTCGGCCAGGATCATGATGCCGCAGACGAGAGCCGCGCATTCGGCTGGGATCGAGGCAGGTGGCGGCGGTGAGCCGACGATCTGCTCGACGGCCTGGAGCATGGCCTCGCGCTGGAGATCCCACTTCCCCGAACCGAGCTCCGGAAAGAGCCGGGTCGGAGGGTATCGACACTCATTGGGATCACGAGGGAAGAACCTGCCGTGATGGCCGCCGAGCAGTTGGGCGACGATGAACGCGGGGCTGGTTGCGCGGCGTGCGTCGTAGCCAAAATCTTTTAATGCCGAGCTTAACCAGACACGGTCCGCAAAATCGTGACGATGCTTTCCATCTGCGGCTTCCGAATATCCACGGAGATTTTCATAGGCGTCTGAATCCATCCGCTGGAAGCATGGGGTGACTTTTCCTATGTTATGAAGTCCGGCCCAGAAACTAAGTAGACGCGCACTACCTGCGTCAACTCCCAGGGATGTCGCGAAGCACTTCTGCAGGCCATTAGAAATGTAACCATCCCAGAGAGAAATGGCCATCGCCGAAGTGTCGAGGAGGTGGCAGATCAACGGGTACGGCCACAGGAGCCCGCGCGGCTGTCCCCACAAATAGAGATCTACACCTTCATGTGTTGGCGACATTTTCGCACCACCCCCTGTCCGATCAGGCGAGGCACCCATAGTTGGCGAGAGCATACGCCACGAAGATGCGGATTGCCTGGAGTCTCTATGGATTGAGGATGTGGAATCTAATTCGGGGTGGAAAATATTAAATCCGCCAAACGCCGACATCAGCATTTGGGGTGGTCAGAAGCATCTCTGGATGCATGAAGACACGTCGTAAGGATCAAGAGAGAGTCAAACCCCCACCCCCGCGGGGACTGGGCATCTGAGTTCATCGTGCGCGCGTCTGCCGACGTTCGCCCCCACAGGCGTGGGGACTCGGGCTCAAGGTCCGTCGTTTCACCGCCGCCGCCCGGTTCACCCCCACAGACGTGGGGATTGGCCGAGCGGCCCATCGATCGCCGACACGAGCCTCACTTCACCCCCACGGGCGTGGGACTGGGCGGTCGTCCCTCCGCCGCCTCCAGCGCCTGGCGGTTCACCCCGACGAGGACTGGTGGTCTGGACTCCGCAGCAGGTATGGACGTTTCGGTTCGCCCCCCACAGGCGTGGGAATTGGATGTGGGGTCTGGGCTGGGCGGTGTCTGGGACTGGTTCACCCCCACAGGCGTGGAGACTGGTCACAACCCCGACCGACGAGCCCGACCCGGACGCGGTTCGCCCCCACGGGCGTGGGGACTGGGTGGTTCTCCGAGCCGCCAGCGAACGCCATCACCGGTTCACCCCTACGGGCGTGGGGACTGGAGGCCGCGCTTCTCCAGGCGCCGCAGGACGTGCGGTTCACCCCCACGGGTGTGGGGACTGGATGTGCGCAGCCGATTGAGGCCCTTTGCCTAACGGTTCACCCCCACGGGCGAGGGGACTGGGATCCGCAACATGATCGACTGGTGTCAGGCTGAGGTTCACCCCCACGGGCGAGGGGACTGGGGCTGCACGAATCCCGCAACTCAACAATCACCGGTTCACCCCCACGGGCGTGGGGACTGGGTAGTAGTAGGCGGTGTCCCTGTGGCTGCGCACGGTTCACCCCACGGGCGTGGGGACTGGGCGCTGGCCGCCGCTGGCCTGGAGCCCAAGGACGGTTCACCCCCACGGGCGTGGGGACCGGGACGCGGCCGGGTTCCTCCTCTACTACTCGGGCGGTTCACCCCCACGGGCGTGGGGACTGGAACGGCACTTCGTCGATGCCGGGAACAGGAACCGGTTCACCCCCACGGGCGTGGGGACTGGCCGTTGCTCATGGTCGGCAAGACCGAGCGGACCGGTTCACCCCCACGGGCGTGGGGACTGGTCCACGGTGCCGGACGTCGCGACCGTCACCGTCGGTTCACCCCCACGGGCGTGGGGACTGGGGCCCGTGATGCTCGTCCAGGACTACGCCGCACGGTTCACCCCCACGGGCGTGGGGACTGGTGGAACCAGCCGGAGGACCGGGGCGGGTTCGACGGTTCACCCCCACGGGCGTGGGGACTGGTTTGCCCTCAGTGCATGCATGAGGACAGGGCTCGGTTCACCCCCACGGGCGTGGGGACTGGCTGAAGAACCCCGACCCGTACGTCCTGGCCGTCGGTTCACCCCCACGGGCGTGGGGACTGGTTTGCCCTCAGTGCATGCATGAGGACAGGGCTCGGTTCACCCCCACGG
>NZ_BAAGDO010000003.1:498056-513796 GCF_054661255.1 Herbidospora sp. RD11066
GCGTGGGGACTGGCTGAAGAACCCCGACCCGTACGTCCTGGCCGTCGGTTCACCCCCACGGGCGTGGGGACTGGTGGCAGGTCCCCCAACCGGCCGTCACCACACCCGGTTCACCCCCACGGGCGTGGGGACTGGCACCCGGGCGCGGCGGGCCTCCAGGCGGCCAGCGGTTCACCCCCACGGGCGTGGGGACTGGGTGGTGCCGATCGTGCAGGAGCCCGGCGTGGCCGGTTCACCCCACGGGCGTGGGGACTGGATGTCGCCACCCATGGTGGGCACACCGAGATCCGGTTCACCCCCACGGGCGTGGGGACTGGGGGGTCGCCGCCCACCACGGCGCGCCGCAGCCCGGTTCACCCCCACGGGCGTGGGGACTGGATACCTGTATCCGATCATGGGGGGACATGCCTGGTTCACCCCCACGGGCGTGGGGACTGGCGGACAAATAACACGTGTAAGGACGCAAGTACAGGTTCACCCCCACGGGCGTGGGGACTGGGCGAAAAGTGCATTCCTCTTTCCGAAGAAAATCGGTTCACCCCCACGGGCGTGGGGACTGGACTTCCTGAGCTGCTCAAACGTCGCCGACCTGCGCAAACGCTGGTGTCGGGGTTTGCGCAAGTCGAGTCTCTGTACGGACAGCTAGGCCCTGACCTGCGTTAACCAGCCTCACGAGGGGACGACTCCCTCCCCGAGGTATCTGTGATAATCGACAAGAGAAGCCATGATGCCCCCATTCGGCAGGACTAAGCACCCGCGTTGCGCGAAGGAAGCACAACATGCGGAGCAACCGTTCTCCAGAGAGGGCCTCACCTAGTACTTCCGCCTCGATGCGCATCAACGGTGCGGGCGGCCGAGCGCTGAGGGTAAGTATTTCCACGTTGGACAAATTGTCACTGACAAACGACGCCGTGGAAAGGCAGCATCCCTTGGAGTCACGGGCCGGAATGACCGCATTCCCGGACAAGACTTCCATGGCTTGTACTGCCGTATTGGACCCCAACCCAGAGCTGTCTGACGACGAGGCACCGATCGGAGCGTCATCACCCGAGCGGCCCTGAATATGCTGCCGCCATGATCCAAGCTGTTGTCTTCGATGTCGGCGAATGCCTGGTCGACGAGAGCCGTGAATACGGCACCTGGGCCGACTGGCTCGGCATCCCCCGCCACACCTTCAGCGCCATGTTCGGCGCCGTCATCGCCCAAGGCCGCGACTACCGGGACACCTTCCAGCTGTTCCGCCCCGGCTTCGACCTCTACGAACAACGAGAAGCTCGCGCAGCAGCCGGACAACCGGAAACCTTCAGCGAAGACGACCTGTACAAGGACGTCCGCCCAGCCCTAGCAGAACTCCGCGCAACAGGCTTGTGGCTGGGCGTCGCAGGCAACCAGACCGTCCGTGCAGGTCACATCCTCCGCACTCTGTTCTCAGAAGACGTCGACCTCATCGGCACCTCAGACGACTGGGGCGCGTCGAAGCCAGACCCAGAGTTCTTCAAGCGCGTCGCCGAAGCAGTCCCGTTCGAAGTGAACGAGATCCTCTACGTCGGCGACCGCCTGGACAACGACATCCTCCCGGCGGCCACAGCCGGAATGCCCACGGCCCTGATCCGCCGAGGCCCCTGGGGCACGATTCAGCAATCGCACCCCGACGCCGACCGCATCCCATCCATGCGCATCGACTCGCTGGCCGAGCTGCCAGGAAAGATCCAGGCGTTCAACGCTGAAGCGCGTTGACGGTGGTCCGCCACTCGTACAGGCGATTGTCGAGCTCCATCACGCAGTCCAGCTCAGACCACTGATCCATGGACCGCCGCAGATCGCGAAGCCGCTCCATCCCCGCCGCGTACCAGGTGACGGCGAGCTGATCCAGCGCCTCGATGGCCCGCGCGCAGGCCGCCTCAGGGTTCCCCTCGGCGGCCTCGACGGCGGCCAGGTCGCCGAGCACGACCGTGCGCTGCTTACGGGCCTCGTCGGAGAGCTGCCCCAGGACTTGAAGCAGTGTCTCCCTGGCCTGCGGCAGGTGACCGGCCTTGAGCTGCGTGTTCCCCTTGAACGCCGCCAGCCGCACCGGCGAGAACCAGTCGAACCACTCAGGCAACGCCACATCGGCCCCCTCACCGAGAGCCTCCTCGCCACGCCCGATCGCCTTCAGCGCCTCACGGTGCTTGCCACACCGCGTCTCACACTCGGCCTCCACCGCGTGGAGCCAGGCAGTGAACTGATCCGGTACGCCCTCCGCACGCCGCGCATAGACCCTCGCAGCGCGTAGCCGCTCGGCCGCACTATCCCTTTCGCCGGCCCACCCGGGCACGAACGCCGAGTGCGCCAGAATGGCCGACCCCAAAAGCTGATTGTCCGCCGCCCCAGCCGCCTGGAGGGCCTCGACGAACCTGCCCTCCGCGTCATCGGGCTGCCGGAGGTCGAAGAAGTCGATGCGCCCCACGAGCAGCAATGACTCGGCCAGCGCGGCGGCGAGGGTCTGCCGCGGCGCACCGCTCATCTCGCTGAGCAGTTGAAGACCCAGCCGGGCGTGCTCAGCGACAGCGGCCCGGATGGTCGGCGGCTGAACACGCCAGTACAGCCGCCGATGTGACCTGGTCACGTTGGCGTAGTCGAGAGCGATGGACGCGGGCTGCGTCCCACTCCCCGGAGACGGCAGAGGCAGCGGCATCGTTGCACCTTGCCCCGCGCGAACAGGGGCGCTCGCCCGTTCGGCCTGCGCACCCCACGGCGGAGTGAAGCCGAGCTGATCCATCGGCAGGCCGAGGGTGTGCTCAAGAAGCCGCTGGTGAGTGGCGTGCGGCCACGGCGGCGTCGGGCTTTCCCAACGGCGCACTTGTCGAAGGCTGACCTCCGCGTCGGTGATGCCGAGATCGAGGCCGGCGCGGGCGAGCGCGTCGACGAGTGCCTGTTGTGAGGCGTAGCCCGCGTGCTGACGGGCCGCCTTCAGCTTGATGTTGCCGGTCTCCCTCGCCATGCGAGCTCCCCGAGGCGGATCGACTATTGGAGGACTCCAGCGTCAGCCATAAAGGCCTGTTCGGCAACCCTAAGCAATGAATTGCTTACTGAAAGTCCTCTGGGTGGCCGATTTAAGTCCTCTGCACGACCTTCCAAAGGGCCGTTTTGTAATCGCACCATTACAGATGTCGAACCTCGCGCTCGCAAAAAGGCGGGCTCGACCGGCGCTGCAACGACCGGACGAGCCCTTGATCAGGATGGAGCCTGACCCGTGGCCAACCCTAGTGCGACCCTCGAACGAGATACCGCGCAGTCGGGCAACTGCGCCTGCTTCGGCCCATCGACGCCCATGCCCATGGGCTGCGGCCTCTGCGGCCACGCACCCTACGCCCACACCTGCTCCCACCAGGACGACCACGAGTACGTCCCGCCGACCTCCGCTCAGGCCGCCGAACGTCTCGAGGCCCGCCGCGCGGCCGGACCGCAGCCGCTCCCCCGGCCCACCGTTCCCACGGTCGTCACTCCCCCGGACGAGACCCCCGTGCTGGTGCCCGCTCAGCGACACCGCATCGACCGTCCCCGGACCCGGCCGACCTCCCACCGGCCTCCGAACCGCCCTCTCACGTCGGGAACGCGACGTGCTCTCTCCCGCGCACAGGAGGTCCGCACCGTGCCCAGCCCAACGCCCCAGGTCCCGGACACCTGGAGATACCTGACCAGCGACATCGGTCGCCTATGGGCCTGGCGCAAGGAGGACTTTGACAAGGCGGCACGAGAAGCGGGCGCCTGCCGGGCCGTCGACGCCGACGACCTCGCCGCCCTCGCCAGGGAGATCAACCGACAGGAGCGCGTCGCCGAACGGGCCGCCGAGGAGCAGCCGTCGTGATCCTGCTGCGCAAGGCCATCGAACGCTTCCGGCGCCCCAAAGGCGATCACCACGCAGGGTCCTCCCGTACCCCTCGCCAGGATCGGCGCATCGACCACTACGCCGGGCACCGATTCGCCGACGAACTCAACCACGACCATTCCGGCTGGCTGATCATCTGGCTGACCTGGCAGCGCCAGTTCTGCGCCATCGCCGAGTGGCCGGTCAACGAGCCTCTCGTCATCACCGCCCCCACACCGAAAGAGCTCCGCCGAGCCGTCCTCGAAGCGGAGATGACGCTGATGCGCTCCGGCGTCCTGCCGCCTCGGTGACCCCTGACGTACGGCCCGCTGATCAAGGAGGGGACAGCTCGGCCGTACCTGAGGAATGAGGGTTGGCCATTGCCCTCGTCCTCCGGCGGCGTCTCACGGACCCAACGCCGTGAGGCGCCGCCATCTCGTACCGGGGGGTGGAGCGGGCACCGCAGGTGAGGTCGTCACCAGAAGATAAGGAGATGTATGGCCAGTAAGGCGGAAAGGCCTGCGTCATGGCTCGACGGCATGACCTGCCTGGTACTCGACTACGCGGCTCTGATCGGCAACGACGCCACCGTGGCTCCGTCGCTGGGGATGCCCCCGGTCCGGACCGAGTACGCGGCAGCGGTGCGTAGCCTGCACGCCGCAGGGTTCCGCCTGGTGCTGGGCACCGACAGCAACCCGGGCCTGGACCGGCGATGGGGACTGCAAGAGGCGGGGATCGACGAACTGTTCGCCGTGTTCCTGCAATCGGGCCAGTTGGGATTGGGCAAACCCGACGGCATCTTCTACGAGATGGTCACCACGGCGGCGGTGTGCCGCCCCGATCGGGTCGTCTTCGTCGGCCGCTCCATGATCAAGGACTGCCAACAGCCGATCCGGTACGGGATGTTCGCCGCCCTGATCCGCCCCGACGGATTGGAGGCAGGCGAGTTCCTGCCGCACGGCGCACGGATGATCAGCAGCCTGACGGACCTGGTCGAGCCCCCTCCGCGATGACGGCCACCAGCGCGTTCTCAGCCGTCTTCACCGAGTCGAGGAGCAAATCGAGCAAGGGCGCTGGAACCGCCCTGGCACCGAGGCCAGAAGCCGTCACCAGACCCGACAGCGCTTCGCGCTCCAGATCGCTCATTCTCAGGCGATGGCCGAGCACGTCTCGGGCAGCGTACCCGTCGCCCGCCTGAATGGCCTCAGCGATCACACGTGTGAAGACGTGCCTGGTCTCTGACGGATCGTCATCGCCCAGCAGCGTGACCACGGCCAGTCCGAGCCGAGCCCGGAAGGACGCGTAGCCGGGAGCCGGCTCCGTGTCGTGGAAGCGTTCGACCATGTCACGGCGGGCAGTCTGGTCGCCACACATCACCGTCAGGCACGAGAACACCTGTCGTTCCCATGGGTAGGCGGGAGTGCTCTCCTCCAACAGCTTCCGCGCCGTGTGCAGGTCACCATGCAGGAGGGGCGCGATGATGGCGACCTGCCTGCCCTCCATGAGGTGCAGCCCGATCCCCCGGTGCTCGGCCGCGTGCATGGCCGCCTCGTCCCATCGCCCGGAGAGCGTCAGGGCTCGAATGCCCTCACCTATGTACTGCAGCCAGACCCACTCGCGTAACTTCTGATGCTCTTCCCGGGTGCCGACGAGATCGCCCACCGGCAAGGCGTGCCCATCGACGACCAACTCGCTGCCTTTGGTGACCGCCTGATAGACCGCTTCCAACAGGTGAAGCGCACGGTCACCGTTACTTTCCCGCAGTTGAAGCCTGGCGAGGTTGATGACAGGTTCCAGCAGGTACCGGGCTTGGAGCGCGCTGAGAGTCGACGCCTGTCGATAGACGTTGATGTGCCGCCAGCACAGATCACGGGCCTCCTGATGAAGCCCGCAGTCGCTCAGCACCAGGGCGGCCTTGTTCAGGGCGTGCGCCCCCTCGGCCAGCCTGTCGACACCGGAAGCCGCCGCCGCGATGCCGGCGACCTCTTCGACCTGCTCAACCAGGGACGGGCAGGCGGGACGAGGCCGCCCAAGGAGCGGGAACCGACGAACGACGGCGTCCAACGTGGTGGCATTCATGATCAGTCCTCCGGGAGGAGGGCGGCGTTAGCCGCGCGGGCAAGGACGGCCTGGGCGCCGGCCGACAGACCAATCCGGTTCCAGTGGAAGATGATCAGGTGGGTGAGGATGGCGCGTATCCCGCGTTCCAGCTGGCCACCCACGGCCGCCTCATGAAGCTGCCGACCTGCCCGAACGAAGGCGTCCCGCCAGGAAGACCCAGCTCCAGGAGCGGCCAGCAGAATCCGAGCGCTGGCCGCCATCTCCCGAATTCGCGGCAACGCTGCCGAGTCAGGAGTGGGACGGAGCCGCGCGACACGCGCAAAGACATCGCCCTGTTCAAAGGTGTCCAGTTCGGCAGCGGCCAAAAAGGCGCCGAGCAGGAGCAGGGACAACTCACGACGGCCAAGGCCCGATGTGCCCTGGCGGACGTGGTCCAACACACCGCGACTGTCGGCACAGAACAGTTCGTGAACAGCGCGAAGAGCGACCGACCCCCCGAAGGCGACGGTCTCAGGCTCGTACAGACCCCGCTGCCATCCGGTGAGAACTCCGGCAACGACGAGCCGATCGAGGACCTCGTCGACGGACGCAGTGTCGGCATGGCGGAGCCGTATCCGCCAGTGAGGATGTTTGCGCAGGAACCACCACCCGGCGGTCTGGAGCTGGTCGAGGTCGGGGCCGAGTCGCGAGGCGACGACTGCCTCGGCGGTGTTCCAGTCAGGGAATCGGACCCGCACCTGGTACCACTCGTGATCCTCCCGCCGCTGCAGCGCCGCCAGGCCGGCGGAGTGATACACCTCCACGGCTTCGCCGAGATCGACGGGGTCCATGCCCGCAACGGCGGCGACATCGACCACACGCGCTCCAGACACCACCTCTAATACGGCATCGCAGATCAGGCGATCAGCAGACATGTGTCCCATCCCGATCTGGGCGGTACGTAGTCCATCGCTGTCTCCAGGGCGAGGCGCACCCCGGCGGTTCCAGTCAGGAGTCCCGTGTCCTGGTCGTCCCACTGGGCGTCGATGCGCTGCGCCACTGCGGGAAGCCGCTGTCGTATGGCGGAATCGTCAGCATCGAGAGCAGCCCGGTACGCGGTCTGAAACACCCCCGCCATTCCGTGGCACAGACCCGGCTCAGTGACCAAGTCGAGCTGCCGATCGGCCAAGCAGGCGACCAGCGCCTCCTCGGCAGCCGCTCGACGAGCGGAATCGCTGGTGGCCAGACCCGCAAGCTGGAGTGCGCGAGCGATCCCGACCGCGCCGTAACACCACGACGGTCGGCCCTGGCCGTTCCGAAGCCGACCGGTGAGCAGTTCCTCCCTGGTGATCCACTCCGGCCACCAAGGGCCTTCTGGAGAGTCCTGCCGCCAGCGATCGAACCAAGCTGCCAGCACCTCAATGGCCTCGGCCTGCCCATCGACCAGGCAACCGCGCGAGGTGGCCAGAGACAGCAGCGCGAGTGGCCCGGCCACACCATGCGCGATCCCGAAGTTCGCGTGACCGCCGGGCGTGGGCAGCAGCCGATCCGGATCGTGGGCCACCCACCATCCCGGCAGTTCGACACCGTCCAGACGACACGGACGGGTCAGCAGGACCAGATGACGTAGAACGTCGGCAAGAACATCACCACCAGGATGCCGGTGCAGCAGCAGGGCGCCGATCCCGGTCAGCCCATAGATCAGGTCGTACTCGCGAAAGGAGAGGGCCTCACCATGCTCCATGCGCTCATGAGCAACGGTCAGACGGCGCCGAGCCAAGCCCGATACATGCACGTCAAGGGACGTGGCTGCGCCTAGGTAGCGACGGTCACCACTGGTGGCAGCGTGCAGGAGGAAACTGATCGCCGGAGCGCCGTAGTACAACGCGGCATGCGGAGCGGCATCGATCGGCTCGGCCACGACCTGCCGAATGGACGTATGGACATCCGCCCATGGTCCGGACCCCGTCAGCGCTCGTTCCACGGCCAGCAGTGCGGTCCCGGCCACACCGGAGGCCAGGGATTGGGCAGTGCTCATCGGGCACCAGCCAGGGCCAGTTGCCGCAGAACCACCGCGCGAGCCAGCCGCCCAGTGACTTTCTCGTAGGCGGGATCCACGCCCAGGGCACGCCGGTGGTGCTCGTGCAGCAGAGTGCGCAGCAGGTCGGCCGGGTCACGCTGCGCGGCCAGTTCATTCCGGTACGCGATCAGCGCAGCCCGTCGGTCCTGCCAGGCAGCGGCCGCCACGTCACCACCCGGAAGCGACCGAAGGTCGGTCAGGCGGAAAGCCTGGTCCCGCAACGACCGATCCAGTGCGCCGTACTCCTGGTTCAGGCATCTCAACAGCGCCCCGGGATCAGGAGAAAACGCGGCGGCCAGATCGGCCATCGACACGGCGGCGAGCGCCTGAGCAGCGACCCCTGCGGTATTGGCCAAGCCGATCTGCGCAATGGCAGCCGCGGTGTCGGCGGCGAACACCCGCTCAGCCGCCTGCAATGCGGACCCGGAACCGTACCGGCCGGGTTGCTCCGAGTAAGACACCAGGATGAGTTCTCCCGGCAGCCCGAGCTCGGCCAAACGCGCGGCGAAAGCGGCCAGCCGTGCGGTCACGGCACCGTACTGCTCCGGGCTGCTCAGCCGCAGCAACACGGCCAGGTGCTGGTCGCTCTCAACGCGGGTCATGTCACGATGCCGCCGAACCCACCAGTGTTCGACCATGTCTCCGAGGGTGGCGATGAAGGCGAGCAAGTGATCGGTCAGGATGTCGTCGAACCGGGCAGGGTTGCCGCTGATCTGGGCGTGGACCACGTCCGCGTGTCCCGGGCGATGACACGGACCAGGCGGCGTAGTCGTCGGAAGCGGTCGCGAAATCGGAGCGGCAAGCGTCATCGGGATCAGCAGCTCAACCGGCCGCCCGGCCCAGTCCATGCCGTGTCGCGGCCCGGCCTCCTGGAGTTCAATCCGCCCGGCGCGTTCGAGCCGCGCCCGAAGAAGGTCGCGATCCAGGCTCCGATCAAGGTCGAGCGGCAGCCGGAGCTCGCCTTGGCAGAGCACGATCCACGCCGGCACCCTCCACCGGCGACGCCAGGAGGTCAGCGCCGCCTCCCACCCCGCCTGGTCTACAGACGAAGGCAGGTCAGCGGCGGTGAGAATCCAGCGGGCGGCGGCCAGCACGATGCGCCGATGCCGTATCCGCGGAATGTAAGGCAGCGTGCGCGCGGCCCCCACGTCGAGAGGACCGAACACCGCACTCCGCGCGTCAGCGACCTCGGCCAGGAACCGGGCGAGCGGCGGGGTGTGGACCGTGGTCTCCAGAGCGTGCGGAATCCTGGGCTGGACCCGCCTGCCGGTCGAGAGCTGGACCAGGTACATCTGGTGCGCATCGGCGGTGACCGCCAGGTCGTCCAGGCCGATCACCTCGCCGTCGGAGTGCTCGGCAAGTGCCACCACGTCCGGGAGAAGACGCGGCACACGCACCACGTTCTGGTTGTGCGGACTACGCGGCGGAAAGGAGATCTGAACCGCAACGGCCTGGTCAGTCGTGTACGTCGCGGCGAGCGACTCCCGATCGAATTCATCGAGCAGGTGGGCGAACCGCGCGGCCATGCTGGTGTGAGCGCGCGGCGCGGCCGTGATCCACAGCTGGAAGGCGCCCCGGTCGATGTGTTCGGCCGACGCGACCTGAACGGCGACACCAAGCTCGACGCGGTCCGGCGGCACGACGTCCGCGTGGTCACCCACGGTCAACTCGTCGATGTCGGCCTCGGTCAGCTCGATCTCCTCGGCCCCATCCACGACGGCCTTCTGGATGAGCGCCAAGAGAGCCGCGTCGCGATCGCTCAGCATCCGCCAAACGGGCCGGGCACGAGGCGCCCCGAGATAGCCGGTGGGATATCCAAGCCCTGAGTCGGCCACCAACTCCCGTACAGGAACCAGAGCTCCATCGCCGTAGCGGCCACGAAACCGGGAGTGATAGTCCAGCCACGCCGCTGACCCGAAGGGCCGCGACGTCAGCCGGAGCAGCAGACCGGCTGCCCGTTCCGCCTCCGCGAACACCGGCTCGGGCAAGGTGATCTGCGCATCCAGCCGCAGGTCAACGGCCAGGGCCGAAGCCTCGTGGTGGTTGTGGTGCGTCAGCCGGGCGGCAACCTGGTCGAGCTCTTCCAGCAGGACTGCCAGGTCGGGCAGACGCCACGCTCCCGCCAGGTGTAAGGCTTCACGCAGATGAGCCAGTGGATCCGTCACGGTCATCGGCGGACGCAGATTGGTGATCAGAAACGCCTGGTCGACCAGCTCATTCAGCAGCCCGGCGACCTTCTCGGGCGCGACGCCCGGGAACCGCGTGGCCAGCTCATCGAACCGAATCGGCGTGGCCGCCTCGGCCATCGCGACCTGAACTGGTCGGGTATGGCGAACGGAATTCTCAACCACGGGCCCGAGAACACGAGCCATCGCGTCGGCCCGCCGAGCCGTGATCAGACGACCGTCCCGCACGAAGGCGGAGCTGTCGGCCACCACCATCAGGTGTGGCCGCAACCTGGGATGCTTCTCCAGCCGATCGATCACCGTCATGAGCCAATGGGCGTCGGGACGGGCCACCGCCCGGTGTGCGGTCCCGATCTTGACCGCCGCCGGTCCAAGCCGGGCAGCGGCGACCCCGGCGAACAGCCCGAACGGCGTAGCCCGCCGCTTCCAGCGCAGCAAGTACGCGGCCACCGACAGCGAAACCCGCCGAACTTCCTTCTCGGTCGGGTCGACGCCGGGCTTCAGAAGCTTGTCGATACTCGCCGCCAGCACGGGACTGGCCAGGCTCAGCCCCTGACGGACCTCATCCCGGACCCATAGTCCGGCCAGCCACTCCCGCCCGTTCAGATGGGCCGGAGGATCCAAATCTTCGGGGCAGGTACTGGCTCGTACCAGAACCAGATCGGCGTGCCGATAGCGGATGGGCATGGTGACCTCATCTGAGCCGGGTTCCACGGGGATGCCGCCGACGCCCGAGACGAGCGTCGGCGGTCGTACCTTGATCAGGCCGGGTCGTTGGAACTGGTGCTGCAGGCGCTGCCACCGCAGGTGCTGCCGCACCCGTCGTCGGTGTTGCACATCATCTCCACCAGCGGCGTTACCGCCTCGACGACGCGCATGTCCAGGACGAAGTCCTCATCGCCGAACTCGTCCGGCGCGAAGCCGGTGTCCGGGATCTGGATGGTGCCGAGCGGTGGAGCCATCGGATCACACTCCTTCATCGGGGTTGGGTGTGGTGCATCCCGTCCCGCGCCGGGTCTGGTCAGTCCGCCGCAGGCCAGGAGATCGTGATCAGCCCGTGCGGCGTCGGAAAGGCCGCACTGACCAAGTCCTGAACGGGGTTCGGCTCGATGCCGACAGGCCAGAAGGCGAAATCAGGAGAGGGTACGTGCCGGGCCACCTCGTCCCACGCCTGAATCTGCTCGACCATCGCGGCAGCCGCCTCGTCGCCGTGCGGGCCATAGGCACGCGCTCCGAACTCGACGCCTTCCGGAGCAGAACGGATCGCAAGGTACGCGAAGGAGTCCCCGAGATCCGGGGGTACGGCCGCGAAGGGAAACCAGCCCTTCCGCTCAGCGGCAAGGGTGGTGCCCTCGGCAGCGGCCATCCTGCAGAAGCCCGGCAGGAACCCGGCGAACCACAGATGGAGGTCAGCGAAGGAAACGCCGTTCAGGATGGTGACCCCGGACCACGCCTCACTACGGCGCGTCCCCAGAACCCCATCGAGCAGCCTCGGATCGTCCGGCCCTTCACCGGCGAACCGAAGCTGAACGTGCAGCCCCCGCTCGTCGGGAAGGGTCACGACCTGCTCGGGCCGCGCCCCTTCACCCTGCATGGGAACGAACCCGCACACCTCAGCGGAGGTACTGACGAGGTGGTCGCCCCGGCGATGCAAAGCGACCGACCGGGTGATCCCCTTGGCGATCAGCGGAAGCACGATCACCCCGTCCGCGGCCAGCTGCGCCAGCCAGGAAGGCGGAACGTCCGGCGCCCCCACCGTCACGATGATCCGATCGAAGACCTCGTCCCCGGGCACTCCCCCAGCGGCGTCGGCGCACACGACCGTGACCGAGTCGCCGTACCCGGTCGCCTCCAGCGCGGCACACGCCCGGTCGACCACCTCCGGATCGATGTCGACGCTGACCACACGACCCTTCTCACCGACCACCTCGGCCAGCAGAGCGGCGTTGTAGCCACCGGACCCGATCTCCAGGACGCTCATCCCCGGCGCGAGCTCGGCCTGCTCGATCATCCGCGCCTGAATGAACGGCGCACTGATCGAGGAAACTGCGGCACCACGCTCGTCCCGCTTGGTGATCACCGCGTCGGCCGCGTTGTAGACGTCCTCCAGCGGAGTACCCGCCGGCGCGAACCGATGCCGCGGTACAGCCCGGAAGGCCGCCGCAGTCACCTCCCCGGTGACCCGCCCGTCGGCAATCATGCGTTCGACGAGCGCCTCCCGCAATTCCGCGGCCCGCAGCTCATCCACGAAGTCGTCTGTTCCGTTCACGCGACGACAGTAATCCGGCGGGTAACCACCGTTCCGGACGTTCCAGCGGACTTACCCCGGACTTTCCGAGCAGCCGCCGGACTTTACGCGAGAACGTCCGAGGCTACGGTGAGGAGCATCCATCCAACTCCATGAGGCGGACGTGACCGAGCAACGGACATTGTTCGACCGGGAATGCATCACACGCGGCTGGGGACGCACCTCCGCATTCCTGGAAGCCTTCGCCCAGACCGCCCAGCTGCTGCGCGAGGAGGTCACCCTGACCGAGCGGCAATTCCGCCGCTGGCGCGGAGACCACCCGCCCAACCCGCGCCCCCGAGCATGGAGAGTCCTCCACGCGATGTTCGGAGTGAGCCCACTCGACCTCGGCTTCCCGGGCCCCGCCCCCGCCAGCACACCGCCAACTCTTGGCCGCCGAGCCTTCCTGGCCGACGCCATCGGAACGGCCGCCATCGCCTCCCTGGCCAGCGGGGATTCGGTGGGCACAGCCCATCTCACCGAGTTACGAGAGGGACTGTTCTCCCTGTACGCCCTCGACGACGCCTACGGAGGTGGAGACGTACGCTCCTTGGCCCTCCGGCACTTCCGCCGCGTCCGGCGAGTGATCAACACCGGCCAGTACTCGGAGGCGATCGGCCGCCAACTCCAACTCCTCCTCGGAGAAGCCGCGGAACATTGTGCCTGGCTCCACTACGACGCTGACATCCAAGACGAAGCCCGCCGCTACTGGGGAGAAGCGCTCACGACGGCCACCGTACTCCGGGACACGAATCTGGAAATCGTCGCCTTCGCCGGTCTGAGCATGCAGGCCATCCACGAAGACCGTCCTCGTGAGGGATACAACCTCGCCCAAGCCGCACGCCAGCGAGCCGAAGCCCTCCAGTCGCCGATCCTCATCTCCCTGATCGCCGCCCGCGAAGCCCGAGCCCTGGCCAAGATGCGCGACGATTCCGGCGCCCGCCGAGAACTCGCCCACGCGATGCGCACGGTAGACCGCACCAACAACGGCCAGCCCACCCCGGCGTGGGCGGCCTTCCACGGGCCGGCCGAACTCGAATACGCCCAAGGCCTCATTTACGTGGACGGCGGCCGTCACAATGCCGCCATCCCCTTCCTGCGTGCCTCGCTCCAGCACCAGCAGCGCAAGTACACAAGAAACTTCGCCCTCTACCGGCTCACTCTCGCGCGCAGCCTGGCCAGCGCTGGGGAAATAGACGAGGCAGCCGCCGAAGCCGTGCAGGCCGTGCCAGAACTGGCCGAGGTCGAATCAGCGCGCGTACTCCGTCGCCTGATCGAAGTCCGAGACCTTGTAGCCGCAGCCAAGACAACTTCAGCCACACACTGCCTGGAAGCCATCTCGGAATACACGAACGGAAGGTCCTGAGATGCCCGAACAGATAGCCGTATCACTCTGGGCCGACGACAACGCGACCTCAATGCTGGACACCATCCTCCCAACCTACGAGGAGGTGTACGCCGAACCGCCTTACAACGAAGGCCCCCAAGACATCGCCGACTTCATCGACCGATTCCGCATCCAGACCAAGAGACCAGGCTTCCGACTGGCGACCGCCCGGCAAGCCGAAGAGGTCATCGGCTTCACCTTCGGCTTCCTACTTCCACCAGACACCCGCTGGTGGCGAGGCCTCCTCGACCCCAAGCCCGAGACGTTCACCCACGAGAACGGCCACCGCACCTTCGCAATCATCGAACTCGCCGTCCGCGCAGCCTGGCGTAGACACGGAATCGCCCGCCGCCTCCACACCCTCCTCTTGGACGGACTCACCGCCGAACGGGTGACGCTCACAATGCGCCCCGAACCCGAAGCAGCACCAGCTCAAGCTGCATACGCATCCTGGGGCTACAAGAAGTTGGGGCGAACACGACCTTGGGACGGCGCCCCTTTCTACGACGCCATGCTTCTAGAACAGAGCAACTCCCAGGTAAGAAGAAGCGCCGAATAACCCTGCGGTTCACCCCCACGGGCGTAGGGATCACCTGGTAGACGGCGCGGCGGGTGTGCAACGTGCCGGTTCACCCCTATGGCGTGGGGATCGGCAGGACGTGACCAGCTTGAGCAGACACGGATTCGGTTCACCTCCAAGGACGCGGGGACTGGACGGCGGTCACCTCTACTGACATGACCTACACCGGTTCACCCCCACGGGCGTGGGGACTGGCAGCACGGACCACCTTGGCCACCTTGCCGCGCGGCGGTTCACCCCCACGGGCGTGGGACTGGGAGCGATCGGCCGACACGTCACGCGCGTTGCCCGGTTCACCCCCACGCGCGTGGGGACTGGGCTACTCCTGGGCGTGAGGCTGCTCTAAAAGTCGGTTCACCCCCACGGGCGTGGGGACTCAGCGTGAACCCGACCTCCACCGGTGGTTCACCTCCACGGGCGTGGGGACTGGACGCGCTCGACCGGCGACGGCTCCGACAGCTCCGGTTCACCCCCACGGGCGTGGGGACTGGAACCTGGGTCCGTACGACATCGCCGCGTACGGCGGTTCACCCCCACGGGCGTGGGGACAGGCGCCGACCGGGGCGAATGCCAGCCTGGCCGGGCGGTTCACCCCCACGGCCGAGGGGACTGGAACTGGGACTCCTCCGGGGCGATCTGGATCGGCGGTTCACCCCCACGGGGGTGGGGACTGGATGGCACGCCGCCCCCTCTCACGTCAGGGGGCCGGTTCACCCCCACGGGCGTGGGGACTGGTCGGCCTTGTCGCGCAGCGCGGCGTTCAGCTCCGGTTCACCCCCACGGGCGTAGAGACTGGTAATCCTCGCGCCATTCCACCATGCGCGGAACCGGTTCACCCCCACGGGCGTGGGGACTGGTGCTCGTCCGTGACGGGCACGTCCTGGCCCCACGGTTCACCCCCACGGGCGTGGGGACTGGCCGACCTGGTCGACCACCGCCACGCGTGGTCGTGGTTCACCCCCACGGGCGTGGGGACTGGATAATGCTCGGCCGGAAGATCTGGTACGGCGTCGGTTCACCCCCACGGGTGTGGGGACTGGTCCGACTTCAGCTTCCCGACGCACACCATCGGCGGTTCACCCCCACGGGCGTGGGGACTGGCCGCCGTCTCTCGTAGGCGCCGCTGGAGATGGCCGGTTCACCCTCACGGGCGTGGGGACTGGAACATCGTGGCGTTCGACCTCGACACGTTGATCGGTTCACCCCCACGGGCGTGGGGACTGGACGTACGGGATGAGTACCGTGTTGCCGGGCGCCGGTTCACCCCCACGGGCGTGGGGACTGGCGTTGCAGAAGCTTCCACAGTTCGGGATCCGACGGTTCACCCCCACGG
>NZ_BAAGDO010000003.1:513896-536341 GCF_054661255.1 Herbidospora sp. RD11066
CGGGCGTGGGGATTGGTAGACATGTCGGAGCGCCGGAGGCGCGAACCGCGGTTCACCCCCACGGGCGTGGGGACTGGACCACCGACCTGGCCGCCGCGATCGGCGTTTCCGGTTCACCCCCACGGGCGTGGGGACTGGACCGCCGACAGGATCGCCTCTGATCGTTCGCGCGGTTCACCCCCACGGGCGTGGGGACTGGTGGTCATGAGATCTCCCGGTAAGGACTGAGAGCGGTTCACCCCCACGGGCGTGGGGACTGGTTCTGGGAACGTTGGCAGGTAGGACTAGACCACGGTTCACCCCCACGGGCGTGGGGACTGGTCTTCAAGGAGGAGAAGCCAGAGGTCCCCGCGCCGGTTCACCCCCACGGGCGTGGGGACTGGGGCGGCCCGAGGATGGAGGCGATCGCCTCCGCCGGTTCACCCCCACGGGCGTGGGGACTGGCTGGACGGCCGTCAGCCCGAACCGGACGGCTACGGTTCACCCCCACGGGCGTGGGGACTGGCCTTCCTGCATCTCTTCTTCGGTGACGTACGTCGGTTCACCCCCACGGGCGTGGGGACTGGACTTCCTGAGCTGCTCAAACGTCGCTGACCTGCACCGACACTAATGTCGGGGTTTCGCGCCATGCACGACTCAAACCGCCACTCCATCTCGACCAAAATGGCGACATCAACATTTAGCCTGCTCAGAAGCATCGTCATAACTCGAAAGCACCCTGCGATGATCCAATGGCTGGCGGACCGTATCTCTCCAGCCGATCCCGCCTCCGCGACCCATCCCCACATTGTTGTGGATTCAGTCGAGACAAGCTTGATTGGCAGCGTTCTACTCCTGCAGACGCTGGCAAGTGATCCGGGATGGCAACGATAGTCAGCAGGATGCCAAGGATGCGCTTCCAGCGACAAGGCGGACAAATACTGCTGCTCGGCGCATGGGTGGCGCGGGCCGCGACCGGCCGAAGAGGCGCAGCGCGGCCCGCGATCGCCCGTGCGCGCCGGGCTGCCGCAGGCGGGCCGGCCTTGATAACCGTAGAGAAAGTCCTCATCCAGCGGGCCCTCCATCTGTGCCCTCCATCTGTACTCCAGTAGGTCCAACAGCCGAAAAGGCTTTGGCCAAAGTCGCTCGTATGGCTGATCAGGCGAAGCCGTAACGGAAGAAGGATCTTGAACTGAGACGGCGAGAACAGCAGATACGGCGGGACGGCTCATCCAGAACCAGGATGAGCCGCAAGAGATCCATCGAGATTCAGAACGACCGAGTTCAGTGGCGATCAACAGTCACGCATGTGACCGCTCACGTGAGGATCCGTTTCAACGCGTCTCGGGTCTGGTCAGCGAGGCTGATGGCGGCGAAGAGCGTGTTGTCGAGTGTGAGGTGTGCGGTCGGCAAGTTGTTGAGCTTGAGTGCGGCCATGTAGCTGTCCCAGTTGGCCAGCTTCCACGTGTCCCGGGGAGCCGCCCGGTGCTCGATGTACTCGCGCATGGTGTCGGGATCGCATGTCACCCAGGCCGCCGCCACATCGACCCCCTTCGCCGCGCAGCGATTGGTCAGCCGAGATAGCCATGCGGTGTCGTGCAGTTCGGCAACGAGATTGGCCGACAGGATCGTCGAGGTGCCGACCGAAACGTTGTCGAAGGCCGAGTCCACAAGGCACCTGTACTCCAGCGGACGCACCTCAGTGAGGTAGAGGTCACTGTGCCGATCGTGGGGGTCACCCCCGAGGCTGGTCAGCAGGCGTTCGGTGAGGGCGCGGGTCAGGGTGTCCTTGTCGAGCAGCGCCCAGCCGGTGACGTCGGCCAGAAAGCGCGCGAACTCGGTACGCCCGGATCCCGAGTGCCCGCCGATCAGGATGAGGATCGGCCGCGGGCTGGGGCAGCGATGCCACGCGTCGACGACCCGTTGCCGGAGCATGTCCTGCTCAGGACCCGGCGGGGTCAGCCGGGCGGAGAGCTGGAGCAAGGTCTGTTCGATGACCGATGCGGTCTGGGCGTCGATGACCGGGTCAGCGGGGCGGGGAAGAGCAGAGATCGGGCTGTCGTGCGATTCGCCCGGAAGTGGGAGCCGGAATCCCAGTGCCGATTCGGCCGCCTGGTACATGAGGCAATACGCCCGGCGATAACCAGGGCTCGGGTATACGGCACCACTCTCATGCGACCAGAGCGTCTGGAAATTCGCGGCTAAAGCGTCAAGTCCGTTCTTTTCAGCGACTTCGCGAAGTTTCTCGCCTGCCGCTTCAAGGCTGAGCCCGTGGGCTTCGCGGTGCTCGCGCAGCCGCGCAGGGGTCCAGCCTGGTCGGTTTGCCTTCATTGCGTCCTTACGGTTCACGAGGAGGGTCGCGCCTGGTGTTGCGTACCTGGTGCCGTGTACCTAGAACGAGTGAAAACCCTGTGTAATCGGCGCGCAACTACCAGTGAAAGAGTTTAACTAAGCGCGTGTGATACCTGAATGCGTCAGGCACTGATGAACTTCCTGTGCGCCCCGGAAAGCCGACGCGAAAGCAAGGAGCACAGGAAATGGACGATATGGAGGTCCTTCAGGAAATACAGCAAATACGGTCAGACCTCGACGGGCTTCTCCACCGGATCAGTCTGATCGTTTCCGCCCTGACAGCACGATCTTCTCAAGGTCCGCGACCCGTTGCCCGAGGTCCTGCACCGCCTCGCGCATCATGACGAGCTGCCGCAAGAGCTCGGACTCCTCGCCGGGAGGCGACATGGCCAGCTGCTGTTCCCGTACGAACACGCCTTTCCCCTGCTGACCGATGATCAGCTTCTCCGTCCGGAGTACGGAGATGGCGGACTTCACGACGCTCGCCGAGACGTCGTATAGGGAGCAGAGTTCAGCCGTCGAAGGCAGCACGGCGCCGGGCGCCAGCTTGCCTGACTGGATCTGGCTCCGGAGGTCGTCGGCGATCTGGAGATAGCCCGGACGCCCGGTCTTCTCGACCATGGGCCGCCTTTCACGAGGTGTCCCCTCAGTCCAGCACAGCCCCACCGGCCTGCCAACCAGGCCGCCAAAGAATCCCTTGACAACTTAGAATGCCAAGCGTTCTATGTGTTCCAGGAAATCGCAGATGGAGGAACCACATGCGAACCATCCCGATCCCGGTCGACCCCACCCGCCTCACGATCACCTGCGTGAAGAACCCCAAGCCCCGCCTCCAGAACCGCGAGACCGGCGAGATCAAGCTCGACAAGACCGGTCAGGTCGTCTACGAGGTCACCGTCTCGGTCGAGGACGACTCCGGCCGGATCGAGCTGATGAAGATCGGCATCAGCGGCGAACCCGCTGTGGCCGCCGGCCAGCAGATCAACCCGGTCGGCCTGGTCGGCTACCTCTGGGACTTCGAGGGCCGCTGGGGGATCTCCTACCGGGCCGCCGCACTGCTCCCCGTCGGGGAGGACACACGTGTCTGAGGAAGTGCACGGCACGCTCATCGCCCTGGCCGCCTCGTCGGCCGGGCTCTGGGCCTGGGTCACCTGGTACTCCGCGTCGTTCTGGCTGGTGGTCGGCTACCTGCGAACCTCGATCCGGGTACGGCTGTCCTGGCGGAAGGTCGCCCTGGGCTGCGGCCTCACCAAACGACGCCAGCGCCCCAACTTCCTGCGGGTGCCGCGCCTCGTCCTGGAGACGGGCACGGTTCAGGTCAACCGCCGCTGGCGCCGGATCGGCCTGGACGCCAAGCCGTGGATGTGGTGGCCAATGCCCACCCGGCACGGCTGGCGGGTCACCATCCGCACCCTCGAAGGCCAGGTCCCGCAGGACTACAGCAAGGTCGCCGAACGACTGGCGCACTCCTGGCGCGTGCATGGTGTCCGGGTCACTTCGCCCCGTCCGGGGCGGGTGGTCCTGTCGGTCACGATCCGCGATCCCCTGGTGCACGTCGCCGCCCCGACGAACACCGCCGAACTGCTGCAGGTCACGGTCGGGCGGCTGGAGACCGGGCGGCCGTGGGTCATCGACTTCAAGACGGTGCCCCACTGGATGGTGGCCGGGGCGACCCAATCCGGGAAGTCCAACCTGGCCAACGCGCTCATCGTCGGGCTGTCCCCTCAACCTGTCGCCCTGGTGGGCTTCGACCTCAAGGGCGGCGTGGAGTTCGCCCCGTACACACCGAGGCTGTCGGCACTGGCTACCTCCAGGCCGGAGTGTCTCCGAGTGCTCGCCGAGGTCAGCGCCCTGATGCAGAGCCGGATGGACGTGTGCCGAGCGGCCGGTGCCCGCAACATCTGGCAGCTGGACCCTGACCTGCAGCCGCTCCCGGTCGTCATCCTGATCGACGAGCTGGCCGAGCTGTATCTGATGGCCGACAAGAGCGAGAAGGACGAGGTCGCCGCGATCTCCACCGCGCTTCTGCGGGTCGCCCAGCTCGGCCGGGCCTTCGGGATCTATCTGGTCTGCTGCGGCCAGCGCATCGGCTCTGATCTCGGTACGGGTGTCACGGCCCTGCGCGCCCAGTGTTCAGGCCGGATCTGCCATCGGGTCAACGACCCGGAGACGGCGGTCATGGCCCTGGGCGACCTCGACCCGGCCGCGCTCGACTCCGCTCGCATGATCCCCGCAGCGAGCCCCGGCGTCGCGATCGCCGCTCATGAGAACGGCCAGTGGTACCGGTCCCGGTCCTCGCTCGTCGTCAACGAGACCGCCGAGGAGGCGACCCAGCGGTGGGCGCACATGGCCCCGAGCTGGAACGCGGTCCTGGCCGGCGCGCGCATCCCGGATCTGATGGCCCGCTCTCGCAAGGAGGCAACCGGTGCCCCGCGTCGCTCGCTGGCTGCTCGACTCCGGGCCCATCGTCGTCCTCGCGCTCATAGCGGGCGCCGGGTCGTTCAGTCACATCCGCCGAACGGCCCTGGAGAACGGCCAGACCGGCTGGATGGCCTGGGCCATCGCGATCTGCATTGACCTGACCTGTGTCATGGCCGCCCGCGAGCGCCAACGCGACAAGCGAACCGGCCGAACCACAACCGGCCGTGTCTCCTGGCCCGTCGTCGTCATGACCAGCGCGATCACCCTCTCCCTGGCCGCCAACCTCCACCAGGCCTACCCAACCGTCTGGGGCTGGCTGACCGCAGCCACACCGGCCGCCGCGTTCCTCATCGCAGTCTCCATGCTCGAACGCCGCGCCTCCCACGTGGCCGAACCCGCTCCGGCTCCGCCCACCGCACTGACCACGTACGCACAACGCCTGGCCGACGAACACCGCGCCAAGCACGGCGAGCCGATCGACCCCGCCACCTTCCAAGCCCGGCTGGGCGTCTCCGCCCAGCTCGCGGCCGACCTGTTCCGCACGCTGAAAGGAACCAGATGACCGACGACCAGCGCACCGAGATGATCGCCGGCCTGCGGGCCCTGGCCGACCACATCGAAGCCCACCCCGCCATTCCGGTGATGCCCGACCTCACCGTCTACACCTTCGCAACTCGGGCGGCCGACGAGGTCATGAAGGCGGAGATCGACACGTACGCCGCACAGTTCGGCACGCCCGTCACGGACGAGAAAGGCCACTACAGCACCACCCGGGCCTTCGGCCCCGTCGAGTGGAAGGCGGTGGCGATCTGCAGCACCGCTCCGTCGTACCGGAACCGGGAGTTCTAGATCATGCCGCTCAAGCGCATCAAGATCTGCCAGGCGCCGGAGATCCGGCGACGCCCCTACCGGGTGTACCTGAAGCTCATCCCTCAGGACCAGAAGAGCCAGCCGTAACCGTCTACATCTGCTGCGCCTGCAACGGAACCGGTGTCGACGGGGACGGCGAGAGCTGTCCTCACTGCCACGGCATCGGACTCGACCTCGGCGTGTAAACGCAACGCCCCCTGCCTGGCCACACATCCACCAAGATCCGCGCCAGGCCGGGGGCCATCCATCCAGCAACACTGGAGAGGACGGCCCCATCTTGCCTCAGAACACCAACGCGCACGTGATAGCCGGGATTATCGCCCGGTTGAACGACCCCGGCTTCGACCGGTGGGCCTCCCAGATCCGCGGCACCGGCGGCTGCCGCCAGCCCATCCGGCTGCGCGGCCACGTCGAGCACGTCGACCAGGCCACCGGCGACGTCCTGCACCGCTACACCACCCACACCGAACCCGGTGGCGTCCTGAACGTCCCCTGCAAGACCCGCCGCGCCAGCCGCTGCCCCGCCTGCGCGGAGATCTACCGCGCCGACACCTACCAGCTGGTGCGCGCCGGCCTGGTCGGCGGCAAGGGTGTCCCGGCCTCGGTCGTCGACCATCCGAGCCTGCTCGTCACGCTCACCGCGCCGTCCTTCGGCATCGTCCACAACCGGGGCGCCAAGAAGCGCTGCCGCGTCCGGCGAGCGGCGCCGACCTGCTCCCACGGGATCAAGGTGACCTGCCCGGCCAAGCACCCCGTCAACGACACCCGGCTCGGCCAACCGCTCTGCTTCGACTGCTACGCCTACACCGAAGCCGTGCTGTTCAACGCCCTGGCCCCCGAGCTCTGGCGCCGCTTCACCGAAGCCCTCCGCCGTCGGGTCGCCAGGCTCGCCGGCCTCTCCAACAAAGAACTGCGGCAGGTCCTCACGATCTCCTTCGCCAAAGTCGCCGAGTACCAGCGACGAGGCATCGTCCACTTCCACGCCGTCATCCGCCCCGACGGACCGGACGGGCCCGCCTCGACGCCTCCCACGTGGGCGACGACCGAACTGTTCACGGACGCCATCCGTCACGCGGTCGGCGCCGTCTCGGTGACCGTCCCGGCCATCGACGACTCCCCCGAACGGACCCTGACCTGGGGCAAGCAGCTCGACATCCGCCCCATCACGCTGACCGGCGAGCTCACCGAACAGACCGTGGCGCGCTACATCGCCAAGTACGCCACCAAGTCCGCCGAGAGCACCGGCACCCTCGACCGGCGGATCCAGCCGCTGGAAGACCTCACCGGCCTGCCCATCTCCGACCACGCCCGGCGCCACATCGCCGAGTGCTTCCGCCTGGCCGCCCTCGACGACCTGGCCGACCTCAAGCTCGACCGCTGGGCCCACATGCTCGGATTCCGCGGCCACTTCTCCACCAAGAGCCGCCGCTACTCCACCACCCTCGGCGCCCTGCGCGCCGCCCGCGAGGAGCACCGACGTGGTGAGGCCATCACCACCGGCCGTCTGCCGCTCTTCCCGGAAGACACCGTCGCCGTCGTCGGCGACTGGTCGTATGCCGGGACGGGTCTCAGCCTGGCCGAGCAGGCCCTCACGCGAGCCATCGTCGGCGGTGCCATTTGAGCCGCCACGACGAACTCCTCACGGTGCCGCAGATTCTCGACGCGCTCGGCGGCGTCTCGCGCCGGACGTTCTACCGCTGGCGGGAGATCGGCCAGGCTCCGCGCGGTCTCAAACTCCCCAACGGCGAGATCCGCGTCTATCGCAGCGAACTCGCCACCTGGCTGGACTCCCTGCGGGAGGTCTCATGAACCTCACCTATGAGGTCCGCTTCTGGGATATCACACGGCATGAGACCAAGAGCGGCCCGTCGTACCGCGTCCGGCGAAAGGTCGGCGGGCAGGTCAAATCGACCAGCTTCAAGACCAAGGCCCTGGCGGAGAACTTCCTGTCCGACCTGAGGCAGGCAGCCAAGCGCGGCGAGGCCTTCGACATCGAAACCGGTCTTCCCGTCTCGATGCTGAAGGCGGACAAGCAGAAGACCTTCTACGAGTTCGCTCTCGCGTACGTCGAAATGAAATGGCCTCACGCCGCCGCGAAGACGCGGGACAGCATGACGGATGCCCTGGCGACGGTGATCCCAGCCCTCGTCAAGGAGGACGCGAAGGACACGCCTGAGACCACTGTTCTCCGGAGCGCCTTGCGGCAGTACGCCCTCCCGCCTGCCGCCAGAATCGAGCCGCGACCGCAAGAGATCAAGTCAGCGCTGGACTGGTTGGAGAAGCATTCGCTTCCCATGGACGAAGTGGCCAAGCCCCGCGTTACTCGCCTGGGTTTGGACGCGATCACCCTCCGGCTGGATGGAACCGCCGCTGGGGCGACGACCATCGCCCGCAAGCGATCCGTCTTCTACAACCTCCTGCAGTACGCCGTGGAACTCGAAGTCCTGCCGTCCAACCCGGTCGACAGGGTCAAGGCGTGGAAGCCGCCCAAAGTCCGTGAGGTCGTCGACCGCCGCGTCGTCGTGAACCCCACCCAGGCGAAGGAACTTCTGACTGCGATCACCTATGTCGGCCTCCTCAAGCGCGGGCGCCATCTGAAGGGCTTCTTCGCCTGCCTGTACTACGCGGGCCTGCGGCCGGCTGAAGCGCTGGCTCTGCGGAAGTCGGACTGCGACCTCCCGGAGACGGGCTGGGGTCTCCTGATCGTCGCCAAGTCCAAGCCACAGTCCAACAAGCGCTGGACGGACAGCGGGGAAGGCCACGACGACCGAGGTCTCAAGCACCGAGCCAAGAACGAAGGACGCCCGGTGCCCATCCCTCCGGAGCTCGTGACGATCCTGCGCGAGCACATCGACGAGTTCGGCGCCAACGACGACGGCCGCCTCTTCCGGACGCTCACCGGCGGGATCATCTCGATCGGCACCTACTGCGAAGCGTGGAAGGCGGCCCGAGCCCTCGCGCTGAGTCCCGAGCAGGTCACCTCACCCTTGGCCGGACGTCCCTATGACCTCCGCCACGCCGCAGTGAGCCTCTGGCTCAACGCCGGAGTGGCACCGCCCGATGTCGCCGAGCGGGCCGGACATGGAGTCGACGTCCTGCTCAAGGTGTACGCGAAGTGCATCGACGGCGGCGCCGAATCCGCCAACCGCCGGATCGGTGCCGCGCTGGCAAGCTGATCACCACCAACGCTCCACCTCGCCCCTGGCCACATCGGCCGGGGGCTTTTCGCGTGATCGTCATCAAGCCGAGTTCCCGAAGTGTTCCCGCACCGGTGACTCGGATTTGCCCTACGACCTGGGAAAACACCACCAAGATCATGTCGCGTATAGGGCGCGATCAACTACATGGAGCCGCATCAGACGGCACACGGCTGCACACGAAAGAAATGATCACCAGGCCACCTGACACTCATCAATGCAGGTCAGACCACGTTTTCCAAGCTAAGCGGAGAGCGTGGGATTCGAACCCACGAGGAATGTCGCCACCCCTAGCGGTTTTCAAGACCGCCGCCATCGTCCACTAGGCGAGCTCTCCAGACCCCCCACAAGAGGGGTGTCGAAACGCAACCCTACTCTCTCCCGCCCCCACCAGAGGACGGGAGAGCCACGCCATCAGATGTGGTCCGGAATCTCCGAGTACCGCCGCTCCCCAAGCCCGGGAGCCCCCGCGAACCCGTCCCCCACGCAAGCCGCCAACTTCAGGAACGCCGCCCGAGTAGGCTCCTGCAGCCTCTCCAGGTCGATCTCCGCCCCTTCCTCAAGGTGCGGGTCGTACGGCACCCGGACAACGGCCCGGCACCGAGCCGCGAAGTGCGCTTCCAGCCGCTTCAGGTCGACAGTCGACTTCGACCGAGGCCGAACACTACAAAGCACCACGGTCGCCGACTTGACCAGATCCCCGTAGTGGTGCGCCTCCAGCCAGTCCAGCGTCGCGGATGCGGCCCGAGCCCCGTCCACAGAAGGACTGCTCACCAGGACCAGCTGATCGGCCAGCCCCAGCACGCCGGACATCGCCGAGTGCAGCAACCCGGTCCCGCAGTCGGTGATGCAGATCGAGTAGAAGTTCTCCAGCACGGCCGAAACCGACTGGTAGTCCTCGGCGGAGAAGGCCTCGGACACGGAGGGGTCCCGGTCGGACCCGAGGATCTCCAGCCGCGAAGGCGTCTGTGAGGTGAAGGCGCGGATGTCGACGTACCGCCGGATGTCGCCACGCTCGTTCAGCAGGTCACGGATGGTCGCCGACGTTTCCAGCTCCACCTTGTCGGAGAGCGTTCCACGGTCGGGGTTGGCGTCGACGGCGATCACGCGGTCGCCGCGGACCTGGGCCAGGGTCGCGCCGAGGCCCACGGTGGTGGTCGTCTTGCCGACGCCGCCCTTGAGGCTCAGCACGGCCACGCGGTGGTGTCCGGCCGAGACGGGGGTGCGGGCGCGGGCGACCAGTTCGGCGCGCTTGCGGACCTCGGGGGCCTCGCCGGGCTTGATCAAGCCGGCCGTCGCCTTGAATATGACCCGGCGCCAGCCGGTGGCGGGGCCGTCCTTGCGTCCCTTGAGGAGGGTCGCGGGGTCGAGGCTGTCGGCCGAGGGCTTCGACGAGCGGGGGACGAGCGCCCGCGACGTCGAGGTGAAGGCCGGTGCGGGCAGGTTGTCGGGCTGGCGGCGCCGCGGCTGGTAGGGCTCCCGCTCCGCGATCTCCCGCGACTCCGAGAGGGGCTGAACCTCTCTCGTGTACGACTCCAGCGCCTCACGCGCCGACGATCGGAACGCCTCACCGGGTCCGCCGGAGCTTTCGGCCGACTGGTTGAGGTTCTCCCGCAGGGAGCCTCTTAACGGCTCATCGGCGTCGCGCAGGGGCCGGAACCGGTCGCCCGGGTCGGTGTCCTCGATGGCCGGGGGCTCCTCGGCCTCCGTACCGGGCCAGGAGAACCGGCCGGACTCGGCATCCGAAGAGACCTTGAACGGACCCGAGTCGGAATCGGAGCGACCGAAACCCCCGGAGTCGTTGTCGGACCGCGAGAACCCGAAGCCGCCCGAGTCACTGTCGGACCGCCCGAACGCGAAACCACCCGAGTCACTCTCAGGCCGCGAGACCCGGTCGGTGTCGTTCCGGGAGAACCCGAAATGCCCGGAGTCGGAAGAGTCGGGCCGCTTGAAGCCGCCCGAGTCGCTGTCGGACCGCGAGAAGCCGAACCCGCCCGAGTCGCTCTCAGACCGCGAAGAGTCGGTCCGTGAGAAGCCACGCGCCGTGTCGAAGCCACCCGAGTCGCTCTCGGAGCGCGGGAAACCGAAGCCTCCGGAATCGGAGTTCAGTTCCGCCACCGTCTCCGGGGAGAACCGGCCCGTCTCGGCGTCAGGCCGGGAGAAGCGGGCGGGCTCGGCGGGCTCGTCATGAACGGGTACGGCCGGCTCCAGCCAGCCGCGGACCGGCTCGTCGGGGCCGTCGCCCTCGGCCGGCGACCGCTCTCCGAATGCCCCCACGTTGTAGGAGTCGGTGTCGATCGGCGTGTCGGCGAATGCCCCGCGCCCGTTTCCGAACGGCAACGGATCGAGTGTCTCCACCCCACTGTCGTTGGCCGGCGGCTCTTCGACCGCGGCGACAGCCCGGAACGGCGCCGGCTCGGCCGGAACCGACCGCCAGGGGTCCTTCGGGTAGGGCGAAGGTACCTCGTCCGTCGGCGGTGCGGGCTGTGGAGCGGCCAGCGACGACGCCGTCACCGCGGATACCGCGATGTCGACCTCGTCGGGCATCTCCTTGATCGCGTCGAGCCAGGCCAGCTGGTCTTCGAGCGAGTGGGGATCCTCACGATCGTGTCGTGCCACCGTGTTTCCCCCTCGGGATGGGCTAAAGGGGCAGCAAACACATTGCAGATTAGCGCCCCGTATACAGGCGAACGCGGCCAACCGTCGAGTTGGCTGCTCGGTTACTTTAGGTCACATGCGTGCGATCGTGATTTCAAGCCCCGGTGGGCCCGAGGTTCTGGAGTGGCGCGAGGTGCCGGATCCGGTTCCCGCCCGAGGTGAAGTGGTGATTGAGATCACCGCGTCAGCCGTGAATCGGGCCGATCTTCTGCAGCGGCAAGGACTCTACCCGCCTCCGCCCGGTGCGTCTGAAATTCCCGGGATGGAATGTTCTGGGGTGGTGACCGAGGTAGGTGAGGGTGTCGATACCCTCACGGTCGGTGACGAGGTCACGGCCCTGCTCGCCGGCGGCGGATATGCCGAAAAGGTGGCAGTTCCGTGGCAACAGGTGATGCCGGCCCCCACCTCCCTGGCCGCGTCGGCCGCACTGCCCGAAGTGGCGTGCACGGTCTGGGCCAACGTCTTCATGGCCGCCCGCCTGCGCAAGGGCGAGACCCTGCTCGTCCACGGCGGCGCGAGCGGCATCGGCACGATGGCGATCCAGCTCGCCAAGGCCTTCGGATCGCGGGTGATCGTCACGGCCGGCTCGGAGGCGAAGGTCGAGCGGTGCCTCACTCTCGGTGCGGATAGAGGAATCAACTACCGAGAGGAAGATTTTTCCCAGGTACTCAAAGACGACCGACCCGACGTCATCCTCGACATCATGGGCGCCAAGTACCTGAAGCCCAACGTCGCGATCCTCGCCAAAGGCGGACGACTGACCATCATCGGCCTGCAGGGCGGCACCAAGGGCGAACTCGACATCGCCGCGCTCCTCCAGAAGAGAGCGACCGTCATGGCCTCGGCGCTACGGAGTCGTACACCCGACGAGAAGGGCGCGATCTGCCGGGGCGTCGTCGACAGCGTGTGGCCGCTGGTCAGCGCGGGTGCGATCAACCCCGTCATCCACGCTGAGATACCGATGGAACACGCTGCGGAGGCCCATCGGATGCTCGAAGCCGGGGACCACATCGGCAAGATCCTGCTAGTAGGTTGAGAGGCATGAACGCTGACGAGAGCACTCCACACGTCGTGGTTCTTCCGTCCGGGGAAGAAGCGCCGGAAGGCGAAGAGCGGTCGGTCGCCGACCTGGTGGAACAGCCCGCGAAGGTGATGCGGATCGGCAGCATGATCCGCCAGCTTCTCGAAGAGGTCCGCGCGGCCCCTCTCGACGAGGCGAGCCGCAAGCGTCTCATGGAGATCCACCAGAGCTCGATCAAGGAGCTCGAAGACGGCCTGGCCCCCGAGCTCGTCGAGGAGCTGGAGCGCCTCTCGCTCCCGTTCGCGACCAACGGCACCCCACCCAGCGAGGCCGAGCTCCGCGTGGCCCACGCCCAGCTCGTCGGCTGGCTGGAGGGCCTCTTCCACGGCATCCAGACCACCCTGTTCGCCCAGCAGATGGCCGCCCGCGCCCAACTGGAACAGATGCGCCGCGCGCTCCCAGGCGGCTTCTCCCAGGGCCAAGACGACCCAGGCCGCGGCGCCTCGGGGCCCTACCTCTAAAGGCCCTTTTCTTGTACGGGCTGGGCGACCCCCAACGTCACCCAGCCCCACCTGAATCACCAAGGCACGAGTCCGGGCGCTCCCACGCCCGAAATTTCGTGACATCGCCGCTGGCCCCGGCACCCCGGCCAGGCGCGTCCCTTCAGGCGGCGGGAGTCACCCCGTACAACCGCTCCAAGACCTGGGCCACCCCGTCGTCATTGTTGGCCGCCGTCACATGGTCGACCGCTGCCAGCACGTCAGGGTGCGCGTTGGCCACCGCCCATGACGTCCCCGCCCAGCCCAGCATCGGCAGGTCGTTCGGCATGTCGCCGAACGCCACCGCGTCCCCCGGTGTGATCCCGTTGCGGGAGGCGAAGCGGGCCAGGGCGGTCGCCTTGGTCACGCCGAAGGCGCTCATCTCGATCAGTGCCCGCCCGCTCGAATGCGTCGGCGTCACCGTGTCCCCCACCAACGCCACGACCCGCTCATAGAGATCGTCGGCGGCCATCGTGTGGTGGTAGGCGAGGAGCTTGGCGCAAGGCCGGCCGAGAACGGACGAAACCGGCGGACGCCCGTCGCCGAAACGCTGATCCCAGCTCCCCAACGGGAAGTCGCTCTCGTAGGCGTATCCATCTTCGTACTCGACGGAGAAGGTCAGCGAAGGCACGGCACCGCGCAGCAAGGCGACCGTTTCGGCCACGACCTGGGACTCCATCAGGTGGGAGTCGGCGATCGACTCGGTGTGGAGGTCGTAGAGGAGCGCGCCGTTGGCGCAGATGGCCAGGCCGCGGTGGTTCACGACATGGCTGACGGACGTCATCCAGCGCGGCGGCCGGGCGGTGACGAAGACCAGGGTCGCCCCGGAGTCCTCCACGGCGGCGAAGGCGGCGGCGGTGCGGGCCGAGATCGTGCCGTCGGAGCGCAGCGCGGTGCCGTCGAGGTCGGTGGCGATGAGACGTGGTGGGGCCATAACAGGTCCCAGTTTGCCCTGCCCGGAAGACGCGCTGGACAGGGGGATCTCAGGACAAGATTTCTCCCCCGGACTTGGAAGACCTGGGGGCCCTCATAGTGTTAGATATGGAACGCGTTGTATTAGCTGTTCCCGTAGCGAAAACCAGCTTGACTGTTATGAGCCACCCGGGGAGCTGTGCGACACACCGGGGTTCACGAGGTGTGTGCCCCAAGATTCACTTCCTTAGGGAGAGCGTTAATGGCTCAGGGAACCGTCAAGTGGTTCAACGCTGAAAAGGGCTTCGGCTTCATCGCCCCGGACGGCGGGGCTCCGGACGTGTTCGTGCACTTCTCGGCCATCACGGGTTCCGGCTACCGGAACCTCGAAGACGGTCAGCGTGTGGAGTTCGAAGTCACCGAGGGCCCGAAGGGTCCGCAGGCTTCGCAGGTCCGCGCCCTTTAGACCACTGATAGACCGCTGACAGCCTGAAGGCCGGGGTTCTTTCGAGAACCCCGGCCTTCAGTGCGTTCAACCGCGCTATTTGACCGGTTCGAGAACGTCGAGCCCGACAAAGGGCCGCAACGCCTTCGGAACGACGACCGAACCGTCGGCCTGCTGATGGTTCTCGAGAATGGCCACAATCCACCGGGTGGTGGCGAGCGTGCCGTTCAGAGTGGCGACGACGCGCGGCTTACCGTCGTCGTCGCGGAATCGCACCTTGAGGCGGCGGGCCTGGAACTCGGTGCAGTTGGACGTCGAGGTGAGTTCGCGGTAACGCCCCTGGCTGGGGATCCAGCCCTCGCAGTCGAACTTGCGGGCGGCCGACATGCCGAGGTCGCCCGCGGCGGTGTCGATGACGCGGTAGGGCAGCTCGCACTTCTCGAGCATCTGCCGCTCCCAGGCCAGCAGCCGCTGGTGTTCCTCGGACGCGTCCTCCGGCTTGCAGTAGGAGAACATCTCGACCTTGTCGAACTGGTGGACCCGGATGATGCCGCGGGTGTCCTTTCCGTACGACCCGGCTTCCCGGCGGAAGCACGACGACCAGCCGGCGTAGCGGTAAGGCAGCTGGGGGCCGTCGAGGATCTCGTCGGCGTGGTAGGCCGCGAGCGGCACCTCGGAGGTGCCGACCAAGTAGAGGTCGTCTTCGGGCAGGCGGTAGATCTCGCTGTCGTGGGCGATCGTGAAGCCGGTGCCCTGCATCGACTCGGGCTTCACCAGCACCGGAGTGATCATCGGGACGAAACCGGCCTCGATGGCCTGCTGCATGGCCATGTTGAGCAGCCCGAGCTGAAGCCGGGCCCCGGCGCCGCGCAGGAAGAAGAAGCGCGAGCCCGACACCTTGGCGCCGCGCTCCATGTCGATCGCGCCGAGCAGCTCGCCCAGCTCGAGGTGGTCGCGCGGGGCGAAGTCGAACTCCCGGGGGGTGCCCACGTGTTCGAGGACGACGTAGTCGTCTTCGCCGCCGTGGGGCGCCGCCGGGTCGACGATGTTGGGCACCGCCATGAGCATGGCGTCGAGTTCGGCGCCGAGCCGCTCGGCCTCCGCCTCGGCCGCCTTCACCTGCGCCGCGAGATCCTTCGCCCGATCGAGCAGCGCCTGCCGCTCGTCGCCGGACGCCCGGGAGACCGACTTGCCCACGTTCTTCTGCTCGGCGCGCAGCGACTCGAAGGAGCCGAGCGCGCTACGACGACGCTCGTCGAGGGAGAGCAGCGTGTCGACGACGGAGTCGTCCTCCCCGCGGGCGCGCTGCGAGTCGCGCAGCCTGTCGGGATCTTCGCGTAGGGTTCGCAGGTCAATCACAGAGCAAACGCTACCGTTGCACGGAACCCGCCCGCATTCGGCTTAGCCACCCGGCCGCCTCGGCGAAATCGGCGTCGGCGACGCCACGCTTGATCTGCGTCGGCACCTGGTCGGCCCGGGGGTAGCTTCCGAGGAAGCGCAGATCGCCGGAAACGCGGTGCAGGCCGGAGATGGCCTCACCCACCCTGGCCTCGGCGATGTGCCCCTCACAGTCGAAGTGGAAGAAGTAGCTGCCGATGCCGTCGCCGGTCGGACGCGATTCGATGCGGGTCAGGTTGACGCCGCGTACGGAGAATTCAGAGAGCATTTCCAGCAGCGCGCCCGCGTGGTCGTCGCGCAGGAAAGCGACCATCGACGAACGGTCGGCCCCGGTCGGCTCGGGGAGGGTCCCGGGGGGCGCGACCCGGACGAACCGGGTGACGGTGTCGTTGCGGTCGCCGATGTTGGAGGCCAGCTCGGTCAGTTCGTAGATCTCGCCCGCGATCGACGGCCCGATGGCGGCGTCGTAGGGCGACTCGGGGTTGGCGATCTCCTGGGCCGCGCCGGCGGTCGAGGAGGAGTGGACGACCACGGCCCCCGGGAGCTCCCGGTCGATGAAGTCACGGCACTGGGTGTGCGCGGCGGGATGGGTGAAAATGCGCTTGATCTGGCGTGACTCGGTGCCCGGACGGACCAGGAGCGAGAACTCGACCGGCAGCAGCAGCTCGGCCACGATCAGCAGCGGCTGCCCCCAGGCGAGCTCGTCGAGCGTCTGGGCGATGCCACCTTCGAGCGAGTTCTCCAGGGGAACGACAGCCCCTTCGGCCTCGCCGTTGCGGACCGCGTCGAGCGCGGCCCTCACGTTGGCGCACGGCAGGCGCTCGGCCTCGGGCGCCAGTTCACGAAGGGCGGCCTCACAGAAGGTGCCCTCGGGGCCCAGATAGGCGAGCTTTGACATAAGACCAGGTTAGCCACACTCGGGCGTGCTGTATGTGCATCCTTACGACTTCAGCGCGCGGAGTTGCTCCAGAGACCACCGGCGGGTCGCAGCAGGTCACCGTCGGCCGACTCGACTTCGGGCCCCAGCCCGAGCCGCGCGGCCCGCACCGCCTGCTCCTCTTCGGGCGAGAGAGGCTGGAGCCCCTTGCCGCCTCTAAGGGCCCTGACGTAGGTACGAGTTTCGGTCCGCCCGTTTATCGAGGTCAGCACGATCCCGTCACCGAGCCCGTTGATCAGCGCGACCGAGAACGACAGCCGCCCGGTCATCTCCTCGAGGGCGTCGTAGCGGAAGACGGCGACGTCGCGGATCGCCTTGGTGTCGACGACCCCTTCGACGGCCGCCCGCCGGGCCAGGACGTCGAGACAGTCCTGCACGGCGGCCCGCGCGTTACGCAGCGAATAGAGCCCGATGGCGACACCGGTGAAACCGGCGAGCAGCCCGACGATCACAAAAGCGGTAACCAGCACGCGACCGAGCGTAATGGCGCGGTCACGCCTTCGCCCGCTTTCGGCCAAGGAGGAATACGAGCGCGATGGCTCCCAGCCCGAACGCGTTCTGGACGATCTTCCCCAGCGTCGGGGAGAGCACCGGGATCTCCCACATCTTGATGTAGGCCCCCCACCAGGGAATCGGCAGCACGTAGAACACCCACGTGGCGAGTTTCTCCCTGATCCCGGGCAGCGCCGCGATGACGACGACGATCCACGCGAGATGGTGAATCCACGCGACCGGCGACAGCAGAACGGCCATCAGTCCGGTGAGCGCGACGGCGGTGATGGTGTCGCCGTCGAGGAAATGGCGGCGGGCGGCGCGGAAGCCGTACCACCCGATAAAGGCGAGCGCCGCGAACCAGAGCACGGTGGTCAGCGCATCGGGCCAGTAGAGCCGCAGCAGCATCCCGCGCATCGACTGATTCGTCGTCGCGGTATTGGCACCGAGCCTTTCCGAATCGAGCAGCGCCCCGAACCAGAAGTCGACGGCGTCCTGCGGGATGACGAGAAAGGGAATGACCGTGAGTACCGCGGCCGTCCCCGAAGCCGTGAGAAAGGCTTTCATTTCGTCATTCCGGTACGGCTTCCGCCACGCGACCAGCAACAACAAGATGAGGAACACGCCGGGCGTGAGCTTGACCGCCGTCGCGATTCCGATGAGAACCCCGCGCGGCCACCACGGCCTTTTCACCACGACGTCGAACAGGCACAACGCGACGAGAAACAGATCGACCTGACCGAAGCGGATCTGGTCGCGGATCGGCATCAGGTAGAGGCACGCGATCGTGAGAAGCGGCAGCCATTTCCGCTGCTCGGGAAAGGCGACCCAGACGACGGCGGCGAGCGTGGCGACGATGGCCGCCGTCCAGACCCACTGGAGCACCGGCCACGGCAGCAGCGCGAGTGGCACCGCCAGCATCGCCGAAATGGGCGGATAGGTGAACGGAAGCAGTTGCGGCGCCGGCGTGACCACGCCGTAGAGGGGCAGCCCGTCGAGCAGCGCCTGGCCTCCGAGCCGGTAGACGTCGAGGTCGACGAGCCGCTGGTCATCGGGGTTGGTCAGCCAGTAGTGGACGAGCGGCGCGGCCGCCGCCAGCACGAGCAGCAGCCCGAGGGGCCACCAGGCCGTCCGGCTCCGCACAACGCTCCTCACGATCCGGCAGGCTACCTTGGTTGCCGCCAACGGACCGCTGGGAAGGACACCCTGTGCACAGACCCCCCACGAGCGTGGCCGCACGGGGCGACGATCCACCGGCGAACGACACGGCCCCGAAGTCCTGGGACTCCCACCGACCCGGTCTTCTCGCACCGCCCGGGACCGCTCAAGCCGAGGGCACCAAAGCCAGCGCCGCCGAGGCCGGGACCTGCGAAACCAGCGCCACCAAAATCGGGATCGCCGAAGCAGGAGCCACCCAAGCGGGGGCCACCGGGACCAGCGTCACCGAGACCGGGACCGACCGCTCTCAGCCCCATCGACCCCGCCAGGCGACCGCCGGCTCCCCGGACGCATCACACCCGACTCACTTCCGAAGCGCTGCGCCCGTTCTGCGAGGGGCGAAAAGAATGCGCCGGGTCGTCTGGGGACTGCTGATCGCTTTGCTGACAGGGGTTTTCGGGCTGCCCGGAACCGCTCTCGCGGCGCCGACAGGCCAGGTGGTGATCATCGGGGTCCCCGGGCTGGAGTGGGCCGATCTCAGCGCCGCGCGGACGCCCAACCTGTGGAAGCTCGCCGGGAACGCCGCCGACGCCTCGCTGTCGACCCGGGCGGTGCCGCTCGAAGGCCGGGGCATCACGTGCCCGGTGGCGGGCTGGCTGACGGTCTCGGCCGGGCAGCGGGCCGCCTCGCCGGGGTGCGAACCTCCCGCCTGGCCCGCCGACTGGCAGGCGCTGGTCGCGTTGCAGCAGGAGTCGTCGTTCCAGGCCCGGATCGGGACGCTGGGACAGGCCGTCAAGGACGCCGGTGGCCGGGTCGCCGCCGCGGGGCCGGGCGCCGCCCTGGCCGCAGCCGACATTTCCGGAAATATCACCACCTACGCCGCCACCATCGCCGACCTCGACCCCACCGGCCACGCGCTCATCGTCACCGAGGCCCCGGAGATCTCCGACGCCTGGCTCGCCGCCGGAATGAGCGACCAGGGCAGAGAGCAGGCCGTCGCCGCCGCAGACAGGACGGTCGGCGCCATCCTCGCCAAGGTGCCGGAGAACGCGACCATCCTGGTCGGGGGCGTCTCCGACGCGCGTACCGCCGCGCATCTGCACGTCGCCATGGCCACCGGCCCCGGATTCCCCCAGGGGCTGCTCACCGCGTCGTCCACCCGCCAGGTCGGCCTGGTCACGATCACCGATCTGACCGCCACCGCGCTGACCGCGCTCGCCATCCCCGTCCCCGAAGGCGTCGTAGGCCGCGCCTGGACGTCGACGGCCGGTTCCGCCTCTCCGGGAGCCCTGGCGGACGACGATCTTGCCAGCCAGGTTCTCAGGGACGTCCGGGAACTGTTCTTCTTCTCGCTGGTCATGATCCAGGTCGTCTTCTACGCGATCGCGGCGTTCGTCATGCGCCGCCAGGTCGCGGGCGCCGGACGCGCCATGATGATCGTCGGCGTGATCAGCGGCGCCGTGCCGATCTCGACGTTCCTGGCGCAGCTGATCCCGTGGTGGAGCGTCGCGCATCCGATGCCCGCGCTGGTCGGCACCATCCTCGGCTTCGCCGTGCTCATCGCCGCCGTCGCGTTCGCCGGGCCGTGGCGCCGCGACCCGCTCGGCCCCCTGGGAGTCGCCGCGGGCGTGTCGTCGATCGCGCTGCTCCTCGACGTCATGACCGGCTCACATCTCCAGGTCAACGCGGTCACCGGCTACGAACCGGTCACCGGCGGCCGGTTCTACGGCTTCGGCAACATGGCCTTCGCCGTCTACTCGACCGGCACGATCCTGTTCCTGGCCGCCGCCGCACACTTCATCCGCCGCCGTGGCCCGGCCCTGATCTTCTGTGTCCTGTACGGCCTGCTCGCCATCGCCGCCGACGGCTGGCCCTCCTGGGGCGCCGACTTCGGCGGGGTGCCGTCGTTCGTCCTCGGTTTCGCGGTGTTTCTGCTGCTCCTGGCCGGCCTCCGGGTGTCGGTGACCCGGCTGGCCCTGATCGCCGTCGCGGGCGCCGCACTGATCACGGCGATCGCGCTGGCCGACTGGTCACGCCCGGCGGAGCAGCGCACCCACCTGGGCGCGTTCGTTCAGCAGGTCATCGACGGCGAGGCGGGCGGAGTGCTGGCCCGCAAGCTCGGCGCGATGCTCGGCACACTCGGCAACTGGCCGCTGACCCTCCTGTCGCTGGTCGCGCTGGCGTTCCTGTTCCTCGTGCTGGCCCGCCCCCGCGAGATGAAGGTCGCCGCGCTGAGCGTGACCTACGAGCAGGCCCCGGAACTGCGGGCCGGACTGATCGGCGCCCTGACGGCGGCCTTCGTCGGCTTCCTGATCAACGACTCGGGGATCGCGATCCCGGCGATGGCACTGACGGTGGCCGTACCACTGACCCTCGCGGCAGCCGTACGAGCAGAAACACCACCACCCCCAGCAGCAGCCACGGAACGACCTGCGACCTGACCACCTCCACCAGCCACTCCGACCCGGCGGGCTGGTCGAACTGCCGCGCCGGCAGATAGGCGAACGACAGCAGCGCGATCCGGGCCACCATGACGTAGTCGAGCCACGACCGCGACACCAGCGCCAGCAGCGCGAACGCGAGCCCGTCGTACCACGGGAGCGCGTAGGGCGTGGCGAACAGCCACGCGACCGAGAACGCCAGAGCGACCCGCGCGGCATCGAGCGGCGCCAACGCCCGCAGTAGCAGCGCGGCGAGCGCCGCGAACAGGATCAACGACCCGATCTGAATCCAGATCTTGTACGACCCCTCGCCGACCACCGCCTGCAACACGCCCTTGACCACGCTCCAGGGCGTCGCGAGCGAGACCATCTTGCTGGCGTCGAGCACCTGCCCCAGCGAATTCGGCCCCGCCAGCCAGTAGGCCACCCCGGAGACCGCGAGCGCGGTGGCGGCGACCAGCGCCAGCCTGCCGAGGTTCTTCCGCAGCTCCCACGCGACCCCGAGCGCGACCACCCCGACGGTCACCTTGGCCGCGACCCCCAGCCCGAGGAACACCCCCTTGAACCGGGTGACCAGCGCGGCGACCACGAGGGCGATGGCGAGCGTGTCGGCGTGCATACCGGCGACCAGATGGAAGACGACCAGCGGATTGGCCGTCCACAACACCACGCCACGCGACCCGAGCATCCAGGCGACGGCGAGAAAGGCTGCGGCGTTGACGATCGCCATGACGAACACCGTCAGCCGCAGCGAGTCGCCCCCGATGAAGCTCGCCAGTGCCTGCACCCCGGTCGTGACGGGCCCGTAGACACTCGGCGTCCCGGCCCACTCCTCGACCGCCCCCAGAACGGGATCACCGGGATATCGGTCAGGGGTGACCGAATAAGGGTCATGCCCCAAACTCACCAGCCGCCCGTAGGCGGCGTAGTTCAAATGATCAGACGACCCGATCGGCGGCAAGAAGGCCAGCAGCACAACGGCCCCCACCCCCAGCCACCCCAGCACTCTCAGCGATGGCGCGCCATAGAGCCCCAGCAGGACTCCGCCCACCCCGAGCACGACCACGGCGGCCGCGACCCCGATGGCCACCCACCCTGGAAGCCCGGCATCGACGAAGAAGGGCACCCACCCGGCACCGGTCAGCCGAGGCTGAAAGGCCGAAGGCCCCAAGAAGGCCAACACCACCGTCAGCCCCAGCGCCGCCGCCACACACCCGACGGCCGCCTTGCCCGCAGCCACACGCTCCACGCCGAGAAGCCTAGGGGCGCCCCCGGAACGCCCACCGCCCAGAGCATCAACCTGTGGACAACTTCAGCCCCTGTGGAAAAGCGGACGTGAAACCACACCGGCAATCGGGACATCGATTCCGAGTCCCATAAGCCGAAATTTCCGGTACGACAGCCCCGATGCAGGCCGCACCGGCGCGATCGACCCCGGCGTAGACAGCTCTGACGCGGCAGCCCCCACGCAGGCACGACCAGCCCCTATGTAGGACACACGGCCTTGGAGGCTCACTTCCTGCCTCGATCGCCCGACCTCAGGCGCTCAGAGCCGAGCATCGATTCCTGAGTCGATAAGCCGAAATTTCGGGCGCGACAGCGCCCGATGCAAGGCCAGGGCAGTC
>NZ_BAAGDO010000003.1:536441-1119219 GCF_054661255.1 Herbidospora sp. RD11066
TCGGAGCCTCGCTCCTCCCGCCAGCGCCCTGCGCCAAGCGTCGTTTCCTGGGCCGATCGCGCGAAATTTCGGGCGCGACAGCGCCCGATGCAAGGCCAGGGCAGTCTCGGAGCCTCGCTCCTCCCGCCAGCGCCCTGCGCCAAGCGTCGTTTCCTGGGCCGATCGCGCGAAATTTCGGGCGCGGGAGCGCCCGATGCCGGGCAGCCGAGGAGCTCCATGCACCGAGCCCCTGAGCCGAGCAGCTGTTTCTGGGTCGATAGGCCGAAATTTCGGGCGCGCAAACACCCGGCCCAGACGCTCAACGACCTAAACAAACAGGCCGCACCAGCGCCCTGGCCAACCGAGCTCAATTCGTACAGAAAGATCTCAGGGGCGGGTCTGTGGCTTGAGGCCCTCGATCGTTTCCATGGCCTTGACCACCGTAGGTTCCCGAGCCGCCAGCGCCCGCGACACATCTCGCAGTTGCTTGGCCCGGTGCAGCTGGGCACGCCAATCAGTCCCGGTGGCCCGGTGGGCCATGTCGACCTCGACCTCCACCACCCGGAACCCCTTCCGGATGAGGTCGACCGTTAACCCGGTCTCCACGCCGAACCCCGCGGCCAGCGGCCGGGCGGCCTCGAAAGCCGCGCGCGTCAGGCACCGCTGACCGTTGAGCGGCTGGACCGGATCGAAGCCGGTCAGCCGTTTGATCCCGTCACGTGCCACCTTGACCACGACCCCGTGCCCGCCCAGTTTCACCCGGGTGGCGAAGGTCGCGATCGTCATGTCGGCGGTGCCGGACACGACGGGGCCGATCAGAGGTGCCGCCGCGGCTGCGGTGTCCCCCAGGTCGGCGTCGAGGAAGAGCAGGTGACAGTTCTCGTCGAGCAGGCGGACGGCCTCCGCGCCGCTCTCCATCGCCGCGGCCTTGCCGCGGTTGCGGCTGTGGCGCACGACGCGGGCGCCGGCGGCGCGTGCCACCCGCCCGGTCTCGTCAGACGAACCGTCGTCGACGACGAGAACGAGCGATACGCCCGGCAGGCGCAGGGCGGCGGTGACCGTCGCGGCGATGCGGTCGCCTTCGTCTTTGGCCGGGATGACGACCGCGGTGCCGGAGCGGGGGGAGAGGTCGCTCATCCGGTCAGTTCGGCCAGCTCCGCCGGGACGCTCTCGTGCACGGTGAACACCGAGTCGAGACCCGTCACCTGCAGGATCTTGCGGACCGCCGGGCGTGGCGAGGCCACCTCCAGCACGCCACCGCGTTCCTTGAGGCGCTTGAGCGCGGACAGCAGCACGTTCATGCCCGTGGAGTCACAGAACTCCACGCCGGACATGTCGATGACGACCCGGTCAAGCGCGGACTCTTCGAGCACTCGGGTGAACTCCGACTGCAGGCGAGGCGCGGTATACAGGTCGATTTCTCCGGATACGGCCATCACAGCGTGACCCGCATGCGATCGAGTCGAGACTTTGAGCTCCACAGCGCGCACACTAGCGCCGGTCGGGCGCTGGGTCACGTTCCTCTGGGATTACCGAAGAGTCGTCCGCCCTTTGTCCCCGATTTCGGTCCCATGTAAACGCAGAGTGCGCGAAGCTTGACGCTATGGAACCGGCTCCCGCCGGAGCCGGAGGAGGAGCGGCGCTCATGAACACGGAACTCCCTGAAGATCCACAGAGACGTCGGCTTCGTGAGCGGCTGGAAGTCATCCAGATCCGCGCCGACAAGGCGAGTTCGTGGCGTGAAGCGGTCGGGCCGCTGCGCAGGCTGCTCAACCGTGAGGGCTTCGTGCCGATCAAGACCCGGCTCGCCTCGACCGACCTCGATTTCCTCGAGTCGTCCCGCGAAGATCTGCTGTCCTTCTCCGAGCTGTCACTGCGGCTGATCGATCTGCACCAGCCGCGCGACGCGGGCGGCATCACGAGTGACACGGCCCACCCGATCCTGCGGTGCCGCAGTTGTATGTGGCGCTGGCCGTGCCCGACGTTCCGGGCGATCACCGAGGGGTTCTCGATCGGTCACGAAACCGGTTCGTAGCGATATCCGACGCCCCACACCGTGATGATCCGGGCGGGGTCGGTCGGGTCGCGTTCGATCTTCTCCCGCAGGCGGCGTACATGGACCGTCACCGTCGACGAATCGCCGAAGGCCCAGCCCCAGACGCGGTCGAGCAGGTCCGTGCGGCTGAACGCCTGGCGCGGGTTGCGCAGCAGGTAGACGAGCAGGTCGAACTCGCGGGCCGTCAGGGTGACCTCCGCGTCGCCCAGGCGCACGTGGCGGGCGCCGACGTCCACCACGAGGTCGGCGTCTCGCAGGACGCCGGTTCCGGCCGGCACGATCGATCCTCGGGCCCTGCGGAGCACTGCGGCGACGCGTAGGGCCAGCTCACGGGGGCTGAAGGGCTTGGTGACGTAGTCGTCGGCGTCGGCGTCGGGGTCGAGGTCGACCAGGTCGATGGCCTCGCCGAGGATGATCACGGGGACCGGCCAGCGGGCGCGCAGCTTGCGGCCGACGGCGAGCAGGTTCATGTCGAGGATGAGCAGGTCGGGCGGGTCGATGCTGCTCAGCACGTCGTCTCCGGCGCATTGCACGTCGTGGCCGTCGCGTTCGAGGTAGCGGGCGATGACCTCGGCCACGGCCGGATCGTTGTCGACGACGAGAACACGTGCGGCGGGACTGACGGTCACGCCCCAAAGACTAGGTCGCACGGCGATCGTGGAACGCGTAGTTTGTTCGCCATGAGCCGAACTGTTTTTGCCGTCGTGGGGATCTTCCTCGCCATCTGGCTGGTGGTGAGTTTCGTCATCCCCGCGCTGTTCGCGACGCTGAAGTTCCTCCTGGTGATCGCGTTGATCGCGGCGGTCGTGGTCGGAGCGATCACAGTCGTGGCCAAGAAGAAGTAACCCGTGTTCGTCCAGGCCCTGCTCGGCGCGCTCGCGATGCCCGGTGGCATCGCGCTCCTCGCCGTCCTCGGCCTGTTGCTCGTCACGTGGGCGCTGCGGCTGCTGGCCGCAGCGCCACACGTCGCTGAGGCACCGCTCAGCGCAGGGGTCGAAGCGGTTCTTGTACGGCTCCGCCGCCCCAATTCGCCAGGCCGCACAAGGTCGAGAGCTCCAACAGGAAACCCGGCGCCCCGCTGATCGCCATTGATCGGCACGGGCGCCTTCGTCATGCCCTCACACCAGACGAAAGGTTCCTGTCATCGTGTTCGACTTCATCCTCGGCCCGGCCTACCACGCCACGGAGGCCCTGGCCGGGCTCGTCGGCGCCGCGCCGGCGATCGTGCTGCTGACGCTGCTGGTCCGCCTCGTGCTGCTCCCCCTGGCGATCCGGCAGGCGAAACTCCACCGCATCCGCGCGAAACTCGCCCCCGACGTGGCGAAACTGAAGAAGCGCCACGCCAACGACCCGGAACGACTGGTCCGGGAGACGCAGGCCCTCTACTCCGGCGCGGGCACCTCGATGTTCGCCGGAGTCGGCACGGGTCTGGCCCAGATCCCGTTCGCGTTCGTGCTGTACAACGTGTTCACCCACCCGGTGATCGCCGGGCAGCAGAACGTCCTGATGACCCACAGCGCGCTGTCGGTGCCCCTGAGTGAGCACCTCGGAGCGGTGATCGCCCACTCCGGGTTCTTCGGTGTGCCCACCCTGGTCTTCGTCGGTCTCATCGTGCTCATCGCACTGGTGGCCTGGCAGTCGTCGCGACTCGTGATCGGGACGCCTGAAATGCCGGGTAGTGGGCTGTTGAAACTGCTTCCTTACGGGACCGTGCTCGCCGCCGCGTTCCTGCCCTTCGCGGCGGGCGTCTACCTGCTGATCAGCACCGCCTGGACAACGACCGAGCGGCGGCTACTCAGCGCTTAGACGACTTCGCTTATTGCGCTTATTTCGGACTCACCCGACCGACCATTTCGGCCAGGCTGCGGGGCGTGGACGATGGCCCAAACAGTCGTCGTCTCGCCCTCGTGGCGAACCCCCCAGCGCTCCGCCAGGAACTCGACGATGCCGAGCCCCCGGCCCCCCAGAGACGAGAGGGTCGGCCTTCCCGCCCGCGGCTCGGTGGTGGCCCCACCGTCGCTCACGGCTACTTCCACATGTCCGTCACCGCAGGCCCATGTGACTCTGAGCTGCCCAGACGCGAGAGGATGTGCATGTCGCAGGGCATTGCTCAACAGTTCGCTCATCACCAGGACCGTGTCGTCGACCGCAGCCTCGTAAACTCCGGAGGCAAGCAGGTCGGCACCGAGGCGCTGACGCGCCACAGCAACGCTCGCCAGAGCGTACGGCAGCATGATGACGCTCGACGCACTCACCTCCCCGTTCTCCCGAACCCCCTGAAGATGGTCACCCCAGTACGACCGAAATGCCCCGTTAGCTGACTCTGGAAACCGAGACCTGATTACAGCTTGTGCACATTGGACAATAGGTCAGCTTCGGTGTTACCCCGGCCTTACCGCCCCGGTGTGTCGGGTGCGGTGACAAACCCCTCTCTGCGGAGCACGAACTGCATACGTGTACCACCCTCGGGTCGGGGCAGTGCGGCCACCTCCCCACCTTGGGCCCGCGCGAGGCTCCGGACGATGTAGAGACCGAGCCCCACACCCCCGAATCTGCGGCGGTCGCCGCTCTCGCCTTGGACGAACCGTTCGAAAACGCGCTCACGATCGGACGGGGCGATGCCGATGCCCTCGTCGTCGATCGTCAGGACGACTTGGGACTCCTCTGACCAGGCCGACACCTGGATGAGACCGCCGTCGGGCGAATATTTGAACGCGTTCTCCAGCAGCTGGTCGAGCAGTATGGCGGTGGCGAGCGCGTCACCTCGTACGAGAGGAAGGTCGTCGGGGACCCGCACCTCGACGCGGTGGCGGTCCGAGAGGACCGGCAGCCCCAAAGTCGCGGCACGCACGCGTTCGGCCAGGTCGAAGGCCTCGTCGCGGACCGACGGCTCGGCCGCCCCGGCGCGGGCGCCGAGCAGCAGGTGGTCGATCAGCCGCCCGAGCGACTTGGCCCGCTCGGCGATGGTGTGGACGTGGGCCCGCCGGTCGGTGTCGGAGAGCTTGTCCCACCGGTCGGCCAGCGTGCTGGCGAAGCCGGTCACGACGGTGATCGGGGTGCGCAGTTCGTGGCTGGTGGTGGCCAGGAACAGGTCCTTGGCCTCCTCCAACTCCTTGGCGCTGGTGATGTCGCGGAAGTCGGCGACGATCTCGCCGGTCTCCGGGATGGTCGCGCAGAGGACGTCCAGCCATCTCCCCGATTCGAGCTGGAAGGTCAGCTTCTCGCCGGGTTCTGGCAGGTCGAAGGGGGGTGGACGGCCGATCACGTCCTCGTAGGCGTAGCCGGTCAGTTCGGCCGCCTTGGGGTTCCAGCGCGTGACCGTGCCGCTCTCGCTGAGCACGGCGATGCCGTCGGCGCTGGCGTCGAAGACCGCGCGTTCGTGGGCGCGCTGCCGGATGGCGTCCTGGTAGGCGACCGCGTTGCCGACCGCGATCCCGGCGTGCCCGGCGAGCAGTTCGAGCAGTTCGAGCTCCAGGTGGCCGGGCTTGCGCCGGGCGAACAGGGCGTAGAGCGCGCCGTAGGGCCGCCCGCCGACGGCCGCGATGGCGACCGCGATGGTGTGCAGGCCGTCGAGCTGGGCCCAGATCAGATCTTGGAGCCCCTCTGGCCCGGTCTCCAGGATGACCGGTTTGCCGGTGCGCAGCAGTTTGCCCACCAGGCTGCTGCCCAGGTCGGCGGTGGCGCCCTTCATGGGTTCGGGCAGCCGGTGGGTGCTGACCAGCCGGAGCTTCTCGCCGTCGATCAGCACGAACCCGCCCGCGTCGGCCCCGGTCAGCTCGGTCAGCGAGCCGGCGATCCGGTCGAGCACCACGTTCTGGTCGAGCTCGGCGTTGATGTCGCCGACGACGTCGGTGAGCCTTCTGACGAGCTGGGCGCGCCGCACCGACCGGGCCCGCGCGGCCTCGTTGTCGTCGCGCTGGTGGTAGACGCCGACGTACCCGAGCAACGCGCCCGAGGGTGTGCGCAGCGCACTGATGTCGGCCTGCACCTCGATGAGCGTTCCGTCGCGCCGGAATCTCCGGGTTCGCAGCTGTACGGGACCACCTGTGCGCACCCTTTCGAGCACCGCGTTGTGCTCGGCCATCAGCTCCTCGGGCACGAAGGGCGGGCGGCGTCCGACGATCTCGTCGGGGGACCAGCCGAACATCCGTTCAGCGGCGGGATTCCACGTGACCACCGACAGATCGCGATCGAGTGCGACGATGGCATCGGCCGCGCTGGCGACTACCGCCCGCGCGATCCCTTCGTCCTCGTCGTCACGTTTATCCCAGTGGTCACATTCCACGGGTCCATCGTGCCGCTTTTCCGCTCGTGATCATGGGCTTTTCCCATGCTCCGCTACGCTGCCCTCGAACCCGGGGAAGGGAAGTGCCATGGACGCGTCGGCCGCATCGGGCGACCTGGAGGCACTGCTCCGGGTCACCTCACCCACGTACGTCGGGGAATCCGTCCCCACGATCGCCTTCGGCACCCACGACACGACGGCCGGACGGATGGTCCTCGCCGTCACCGCGCGGGGTGTGATTGCCACCACATTCGACGACGAACACGCGGTGTACGCCCGGGTCTACCGGGAGGTCGGGTCGTTCATCGGCCATGACCCCAGCCGCCTCGACCCGCTGAAGCGGGAGATCGACGCCTACTTCGACGGGCGGCTGCGCACGTTCACGCTCCCGTTCGACCTCCGCCTCGCGACGGCGTTCGCCCGGAGCGTGCTGCAGATGATCACCTCGACGCCCTACGGCACGACCACCACCTACGCCGCGGTCGCCGCCCGCATCGGCCGGCCCCAGGCGCTGCGCGCGGTCGCCAACGCGGTCACCGAGAACCCCGTCTGCCTGCTGGTTCCGTGTCACCGGGTGGTCGAGGGGCCGGGGCTGCCGGGGGCCTACGCCGGTGGAAAAGCCGCCAAAGAGATGCTGCTGAACCTGGAATCCGCTTAGCCAACGTGTCTGTCCCCACACGGTAAACCTGTGATCACTCAATGTGATAGTAATCTCACGCCGAGCAATCACCAGGTCACTAGTGGGGAGTGGTCATGCTGGGGTTCATCGTCGCCGTCGGGTCGGCGGTCGCCGTGGTGGCACTTTCGGCGTTCATCTTCAGAAGGTTCGGCACCGGGAGCGAGGACTCCGACCCCGGCGGCCCGACGGTCGGCCACGCCGGGTCGATGCTGTCGGCGCTGTTCCTGCTGGTCTTCGCCATCGCGATCGTCGTTCCGTGGACGACCGCCGACGCGGCCAGGCAGAACACGTACACGGAGAGCCAGTCGGCCGTGGAGGCCTACTGGGCCGCCAACGAGCTGCCTCCGGCCGCCGCGGCGCAGGTGCAGGCCGGGCTGCGCGACTACATCGGCTTCGTGGTCGACCAGGAGTGGCCGCTGATGGCCGAAGGCCAGCTCAGCACCGAGGGCACCACCCGCCTCAACACGCTGCGCACCCAGGTCTCCGGGCTGGTCGTCCAGGGTGACGACCAGGAAGACGCCAAGGCGGCCGTGGTCGACCAGATCTCCCAGCTGAGCTCGTCGCGGGTCCAGCGCGCCGCCGACGCGGGGGCCACCCCGCCGACCATCCTGCTGGTGCTGACCGTGGTGACCGGCCTGATCGTGCTGGTCTTCCCGTTCCTGGCCGGGGCCCGCCCGAAGGGCATGGCGCTGCTGCCGATGCTGGCCATGGCGGCACTGCTGGGGGTCGGCATCTTCATGGCCTTCGACATCATCCATGTGTTCGACGGCGGGCTGGCAGTGAAGCCCGACGCGTTCACCAGCGCACTGGCCGAATTCGGCCGAATCTCAGGATTGAGCTGATGACAAGCCGAATAACCGCCGCGACACTCGGCTTCCTGATGCTGGCCACGCTCTCGGTGGCCTCGGCCCCGGCCGCGACGGCCGACGGCATCCTCGACGTCGGTGTCGGCGTCGGGCCGGGCGTGGGGGTGTGCGTCCAGGTCGGGGTCATCCTCGACGTGGAGTTGGGGGTCGGTGTCCTCCAGCAGCCGCCGTGCAACCCGCCACCGCCTCCACCGCCGCCTCCGCCACCACCGCCGCCCGCCGAGGAGCCACCGGCGCCGACCCCGTCGGAGACGCCGTGTCCGCCGCCTCTGCCGGAGGAACCGCAGGTGGAGCCGCCACCGCCACCTCCGCCGCCTCAGGTGGAGGAACCGCCGCCGCCTCCTCCACCTCCGCCGCCACCGCCGCCGCCACCCCCGCCGCCGCCTCCTCCGGTGAGAGAGCCGAAGCCGAGGGTGGAGCAACCGGCCAGGGTCGTTCCGGTACGCCTTCCGAAGCCGGTCCCGACCGTGAAGAAGCCGTCACCGCGTCCCAAACCGACGCCGTCGGCGACACCGGAGCGGCGTGAACCGAGGGTCGCGGCCGTGGCCAACCCGAAGAAACGTGAGAACCCGCTGAAGTCGGTGCTCTTCATGGTCGTCCTGTCGACCGTGATCGCCTCGGCCGCGGCGGTGGCCTTCACCCGGATCAGATAGTCGCCTTGACCGAGCGCCGCCTCAGGCCCCCGATCGCCAGCGTGACCAGCGCGGCGACCAGGAACGCCCCGAGTGCGGCGCTCATCTGGGGCACGAAACCGAGCGCCTCCCGCGCCGAATCCCAGATCGCATCCCACCATTCGATCTTGGTCGGCGCCGCGACCATCCACCAGGCGGCGAACCCGAGCACCCACGGCACGATCATGATCCACCGCGACGGCGCGTGCTCCGAGGTGTCCCACCTGCGGCGCCCGCCGAGCAGGAAGTAGTCGACGGTGAGCACCGCGAACATCGGCACGAACACCGCCCCGATGATCCCCAGGAACGCCGAGTAGGTGTCCGCGCTCACGAAGATCGCCAGCAGCGTGACCAGCACCCCGATGACGACCGAGAGAATCCGCCGGTCGACCTTCGGCATCAGGTTCTGCAGCGACATCGTCACCGAGTAGACGTTCACGAACGACTGGTCGGTCTCCCGCAGCACGAGGATCCCGAAGAAGACCGCCCCGAGCGACGCGGTGACGAACGGATCCCAGACCTGGTTGACGTCGTTGCCGACGAGCGCCAGCGCCGCGATCCCCAGCGCCAGGCAGGAGACCTGGGCGATCGTGTAGCCGCCGACCACCCCGCCGAACGCCGCCCTCGAACTCTTCGAGAACCGCGAGAAGTCGGCCGCAAGCGGCACCCACGACACGCTCAGCGCGATGACGTAGTCGACGGCCGGCGTGAACGCCTCCCACGACCCCGCTCCCAGCGAGGGTCCGCGCGAGATCAGCTCGTACGCGAAATAGATCATCGCCAGCACGACGCCGACGGTGACGTAGCGGCGCAGGATGCGCACGGCGCCGAGCGGCTTGATCGTGAGCGCCGTGGTGATCACCCCGGCGATGACGACCCAGACCGCGTAGGGCACCGTCACCCCGAACTGCCCCGCGATGGCCTGCGCGCCCTGGGCGATGACCCAGAGTTCGAACGCCCCCCAGCCCAGCATCTGGATGATGTTCAGCACGCTCGGGAGATAGGAGAGTTTCGCCCCGAAAAGCCCTCTGAGCAGCATCATCGCCGGGGCGCCCGTCTGGGTGCCCGGAATGGCGGCCAGGCCGACCATGGCCGTACCGATGAGACTGCCCACCACGGCGGCCGTCAGCGCTGCGACGAAACTCAGCGGACGGTCCCCGAGGGGGTTGACCAGCGCGATCGCTCCTGAGAACCCGAGCAGTGACACCCCGAGGTTGGCCCACAGTGCACCCTGGTCGAGCAGGCCGAGCGTTTTCGGCGGAGCCTCGTCGAGGGTGAGGGGTGCCTCGGAATCGATGACAGCGGTCATCACACACACGCTCCCTACGCCGGCATTACCCGGACAGGTTCATGCGGTCGGCGACGCTGGTCGCCCTCTCAGCCCGGTTACGCCCGAGCTCCCGCGGTTCTTAGGTTGTGAACGAACCGGGATCAGCCCGGTTCGTCCCCACATGATGCATCATGTGCACCCGTTCGACCACCCCCGACAGGTCAGGAGCCCGGGAAGACGACCCGGCCGACGGACGGGGCGGGCAGATGTTTCTTCGCGCCCCACCAGTCGAAATTGACGCAGGTGTCGCGGCCGGGGGCGTCCTGGCCGTCGTCCACTTTCGCGCAGAACCGGTTCGGCAGGCCTTTCGCACTGGTGTACATGTGCCACTTGACGTCCACCGCCGCCTGGGCTTCGTCAGGCTTCGGGGTGTCCGCCCGCAGTGACGGCGAGGCCGCGTAGAGGTCGCCGTAGGCGATGACGCCCTCGTACATGGTCGCGTTGCGGCGCTTCCCGGCCTTGAGCAGCGCCTTGAGCGTCGTCGGTTCGACGATGAAGACGGGGTTCCAGAAGGGGTTGTACTCCCTGGGACCGGCCCGCCAGACCTTCCCCTTGGGCAGGGAACGCACGATCGCCGGGCTGGTGCGGTAGGTGTACTTCCCGCCGCCGAGCGACCTGATCCGGTCCTTGACGGGAGCGCGCTTCACCCGCGTCTCGTAGGCCACCACCTGTTTGCGGCCGAACTCCAGCCACCCCTCCTGCCAGAAGACCAGCTTCGCCGGGGCGCTGGCGAACGAATGCCCCCACTCTCGGATCATGACGCCGTGGCCCGGCACGTACTGCGCCTTCACCGCCGTCAAGGGATCCGCAGCCCCCACCGCAGGACTCGGTACGCCAAGTCCGGCGGCCACAAGGACGACAACCATCGTTCGCCGCATCACGGGGTGCATTCTGCACCAGATCGGGGGATCTACGAGTGTTCGGTCACCTGTCCGGGGGTGCGGGAGCCGGCCAGTTCCGTGAGCCGGGCCAGGTCCAGTCCGTCGCAGGTGAGCTCGTTCGAGGCGATCTCGGCGCGGATGACGGGTTCCGCGGGTCCCGGCAGGGCCACCGTGGCGGTCTGCATCGCGGCCCAGTCGCGGAGCTCGTCGATCGAGGGCTGCGGCAGCTCAGGTGAGTACTGGACGATCAGGGCGTTGTCCCCGGCGAGCAGGTGCTCCAGGCTGCCGCCGGTGGGCATGTTCTGGTCGCCCGGGGCGTAGAAGGCCCGGTCGGGGTGGTGCCACTCGGTGTCGCCGGGGGCCGCGAGGGGCGTACGCGGGCCTGATTCGCAGGTGACCGCCCCCGGCTCGGACGCGGCCGGGGTGCCGGCGCATGCGGTGCACAGGGCGAGCGCCGCCGCGGCCGGGAGGAGAAAGCGGCGCATCGGTTCACTCCTGATCGAATCGCGAGGCCGGTGGCCCGAAGGATCTCGGGCCACCGGCTGTGGAACGGGTGGGTCAGCCGACCTGGAGAACGGCCGAGCGCGAGACGATCACGCCGGTCGGGTCGGTGGCGCGGACCCGGTATTCGGAGCCGTTCAGCTCGGGCGCGGCGACCACGTCGATCGCGAACGAGGTCTGGCCGGGGACGTCCGCCCAGTCGGCCGAACCCGGAGCCTTGACCTGCCACTGGTAGGTGACGTTCTGGCCGTCGGCGGGGGCCGCGAAGACCGCGTCGTCACCGGGCTGGTGGGTGGCTCCCACCGGCTCCGACTGGAAGCGCAGGATGATCGCGTCGTCGGCGAGCACCTTCATCCACTCGGCCAGTTCCTTGGCGCGCTCGCGGATGGGGGTGTTGTCGGGACCGGGCAGGTTGGCCTTGACCTCGCGGCGGACGACCTTGGCCTCGTCCATCGCCTTGATGTAGTCCTTGACCAGGTAGGCGTTGTACGAGGCGTCGATCGCGCCGTTCAGCGTGGCGGCGAGGTCGGCACTGACGGAACCGTCGGCCACGCCGGCGGCGACCAGGCCGCGCATCTCGGTGTGGGTGGAGCAGTTGCCGGAGGTCGCGCCGGCGGCCCACTTGATGCCTTCCAGGATGTTCTGCTGGAAGAGCGGGTTGGCGGTGAGCTGCCAGTTGTGCAGCAGCGCCTGGGTGAAGGAACGCCCGCCGTCGAAGTTGGCGCACCACGAGATCGGGTGGTCGGCGCCCTCGATCCGGCCCGCGCTGTTGCCGATGCCGTTCACGTAGGTCGACTCGGTCAGCGTCTGCAGGACGTGCACCTTCTCGCGGGGAAGGAAACCCCGCCAGTTGTAGAGCTCGTCCGAGATCGTCGTCTTCTTCTCGAAGTGACGCGTGGCCGGGTGGGTGCCGTCCTCGGTGACCAGTTCGGCGACGAGGCAGCCGCCACAGGTGTTCTGGATGCCGCCGGCGTTGGAGCCGTGGTTGTCGAACTCACCGCCGGTCAGGTTCTTGTACCAGTCCCAGTTGTGCATCGAGTCGGTGGCGCCGTGGATGGCCACGAAGCCGCCGCCGTTGCGGATGTAGGTCTGGAGCGCGGCCTGCTCGTCGACGGTGGCACCGGGGGTGGTCGTCGAGGGCCGGTTGGTGACGAACACGTCGTTGCCGACGCTGGAGACGCCGACCAGGGCGTCGTACTGCGACAGACGCTCGGCGCTCTCGAACGGGTTGCCCTGCACCGACACCTCGGGGCTGAGGTAGTCGTAGACGTCGACGTCGAAGGAGTTGGCCCGGCCGAGGTCCTGGATCGTCGCCATCGTCAGCGGGATGTGCTCGTGGCGGAACGCTCCAGGGCGGTTGCCGAACAGCAGGATCTTGAACTTGGGCCGCTTGTTCCGCACGGCCTCGCCCGGAGCCCGGAACGGGTAGCGGTCCATGCCCTTGCCCGCGCTCACCGCGACACCGGTGGCGATGGCGGGGTGGTCGACGCCCTGGAGCACTTCCACCAGGTAGGCGGCGTCCTTGACCAGGGAGTCACGCATGTGGCCCGCGGGGGCGACCTTGGCGGCCAGCGCGCCGAACTTGGTCAGGGACGCCTCGGCGGTGCCGCCCTCGGCCTCGGTGAGCAGGGCCAGCAGGCGGGCGCCGTTGGGCGTGGAGATCTTCCCGGCGGTCACGTAACGCTGCACGAGGGCGCGCAGGTCGGCGATCGAGGTGGTGATCTCGAAGGTCAGCGTGTACTTGGCGCCGTTGCCGGCGGAGTCGCCGACATTGACCGCCCAGGTGTGCTTGCCGACCGAGAGGGTGGCCAGGTCCAGCGGCATCGGGTAGGTCCAGACGCCGTCGATCCACATGTCGCGGACCGCCGCGCCGCCCGAGCCGGGGGTGGCGTCGGTGCGGGTCGGGTTGATCGAGGCGGCGGTGGCGCTGTGCGCGACCTTGCCGGTGGCGATCGCCGGCCAGGCCGCAACCGGCGGCTTGGTGTCGATGCGCACGGTGATCGTCCGGGCCGCCGAGGCGTTTCCGGCCGCGTCGACCGCGACGTAGCTCACCGTGCTGTTGCGGTCGCCGCTGATCACATGTGCGGCGGTGCCGCGGTTTCCGTTCCGCACGGCGGGTACGTCGACCGCGACCCCCGCGATGGTCACCCGGAACAGGTTGACGACGTCGTCGTCGGTCGCCGACAGGTTCAGCGTGACGTCGTTGCCGGTGAACCAGCCGCCGGCGCCCGTGGAGGTGGAGGTCACGTACGAGGTGTTGTTCGCCACCCCGTTGTAGTTCGGGACGGGGTCGACCGGGGAGAGCGTGGCCACGTCGAGGACGGGCGCGGCTCCGGTCTCGGCGGCGAACGCCACTCCGGGCGTGCCGATCAGCAAAGCGGGCACTGCCAGCAGGGCAGTCGCTAACGATCGCTTGGTGGGACGTGTGCGAGAGGACGGCATGTCGCTCCTCTTTTGAGGTCTTACAGGAACTCCACCGCGTCCGAGCGCCACCACTCCCTAACGCGCTGAATGTCGGAAGTGTGAGCTTCGCCTCATACATTTGTCAACGATCTTACGAACTTTCGATTTTCGTCGGCAAAAGTTTTCGACTAAAAGTTTCTCCCGACACTCGCGAAAGTTACTCCCGGCCACCGCGAAAATTCAGGCGCGGGGCAGCAGCGAGCCGGTCAGTGCGCCACGGGGGTCGTACACCACGCACATGACGTCGCGGTCGCCGTCCGCCCAGGTCTCGGCGGTCGGCAGGATCGGGTAGTAGTCCAGGTCGGCGCCCGCCGCCCCCGGCCAGTAGTGCGCGAACCCCCGCTGGCAGCTGCTCCAGCCGAACTCGGCGAGCGCCGCGCGATCGTAGGGCCCGTCGTCGGCGTGGACGAAGCCGTAGGACTGGTTGTCGGCGTGCTGGTCGCAGGTCGTGTAGAGGACGACCTCCTCGCCCGCCGCCGGGGAGTACTCCGGGTCGGTGAAGCACTCGCCCGCTTCCAGGTTGAGCACTCCGGTCGTCTCCGGGGTCATGAAGTCGTCGCCCTTGTCCACGACCGGCGCGACCGGGACGACGAAGAGCACGCCGAGCGCCAGCACGGCGGGCACCATCGCCAGAAGGCGGGCAACGGTCATCGGCACCTCGCCAGGCTGGTGGGTCCAGTGAAATATCACCTCAACGCCGAGTGTCGGCCGTACAGAGATCGGATGTCCGCTCGACCACCCGGTCTGACCTCGGGTGACGCTGCGTACAGGAGTGAAAGTAAAGATCGTCCGTTCACTTCGAGGCAAGGTTCCGGCCAACCCCTTCTGCGTGGATTCGGACATCCCCTCGTGCTCCCTCGACGGGATGAACCCCCTTCCTCAGGAGTGAAGCTCGACGTGAGTGACGCCACCCGACCCTGGTCGCCGCGCACCCGGCAGGGCAAACTGATCGCGATCGGCGCCGGTGCGCTGCTTGTCGGCGGTCTGGCCTTCAGCCCCGTGGCGTTCGGCGCCGCCGCACCGCCGAAGTTCCCCGCCGCCGAGATCCACAAGCCCACCCCGATGCCCGACCGGGTCATCCTCACCCCGACCGCCACGCCCGCGTCGTCACAGAAGGTGACCTGGCGCGCCGCGGCGACCTCCGATGTCGCCCAGGCCCAGATCCTGGAGGCGCCCCGCGCGCTGGGCGACGTCGCCCCGGCCGCCGGCGCCGTCAGCAACGTGATGGCGCAGTCGAGCACCCCGGTCAACACCACCCTCGGGTACGCCTCGACCTACCACACGGTCGAGTTCACCGCCCTCAAGCCCGCCACCCGGTACACCTACCGCGTCGGCGACGGCACCAACTGGAGCGAGTGGAACGACTTCACCACCGCCGCCGCCGGTTTCCAGCCGTTCTCCTTCATCTACTACGGCGACGCGCAGAACTACATCGACTCGGCCGTCCCCCGCGTGTTCCGCCAGGCGTTCGCCGACCGGCCGCAGGCCAAGATGATCGTCAACGCCGGTGACCTCATCGACTCCGCGAACAGCGAGGAGCAGTGGGGCCAGTGGTTCAAGGCCGGCGGCTTCATCGACAGCCAGGTCAACAACCTGTCCATCACGGGTAACCACGAGTACAGCGGCCTCAACCTGTCGTCGTTCTGGGTTCCGCAGTTCCCCTACCCGGACAACGGCCCGGCCTGGACCGACTACCCGAGCGCGCAGAACATCGCCAAGACCGCGTACTACGTGGACTACCAGGGCGTGCGCTTCATCGGCCTGAACAGCAACGTCCAGTCGATCCCCGACCTGATGACCAAGCAGACCGCTTGGCTGGAGGGTCTGCTCAAGGACAACCCGAACAAGTGGACCGTGGTGACCTTCCACCACCCCGTCTACTCCAACACCGGCACCCGTAACAACCCGGTCGTCCGCGCCCAGTGGGCCCCGCTGTTCGAGAAGTACGGCGTCGACCTGGTTCTCCAGGGCCACGACCACTCGTACGGCCGCGGCAACCTGAAGACCGCCCGCCAGTCGGCGACCACCCACAACGGCGTCTCGTACGTCGTGTCGGTCTCCGGCGGCAAGATGTACGAGCTCAACGGCGGCGTGAACTGGACCGGCAACGGCGCCGAGGTCATCAGCACGAGCGAGAACACCCAGCTCTACCAGATGATCGACGTCGACAAGGACCAGATCCGCTTCGAGGCCCGCTACGCCAACGGCGAGCACCACGACGGCTTCGTGATCCGCAAGAACGACGCGGGCGAGCGCAGCGTCATCGAGCTCGGCAGCGGCAACACCGGCGAGCAGGTCACCGTCGACAAGACCAGCGTCGCGCCGGGTGAGCAGCTCACCGCCACCGCGTTCGGCTTCGACCCGGCCGAGAAGATCAAGGTCTACCTGCTCCGTCTCAAGGGCACGGTCGACACCCGCACCTACGTCGGCACCCAGACCGCCGACGCGCTGGGCAAGCTGAGCTACGGCTTCACGCTGCCGGCCGACCTCGACAAGGACAGCACCTACCGGGTGTACCTGGAGAGCGCCACCCAGAAGATCACCAGCCCGGTGATCACGGTCAAGTAGTACCGCGCCGGGCCGGCGTGATCGCGCCGGCCCGGTCGGCCCGACAGGAGATCCCTTGACCTTCCGTACCCGTCTGGCGGGCGCGCTGCTCGCCGTGGCGGCGGTGGCCGCCGTGCCGGTGGCGCCGGCCGCCGCTCATCCCTTCGGCCCGCCGTCCACCGCGCGGATCAGCGTCGACGGCTCGCGCGTAGCCCTCGCCTGGCTGGCCGCCGAGGACGACTGGGTCGCGCTCGGCCAGTCGCTCGGCGCGTTCGAGAACCCCGCCGACGGTCCGGTGTCCACCGAACTCACCGGCGAGCAGAAGCTGCAGCGGTCTGCGGCGGTCCGCGACTACCTGCTCGGCCGGATCACCGTCGCGCAGGGCGGCACGCCCTGTCCCGGGCGGTTGGAGTCGCTGGAGCAACTGGTCACCCAGGGCGCCCGGCTCTCCTTCGACTGCCCCGCCCCGGCCGTCGACCTCGACGTCACGGTGAGCGCGCTCACCGACCTCAACGAGAACTACCGGACCATGCTCACCGCCGAGACGCCCGCCACCCCGGCCCAGGCGCTCTACACCGCGCGGCAGCAGACCACCCGGCTGCGCTTCAGCGCCTCCGGCGGCGGCCCGCTCACGGCCGTGACCGCCGTCGCCGCGGGCACCGCCGCCGCGGCCGTGATCATCGGAGGGCTCGTGCTGCTGCGGGTCCGCCGCAGGAAGGTCGTACAGGCATGAACGAGATGGGCGGGGCGGACGACCGCCTGATCGCCATGTTCGACGGCGGCGCGGCGTTCTGGCTGGTCCTGGCGGTGGCGCTGGGCGTCGGCGTGGTGCACGCGGTGGCCCCCGGGCACGGCAAGAGCATCACCGCGGCGTACCTGATCGGCACCCACGGCCGCTACCGCGACGCGGTGCGCCTCGGGGTGATCGTGGCCGTCATGCACACCTTCTCGGTGCTGGTGCTGGCGCTCGCCTGGGTGGGGCTCAGCGGCGTCGCCGGCCTCGGTACGAAGAGCATCACCGCCTGGTTGCAGGTGGTCGCCGGGCTGGTCGTGATCGGCGTGGGCGTCCACCTGGTCTACCGCCACCTGCGCGAACGCGGCCACGGCCATGGACACGGGCACGGACATGGGCATGGGCATGGGCACGAGTCGCCGACCGATCCGTGGTCGCGGCGCGGACTGGTCGCGCTCGCCCTCTCGGGCGGGCTGCTGCCCTCGCCGTCGGCCTTCATCGTGCTGGTGAGCGGGCTGCTCACCGGGCGGGCGCTGGACGCCGTCGTGCTGGTGATCGCGTTCGGGGCCGGGATGGCGGCCACGCTGACCGCCGTAGGGGTCGCGACGATCAAGGGCGGTGGGCTGGTGACCCGCCGATGGTCAGTGGCCGGTTGGCTCCCCGCCGTCGCCGGAGTCGCGGTGTCGCTCGGCGGCTGTCTCTACCTGGTCGCGGCCGTCGGCGCACTCACGGCGTAGGAACGCGCCGAGGCCGGTGGGCTCCCGTCCGAGCAGGGTGGTCAGCGTCGGGTCGACGGCGGCGAACTCACCCGCGCGGCTCGCGGCGAAGATGCCCAGGAGGTGGTCGGCGGCCTCGGCCGGAACGCCCCGGCCGACGAGCCTCTCGCGGAACAGGTCGTCGGGGGCGACCGCCCTGGTGATGGTGCGGCCGGTGGCCTGGGTGGCCAGCTTGGCGGCGTCGTCGAGAGTGAGCGCCTGAGTCGCGGTGAGCGGTGGGGTGGGCCCGTCGAAGCGGCCTTCCTCGGCCAGGATCACGGCGGCCGCCTCCGCGAGGTCGTCGTGGGTGGTCCAGCTCACCGGCCCGTCGGCGGGCAGCGCGATCTCTCCTCCCCCGGCCAGGACCGGGTTGAGGAACTGCACCGTACTGGCGGTGTAGAAGCCGTTGCGCAGCGACGTGAACGGCACCCCGGAGGCGCGCAGCGCGTCTTCGGTGGCGGCGTGGTCGCGGCAGGCCTGGAAGCAGGAGGTCGCGGCGGCGCCCATGTGGCTGGTGTAGAGGATGCGGCGGGCGCCCGCCGCGACAGCCCCGTCGATGGCGGTCCGATGCTGGTGTACGGCCTCGTCCCCCATCTTGTCGACGGAGACGACGAGCACCTGCGTGGCGCCCTCGAAGGCGTGCGCGAGCCCGCCGGGGTCGGTGAAACTCCCCCGCCGCACCCGTACGCCCCGGTCTGTGAGCCCCCGCGCCTTCTCCGGGTCACGGACGCTGACCCCGATCTCCCTCGCCGGGACGCGGCTCAGCAGGTGTTCGACGATCCGGCGCCCGAGTTTCCCGGTCGCTCCGGTCACGATGATCATTGGTCCTCCAGATGATTCCAGCGGAAACAGAATGATGCTAACACTGGAAATTATCAATGGAACCAGCAGACTGATAACATCGATACATGTCACCCCGCGACCAGGAGCAGACCCGGCAGCGCGTCATCGAGGCCACGATCGCGTTGCTGACCCGCGAGGGCCGCGACGCGGTCACCACCCGCGCCGTCGCCGTGGCGGCCGGTCTCCAGCCACCGGCCATCTACCGCCTGTTCGGCGACAAGGAGGGCCTGCTCGACGCCGTCGCCGAACACGGCTTCGCCACCTTCCTGGCGAGCAAGAACCTCGAGCCGGGAGACCCCATCGCCGACCTGAAGGCGGGCTGGGACCTGGCGGTCGAGTTCGGCCTGGCCAACCCGGCGCTCTACGTGCTCATGTACGCCGACCCCGACCGGCCCGCCCCCGCCGCGTTCACGGCGGGCGTGGAGGTCCTGATGGGCCGGATCAGGCGCCTGGCCGCCGCCGGGTGGCTGCGCGTCGACGAGGACCTCGCCGCCGCGATCATCCACGCCACCGCGCGCGGCGCCGTGCTGACCTGGCTGGCCCTGCCGGAAGACCGGCGCGACCCCGCGCTGCTGACCACCCTGCGCGAGTCGATGCTCGCCGCCGTCACCACCCACGAGCCGGCGGTCCGGGAGGCCGGACCGGCCGGCGCCGCCCGCGCGCTGCGCGCCGCCCTGCCCGAACAGACCGCCCTGAGCCGGAGCGAACAGCACCTGCTGGAAGAGTGGCTCGACCGCCTCACATCGGGCTGACCAGGCCCGATTCGTAGGCGATCACCACGGCCTGGGCCCGGTCACGGGCCCCGATCTTGGCCAGGACGTTCGCGATGTGGCTCTTCACCGCCGACGGCGACAGCTCCAGCTCGGTGGCGATCTCGCTGTTGGAGTTCCCCCGCGCGATGGACGTCAGGATCTCGCGCTCCTCGGAGGTCAGCTCCGCCAGCCGGGCCGGCCGCACCTTGGTCGCCCGCACGAACGCCCCGAGCAGCCGGGTCAGCAGCCTCGGCGCGACCGTCGCCTCGCCCCCGTGGACGACCCGGATCGCCGCCACCACGTCTTCCGGCGAGACCTCCTTGGGCAGGAACCCGGCCGCGCCCGCGCGGAGCGCGTCGACCACCTGCTCTTCGAGGTCGAAGTTGCTGAGGATGAGCACCTTGGCCGGGCTCACCGCGAGCTCCGCCAGTTCGGCGGTCGCGGCCAGGCCGTCGACGTTGGGCATGTGCAGATCCATCACCACGACGTCGGGCTCGGTCTCCAGCGCGAGCCGCACCGCCTGCGCGCCGTCGGCGGCGGCGCCCACGACGGTCATGTCGCCCGCGGACTCGACGATCAGCCCCAGCCCTTCGCGGACCAGCGGATGGTCGTCGGCGATCAGCACCCTGATCATGTCGACCTCCACCCTCCATCGTCATAGGCGATGGCCACCGCGGTAGTAGCCCTGGAGGCAGGCTCTACCCTCGTACCGATGAAGACTCCCGTGATCATGGCGCTCGTCCTGTTCTGCGCCGTCGGGTCTGTTCCCCGGCCGGACGAACGCGCCCAGATCCTGGCCGCCGCGCACGCCCTGATCGGCCGGTATCCCTATTCGTGGGGCGGCGGCCATGGCGGCGGCGCGGGCCCGTCGTTCGGCATCTGCCAGGGCTACCGGGGCGACATCAAGCCCTGCCCGGCCACCCGGACCCACGGCCTCGACTGTTCGGGCCTCACCCGCTGGGTCTACAAGATCGGCTACGACCATGACGTGCTCGGCCCCGGCACCACCGACGACCACCTGCGCCGCATGCGCGAGGTGGCCGTCCCGGCCCCCGGCGACCTGGTCTTCTTCGGTACGAAGAAACGCACCCACCACGTGGGTGTCTACATCGGCGACGGCCGGATGATCAACGCCTTCAAGACGGGGACGCGAGTGCGCATCGACCCGGTGACCGCCCTCGACGACCTGCTCGGGTATTACCGCCTGTGAAGCGGGTCAGGCCACGTACGGAGGCTGGCCGCCCTCGCTCTGCATCGGCAGGCCCGAGGCCGCCCACGACTGCATGCCGCCACCGACGTTGATCGCATCCCAGCCCACGTGGTTGAGCCACGTGGCCGCCTGGGCCGAGCGCCCGCCGACCCGGCAGATCACATAGACCGGCTGCCCCTGGGGCACCTCGCCCACCCGGTTCTGCAACTGCCCGAGCGGAATGTGGGTGGCCGACGGCGCGTGACCGGCCCGCCACTCGTCAACCTCACGCACGTCGAGCAGGTAAGCGCCCTCAGGCACACCGGTCGGCTGAACGTCCCGCAGAGTCATGCGCCCCAGTGTAGGGACAGCTGCTCCCTACTTGAGCAGTTTGCTCAGCCGCCGGTCGGCCAGCGGTTTCCCGCCCGTCTGGCAGGTCGGGCAGTACTGCAGCGAGGAGTCGGCGAAGGACACCTCGCGAACCGTGTCGCCGCACACCTCGCACTTCTCGCCGGTACGCCCGTGCACCCGCAGGCCCGATTTCTTCTCGGCCTTCAGGTCCTTGGCGGCGATCCCCCTGGCCCGCTCGATCGCCTCGCGCAGGGTCACGACGATGGCGTCGTACAGGGAGGAGATCTGTTCGGGCGTCAGCGTGGAGGCGACCTTGAACGGCGACATCTTCGCCGCGTGCAGGACCTCGTCGGAGTAGGCGTTGCCGATGCCGGCGATGACCTTCTGGTCGCGTAGCAGCCCCTTGATCTGGGTCCGCTTACCCTCGATGAGCGAGGTGAGGGTCTCGACGGTGAAGGAGGGCAGCAGCGGGTCGGGCCCGAGGGCGGCGATGCCGGGCACGTCGTCGGGAGAGGTCACCACATAGACGGCCAGACGTTTCTGGGTGCCCGCCTCGGTCAGTTCGAACCCGGGGGCGACTCCGAGGTCGTCGGGCGCGAAACGGACACGAAGAGCGAGCGGCCCCTTCCCCGGCCGAACCGGCTTGGCCCCGGAGAGGTCGTCGCGCCACCGCAGCCAGCCGCCGCGTGCGAGGTGGAACACCAGATGGATGCCGTCGCAGTCGAGGTCGAGGAACTTCCCGTGCCGGGCGACCGTCGTCACGGTGAGACCACCGAGGGCGTCGATCGGCGGCGAGACGGTCTTCAGCGCCGAGAACGCGACCACGTCGACGGCCTGCACGACCTGGCCGACCGCGCGCTCGCGCAGGAACTCGGCCAGCGACTCCACCTCGGGCAATTCAGGCATACTTCAGACTACGTAGGGACGCGCAGATGACCAGCATCATCGCCGAAGACGTGCTGCTTCTCGGTTACGACGAGAAGACCGGCCAGCCGACGATCAGTTCCATCGGCCTGAACGCGGGCCTCGCCGGGGCGATCCTGGCCGAGCTGGCGATCAACGGCCGGCTGAGCCTGGCCGACAAGAAGGTCGTCGTCACCGACGCCACCCCCGTCGGCGATCCGGAGCTCGACGCCGCCTTAGAGCGGATCGCCGCCGAGGCCAAGGTCCGCGAGCCCGAGTGGTGGATCGGCAAGCTCAACGGCGACCAGCTGCGGCAGCGCCTGCTGGTCAGGCTCGTCGAGAACGGAGTCCTCTCGGAGGAGAAGAGCAAGATCCTCGGGCTGTTCAAAACGGTCAAGTACCCCGAGCTCGACGGCAGCGTCGAGCGCGCGGTCCGCCAGAAGGTGGAGAGCGTGCTGACCGGCGCCGAGCCCGACCCCCGCACCGCCGTCGTCATCGGGATCATGCACGCCACCAAGGCGCTGAAGAAGCAGTTCCCCGGCACCGACGACGCCCGGGTGAAGGAGATCACCGAGGGCGACTGGGCCGGGGAGGGCGTGAAGCAGGCCATCGCCGCCGTCGAGGCCGCCGTGCTCATGGTGCTCACGACGGTCGTCATCGTGACGGCGGTGAGTTAGCCCTTCTCGATCGCGCTCTTCGGCACGGGCTTGTCGGCCTCCAGCGCCTCGAACAGCTGGTTGGCCCTGGTCGCGTCCCACTTGACGACCGACTGGCCGTCGATGGTGGGCAGCGAGCCGATCGGCACCGCCGTCGTCACCGGGTTGTTCTTCATCGCCAGGCCGAGCGACAGCAGGTTGAACGGGCCGGTGCCCGGGTCGACCGCGACCGACTCGGCGGCGCTGTTGGCCAGCGGGACGGCCGTGAACGGGTTGATCAGGGTGCCGGGGCTGGCGGCCTTCTTGACCACGGCCGAGAAGAACTCGCGCTGGCGCTGGGTGCGGTCGAAGTCGGGGATGGCACCGGTCTTGCGGGTGCGGACGTAGCCCAGGGCGGTCGCGCCGTCCATGGTCTGGCAGCCCTTCTTGATGTTGAGGGCCGCCTTCGGGTCTTTGATCGCCTGCTTGGGGCAGATCTCGACCCCGCCGACGGCGTCGACGATGCCGACGAACCCGCCGAAGCCGATCTCCATGTAGTGGTCGATGCGGATGCCGGTGACCTGCTCGACGGTCCGGGTCAGCAGCTTGGGGCCGCCGAAGGCGTAGGAGGCGTTCAGCTTGCCGTTGCCGTTGCCCGGGATCGGCACGTAGGAGTCGCGCGGGAGGCTGACCAGGGTCGGCCGTCCGTCGCCGTCGGGGATGTGCAGCAGCATCATCGTGTCGGTACGGCGGCCGACCGCGGAGCCGGTGCGGAGCTTCTTCTTGTCGGCGGCGCTCAGGCCCTCACGGCTGTCGGAGCCGACCAGCAGCCAGTCTTGCCCCGGCGTCTCGGCCGGACGGCCGTCGTAGTCGGTGAAGGCCTCGATCGAGTTCATCTTGCCCTGCACGCTGAAGAACAGCGCGACGACCCCGATCAGCACCAGCGAGAGGAAGACCGCCAGGCCGATGGCGATGTTCCGGCCGATCCGGCGCGGCTTGCGCGGCCGGCCGCCACCGCCACCGAAATCACGCGCCTCCGGGCTTGGCTCGTTCCCACCACCGAACATCCTGACCGGTGAGGTGCCCTTCCGCGGCTTGCCGTAGACCTTGGAACGGCCTTTGGGCTCGGGCCCCTTGACTTCATGCTCGCGGACCGGGTAGGCCGGAGGCTCCAGCGGCCGCCGCACCATTCGCGTCGGCTCGTTGTCCTCAACCACGTTCCTCTACCCCCCGCTTGCCGAGACATGACACTGCCTTGACGGTACGCCGATCCGACCGCCGGGGGCGGGCCCGTTATCAAGGTTTTCCTATGGAAAAGTACACAGAACCGATCCAGGAAACATCATCGGCCGGTCGGCCGTTACGGTTGAAGCACCCCTAGTTGAAAGGACCGTCGTGTCCGTTTCGGACCCCTGGAGTACCAGCCCGTGCCTTGGCACGGGTCCACGTGAGGCGATGAGATGACCATCGTCCTCGGCCTCCTCGCCGTCCTGCTCCTCACCTTGGCCACCGGCTTCTTCGTGGCCCAGGAGTTCGCTTACGTCGCCGCCGACCGCGCGCTGCTGCGCCAGCAGGCCGACACCAATCCCGCCGCCCAGCGAGCCCTCGACGTGACCGGCCGGCTCTCCTTCATGCTGTCGGGCGCCCAGCTCGGCATCACCGTCACCACGCTCCTCGTCGGCTTCCTGGCGGAACCGGCGATCTCGGTGTCGCTGCGCGGTCCCCTCGAAGACCTCGGCCTGCCGCCGGGCGCGGTCCCCGGCGTGAGCGTCGCGGTCGGCGTGGCCATCGCCACGATCATCCAGATGATCCTCGGCGAGCTGGCCCCCAAGAACCTCGGCATCGCCCGGCCCGAGCCGGTGGCGATGTGGCTGTCCCGCCCCACCCTCATGTACCTGAAGGTCGCCGGCCCGCTGATCCGGCTCTTCGACGGCGCGGCCACCCGGCTGGTCCGGCTGTTCGGCATCGAGCCCGTCGAGGAGATCGAGCACGGCGCCACGCCCGAGGAGCTGTCGCGCATCCTCGACGACTCCCGTGAGGCCGGCGACCTGCCGCCCCGGCTGGCCGACCTGCTGGAGCGCGCCCTGGAGTTCGGCGACCGCACCGCCGACGACGTGATGATCCCGCGTCCGCGGGTGGTCTCGCTGCACGCCGACGCGCCGGTGTCCTCCCTGGTCGACGCCGTCCGCGACCACGGCCACTCCCGCTACCCCGTGCTCGGCAGCGACACCGACGACGTCGTGGGCGTCGTCGGCCTGCTCGACTACCTGGGCCGCGAGGGCGAGACCACGATCGGCGGCATCATGCGCACCCCGCTGCTGGTCCCCGAGACCCTGCCGGTCCCGGTCCTGCTCTCGCGCATGTCCGGCGGCACCTTCGCCTGCGTCATCGACGAATACGGCGGTCTCGCCGGCGTCGTCACGATCGAGGACCTGGCCGAGGAACTCGTCGGCGAGCTCATCGACGAGAACGACCCCGAGCCCCTCGGCGTCACCGTCAACCCCGACGGCACCTGGGACGTGCCCGGCACGCTCCGCATCGACGAGGTCGAGCGGGCGACCGGTGTGACCCTGCCCGAAGACGACGGCTACGAGACCATAGGGGGTCTCGTGCTGGCCGAGCTGGGCCGCATGGCCGAGCCCGGCGACGCCGTCACCGTCGCGACCGTCGAAGAACACGACCTGCTCGACGAGGACGAGGGTCCCCGCCACGCCCTGCTGACCGTGCTCGACGTCCACCGGCGGGTGCCCCAGATGATCCGCCTCGCGATCGCGGCGGCCCCGGCCGCCGGGGAGGTCGCCGAAGAGGCCCTCCACGAGAACACCGGCCCGCAGGACTACGCGCCCGAACTCTTCTCGGCCCTGTTCCAGGGGAGGCCGGTGTGAGCTCCACGATGGCGCTCCTGCTCGGTGTCGTCCTGCTCGGACTGAACGGCTTCTTCGTGGCCGCCGAGTTCGCCGTGATCTCCGCCCGCCGCCACCGCCTCGAAGAGGCGGCCACCGGTCCTTTCGCCCGCGTCGCGGCCAGAGCCGCCCTGCGCGGCAGCCGCCAGCTCTCGCTCATGCTGGCCGGCGCGCAGCTCGGCATCACGCTCTGCTCGCTGGGCCTGGGCATGGTGACCGAACCCGCGCTGCACCACCTGCTCGAACCGGTTCTGGCCGGCCTGCCCGAGAGCGTCGGAACCGCGGTCTCGTACGTGCTGGCGCTCGCGATCGTCACCTTCCTGCACATGGTGGTCGGTGAGATGGCGCCCAAGTCGCTGGCCCTGACCCACCCCGAGCCGGCCGCCCTGGCCTTGGCGCTGCCGTTCCGCGGCTTCGTCTGGCTGGTCCGGCCGCTGCTGTCCGGGCTCAACGGGCTGACCAACGGCCTGCTGCGCCTGTGCGGCGTGCGTCCCCGCGACGAACTGGCCACCGCCCGCACCCCTCACCAGCTCGCCATGCTGGTGGCCGAGTCGGGCCGCATGGGCATGCTCGACCGCGACGAGCACGACCTGCTCACCCGGGCGCTGCGGGTGCAGAACCAGCCGGTCGAACGGCTGATGACGCCGCTCGCCGACGCGGTCACGATCCCCGCCGACGCCTCCTCCGAACACGTGCACAAGACGGCGGTGGCGGCCAACCGGCTGCGGATGCTGGTGACCTCGCCCGAGGGCGTCAGAGGTGTGCTGCACGTCCGGGACAGCCTGGTCCATCCCGAGATGACCCCCGGGGAGCTGGCGACGCCCGTACCGACCCTCAAGTGCTCGACGCCGATCCCCGACGCGGTGACCGCCCTTCAGGACGCGCGGGCACAGCTCGGCCTGGTGGTCGACGACCGCGGCGAGGTCGTGGGCGAGATCAGTGTCACATCCCTCATCGGTGAACTTCTCACCGTCTGACTCAGGGGCCGCTCCCGTCACAGGGAGCGGCCCACATCCCGGGACATTCGGTCTCGCTTTATGAGACTTCGGGCAAACTTTTTCATTCGATCCCGGGTGCAAGCGGTTTGAAAGCCGCGCTTCGGAGAATATGGATCAGCGCCGCAGGAATCGGCGACCAGTTCCGGAGGGATCCCCCGTGCGACCAGGGCCGTTGAGCGCCACAACGAAAAAACCCCGCCGGTGGAAGGTGTTCCCTTCGACCTGCGAGGTGAATTCTTTGTGGGCAAGGGGGGAGTTGAACCCCCACGTCCTTTCGGACACACGGACCTGAACCGTGCGCGTCTGCCATTCCGCCACTTGCCCTTGCGGGTGCGCCTCTTTTCGGCTGCCTGGAAAGGTTAGCACGGATCCGCCAGTGCCACTGAACCCGGATACGATCCGTGTAGACGATGGAGGAAGGGAGGTAGCCGGTGGGAGTCCTTCAGCGCTTCGAGCGCAGGCTCGAAGGTTTGGTTGAGGGCGCCTTCGCGCGTGCGTTCAAGTCCGACCTTCAGCCCGTTGAGGTCGCAAGCGCGGTGCAGAGGGAGATGGACGACCGGGCCGCGATCGTCGCTCAGGGCAGAACACTTGTCCCCAACGACTTCGTGGTCGAGCTGTCCACGACCGACAACGAGCGCCTCGAGGTGTACGCCGACAGCATCAGCCACGAGCTGGCCAATCTCGCGCGGGAATACGCCAAGGAGCAGGGCTACTCGTTCGTCGGGCCCGTCCGGGTGCGCTTCGAGACCGCCGAAGACCTCGCGGTCGGGCTGTTCCGGATCCGGTCCGGCGTGATCCGCGGCGCGACGGTGGAGCAAGACGAGATCAGGCAACCGGTCAGCGACGTCCCCGCGGCTCGCAAGAGCAGCGCTTTCGGGGGCCGGCCCCGCCTGCTGGTGTCCACCCAGGACGACCCGCAGGGCCAGCGATCCTACGAGCTGACCACACCGGTCACTCTGCTGGGCCGGGGGACCGATTGTGATCTACGGCTGGTGGATCCGGGCGTATCGCGGCATCATGCCGAGCTACGGGTCGAGGGTCAACAGGTCGTTCTGGTGGATCTCGGTTCAACGAACGGCACCTTCGTCAACGGGCAGCCGGTCCGCAGGATCGAGATGCAGGACGGGACGAGGGTGACACTGGGGCGAACCACCCTGGTGTTCAAACGCGATTAAAGGTAGACAAACGGTCCATGTCCGAGCTCGCGCTGCTGCTGATCAGGCTCGCCTTCCTGGCGGTGCTCTGGTTCTTCGTCATTGCCGCGGTCGGCGTGATCCGGACAGACTTGTTCGGTCCGCGAACGGCTCCTTCCGCGAATCCGCGTAAGTTGCCCACCAAACCGGCGAAGAATATTCCTGCCAAGCCCAAGAGGGGGGAGCCACGTCAGATGGTCGTCACAGGTGGCCCCCTGCAAGGGACCATCATCAACCTCACCGAACAGCCGATCACGATAGGCCGGGCCACTGACTCGACGCTCGTCCTGAGCGACGACTACGCGTCCAGCCGCCATGCCCAGCTGTTCCCCCAGGACGGTCAGTGGATCGTGGAAGACCTCGGCTCGACCAACGGAACCTATCTCGACCGTTCCAAAGTGACCCGCCCGACGCCGGTGCCTCTCGGGACTCCCGTCCGCATCGGCAAGACCGTCATCGAATTGCGCAAATGACAACAGCACTCCGATACGCCGCCCGCTCGGACGTCGGCCTCCTCCGTGAAGGAAACGAGGACTCGGCGTACGCCAGCGGCCGCCTGCTCGCCGTCGCCGACGGCATGGGCGGGCACGCTCACGGTGAGGTGGCCTCCTCGGTCGCCATCGCCGCACTGTCGTCCCTTGACCGGGACGCCTACGGGAGTGACCTGGTCGGCACGATCGAGGCCGCGGTCCGCGACGCCAACCACCAGCTCCACACGATGGTGGCCCGCGATCCCAGCCTCAAGGGCATGGGGACCACGCTCACCGCCATGTTGTGGAACGGCACCAGGTTCGCGCTCGTCCATGTGGGCGACTCGCGGGCCTACCTGCTGCGCAACGGTGAGCTCTACCAGATCACCCACGACCACACACTCGTGCAGTCGCTGGTGGACGACGGCCGCATCACGCAAGAAGAGGCCGCCAACCACCCGCAACGCTCGATCCTCCTGCGCGCCCTCGACGGCAGCGGCGAGGTCGACCCCGACCTGCAGGACAGGGAAGCCCAGATCGGCGACCGCTACCTGCTGTGCTCGGACGGCCTGTCTACCGTCGTCAGCGCCGAGACACTCCATCACACGCTCTCCACCATCGACGATCCGGACGACGTGGTACGCCAGCTCATCGACCTGGCCAATCGCGGCGGCGGACCTGACAACATCACGTGCGTGCTGGCAGACGTCATCGAGACAGACGACGTGCAGCCGCTCAACCACGTGGCGGCGGTGGTCGGGGCGGCCGGTTCCGGTCGCGGCCGGTCGGCACCGCCCGACAACCCGGCGGGCCGGGCCATGACGGTGACGGCGCCTCAGCCGGTCATCGTCGACCTGGAACTCGACGACAACCCCGCGCCGGAGGCCCTCGCGGCCTCCGGCCGCCGGGCCACCGCCCGCAAGAAGCGCACCTGGCCGGTGGTCACGACGTTACTGGTCGTCGTCGTGGGGGTGCTGGGCGCCGGAGGCTACTTCGGCTACCAGTGGACCCAGAACCAGTTCTACGTCGGCGAGGACCAAGGCCGCCTGGTCGTCTTCCAGGGGGTCGACGCCGACCTCGGTTTCGTCTCGTTCAAGCACGTCGTCCACACCTCCGACCTGTCGGTCTCGGCTCTCCCGCAGGTGGAACAGGACAAGGTGCAGAGCGGCATCATGGTCAACGACGTCGACGCCGGAAAGGCGAAGATCGCCTCACTGACCGGAGGCACCGAGAGCCCGACGACGCCTGAGGCGTCCCCCAGTGCCGGCGAACCCTCGGAATCGCCGTCGTGACGACCGCACCCGTAGCGGAGGTGTCCGCCGTCCCGACGACCGCGAAGCGACGGGGCGCGCAGCTCCTCATGCTCGCGTTCGCGATCGTGGTCGTAATGGCCGCCTACGCGAGCGTCGGCCTCGGCCTCGACGGCCAGATCCCCTCCGGCACGTTCACCTACGGCCTCGGCCTGGCCGCGCTGATGTTCGCCGCCTACGGCGTGCTGGCGAAATGGGCCCCCTGGGCAGATCCCCTGCTGCTTCCCCTGGTGACTTTGGTCAACGGGCTCGGCCTGGTGTTCATCTACCGGATCGAGCAGACCGGGCAGGCCGGCGCGTCCGGCTCGCAGCAGCTCATGTGGACCGCGCTCGGCGTGGTGATGTTCTCCGCGACCCTCATCGTGTTGAAGGACCACCGGACGCTGCAGCGCTTCACGTACACGATGGGCTTCATCGGGCTCGCGCTGCTGATCATGCCGCTGCTGCCGATCATCGGTGAGGACGTCAACGGCGCGAACATCTGGATCAAGATCGGCCCGCTGACCTACCAGCCGGCCGAGATGGCGAAGATGGCGCTGGTCATCTTCTTCGCCGGCTACCTGGTCGCCAAGCGCGACGTGCTGGCCCTGGCGGGGCGGCGGCTGTTCTTCATCGACCTCCCCCGCGTGCGCGACCTCGGGCCGGTCATCATCACGTGGGGCCTCAGCCTCGGCGTGCTGGTGCTCCAGAAGGACCTGGGCAGCTCGCTGCTGGTGTTCGGCACGTTCATCGCGATGCTCTACATCGCCACCCAGCGCACCTCCTGGGTGCTCATCGGCGTGCTGCTGTTCGTGGGCGGCGCGGTGCTGGCGGGGCAGATCTTCGGTCACGTACAGGACCGGTTCGAGGTCTGGCTCGACCCCGGCAACCCCGAGTTCTACGAGCGTGAGCTCGGCGGCAGCCAGCAGCTCATGCAGGGCCTGTTCGCCATGGGTTCGGGCGGCATCCTCGGCACCGGCCTCGGCCAGGGGTTCCCCCGCGAGATCCCGCTGTCGTTCTCCGACTTCATCATCGCCGTCGTCGGCGAGGAGCTCGGCCTGACCGGCCTGATGGCCCTGCTGATGGTCTACGCCCTCATCGTCGAGCGCGGGCTGCGCACCGCACTGGCCGCCCGCGACCCGTTCTCCAAGCTCCTGGCGGGCGGGCTGTCGTTCCTGCTGGCCTGGCAGGTCTTCATCATCGTCGGCGGCGTGACCCGGCTGATCCCGCTGACCGGCCTGGTCACCCCGTTCATGTCGGCGGGCGGTTCGGCCCTGCTGACTAACTGGATCCTTATCGCCCTGCTGGTACGCATGTCGGACGCGGCACGACGCCCGCCGCCCCAGGCCATCCAGAACGAAGGACTCACCCAGGTGTTCACGCGATGAACGCAACCATCAAGCGCGCAGCCGTCGCCTGCATGGTCATGTTCGCCCTGCTCATGGTCAACGTGAACTACCTGGGAGCGGTGAAGGCCGGCGACTACAGCACCGACAACCGCAACAAGCGGTCGTTCTACGCGCGCTACTCGGTCGACCGGGGCTGGATCACCGCCGACGACGGCAAGACCACCCTGGCCAAGACCGTCGACACCGGCGACAAGACGTTCCGCTTCGAGCGCGAATACCCCAACGGCCGCATGTACGCCCATGTGCTGGGCTTCTTCGCGCCCGAGAGCGCGCGCGGCATCGAGCTCAACGAGAACAAGCTCCTCAACGGCAGCGACCCCGACCTGGTCGTCGGCCGCCTGATCGACTTCGTCAGCAAGAAGCCGCCGAAGGGCGCGAGCGTCGACCTGACCATCGTTCCGGCCGCCCAGAAGGTCGCCTACGACAAGCTGCGCGCCAGTGGCAAGCGCGGCGCCGTGGTCGCCGTCAACCCGAAGACGGGCGCCGTCCAGGTGATGGTCTCGCTGCCCACCTACGACCCCAACGAGCTGGCCTCCCCCGACAAGGCGAAGGTCGCGCAGAACTACAACAAGCTGGCGGCCGACGACACCGACCCGCTGCTCAACCGGGCGGTCGAGAAGACCTACCCGCCGGGCTCGACCTTCAAGGTCGTCACCGCGGCGGCGTTCCTCGAGGCCGACAGCAGCCGCGACCCCGAGACCACCGTCCCGGCGCCCCAGGTGCTCGACCTGCCGGGCACCACCGCGGGCCTGCCCAACTACGGCGGCGCGGCCTGCGGCGGCGGCGAGGTGACGCTGCGGTTCGCGCTGGAGCGCTCGTGCAACACCCCGTTCGGCCAGATCGGCATGGACCTCGGCTGGGAGACGATGCGCGAGGAGTCGGCCAAGTTCGGGATCGGCGAGCCGATCCAGTTCGACCTGCCGGCGGCCGGCACCACGATCGGCCCCGAAGAAGACATGGCGGCGCTCGCGCAGCTGTCGATCGGCCAGCGCAACAACCAGCAGACCCCGCTCCAGATGGTGCAGATCGCCTCGGCGATCGCCAACAGCGGCGTGCTGATGAAGCCGACCCTGGTCAACAAGATCACCGGCCCCGACGGCGGCGTGATCCAGGACTTCGAGCAGGACGAGATCGGCGAGGCCATGAGTGGCGAGGTCGCCGACGAGCTCAAGCAGATGATGGTCTCGGTGATCACCAACGGCACCGGCACCGGCGCCCAGATCCCGGGTGTGACGGTGGCCGGCAAGACCGGCACCGCCGAGGCGGGCGACGCCCCGGCGCCGCACGCCTGGTTCATCGGCTTCGCCCCGGCGGAAGACCCGGTGACGGCGATCTGCGTCTTCATCGAGGCGGGCAGCGCCGGCAACGACGCCACGGGTGGTGGCACGGCCGCGCCGCTGGCGCGTGACGTGATGCAGGCGGTGCTCGGAGTCAAATGAGCCACGGGCTGCTCGGCAACCGATACCGGCTGACCTCCCGAATCGCCATCGGCGGGATGGGTGAGGTCTGGCGCGCGACCGACGGCCTCCTCCAGCGGGAGGTCGCGGTCAAGCTGCTGCGCGCCCACGTGGCCGCCGATCCGGCGTTCCGCGACCGGTTCCGGACCGAGGCCCGCATCACGGCGGGGCTGGCCGACCCGGGCATCGCCCAGGTCTTCGACTACGGCGAGGAGAACGACCTCGCCTACCTGGTGATGGAGCTGGTGCCGGGAGAGCCGCTGTCGGCCGTGCTGGCCCGCAACGGGCGGTTGAGCGCCGAGGTGACCCTCGACGTGATCTCGCAGGCCTCACGCGGCCTCCAGGCGGCCCACCAGGCCGGTGTGATCCACCGCGACATCAAGCCGGGCAACCTGCTCGTCACCCGCACCGGTCTGGTCAAGATCACCGACTTCGGCATCGCGCGGGCACTCGAGTCGGCGTCGGTCACGCAGACGGGAACGGTCCTCGGCACCGCCCAATACGTCAGCCCCGAGCAGGCGTCGGGTCACCCGCTGACCCCGTCCACCGACCTCTACTCGCTGGGCGTGGTGGCCTACGAGTGCCTGACGGGACGGCCGCCGTTCCTGGCCGAGACGCAGGTGGCCGTCGCGCTGCTCCACCTCAACGAGCAGCCGCCGCCGCTGCCCGACCACGTGCCGTCCGCCGTGCGGGCGCTGGTGATGGCGCTGCTGGCCAAAGACCCGGCGCGGCGTCCGGGCAGCGCGCGTGAGCTGGGCGACCGAGCGATGGTGCTGCGCGACGCACTGGCCGGGCCCGAAGAGGCCCCGCTGAGCGGTCTGACCGGCCCCAGCGTCGTCATCACCAACCGGGTGGGCACCCCGCCGTCGGGTGGTCCGCTCTCCACCAAGCCGCTGCCCCAGAACGGGCGCCGGACGACCGCACTCGTCGTGGCGACCGTCGGTGCGGTGGCGGCGGCCGGATTCGGGGCGATTCAGTTCATACCGACTTCGCAGGAGCCGGAGACGGTGACCGGAACGTCGTCGGAAGATGGAGGTCAGGTGACGTTCGCGCCGGTCGACCAGCCGAAGCGGACCTCACGCACTCCTCTCGTGCCGGCCACGCGCCGGCCACCCTCGGTGCCGTCGGCCCGGCCTATTCCCACGCCGTCGGCTACCGTTGTCAAGACGGCGATCCCGACCCAGAGCCCCGCGCCGTCGCCGACGACCACGACGACTCCCACCCCGACCCCGACGCCGAGTGAGACTCCGACGCCAAGTGAGACTCCAACATCGCCCACACCTTCCCCAACCGCCACGACCCTCCCGAATGAGGAGACGCCATGACGTATGGGGTTGATGATGGACAACGGCGGCACCCCACGATGAACGGCAAGGGACTGTGCAGGAAATGACTCAGCCACGGCAACTCGGCGGTCGATACGAACTCGACGGCGTCGTCGGGCGTGGCGGCATGGCCGAGGTCTATCGCGCCCGGGATCTCCGGCTCGACCGCATCGTCGCGATCAAGACCCTCCGCGCCGACCTGGCCCGTGACCACACGTTCCAGGCCCGGTTCCGTCGTGAGGCACAGTCTGCGGCGTCACTGAACCACCCATCGATCATCGCGGTGTACGACACCGGCGAAGACATGATGGACGGCACCCCGACGCCCTACATCGTCATGGAATACGTCGACGGGCGGACCCTCCGCGACCTGCTCCGGCAGGACCGGCGGCTGATCCCCGAGCGGGCAGCCGAGCTCGTCGACGGCATCCTGCGGGCGCTCGACTACAGCCACCGGGGCGGGATCGTCCACCGCGACATCAAGCCGGCCAACGTCATGCTGACCCGCAACGGCGAGGTCAAGGTGATGGATTTCGGCATCGCCCGCGCGATGGCCGACTCGGCCGCCACCATGACGCAGACCGCCCAGGTGATCGGCACCGCCCAGTACCTCTCGCCCGAGCAGGCGCGCGGTGAGCGCGTCGACGCCCGGAGCGACATCTACTCGACCGGCTGCGTGCTCTACGAGCTGCTGACCGGCCAGCCCCCGTTCACCGGCGACTCCCCTGTGGCGATCGCCTACCAGCACGTGCGCGAAGACCCGATCCCGCCGTCGCGGATCGACCCGGAGATCCCCAAGTGGTGTGACGCCATCGTCCTCAAGGCGATGGCCAAAGACCCGGTGCAGCGCTACCAGAGCGCGGCCGAGATGCGGGCCGACCTCCAGCGCGCCGTACAGGGCATGCCGATGGACCCGCAGACGATGGCCCTGGCCAACAACTACGGCCAGTACGCCGGCGCCGACCGCACCCGCACCATGACCAGCGCCCAGGGCGCCGCTCCGGCGCAGGGCACCCGCCACATCCCCGCTTACGAATACGGCGAGGAGGAGCGCACCAGCCGCAGCGACCGCCACCGGCAGCGGAGCAGCCCCGGGGCGACCGCCGCCAAGACGGCCGCGTGGATCCTCATCCCGCTGCTGATCATCGGCGCGTTCGTCTGGGTGGGCCTCACGTTCCTGTCGGCGCCGGGCGACGGCGAGAAGGTCGAGACGATCCCGGTCCCGGTGATCGAAGACCAGCCGAAGGCCGAGGCCGAGGCCGCGCTGACGGCGGCCGGGTTCAAGGTCACGCTCGAAGAGGAGTTCAACGAGGACTACAAGAAGGGCCGGGCGATCCGCACCGACCCCGCGGCCGGTGAGCAGCTCGAGAAGGGGAAGCCGGTCAAGCTCTTCGTGTCCAAGGGCGTGGAGACCATCGCGGTCCCCAACGTGGTGGGCAAGACCCGTGAAGACGCCATCGCCGAGCTCACGGCCGCCGAGCTGAAGTTCACGATCGACTTCGAGAATTCCTCGGGCAAGCAGGGCACCGTCGTCAAGATGGACCCGGCGGCGGGCGAGGAGGTCAGCAAGGGCAGCCGCATCAAGCTGACCCTGCCGACAGAGCTGATCGAGGTCCCGACCGTGACGACGCTGACGGTCGACGACGCGCGCCAGACGCTCGAAGAGGCCGGCTTCAAGGTCAACATCTCGGAGCAGCCGAGCGACGTGGTCCCGCAGGGCATCGTGATCGACCAGACGCCCGCCGGTGGGTCGAAGCAGGCGCCGAAGCGGACGATCACGCTGATCGTGTCGAGCGGCCCGCAGGCCCAGCCCGAGTTGCCGCCGACCAACGACCCGGGCACCGAGTTCCCGACCGAAGACCCGCCGACCAACGACGGCGGCGGCACCGACGACCCCAACAACCCCGGTGACGGCGTTGACGTCGACACGGGCGGCGGCGGGTTCGGCCAGTAAACGCGAAGAGGGTTTCCGCCACTCGGGGGCAATGGCGGAAACCCTCACTGTGATGTCGGTGACAGCCCCCGGCGTGTTACAGGTTTCCGAGCCAATTTCCGAGCAATTGTGAGCCATGCTCGGAGAGGACCGACTCTGGGTGGAATTGCACCCCCTCTAAGGGCGCCGACCTGTGCCGCAGTCCCATGACCACCCCGTCGGGGGTGGTCGCGGTGACGATCAGGTCGGCCGGGACGCTCCCGGGCGTGACGGCCAGCGAGTGGTAGCGCGTCATGGTCACCGGGCTCGGCAGCCCCTCGAACACCCCGTGGCCGTCGTGCACGATCGGGCTGGTGCGCCCGTGCAGCAGCTCGGGCGCGCGGGTCACCTCGGCGCCGTAGGCGATGGCCAGGGCCTGGTGCCCGAGGCAGACGCCCAGGTAGGGCAGCCGCCGGTCGGCGCACCAGCGGACCAGCGGCACACTGACCCCCGCATCTTCCGGCGCTCCGGGCCCCGGGGAGACCAGCACCCCGTCGAACCCGCCGGCGTCGGCGACGGTCACCTCGTCGCGGGGGCGCACATCGCAGTCGGCGCCGAGGACGCGCAGGTACTGGACGATCGTGTGCACGAAACTGTCATGGTTGTCGACGACCAGAATGCGCACCTGCTCACCCTACGGTCACCTCGTCAAGGGCGACACGCGGCTCCAGCCAGGGGAAGACGCCGTACCAGAGGAAGAGCCCGGCCAGGCCCAGCAGCAGGAGCATGCCGACGAGCTTGGCGGCGGTGTTGCCGGGCAGGTGACGCCAGACGAAGCCGTACACGCTGTCTCCTTAGATGACGTCGCGCTCTTCGGTGGTGGCCAGGGTGCCGAAGACGATGAGGCGCTGGCGGGCCGAATATTCGGGATGACACGTGGAGAGGGTGATCACGGCCTTCTCGGCCTTCCTGCCCGGGTGGCCGGGCACGGGTTCGATCATGTCGACCTCGGTCGGCTCGACGATCTTCGATCCGGTGACCTTGTACGTGTACCGCGCCTCCCGCGAGTCGATCACGATGTCATCACCCTTTCTGAGCTCGTCGATCCGGTTGAACGGCGCCGAATAGGTGGTGCGGTGACCCGAGACGACGAAGTTGCCGACCTCGCCCGGCTGCGCCGAGCCCGGATAGTGGCCGGGGCCCTGCCGGAGGTGCTCGTCTTCGACGCCCTCGACGATGGCGTATTTGTAGGTCGCGCCCAGGCGGGGCAGCTTGAGCAGCGCCACGGCGCCGCCGAGCTCGATCTTCCCCAGGGTCTTCTTCGCCTGGTCGGCGACGAGCTGCTGCTGGAGAACGCGCTGGTGGCGCTCGGTGTAGGCGCTGGTCCCCCACAGCAGATAGGCGCAGAAGAGCAGCAACACGACACCCAGGGTGATGCTGAGCTCACCGATGGTCCTCAGGATCGCCCTCACCGGGACACCGTAAGAGCGGGGGCGCCCGGGGGTGTCAGCGTTGACGAATTGTTTGCGGACGTCCGGTGGAAAGGGGAATCGCCCTTCGGGGACGTCGGCGTCTATTCTTAGCGACTACGCTTACTGCCAAACCCGCATCGAGCGCGGGTGACCATCAGGAGACTCCCGTGCCCAACTCGAAGGTTCGCAAGAAGGCCGTCTACACCCCGCCCCAGAAGGTCACCACGGTCAAGGTCAGCCCCCGCTGGCTGGCTCCGGTGATGGTGGCGTCGTGGATCCTCGGCATCGGCTGGATCGCGGCCTACTACATCGTCGGTCGCACGGGCCCCGTGTTCGAGCCGCTCGGCAACTGGAACCTCGCGATCGGGTTCGCCCTGATCATCTTCGGCGTCGTCCTCTCCACGAAGTGGCGTTAGCCGAGACCACGGCGACGGGCTGACACTTTCCACAGGCTTTTCCACAGCCTGGGGAAGCCTCAGCCCGCGCCTGTAACATTCAGCCTCTGCCGGGCCAGACGATCCCGTTCTGACGCTCCCACTCGGCGATGAGCGCGTAGGGCTCGCCGAAGTAGACGGTGAGCACGAGCACCAGCACGACCGCCACCACCCCCGCCCACTGGATGATCGCCCTGTTGCGCTCGGGTGCGTAGGCGAAGATGGCCGCCACCAGCGAGCCCACCACGAGGCCGCCCAGGTGGCCCTGCCAGCTGATGCCCGGGATCACGAAGGTCAGCACCACGTTGATGCCGATCAGCCAGACCACCCCGCGGGCGTCGTAGCCGAGACGGCGGGCCATCACGAACAGCGCGCCGAACAGGCCGTAGATGGCGCCCGAGGCGCCGACCGACGGGTAGACGCTGAACAGGTAGACGGCGGCCGAGCCGCCCAGCGCCGCGACCAGATAGAGCGCCGCGAACCGGGCGTGGCCCAGGCGGCGTTCGAGCTCCGGCCCGATGGCGTAGAGCGCCCACATGTTGAACAGGATGTGGGTGATCGAGAAGGCCGAGGTGGGCTGCAGGTGGAGGAAGGCCCCCGACAGCAGCCGCCAGTATTCGCCGTCGTAGATGTGGCCGGGCGAGGTGTCGAACAGGTTGACGAAGTCGTTTCCGAGGACGAACTCGGCGGCGTAGGCGACCACGTTGATGATCAGCAGGCCCCACGTGACCCTGGGCACGGTGACGTGACCGCCGCCGAACTGGGCACGGGCCTGGCGGACACCCTTGTTGCCCTCACGCACGCACTCGACGCACTGGAAGCCGACCGACGCGTTCTGCATGCAGTCGGGGCAGATGGGCTTGTCGCACCGCTGGCAGCGGACGTAGGTCTCGCGCTCGGGGTGTCGGTAGCACGTGGGCACCGCCGCCGAGCCCGGTTCGATCGGGGGAGGCTGGGTGGTCATGGGGTCCTTCCGGAGGGGCCTAACCTCAGCCTGCCATACGGAAACGGCAGAGGCGCCCACCCCGGGGCGCCCCTGCCGTCCGCCGCTTACGAACGCTCGATGACCACCGACTCGAGGACCACTTCCTTGATCGGCCGGTCGCGGCCGTCGGTCTCGGTGACGGCGATCGCGTCGACGACGTCGCTGCCCTCGACGACCTCACCGAAGATCGTGTGACCCTGGTTCAGGTGGGGGGTCTTGGCGACGGTGATGAAGAACTGCGAACCGTTCGTCCCCTTGCCGAACCGCTTGCCCGCGTTGGCCATGGCCAGCAGGTAGGGGCGGTTGAACTGGTTGTCGACGTGGATCTCGTCGTCGAAGTCGTAGCCGGGGCCGCCCACACCCTGGCCGAGCGGGTCGCCGCCCTGGAGCATGAAGCCGGCGATCACCCGGTGGAAGACGGTGCCGTCGTAGAGACGGTCGTTGGTCTTCTTGCCGGTCTCCGGGTGGGTCCACTCCCGGGTGCCCTCGGCGAGCTCGACGAAGTTCTTCACGGTCTTCGGCGCCTGGTTCGGCCAAAGCTTGATTTTGATGGTGCCCCGGTTGGTGTTCAGGATCGCGGTGAGGTTCTCAGCCATGCGTGGCCGCCCCCTTCAGGTCACGGACTCAATGTTTTCCAAGGGCAAGGGTAGCGATCGTCCGGAGCACCCCTGGTGATGATTGAGGGGCATTCGGGCGGGAAGGTGACGACTCGGGGCCCCATTTCGACAGGGGAGGTTGTCGTGTCCCGGACAATGAAGAAGAAGGCGCGAGCCGCGCTCGACTATCCAGATACATGGGCGATGCGGGCGAAACACTCGGCTTACCGCACGGCCAACAAGGTCGGCCCGATGGCCGGACAGGCCCGTGACACCGCGGTCGGGATGGCCGGCAACGCCCGTGACATGGCCGGTAACGCCCGTGACTACGCGGGCACCGCCCGTGACGTCGCGTCCGGCCGGTTCGAGGACGCCCGCTACTGGGCGGCCCCGCGGCTTGACCACGCGGCGACGGCGCTGGAGGAGCAGATCGCTCCGAGAATGGCCGCGATGCTGGCCGAAATGGCCCGGCGGATCGACCCCGCGCCCATGCCGAGGCGGCGTGGCCGGATGCCGATGATGGTGCTGCTGGGCGGTCTCGCCCTGGGAGCGGTCGGCTTCGCGCTCTACAAGCGGAACGCGCGGCAGTGGGCCGACACGATGTCCGACACCAAGGACGCCGTCCGCGGCAAGGTCGAGCACGTGCGCCATCGCGCCCACCAGACGGGCGAGAAGATGGAGCAGAAGGCCGACGAGATGCACAACAGGATGTCCTGAGATCTGGTTCTTAGAGACCGGCGCCCATGATCGGGCGCCGGTTTCTTTGTGTACGGGGCCAGCTTTGGGGCAGTCTTGACTTCTGTGACGGACAAATCCGTTTCTTCGGGCACTGAGGTGCCCATCGCACACGCCCCCATCGGCGCCACGGCCGAGCCTCCGCAGACGCCGAAGCCCGACCACTCGGGCGAGCACAAGCTGCCCTTCGGCCGTCCCGGCAAGCCCATGGGCAACAGCCCGTTCATGTTCGGGCTGGTCGCCGCGTTCGGCGTGCTGACCGCCTGGTGGCTGGTGCAGATGGTGGCCGCCGCCGGGTCGGTGCTCGTGCTGATCGTGGTGTCGCTGTTCCTGGCGATCGGGCTCAACCCGGCCGTCGAGTGGCTGCACGGGCGGGGTCTCTCACGCCTGTGGGCGATCACCATCGTGTTCGCCGGGGTGATCGTGTTCTTCGCGATCTTCGCGGTCTCGATCGTGCCGGCGCTCACCGAGCAGACCTCCGGATTCGTGCAGGACGTGCCGAATCTCGTACAGCAACTGCAGAACCACCCGCTCATCCGGTCGCTCGACCAGGAGTATCAGGTTCTGGCCAAGCTCCAGGAGTATCTGACCAGCGGCGACCTGGCCACCTCGCTGTTCGGCGGGATCCTGGGCGTGGCCGGGGTGGTGATCAGCGCCGTGTTCAGCTTCCTGACGGTGCTGGTGCTGACGCTCTACTTCCTCGGGTCGCTCAACTCGATCAAGGAGTCGGGCTACCGGCTGGTGCCGAGGTCGCGGCGCGACCGGGTCAGGCTGCTGGTCGACGAGGTGATCCGGCAGATCGGCGGATACGTCGGCGGCAACCTGATCATCTCGCTGATCGCGGGCGTGGTGACGTACATCTTCCTGGTCATCGCCGGAGTCCCCTACGCCCTGGCGCTGGCGATCTTCGTGGCGATCACCGACCTGATCCCGATGGTCGGCGCGGTCATCGGGGCCGTGGTGGCCTCGCTGGTGGGGTTCCTGACCTCGCTGCCGATCGGCATCGCGTGCGTGATCTTCTTCGTGATCTACCAGCAGATCGAGAACTACGTGATCTCGCCGAGGGTTTTCAAGTCGTCGGTGGACGTGCCGCCGATCGCGACCATCATCGGGGCGCTGCTCGGCGGCGCGCTGCTCGGTGTGGTCGGCGCGCTGCTGGGCATCCCGCTGGCCGCCGCGATCCTGCTGGTGATCAGGGAGGTCGTCCTGCCCCGGCAGGAGAAGGTCTAGTGGTGGGCGTGGGCGTACTCTTCGCGGCGCCACAGCATCACGGCCAGCATGAGCGGGAACATGATCACGTGGGTGACCATCATCAGCCCGTGTTCGTCGATCGCACCGGCCCAGAACAGCGGGAACGCCACGACGGCCGGCAGGTACATGGCCGCGCACATCTCCAGGGTGCGCGGCCAGGAATGACGTCGTAAGAGCATGACGACGGCCATGCCGATCGACATGTTGGTCGCCATGACGAGATATCCGGCCTCGGGGCCGAGGTCCCAGCGGCCGGTGACCAGGCCGAGCAGGAACATCCCGGCGAACATCGCGACGACCATTTCCAGGTAGTGCAGGGCGAATCGTTTCCAGTCCATGCGGTCGAGAATGGTCCGCGAGAAGGAGCCGAACCTACGCCGGAAGACCAATGTGTCCGGAATTCTGGGCTCTTAGTCTGCTGTCATGCGGAGAGTCGTGGTGGTCGGGTATCCCGCCGCCGAGTTACTGGACATCGCCAGCGTGACCAGCACTCTGATCATGGCCAACGTCTTCGGCGCCGCGCCTCCCTACGACGTCGTGTTCGCGACCCCCGGCGGCCGTCCGATCATCTGCGCGAGCGGCCTGACGCTGGCCGCCCAGGCCACCCTCGAACACGAGACCGGACCGCTCGACACGCTCATCGTGGTGGGCGGCATCGGCTGCGACGACGCCGCCGCCAACCCCGTGCTGATCGCCCACTTCCGGCGGCTCGCGAAGGTCAGCCGCCGGGTCGCCTCGGTCTGCACGGGCGCCTCGATCCTGGCCGAGACCGGCCTGCTCGACGGCCGCCGGGCCACCACCCACTGGCAGGACGCGCCCCGCCTGGCCGCCCGCCACCCGCAGATCACGGTCGACCCCGACCCGATCTTCATCCGCGACGGCGCGCTCGCCACCTCGGCCGGGGTGACCGCCGCGCTCGACCTCACGCTGGCCTTCATCGAGGAGGACCACGGCGCCGAGGTGGCCCGGATGACCTCCCGGCACCTGGTCACCTACCTCCAGCGCCCCGGCAACCAGGCCCAGATGAGCATGTTCGTCAAACCGCCCGCCCCCGACGGCCCGCTGAGCACGCTGACCGGCTTCATCGGCGCCAACCTGTGCGAGGACCTGTCGACCCCCGCCCTCGCCCGCCGGATCGGCACCAGCGAACGCCACCTGACCCGCCTGTTCGTGAAGCACCTGGGCCTCGCCCCGGCCCGGTACGTGCGCGAGGCAAGGCTGGAGGCGGCGGCCCGGCTGCTGGAGACCACCGACCTGACGATGGCCGTGATCGCCCAGCGCACCGGCTTCGGCCGGGCCGAGTCGCTGCGGCAGGCGTTCACCGGCCGCTTCGGGATCGCGCCGTCGCGGTTCAGGAAGGGCCGCTAGAACAGCGTCAGCGGCTCGACCTCCGGCGGTTCCGGCAGCGGCTCGACCTGAGGGAGCCGGGCCCTGACCTCGTCGTGGAAGCGGCGGGCCAGCGTGAGCGCCTGAGTGTTGTCGGGGGTGTGCACGAACATCGTCGGCGAGCGCCCCTCCTTCAGCCATTCGACCGTCTTCTCGACCCAGAAGGCCCAGCCCTCGACCGTCCGGTCGGCGTCGTCACGGCCGAGGTAGCGGATGAGGGGGTGGCCGGTCAGGGCGCGGTCTCGCCTGGGCATGCGCGGCTTGCGCGTCCAGGCCTCGCGCTCGGCGTCGGAGGTCGGGGGCCGCTCGAACAGGACGGTGGTGTCGAAGGGGACCCATTCGGCCTCTCTGGAGGCCAGGACCTTCTCCAACGCGGAAATGGCGCGGTCGTCGTCGAAGAAGGCGCGGTGGCGGACCTCGACGGCATAGCGGTGACCTACCGGCAGCCCCCTGAGGAAGGCGGCCAGGGTGCCGAGGTCGGCGGGGCCGAAACCGCCGGGGAGCTGGATCCACAGAGCGTGGTTGCGGGGGCCGAGCGGCTCCATGACGTGGAGGAAGGAACGCAGGTCGTCAGCGGCGTTCTGGAGGTGGCGTTCGTGGGTGATGGTCTTGGGGAGTTTGACCAGCAGCCGGAAGTCGGGACCGGTCTGCCGCGCCCACGATTCGACCGTCTCCCGCGACGGGACGGCGTAGAAGGTCGTGTTGCCCTCGACGGCGTTGCACCAGGTCGCGTACGCCTCCAGGCGCTCCCCCTGCGGGAGCTGGGGCTGCCACGACTTGTGGTTCCACTGAGCGCATCCAACGTGAAGCCGCATGAGATCGACGCTATCGACTGGCGGGCGGGCACGCACCGCCGGTGACCGGGCAGATGTCCACGTTGTACTCCACCGCGCGGCGCAGAGACGCGCTGAGCAGTCGCTCGATCAGCGAACGACCCGCCTGGTCACCGATCCGGCGGGCTATGACGAGGATGGTCACCTCCGCCGCACCGGCCTGCAGGATGGTCGCCGCGGCCGACTGGGCATGACCTCCTTGGACCCAAGTGTCCTCAAGAACGACCACGTGGTACCCGGCCACCTCGGACGGGTCGGCTAAGACGAAGTGGTCGGGGCGGACCAGGCGTCGCTCTTCGGCGGGGATGCCGGTTCGGGGCAGCAGATCGAACCTGCGCCAGCGTTTCGGCAGGACCTCGCGGAGCCCGCCCAGGGGGTGTAGACCGGTGCGCCCGCCTAAGGACGGCACCGACGTCAACCGCGTGACGGGTCGGCTGCCGACTCGGTCGAGACACCCGGCGTGGGTGACCGTGAAGCCGAGCAGCAGGAGCTGGACCCGTTGGAAGGACGGGTTCTGCGGCCGGAACCATTCCGGCATCGGATCTTTGTAGTGATGCATGTCGGTGTTCGACTGATGGCCGCTGAAGGCGTAGGTGAGCGGCACCACACGCCGGGCCACCGGAACGGGCCCCTTGCTGTCCTGACTGCATCGGTAGCACAGGGTGTAACGATCCTCGATCGGGACCGTGCAGACCGCGCAGGTGACGTTCGGCAGGCGTATCGGGTTGCGCATGATGGCGCCCAGCCGGCTCCGGATGACATCGCGGAACGGTGGCGTCGTCACTGGGCGAGGGCCTCGAGAATGAACCGCTCGATCTCGTTGTGGCGGTTCAATATGGTCTCGACGATCCCGAGCGCCTCATCGACCGTGTTCGCGACATGAACATCTGGGCGATCGGTCATTTCCCGGCCCCAGCTCGTGCGGTGGACCACCGGGGCCATGAGGATCACGGGCCGGCCGTGTTCGACGGCTTTGCGCGCCTGAATCCTGGTTCCGCTTCGTTCACCGGCCTCGATGATGATCGTTGCCATGGCATAGCCCGACATGGTTCCGTTGCGCAGGGGAAAGGTGAGCTTGCTGGCCCGCTCGTCGGGCCAGAACTGGGAGAAGACCGCGCCGTTCTCGGCGATCGTCTGGTGCAGGCCGCGATTCTCCGGCGGATAGACGTGTCGGACGCCGGTGCCGATGACTGCGACCGTGCGGCCACCGGCTTCGAGGGCGCCGGTGTGCGCCGCCGTGTCCACTCCGGACGCCAGGCCGGAAACGACCGTCAGCCCTCGGCTCACCAGCCGGGCGGCCAGTTCGGTGGCGGCTTTACGGCCATCATCGGAGACATGGCGGGAACCGACCACCGCCACGCCCCGGTCGTCTGCCCGGACCGTGCCGTGGGCGAAGAGCACGGGTGGCCGGTCGAAGACGTCGCGCAGCCGGTGAGGGTAGGCCTCGTCGCCCATCGTGAGAACCTGGATGCCTTCGTCTTCCCAGGACGAGATGGCGAGCAGCGCCTCTTCCAGGGCGACGTCGACGGGATCGGCGAACAGGTCTGCCTGGCCGAGACACTCCCGCAGGAACGACCGGGCCGACCCCTCTTCGGTGACCCGCTGGACGAGTTCGCACCGGTTCCGCTCCGAGGAGACGCGGCGAAGCGACGCGACGATCGCGGCACGTTCCCTCGCGTCCCAATGAGCCATATGGCCAGCCTAATACCAGGCCACCGCCGACACACCCCTTAGATCGAACATGCATACTAATCAGATAAGCAGCGAATTGACGGCCGGTCCGAAACTTTCATAACCCGTCCCAGGTGGGACGTTGCCCCTCCTCGCGAAGATTGCCTTCTGAAATATTTCGGGTCATTCTCCGGAATATTTCGATCGTTCGGAGGAGAGCATGAAACGACTCCTGGTCGCCATCTTGATCCTGGCGGCGGGGCTGATACCCCTGCGGCCGGCTCAGGCGGCCTCGCTCGTCGAGGTGACCAATTTCGGCACCAACCCCACCAACCTTCGCATGCATCTGTACGTGCCCGACAACGTCGCCCAGCGCCCGGCGATCCTGGTGGCGGTGCATTACTGCACCGGGACGGGCCCTGCCTTCTACTCGGGCACGGAGTTCGCCTCCCTCGCCGACCGCTACGGGTTCATCGTGATCTACCCGTCGGCCACCCGCAGCGGGCAGTGCTTCGACGTCTACACCTCCGGCGCGCTCACCCACAACGGCAACAGCGACCCCGTGGGCATCGTGTCGATGGTCAACTACGTGAAGTCGCGCTACAACGTGGACCCGAACCGGGTCTTCGCGGCGGGGGCCTCCTCCGGCGGCATGATGACGAACGTCCTGCTCGGCGACTACCCTGACGTGTTCCGGGCCGGGGCGTCGTTCATGGGGGTGCCGTTCGCGTGCTTCGCCACGACGGGCGGGTCGACGTGGAACAGCGAGTGCGCCAACGGGACGATCGTCCGGACCCCGCAGGCGTGGGGTGACCTGGTGCGCGGGGCCTACCCGGGCTACACCGGCCAGCGGCCGCGCATGCAGATCTGGCACGGCACCGCGGACACCACGCTGCGCTACCCGAACTTCCAGGAACAGATCAAGCAGTGGACCAACGTCCATGGGCTGTCGCAGACGCCGACCTCGACGGACACGCCGCGGTCCGGGTGGACGCGGACCCGCTACGGCACCCAGGTCGAGGCGATCAGCCTCCAGGGCGTCGGGCACAACCTGCCGCAGTCGGGTCAGGCCGCGATGGCGATCACCTTCTTCGGCCTGGACGGCACCCAGCCGTCGCCGTCGCCTTCTCCCTCGCCCAGCCCGACACCGTCCCCGTCGCCCACGCCTTCTCCGTCGCCGACGCCCACGCCGAGCCCGACTCCCACGCCGACGCCTCCTCCGGGTGGGCCGTGCCGGGTGGCGTACACGGTCAATCCCTGGAACACCGGGCTGACCGCGAGTGTGACGATCACCAACACCGGGACCAGCCCGATCAACACGTGGAACCTGGCGTTCACGTTGCCCTCGGGTCAGACGGTCACCTCGGCGTGGAACGCCACCGTCTCGCCGACCAGCGGGAGCGTCACGGCGCGCAACATGGCCTACAACCCGACGATCCCCGTGAACGGCACCCAGTCGTTCGGGTTCAACGCCAACCACACCGGTAACACCGCACGTCCGAGCGCTTTCACCCTGAACGGGAGCGCCTGCACGATCGCCTAGCCGTGGAACGGCCTGGCTCCGGCCAGGCCGTTTTACGGGCGGTTACGGTGTCACTATGAGTGAATATCAGCGCACCCACTGGCTCCGGCGCTGGCCGGGGCTGGCGCTCGCGCTGCTCGCCGTGTTCGCCACGGCGATGGACAACCGGCTGATCTCGATCAACTCGCGGCCGGGGCTGGCGGAGCTGCAGCGACCACCGTTCGAGCTGCCCATCTGGCTGCACGGGCCGGCCTTCGCGTTCCTGTCACTCACGATGGCGCTGATCGCGGGGCTGCTCTGGTACGAGGAGGCCCGGCCGTTCGCCCTGTGGTGGTGGGTGGCCCAGCTCGCCGCCTACGCCGCCTGGGCGCCGCTCTCACTCGGGCTGCGGCTCCACTTCCTGGCCGCGGTCGACGCGGCGCTCTTCCTCGGGCTCCTCGTCGTGGGCTTCTTCGTCTACTGGCGCGACAGCAAGATGGCGGCCCTGCTGTTGCTCCCCTTCATCGCCTGGACGGTGTATCTCACCGCCCTGAGCTTCGAGTTCCACCGCCTCAACTCCTAGCGCACCTCGGTGTTCTGGCAGGCGGCCAGCAGCCACCGGCCGTCCTCTTTGGTCATCACCCACATCGGCGAGCCCGGTTTCCCCTCCGGTTCGCCCTCCGGCGTGCGGTACTGCTGCACGACCTTCACCGCCGCGACGTCGGGGCGCAGGAACAGGACGTGCTCGATCTCGAAGGTCACCGACAGGTCCTTCATCCCGCCCGGGAGCACCTTCCGGGTGAAATCGGCGATCTCGTCGCGGCCGAACAGGCGGCGGCCGTGGCCGGTGGTCCAGATGGCGTCGGGCCGGAAGAGGGCGACGAACTCGTCGACCAGTTCATTGCACTGGGCGTGCTCGACGGTGGCGACGATCCGGGTGATCTCCTCGATGTCCATGGGCCCAGCGTCCTTCATCAAGTTCACTTGACGTCAAGAGTGCCGAAGGCCTCTTCCCTTGGAGACTTCCGCTACCTAGATTCGTCCCATGATTCGTGTCTTCCTGCTCGACGACCACGAGGTCGTGCGGCGTGGAGTTGCGGCGCTGCTGGAGTCGGAGGACGACATCGAGGTCGTCGGCGAGGCCGGTACGGCCGCGGCGGCCGGTGCGCGCATCCCCGCCCTGCGGCCCGACGTCGCGATCCTGGACGTCCGCCTGCCCGACGGCGACGGCGTCAAGGTGTGCCGCGAGGTCCGCAGCCAGGTGCCCGGCCTGGCCTGCCTGATGCTCACCTCCTACGCCGACGACGACGCCCTCTTCGAGGCCGTGATGGCGGGGGCGGCCGGATACGTGCTGAAGCAGATCCACGGCTCCGACCTGGTCGGCGCGGTCCGCACGGTCGCGGCCGGGCAGTCGCTGCTCGACCCGCAGACCACCGCGTCGATGCTGCACCGGCTGCGCGACCAGGCCGGGCGCACCGACCCGCTGGCCGCCCTGTCCGACCAGGAACGCACGATCCTGGAACTGATCGGCGAGGGGCTGACGAACCGGCAGATCGGCGAGCGGATGTATCTGGCCGAGAAGACCGTCAAGAACTACGTCTCGAACCTGCTCGCGAAGCTGAACATGCAGCGCCGGACGCAGGCGGCGGCGCTGGCGGCGCGGATGAGGGCAGATCGGCGAGATTAAAGGGGACTTAAGTCCCTACGGGCGAAATGTGACCCCAGGCCAAACTCACTTCATGAGAACTGATTCGGCCGGACTCTCGGTGCTGTCCCGGGAGGAGTGCCTGCGTCTGCTGGCGATCACTCCTATCGGGCGCCTCGTGTTCACGCACCGGGCGCTGCCCGCCGTCCAGCCGGTCAACTACGTACTCGACGGGGAGACCGTCGTCATCAGGACCGCCATCGGCTCCCGTCTGGCCGCGGCGACCCGCGACTCCGTGGTGGCGTTCGAGATCGACGACATCGACAAGACCACCGGAACCGGATGGTCGGTGACCGTGCTCGGGCACGCCCGTGGAGTGACCGACCCCGAGGAGGTCGCGCGGCTGGCCGCGCTGCCGCTCCAGCCGTGGGCGCCGTCGGCCTTCGACCACTTCGTGACGCTGTCGGCCGAAGAGGTCTCGGGGCGTCGCATCAACTGACCGGGACGCTCCAGGCCAGGCGGGTGTTCCAGCCGTTGGCCGCGCCGATCGAGAACGAACCGCCCAGCAGGGTCGCCCGCTCCTCCAAATTACGCAGGCCGCTGCGGCGTCCTTGTTCGGGGATGCCGACGCCGTCGTCCTGGACGATCAGGGTCAGCCTGCCGCCGGTCACCTCGGCCACCACTTCGGCCTTGGTGGCCTTCGCATGGCGTACAAGATTGGAAAGAGCCTCGCGCAGGACGGCGAGGAGCTGTTCGGCGACCGCGTCGGTCACGACGTTGTCGAGCCAGCCCTCCATCCGCAGGCCCGGCATGAAGCCCAGGTGACCGCGGGCGCCCTCGACCAGTTCGACGATGTGGGCGCGCAGGGTCTGCTCGCCCATGGTGGCCGGTGACTGCAGGGCGAAGATGGTGGAGCGGATCTGCCGGATCGTCTCGTCGAGTTCGTCGATGGTGTGCCTGACCCGGGTCGCGGCCTCGGGGTGGTCGACGAGGCGGACGGTGCTCATCAGTGTCATGGCCGTGGCGAACAACCGCTGGATGACGACGTCGTGCAGGTCTTTGGCGATGCGGTGGCGGTCTTCCAGCAGGCCCAGGCGCTCGGCGTCTTCTCTGGCCTCGGCCAGTTCCAGGGCTATCGAGGCCTGGTCGGCGAAGGCGCTCAGCATGCGCAGCAGCGACGGCGTGAAGGGTAACCGGCCCGGCCGCTTGCCGATCTCCAGCACCGCGCGGACCGAGCCCACCCGGCCCAGCGGGATCGACGCCGACTGCGCCGCGTCGTCGTCGACCAAGGCGGACATGTCGCCGTCGGCGATCTCGGTGCCGTTGCCGAAGCGGAGCACCGCGACGTCGGCGTCGGTCATCTCGCGGGCCCGGCCGACGACGTGGGTGAGCACCTCCTGCGGCCCGGCCCCCGACAACAGGCTCGTGGTCACCTCGGACGACGCCTGGAGCCACATCTCGCGGCGGCGGGTCTCCTCGAACAGGCGGGCGTTCTCGATCGCGACGCCGGCCGCCGTGGCCAGCGCGGTGACGACCGCCTGGTCCTCCTCGTCGAACTCGGCGCCGCCGCGCTTCTCGGTCAGGTAGAGGTTGCCGAAGACCTCGTCGCGCACCCGCAGCGGCACCCCGAGGAAGCTGCCCATCGGCGGGTGGCCGGGCGGGAAGCCGTAGGAGTCGGGGTGGTCGGAGATCCGCGCCATGCGCAGCGGCTTCGGCTCCTTGATGAGCAAGCCCAGCAGCCCGAGGCCGTGGGGCCAGTGTTCGATGCGGGCGATCTCGGCCTCGCTCAGCCCGACCGGGATGAACTCCAGCAGCGTCGACTCTTCGCCCACCACGCCGAGCGCGCCGTAGGTGGCGTCGACCAGCCGGGCGGCGGTCTCGACGATCCGGCCGAGCACGATCTCGAGCTGGAGGTCGCTGCCGATGAGGACCACGGCTTCGAGCAGCGCGTGGACCCGGTCGCGGGTGGCCAGCACCGCCTCGAGCCGGGTCTGGAGCTCCGAAAGGAGCTCGTCAAGACGCATGCTCGGCACGAGGGGGTGAGCCATGATGACATTGTGCTACCAACTGGTGTGACTTTGGTCCTATCGGGCTGAGTCGTCCGGCCCTACTTCGCAAATCTTGACGCGGGCAGCCTGATGGCGTGGATTCCATACCTGGTGAGGTGGCCGTACTGTCACGGTCGGAGGCGGTCCTGGCGGCGCTCGTCGACGTGCTGCCGGTCTGTTCGTACGTCCGGGCCGACGACGCCGAGATGCTGACCCACTGGGGAGACGACCCGGTCACGACCGTCATCGTCGTCGACTCGCTGGGCGACCCCAGGGAGTTCGCGCAGGTGGCGGCGCGGGTCAGCCGCCGCAAGCCGATCGTGGTCTTCACGCCCGCCGGGATCACGCCGGAACTGACCGCCCTCGCCCGCGCCACCGGCGTGATCCTGGTCGATGGGCTGCGCGACCTGGTCGACACGGTCAGGCTGCTGGCCTACCAGCCGCTCCCGGCCGGGCGGCGGGTGTCGATCAGCGGCGACGTGCTGCACGCCGACGCCCTGACGCAGTTGCTCCCCTGCGGCCCCGAGTCCGACGCCGACGCGTGTCTGGTGGTGGCGCCCTTCGGCTCCGACCTGGGCACCGCCTGGAAGACCGTGCTGGCGGCCGAGCGTCACGTGACGACGCTGGCGTGCGTGCTCGGTCAGGACGGGCTGGTCGGGGGACGGGTGCCGTGTTACGCCTATCCGGAGCAGGCGGTCCGGGCGCTGTCCCGGGTGGCGGCCTATGTCGAGTGGCGGAGCACCGCGCCCGAGTGGACGTCGGTCCCCGACGATCCGGCCGCGCGTGAGCTCGTCCACGACACACCGCGCCTGCTCGCCCACTTCGGCATCACGCTCGACTCCGGCGACGGGGTGGAGATGGTCGTGCGCGGCGTCAACGACCCGGTGACCGGCCCACTCGTGGTGCTCGGTTATGGCGGGGTCGTCGCCGACCTGGCCGGGGACCGCGCGTACCGGGTCCCGCCGCTGGGGCCGGACGCCGCCGCCGAGATGATCGCCGACCTGCGCTGTTCCCCGCTCCTGTACGGCTACCGCCACCACCCCCGGGCCGACACGACCGCCCTGGGCGACCTGCTGACGAAGGTCGGGCGCCTGGTCGCGACCCTCCCCGAGGTGACGTCGGTCGACCTGTCACCGGTGACGGTGTCGGCGAACGGGGTGACGGTGGGCGAGGCACGCATGAGTGTGCGCGGCTGAGAATCGCCGCGCACACTGACCCACCGCCTCAGTGGTGGTGGTGATGATCGTTGTGATGGTTGTGGTGGTCGTGGTGATGATGATCGTTGTGGTGGTCGTTGTGATGGCCATGGGGCGGGTCATGGTGCGACGTCGCCGCCATGGGCGTCGTCCCGGTCGGCAAGACCGCCGCACCGGCCGACGTGGCCACGGGTCCGAGCACCAAGGCGCCTGCTCCGACGAGTCCCGCGCAGGCCGCCGCCACTCTCCTCTTGTCCATGAGGATCTCCCTTTTGGCATAGCGGTACTTCCATCGTCATCACGCCCGTGACGTGGATGTCGAGGGACGGCGGCCCGGATTGGGGTCGTGAGGTGCGGGTCTTTAAGGCGTCCTTGTGTCAGAAGTCGGCGTCGAAGCTGACCGTTCCCGTGACGCCTACCTGGTAGGCGGAGACCTTGCGTTCGAAGAAGTTGGCCAATTCCTGCACGTCCTGGAGCTCCATGAAAGCGAAGGGGTTCCGGGAGCCGTACAGGGGTGGGATGCCGAGCTGGGCGAGGCGGCGGTCGGCGACATGTTCCAGGTAGCTGCGCATGTCGGTGGGGGACATTCCCGACACGCCCTGGCCGAGCAGGTCTTCGGCGAACTGGGCCTCGCAGTCGACGGCCTCGGCGAGCATGTCCTTCACCTGGGCGACGAGCTTGTCGTCGAACAGGTCGGGTTCCTCGGCGCGGGCGACCTCGACGACGTCGAAGGCGAACGCCATGTGCATCGACTCGTCGCGGAAGACCCAGTTCGTGCCCGAGGCCAGGCCGTTGAGCAGGCCGCGGGAGCGCAGGAAGTAGACGTACGCGAAGGCGCCGTAGAAGAACAGGCCCTCGATGCACGCGGCGAAGCAGATGAGGTTGAGCAGGAAGGCGCGGCGGTCGTCCTTCGTCTCCAGGGTCTTGAGGTCGCCGAGCGAGTCGATCCAGCGGAAGCAGAAGTCCGCCTTGCGGCTGATCGACGGGATGTTCTCGACGGCGGCGAAGGCCTCGAAACGCTCCTGCTCGTCGGGGACGTAGGTGTCGAGCAGGTTCAGGTAGAACTGCACGTGGACGGCCTCTTCGAAGAGCTGCCGCGACAGGTAGAGGCGCGCTTCGGGGGCGTTGACGTGCTGGTAGAGGTTGAGCACCAGGTTGTTGGCGACGATGGTGTCACCCGTGGCGAAGAAGGCCACCAATCGTGAGACCAGGTGGCGTTCGGCGTCGGAGAGCTTCTTCAGGTCGGCGAGGTCGGAGTGGAGGTCGACCTCCTCGACGTGCCAGGTGTTCTTGATCGCGTCGCGGTAGCGCTCGAAGAACGCCGGGTAGCGCATCGGGCGCAGGGTCAGGCTCATGCCGGGGTCGAGCAGCATTACTGGCACGCCTCACAGGACTCGGGGTTCTCCAGGGAGCAGACTTCCGCAGGGGTCAGGACCGGGACGGTCGCCTGCTGGATGCGCGTCGCGGGGCGCGAGCGCAGGTAGTACGTGGTTTTCAGGCCCGACTTCCACGCGTAGAGGTACATCGACGACAGCTTGTCGATGGTCGGGCTGGCCATGAACAGGTTGAGCGACTGGCTCTGGTCGATGTACGGAGCCCGCGCCGCCCCCATGTCGATGAGCGCGCGCTGCGGGAGCTCCCAGGCGGTGCGGAACAGCCGGCGCACGTCGTCCGGCAGCTCGCCCAGGCCCTGCACCGAGCCCTCGGCCTGGCGGATGGCGGTGCGGACGGGCTCCGTCCACAGACCCCGGGTCTTGAGTTCGGCGACGAGGGCGTTGTTGATCTGGAGGAACTCGCCGCTCAGGGTCTCGCGCTTGAACAGGTTGGAGACCTGGGGTTCGACGCACTCGTAGCAGCCCGCGATGGAGGCGATGGTCGCGGTGGGGGCGATGGCGATCAGCAGCGAGTTGCGCAGGCCGTGCTCGGCGATCTTCGCGCGGAGCGCGGTCCACTCGGGGCTGAGGCCGTGCAGGTCGGGCTGGAGTTTTCCGCGCGCGGCCCAGGTCTCCCGGTACGCCGGGTGCGGGCCGTGCTCGGCCGCGAGGTCGGCCGAGGTGTCGAGGGCGGCGAGGTAGATCTCCTCGGAGATCTTCGTGCTGAGCTCGCGGGCCTCAAGGGAGTCGAAGGGGAGCTTCAGGGCGAAGAAGACGTCCTGGAGGCCCATCAGGCCGAGGCCGACCGGGCGCCAGCGGGGGTTGCTCGCCGCGGCCTGCTGGGTCGGGTAGTAGTTGATGTCGATCACGCGGTCGAGGAAGACGACCGCCGTTCTCACGGTCCGGCGCAGCTTGGCCCAGTCGATGCCGCCGTCGGCCAGGTGGGCGGCCAGGTTGACGGAGCCCAGGTTGCAGACCGCGGTCTCCTCGTCGTTGGAGACCTCGATGATCTCGGTGCACAGGTTCGACAGGTGCACCACGTTCTGCGGCTCGGCGGCCTGGTTGCAGGTGCGGTTGGAGACGTCCTTGAAGGTCATCCAGCCGTTGCCGGTCTGGGCCAGGGTGCGCATCATCTTGGCGTACAGGTCGCGGGCGCGGATCTGGCGGACCGCGCGGCCGTCGGCCTCGGCCTTCCGGTAGACCTCGTCGAAGGCGTCGCCCCACAGGTCGGGCAGTTCGGGCAGGTCGTTGGGGTCGAACAGCGACCACGTCTGGTCGGCCTCGACGCGGCGCATGAACTCGTCGGGGATCCAGTTGGCCAGGTTGAGGTTGTGGGTGCGGCGGGCGTCCTCGCCGGTGTTGTCCTTGAGCTCCAGGAACTCCTCGACGTCGGGGTGCCAGGGCTCCAGGTAGACGCACGCGGCGCCCTTGCGGCGGCCGCCCTGGTTCACCGCCGCCACCGAGGCGTCGAGGGTGCGCAGGAACGGGACGATCCCGTTCGAGTGGCCGTTGGTGCCCTTGATCAGGGCGCCCCTCGACCGGACCCGCGACCAGGAGATGCCGATGCCGCCGGCGAACTTCGACAGGTGGGCGACCTGGGCGTACCGGTCGTAGATCGAGCCGAGTTCGTCGCGGGGAGAGTCGACCAGGTAGCACGACGACATCTGGGTGTGCCCGGTGCCCGAGTTGAACAGCGTCGGCGAGCTGGGCAGATAGGCCAGCGACGACATCAGGCGGTAGAGCTCGACCGCTTCCTCGGGGGTCTGGGCGAGGCCGCAGGCGACCCGGAGGAGCCAGAACTGGGGGGTCTCGACGGGCAACCGCGTCTGGGGGTGGCGGAGCAGGTAGCGGTCGTACACGGTTCTGAGACCGAAGTATTCGAAGCGGTGATCGTTGGCCGGGTCGACCACGGCGTCGAGCAGGTCGGCGTGGTCGGCCACGAAGGCGGCGGTGGGGTCGCCGATCAGGCCGAGGGCGTGGCCTTCCTTGATCGACTGGCTGAACGTGTCGGCGTCCACCTCTTTGGTGATGTACGCCGCCAGCAACCGTGCGGCCAGCCGGGAGTACTGCGGCTCCTCGCCGATCATCTCGGCGGCGGTCTGGATCGACAGACGGTCGAGTTCGGCGGTGGTGGCGCCGTCGTACAGGCCGCTGATGGTCCTGGTGGCGACCCGGAGCGGCTCGACGTCGGCGAGCCCGCCGGAACAGCCTTCGACCGCACGCACGATCCTGGTCACGTCGACCGGTTCGAGTGATCCGTCGCGCTTCTTGATGCGCATTCCCGCGCTCGTCCTCTCCTCGCGAACACACCGAGGCGCGCGGGCACGAGGGCACCGGGCGGGGCCGTCCCACGCGGCCTCGGTCCAAAGCGGTTGGCAGGTCTTCGGACTCGCGGGCGTGCTCTGTACGAGCGCCTACCGGCCGTCGCTTCCCAGACCCTCGAAGGATCCAGTGCTCGATGACGGCTTTCGTTCCCACTCACCGCTGCGGGGCAGTCCCGGATTCGCACCGGGTTCCCTCTTGCGACGCCCCACCTGGCCGGTGAGGCGAACCAACGCGTGGGACACCATATATGGGATCGATCTCAGCTGCCACATCAACATCTGGTGCCCGATTGTGCTAGTAGTGACCCCGCCCGAGGGCTCCTGGACGGGTGTGCGCAGGATGGGATGATGGAGTCCGAACGGAAAACCTGCACCGTACGGCTGGTCGGCGGGCCCACCGCGCTGCTGGAGATCGGCGGCCTCCGACTGCTCACCGACCCCTGCTTCGACGGGCCCGGACCGATCGCCAGCGGCACCCGCACCCTCATCAAGACCGCCGGTCCCGCCGTCTCACTGGAGGAACTGGGCGATCTCGACATCGTCCTGCTCTCCCATGACCAGCACGCCGACAACCTCGACCGTTCGGGCCGGGCCCTGCTCGACGAGGTGCCCGAAGTGCTCACCACCCCCGAGGCCGCCGCACGGCTCGGCGAGGACATCACCGGGCTGACGTCCTGGGAGCACCAGACCTTCGAACGCCCCGACGGCGGCTCGTTGCGCATCACGTGGGTGCCCGCCCGGCACGGCCCACCGGGCACGGAAGATCTCACCGGGCCGGTGACGGGCTTCGTGCTGACCGCTTTCGATCTACCCGCGATCTACGTGAGCGGCGACAACGCCGACCTCGAAGCCACCAGGGAGATCACCGAGCGCCTCGGGCCGATGGACGCGGGCCTCTTCTTCGCCGGGGCCGCGCGGACCCCGCTGGTCGACGGCTTCCTGACCTTCACCGCCGAGGAGGTCGTGGAGGCGACGCTGATCATGGGCGCCGAAGTGGTGATCCCCGTCCACATGGACGGCTGGCAGCACTTCACCGAAGGCCCCGGCGACCTGTGGGACGCCTTCGAGAAGTACGAACTCGACGACCGGCTGGTGCTGCTGTCAGCCGGTGATTCCTTCAGTTTCTAGGGTCTTCACGTACGCCCCCACCGCCGCGACGACCGCCCTGCGATGGCGGGCCCGGCGCGCCTCGTCGTGGGGGGCGCCGAGGGTGCGGATGGCGGGCGGGGTGATGCTCCACGCCTGGGCCACGGCCAGGGCGATCATCAGGGCGTCCATGCCGCGCTCGGCGTCGAGGCCCAGCGCCTCGGAGACCTCCCCCGACTTGCCCAGGTGGGCGGCGAGTTCGGCCTCGGAGGCGTCGGGGTGCTCCAGGGTCTTCCACTGGGTCAGCCGCAGCAGGCCGGGATCTTCGGCGAACCGGTCGAACAGCGCCGCCGCGTAGCCCGGCAGGTCGGACGGGGTGAACGGGACGACGTCGGCCAGGACCCGCAGGCGGGCGTCGAGGACGGCGTCGAACAGGGCGTCCTTCGACCCGAAGTAGGCGTAGATGGCCTGCTTGTTGGCCTCCGCCGCCTTGGCGATGCGGTCGACCCGGGCGCCGGCCAGACCGCGTTCGACGAACTCGTCGTAGGCGGCGTCGAGCAGGCGGGCACGGGTCGCGGCGGAGTCGTAGGCCATCACACCTGGATTCTAAACCAACCGGTTGGATTCTATGGTTAACTAAACCATCTGGTTGGTTTAATCCATCGAAGGGATCGATCATGCGCGCAGTGGTGACCGGCGGGGCTTCCGGCATCGGATACGAGACCGCGCTCGGCCTGGCCCGCGCCGGGGCCGAGGTGACCCTCGCGGTCCGGAATCCGGAGAGCGGTCTCGTCGCCGCCGAGCGGATTCGCGAGGCGACCGGGCGGAAGGTGGCGGTCGGGCGGCTCGACCTGGCCGATCTCGGGTCGGTGCGTTCCTTCGCGGACGCCTGGGACGGGCCGCTCGACGTCCTGGTGAACAACGCGGGGATCATGGCGCTGCCGGAGCTCACGCGTACCGGCGACGGGTGGGAGTTGCAGTTCGCCACCAACCACGTCGGGCACGCCGCGCTGGCCATCGGCCTGCGGCCCTCGATCCCCGACGGGGGCAGGATCGTGGTGGTCGCCTCGGCCGCCCACCTGATGTCTCCGGTGCACTTCGACGACGTCCACTTCGAGCGGCGGGCCTACGACCCGTGGCAGGCCTACGCGCAGTCGAAGACGGCCAACGTGCTGTTCGCGGTGGGGGCGGCGCGGCGGTGGCCCGGACTCCTCGTCAACGCCGCGCATCCGGGCGGGATCATGACCAACCTCCAGCGGCACCTCGACGACGCCCAGCTCGACTTCGTCGGCGCGAAGGACGAGCAGGGGAACGTCCTGGAGGTACCGCCCGGGTGGAAGACGCCCGAGCAGGGGGCGTCCACCTCGCTGCTGCTGGCCCTCGGGGAGGTCGAGGTCAGCGGGCGCTACTTCGCCGACGACCAGGAGGTGCCGGTCGGGCCTTCGCTGGCCGATTACGCGGCCGACCCGGTTCTGGCCGACCGGCTCTGGGACGAGACGGCCCGGCTCCTTGGCTAACTTTGACGTTCATTCACCGTCGGCGGCTCACGAACACTTCACCGCGATTGTCGGCAAGCCGTATCCGAATGTCGTCAAATCGCTGTTTGCGCACGTCGCAGGCCCCGAGAAGTGAAACGTCACGGAAAGAAACGGAGAACTCCTCGGTAGTAGCAGAATGTGCCATTTCCAAGAGATATGGGCTGGCACCATGCTCTCTGAGGAACACTGTCCTGAGGAGGAGCACACACCCGTGGCAAAACCCAGAGCCCGCAGGCTGATCACGGCGGCCAGCCTGTCGTCGTTAATGCTCGCGGCATCGCTGAGCGCCCTTCCCGCCGCGAACGCGCTGTCGTCCGACGTCGTCATCTCCGCGGTCTACGGCGGCGGCGGCAACTCGGGCGCGACCATCAAGAACGACTTCATCGAGCTGGCCAACCTCACGGGCAACCCGATCAACGTGTCCGGTTGGAGCGTTCAATACGCCTCGGCCGCCGGTGCCGTCTTCCAGATGACGAACCTCTCGGGCACGATCCCGGCCAACGGCAAGTACCTCGTCCAGCAGGCCGCCGGCGCCGGCGGCAGCCTGAACCTGCCGACCCCCGACGCCACCGGCTCGATCCCGATGTCGGCCACCTCGGGCGTCGTCGCGCTGGTCACCGCGCAGATTCCGCTGGTCGGCTGTGGCATCTCCTGCTCGACCGCTCCGAACGTCAAGGACCTCGTCGGCTACGGCGCCACCGCCAACGTCGAGACCCTCGCGGCCCCCGGCCTCACCAACTCGACGGCCGCCGCCCGCTCCGGCTCGATGATCGACACCGACAACAACTCGGTCGACTTCTCCGCGGGCGTGCCGAAGGCCACCAACACCGCCGGCACCACGGTCACCGCGGGCGACACCGGCGGCCCGACCGACCCGACGCCCGGCACGGTCAGGATCCACGACATCCAGGGCTCCGGCCGGATCTCCCCGATCGTCGGCACGAACGTCACCAACGTGCCCGGCATCGTGACGGCCGTCCGCACCACCGGCAGCTCGCGCGGTTTCTGGTTCCAGGACCCCACGGCCGACGCCGACCCGCTGACCTCCGAGGGCCTGTTCGTCTTCATGGGCACGACCTCTCCGACGGTCGTCCCCGGTGACGGCGTCCTGGTCTCCGGCCGGGTCACCGAGTTCCGTCCGGCCACCGGTTCGCAGGCGCTGACCGAGCTCGGCGGCACCATCGTCACCACCAAGGTGTCGAGCGGCAACACGCTCCCCGCGCCGGTCCCGGTCAGCCTGCCCGCCGTCTACACCAAGTCGGGCGCCCTTGAGGCGCAGCCTCTTGAGCCGTCCTCGTACGTCCTCGACTACTTCGAGGTCCACGAGGGCATGCGGATGACCGTCGACCAGCAGACCAAGCTGGTCAGCCCGGTCAACACCGAGTTCGGCGAGCTCTGGGTGACCTACACGCCCAGCCACAACCCGACCCCGCGTGGCGGCCACATCTACCTGAACTACGCCGACAACAACGCCGGCCGTTTCTTCATCCAGTCGCTCATCGGCGCCCCCGCCGCCAACGTCGGCTCGACGCTGGCCGCCGGCACCACCGGTGTCATGGACTACCAGAGCTTCGGCGGCTACGTCCTGCAGGCCACCCAGCTCGGCGCCATCACCGAGGGCGGCCTCAAGCGCCAGAAGGTGACCCCGGCCAAGAAGGCCGGCGACCTGTCGATCGCGACGTACAACGTCGAGAACCTCACCGTCGCCGACTCGGCCGCGAAGTACCAGCGTCTCGCCGAGGCCGTCGTCACCAACCTCGGCACCCCGGACATCCTCGCCCTCGAGGAGATCCAGGACAACAACGGCACCGCCACCGGCACCGTGGCGGCCGACCAGACGATGGCCAAGTTCATCCAGGCGATCGTCGCGGCCGGCGGCCCGACCTACGACTGGCGCTCGATCGACCCCAACGAGGGCAACGACGGTGGCGCCCCCGGCGGCAACATCCGCCAGGTCTTCCTGTTCAACCCGGCCCGCACCACCTTCGTGGACCGTCCGGGCGGCGACGCCAACACCGCGGTGACCGTGGTGCGCGAGCGTCCGACCAGCAACCAGGTCTACCTGTCGGCTTCGCCCGGCCGCATCAACCCGACGTCGTCGGTGTGGGCGTCCAGCCGCAAGCCGCTCGTCGGTGAGTTCCTGTACGACGGCAACAAGCAGCTGTTCGTCATCGCCAACCACTTCAACAGCAAGGGCGGCGACCACCCGCACTCGGCAGCCGTCCAGCCGCCGAACCGTACCTCCGAGGTCCAGCGCATCGGCCAGGCGACCGAGGTCCGCAACTTCGTCGCCGACCTGGCGACCAAGTCGGCGAACCAGGCCCGCGTGGTCGTGCTCGGCGACATCAACGACTACCAGTTCAGCCCGACGCTGGCGACGCTGACCGACAACGGTTCGCTGCTGAAGGCCCTGATCAACGACCTGCCCGAGGGTGAGCGCTACAGCTACATCTTCGACGGCAACTCGCAGACGCTGGACCACATCCTGGTGAGCCCGAACATCAAGGGCTACGCCTACGGCGTGGTGCACATCAACGCCGAGTTCGCCGACCAGGCGTCCGACCACGACCCGCAGATCCTCCGGATCCTGACGGGCTGCAACACCGAGCCCCTCCCCGAGCGCTGCCGCCCCGGCAGCCCGGTCGTGGACGTCGAGTAACACCCCGTTTCAGCAAGTGGCGAGCGCCCGTCCTCTTCCCCGGGGGACGGGCGCTCCGTCTTTCAACAGGGGTCGAGCCGCGCGTGGTCGCGGTCGCAGAGCGGGTCCCAGTGGCGGGCGGCGTGCATGATCGAGGCGGCCAGTCCGGGGTGGGCGGCGGCCCAGAGGTCATCGAAGACGTAGAACTGCCGGAACCCATTGGGGTGGACGTGAAGCGTCGCCTGGATCAGATGGTCGCTCTCGAGGATGACGGCCCGGTCGGGGAACCGCCATCCGGGCAAGGTGAACGTCTCCATCAGATCCATCGCGGCGGCATGGGCGACCGGATGGGAGTTCGTGAGATCGGGCGCCATCTCGAAGACGTCCGGAGTGGAGTGAGGTCCCACGTATGACGCGTCGTGGATGAAGGGCCACAGGTTGCGCCGCTCCAGTGCGGCCCGGATGCCCGAGTCACCTGGGGAGATCAGCGCGCGAAGAGCGATGAACTCTCCGTCCCATTCCGGCTTGTCGGCATCACGCAGAGCCGCCGTCAGACCGGGTAGCCGGACGCCCGGCACCATCGCCATGGGGGACCAGCCGAACCAGATCCCGTCGATGTCCAGAACGACCAGGTAGGTGGCACCCTCCCCGCCTGAGAACTTCTCGGTGAGCGCGTCGACCGGATCGGGAGGCGTGAAGCCGCCCGCTTCCGTGACGTCGGTCGGCAGTTCGGCATTCTCGGTGCCGAGATAGGCCCAGCGGTCGGGGGCGGCGGCGAACGCGTCGTCGTCGAGCAGGTAGAAGGCCAGCTCGATGTCATCGTCGTCGGTGAGCGCCCGGACGTTTCCCTCGCCGACGTTGAGCCTGCGCTCGACATAGAGGTGCTTTCGGAGGAAATCGGGAAATTCCTCCCGGCCACCCGGGAGGATCAGCTCTCTGCCCGGGTAGGCCGATTTCTGCTGGAAGATCGAGGCCAGGCCGTAGATGTCCACTCCGATCTCCCGTGTCAGCCAGTCGAGGAGGGCTTCCAGGTCGGTGGGGGCCTGGCTCCGTAATCGCCGGAACCATTCGTAGACGGTCGGTTCGGGAAAGTGGCGGATCCACTTTCCCTGAGGACCTTCGTAGGCGCTTCGGTAGATCAGGTACACGCGTTCATCAATAGCGCACCGAGCTCTGGAGCAGGGGCGGGTAGACGATCGAGGATTCGCCGTCGACGGTCGTTCCGGCGAATTGGAGCATCGCGCGGGTCTCGCCGTTGACCGCCGCCGGATATCCCAGGGTGGGCGCCGAGATATCGTCCAGGACCTTGAGCTGTTCGGGGGTCAGGGTCACGTCGAGCGCCGCGAGGTTGCTCTCCAGGTGGTCGACCCTGCGCGCGCCGACGATCGGCACCACCGTGCCGGGGCGGGCCCGCAGCCAGGACAGGGCGACCGCCGCCGACGACGCGCCCGCCTGGTCGGCGACCTCGGCCAGCACGTCGATGACCTGGTAATCCGCCTCGGTCGGGCCGCCCACGTAGCCCGTGCGGGCCGAGTCGGTGACCTCGGCGCCTCGGCGGTACTTGCCGGACAGGAAGCCGTTCTTCAACGGGCTCCACGGGGTCAGGGCCAGGCCCTGGTCCAAAGCGAGCGGGGCCACTTCGCCCTCGACCGTCCGGGCCAGGAGGGAGTATTCGACCTGGAGGGCGATCAGCGGGGTCCAGCCGCGCAGCGACGCCATGGTCTGGGCTTGGGCGGTCACCCACGCCGGGGTGTTGGAGAAGCCGATGTAGCGGATCTTCCCGGCCTGGACGAGGTCGTCGAGGGTCCGCATCGTCTCTTCCAGCGGGGTGTTGCGGTCCCAGTTGTGGAGCCAGTAGAGGTCCAGGTAGTCGGTCTGGAGGCGGCGCAGGCTCTCGTGGAGCTGGGCGATGATCGAACCACGGCCGGCGCCGCCGCCGTTCGGGTCGCCGGGATACATGTTGCCGAAGAACTTCGAGGCCACGACCGTGTGGCCACGCAGGCCCGGTCGCGCCGCGAAGTAGTCGCCGAGGATCTTCTCCGAGTGGCCGTTGCTGTAGAAGTTGGCCGTGTCGACGAAGTTCCCGCCCCGGTCGAGGTAGGTGCCGAGGATCTTCTCCGACTCCTCGACGTCGCATCCGGCCGAGCCGGGGTCGTCGCCGAAGGTCATCGCCCCGAGGGCGAAGGGGCTGACCCGGAGGCCGGAGCGTCCGAGGGTGACATAGTGGTCGAGCGGCATTTTCGTGCTCCTTTCGTCTACCTCCCACCGAAGCGCTGAGATGCAAAGGAAGGTAGAACGATCCGCTCGACCTCTTGCCTGATCCTGCCGCTAGCGGGAATCGAGGCCGGTCGTCAGGTAGTCCACGAAGTGGGTGTTGTGGAGCGCGAGGGGTGATCTCCGGGTGCGGATGAGGGGGATCACGTCGTCGAGGGCGTACCCGAGGAGCAGGAGGGTCTGGGCCACGACGAGGCCCGAGCGGTTGTAGCCCGCCCTGCACCGCACGAGCACCCGCTGCTCCGAGCGGACCGCTTCGGCGGTGAATTCGGCCATCGTCACGACCGTGCGGACCTGTTCCGGGGTCAACGGGCCGTCGGGGACGTGGCAGACGTGGTGGACGGCCGGGTCGTCGGGGCCGTGGCCGTCGAGGCGGATCATGCTGACGACCACGTCGAACTCGTCGGTCACCACGACCGGGAGCAGGCCGGACGGGTCGCCGCGGAAATGGCCGCCCATGGACAGTCTGGGGATGATCTCGTGCCAGGGTTCGGTGTCGTAGGGGATGTCCACGGATCCATTATTCGGCCGCGCGGGGAAATTCCGAGCAGCGGAACGAGCCGAAGCTCGCTCTCCCCCGCCGCACCTCGACCGTGACCGCGTCGGGGTCGATGTTCGAGCGCGCGGCCACGGCGGCGGCGGCCGTGCAGGTGAGCTGGCCGGCCCACAACGTGCGGTCGCGCTGGGCGGCGATGGTCTCGCGGGGGACGGGGACAGGCGCGGCGGCCGAGTCGGGGGTCTCGACGGTGATGCGGACCTTGGCGGCGTCGGCGGTGACGGCGCCCAGGGTGCCGATCCAGGTTTCCAGTTCGGTGGCCAGGCCCAGTTTCCGTTCCGGTTCGCTGGGGCCGTCGATCAGTAGATTCAGAGTCTCCTTCAGCGACGGCCACGGCATCGGGCGGGTGACGGCGCGCAGGCGCTGGCCCGACACGAAGTAGAGCCGCATGCTGGGCTGGAAGCCGCTGGCGGGTTCGCCGCCGTCCTGTACGCCCGTGGGGCTGATGCCACAACCGGTCAGCACCAGCACGACGACCAGCAGGATTCTTCTCATCGCGGTTCCCTGGGCAGGGTCAGGCGGAACAGCGCGCCGCCCTCGGGGCGGTTGACGACCTCGATCGTGCCGCCGTGGAGGCGGGCGTTCTCCAGGGCGATGGCCAGGCCCAGGCCACTGCCGTCCGATCTCGTACGGGCGGCGTCGGCCTTGGAGAAGCGGTCGAAGACGTGGGGGAGCAGGTCGGGGTCGATGCCCGGCCCCGAGTCGGCGACCTCGATGGCGAGGCCCTTCAGCGTGATGGTCACGGGCTGGGCGCCGTGCCTGAGCGCGTTGCCGACCAGATTGGCCATGATGACGTCGAAGCGGCGCGGGTCGAGCCTGATGCGGACGCCGGGGTCGATGGCCACGGTGACGTCCGAGGTCCATCCTCGGGTACGCAGACTCGCCGCCACCGCCTCGGCGACGTCCACGTCGTCGACGACCAGACCGGCGGCGCCGGCGTCGAAGCGGGAGATCTCCATCAGGTCTTCGACCAGTTTGACCAGGCGGCCGACCTCCAGGTTCAGCAGGGCGGCCGCCTCCGGCAGGTCGCCGTCGAGCCGTGCGGCCTCCTCCTCGATGACGTCGGCCATGGCGAGGATCGAGGCCAGTGGGGTGCGCAGTTCGTGGGAGACGTCGGCGACGAACCGGCGGGCATTGCCCACGCTCGATTCCAGGGCGGCGGCGGTGGCGTTGAAGGTCTCGACGAGCCTGGCCAGTTCGTCCCGGCCGGTGGCCTTGAGGCGGGTGTCGAGTTCACCGGCGCCCAGGCGGCGGGCGGCGCGGTCGAGATCACGTACAGGTCTGAGGACTCCACCGGCGGCGACCAGCGCGAACAGCACGGCCAGCAGCAGCACGGGCACGACGCCGTTGCGGGCGGCGGCGACCAGCGCCTCCTGGTCGGCGGCCTCGGCGTCGAGCGAGGAGATCAGGTAGACCTCGACGCCCGACGGCGTGCCCTCCCGGCGGAGCAGCACGGGCGTGCCCACCACGAGATAGGCCGAGCCGTCGCGCACCACCCGCTGGTAGACCAGCCGTTGTTCGGCGGTGACGCGTCGCCGCAGGTCGGGACCGAGAGGAGCGGTTCCGTCGCCGGAGGCCACCAGCCCGGAATCGCCGTAGACGGCGGCGCCGGTCGCCTCCAGGAACGCGGGGGCGACGCCGTTGGCGAGCTGCTGGAGGGCCGCCTTCGACGGCGGGTGCTGCATGTTCTCGGTCAGGGTCGAGACGCGGAGCCGGAACTCGTTGACGACCGACCACTCGGTGCGGGTAAGCATGAGGTCGCGGGCCTGCTTGTAGACTAGCCCGGCCGCCGTGAGCGCGCTCAACCCGGCCAGCACGGCGAACACCACGACCAATCGGGCCCGAAGCCCTCTCACAACGGTCCGAACCGATATCCGAACCCGCGCACGGTCTGGACGAACCTGGGCTGGGACGGAACGTCCTCGATCTTGGTGCGCAACCGCTGGACACAGGCGTCGACAAGTCGCGAGTCGCCGAGGAAGTCCAGGTCCCAGACCGATTCCAGGAGCTGCTGACGGCTGAACACCTGCCCCCGCGACGCCGACAGTTCGAGCAGCAACCGCAGCTCCAGCGGGGGGAGAATCAGACCGACCCCGCTCTTGGCCACCGTCAGCGCGCCCCGGTCGATCACCAGGTCGCCGTAGACCTCCTGGCCGACCGCCGAAGGGGCCGCCCAGCGCCGCAGGACCGCTCTGATCCGGGCCTCCAGCACGCGCGGCCGCACCGGCTTGACCACGTAGTCGTCGGCGCCGGCCTCCAGACCGCTGACCACGTCGAGGTCGTCGCCCCGGGCGGTGAGCATGACGATCGGCAGGTGGCCACCGGCTCTGATCCGGCGGCAGACCTCGAAGCCGTCGAGGCCGGGGAGCATCAGGTCGAGGACGACGATGTCCATCGTTGTCTCACGGAGCCGTCGAAGGCCCTCCTCGCCGGTCTCGGCGGTCGCGACCTCGTGGCCGTGGCGGCTCAGCGACAGGCGCAGTCCTTCGCGGACGGAACGGTCGTCCTCGATGAGCATCACTCGGGCCACGGGACCCAGTATCCGGCTTGATCAGCGCATATCTGGTCGAAAGCGGCGTTCATTACACGCTCATGACATTCCGCTCATGGCCCGCGGACATCGCGCTGCCAGGCTCCCGGGTCGAGACCAGACCCTGGAGGATGTATGCGATTCACTCTGGCCGCCACCGGCCTCGCCATCGTGGCCACGCTCGCTTTCGCCGCCCCGGCCGCCGCTTCGCCGTCGCCGGTGCCCGAGCAGACCCGGGCCTCGGCCGAACCGGCGCCGGTGCCGTCCGAGCGGTCCCGGGCCGACGCGTCCCCCGCGCCGGTGCCGCGGCGCGGGGACAGCCGTCCGGTGCCCGATGGTGCTCCGGAGACGGGGGGCGGCATGCCGGTCGCCCTCCCGCTCGGCGGGGTCCTTCTCGTGGCGGGGGCCGCGACGGGCCTGATCGCCCTGCGGCGTCGTAGCGCGGCGTGACCCGCAGGGTCCTCGGCCTGGCGGCCGCCACCCTCACCGCGACCGGGGCCCTGCTCGCGGGCGGCACCCTCCTCACCGAGGACCCGCCGCCGCCCGCACCACCCGCGCGGGAGTCGGCCGCCCTGCCGCCGGCTCCCGCGCGGACCACGCTGACCAGGGCACGGCCTGTTCGGATCGATGTCGGGAGCATCGGCGTACACACCGAACTGATCATGCTCGGGCTCAGGCCCGACGGCACCGTGCAGGTGCCGTCGGAGCCTGAGGAGGCGGGCTGGTACGCACCCGGCTACTCCCCCGGCGAACCCGGCGGCGCGGTGATCCTCGGGCACGTCGACGGCGGCGGCCGTCGTGGCGTCTTCTACGACCTCGGCCGGATGCGGCGCGGCGACGCCATCGACGTCACCCGCGCCGACGGGCAGGTGGCCCGGTTCACGGTCAGGTCGGTGGAGCGGGTGCCGAAGAACGACTTCCCTTCAGACCGTGTGTACGGCCCCCTCGACCACCCCGGCCTGAGATTGGTGACGTGTGGAGGAGACTTCAACCCGGCCACCGGCCACTACCGCGACAACGTGATCGTCTACGCCGACCTGACGGTCTCCGACAAGTCGGTCCGCAGCGCGTAGGGCACGAACACCGCCAGCACGACGACCGAGACGACGCTCGCCAGCGCGAACACCGCGCGCACCTCCCAGAGTTCGGCCGCGACCCCGGCGAGGGCGGCGCTGACCGGGATGACGCCCCAGCTGATCATGCGGGACGCCGCGTAGATGCGGCCGAGCAGGTCGGGCGGGGAGAGGTTCTGCCGAATCGTGGCGACGAGGATGCGCCACACGCTCGACCCGGCGCCCGCCGTGATCGCCCCGGCCGCGACCGCCCAGAGGGGTGCGTCGAGCGCGATCGGCAGCACGAGCAGCACCGTCCCGACGGCGTCGGCGATGAGCAGGCGGGTCACGCCGAACCTCAGCCGGAGGCGTTCGACCACGGCCGACGCGATCAGCCCGCCGACGGCCATGCCGGTGAGGATCAGCCCGTAGTGGGCGGGGGTGAGGCCGAGGGGGCCGGGGGCGAGGGCGTACACGACGAAAAGGGCCGTGTGGATCGCCCAGGGGATGTTCATGGCGGCCGTGAAGAGGGTCAGCGTGCGCACGACCGGCTGCCCCCACAGGTGCCGGAACCCCGCGACGACCTTGGTGTTCCCGCTGCTCACCGGGGCCTGGCGCAGGACCATCAGGGCCAGGCCCGCGACGGCAAGGGCGTAGAGGCCCGCGCTCAGGCCGGTCGCCAGCACGAGGCCGACCGCGGCCAGCAGGCCCGCGAGGGGCGGGCCGACGAGCTGGTTGGTGAGGTTGATCGTCGCCTCGATGCGGGCGTTGGCCCGGTTGCGGCCCTGCTGGTCGACGACGAGCGGAATGGTCGAGGTCAGCGCGGTGTCGACCAGCGTCTCGGCCGCGCCGAGCAGGATCGCGGCGGCGAGCAGTCCGGTCAGGGACAGCGTTTCGGTGAGGAAGGCGACGCTGATCCCGGCCAGCAAGGCGGCTCGGAGCAGGTTGACTCCGGCGAGAAGCAGGCGGCGGTCGACGCGGTCGACGATCCATCCGGCGTGCAGGCCGAAGATCGGCCAGGCGAGGGTGAGCGCGGCGGTGACCGCCGCGACGCCGCCCGGTGAGGCGCCGACGCCGAGCGCGAGCAGCGGCAGGACGAACAGGGCGATGCCGTCACCGAGGTTGGCCGCGCCGGTGCCGAACCACAGGGCGTTGAACGATCGGCCCATCCGATTCTCACCTTTCAAAGGCATTTGATCGGTCATAGCGTGCAGCCTGATGTTCTTACCTGTCAATGGTGTTTTAATGGTGAGATGATGGAGGTCGAGCTGGTCGGCAACGCGTTCTGCCTGGACTTCACGAACACGGTCAACACCCGCCCGATCGCCCGCCGCGACTGGCTCGCCACTCCAGAAGAGGCCCTGACCTGGTCAGAGGCGGCAGGGCATCCGCTTGGACAAAGCGAGTCCGGCGCAGACGAAGCCCGCAACCTTCGCGATCCGGCGGAAGCAAGTACGACCCGGAGGCGCCACGATCTGGCCGATGCCCGTGAATTCCGCGAGACGGTGTTCCGGGTCTTTCAACCCTTGGCCCATGGCTCCGAGGCCCCCCAAAATGACCTTGATCGGATCGTCGAGGTCTATGGGGAGGGCGTTGCCCGGGGGCGACTCCATGGACATGACGGAAATTTCCGGCTGGAGTGGGGGCCGCCGCGGACCGTCGAAACCCTGATGTGGGAGGTGGCCGCCTCCGCGATGGAGTTGCTCACGCACGGGCCGCTCGATCGGCTCGGGGAGTGCCCCTCGTGCTTTTGGTTGTTCCTGGACGTCAGCAAGAACCGGCGCCGCCGCTGGTGCAGCATGACCACCTGCGGAAGCCGTGACAAATCACGCCGCTACTACGCGGGCATCAGGCCCGACTGAAGCGCGCACCCCATTCCCGCACCTGTTCCGCCAGCTCCGGCGGGTGCACCACCCGGAACTCCGCCCTGACGAGCCCCAGTGCCATGACCGGCCAATCGAGGGAGTTCGTCGTCATCTCCATGCGGCACCGCCCGGCGCCGATCGCCTCGACCGTGCACCATCGCCCGATCCGCTCCCGCACGGCCTCGGCCGGCGCCTCGATCACCGCCTCGACCCGATAGGGCTGCGGCGTGTTCTCCAGCCCGGCCTTCACGAAGGCGGCGGCGTCGGAGGCCGGGAGTTCCCGGGGCCTGAACCGGTCGCCGGTCTTCTCCGGACCGGTCATCCGGTCGACGCGGAAACTCCGCCAGTCGTGCCTGGTCAGGTCGTAGGCCACCAGATACCACCGGAAGCCCGTGCAGACGAGCCGATGCGGCTCGGTCAGCCGCTCGGACCCCCGGCCGTCGGCCGCCGTATACGAGAACCGGAGCTGCTCCTGGTCGCGGCAGGCCAGCGCCACCGCCGTCAGGATGTCCGGGTCGATCCCCGCCCGGGGTGAGCCGCTCCAGCCGCTCGGCACGGTCATGGTCCGCAGCGCCTCGACCCGGTGCCGCAACCGGGCCGGCATGACCTGGACGACCTTCGCCAGCGCCCGTACGGAAGATTCGGCGATGCCCTCGACGGCGCCCTGCGCGGCGGCCTGGAGCCCCACGGCCAGGGCCACCGCCTCCTCGTCGTCGATCACCAGTGGCGGCAGGGCGGCTCCGGCGGCGAGCTGGTAGCCGCCGTCGACGCCGCGTTGCGACTCGACCGGATAGCCCAGCTCACGCAGCCGGTCGACGTCGCGGCGCAGCGTGCGGACCGACACCCCGAGCCGTTCGGCCAGCTCGCCGCCGAGCCAGTAGCGCCGGGTCTGGAGCAGGGAGAGCAGCCGCAGGGTCCGGTTGCTGGTGTTCGCCATGGTTCGATTCTGGTGGTCGTACAGGACAGGAAGTGACCGCTATCGAGGCCAGACTTGAGGCATGGACGAACGCAACGACATCCTCTCGACCCTGGCCAAGCACCGGGGCTTCCTGCGCTACGCGGCCCAGAACCTGACCGACGAGCAGGCCGCCGAGCGAAGCACCGTGAGCGAGCTGTGCCTGGGCGGCCTGATCAAGCACGTCACCTCGGTCGAGCGCGGCTGGGCCGAGTTCATCGTCGAGGGCGCGAAGGCGATGGACGACTTCAGCCAGATGACCGAGGCCGACTGGCAGCGCCGGGCCGACGAGTTCCGCATGCTGCCGGGCGACACCCTCGAAGGCGTCCTGGCCGAATACGAGAAGGTCGCGCTGAAGACCGACGAGCTGGTCGCGAGCCTGCCCGACCTGGGCGCGGCCCGGGAACTGCCCAAGGCCCCGTGGAACACGGAGGAGAGCTGGACGGTCCGGCGAGTGCTGCTGCACATCATCGCCGAGACCGCCCAGCACGCCGGTCATGCCGACATCATCCGTGAAGCGATCGACGGTCAGAAAACTATGGGGTGACCGCGATGTTGGTCAGTCCCGTCACCGCGTTGGTGACGGTGTTGGAGGCGTGGACGATGTTGAGATCGCCCGCGCACTTCGAGGTCGACGTGATCCTGATCGCGTAGGCGCCCACCCCGCCCAGGTCGGAGCGGTTGCCCCGCCAGACGTTGCCGCAGCCGTTCTGGAACGACGGCGTCGTGGCGGGGTTGTGGGTCTCGTACCCGTTGACGAACGTGCCCGGCGAGCTGAACGTGCCGATGTTGTTCTCGATCAGGTAGTCGATGCCCTTGGCGTCGATCCAGGAGTCGGCCGAGTTCTGGCCGGAGATCCCCCGGCCGTTGAAGGTGTTGCCGCGGATCACTCCGCCGAACGTGCCCTCCTTGATGTCGACGTGCTCGGCGGCCACGTTCGGCCCGATGGTGTTGCCGATGACCTGCACCCGGTCGCTGCGGTCGACGCCGCCGACGTTGCCGTGGCAGGCCCAGTTCGAGTTCGCCGAGCCGATGTAGACGGCCTCGCCGTAGCCCGGCTGGACCAGCCCGGTGTTGTCGATGCGGGAGTTCTGGATCACTCCGTCCGCCGACGACCTGCGGAAGTGCACCGCTTCGTCCTCGACGTGGTGGACGTACACCCCGTCGATCGTGACGTGGTGGGAGTTGTCGAGGACGATGCCCTTCTTGGAGTCCTTCACGGTGAAACCGGTCAGCTTCCAGTAGGGCGCGTTGAACAGCCAGAGCCCGTAGCCGGAGTCCCAGCCGCTCGTGGGCGCCGGGCAGGAGGGCGCCGTCCCGGACGGCCCGTCGTTGACCAGCACGGCGCCCGCCGGGCCGGTCAGCGTGATGGGGGCCGACGCGGTGCCGGCCCGCTGGGTGAGGAACGCGCCGTGGTACTCACCGGCCGCCAGCCGGATCGTCTGCCCCGGCTGCGCGTTGCCCAGAGCGGCCACGAGCTGCGCCGACGTCGAGACGTCGACGGTCGAACCGCCGCCGCCGCTCCCGGTCTGCGCGCTGATCTGGTTGCTCGCCGCCGACCGGTTCCCGGCGGCGTCCCTGGCCCTGATCGTGTACGTGTACGAGGTCGACGCCGCCAGCCCGGTGTCGGTGTGGCCGGTCCCGGTGACGGTGGTCACCAGGGTGCCGTTCCGGTAGACCTCGTAGCCGGTCACCCCGACGTTGTCGGTCGAGGCGTTCCACGCCAGCGTGACGCTGCTGCTGGTCGTGGCCGTGCTCCGGAGGTTGCCCGGGACGCTCGGCGCGGTCGTGTCACCGCCGCCGCCGGCCGGGGATCCGTACACCTCGAACTCCCAGAGGGAGTAACCCCACACGGTGCCCCGCGCGGTGCCGTAGACCCGGACGTAGCGCCCGGTTCCGGACACGGTCAGGTCGTCGATCGCGCCGTTGCCCGTGGTCGTCGAGAAGATCGACGACCAGCCGTCGGTCCCGTTGGCCGAGACCTCGATCCGGTACGCCGACGCGAAGGCCGCCTCCCAGTTCAGTCTCACCCGGGAGATCGTGTGGGAGGAGCCGAGGTCGACCCTGATCCACTGCGGGTCGACCCCTTCGGCCGACGCCCACCGCGTGGCCGTGTTCCCGTCGAACGCCAGGCTCGCGGGCAGCGCCGCCGCCTCGATCGACGAGGCCGTGGCCGGCTTCCCCTGGGAGACCAGCGTGTCGGCCGCCCACGAGGAGGTCCCCGGCACCAGCACCGCGGCCACTACGGCCGCGACGGTCAGAAGTCGTCGGCGGTACGAATGCGGTCGCGCACCCATACACCCGCCTCCTTCAACCGAGAGGTGCCCGTGTACGGCCCGCTGGAGCAGGTCCCCGAGGTGAAGACGGCGCCCGTGCGGTTGTCGTCGGAGTAGTTCCAGTTGACCCAGCTGATCTTCTTCTGGGCCATCAGGTCGATGTACTGCTGCGACCGGCTGAAGTTGTTCGGCCCGTCACCGGAGGCCTCCTGGGTGCCGAACTCGGTCACGAACATCGGCAGCAGGTCGGCGGCGCGCGACAGCGCGTTCAGGTAGATGGTGCCGTGCGAGGCGGCGTAGAAGTGGAAGACGTACATGATGTTGGTGCCGGTGACCGGGTTGGCGCGGATCGTGTCGGTCTGGTCGCCGGGGCCGGAGACGCCGAGCGACGACCAGTCGGGGGTGCCGACCAGGATCGGGGCGTCGGGGTCGTTCGCGCGGATGGTCGGGATCAGCTGGTTGGCGTAGTTGCGGACGACCGACCAGGTGACGCCGCTGCCGTTGGGCTCGTTGGCGATCTCGTACAGGACGTTCTTCTTGGCGTTGTGGCGCTGGGTGATCTCGGTGAAGAAGGTCCGCGCCCTGGCCAGGTTGTAGTTGGGGTCACCCGGGGTGAGCATGTGCCAGTCGACGATGGCGTACATGCCACGGGCCGACGCCTGCTCGATCAGGCTGTGCACGCGGTCGGTGTAGAGACGCGGGTTGGTCTCGTAGCCGCCCTCCTGGATGTACATGGAGATGCGCAGGACGTCGGCCTTCCAGTCGGTGGCCAGGGCGTCGAGCGAGGCGGTGTTGAGACACTGGTTGTACCACTGGATGCCGTGGCTGCTCATGCCTCTGAGCTGGATCTGCTTGCCGTTCTCGTTGCAGAGCTTGGTCCCGCAGACCCGCAGCTGCCCGTTGGCCGCGACCGGCGTGCTGCCGGAGGTGCCACCCGTGGTCTGCACGGTGACCGCGGTGCTGACCGCCGACCGGTTGCCGGCGGCGTCCCGCGCCCGGACGGTGTACTGGTAGGACGTGTTCGCGGTCAGCCCCGTGTCGGTGTGGGTGGTCCCGGTGGCGGTGGCCACCTGGGTCCCGTTCCGGAGCACCTCGTAGCCGGTCACGCCGACGTTGTCGGTGGAGGCGTTCCAGGCCAGCGAGACGCTGGAGGCGTTCGCGCCGGTGGAGCGCAGGCTGCCCGGCACGCTCGGCGCGGTGGTGTCACCGCCACCCGAGGCCGGGTTGCCGTAGACCTCGAACTCCCAGAGGGAGTAACCCCACGCGGTGCCACGGGCGGTGCCGTACACCCGGATGTACCGCCCGGTGCCGCCGACGCCGAGGTCGTCGATGGCGCCGTTGCCGGTGGTCGTGGAGAAGATGGACGTCCAACTGTCCGTACCGTTGGGCGAGACCTCGACCCGGTAGGCCGACGCGTACGCCGCCTCCCAGTTCAGCCTGACCCGCGAGACCGTGTAGTTGGCGCCCAGGTCGATGCGGATCCACTGCGGGTCGACGCCTTCGGCGGAGGCCCACCGGGTGGTGGTGCTGCCGTCCACCGCCTTGCCCGCCTCGAACCCAGCGGCCTCGATCGACGACGACGTGGCCGCCTTCCCGCCGGAGATGAGCGGGGGCGGAGGGGCGGCTTTCGCGGGGGCGCTCGCCATGGACAGGATGGCGAGCGTGACTGCTACGGCAGCCGCTCCTAACGAGCGGCGACGTCTGGGGCGATCGTGCATGTGCACTCCCTGGCAAACAGCGGACTGAACAGTTAGGAAGGTTTCCTAACTTGACGGGGAGCGTAAATGACGAGTAATCCCGACGCAAGGGTCCCCTGGAATGGGAGCGCGCCCACCACGGGTCAAGATGGTTGATTATTCAACGGATTGCGGTCGAGTGGTCGCTGTCCGCTTTCTGGCACGATGTGCTCTTTATCCATGCCGATCAGGGGACATATTGGCAATCACTGACAGATGTGATCATGGGAGGTGTGTTCATGTCCTGAATGCGATAAATGTTCTGCCATGAACACGAGGCTGCTTCGTCTGTTAAGCGCTCCCCTCCTCGCCATGTCCCTGCTGCTCTCGGTCTTCGGTGCGCCGGCGCGTGCCACGACCGACCCCCTCGCGCAGGAGTGGCTGGACACTTGGAACACGTACAAGTTCACGCAGGTCGCGAACCCGCTGCCAGCCGGCCGGTCGCGCGCGTCCCAGAGCATCTCCATCACGATCAACGCGCCCCGCGCTGAAGTCTTCGCGAAGTACTCCAACTTCAACAACCACATCGGTGCGAACCCTGTGCTCCAGCAGGTCATCACCCACAGCGACAACACCGCGCTCGGCCGTCGGGCCAAGAACCTCACCGCCATCGAGGTCATCCCGGCGTCGCCGGCCCCGATCACGCTGAACACGCACGCGCGTCAGGTGCTGCACCTGGCCGACTTCTTCTACACGGTGGACTCGTGGTCGACGGGCTACATCGTCACCCACCAGAAGATCACCTTCGAGAAGGTCGGCCCGCTCAAGACCAAGGTGACCGAAAACCTCACCTTCGAGACGCCCACCGAGCTGATCGACCTCGCACTGTCCTCGGGCGTGGCCGCGCACCAGGGCATCCAGTCGGGCCTGAAGCAGCGGATCGAGAGCGGCGACCTCTAGGCCCTCCCTGATCCACCGACGGCGACCGCCACCTGGCAGCGGTCGCCGTACACCGTTTTGACCTTTCGCTGGGCTCTGCGATGAGCCCGCGTGGACAAGATCCAGGTCATGGACGGTATGGGGCGAAGGACGCTACTGGCAGGAGCCGTTTCCCTCACGCTCGGCGGCTGCGCGACGGCCGAGACGACGCTGAGGGCGGTGCCGGTGTCGACCGCGTCCCAGGCGTATCCCGACTCGCCGAAGTCGGCCTTCGACCGCCTGATGACGGGCAACCGCCGCTGGGTGACCGGCGCCCTGCAGCACCCCGACCGCGACCCGACCCGGCGCGAACTCCTGGCGGCCAAGCAGCAGCCCTACGGCGTGGTGCTCGCCTGCATCGACTCCCGCGTCCCGCCCGAGCTGGTCTTCGACACCGGCCTCGGGGACCTGTTCGTGATGCGCACCGGCGGCCAGACCACCGGCCCCGTGGTGACGGGCTCGGTCGAATACGGCCCGATGACGAGCGGGACCCCGTTGATCGTGGTGCTGGGACATCAGAGGTGCGGGGCGGTCGAGGCGGCGTACAAGGCCCTGAAGGACGGTAAGCCCCTGCCGGGGAACCTGCAGGCGATCGTCGAGGCGCTACGGCCCGCCTACGAGCAGACCGCCGCCGAGGGCAGCGCCGATCCGGTCGAGACGATGGCGAAGACCCAGGTCAAGCTGACGGCCGACGCGCTGCGCGGAAACCGCGACCTGTCGCCGCTGGTGAACGGCGGCAAGCTGGCCGTCGTCAGCGCCTACTACTCCCTGGACACGGGCAAGGTCGAGGTGCTGAACGGCGCCCCGTCCTAATCGAATTCGTGCATTCAAAAGCCGTCAATTTCCGACAGGCGCGGAATTGTCGGTCGGTGTTATTAGTCTCTGGCCCGTCCTTGTCGCATCGACAGATGGGAATACCGTGAGATTGTTCCGCAGGATCGGCGGGCTGGTGGCCGTTTTGGTGCTGGTGGCGGGTGCATTCGCGCCTGCCGCGCAGGCCGAGCCATTCGCCACGAATCCGGTGCAGAAACTCACGCTCGCCTTCGAACGCACCACCGCGTCGAAATGCCCGGTGACCTTCAACGTCTACGGCACCTTCGAAGGGCTCCCTCCGGGTCTCCAGCTCATCCGCCACCGGATCGTGGGCACCGAGCAGTGGAAGAACCTCAAGTCGCCCAGCAACCACAACGGCAGTTTCACCGCCCTGCTCGCCACGCTCAACTGGGAATACGACTTCGAGAACCCCGGCCCGTGGTCGGTCCAGGTCGAGCTCGCCCAGCCTGACGGCCTCGTGTCCAACACCCTCTACTACTTCAAGTGCGAAACGCCTGATGGGCAGGCGACTCTGGCCGAGGCGACCGAGCCCATCGTCCGCACCGCCAGTGGCGGTCCCCTGGCCGAGCTGGTCGCCGACGCCCACCTCGACGCGGTCCGGTCCCGATCGGGCGCCGACGCCGCCCTGGTCAGCCGATACGGGTTCCACCTCGACCTCGACGCGGGCCCGATCACCTTCGAGGAGGTCTACGCGACCCAGCCCGCCGGGCTGGCGATCGACGTGTGGACGGTCACCGGCGCCGCGCTGAAGACCGTGCTCGCCCATCCGAACCCGCAGGGCTGGGTGCTCACGCCGTCGTCCACGCTCCGCTACACGCTGGAGGGCGGCGCCGTCACCGAGCTCACGCTCAACGGCGTCCCGGTGGCCGACGACCAGGTGCTCAGAATCGCCGCCAATTACATTCTGGTCGGCGGCTACGAAGGTTTCCCCCGATGGGGCGGTGCCACCGGCGTCTATCGCGGCGGGCCCGACGACCGGGGAGCGCTGGCGACATATCTGGCGAAGAATTCACCGATCGATTCACCGGCCGGTGACCGGGTCACCATTCGATAGAAAGGGAATTCGGCCGCCGCTTTCGCCCGCGGCGAAGGCGGCGGCCGCATCTGTCATGATCCCTCGTATGACCGACTACTCCTGGTTCTCCTCATCCCATCTCGCGGAGGCCTTCAGCTTCATCTTCGTCCGCGGATATACGCCCGAGAAGCTCGTGACCCACCTGGGCGGCCAGGTCGGCGACTTCACCTGGATGACGTTCGACGAGTCGATCAACGACGGCGACGAGCGGTACATCGCGGTCACGGGCATCGGCGACTGGGCGCTGATCGCGCTCTACAACAGCTGGCTCGCCGCCAACGATGACTTCACCGTGCCCCTGTCGGCGGGCACCCGCGTGGTCTCCCTCTACCGCCTCGACATCAAGGATCTCGAAGACTTCCGCTGGATCGAAGACGGGGACATCCGGTTCGGCCACTGGGCCCAGGAGGGCTACTCCGAAGAGGTGCCCGCCGAACTCACCGAACTCATGAAGGAGATCGGCGACGACCACGACCTCTACCGGGGGCCCGGCCTGAGGCTGATCGAGCACCTCACCGGCGTCCGGCTCACCCCGGAGATCTTCGACGACGCCCGCTACCTCGCCGGGACGCTCCCCTCCTAGGGCTCCGCGCGACCGGCGGGGGCGGGGAAGGGGTCGGCGAAATACTGCGTCTCGTACGTCACCAGCCCGCCGACGACCTCCATCACGCTCACCGAGTGGGTGGGCACGCCGTCGTAGGTGATGACGACCTCGCTCACCCAGAGACCGCCGCCGCCGCGGATGCGCTGGAGCGAGAAGTGGCGCTCGGCCGGATGCCCGGCACGCTGCGCCTGGATGGCCGCCCGCCCCCGGAACCGCTCACCCGACTGGGGATAGTCGAGGATAGCGTCGTCGGCGTACATGTCATGCTCGGCCTCGGCGTCGCCGCGTTCGGACGCCTCCCAGTGGCCCCGGATCCGTGCCCGGACATCGTCGTCCACGACCCCAGGGCCTACCCCGTCCCCCTTAAGGATGAGTCGTTCACCCCGTAAATTGTTGACCATCGGAAAGGTGGCCGCATGGACCTGACAGCCCGAGCCTCCGACCAGGACCGGGAGGCGACCGTCAGACGCCTGCAACAGGCGTTCGCCGATGGCCGCCTGGCGTCGGCGGAGATGGAACTGCGCGTCGAGCGCGCCCTGACCGCCGTGTCCCACGGTGATCTGGTGCCGCTCACCGCCGACCTGCCCGAACGCCCCGGCGAGGCGGTGACCATCACCTCGAAGGCCGGCAAGATCACGCGCTCGGGGCAGTGGCGGGTCCCCCGGGTGCTGCGGGTCGAGTCGGTCTACGGCCATCCCTACCTCGACCTGAGCGAGGCGATGATCGAATATCCCGAGATCGTCATCGAGCTCCACCTGAAATACGGCTCGGCCAGCATCACCCTGCCGCCGGGCATGAGCGCCGACACCAACGACGTCCACTGCGAATGGGGCAGCGTCAACTCCGACGTCCCGGGCTCGCCCACACCGGGCCGGGCCCACGTGCGGGTGTCCGGCAAGCTCGGCTACGGGCGGCTCCGCATCCGCTCCCGCAGCGCGCGCAGGCTCCGCTGGTTCGGCCGCTGAGCGAGCCTCACCCCGGCAGGGTGTGGCTCGGCTCCGGCGCCGCCGCGAATACTTGAGCCATGAACACACGACGGCCGCTCGGGGAGTTCCTCCAGACGAGGCGCTCCCAGCTCCGGCCCGAAGACGTGGGGGTGCCCACCTACGGCGGCCGCCGCCGCGTCCCCGGGCTGCGCCGTGAGGAACTGGCGCTGCTGGCCGGGGTCAGCGCGTCCTACTACTCGCGGCTGGAGCAGGGCCAGTCGTCCAACGCCTCACCCGAAGTGCTCGACGCCCTGGCCCAGGCGCTCCGCCTCGACGACGCCGAACGCCGTCACCTGCACGAACTCGCCGCCGGTGGCCGCCGCAAGGCCGCTCCGCGCAGGCCCGCCCCGGAAAAGGTGAGCCGGGCGACCCATCAGCTGATCGCGGCGCTCGGCGACGTGCCCGTGGTGGTGCTCGGCCGGCGCGGCGACGTGCTGGCCTGGAACACCCTGGGTCACGCGCTGTTCGCGGGCCATCTGGCGCAGCGCCCCAACATGGCCCGCCTGGTGTTCCTCGACGCGCACACCCGTGACCTCTACGCCGACTGGCCCGCCAAGGCCAGGGGCGTGGTGGCCACGTTGCGGATGGCGTCGGGGCGTCACCCCGACGACCCGCTGCTCACCGCGCTGATCGGTGAGCTGACGGTCAAGAGCCCCGAGTTCGCCACGATGTGGGCCGATCACCGGGTCAAAACCGCAGGTGACGCCGTGTACGAAATGCGCCACCCCCTCGTCGGCACCCTGCACGTGACCCAGCAGACCCTGCGTACCGCCGATGACCAGTCGGTGGTCGTCGCCACCACCGAGGCAGGGTCGCCCTCGCGGGCCGCGATGACCCTGCTCGTCCACAGCGTGGTCACCGGACAGCCGGCCCGGCACACCCAGCCGACCGGCTGATCCCCCCTCGAAGAAGCAGGCGCTCCGACCGGAGCGCCCGATGCCGCACGCCCTCATCCAGACAGGACCAGAGATGCGCAACAGCCTGCTCGCCCTCGCGCTCGCCGCCGGAATCGGCCTGGTGGCCGCACCTCCCGCGAACGCGACGCCGTCGTCCCGGATCGCGGTGCACTTCGACATCACGAAGGGCCGCCAACCGGAGAACATCGCCCTCGCCCCCGACGGCACCGCCTACGTCACCTTCGCCTCCGCCCGCCAGGTCGCCTCGGTCAGCCCCACCGGGAAGGTCCGGATCCTGGCGACCCTCCCCGACGGCGGCACCGCCGCCCCCGTGCTCGGCTTCGCCCTCACCACCGGCATCGTCCGCACCGCCGACGGCACGCTCTATTTCCTGTACGCCAGCGGCGACGCCGCCACCACCGGCCTCTACCGCCTGAGCCCCGGCCGCGAACCCCGGCGGATCGCCGCCCTCCCGGCCAGCGGCCTGCCCAACGGCCTGGCCTACGACGAGAAGACCGAGACCTTCTACCTGACCGACTCGGTCCTCGGCACGATCTCCACCGTCCCGCTCAAGGGCGGCACCGCCCAGACCTGGTCGTCGGCCAAGGAACTCGCCGCCGCCGGCTTCCTCGGCGCCAACGGCATCAAGGTCAAGGACGGCGCGGTCTGGGCCACCAACCTCGACGCGGGCACCCTGCTCCGCATCCCGATCAAGCACGGCCGCCCCGGACCCGTGCAGGTCGAGGCCACCGGTCTGGCCGGCATCGACGACATCGCCTTCACCCGCGACGACCAGGTCATCGCGACGTTGAACGCGCCCAACAAGGTCGTCCGCATCGACGAGCGCGGCCACGCCACGACCCTGCTCACCGAAGGGCTCCAGAACCCCACCTCGGTGGCCGTACGCGGCCGCACCCTCTACGTCCTCAGCGCGGCCTACCTCACCGCCACCGACCCCAACCTGATCATCGCCCGGCTCAGCCGCTGAGAATGCGGTCGAGGTGGTAGTCGAGGACGCGCCGCACGTCGGCCCGGGTGCGGCGCCGGTGCAGCAGGTCGAGCCCGAGCCCGCTCACGCCACCGACGAGCAGATCGGCCTCCCGGGCCGCGTCGACCGAGGTCCGGGCTCCGGCCGCCGAGATCAGGGCGGCGACCAGTTCCTCCAGCGGACGGCCCGCGTGCAGGAACACCGCCGCCAGCGCGGGGTCGGTGAGGCTCCGGGCGTAGTAGGCGGTCATCACCCGCAGGCTCATGCGGCGCCGGTCGTCGAGGGGGAGCAACTCCTCGAGAGTGGCCCGCAGCAGCACGCGGGGATCCGACACGCCGGGCAGCGCGGCGATCCGCTCCTGACCTCGGCGCTCGTTCTCCTGCTGGAGCATCCGCAGGGCGCTCACCAGGAGATGGTGCTTGTCGGCGAAGTGATACTGCACCACCCGGGGTGACACCCCCGCCTCGGCCGCGATCTCGCGGACGGTGGCCATCTGCAACCCGCGCTGGGCGGCGATCCGCCAGACCGCCTCGGCGATCTGGCGCCGCCGCCCGGCCGGTTCGGGCTCGGCGGGCACCGGCACCGGCGGGTTCCGGCGGGACCGGTAGGCCTTCGCCTGGCAGGCGCGCGAGCAGTAGACCGGACGCCGCCCCCGGGTGACCGGCCGCACCGCGCCACGGCAGACTGGGCACGTCATTTCGTCACGCACGACCCCAGCCTATTCGCCTGAACATCGTGACGTATCGGCTGTTGCAGCGGCTCTCTCGATGGTGTCATTGATACGTTCGTATCACGAGGGGGCGGAAAATGAACGAGGCCTGGTATCGGCTGGCCATGCTGCTCACGCTCGTCGCGGGCGTCTGGGAGGGCCCGATAGCGATCATCTTCCGGGTCTTCACCGACAAGGACCCGAGCTGGCTCGTGGCGGCCAACTACCTGCCGGAACCGTGGTGCTATGTCGTCGCCGTCGCGGCGGCGGTGGTCGCGTTCGTGGTGATCGCCGTGCTGGACACCGTCCACAAGAAGTAGCTTCATATATTGGCGCTATGGCGAAGACAGTAGAGATCACCAGATTCCGCGTCGCCCCGGAGCGCACGGCCGACCTCCTGGCCGCCCGCAAAGGGATGATCGCCGACTTCGAGGCCGACCGTGAGGGCTTCCTGGGCGCGAAACTCGTCGAGCTGCCCGGCGGCGAATGGCTCGACATCGTCGAGTGGCGTTCCCCGGCCGACTTCGCGGCCTCCCGCGCCAAGGGCGGAAACCTGCCGGGGATCCAGGCCTTCTTCGCCGCGATCGGCGAACTCGTCTCGTCGGAAGAGGGCACCCTGCACTGAGACTGCACTGAGGTCACCAGCGGATGCCGGTCAGCTCCTCCGAACGCTCCCAGAGCCGCCGCCCGAGCTCGGGATCCCTGGCCGCCGCCGACAGCTCGACGACCTGGGGATACCCTGACCGTCCACCCTTGCCATCGGGCCCGATGTACGAGCCGGAGGCGAGGCCGGGCTCGGTCGCCGCGTAGAGCTGGGGTAGCGCCCCCATCTCCTGGCTCTGCGCGAGCAGGGCGCCGGAGACCCGCATGAAGACCCCGGTCAGCCCGGTGCCCTTCCGCTGCATCGGCGTGTTGCTGTAGCCCGGATGCGCGACCACGCTCGTGATCCCGGGGTCCCGCCGGGCGAGTTCGACCCCGAAGGCGGCGTTGGCCAGCTTCGACGCCGCATAGGCGGCCAGAGGTGTGTACCTGCGGGTCCACGCGACGTCGTCCAGCCGAAGTTCGCCTTTCTCGTGCAGGTACGACGTCACCGTCACCACCCGCGGCGCCGGCGACCGCCGCAGCGCGGGCGCCAGCAGCGCCGTGAGCGCGAAGTGCCCGAGGTGGTTGGCGGCGAGATGCCGCTCCGCGCCCAGCTCGGTCACCGCGTGACCGACCATCGAGATCCCCGCGTTGTTGACCAGCACGTCGACCTCGTCGATCTCCTTCGCCACCCGGCGGATCGAGTCGAGCTTCAGCAGATCGACCTGCCGCACCTCGACATCGCCCCCGCTTCTTCGAAGCTCTCTCGCGACTTCCTCCCCTCGCCTTGGGTCACGCACGGCGAGCAGCACCCGGGCGCCGTGCGCCGCCAGCTCGCGCGCCGTCACCAGCCCGAGCCCGCTCGTCGCCCCCGTCACGACGAAGGTACGACCCTTCTGATCGGCCATCTTTTCCACGTTCCACCTGGTCATCTCGTTGCTCTCCTTCTCGTTCCAGCAGGTCGGACGCGGAAAAGCTAAACCTTTCCATTAATGTGAAGGTCAAGCGAAGGAGAGCTGATGAAGATCGGAGACCTGGCGGCCAAGACCGGCGTCCCGCCCAGGCTGCTGCGCTACTACGAAGAGGTCGGCATCCTGCACCCCTTCCGGAGCGCCAACGGCTACCGCACCTACGGCGAACCGGCAATCGACCGCGTTCTGCAGATCCGCGAACTCCTCGACGCCGGTTTCACCACCGACATGATCCGCGAGATCCTCCCCTGCCTCGGCTCCCCGACCCCCGAGACGTGCACGGCCAACATCGACATCGGCGCCCTCCAGCGGCAGCTCGGCGGCATCGAAAAGCGCATCGACGTGCTCCAGCGCAACCGCAACGCCATCAAGACCTACCTGGAAGCCTGCGGCGTAGTGTCGTAGACATGAGCGAAACCGAGGTTCGGGTCCGCCGGGTCTACGAGGAGCCGTCCCCCGACGACGGCACCCGCGTACTGGTCGACCGGCTCTGGCCACGGGGCCTGGCCAAGGCCAAGGCGGGCCTCGACGAGTGGTGCAAGGAGATCGCCCCGTCACCGGAACTCCGCGACTGGTACCACCACGACCCCGACCGCTACGCCGAGTTCTGCCGCCGCTATCAGAGCGAACTGGAGGAGCCGGAGCGGGCCACGGCCCTGGCCCATCTGCGCGAACTCGCAGGCGAGGGCGTCCTGACGCTGCTCACCGCGACCAAGAAGGCCAACTTGAGCGAGGCGGCCGTCCTGGCTGACATCCTGCGTTAGTGCATGACCTGGAGAGTTACTTCCGGTAGGTGACGGGCTTGTCGTTCTTGCCCGGGAAGGCCATGATCAGCAGTCGTTGGCCGCCGTCTTGCACGCCCTTCCACTTGAACCAGTCGTAGTGCACGCGGATCCGGTAATGACCCGCTCGGCCGTTCAGTGACAGGTCGGGGAACGTGGTGCCGCTCAGACCGTCCATCAGCACGATCTCGCCCGTGGGGCTCTCGTAGCCGACCTCGACGACGTGGTCCCAGCCCTTGGTCTCCACCGGCGGCCGGCGGCCGTAGGTCTCCAGGGTCACGCAGATGTCGTAGTCGGAGTGTGTCAGGACCATCAGGTGGCCGGGGATCGCCGCCGCCAAGCCGTCGTCCTGGGCTTTTTCCAGCAGGCCGTCGTCGAACGGATCTCCGCCGTCCTCGCTCGGCTCGTACGCTTCGAGGACCCCGTAGTCCGTCCATTGGGGTTCCTTCAGGCGGACCGCCTTCGCCGCCTTGATGAGCGGCCGGTGACGTGGACTCTCGTCACACATGCGCTGACTGTCGGCCTCCCACTCCTCCATCTCCCGGTCCTCTTCCGCGGACGCGGCCGCGGCCACGGCGCCGGCGCTGGGGCAGACCTCGGCGAGCGGGTAGGTCAGCGCGTCGCGCGTCAGGCCCCGCGCGGTCAGGTGGCGGGCGACCTCCTGGGGTTCGTCGCGGGTGTAGATCCCGCACAGCCAGCGGGCGTGGGTGAGGATCATGGCGTCGGGCGTGCCGGCCGCGAGGTTGATCACGCCTGATTCCCGGAGGGAGCAGATCAGACGCTGGTGCCCGGTGGGCTGAGGCAGCTCGGGCTCGCCCCGCCAGGGCTCGGCGGGAGCGCAGTCCTCGGCCGTGGTGACCGTGCCGCGGGCCAGGTCCGCCACGGGCGCGAACACGAGCGCGACCAGCGTGACGACCTGGGCCACGACGATCACGCGGCGGCGGACGGGCCGGGACAGCGGGGTCGGATAGAGGATCGGCAGGAGAAGGGCGGAGGCGAGCAGGGCCGCGCCGTACCAGGCCGGTGAGATGCCCAGGAAGTTCTCGGCGAACAGGCTGTCCGGGTAGATCTGCGCACCGTCGTAGAAACCGTCGAACTCGCCCGTCACCGGCTCCGCCGTGAGCGCGCTGACGAACGCCACGACGGCGGCGACGATCAGGGTCAGCCTCGTGAACCACAGGGTGCGCGGGGTCCGGCGGAGCACGGCGGCCAGGATCAGCAGCGCGGGCAGGCCGACACCGACGGCGACGTCCACGCCGAGCCAGGTCAGCGCGTTGCCGGTGCCGCCGTCCACCCGGAAGAAGCGCTCGATCACGCCTCGGGGCCCGATCCAGTGGTATCTGCCCTGCGCGAGATTGACGGCGGCCGGGATCACCGGCAGCGCGACGGCCACGGCGGCGAGCGGCCACCATCGGGCCGCCGCCCGCACCGGCGCCGGTTTCGGGTACGGCCGGGGAAGCGGGTTGGCCAGGTCATGGGCGGTCCTGGCGTCCCACACCAGCCCGAAGACGCTGACGGCGCCGAGAAGAGTGAAGATCAAGAAGGTGTCCGGGAAGCCGTTGCCGCCGTACGACACGATCCCGGACGGCTGGACGACCGTCATCACCTGCGCGACGACGCCGATCCAGACGGTCGCCGCGCTCCAGCGAGGATCCTTGGCCTGGGCGATCAGGATCGACGCCGACCACGCCAGCCAGACCAGGCCGAACCCGCCGATCAGGACCAGGATCTCTCCAGCGGAGGAGAAGCTCAGGAAGTCGGCGATCTCCTGACCCAGGCTGCTCGCCACGGCGATGGTCCCGGCGACGAGCGAGAACAGCCGTAAGCCACGGGAGACGCTGTCCCGGAGCACCAGGAAGAACAGCCAGACGACCGCCCCCTGCACACAGCAGGAGACGATGCCGGTCACCGTCCAGACCCAGTAGATCTCCCAGGCGTAGATCACCGGGGAGAGGACCATCATGAGCAGGCCGTAGCCGACCCCGACGTACAGGGCGAGCCGCAGCAGCCCGACCTTCCCGCCCCGCTCGGTCAGCTCGCCACGGGTACGCCCGCGCAGCACCTGCCACAGGGCCCAGGCCTGAACCGCCCCGACGAGGATCAGGACGAGCGCCAGCCCCCACGAGACGGGAGGAGGCGCGCCTTCGTCAGGACCGAAGAACCAGTTCATGCCGGAGTCCCGGGTGACGACCGTACGGAGAAGATCGCCGTGGACGGTGGTGAGCGCGAGCCCACCCAGCACGGCGACGACCGCGAGATAGCCGAGCGCGACAAGACCGGCGATCCTGCCGAAACGATAGCGACGCACAGCAACCTTCAGTGACGAGCCGGGACAAAGCGGCCCCACGCTAGCAGCCCCCACCGACGGAAACTGATGTAAAGAAAACTAGACACGGTGTCTAACTTGCTTTACCTTCAAGAGCATGACAATGTTGGAGAAGAGGGCCTGGATATACCTGTCCGTCACCCTCGTCATCTACTGCGGCTACATCGTCGCCATCCTCACCCGCAAGGGCGCCGGCGCGCTCACCGACGTCGACTACGTCCCCGTCCTCCTCTGGTCGCTCGGCATCTCCATCGTCAGCTCGATCGTGGTGAGCATCGTGAGCGCGATGTTCGGCGACCGCAGCACCCGCACCGACGTCCGCGACCGGGAGATCGACCAGATGGGTGACCGCGTCGGCCAGGCCTTCACCGTCATCGGCGCCCTGGGCGCGTTCGTCCTGGCGCTGCTCGAAGCGCCCTACTTCTGGATCGCCAACATCATCTACCTGGGCTTCGCCCTGACGATGATCGTCGGCTCGCTGGCCAAGGTCATCGCCTACCGGCGAGGCGGGTTCCAGCAGTGGTGAAACCCACGAAGGTCACCAACACCATCCGCGCCCTGCGCTTCGCCAACGGCGAGATGACCCAGGCCGACCTGGCCGACCGTCTCGGCGTCACCCGGCAGACCGTCATCGCCATCGAACAGGGCCGCTACTCACCCTCGCTCGAAATGGCCTTCCAGATCGCCCGCGTCTTCGACGTCTCCTTGGAAGAGGTGTTCCAGTACCCGTGAAAGCCATGGTGCACAGAACCTACGGCAGCCTTGAGCAGGCCGAACTCCCCGTCCCCGTCCCGAAGGACGACGAGGTCCTCATCCGCGTGAAGGCCGCCGGGGTCGACCCCGGAGTCTCCTACCGGATGACCGGCGTACCGTACCTGATGCGGCTTTTCGGCTTCGGCCTGACCAGGCCGAAGCAGCCCATCGCGGGAGGCGACGTCGCCGGCGTCGTCGAGAAGGTCGGCGCGAAGGTCACCCGCCTGAAGGCGGGCGACGAGGTCTTCGGCGCCGCCGTGGGCGGCTTCGCCGAGTACGTCGTCGCCAAAGAGAACCTCCTGGTGCTGAAACCGGCCAACCTGACCTTCGAACAGGCGGCCGCCGTCCCCACATCGGCCCTCACCGCGCTGCGCGGCGCCAAGGAGGCGGGGACGGGCAAGAAAGCCCTGGTCATCGGCGCCGCCGGCGGAATCGGAACGTTCCTGGTCCAGCTGCACGAGGGCGAGGTCACCGCCGTGTGCAGTGGTGGAAAAGCCGATCTTGTACGTGAACTCGGCGCCACCCACGTCGTCGACTACACCAAAGAGGACCTCGGCACCGGCACCTATGATGTGGTCTACGACGTCTACGGCAGCCGCGACGTGAACGTTCTCCGCAGGCGCCTCACCCCTCGCGGGCAGTTGATCATCCTGGGCGGCATGTCGAAGGGAAAGGTGACCGGCCTCGGCCGCCAGTTCCGGGCGCTCGGCCTCAACCTGTTCGTGAAACAGCAGCTCAAGGTACTGATCGCGCTCCCGACCCTGGCCGACTACGAAGACCTGCGCGAACGCCTCGCCGCGGGCACCCTGGTCCCCTACGTCGACCGGACCTACCCGCTGGCGGAAGCGAAGCAGGCCATCGACCACGTGATGGCCGGCCACGCGAAGGGCAAGAGCGTCATCACCCTGTGACGGGCCCCCAGTGTTGGGCCGTGGTTCGGCTCGGCGCGACCGGGATGTCACTCGGCGGGCACGCCGGATGCGGACGATCGCGGGCGTCCGCCCCTCGCTCCCGGGAGCACGCATGCGACGACTTCTCGCCCTGGTGCTGGCCGTCCTGGCCGTCACTCTGACCGTCCGGCCCGCCCAGGCCGCCGCCGACGGGACGCTGACGGTGACGTCGGCATCCGTCACGGTCGGCTCCGACATCCGGTTCGCCTACTCCACGCCCCGGCCGAACGCCACGAACTGGGTCGGGCTCTACAGCGATCCCGGCAACGGGCCCGTCAACGAGACCAACGTCGGCCCGTCGACCAAGTGGGTGTACGCCGCGTCCGCCAACGGGACCGGCACGCTGCCGACCGCGGGGCTGGCCCCCGGGAACTACAAGCTCTTCTACCTGTACAACGACGGGTACACCTGGCTCGCCCAGCCGGTCTCACTCCAGTTGACCGCGCCCTCGTCGGGCACGCTGACACTCTCCTCGGCCACGGTGGCGTCGGGCAGCCCGATCCAGCTCGGCTACTCGACGACCAGGCCGAACGCCAAGAACTGGGTGGGGCTCTACCGGAACCCGGGCAACGGCCCCGTCAACCAGGCGTACGTCGGGGCCTCGCTGGCCTGGACGTACACCACCGGCTCCAGTGGCTCCGCCTCCCTGCCGACCTCGGGGCTGGGCGCGGGCGACTACATCGTCTACTACCTGTACAACGACGGGTACACCTGGCTCGCCCAGCCCGTCACGCTGCGGATCACCGGCAACACCGCGCCGCGCTTCCCCGCGTCGGCGTTCACGCTGCGCAACGCCAAGGTCGGCACCGCCTACTCGGCGACGGTCGGCGGGCTCGTCCCGGGCGCCACGTTCACCAAGACCTCGGGTCCCGCCTGGGCGTCGGTGTCCTCCTCGGGCACGGTGACCGGGACGCCGACCTCGGCAGGCGACGCCGTCCTCGGCATCCGGGCCGTCACCTCCTCCGGTACGGCCGACGCGACCGTGACGGTCCGCGTACAGTCGGGCGCGCTGGTGCCGCAGCTGAAGGCGCTCAGCTGGAACCTCTGGCACGGCGGCACCCAGGTGGCCAACGGCCTGGACAGGCAGCTGAAGTTCCTGCTCGAAAGCGACGTCGACGTCGTCGGGATCCAGGAGAACGAGGGCTCGGCCGCCCAGACCCTCGCGTCCGCCCTCGGGTGGTCCTACTTCCAGAACTCCGACACCGCCGTCCTGAGCCGCTACCCGATCACCGCCACGACCCCGACCGTCGCGGGCAGCGCCGTCGCCGCCAAGATCAACCTCGGCGCCCGTTCCCTCCGCCTCTGGAGCGCCCACCTCGGCTACACGCCCTACGGCCCCTACGACGCCTGCTTCGGCCGGATGACCGTCCAGCAGCTCCTCAGCCGTGAGTCCAGCTCGGGCCGTACCGGCCAGATCAACGCCATCATCAGCGCGATGTCCGCCGACCTCGCCGCCTCGGCGACCACCCCGGTCCTCCTGACGGGCGACTTCAACGCCCCGTCCCACCTCGACTGGACGTCGGCGAACCCCCACTGCGGCTACGGCTCGGTCGCCTGGCCCACCTCCACCGCCCCGGCCAACGCGGGCCTCACCGACTCCTACCGCCAGGCCCACCCCAACCCGGCGACCCACCCGGGCATCACCTGGTCACCGATCTTCAAGACCTTCACCGGCGGCTACGGCTACAACTCCCACACCGGTGAACCCGAGCCCCAGGACCGCATCGACTTCGTCCACTACCGAGGCCCCCTCACCGTCCTCTCCTCAGAAACCATCGCGGAAGGAACCTCCGACCACGCCGCGGTCCTCACCGTCTTCCAGGTCAACTGAGCCACCCGGGCCCTGATCCCATCCGACCGGATGGGATCAGGTTCCACGAGTCGTTGTTCTGCAGGGCATCGCGGACGGCCTCCGGTCGATGAGGTGGAGAACTCTCTCGGCCTGCAGGTCAAGGGTTCCTGGCGGGTTGTGCGGCGTGGCCGGGCCGTCCGGGCCCAGTTGCAGGAACCAGCCCAGCGCGACCAGCAGGCGAAAACCTCGCACCCGCTCGGAGTCCAGGGCGCTGTCGTGACGGGAGATGTGCTCCGCGACCTCGGCGATCTCGAAGGCCCTGGGCCGGATTCGCCGCAGTCTGCAGCGCGTCCTTACCGATCAGCGCCCAGCCGATCAGTGCCAGCAGCCCGACCACGCCTGCGGCGCTGAATCACCCCGCCTCGCCATGACCGCATCTGAGCCATCCTGCCGAAGCACACCGGCAAGGGGCGCGAACCGTGACGAGCGCGTGAAACTGCTCGCTCTTAAGCAACTGCTGTGCGGTCGTACGACTTCCCTCTGACTCAACACCGACCGCAACCGCATGAGCTGCCGTGTTCTTCGCGTTCAGTTCTTCTTCGATGCAGCCACCACATGCTCGCCGCGGCCGCGAGCAGCGATCCGGCGGCCACCAAGAGCGTCGATTCGGCCAGCGCCGCACCGGCGCTCGTGAGCAGACCCGCGCCGATCAGGATCGGGAGGGCGCAGCAGGCAGCGCAGGCCAGCAGCGCCAGCGTGGCGGCGATCTTGCTCCGGCGAGGTGGACCGTCGTCATTCCGGGTGACGACGGGCAGCGTGGGGCGGCCAGGCGGAACGGCCATGATCAGTTCTCCTCGGAGACGTGGTCCGCGGCGAGGTCGGCCAGCGGCAGCGGGCAGTCCGGGCAGGTGCAGTCGGTCAGGCTGTCGCAGCCTGCGGCGACCACCTGTGTGAGTGCCGCGCGGATCGTGGTCAGGTCGGCGATGCGGGCGTCCACCTCGGCGATCTTGGCTTCGGCGCTGGCCCGCAGATCGGGGGTGAGATGACCGCGCCGGCCGGTGTCGATCAGCCCGGCGACCTCGTCGAGGGTGAAACCGAGGCGCTGGGCGGCCTTGATCACGGTCAGCAGCGTGACCGTCTCCGGCGGATAGGCGCGATGTCCGCCGGGGCTCCGCCGGGGTTCGGAGATCAGGCCGCGGCGTTCGTAGTAGCGCAGGGTCTGCGGATTGACCCCGGCTTGCTCGGCCACCTGCCCACTCCGCAGGTACGGGCCGTTCACGTCTCCCCCAAAGATCCGCTCAGGCGGGTCTCGAGTGCGTCCAGAACCGGCGTCCATTCCGGCGGCACCGCCACATCCAGCGCGAGGCTCCCGGCGGCGACGGTCAGGGTGAAGGTGAAGAAGGAGCAGCAGCCGTTCTCCCGCACGGCAAGATCGGCGGTCCTGGCGGCGTTCTCGGGGCTGAAGACGAGATCCAGCGTGAGCCGGGCCCGCTCCGGTCTGGCCACCGAACGAACCGCCTCGCGGAAAAGACCGTCGAACTCGGCCACCCGCAACGGCCTCTCGGCGGCCGGCAGAGTGCAGGCGGAGGGCGTGTCTGGTGTCATGTCCCGACGGTAAGCCTGTACCCAGGTACCGGATGCAATGGGCGAACGAATCCGGTCACCCGTATCCGATGCCGAAATTCGATCGGGTAACGGCGGCCAACGCCTCTTAAGTCTCCTACGTCCTGTAGTGACTCACTCATTACAGGAGCCCCAGATGTCCGAGCAGCCTCATTACCCGCCGCAGCAGCAGTACCCGACGGGCTTCCACCCTCAGCAGCCCACAGGTCCCCACCCTGCCTACGGCCAGCAGCCTCCGATGGCGTACGGAGCACCTGCCGCGATGCCCTACCCGGTGGCCCAGTACGCACCCCAGCCCTACCCACAGCAGCCGGTGTACGTCCAACCGGTGTACGTGCAGCAACCCGCGCCTCACGCCATGCCGATCTACCCTCGGATGTCCGTCACTGCGCCCCGCTGGACCGTCGGCGAGATCTTCTTCGTTCTCATCACCGGCGGGTTGGCGTGGCCCTTCATCTACCTCAGCCACCGGGGCCGGAAGACCGTGACCCGCCACTACTGATTCCGGCGGCCCTGGGTCGCATACGTTCGCTTGCATGGTTGACGCAATGTTCGGGAATCCGCGCCTGGCCGCCATCTACGACCCGCTCGACCCGGACCGCGGCGATCTCGACGCCTATCTCGCGATGGCAGACGAGTTCGGCGCGCGATCGGTGCTGGACATCGGCTGCGGGACGGGCGTGTTCGCGCTGCTGCTGGCCGGGCGCGGGATCGCGGTCACCGGGGTCGACCCGGCGCGGGCGTCCGTCGACGTCGCGCGGGGCAAGCCGGGCGCCGAGCGGGTGCGCTGGCTCGTCGGCGACGCCGGAGACCTGCCGGCGATGCAGGTCGACCTGGTGACGATGACCGGGAACGTCGCCCAGGCCATCATCGACCCGCAGCCGTGGCGGACGACGCTGCGCGGCGCGCACGAGGCGCTGCGGCCCGGCGGGCGGCTGGTCTTCGAGACGCGCGATCCGGCTCAGCGGATATGGGAGGCGTGGGCGCGGTGGTCGCGCGAGACCACGTACCGCAAGACGGACATTCCGGGTGTCGGCCAGGTCGAGTGCTGGGCCGAGCTGACGGACGTGAGCCTGCCGCTGGTCAGCTTCCGGGGCACGCACGTCTTCGCGGACGGAGAGGTGCTGATCTCGGAATCGACGCTCCGGTTCCGCGAACGTGCGGAGATCGAGCGGGACCTGCACGAGCACGGTTTCGTCGTCGAGGACGTCCGCGACGCACCCGACCGGCCGGGCGGCGAGTTCGTGTTCGTGGCGCGACGTGAGATCAGAGGTTCCGTGGGGTGACGAGGCCGGACTCGTAGGCGAGGATCACGAGCTGGGCGCGGTCGCGGGCGTGGAGCTTGGTCATGGCCCGGTTGACGTGGGTCTTCGCGGTCAGCGGGCTGATCACCATGTGGTCGGCGATCTGGTCGTTGGACAGACCCTTCGCCACCAGGGCGACGGCTTCGCGCTCCCGGTTGGTCAGCTCCTTCAGCCCACGGGACACCCCGGGGTGAAGCGGCTGCGTGACGTACCTGTCGATGAGTCTGCGGGTGATCGACGGGGCCAGCAGCGCGTCGCCACGCGCGGCGACCCGCACGGCGTGCAGGAAGTCCTCGGGCACGATGTCCTTGACGAGGAATCCGGCCGCACCGGCGCGCAGCGCGTTGAAGACGTATTCGTCGAAGCCGTAGTTGGTCAGGACGACGACGCGCACCCCGGAAAGGGCGGGTTCCGCGGCGATGCGCCGGGTCGCCTCGATGCCGTCGAGGACCGGCATCTGGATGTCGATGAGGACGATGTCGGGCACCAGCCGCCTGGCCAGCGCGAGACCCTCCTCCCCGTCGCTCGCCTCGCCCACCACCTCGATGTCGTCTTCGAGGTCGAGGAGCGCCCGGAATCCGCTGCGGAGGAGAGGCTGGTCGTCGACCAGCAGGACCCGGATCATGCCGGCACCGGAAGTTCGGCCTGGACGGTGAAGCCGCCCTCGTCACGCGGTTCCGCGCGTAACCGGCCGCCGAGGGCGGTGACGCGTTCGCGCATGCCGAGCAGCCCGACGCCGGGAACCGGGGCGGTGCCGGGTGTGGCCCTGCCGTCGTCGTCGACACGGATGACCAGGGCGCCGGGACGATAGTCGATGCGGACCGAAGCCGTCGCGGCGGCGGCGTGCCGGGCGACGTTGGTCAGTGACTCCTGGACGATCCGGTAGGCGGTCCGGTCGACCGCCGCCGGCAGGTCCCGCCGTTGGCCCTCGATCGTCAGCCGCGCGTCCAGGCCGGTGGTGCGGGCGCGTTCGACCAGGTCGTGGATGTCGTCGATCCCCTGGGGCGGATTCCCGCCGTCCTCGCGTAGCGTCTCCAGGGTCGCGCGCAGCTCCCGGGCCGCCTCACGACCGGCCTCCCGGATCACCAGCAGCGACTCCGGCACCCGCTCCCCGCGCTTCTGCGCGACGTGGACGGCGGCCTCGGCCTGCACCTTGATGACCGAGATCTGGTGGGTGAGCGAGTCGTGCAGCTCCCGTGCGATGTGCAGCCGCTCCTGGTCGGCGCGGTGCCGGGCGGTCTCCTCACGGGTCCGCTCGGCTTCGTCGGCTCGCCGTTCGGCCTGCCGCAGCGCCTCACCAGCGGCGCCCGCCGCGATCAGCCAGGCCAGTTCCAGGGCGCCCCTGGCCTGCGCGAACGCCTCGCCCGTGTCGTGCAGGCCCGAAGCCATGGCCGCGAGGGGGAGGGCGACCAGCATGATCACACTGGCGGCCACGGTGACGGTGCGGTGCCCGGCCCGTACGGCGGCGTACACCGCGAAGAGGTAGGCGACGGCGGGCACGTCGAAACCCACCGCCTGGTAGCCGACCGCGCACGCCCCCGTGACGACCAGGACGGCGACCGGAGCCCGGCGCCGCGCGACCAGGGCCAGACCGCCCACGACCAGCAACGCATACCCGAGTAAGGCGGAATCGGGCCCGGACAGCCCCGTGACCAGCAGCGCCGTCGCCACACAGACGGCGATCGCCCAGTCGGTGACGGCGGTGCCCATAGGCGCACCATAACCCGGCGTCCACACGGGAGAATCCTGCGCGCGGACGATCGGCTGGCTACCGCGGATGCGGTACCGATTGTCTGCGCACGCCGGACGACGGGCGGCGGGTCGGGTGGACATGATCGGGCTCATCCACCCGTTCGGAGCTGGGAGCGCCACATGTCGATCCACCTGATCCTCGCCGATCCCGTCGGCGCGTACACACTGACCGGCGGCCGGGTGTGGTCCTTGGTGGCCGCACTGGTCGCGCTGGCCGGCGCGGTCATGGGCGGGCTGGCCCTGTCCCGCGCCCCTCGTGACAGGCGGGGGACCGTCGTCGCGCTGGTGACGGGACCGGTCGGCGTCGTCGTCGGCGGCCTGGTCGTGGCCACCGCCGAGGGCGGTCCCGGAACCGGTTCAGGAATCGTCGGAGGCGTGGTGGCCCTGGTACTGGGCCTGATCGCCACCACCCTGGGAACACTGGCCATGGCCCGTAACCGCCGGCCATGACCCTCGATCAGCGTTCACGCTGGTCCTATAGCCTGCGTCCGATAGCGAACCCGGCGCTGGGAGTGAGTCATGGACACGTCCACGCTGAAGCGGCGCCTGGGGGTGTTCGACGCCGTGATGATCGGCCTCGGCTCGATGATCGGAGCCGGGATCTTCGCGGCGCTCGCCCCCGCCGCCTCGGCGGCCGGATCAGGGCTCCTGCTCGGACTGGCCCTCGCCGCGGTGGTCGCCTACTGCAACGCCACCTCCTCCGCCCGGCTCGCCGCCCGCTATCCGCAGTCCGGCGGAACCTACGTCTACGGGCGGGAGCGGCTCGGCGAGTTCTGGGGCTACCTGGCCGGATGGGCCTTCGTGATCGGCAAGATCGCGTCCTGCGCGGCGATGGCCCTGACGGTCGGCTCCTACATGTGGCCCGGCCAGGAGCACGCGGTCGCGGTCGCGGCGGTGGTCGCGCTGACCGCCGTGAACTACGTCGGCGTGCACAAGTCGGCGCTCCTGACCCGCGTGATCGTCGCCGTCGTCCTGGCCGTCCTCGCCGCCGTGGCCACCGTCTGCCTCACCACCGGCGCCGCCGACGTGACCCGGCTCGACATCGGCGCGGACGCCTCCTTCACCGGCGTGCTCCAGGCCGCGGGCCTGCTGTTCTTCGCCTTCGCCGGGTACGCGCGCATCGCCACCCTCGGCGAGGAGGTCCGCGACCCCGAACGGACCATCCCCCGCGCGATCCCCCTCGCGCTCGGCATCACTCTGGTCGTGTACGCACTGGTGGCCGTCTGCGTCCTGCTGGTCCTCGGCCCCGGCCTGCTCGCCCACACCACCGCTCCGCTGGTCGAAGCCGTTCGGGTGGCCGGCGCCCCGGCGCTGACGCCGTTCGTGCAGATCGGTGCCGCGGTGGCCGCGCTCGGCTCGCTGCTCGCCCTGATCCTGGGCGTCTCGCGCACCACTCTGGCCATGGCCCGCGATCGGCACCTGCCGCACGTCCTGGCCGCCGTCCACCCCCGATTCCAGGTGCCCCACCGCGCCGAACTCGCCGTGGGCGCGGTCGTCGCGGTCCTCGCCGCCACGACGGACGTGCGGGGCGCGATCGGCTTCTCGTCGTTCGGCGTGCTGGTCTACTACGCGGTCGCGAATGCGTCCGCCTGGACCTTGAGCGCCACCGAGGGCAGGCCTGCCCGCATCGTGCCAATCGTCGGTACGGCCGGCTGCCTGGTCTTGGCCTTCGCCCTGCCCCTGAACTCCGTGCTGACAGGCGCGGCAGTGATCGCGGCCGGGGCCGCCGTCTATGGGCTGCGCAAAGTACTCACCTGAATATGGACACCACCAGAGGCTCGATTTCGGTGATGTCGTCGTCGACGATGAGCTCGACGCGGAACCGCACTCCCATCGCCGCACCCAGGCGTACCAGCGTGGCTATATCGGGGATGCCGCCCCCGCTCTCAATGCGAGACAGAGCAGGCTGGGACATCCCCGCCCGTTCCGCTACGACTTTCTGGGACAGACCCCGGCGTCGGCGGATCTCACGCAACTGATCACCGAGCTCGAGGTCACGGCCCGCCTGCTCGTATTCGGGGTGAGGCTGCGCATCTGCTTCCATCTGGCGCAGACGCTTCGCCTTGTAGGTTTCCCAACGGCTGTGACTCATCGTGCGCTCCTCTCGAAAACGTGCGTGACCGTGACCACAAGGTCAATCGCCAGGTCGTCCGGTCGAGAGCAACGCGCGGTTCATGGACACCCTCGGCGTCTCTCAGCTTCTTTACATGATCGCCATCGGCGACACCGCCCGTGACGAGGTAGTCGTCCACATTCCCATGAAGCATCACGTCTGCCCGCTTCTTGAGTAGGGGGCGACTCATGCGCGGGGTCGTTGGGAGAGGGACCTTGGCGGGGAGTCACCTTCGACAGAGGAGAGCACCATGGCCAGGAAGGTCGCCACCATCGGGGTAACACTGGACACCAACCCGCCACGCCCCTCGGGCGGAGCGGGCGAGGTCGTGGTCCAGGTCGGCTCCGCCGAGGTTCTGCTCGAGTGGAAGGACGGCGTGATCTCCGACGTCCGTGCCATCGGCGAGAGCGCCCCCATCAACGAGATGCAGACCGTGGAACAGGAGACCGGCGCCATCGTGTGCTACCGCTGCGCGGTCGACACCGAGACCGGCGCCTGGTGGTGCTGGCAGGTGATCTGCGGCACCTGAGGGCTTCACGAAAGGTGATCGCCCGGCATCTGCAGCGGTCCCAGCTGTGAATTTCGGCGGTCACCGCCCGGGAGGTGACCGCCTGGCGCGACGCTCAGGAGTCGCGGCGGGCATTCCTGCGCGACGCGATGAAGACGGCCCAGGCGGCCACACCCAGGCCCGGACCGAAGAACGAACCCAGCCCGATTCCATAAGTGAGGTCGTCGAAGGAACCCCCGACGACGACGCCGACGAGGAGGCCGAAGACAGCGCCGAATGCGATCCAGATCCCGAGATTTGCCCAGATCCCGAGACCTGCGGCGGGCGGGGGCGTGTCATTGTTCGTCATTGCATCTCTCCCGAGGACGGTGGCGGACAGGGCTGACAATCCGGCGGCCCATCACGGCCGAGTGCCCGCCGCGCCTACGCCGTCGCACGGCGGATGAGCCTGTACCCGCCGGCCGCGCACGCGGCGGCCACCAGGACCGGCCAGCCGGCGAGCAGCGCCGTGGGGGACTGGTCGAGCAACCAGCGGCCGATCGCGTGCCATTGCCGGGTCCACGTGATCAGCGCGGCGGCCAGCCCGAGCGCCGTGAACGTCAGGGTGAGGCTGGCGAGGACGCCGGTCGTGCCCCAGCGCAGGTACAACGTGCCGAGCAGGATTCCGAGGTGGGTCACGACCAGCATGGGTACGGCGTACCCGAGCAGGAGCAGCACCGGGTTGGCGTCATCCATGAACGGCAGGCCGAAGAAGCGCATCCCCCACCCCCAGTAGCCGGTGGCCTGTTCCACGGCGTGCAGCAGGCAGAGCACCAGCGCGTAGAGCACCGACTGGACGACCGCGAGCAGCGACCAGGCCAGGTAGAACTCCCGGCGGGTCACGCTCATGCCCAGTGCGTACGGGAAGATCTGGGTGACCGAGACGGTGGCCAGCCCGATCGCGCCGCCGCACAGGCCGACCACACCGGCGGTGGTCGTCACACCGTCGCCCGGGTCGTGGTTCGCCATGACGCCCAGCAGGTTGATGACGAACGCGACGGCCGTCATGCCCCACGTCCAGCCCACGATCTGCGGCCAGGCCGGCATCTGGAGACGGGCCACCTGAAGGATGCGGTTCATCGGGCGGCCTCCCGGTCCGCCGGCGCCGTTGGCGTCGGCGGTACGGTCAGGCGGACCACGAGTTGCTGCAGCGATAACGGCTCCAGCTCGACGTTCAGCGTCCGCGCGAGCGCCTTCGCCTGCGGTCCGAGCCCATCGAGGACGGTCGCCCGGGTCAGGCCGCTCAACCGCTCGCGGTGCAACTCGGTGCGTCCGGCGGCGAACCCGTCCACGGCCTCCGCCTGTCCGGTGGCCGCCACCGCCCGCCCGCGCAGGTCGTCGGCGTCCTCGTCGAGCAGCAGGCGGCCACGGTCGATGAGCAGCACCCGCTCGACCAGATCGCTCACCTCGTCGATGAGATGGGTGGACAGCACCACGGTGCGGGGATGCCCGGCGTAGTCGGCGAGCAGGCGGTCGTAGAAAAGCTGCCGGGCGGCCGGGTCGAGCCCGAGGTACGGCTCATCGAAGAACGTCAGGGGCGCCCGCGCGGCCAGCCCGACGGTCACGCCGAGGGCCGACAGCATGCCCCGCGAGAGCCTGCGGACCAGCCGCCCGGCCGGTAACTGGAAGTCCGCGGCGAGGCTGTGCGCGAACGTGTCGTCCCAGTTCGCGAACAGCCGGCGTGCGGTGTGTAAGACGTGGCGCACGGTGTAGACGTGGGGGTAGCGCTGGCTCTCCCGGACGAAACAGACCTTCGACAGGACGGCCGGGTTCTCCGCCGGTGGCGCGTCGAAGACCGACACACTCCCCGACGACGCGAACGCCTGCCCGGTGAGGATCTGCATCAGAGTGGTCTTGCCCGCCCCGTTGCGCCCGAGCAGGCCGTAGATCGTATGCTCGGCCAGCGCGAAGCTCACGTCGTCGAGCGCCGTGACGTCACCAAAGCGCTTGGTCAGCCCGTGTGCGGTTGCCACCGCCGTCATCCCAGGTCCCTTCCGACAACCGCACCGGATGAATCGATCATCTTCATCAGCTCGTCGTGGCCGATGCCGAGCTTGCGGGCCTCGGCGAGCAGGGGTTCCACGTACTGCTCGGTGAACCGTTCCCGTCGCCGCTCGCGCAGCCGGTCCCGGGCGCCACCGGCGACGAACATGCCGATGCCGCGCCGCTTGTAGAGCGTTCCGTCCGACACGAGTTGGTTGACGCCCTTGGCCGCGGTGGCCGGGTTGATCCGGTGAAAGGCGGCAAGCTCGTTGGTGGACGGGACTTGGGCCTCCTCCACCAGCGACCCGTCGATGATGGAGTTCTCGATCAGCTCGGCGATCTGAAGGAAGATCGGTCGGTCGTCGTCCATCGTTGGCTTAGCCGCCCAACTGGTTAGCTACATGTGTAACTAACCATGCAACATGGCCCCGCGGCCGTCAAGCCCGCCCAGGGCGGTGGCCCATCGGTGTCGACTACGTACCGGCCTTGATCCCCGAAAGTCTCTACGTGCTCATCGCGCCGCTGCTGCCGGGAACCACGACGTCGAACCCGTGGAACCCGCCGGGCCAGACGTGCAGTTCGACGTTGCCGCCCGCCTGCCACATGCGGCCGGCGTAGGCGACGTCCTCGTCCCGGAACGTTTCGGCCGACCCGACGTCGACGAACGTGGAGGGCAGGCCGGAGAGGTTTGCGGCGCGGGAAGGCGCGGCGTACGAAGACACGTCCGCTCTTCCGCGAACGCCGTCGCCGAGGAGCGCGTTCCACCCGGTCTCGTTCGAGGAGCTGTCCCAGATGCCGAGGCCGCGCATCTGCTGAGCGGAGGGCGAATCGTTGCGGTCGTCCAGCATCGGCGACAGGAGCAGCTGGGCCAGGATGGCCGGGCCGCTGCGGTCGCGTGCCATCAGGGTGACAGCCGCCGCGAGGCCGCCGCCGGCGCTCGCACCGCCGATGACGATACGCTCAGAGTCGATGTTGAGCTCGTGGGCGTGATCCGACAGCCACAGCAGGCCCGCGTAGCAGTCCTCGACGGGACCGGGGTGGGGTGTCTCGGGTGCGAGCCGATACTCGACCGAGACCAACGCCATGCCCATCGGTTCGGCCAGGTTCAGCATCTCCCCCAGGCCGAACCGGTTGTCTCCGACGATCATGCCGCCTCCGTGGACGTGGTAGATCGCCGGAGTCGGAGTCGCCGCGTGCTTCGGGAGACAGATCAGCAGCGAGATGTCCGGGTCCCCGTCCGGCCCTGGCACCGCCCGCTCCTGCACGCTGTAGGCGCCACCGCGCGAGAGGATCTCGTCGGTCGGGGTCTCCACCCCGGGGACGGGCTTGCGCATCTCGACGATGTTGTCCGAACGGTACGCGTCGGGAGGGCGCAGGCTGGTCAGCATCTCAACGACAGGAGCGAGCTCCGGATCGAAGGGTGGTGGCGGTCCGTGACTTGCGCAGTCATATGTTCTCCTTGCTTCTGCTTGCGCAGGAGGGGTTCGGCAGCCGGATCGAGCCGTTGGCGAGTGGCTGCTCGCAACCGCCTCCTGGCTCAGACGGTCGGAACAGTCCCGCCGTCGATCACGTACTCGGCGCCCACGATCGCCGAGGCGCGGTCCGACACCAGGAACCCGACCAGGTCCGCGATCTCCTCGGTGTTCGCGAATCGCCCCAGGGGTACTCCTCCCAGGGAGTCGTAGATGGTCTGCTTGGCCGCTTCACGCGTGAGCCCGTTGCCCTCGGCGATCCGGTCCACGAATCGTTCGTAGGCTTCGGTCTCGATCCCGCCGGGGCTGATCGCGTTGACCCGCACGCCGCGCGGCGCGAGCTCGTTGGCAAGTCCCTTGCTGTACGTGCGCAGGGCAGCCTTCGCGGCCGCGTACGCCAGGGACGCGTCGTACAGGGGTAGTTCACGCTGGATCGAGGTGAAGTGCAGCACCACGCCCGCCCCAGACTCGATCACCGCCGGAAGAAGAGCTCGATCGAGCCGCACCGCTCCCAGGAAGTTGAGGTTCAACTCGGTGAGCCACTGGTCATCGGTGATGACCGCGAACCCACCGGCCGGCGTCGACGCACCTCCGACGACGTGCACCAGGATGTCGAGTGCGCCGCCTGCCTCACCGATTCGAGCGGCCACGGCATCGGTGCCCTCGATCGTCGTCACGTCCGCTTCGATGAATCGATCGGGGTGCTCGTACCCGTCGGGCATCGTTCGCGCCGTCACGTACACATCGGCGCCCATTTCTCGGAGCCTCTCCACGACGGCCTTGCCCGAGCCCTTCGAACCGCCCGTGACCAGCGCCCGGCGACCGTCGAGACGATCGCGATCTGAACTAGACATTTCTCTCCACTGAAGATCGACGTAGCGCGGATTCGGTCAGGCTGTGTGGTTGGCGATAACGAGTTCGGCGACGAGGCCATCCCGCAACGCGAACCGGTAGTCGAGTTCGGCGACGCCACCCGGGAAGGTGCCCTCGAGCCGCACGGTCACGACCCAGTGGGCGTCATCGACGCGGCGAGCGCCGATCTGTTCGGTCGTGTACTCGAACTCGGACCCGGCGTCCCGCAGGAACGCGTGGACCTCTTCTCGGCCGCGGAAGGTCTCGTCCTGGTCGACGACCACCGCGTCCTCGGTGAGGAACGACGAGGCGGTGTCGGCGTCGTGGACGACGTGGGCGGCGAAGAACTCACGCACGGTGGTCGGGAGCAGATCGGACGGAAGATCGGTGTGCTGTGTCATGAGCCCACCGTGCGACCTCACGGAGAGAGAGGGTCAAGCCGTGGACTCTCCCCCTGGGAGAGAGTCCACAATGTGGGGGTGCTGACCATCGGGGAGTTCTCGCGGCTGACCCACTTGAGCGTGCGGACACTGCGCCGGTATCACGAGGCGGCCCTGCTGGAACCCGCCGTGGTGGACGAGATCACCGGTTACCGCTACTACGGCGTCGACCAGATCCCGACCGCGCAGGTCATCCACCGGCTCCGCGAGCTCGACGTCCCCCTGAGCGATGTTCAGCGAATCCTGCGGACCCCCGACCCCGGTGTCCGGGCGGCCCTGGTCGCGGACCACCTGCAACGCCTCGAGGACGAACTCGACCGCACCAGGGCCGCAGTCGTGTCGCTGCGGCGCCTGCTCCGGCCCGACCCCGCGCCGATCGACGTCGAGCTGCGTGCGCAGCCCGCCCGGACCGTCGCGGCGGTGGAGGCTGTAGTCAGCGGTCGCGACGTCACGACCTGGTACGCAGGCGCGATGGCCGAACTGGAGGCGGCCGTCGGCGCCGCCACGACCGGACCGCCGGGCGGCTGCTACGACAACGCCCTCTTCGAACAAGAGCGCGGTCACGCGCTCGTCTACCTACCGACCGCTGCGCCACCTTCCACCGGACGCGTGCACCCCGCGATTCTCCCGGCCGCGGAGCTGGCCGTCACCACCCACGTCGGCGAACACGACGGCATCGAGGTCACGTACGGCGCGCTCGGGACCTGGGTGGTGGAGAACGCGATGTCGGTGGCCGGGCCGGTGCGAGAGGTCTACGTCGTCGGCCCTCGTGACACAAGCGATCCCGCAGCATGGCGCACCGAGATCGGCTGGCCGGTCTTCCGCGTCACCTGAAGCGAACAGTTGTGGGACTGCGTTGTGATTGGCGTCCGTTCACCTCCAAGATCGAGGACGGGATCTTGTTTATAGAGGGGGTGGCGGAAATACCACTCCGGTCAGGTCCGTTGGGACGGGGCGCGGGAGCGGCTGGCGTGGAGTCCCCTCTGTGCTGAAGGCGTCCAGCAGATAGCCGACGAGCCGCCTTGAGGTGGCGGCTGCGGAACTCGACGCATGTTGCACTACACCGCTGTTGGCCATGAGTACCAGAGCGAGATCGTCGAACGCGAAGTCATGGCGGAGCTGGCCGGAATTCTGCGCGCGCTGGATGAGTTGCCGGAATCCGGCTATGCCCTGCCGTAGTTTCTCCTCGATTGCCATCCCCTGGGGAAGCTGCCCGACAAAGGCGGCGCTGAAGCCGTGCCTGCATCGCGGTGAGCCCTTCCACGGCCGAACGAAGGCCTCGCCAGGCGTCGGGGTCGGCCAGGGCAGCTTCGACGATGGCAGCGCACTGAGCGAAATGCGCCGCCTTCTCAGGAGCGCGTCGCCACGATCACAAGAACCGTTTTTCTCAATCAAGCAGTTGATGGATACACTGATTCCATGACACTGACACCGGCACCCGCGGGCAGGCCGTCGTTCAATGGGCCGAAGACCTGCGACGTCAGCGGGATGTTCGACATGCACCGGATGCTGCAGCAGTCGTTCGACGAGGCCACCGGCTTCGTCGACGCCGTCGCGGAGGGCGATACCCGGCACGCGAGGGTAGTCGCGACCCAGCTGCACCTGATCTCCAACGCGCTGCACGCCCACCACGAAGGCGAGGACGAACAGCTCTGGGACAAGATCGACCAGCGGGCACCGGCCTGCTTCCTGCACGTGGAGCGGATGAAGGTCCAGCACGCCGAGATGCTCACCCACCTCCAGGCGCTGGACCGGGCGGTGCCGGCGTGGCGGGCGAGCGCGTCGGCCGCCGACGCGGTGCCGGTGCGGACCGCACTCGCCGGCGTCACCGCCGCGCTGGCCGCGCATTTCCCCGATGAGGAGGCCACCATCGTGCCCTTGGTGGAGCACGTGGTCACCCAGCCCGAGGCGGACTGGTTCGAGAAGCACGGCCGCAAGGCGGTGCCCAAGGGACAGGGCTGGAACATGCTCGGCGCGATTCTGGCCGCACAGCCCGACGGCGGCACCGCGTGGCTCAAGAAGCACATGCCCGGGCCGCTCGGGCTGATCTGGCGGTTCGTCGGCGCGCCGCGCTACACCCGGTTCCGGGCGGCCCTCGCGGGGGCCCGCCCGTGACGACGATCGTCGTCCATGAGCAGGCACTAGGCTTCGGACCAGGGGCGCAACCAACGCTCGGGGAGGCGACCACGCATGCCGGACACCAGGCGTAGGGCCGTCGACGGGGAGCAGCGCCGCGCGCAGATCGTCGACGCCGCTCAGCAGGCCATCGCGACCCAGGGCTTCGAGGGCCTCCGGGTCCGCGACATCGCCGGCCAGGTCGGCATCAACATCGCCACCCTGCACTACTACTTCCCGACCAAGGAGGCGCTGGTCGGGGCCGTGGCCGCCCGGATCGCCCGCACGCTCGAACCGGTCCCCCCCGTCCGCCACGACGACGCGCGACGGGCACTGGTCGAGGACGTCGACCGCATCCTCGCCCGCTTCGAGGCCGACCGCAGCCAGTTCGTCGTGCTCAACGAGGTCTACGCCCGGGCGGGCCGGGACGGCAACCTCTACGAAGTACTGCGGCCCAGCGACGAGGCGTGGGAGGCGCACCTGCGGGCGATCTTCGTCGCGGGCCGCGAGCAAGGCAGCTTCCGCGCGGACCTGGACCCGGACGGCGCGACCACGCTCGTGATGGGCTTCTTCAAGGGCATCGTCCACCAGATGGACCGGCCGCTGTCCGACATCCGCCGGGCGACCGAGGAGATGCTGCGGGCGATGACCGCCTGCGGCCCGGGATGATCATGGCAGGGATGGGACTGGTTGCCCCACTCCGAGAGCGACTTCATCTTCGCCATCCTCGGCGAGGATCTCGGCCTCCAGGCTGCTGTGGAAGATGCGCGGAGCGTCAGCCGGCGCGGCAGACGGACATCCCGCCAGAAGCGCCAATCATGTGACGTGAGGCGGCGCACCGCTGGGACGTCCATCCCGTTCGCTCCTGCTCTACCGGCTTGCAGCGGGACCGCATCCCGCACGGTGCCAGTCAACCGTCTGACATTCGCATTCGATGGGTATGCCCATGCGTTTCCGTGACGATTAGGGGTTTCACCCCGCAATCCGGCCGCTGGCCGGCGGTTCGATGTCCGTACTCAGGCACCGGACCGCCAAGCGGGCGCTTCCAGATTGTCCCCGCCGGTACGGCTGAGCCGCGTGGTGGCCGTGGCCAAAGCGTGCGGACCGGTTCGGGGACTGGCCCTGCTCGACGACCTCGACCACCGATTCCAGCTCGGCCGGGACCCGCTGATCCGGCACCGCGAACGCACGGTCCGCGCCCACTTGCTCCAGATGACCGGCGACACGATCGGGGCAGCGAGGCTGTATCGCGAGGCTACCTCCCTGACCGGCAACCTGATCGAGCAGCGATACCTTCTCGACACGGCCGACCTGTTGGGCTGAGAACGCGGGCCGACTCGTTGCACAGCCCTCGATCATCTGGAGGTCCGTGGAGTGGGGCGTGAGCACGTGCTCTCGGTGTATCGCCCGCTGCCGACGTTGGGTTCGTGCGGATGGTTATTCGTTCTCGGCGGGAGGTTGGACCACCTCGGGGAGGTCGTCGGTCCATTCGGCGGTGGAGATCTCGATCACGCTGTCCGGCCCGTTGACGATGCTGCGGAGCAGGCCCGTTTCCGAGTCGACGACCAGGGTGAACGCGGCTCCGTCGATGTCGACCTTTACTCCGTGGCCGCCGTCGACGTCGCCCGCGTTCGACACGATCGGCAGGGACGCCAGCGCCCGCAGGACGCCCGCCCTGACCTCCGGTGAGACCGGCACGTCGTAGAGCAGATAGTGCATCGACAGGGCGACGTAGCCGTCCTCGCCGATTCTGGGCTTTTCGCCCTTCAGACCGTCGCGCATGCCCTTGAGCGCCAGTTCCTTCAGGGCCTCCGGGTCGGTGGGGAGGTCCTGTAGCTGCTGGTAGGTGAACGACTGGTCGAGGATCCAGTAGTCGTTCGACAGCGGGTTGTCCATGGCCTTGCCGTCGCCGGTGCCGCCGAAAAGGTGGCCGTCGGTGCGGCGGTACCACCATTCCGCCCGCCACGGGCCGTCCGGCTTGCCCTTGACCGTCTTCGCGGAGCCTTCGTGCTCGATGACGACGTGCCAGTACTTCCCGGGCTCGTCCGCGGCCCGTTCCGCAGTGTCGGCGGCGGCGAGCAGGATCTGCCGGCCCGTCAGCTGCACCGGCCGGCTCGCGCTGGGCTCCGCCCGGGTCGGCGCGGGCAGGGGAGCGGCCGTGGGCAGCATAGTGATCACGGCGGCGGCCGAAGCGCCGAGGGCGAGCGCTCCGACGGCCAGCCGCCAGGGACGCCTTCTGGGGGCGGGGTGACGGGTGGCGTTCATGAGGCGGTGGCGCCCCTGGTCGATCGTGTCCTGCGAGGGGTCCTTGGCCAGCGCGACGCGCAGGGACTCAAGGTCATCCATTGAACGACTCCTTGCCGATCAGTTTGCGAAGCTTCGTACGGGCACGGCTCAGCCGGGAGCCGACCGTGCCGTAGGAGATGCCGAGTGCCTCGGCGACCTCCTCATGGGAGAGCTGGGCGAGCGCCACGAGCAGCAGAACGTCGCGTTCCCCCCGGTTCAGCGACGCCAGCGCTCGCACCAGGTCGGCGTGCAACCGGGCCGCCGCGACGGACGCGAGCACCCGGGTCTCGTGGCTCTCGGTGTCCGGCTCGGCCCCCGTACGAGCCAGTGCCTGGTAGTGCCGGGCCTCTTTGCGGCGGTGCCGGGCGACGAGATTGGTCGCGATCCCGAACAACCAGGGGCGCAGGGCCCCGCGTTCGGGCTCGAACCTGGCCCGCAGCCGGAAGGCGGTGAGGAAGGTCTCCGCGGCGAGATCGTCGGCGGCGTCCTCGCCGAGCCGTCCGGCCACATAGCGGTAGATGTCACGGAAGTAGCGGTCGTAGACGCGGGTGAACGCCTCCGGATCCTGGCGGAATCCGGCGACGAGCTCGTTGTCCCTCACGTGCTCGCCGATATCGGTCGTCATGGGCGCCCTCCGGGCGAAGCGGTCATCTGACATCTGCACTCCGCCGGAGGTACGAATCGCTTTCCCGCCCTAGTGTGCAGGCGGAAATTCGTGCAGGTCACAGGGGGGCCGTGGTCGGCATTGGTGGTCTGGTGGACGGCTGTGCGAAGCCGTAAAAGAAAAAGAGCTTTGGCGAGCGAAGCGAGATGCGGTTCGAGCGAGGACTAGCCGCGGAACGTGTGCCGGTAAGCCGTGGGGGACACGCCGATCACGGTGGTCAGGTGCTTGCGCATGGACGCGCCGGTCCCGAAACCGGCCTGCTCGGCGACGCGGTCGACGGGGAGGTCGGTGGTCTCGAGCAGGTGGCGTGCGCGTTCGACGCGCTGCTGGATCAGCCACCTGCCGGGAGTCATCCCGACCTCGTCGCGGAAGCGCCGGGTGAAGGTGCGGACACTCATCCGCGCCCGTCCGGCCATCTCGGTGAGCGGGATGGGCCGGTGGAGTCGCTCCAGCGCCCAGACGCGGGTCTCGGAGGTGGTGGCCGCCGACGCTTCGGGCACCGGACGCTCGATGAACTGCGCCTGGCCGCCGTCCCGCCACGGTGGCACGACGCAGAGCCGGGCGACCCGGTTGGCCACTTCGCTGCCGTGGTCACGACGCACCAGATAGAGGCACAGGTCGACACCGGACGCGACTCCGGCCGCGGTGAGCACCTCACCGTCGTCGACGAACAGCACGTCGGAGTTGACCTTGACGCTGGGGAACATCCGCTGGAAATGCTCCGCCTCGGTCCAGTGGGTCGTCGCCGGCCGCCCGTCGAGCAGGCCCGCGGCGGCCAGGACGTAGGAGGCGGTGCAGATCGACACGATGCGGATGCCCGGCCGGAGACGGTCGAGCATCCCGGCGACCTCGTCGGAGAGCCGGGCTCTGTCGTCGAGGGGGCCGCAGGAGAACGGGGGGATGACGAGCGTGTCCGCCGTCGCGAGGATCTCGCCGCCGTTCTCGACCGTGACGCTGAAATCGGCGGCGGTCCTGACCGGTCCCCCGTCGACGCTGCAGGTGAGCACTTCGTACAGCGGCTCCTCATCGGGGCCGACGGCGGTGCCGAAGATCCTCACGGGGATGCTGAGCTCGAAGGGGTAGACCCCGTCGAGCGCCAGGACGACGACGCGATGCATGGCCAGATCCTTGCAAATATTGGCAGTCGGGCCAATCGCCGGGGTGCCTCGGCCTTGGCAGCCTGAGGGACATGAGAATGCGCGCGATCGGCCAGGACTCCCTCGGCGGCCCTGAAGTGTTGAAGATCGTCGAGGTGCCCCGGCCGGAGCCAGGCCCCGGTGAGGTGCTCGTCCGAGTGCACGCCACGTCGGTCAACCCGACCGATTTCTGGCACCGGGTGACCGGCGGGCTGGCGGGAGGGCCGATCCGGCTCGGCTGGGACGTCTCCGGCGTGATCGAGGAGGTCGGGCTGGGCGTGACCCTGTTCGAACCCGGGGAGGAGGTGTTCGGCATGCCGTTGCAGCCACGGCCCGCCGGCACCTACGCGGAATACGTGGTCACCCCCGCGCGGCACCTGGTCCGCAAGCCGGCTTCACTGTCCCACGTCCAGGCCGCCGCCTTGCCGCTGGTCGCGCTCACCGGATGGCAGGCGCTGGTCGACACCGCCCGCGTGCGCCCCGGCCACCGCGTGCTGGTCCATGCCGCGGCGGGCGGGGTCGGCCATGTCACGGTGCAGATCGCCAAGGCGCTCGGCGCCTACGTCATCGGCACCGCCAGTGGCCCCAAGCACGATTTCGTGCGAGGCCTCGGCGCCGACGAGGTCATCGACCACACGCGCACCGACTTCGCCTCGGCGGCCCGTGACGTCGACATCGTGGTCGACACCATCGGCGGCGAATACGGCCCGCGCTCTCTGCGGACGCTGCGCGAGGGAGGGCTGGTCGTCTCGCTCGCATCTCCGGCCGAAGTCGGGCTGTCGGTTCATGCGCGCGCCCTCGGGTTCCGCTCTACTTTCATGATCGTCGAGGCTGATCAGGCGGGGATGCGGGAGGTCGCGGCTCTGGTGGACTCAGGCCGGCTGACGCCTGAGCTTCACACGGTCCTGCCGCTGGAGCAGGCTGCCAAGGCCCACGAGATCGGGGAGACGGGCCGGACGACCGGCAAGATCGTCCTCACGGTCGCCGACTGACCTCGCCGCCCTGGCCAGGGAGATCATGACCCTCATCCGCTCCGGCGTCCTCCCGCCCCACTGGCATGCGGCGCGATATGGGTGCGGCGTATCGCGTCGTGTCGGCGATCGGAACGGCACCCATCCGCAGGTTTGTACGTGCCGGTCGGAAGGATCACCGGCGAGGCGAAAAGCTCTTGGAGAATCCGTCAGCCCGCGTGCACATCGACGACGATCACGGTGATGTTGTCGGGACCGCCATGATCGATGGCCAGCGAGACAAGATGGTCGGCCACATCGCCCGGGTCGGTCGATGAGCACAGGGCCTCGCGCATGAGATCCGGGGGAACCACCGCGCTCAGTCCGTCCGAGCACAGAAGGAACCGGTCACCGGCCTGCATCTCACGGATGTTCAGATCAGGAGAACGACCATCGGCCCGGCCGTCGAGGAAGCGGGACAACCTCGGCGGAAGGTTCGGAACGTCGTAGGCATCGGAGACCAGGTTGCCGTAGATGTGGTCTTCGGTGATCGGGATCATTTCAGGCTTGCCATCGGCGGTGTCGCCGTCTCGAAGGAGGTAGGCACGGGAGTCACCGACGTTCGCCAGCGCCGCCATCGGCCCACTCACCAGCATCGCTACCAGCGTGGTTCCCATTCCCGCAGATTCCGGCTCAGCTTCGACCTTCTCAAGCAGGGCCTGATTCGCCGAGAAGACCATCCGCCCTAGAACAGTGAGCAGATCCGCAGCCGCGGTCTCTTCGTCGTACGACCGCAAGGCGTCGATGACCGTGTTGCTCGCAAGGTCACCGGCCACATGGCCGCCGAGCCCGTCGGCGACGGCGAACAAGGACCGGCCGCAGTAGAAGGCGTCTTCGTTGCGCCGCCGGACCAGTCCTACGTGAGTGCGGGCGGCGGCGACGACGGTGAGGCTCATCGTTCACCCGCCTCCGGCCACGGGCTCTGGGCCGACTCGTCGCGATGGAGGACATGCACCGTCTCCACACGGTCGCTGGCCACGATGTACTCAGTCACCTCGATGGGCTTGCCGTCTCCTCCCGAGGTCCCCACGCGCACGATCTCCAGTACGGGCAGGCTGGTGGGAATCTCCAGCAGGGTCGCCTCGTCCTTCGTCGGCATGCGAGCGCGGTGAATCTCCATCCAGGTGATGGGCCAGTGGCCGGCCTTCTCCAGCCGATGCAGCCACTCACCCGGACTGGTCGCCGCTGCGTCGAGCTCTGGCACTCCCCCGACCCCACGCGGGTGGATCCACGAGACACCGATCTGGAACGGCGGCTCGGACTCCGGCCCCGTGACGCGGAACCTGCGCATCACCGAGCTGCCCGCCGGGACGCCGAGGAGCTTCGCGATCCTCTGATCGGTCAGCGGCTCGATCGACGCGGTAGCCGGAACGTGGTGCTTCCACACCTCCTGGCCCGAGGCCGAAGGGAAGGAGTAGCCGGGTCCGTCGGCGGCGACGTTTCGCTTCACGAGGTTCCCCCGGGGTCTGCGCAGCCGCATCATGCCGTGCCGGACGATGATCCCCCGACCCTGGACGGCCCAGACGAATCCTTCGGACTCCAGCACGCCGATCGCCCGGCCGACCGTGTCCCTGTTGGCGCCGTACTCCGAAGCGAAGTCGTCCAGACGAGGGAGCTTGGCTCCGGGTTCCCACTCTCCGGCCTCGATCCGCGCTCGGATCTGCGCGGCGAGGTCCAGGTATCGAGAGTGCACGGCCATTACACAACCCTATCTTCCATCGAAATTGTCTTGGGATAATTGACAGCAGGATGGCGAGGTCCGACTATAGTCCCAAGCCAATCGCCTCATGAAACGCTCGAGCAGCCACCCAGGCTGACGCGGACGACAGTCGGCCCACGAGGCGCACCCCCGAAGAGAGCGGGCTCGCTCGACGCGGCCGGCGCTGGAGCGATCCCTCGACCAGGAAGGCATTTCTGACCCGTCGAACCTTAGCCCCCCATCCGAACTCGAGCCATTGGCGAGCGACGGCAGACCCAAGCCGACTCGCTAAAGCGCAGCTACTTGATCCGGCGCATGGACCAGAGCGAACACCTCAGCACCGAATCGCTTTGAGGGCCCACCGACCGGCCGACGCCATGCGACAAAAGACCATGTCCGGCATGGCCGCTTAACCCACCCCACAAGGCCTCAAGACAGCCGAGCAGCCTCGTGCGATCGGCGTCTATACGCACGCCCTCGACTGTCACTCTCCGTAACTAAGTCTGCACAAGCGAACGCGCGAAAGCGGGCCCGTCCGGCGCTGCAACGACCGAACGAGCCCTTGATCAGGATGGAGCCCCGACCCATGGTCGGCCCTAGTGCGACCCTCGAACGAGGCATCGCGCAGTCGGAGAACTGCGTCTGCTTCGGCCAATCGCCGCCCATGCCCCTCGGATGTGGCACCTGCGGCCACGCCCCCTACGCACACGCATGCTCTCGCCAGCACGACCACGAGTACGTCCCGCCGAGTTCCGACCAGGCGGCCGAGCGTTTGGCCACCCGTCGTGCGGCCGGACCTCAGCCGCTTCCCCGTCCGACCGCTCCCACGGCTGTCACCCCCTCGGACGAGACCCCCGCGCTGGTGCCCTCTCAGCGTCGCCGGAACACGGTCATCTCCCGGACCAGGCCGACGCCCCACCGGCCCCCGAACCACTCCTTCACGTCGGGAACTCGACGCCTCGCCACCTTTTTCGCCCGCGTACCGGAGGTCCGCGCCATGCACAGCACCGCGCCCAAGGTTCCCGACACCTGGAGATACCTGACCAGCGACGTCGGCCGTCTGTGGGCTTGGCGGAAGGAGGCCTTCGACGAGATCGCGCAGGAGGCGGGCGCCACTCCTGCCGTCGACGCCGACGACCTCGCCGCTCTGGCCAGGGCGATCAACAGGCAGGAGCGGATCGCCGAACAGGCCGGCGAGGAGCGCCCGTCGTGATGCTGCTGCGGAAAGTCATCGAGCGTTTCCGGCGCCCCAAGGGCCACCATCACCCAGGCTCATCCCGCTCCACCCGGCGGAACCGCCGCATCGACCACTACACCGGGCACCGATTCGCCGACGAACTCAACCACGAGCATTTCGGCTGGCTGGTGATCTGGCTGACCTGGCAGCGCGAGTTCTGCGCCATGGCCCAATGGCCGGTCGACAGTCCTCTAGTCGTCACCGCCACCACCCCGAAGGAGCTTCGCCGCGCCGTCCTAGAAGCGGAGATGACCCTCATCCGCTCCGGCATCCTCCCGCCCTATTGACCACGCAGCGCGATACGGGTGCGGCGTATCGCGCCATAGCGCGTACGGCCCCCGGTTGGTCTGCGAGATGTGTGCTCGCATCTTGTCGGCGATTGACCGGCGCTCATCCGCCGGTTGAGCAGATTGTTCGTGTCGACCGAAAGCTCATAGCCATGGTCGATGACACTGCCGCAACGAGCCTGGCCGTCGGTTCCGCAGCCTACCCGTCGTGTAGTTAATGGTCAGCCGTGGAAGTCGGGTGGCCAAAGGCCAGGCGAAGCCGTAAAGAAAAGTGGATTTGACGAGCGAAGCGAGCAGCGGCCCGAGCGAAGCGAGGCCCTGCCGGGGAGCGCGAGGGGGCGGAGCCCGATCGCCAGGAGCGCAGCGACCCGGAGCGCCAGCGACGCCGGACGCGAAGCGGCCAGGGGGAGCGCGAGGGGGCAAAGCCCTCTCGTATCGGGGGGTTCGGGGGGTCGTCCCCCCGTAGACGAACGGAAACGGCTTGTGAAAGCCGCCCGAAGGGCGTCAACCACAAGCCGTTGAAGAGAGAGTGGAGCCTAGGAGATTTGAACTCCTGACATCCTGCTTGCAAAGAACCTTTTCGATCTTGATCGATCTACATAGGTGCAGTTCAGAGGCATGATCGCGATCGCCTTGAGTGACGCCGAATCTCCGCTACGCCCCGCCTCATCGGGCACGGCACGGGCACGGGCACGACAGCATGAACTGGAACCACTTGAGTTCATCCAGCTTACGAATTGAATGCGGAAGATCTAGAGGCCCTTATCGCTAGACGACCTGATCCCATGCTAAGTACCCCTCACCTGGCGAGCCTCAATCAGCGCATGATCCGGATCTTGTCTCCCTGTTCGACGGACGATCGCGCGATCACTCCTGCGTTCTGCGATGGGCCACGACGGCAGAGCATAGCTAACGGCTTCCATACCAGAAAGGATCATTTCGCACGAACCGTCAAATATATTCCGTTTAGTTCTTTTCGTCCGATTGAGGTACATATCCAGAGTACAGATAGGCACATATCGCCACAATAGCATCTAAAATACCCGAATATGTCTGCATCAAAAGGGGATTAAAGTCACACCCCATAAAGCCCACTCTGTCACGTTTCGATAAGTGAGACTCCTCGATTGGCGCGGACTCTTAACATATCGCCATGGTCACACTCTTAATTTTTGCTCCCCCGCCGCCAGCCACCAACTCGGACCCATGGGACATATTTTTGGCGATTGGCGCCATTCTCGGAGCGATCGCGGCGATTCAGCAAATGGCATCAGCTGTGGCAAAGTATCGCCACAGGAAGGAGCAGAGGCTCCTGATGGAAATCATGAAAGATAAGCTCAGCGCCGAGTCTGCAAAATCTGAAGCCGAGTATGCAAGGAAAGAGGCCGATAACTTATCTGCTATACATGAAATGCTGCGTAGGCAAATCGAAGAAGATGTCCCGCGAGAAGCTCGACGGTTATATATCGAGCACAGGTTGGACGTTTTAGGTCGAGCCATTTCGGAGCAGTACAAGGAATACCATGCGTTACAAAACGAAGCAGCCGGGTTCAAGAATGCCGAGCTAGATGAGCGGCTTGCCTTCGTTGTCAAAGAAACAATCCTGCCGAATCACATAATTCGAGCTAGGCGAGAAAGGTGGACACTCGCCCTTCTTATAGGTGTGGTACTTCTAACAATCTCGCCGTTTGAGCTCCAGAGGATCGCCTCTTTTTTCACATCACAACCATTCTATATTTTGAGCTATTCATATGAATACGAGCTAAGCGCCGTCAATCTGTCGGTCGCTGGAGTTATTCTAGTGTGGGCATCTATCTTTACGCTTCTCGCTAAATTCCCAACAAATCTCCAAATTACTATCCGAGGTTTGCGTGCACCCCGATGGTTGCAGTTCTCAATCCTGCTGGTTGGCCTTCTGCTAATAATGATAGGTAACGTGTTTTCCGATGTTGCCGGCCGCGCATTCGAAGCGGGTAACTACACTATGAGTGAAGAGCCATATCAGTTGGCTGCCGCATGTCTTCATCTGGCGTCTTTTGTGATTGGCGCACTTGTGGCATTCGTTTATTGGCCGAAAGGACGTAGGCTAGTTTCACGCCTTCGGCAGGTTTCATTGAAGGGGCAATCGCGGATTAAATAGTCAGCGGTCTTGCTGGAGGCAGTGACATCTATCAGTAATCTACCAAGATCTAGTTCCCCAGCGCAGATCTTCAAACATTGTCTCAAGACTTTTGTCACTCGCAATCGAGAAGATGCTTTCCGCCTCCAGAAGTCGCTTAGCCGTCCACGTTACTGCATCCTGCATTTCGCGGACGAAGTCGCCTTCCTCTAACTTTCTACTTTCGCCTCCATGGGCCACGATGCTCCTGACTGCATAAATTTCCTCATGCTTTCGAGCCCTATCTGCCCGTTTATCGGGATCAGGGTCAAGCAGGGCAAATCTCTCCTTCATAGCCCGTCCAGGTAATGCCGACTTCGCTCCGAGCAAAGCATCTAAAGCGACTCCTGCAGCAAGCGCCGAGTCGTCCGTAGACTCCGACCAGAAACTCTCGGAGAACCAGCGCGCAGCAACCTGGATTCTTCGCGATATATTACTTTCGCTGGCTAGACATTTTTCTATAGAGCTTCTTAGGAGATCGTCTGCCAAAAGATCTTCTAAGGGAACACGCTCGGGGCTGTACCAGCGATGAGCACGAGATACACCAAGTTCGTCCTGTATGAATGGCTGGCACGCAAGGTCGACTGTGTCGTTGGATATCTTGAATGCCTCGCCAATGACAGTCCTGTCTAGAGTGAGGCCACGCACTCCAGGCCTATTCGATGCACCACGTACCGAAAAGAGACCATGCTTCTCTTTATCGGCTTCGAGCAGCAGGGATAGATCCACCAATAGGTGGAACTTCTGTTCTGCCTGAGTAAATGCGAGGCTTCTCTGTCCGGGAACCAGCGCAGCAAACCCCACGATAGGGGGCCTATGCTTCTGGGTTCCCATGTAGTCGATTAATTCCTCGATCGAAGATCCAGTCCTTCCGCCCATACCGCCAACGACATTTGCAAATTCCTCCCCCAATATGCCGATGGCCAGTTTTTTAGCAATGCGTATAGGAGGCCCTTTCCACTGAACGTTGGCTACAGGAAAGACCACAAGAGAAGGCTTGCTGTACAGTAGCCTTTCAAGGCTAGAACCAGCTAATGCTTCTGCGTTCTCGGCGTTAGAGACGTGAGCAATTAGCGAGGCAACTACTCCCCAGATCTCTTCCGAATCCCAGCGCTCTCTAATTCGGACCTGTCCTGTCAGAGCGCTCATCAACTCCTCGTATTTTATGAGGCCCTCAGCAGATAAGCTAAAAACCTCATCCGCCAAAGAAATAGCCGCCTTCCCGGAACGCCTATAACTTTCGACATGCCACCCATAATTCCAGGCCCGGCGCCCCGGAGATGGCGCAATGCCCTCGGCCGCACTCACAAGTAGCTCGACGGCCCTAGCTAAAGCCTTTTCCATGTGAACGAGTATTGCACTTCTATCGCCAAGTTGCTGGACAATTGATCCACACACGGCCATAGGAGCCCGCTTCTGCTTGTTGCGACTTCAGGCCGACGGCAGGACGAATCCTCTCAATCACGTACAAATACACCCATTGTGCAAGTTGGGTAAATTCGCTCTATTTGTTACTTTTATCCACTTTGTGAACCATTGACCACACTGACATGCTGCATGGCATCTTGTGTTGCAGTCGCCTCAACTCTTCGGGTGCCATACCGTCCTGCTCCCGCTAGCTGCCAACTCCGGGACTGTCGGGCAGGTTCTGTCAAGGATGGCTTCGCGTGTCCATTCGCCGGTGACCTTCCGCCTGTGCTGGTTGTCCTGCCTGCACAGCCGTCCTTGACGGGTTCTGCCTGCCCCGGATAATCGGCCAGCGGGTGCAGGCTTACGGCGGGAAGGCGGCGGGCCGACCTACGGCGCGTTCGTTCGGCAACGGCGAAAACGTAGGTCGGCGAACGGCCCGGGCCGCTGCTGGCCGGGACCGGCGCCCACGCCGCACGCCCGGGCGGCGGGCGGCAGAGGGCCGTTTACGGCGGCGCGGCGCGCCGCCGTCTTGATCCACACAAGAACTATTCGGCAACTGTGACGGCAGCGTTGTGCAGATGCCGGTGTGCGGTTACGAGCTGTCCCGGTAGCGTCACGGTGTGGCTTCCAATGACGAGCGGTCGCGGTGGGTCGTGCACGGGGAACGGTTGGTCTACGACAATGAGTGGATCCGGCTGGGCCTGGTCGACGTCGAGATCCCGGACGGTGAGCGCTTCGAACACCACGCCGTCCACCTGAACCGGGCAGCCATCGCCGTCGTTCTCAACGATGAAGACCACGTCCTGCTGATGTGGCGGCACCGCTTCCTGTTCGACCGCTGGGGCTGGGAACTCCCCGGCGGCCTGGTGGAGGTCGGCGAAGACCCGATGACCACGGCCGCCCGCGAGGTCGAAGAGGAGACCGGCTACCGCCCCTCGTCGATTGAGCCTCTGGTCACCTACCAGCCCATGGCCGGCATGGTCGACTCCGAACACCTGCTCTTCCTGGCCAGAGGTGCCGAGTACGTCGGTTCCCCGACCGGCGAGGTAGAGGCCGACCTGATCGAGTGGATCCCCATCAGCGACGTCCAAGGGATGATCGCCCGTGGCGACATCTGGACCTCGGGAACCCTGATCGGCCTGTACGCCGCCCTCGCCAAGCTCAGTTCAGCGACCGATTGAGCAGCCGCGCCAACTCATCCACCCGTCGTCGCTGCCGACGTGACCCGGTCATCGTCGCCAGTTGTTGCGCCCTCTGGATATGGGGCAACGCCGCATCCGGATCACCACCCGCCAGCAACGCATGCCCGAGGTCGCACCGCACCCCGGCCTCAGCCCGATTGAACGTCCCGTCCATCCCCGCCAACGCCCCGCGTAGATCCTCAACGGTGTCAGGATCAGCGAACCGAACTAGGCAGTTGCCCCGCCAGCGCGCCAAGTGATGCCGGTTGAGCGCGAGGTAAGGCAACTCCGGGTCCGCCCGGTCATCCTCGGGGAGCAGTCTCGCCGCCTGGTCCAGAGCATTCCGACAGGTGACCTCATCGCCAAGGACCGATGCGGCTTCGGCCTCGGCAGCTGATAGCCGCGCTCGCAACAGGGCGGGTATCTGTCCGCGGTGGGTCTGGTGAACGTGCCGGTTCAGCTGGACCGCCTCGGCCGGTCGTCCGATCTCGATCAGCGTGTACGCCTGCTCGCCCGATACATGTGCGGGAACAGCCGGCCTTTCGGCCTCCTGGGCCACTGACTTGGCACGCTCGTAGTGATCCCAAGCGTCGTTGACCGCCCCAGTGTCGATGGACTGCCACCCGGCTAGCGAACTCGCCTCGGCCAGCACCTCGGCGAGTTCGGCCCGCACCCCAGGCCGTACCGCTGATGGTGCGCCCGATTGATCTGTGCGATGTGTGCCGCATTTTGTCGGCGATCGGACCGGCTCCTATCCGCCGGTCGAGCATCCGCAGGTTGATTCGTGTCGGTTGAAAGGATCATGGCCATGGTCGAATCGATGACATTGGCCGCGTCGAGCCTGGCCGCCGAGTCGTCGGCCTACTCGTCGTGCTAATGGTCGGCTGTGGAAGACGTGGAGCCAAAGTCGAGGCGAAGCCGTAAAGAAAAGTGATTTGACGAGCGAAGCGAGCAGCGACCCGAGCGAAGCGAGGCCTTGCCGGGGAGCGCGAGGGGGCGGAGCCCGATCGCAAGGAGCGACAGCGACCCGGAGCGACAGCGACGCCGGACGCGAAGCGGCCAGAGGGAGCGCGAGGGGGCGAAAGCCCCTTCGCAGCGGGGGGTTCGGGGGGTCGTCCCCCCGTGGACAAACGAGAAACGGCTTGTGAAAGCCGCCCCGCAGGGGCGTCAACCACAAGCCGTTACGAGAGAGAGTGGAGCCTAGGAGATTCGAACTCCTGACATCCTGCTTGCAAAGCAGGCGCTCTGCCAGCTGAGCTAAGGCCCCGATTGACGCCCGCTCCAAGCAGACGTCGCTACACCGTAGCAAGGATCTCAACCTGCCCGCCACTTACAAGACGGCGGCCACGTCACTCCCCATCACCACGGCGGGAAAATCGGCGATCGACTCCAGAATGTGCGTGGCCCCGCCGGCGGCCAGCCGATCACGGCTGTGCACCCCCGTCAGCACCCCCGCCACCACGGAAGCCCCCGCCCGCCGAGCAGAAACCATGTCACTCTCGGTATCGCCAGCCACGGCGACCGCCCGAACGTCCTCGATCCCCAGCTTCAGCACCGCGGTAAGGATCATGTCCGGGTAAGGCCGCCCACGCCCGCAGTCCTCAGGCGAGAGGGCGAGGTCGACCTTGTCGTACCACCCCAGCGCCCCCAGAACCCGCCCCATCGTCCCCCGGGAGAACCCGGTCACCAGGGCGATCTTGATCCCGGCCCCGCGCAGCTTCTCGAGGGCCTCGACCGTGCCCGCGAGCGGCGTGACCCCCGCGCGCTCGATGGACCCCTCGTAGGACCGCTCGAAGGTCAGGTTGGCGGCCTGGGCCTGTGCTTCGTTGTCGGGGAAGATCCCCCGGAAAACGTCGATCTTGGGGCAGCCCCGGGACCGGTGCACGTGCACCATCGCGCGTGCGTAGGCACTGGTCCCGGGAACGATCCCCTGTGTCGCGATCGACTCGGCGAACGCCCGTTCGACCAGGGCGATGTCGCCGATCGTGGTGCCCGCCAGGTCGAGGCAGGCCAGCTTGATCACGAAGATCAGTTCTCGCTGCCGGTCGCCTCGGTCCAGAGGTCGAGCTCGGCCCGATCGGCCTGGACCTTGCGCCAGAACAGCAGGCCAACGACGGCAACGATGGCAAGAAGAAGCAGCTTCTTCATGGTGATGACCCCATTTCCCGGGTGTGACAAACGCCCGGTTCCGCCCCCGGGCCGCGCGCCGAATACAACACTTTATCCCCCCGAGGATTTTCGCCGCGAAAGCCGTACCGAGGAGGACTCCGCTATCAGCGAAAGAGACGAGACCCGAGGTGAGCAACGAGCTTAGCCTCGCACCAACCCCCGCGTCAGCCGCACTGGGGGCTCCCCCGAGCCCCCAGGAATCGCCCCGGCGCGCCTTCCCACCCACTGTCGGGCCACTTCCAACTACCGATTTCTCTGTACGACCCCACGACCGCACCCACCGGAAATCAGTGTCCCCAGCCCCAAGGCTCCCGAGAACCCCACACCCTGATGGCAAGCGCCACTCCCACCGCCAGGCACCGTGGCCTTTCCCGGCCCCACACCGACCACGACCGCCACCAAGCAACACGTACAAGAAGCTCAGGACTGCGGGACCCCGGCTATCAGCCGCACCGTGGCCTCTCCGGCCCCACACCAACCCCGACCGCCGCCAAGCAACACGTACAAGAAGCTCAGGACTGCGGGACCCCCGCCGTCAGCCGCACCGTGGTCCCTTCGGGACCCGTGCTGACCACGATCGTCGTCAGCCGGTGCATCAGCCACAGCCCGCGCCCGCCCGTGGGAGTCCGTGACGGCCCCGTCGCGATCCCCGGTCCGCCGTCGGACACCTCGCACAGCACCCGCGCGCCCTCGCGCCACAACCGCAGCACCCTTGGCGACTTCGCATACCGCACCGCGTTCGTCACGGCCTCGTGCACGGCGAGGACGTAGTCGTCGAGGCCCATGCCCGACAGGCCCACCGCCCCGACGCAGTCGTGGACGGATCGGCGCACCTCGAGCACGGTCGTCTGGTCGAGGTCGAGGGAGAGGAGGAGGTCGCCTGCCACAGATGGCTCGCCTCCCAGGATGTCGACTGACACCCAACCCTAGGCCAGTTGACGCTCGATCTCCGCGACCATCTCCTCCTGATCGCGGACCAGCCGCCGGGCAAGATCTGCCGTAGGCGAGTGGTCGCCGACCGCGAGGACGATGCGGGCGGAGGTCATGCCGGCGTCGAGGTGCCTCGTCATCAGGCCGAACCAGGTGCGGTCGAACGCCTGACCGGTGAGGTCGCGCAGCTTGGTGAACTCGGCGTCGGTGATGTTGCCGGGGCCGATGGGGCGGGCTCCGGGGGGAGGCGGGGCGACCTCCCACATGGACAGCCAGTTGGCCATCATCTGCAGGTCGGCCCGGCCCTGCGATCGGATTTCGAGCGAGGTCGCTTTGACCCAGTCGCTGTACGCCCTTCCCTGCGCCAGTTCGGCCAACTGCACCGTCTGGCGATAGTTGGGAATCATCTCCAGGGAGAAGCGGACGTCAGGATCCGATGCATCAGTGCCGGAACAGGCGACGACCAGCGTCAGCATGAGGCTGGTCGCGAATAACCGAATCGCGCTCATCAGCCGTAGGTACGCAGGATGACCGGGCTAGGTTCAGTGTCTACGGTGGAAAAGCCAGAAATTCTCACGGGCAGGACATGGAGCGAGCGTGGACACGATCAAGCGTGAACGAGAACTCGATCTCCGACAGTTGCTCGCCGGTCTGACGGCGGTCCGTGACGGTGACTTCGGCACCCGGCTGCCCAACGACGGCGACGACGGCCTGCTGAAGGAGATCGCGACCGTCTTCAACGGCATGGTCGACCAGCTCTCCCTGTTCACCAGCGAGGTCACCCGCGTCGCCCGGGAGGTCGGCACCGAGGGCCAGCTGGGCGGGCAGGCCGACGTACCGGGCGTGTCGGGCACGTGGAAGGACCTCACCGACTCGGTCAACGCCATGGCGGGCAACCTCACCGACCAGGTGCGTGACATCGCCCAGGTGGCGACGGCGGTCGCCAAGGGCGACCTGAGCCGCAAGATCACTGTGGACGTCCGGGGCGAGATCCTGGAGCTCAAGAACACCCTGAACACGATGGTCGACCAACTTTCCAGCTTCGCCGACGAGGTCACCCGCGTCGCGCGAGAGGTCGGCACCGACGGACGGCTCGGCGGCCAGGCCGACGTGAAGGGCGTGTCCGGCACCTGGCGCGACCTCACCGACTCGGTGAACTTCATGGCCGGCAACCTCACCGACCAGGTGCGCTCGATCGCCCAGGTCACCACGGCCGTCGCCAAGGGCGACCTCTCCCAGAAGATCACCGTGGACGCCCGGGGCGAGATCCTCGAACTGAAGAACACCATCAACACGATGGTCGACCAGCTCTCCAGCTTCGCCGACGAAGTGACCCGAGTAGCCCGCGAGGTCGGCACCGACGGACGGCTCGGCGGCCAGGCCGACGTGAAGGGCGTCTCCGGCACCTGGCGCGACCTCACCGACTCGGTCAACTACATGGCGGGCAACCTCACCGACCAGGTCCGCAACATCTCCCAGGTGGCCACCGCCGTCGCCCGGGGCGACCTGTCGCAGAAGATCACGGTGAGTGCGCGCGGTGAGATCCTCGAACTGAAGAACACCCTGAACACGATGGTCGACCAGCTCTCCAGCTTCGCCGACGAGGTCACCCGCGTCGCCCGAGAGGTCGGCACCGAAGGACGGCTCGGTGGCCAGGCCGACGTGAAGGGCGTGTCCGGCACCTGGAAGGCGCTCACCGAGTCGGTCAACGTCATGGCCGACAACCTCACCGCCCAGGTCCGGTCGATCGCCGAGGTCACCACCGCCGTCGCCAAGGGCGACCTGACGCAGAAGATCCGGGTCGACGCCCGCGGCGAGATCATGGAGCTCAAGGAGACCATCAACACGATGGTCGACCAGCTCAGCGCCTTCGCCGACGAGGTCACGCGAGTCGCGCGCGAGGTCGGCACCGAGGGCAACCTCGGCGGCCAGGCCACCGTGCGAGGCGTTTCGGGCACCTGGAAGGACCTGACCGACAACGTCAACGTCATGGCCTCCAACCTCACCAGCCAGGTGCGGTCGATCGCCCAGGTCTCCACCGCCGTCGCCAGGGGCGACCTCAGCCAGAAGATCACCATCGACGCGAAGGGCGAGGTCGCCGCGCTCGCCTCGACGCTGAACACGATGGTCGACACCCTGAGCGCCTTCGCCGACGAGGTCACGCGAGTCGCCCGAGAGGTCGGCACCGAGGGCCAGCTCGGCGGCCAGGCCCGGGTGCCCAACGTCGCGGGCACCTGGAAGGACCTCACCGACAACGTCAACTCGATGGCCAACAACCTGACCAACCAGGTGCGGAACATCGCCCAGGTCACCACGGCCGTCGCCCAGGGCGACCTGACCAGGAAGATCGACGTCGACGCGCGCGGCGAGATCCTGGAGCTGAAGACCACCATCAACACGATGGTCGACCAGCTCTCCAGCTTCGCCGCCGAGGTCACCCGCGTCGCCCGTGAGGTCGGTTCGGAAGGCCGGCTCGGCGGCCAGGCCGAGGTCGAAGGCGTGTCGGGTACGTGGAAGCGCCTCACCGAGAACGTCAACGAGCTGGCCGGGAACCTCACCCGGCAGGTGCGGGCCATCGCCGAGGTGACCAGCGCCGTGACCTCGGGCGACCTGGCCCGGTCGATCACCGTCGACGCGTCCGGCGAGGTCGCCGAGTTGAAGGACAACATCAACTCGATGGTGAAGTCGCTCCGCGAGACGACCCTGGCCAACAAGCAGCAAGACTGGCTCAAGACCAACCTGGCCGGCATCTCCGGCCTCACCCAGGGCCACCGCGACGTCGCCGTGGTCGCCGAGCTGGTCATGAACGAACTGGCGCCGCTGGTCAACGCCCAATACGGCACCTTCCTCCTGGTCGAGGAGACCGGCGTCCTCCAGGTGGTCGGCAGCTACGGCCACCGCGACCACGACCGCCGCTACGAGTTCGGCGAGTCGCTGGTCGGCCAGGCCGCCGCGGCCAGGGAGACGATCCTGGTCGAGGACATCGCCCCCGGCTACCTGACGATCTCCTCCAGCCTCGGCGCGGCCGGTCCGGTCAACCTGATCGTGCTGCCGATCGTGGTGGAAGACCAGGTCCTGGGCGTGATCGAGCTGGCCAGCCTCAACCGCTTCACCCAGATCCACCGCCTCTTCCTGAGCCAGCTCGTCGAGACGATCGGCGTGAACGTCAACACGATCGTCGCCAACGCCCGCACCGACACCCTGCTCGGCGAGTCACAGCGCCTGGCCACCGAACTCCAGGTCCGGCAGGAGGAGCTCCAGAGCTCCAACGCCGAACTGGAGGAGAAGGCCGAACTGCTGGCCCAGCAGAACCGCGACATCGAGACGAAGAACAGCGAGATCGAGCAGGCCCGCCAAGAGCTCGAAGACCGGGCCCAGCAGCTCGCGCTGGCGTCCAAGTACAAGAGCGAGTTCCTCGCCAACATGAGCCACGAGCTGCGGACACCTCTGAACTCGCTGCTCATCCTGGCCCAGCTGCTCGCGCAGAACCCGGCCCGCAACCTCACCGCCAAGCAGGTCGAATACGCCAATGTCATCCATTCGGCCGGAACCGATCTGCTCCAGCTCATCAACGACATCCTCGACCTGTCGAAGATCGAGGCCGGCAAGATGAACATCACGCTGGAGGCCATGCCGCTGCGCCAGCTGCTCGACTACGTCGAGGCGACCTTCCGGCCGCTGACCACGGAGAAGGGCCTGCGCTTCGACGTCATCGTGGCGCCGGACGTCCCGCTCCAGCTCCTCATGGACGAGCAGCGCCTCCGCCAGGTGCTCAGGAACCTGCTGTCGAACGCGGTCAAGTTCACCGAGCGCGGCTCGGTCGAGCTGCGGATCGAGCGGTCGGACAACGACACGCTCGCCTTCCACGTCGTCGACACCGGCATCGGGATCGCCGAGGGCAACCTGTCGCAGATCTTCGACGCCTTCCAGCAGGCCGACGGCACCACCAGCCGCCGCTACGGCGGCACCGGCCTCGGCCTGTCGATCAGCCGGGAGATCGCGGCGCTGCTCGACGGCGAGATCAAGGCGGTCAGCAAGCTCGGTGAGGGGTCGACCTTCAGCCTGTTCATCCCGCTGGCCGAGGCGATCCCGATGAGCCAGCCGCAGCGCCTCGACCCGCCGCGCCGGATCGTGCGGATCCCGCTGACCCGCGAGGGCCGTCATCTGCTGGTGGTGGAGTCGCGGCCGAACGGGCTGCTGGCCCAGCTCGCCGAATCGGTGGTCGCCGACCTCGGCGAGTCGCACGGCCCGGTGTGGGTGTCGACCGCGAACGACCCCGATTCGGCGATGACCGCGCTGATGCAGGGCGGCTACCAGTGCATCGTGCTCGACCTGGGCATGCCGCAGGACGCCGCCGCCGAGTTCCTCAGCCGTCTCGACGAACACCACGCGCTGCGGGAGCTCCCGATCCTGGCCCACCACACCCGCACGCTCACCCGCCCGCAGGAGAACCTGCTCCAGGGCCGGTCGAACACCCAGCCGCTGGAGCGCCTGCCCAGCCTTGACGAACTACGCGAACGCATCACTTTGCACCTGACCGCACAGGATCCGGGCGCGGTGCTGCCGCTGGTGGAGGCCAGCCCCGACGAGCGTCCACAGGCTGTGGAAAACGTCGACACCGGCCTGGTCGGCCGGAAGGTCCTGGTGGTGGACGACGACGTCCGCAACGTCTTCGCGCTGACCAACATCCTGGAACTGCACGGCATGCAGGTCCTGTACGCGGAGAACGGGCGCAAGGGGATCGAGGTGCTGAGCCGCCACGAAGACGTCGATCTCGTCCTGATGGACATCATGATGCCCGAGATGGACGGCTACGCCGCCACGGCCGCCATCCGCAAGATGCCGCGCTTCGCGCACCTGCCGATCATCGCCGTCACCGCCAAGGCCATGCACGGCGACCGCGAGAAGACCCTGTCAGCGGGCGCCAGCGACTACGTCACCAAGCCCGTCGACGCCGAGGAACTCATCACCCGCATGCAGCAGTGGCTGGAGTTCTAGGGGAGGGTCATCCGGAACAGGGCGCCGCGCGGGCTGTCCTCGATCGTCAGCGTGCCGCCATGGGCGGTCACGACCTCCCGCGCGATGGCGAGCCCGAGCCCCGCCCCTCCGGCGTCGCGGTCGCGGGCCTCGTCGAGGCGGGTGAACCGGTGGAAGACCGTCTCCCGGTGCTCCCGCGGGATGCCCGGCCCGTCGTCGAGCACTTCGAGGAGGGGGCCGGGCGCGACACGTACAGAGACGGTCTGTTCGCAGTGCCGCGCCGCGTTGACCAGCAGGTTCGTGATCGCCCGGGTGAGCTGCGCGGGGGAGCCGCGCACCACGACGCCGGGGGCGATGTCCAGATTCGTCGGTACGGGAATGCGCAGCGCCTCCTCCGTCGCGAGCTGCCCCAGATCGACCTCCTGGAGGCGCAGCGGCTCCCCGGCGTCGAGCCGGGCCAGCACCAGCAGGTCGGCGGCGAGCGACTGCAACCGGGTGACGTCGGTCAGCGACTCCTTGGCCAGCGCCGGGGCGTCGCGTTCGCCGAGTTCGAGGCGGGTGCGCAGCGTGGCGATCGGGCTGCGCAGCTCGTGGGCGGCATCGGCGACGAAACGTTTGTGCAGGTCGACGGCGGTTTCGAGGCGGTCGAGGGTGCCGTTGACGGTGGTGGCCAGCGCGGCGATCTCGTCGTGGGCGTGCGGCTCGGGCACCCGCTGGTGCAGGTCGCGGGCGGTGATGTCGGCCAGCTTGGCCCGGATCGCCGACACCGGCGCGAGCGCCCGCCCGACCGAGAACCAGGTCAGCCCGGCCACCATGGCCAGCAGCAGCGGGATGCCGATGACCAGCAGCCAGATCAGCGTCTGGAGCGCCAGTTGCGTCGGCGCGAGGGAGGCGCGGACCGAGACCGTGGTGCCCGCGTCGAGCGTCCGGGTGGCGGTGACATAGCCGTCGCCGCTGACCGTGCCGAAGGGGATCGCCGTACCGGCCTGGGCCACCTCGCTGGCCACGGTCAACGTCGGCATCTCCGGGTTGGCCTGGGTGACCATCACGTCGGGATCGGTGACCACGATGGGCCCGAGCGGAACGGCACCGATCTCCACGGGCTGCGCGGGCGCGGCCATCAGGGTCGTCCCGATCTGCTCGGCCTTCCGGCCCGCCTCGTCGGCGGTCCCGCTGACCAGGCTGGTGCGCAGCACCCCGATCAGCACCGCGGACGCGATCCCCAGCGCGACCGCGACGATGAGGGTGACGGTCACGGTGGCCCGCAGGCGCACCGACCAGCGGCTCATGATTCCAGCCGGTAACCGGCGCCCCGGACGGTGACCAGCGACGACTTCCCGAAGGGGGCGTCGATCTTGCGGCGCAGGGCGCTGATGTAGACCTCGATGATGCTCGGATCGCCGTCGTAGGCGAAATCCCACGCCTGGGCCAGCAGGTCGGCCTTCGAGACGACCTCCCCCGGACGTCTGGCCAGCGCGTGCAGCACCGCGAACTCCTTCGGCGTGAGGGCGATCGCCGTCTCTCCCCTGCGGCAGCGCAGCCCGGCGGGGTCGACCACCAGGTCCCCCACGGTCAGCGCGACCGGCCGGGCCGAACCGCCGCGCCGGACCAGCGCGCGGAGCCTGGCCAGCAGGACCACATAGGAGAACGGTTTCGAGAGGAAGTCGTCGGCGCCGGTGTCGAGCGCCTCGGCCTCGTCGTATTCGCCGTCCTTGGCGGTGAGGATCATGATCGGCGTCCAGTTGCCGTCGTCGCGCAGGCGGCGGCAGACGGCGTAGCCGTTGAGCCGGGGGAGCATCACGTCGAGCACGATCGCGTCGTAGTCGTGCTCCCCCGCCAGCCAGAGCCCTTCGGCGCCGTCGTGCGCGACGTCGACCGCGAACCCTTCGTCGGCCAGGCCCGATTTCACCAGGTCGGCCAGACGGCGTTCGTCCTCCACCAGCAGCACGCGCATGGCTCCACCTTGGCAAAGGGGACCTAAAGCGAACCTGAAGAGGCGGCCTTCAGGCTGGCTTCAGGTACGCGGGGCCACGCTGGCGATCATCCGAACGAAGGAGATGTTCCACATGAAACATCGACGCCTGGCCGCCGCAGGCCTGCTCGCCCTGGCCGTGACCTTTGGCGTGACGGGAGCCGCCAACGCCACCGACGACGCCCCCACGCTGACCGCGGTCGCGGGCACCATCACCTGCACCGCCGTCCACAGCGGGAACGTCCAGGTCAAGGACGGCGTCATCACCGTCGACGGCAAGGAGGTCGCCGCGGTGAGGGCCGCCGAAGCGGTTCCGGCCCTGCCCGGCAAGCCGGGAGCGCCCGGAGACCTCGGTGAGGCCGGTGTGGCGGTGGCCGTCGCGCCGTTGCCCGATGAACCGGGCAAACTCGCCACGACGGTGACCATCGCCGAGCCGGTCCCCGGCCAGGAACCCGCCGGGCCGATCAAAATGGGCGAACTGACGGCTGTTCCGGCCTCCCCGATGCCCGTTCCTCCAGGTGAGATCGGCACCACGATGGCCAGACCGGCCCTCCCGGAGGGCGCGTCGTTCGGCACCGCCACGGGCGGCGAAGGCAAGGCGTCGTTCGACGAGAACGGCCCGAAGCCCGTCGAGGGCGCCTCGGTGGTCTGCTTCAACGGAGACGGCGAGCAGCCCGAGCCATCTGAGACGCCCACGGCACCCGAGGAGTAGAAGTCGGGGACCGGTGACTCCCGGCACGCGATCCGGTCGCCGTTGACGGCGACGATCGGGGGTCGCCTCGGATTCACTCACGTGTGGAGGGTCTGCTCACTGGAAGGTGCCAGGCGCCGACGATCTTGTTCTTCGTCTCACCTGCTCGTGACGGCGAGGCGAAGAGCGGTTGGTTGGCGCCGGATACGGCGCGGGACTGCGACGGTGGGCGGTGCCGGCCAGGCGGAGCCGTAACGGAAGAAACGGCTTTGAGGCTTCTGGCTTTTGGAAGGAATCCGCCGCCCCGGACCGAGCACCGGCTCTCGGATGCCGACGAGGCCGGTGCTCATTCTTCGCTGCGATGGACGGGACCATGCGGGTCGGCGCAGTGGTCGTCGCCGATGGTCAGCAGGTCGGGGTGGGCGTGGTCGACCTGGAGGGTGGTGTGCTCGATGCCGTAGGCGTCGTGGACCAGCCGCTCGGCCGCGAGGCGGGCGGCGTGGCAGTCGGCGCCGGGCCGGACGAGGATGTGCGCCGACAGCGCGGCGTATCCCGAGGTGACCTCCCAGATGTGCAGGTCGTGCACCTCGACCACATCGGCGATCCCGGCCAGCCGCCGCCCGGTCTCGGCCGGGTTGAGGCCGACGGGGGCGGCCTCCATGAACACGCGTCCGGCGTCGCGGACGAGCCCCCACCCGGCCTTGATCATGAGGAGTGCCACGACCAGCGCGGCCACGGCGTCGGCGCGGGCCCAGCCGGTGAAGTAGACGACCAGACCGGCGATCGTGGTCGCGACGAACGCGAACAGGTCGTTGAGGATGTGCTGGTAGGCGCCCTCGACGTTGAGCCGCGACCGGTCGGCCCGGCGCAGCAGCCAGGTCGCGATCAGGTTGATCACGATGCCGGCGAGGCCGGTGAAGACGACGAACAGGCCCTCGACCTCGGGCGGGAAGATCAGCCGGCGCACGCCTTCGTAGAGGAAGAAGGCCGCCAGCAGCAGCAAGGTGATGCCGTTGACCTGGGCCGAGATGATCTCGGCGCGCTTCAGGCCGTAGGTGAAGCCGCCGCGCGGCGGCCGGGCCGCGATCCGCATGGCCACGAGCGCGAAGAAGATGGCGAACGCGTCGGTCAGCATGTGCCCGGCGTCGGTGATCAGCGCCAGCGACCCGGCGATGAAGCCGATAACCACCTCGACGGCCATGAAGGCGACGATGAGCACCAGCGCCGCGCTCAGGTAACGCCGATCGGCGTCCTGCGAAACCGCGTGGCCGTGGCCATGACCGTGGTCACTCATCGATCCGCCCTCCGTGAGCAGCAGCCGGATGGCCTCCGCCGCCCGAAATCAACAGGTCACTCATCAGGCTTCCCGTCGTGTCTCATGTGGGTGATGGCCAGGTCGAACAGCAGGCGCACATGCGAGTCGGCCAGTTGGTAGTAGGCCATCCGCCCGGCCCGGCGCACCTTCACCACCCGGTGGGTGCGCAGGAGACGCAAGGCGTGGGAGGCCGCCGACATGCTCTGGCCGGTCGCCGCCGCCAGGTCGCACACGCACATCTCACCGCCTTCGAGCAGGGCGGCCAGCAATCGGAGCCGCCCCGGATCGGCCAGCAGCCCGAACACCTCGGACAACTCGCCGACCAGGTCGTCGTCGGGCATCACCGAGCGGACGTGCATCACCCGCTCGGCGTCGACGCACGCGTCGGGCGCCAAGGTCACTTCGACACTTGAACGATTATTCATACGTTAACTGTAAAACAACGGGCCGCCCCCCGGAAGGGGGACGGCCCGCGGTGTTGGTTGTGGACTACCCGGTCAGAAGCGGTTGTAGTAACCGCCCAGCTGATCGCGGTACATCGGATCCTTGAAGGTCATCTCGTCGTACTCGGGGGCGTTCTTGATCTCTTCCTTCGTACGCGCGACGTAGACCTTCTGCTCCTGCGGGTCGATCTGGGTGACCGTCCCGGCCGGGAGCACGACCTTCTTGCCGAAGATCCAGGGACCCGTGTCGACCAGGAGGTAGCTCTCGCCGACCTCGTAGTTCGACTGGTCCACGGAGCCGATCTTTCCGTCTGTCGCCTCGACCGTGAAGCCGGTCACGTCCAGGGTCGTGGTGGGATCCTGTACGCCCTGACGGTAGGTCCAGAGGTGTTCGTTCGGCTGCATGTGCCTTCGCTCTCCTTTGTGGGGTTTGCGGTTGTGGCACCACCCCTACTGCCCGCCCGAACCGGACCAAACATGTCGTTTCGCGGCGATCGTCCCGGGCAACCCCTGACTGAAGGGGGCGAAAGCCATGAACGAACCCGATGACCAGGGCATTCAGGATGTCGATCTCGACGCGGAAGACGAAGTGGAAGACGCCGACCACCCGATCGGCCTCGACGACACCGACGAGGACTCCCTCGACCGGCGCCTGGCCGCCGAACGGCCCGAGGCCCATCTGCACCACGCCCGCGACGAACGCGTCTCGGCCGGCCGCCTGGTCGACCCGGACGAGGGCGCCCGCGAGGACGACGAGGACGAACTCGTCGGCGAAGACGCCGGAGACGACGACGGCCGTTATTCGGCGGAGGAAGCCGCGATGCGGGTGGAACGAGACATGTGATCTAGGCCACAAATCCGGAAAAGTCGGGTCATGATCCGCGTGATGGAGCCTCGTCCCATAACATCCGTTAAAAACCGAGGCTCCAGCCGCGAAGGAGAAGGACGTGACGTCCGAGGAGCAGGCTCCCGCCGGAATCGATCCGACGGTTCCGAGCGTGGCGCGGATCTACGACTACTGGCTCGGCGGCAAGGACAACTTCGCGTCCGACCGCGCGGCGGCCGACAGGTTGATCGAGTTCGTCCCCGACGCCCGGGAGATGTGCCGGGAGAACCGGGCCTTCCTGACGCGCACGGTCTCGTTACTCGCCAAAGAGGGCATCGGCCAGTTCGTCGACATCGGCAGTGGGCTGCCCACCCAGGACAACACCCACCAGGTGGCCCATCGGGTGAACCCCGAAACGCGGATCGTGTACGTCGACAACGACCCCATCGTGCTGGTGCACGGCCGGGCCCTGCTCGAGGACAACGGGAACACCCGGGTCGTCAACGGAGATGTGCGGCAACCGGCGGCGCTGCTGAACAGCGCCGAGGTGACGGAGCTCATCGACTTCAGCAAGCCCGTCGCGGTGCTGCTGCTCGCGATTCTGCACTTCGTCAGCGACGACGACGAGGCTTCGGCGATCATGGCGGCGATCCGGTCGGAGCTCGCGCCCGGGAGCTACGTGGTGATGACACACGGCTTTCCCGGTGAGCTGCAGAACGACACGCTCGAATCGGTGCGGGAGGTCTACGCGAAGACCGCCTCCGGCGGCATCGCGGGCCGTTCCCGCGCGCAGGTCGCGAGTTACTTCGAGGGTATGGAGATCCTGGAGCCCGGAATCGTGCCCAGCGAGGCCTGGCGCCCCGACGTTCCGTGGGACGTTCCGGTCGACTTCACCAAACACGGCGTGCTCGGAGTGGTCGCTCGGGTGCGCTAGGCCATCGCCGGTGCGCGGTGCGGAGTGCAGACGGTGCAGTCGGGCATGATCAGCCCGGTGTCCTCGAACAGCACGACGCCGTTGCACAGGAGGCTCCAGCCCTGCTCGGGGTGGGCCGCCACGACGTGAGCGGACGCGCGGTCGGGAGCGTATGCGGACGGGCAGTTCGGGTGGTGCTGACACATGATGGGCACCTCTTCCCAGGTGGTGCGTCTTTCGTTGGTAGGTGGTCGATCAGTAGGGCAGCAGCCGGCCTGACGGGGTGCGGAGGTCGAGACTCGGCTTCGGCGCCTTCGGCGGCTTCGGCCGGATTTGGATCATCTTCATCCTCATCACGATCCTTTAGCTGTAGGTCGGACCGACTCGGACGTGCACCCCTCCATCATCTCAACCGGGACCGTCAGTTTCCTGGTCTTTTTGCGGGTTCGGGATGCTTCTCCGGACTGGCTGCCGGTCCATGAACTTTTCGCTTCAATCGTGCTAACGGATGACCTTCAGGTCGTAAAGGTTCAACTCTCTTGTCGATCAAAGCCAGGCGACTCGCGGCGGTGGCCGCGTCCCTCGTGATCGTCGCTGCCGGTCTTACCGTTCGGGCGGTCTTCGAGGGACCTTTCGCCAAATACTGCGGCACTTCGTTGTACTCATCCTTTATAACCACTTTTGCCGTTGCATGGTTCCCCAGGACGCGACCTTTTCTCGCCGGTGGGGCGTCGGTGATCTTCTGCTGGGCGGTTGAGTTCGCCCAGCTCACGCCCCTACCGGCAGACCTCGCGGCCCGATTCCCCGTATCCGCAGTGGTTTTCGGCACCACCTTCAATGCGCCTGATCTTTTCTGGTACGTCGTCGGCGCACTCGCGGCGGCCGGATTTTTTACCTTGCTGGACCAGAGGAATTCGAGGGCGAGAGATGACGATTCTCGACGATCTTTGACCTAAGCCCAGAAGGCCACCAGATCCGGTCTCCCGCGTCGATCGTCAGTGCCGTCAGAAGCACCGACCGGACCACGAACGTGTCGAGCAGGACACCGAAGGCGACGATGAATCCGATCTCGGCCAGCACCACCAGCGGCAGCACGCCCAGCACGGCGAACGTCGCGGCGAGCACCACACCGGCCGAGGTGATGACCCCGCCGGTGGCCGAAAGGGCGATCAGGGCGGCCTTCCTGGTGCCGTGTTCAGTTGTCTCCTCGCGGACGCGGGTGATCAGGAAGATGTTGTAGTCCACTCCCACGGCCACAAGGAACACGAACGCCAGAAGGGGCACGCCTGTTTCCGTCGCGGCGAATCCGAAGACGTGCTCGAAGATGAGGCCGGAGATCCCGAGCGTGGCCCCGAACGAGAGCACGACCGTGGCGATCACCAGCAGCGGCGCGACCACGGCCCGCAGCAGGATGCCGAGGATGACCACGATGACGACCAGGATGAGCGGGATGATCAGCCGGGCGTCGTGCTCGGAGGCGGTCTCGGCGTCGAGGGCCTCGGCGACGGTGCCGCCGATCTGCGCGCCGGGGATCTCGCGCAGCCGCTCGACCGTCGCGGGGTCCTTGACCGCGCCGTTGATGAGGGCGTTCGGGCCGGTGACCACGGGCTCGGCCAGGGCGGAGACGCCGGGGTCGGCGGCCAGGGCGGCCCTGACCTGGGCCGCCTGACCGGCGGGGGCGATGACGACGAGCGAGCCGTCCTGGGTGGCGGGGAAGTTCTTGGCGAGCAGTTCGGCGCCGACGACCGATTCGGGGCGGCCGGTGTAGGTGTCGGCGTCGGCCAGCGGGCCGATGGTGATGAGGCTCAGCGTCCCGGCCATCGCGGCCAGCACGACCGAGGTGATGATCCAGGTCCGGCGCGGGCGGCGGTCGACGGCCGAGCCGATGCGGCTCCAGATTCCGGCCTGCTGCGAGGCGGTGCCGTACCGGGGGATCTGGGGCCAGAAGACGCCGCGCGGGACCAGCACGAGCAGGGCCGGGAGCAGCGTCAGCATGGCGATCAGGGCGCAGACCACACCGGCGGCGCAGACCGGGCCGAGACCTCGGGTGGCGCTCTGGTCGGCGGCGAGCAGGCAGAGCAGGGCCGCGACGACGGTGGCGGCGCTGGCCACGATGGCGGGGGCGGCGCGCTTCCAGGCCACGGTCATGGCGGCGACGCGGTTCTCGTGGCGGGTGAGCTCCTCGCGATAGCGGGCCACGAGCAGCAGCGCGTAGTCGGTGGCGATGCCGAAGACCAGCACGAGCAGGATGCCGCCGCTCTGCCCGCTGACCGTGAAGTCGGCGTATCTGGCCAGCAGGTAGGCGCCCGCCTGGGCGCTGACCAGCGCGGCTCCGGCCGAGAAGAAGGGGATCAGCCAGAGCAGCGGGCCGCGGTAGGTCAGCAGCAGCACGATGATCACCACGATCGAGGTCGCGATGAGCAGCGTCAGGTCGATCGAGCCGAACACCTCGATGGCGTCGGCGCTCTGCCCGGCCGGACCGGTCACGTAGGCGCCGGGCCCGGCGCGTTCCCGCAGCCGGTCGACCTCGGAGGTCAGCGCCTCCAGGTCGCCGCCTTCCAGCGGCACGACCGCCCGCACGACGTTTCCGGAAGCCTCGGCCTGCGGGAAGAGCTCGCGGACCTCCTCGACCGCCTTGTCCTCCCAGACGATGATCGCCGGGATCGCACCGCCCTGGGCGAAGGCCCGTCTGGCCTGCTCGACCTGGGTCGACTCGGCGCTCGCCGGCAGGTAGGCCGAGGGGTCGTTGTTCCTGACCTCCGACAGCTTCCCGCTCAACATCCCGGCTCCGGCCAGTAACACCAGCCAGATCGCCAACGTCAGCCACGCCCGCTTCATCCTGCGCTCCTCTGTAAAAGCTAAGGGACCTTAGCATCCACTTCGCGGGAGCGGGCGCATCGGTTGCATCGGACAATCGATTCATGGACGACCTGCCCACCTGGCCCACCGGACGCCTGCTACTGGTCGCCGCCCGGCTGGTCGAACGCGAGTGGAACCACGTCCTGGCCGGTCACGGGCTCACCCACGCCGGGTTCCTGGTGCTGCACACCCTGGCCGAGGGCCCGCTGGCCCAGCGCGAACTCGCCGCCCGCACCTATGTCGAGGAGCAGACCATCGGCCCGGTGCTCGAACGCCTCGAACGCGCCGGGCACGTCACCCGCGAACGCGACCGCGCCGACCGCCGCCGGGTCGTCGTCACCCGGACCGCCGCCGGAGCCGAGGTGTACGACGGCCTCACGGCCTCCGGTGCCGCCGAGTCGATCATCACCGTCCGGGACCTGGGGGAGTTCCGGGAAGATTTGATAAGAATCATCACGGAAATACGCCCTATGTAGGCGTTTATACCAATCGGCAGGCGAACAGGGCCTTCAGCATGGGGAAGGTCATCACGCAGGCGTCCATGTCACTCGACGGCTACATCGCCGATCCGGAGGACCGGACCGGCCCCCTCTTCGACTGGCTGTGCCTCGGCGACGTCGAGGTGGTCGGCCGGGAGCCCGACTGGGTCTTCGACCTCACCCCCGCGAGCGCCGAATATCTCAAGGGCGTCTTCGCCGGCACGGCCGTGATGATCATCGGCCGCCGGCTGTTCGACCTGACCAACGGCTGGGGCGGCCGTCCGCCGGTCGCCGACCACGTCTTCGTCATCACCCACCACCCGCCGGAGGACTGGCCCTACCTCGACGCGCCCTTCACCTTCGTGACCGACGGCCTCGCCGGGGCGGTCGCCCGCGCGAAGGTGCTGGCCGGAGACCGCGACGTGGCCGTCGGCGCGGGCAGCCTGGCGGGCCAGGCGCTGCGCGAGGGGCTGATCGACGAGGTGCTCGTCGACCTGGTCCCGGTGATCATCGGCTCGGGCATCCCGTTCTTCTCGGGCTTCCACGCGACCCCGGTGACCCTCGACGACCCGGTGGTCATCCCCAGCGACCGCGTCACCCATCTGCGGTTCAGGGTGTCGTCCCCGATGTAAAGAAAAGTAGACATCGTGTCGAAGTTGTTTTACCTTCGGAGACATGAAAGCCATCGTGCACAGGACCTACGGCCACCTCGAATCGGCCGAGTTACCCATCCCCGCCGTCAAGGACGACGAGGTGCTGATCCGGGTGAAGGCCGCCGGAGTCGACCCCGGCGCCCACCACCGGATGACCGGAACCCCCTACATCCTGCGGATCATGGGCTTCGGCCTGACCCGGCCGAAGCAGCCGATCGCCGGGGGCGACGTCGCCGGGATCGTCGAGAAGATCGGCGCGAAGGTCACCAGGTTCGCGGTCGGCGACGAGGTCTTCGGCACCTCCGAGGGCAGCTACGCCGAGTTCGTCGTCGCCAAGGAGAAGCTGCTGGCGGCGAAACCGGCCAACGTGAGCTGGGAGCAGGCCGCCGCGGCGCCCACCTCGGCGGTCACCGCGTTGCGCGCCGTCAAGGCGGCGGGCCCGGGGAAGGCCCTGGTCGTCGGCGCGGCCGGTGGGGTCGGAACGTTCCTGGTCCAGCTCCACCAGGGTGAGGTCACCGCCGTGTGCAGCGGCGGGAAGGCCGATCTCGTGCGGAGTCTCGGCGCCGCCCGCACCGTCGACTACACCAAGGAAGACCTCGGCACCGGCCGCTACGACGTGGTCTACGACGTCTTCGGCGGGCGCGACCTCAGGGTGCTGCGCGAGCGGCTCACCCCGCGCGGGAGGCTGATCCTCCTCGGCGGCAAGCCGGTGGGGAAGCTGACCGGCCTGCGGCGTTCGTTCCGGGCGATGGCGCTCAACCCGTTCGTCCGCCACCAGCTCAAGGTCGTGTTCGCGTTCCCGACCACCGACGACTTCGAGGAGCTGCGCGAACGCCTCGCGAACGGCACGTTGGTCCCCGTGCTCGACCGGACCTACCGGCTGACCGAGGCGAAGCAGGCCTTCGACCACGTGATGGCCGGCCGAGCGAAGGGGAAGAGCGTCATCACGCCGTGAAAGTCGCCACCTCCCTGATCAGCTCGTTCACCCGGGTGGCCTGATGATCGAGGCCCGCCCCCACCTCTCCCAGTAGCTCGGCCGCCGCCCGCAGCAGCTCTTCGGCCCGCCGCTCCCTGCTCTCCGCCGCCGCCATCACCTTGGCGGGATCGACGGTCACCATCGCGGCCAGCCGCTCGTTCTCCTGGTGCAGCCACCGCAGGCTGCTCTCCACCTCGTTGAGGAACACGTCGACCTCGGCCAGGTCGTATCCCTCACGCAGGCGTCCGGTCGTGAACACCTTGGTACGCACGTCCTCCGGCGTCAGCACCATGCCGGGTCACCCCTTTCTCGCTACGGCATCGACGAGATAGTCACGTTGAGTTCCGGTCAGCTCCCCGACCGTGGACGACTCGGGGATGCCGTGCGCACTCAGATCCCGCCCGTTCATCCGGCCGCGCAGCAGCCACCAGATCGACGTGTGCCTGGTCAGCCGGTCGGTGCGGGCGAGGATCTCGGCCAGGCTGAGCCGCCCGGTGGTCAGCGCCCAGCGCAACTGGGATCGGTCTTTCGGCGTGAAGTCGGGCGACGGCTCGGGCACCGGCATCGGCACCGTGACCGGCCGCCGGATCATGGCCGCCACCTGCGAGGTCGCCTCACCGGCCGGAGCCGGCAACCACTGGGCGACCGCCAGCGTGGCGGCCAGCGTCGCCGCCACCGCTCCGGCCGACAGCGCCGCCCGGCGCGGCATCCGCCCCGACTCGCCGCCCGCCAGGCGGAACCCGACGATGGCGGTGCGCAGCAGCACCCCGGCGACCGTGCCCAGCAGGATCGGCGTGGCCTGAGGCGGAACCGGGCTGGTCTCGGCCACGAGGATGCCCGCGGCCGGGCTGAGACAGGCCAGGAACATCCAGAAGCCGACCTTCTTCCCGGCCAGGTCGAGCATCGCGGTCAGCGCCAGCCCTTCACTGACCGAATGCACCAGCAACGCCAGCAGGACGACCGCCGAGGCCCCGGTCAAAGTAAGCGTGGCCCCCTCGATCGCCCGGTGGACGGCCAGCGCGACCGCCGTCCCGGTGCCACCGAACAACGCCGCCGTGGCGACGGCCTTCACCCGGCGATGGACCCCCGCCGCGTGCCGGGCCGACTCCTTGGCATGGTCGTGAGCACACCCCTCCCGGGTGAAATAGGTGATCACCACGAACCCGAACACGATCGCCAGCCCGATCACCCACAGGGGCACGTTCTGCTCGATCGCGTCGTCGACGGCGTCGGGGACGATCTCCCCCAAGGCGGTGACGAGCATCAACGCCGACGCGATCGCAAGACCGACGCTCACTCGCATCGAACTTCGCCGGGCCAGCCACGACCCGGCAAGTGTGGCCACCGCGACGAGCACCGCCGCGAGCCAAACCGACATGACCATTCAACACCTCTCCGCAGCCATATGACCTGCGATGATTACGGAGAGTAGATAGCCTCAACACGATCCGTTTACACATTTGATCATGTGTTCACACGCCACCGGCCGCAGTGCGGTGGCGCAATGCGGCCGGTGATGAACGGGGTGATTACGGGTGAAGCTGGGTGCAGACCGACTTGACCTCGGTGTACGCCTCCAGCACCTCATGGCCCATTTCGCGGCCCCAGCCGCTCTGCTTGTAGCCGCCGAACGGCAGCGCCGCGTCGAAGACGTTGTAGCAGTTGATCCAGACGGTTCCGGCGCGCAGGCGCTTGGCCAGGGCGTGGGCCTTGTTGACGTCGCGCGTCCAGATGCCGGCGCCGAGGCCGTAGGCGGTGTCGTTGGCCTGGGCGGCGAGTTCGTCGAGGGACGAGAACGGCGACGCGACGACGACCGGGCCGAAGATCTCCTCCCGGACGACGGACATGTCGGGCGTGGTGTCGGTGATCACCGTGGGCTGCACGAAGTAGCCCTTGTCACCGTGGCGCTGGCCGCCCGCCACGGTCCGGGCGCCGTCGGCGCGGCCCGACTCGAGGAAGCCGGTCACCCGGCGGAACTGCTCGTCGGAGACGAGCGGCCCCATCTGGGTGTCGGGGTCGAGGCCGGAGCCGAGCTTGATGCCGCGCGCGATGGTGGCCACGCCGTCGACGACCTCGTCGAAACGGCTCTCGTGGACGAACAGGCGCGACCCGGCCACGCAGCACTGGCCGTGGTTGAAGAAGATCGCGTTGGCGGCGCCGGGGATGGCCAGGGCCGGGTCGACGTCGTCGAAGACGACGTTGGGGCTCTTGCCGCCCAGCTCCAGGCTGACCTTCTTGAGGTTGCCCGCGGCGGCCTGCACGATCAGCTTGCCGACCTCGGTCGAGCCGGTGAAGGCGACCTTGTCGACGCCGTCGTGGGCGGCCAGCGCGGCGCCGGCGGTCTCACCGTAGCCGGGGAGCACGTTGACCACGCCGTCGGGCAGGCCCGCCTCGGCCATGATCTCGGCCAGCCGCAGCGCCGACAGCGGCGTCTGCTCGGCGGGCTTGAGGATCACGGTGTTGCCGGTGGCCAGCGCAGGGCCCAGCTTCCAGGCCGCCATGAGCAGCGGGAAGTTCCACGGGATGATCTGCGCGACCACACCGATGGGCTCTCTGAGGGTGTACGCGTGGAACTCCGACCCCGGCATGTAGGGCACGGAGAGGCTGATCGTGTTGCCCTCGATCTTGGTGGCCCACCCGGCCATGTAGCGGAACAGCTCAGCCGCGAGCGGGATGTCGGCGGCGCGGGCGACCGAATAGGGCTTGCCGTTGTCGAGCGATTCGAGCTGGGCCAGCTCGTCGCCGTACTGCTCGACGAGGTCGCCGATGCGCCAGATGATGCGGCCCCGGTCGGAGGCGGTCATCCGGGACCAGGGTCCCTCTTCGAAGGCGGCGCGGGCGGCGCGAACCGCGCGGTCGACGTCTTCCTTGTCGGCTTCGGCGATGTGGGCGAGCGTGTCGCCCGTGGCGGGATTGGGGGTTGCGAAGGTGCGTCCGGAGGCGGCGTCGACCCACTGGCCACCGATGAACAACTGGCGGGGAGTCGAGATGAAGTCCTGAACGCTCTTTTCCAGGGTGACCGTCATCAGCGTCGGTTCCCTTCCTACTAGACGTAGTCACCAACTAACTACTCGGTGGTGGACTCCGCAAGTTTCAGGGCCGCTACGGCCGTCTCATATCGCCACAAAGCGACGGCCTGATCTAGGCCATGAGCGGATTCCCGCTGGTCAAGGAGGTGGGTCACAATGGGCCGCAATGTTTCGGCCTGGGCGTCGAGGAGGTCACGGGGGTCCGTTCCGGCCCACTGGAGCAACGCGAGTTTTACCAGGAACTCGGTGCGGATCTCCCTGATCCTGCCGACCGGCGTGAACAGCCATTCTTCGGCGCGGTCGTGTCCGGAAGGGGTCGCGCGCAGTAGCCGCCGGGCCGGTCCCCTGCCCGGTTCGATGCCGAGCGGCTCGGCCAGGCCACGGGTCGTCAACGCGTCGAGCGCGCGGTAGACGAGGGGCCGGGGGATGTGCCAGACCCTGCCGATGGGGCCCGCGGGCGCGGTGAGGCGGGCGAGGGCGAAACCGTGGGCGGGTTCGTGCGCGAGGAGGCAGAGGACCACCCACTCGGAGTTGTTCACAGCCGACAGCGTAGTCTCAATGTGACTATGAAGCCCCAGCCCAACGCGATCTGCATCGGTGGCCCGAGCCACGGGTTGTTGCTGACGATCACGCAGGAGATCGGGATCCTCGACGTCGAGGAGTCACAGTACCGAGTGACCACCCGGCGCCTCCATCATCCCTCGTGCCGCGAACCCTTCGTCGTCCTGGCCTGGGCCGAAGACCCGGGCCTGGCCGGATAGGCCATCTGACCTGGAGAAACGGCCGCAGCCGAGGATCCTTGCCAGGCGGGGAGCCACCCCAAAGTGCTCATCGGCATGTGGGGCGGTAGTCCAGGGCCGGGATATATCGATTCCATTCCTCGCGGGTGAGGTCGCGGCCGACCTGGGCGCACATTTTCGCCGCCAGGGCGTCGGGGTGCAGGGACCAGCGGATGATGCGACCGTCTTCTCCCCCGGACACGAGTTCGCCGGTGGCCGTGAACGCCAACCCCCTGATCGGCGCGGTGTGGCCGGTGAGTCTGGCCGTCATCTGCGCTGAAGGCAGGTCCCACACGACGACGGTGTGATCGTCACCCGCCGAGGCCAGAGTCCGGCCGTCGCGGCTGAAGACGAGGGTCTGGACCGGGGCGGTGTGCCCGGTGAGGGTGCGCTTCTCCTGGCCGGAACCCGTGTCCCACATCTTCACGGTGTGGTCGGCGCCCGCGGTCGCGATGGTCTTGCCGTCGGGGCTGAAGGCCACGTCCAGGATCGAGCCCTGGTGGGTGCGGAGCGATCGCACCTCCTTGTCGGCGGCGAGATCCCATAAGAGCAGGTCACCGGCCGGGCCGGTCGAGACCAGCAGCGGGGCGGTCGGGCTGAAGGCCAGCGCCGATGGGAGTTGTCCGGGCAGGGGAGCCTCGGACAACGAAGGCAGAGACCAGCGAAAGCGGCCCAGGGCGGTGGCGGCGACGAACCGGCCGCCGGGTTGGAAGGCGACGTCGGTGGAGGCGCCGAGGCCCGGATAGGTCGTGGTGGCGGTCTTCTTGAAAGTGGCCAGGTCCCACAGGGTCAGGGTGTGGCTGCGGGTGACCGAGGCCAGTGATCGGCCGTCGGGGCTGAAGGCGACGGCTCGTACATGATCGGGATGGTCGGCCAGAGTGGCGATGGGGGTGCCGCTCGCATCCCATAATCGGACCGTCTCGTCGCTGCTCACCGAAGCGATCACGGTGCCGTCGGGGCTCGCCTCGATGTCGTTGACCGCGCCGCTGTGGCCGGTGAACGGGGGGACCGGGTCCTGTCTGACCACGATCGTGCGGCCCAAGCCGGCCGAGGCCATCAGGGTGGCGTCGGTGCTCAGGGCCAGGGAGAGCGCCTCGGTGCGGCTGCGGTCCTGGTAGGTGGCGACGGCTTCGTGGCGGGTGAGGTCCCAGACGGTGATCAGGCCGTCTTCGTCGGCCACGGCGATCCGGCCGTGCGCGGGGGCGGACATGTCCCAGGTGTAGGGGGACCGGTGGGGCAGGCCACCCAAGTCGGTGATCTCGGTGGGGGTGACGCGCCAGAGGCGTACCCCCAGGTGGGAGGAGCCGGTCGCGAGGGTGCCGTCGGAGGCGTCGAAGCCGAGACGGTGGACGTTCTCGGTGTCGAGCGTGCCGACCTTCTCCCCCGTGGACACCGCCCAGACGGCCGGGTGTTCGCCGAGCCCACCCGAGCTGACCAGCACCTTCCCGTCGGGGCTGAAGGCCAGGGCGGCGATGTCGGCCCGGTTGCCCTTCAGCAGGCGCGCCGATCCCCCGGCCACCATCTCGACCACGTTCCCGTCGGCGAAGGCGAGCCGGTCGCCGTCGAAGGCGAGCGCGTCGGTCAGGTGGTCGCGCCTCTCGCGGAGGATCTCGGCGCCGGTCGCGAGGTCGCGCACCACGACGGCCCCCGCCGACGACCCGAGCGCGGGGGAGCGCACGACGTAGGCGAGCGACCGGCCGTCGCGGCTGAAGGCCACCCCCCGGCCGTGGCCGCCGCCGGGTTCGGTGAACCTGCTGATCAGGGCTTTGGTCCGCGGGTTCCACACGGTGACCGAGCCGTCTTCACCGGCGGCGGCGAGCCGGGAACCGTCGGGGCTGAAGGCCACCGCGAAGATCGCCGGGCCCTCGGCGTTGAGTTCGATGCTGCGCCGGGCCGCCGCCGACACGCTCTCCAGGCCGCCCCGGGTCTCCGCCTCGGGATTCAGTTTGTACGCCGCCACCGCCAGCAGCCCCGCCAGGTCGGGATCGGTGGCCAGCAACGACCGGGCCAGCAGCGAGACCTGGCGGGCGGTCGCGGCCATCTGCTGGTATCCGGCCTCGCCGGCCTCTTCGAGGGCGACCGCGCCGCCGGTCACCGCCAGCAGGAACAGCGCCGCCATCCCGGCCAGCAGGCGTTGCAGCGTGCGGGCCCTGCGCTTCACGGTGTCGCGTTCGGCCCGCTCCTGGCCGGAGCTCGCGGTCAGGAACGCCGTCTCGACGTCGTTGAGCTCCTGTGGGTGATCATTGGCCCAGGTCTGGGCGGCGAGGAGACGTACACCCCGATAGAGCGCGCCCGGATCGCGGCCGAGATCCTCCCAGGTCTGGGCGGCGTCGGTGAGACGGCGGTGCACGACCAGGTGTTCGCGGTCGTCGGTGAGCCAGCCGTGTAATCGGGGCCAGGCGCGGATCAGCGCCTCGTGGGCGACGTCGACGCCGTCTTCGGTGAGCACGATCAGGCGGGCGGCGGCCAGCCGGTCGAGCACCCGGGCGATCGTCCCGGGGTCGGCGACGCCGGTGAGTTCGGTCTGGGAGATCGGCCGCCGGGTGTCCTCGGTGCCGTCGCCGAGGGCGGTCAGCCGCAGGAAGATCCGCCGGGCGGCCTGCCGTTCGGCGGGGGAGAGCTCGCCGTGCACCCGCTCGGCGCTCTGCGCGATGGCGCCCCTGACCCCGCCTGCCGCCTGGTATCCGGCCAGCGTGAGGCGGGCGCCCTCGCGGTTGCGCCAGGTCTCCATCAGGGCGTGCGAGACGAGCGGCAGGCTGCCGGGCTCCCCGGCCGCGTCGGCGACCAGCATGGCCGGGAGGTCGGGATCGACGGCCAGTCCGGCGAGCTCGGCCGGTCCGGTGACGATCTCGCGCAGCCCGGTCGCCGACAACGGGCCGACCAGGAGCTGGGCCGTGCCAATGGCGTCGGCCAGGCCGGGGAACCGGGTGAGGTGGGCGAGGAAGTCGGCCCGCACCCCCAGGACCACGTGGGCGTCGAGGTCGAGCAGGGCCGCGACGAACCGGTGGCGCTCGTCGTCGTCGGCGCAGAGCGTGAAGATCTCCTCGAACTGGTCGACCACGACCAGCGGCTCGCCGTCGATCTTGTCGAGGCTCTCCATCGGGAACGCCCCCGGCGTGATGATCAGCGCCTCCCCCGGCCAGCCGCCGAGCAGCCCGGCGCGCAGCAGCGACGACTTCCCGCTCCCCGACGCCCCGAAGACCCCCACCACGGGCCGCGCGCCGACGAGCTCCCGCAACCGCCCGACCAGCTCCGACCGCCCGAAGAACCACTCGTGGTCATCGGGCTGAAAGGCCATCAGTCCCCGGTACGGACACACATCCGACACCGCGCGATGGATCGCCGCGGCGGGCAGCAGATCGTCGTCGCCCCGGAGCATCGCCTCGTGGAGCCGCTGCAACGCCGGGCCCGGCTCGATGCCGAGCTGGTCGTCGAGCTCCTCCCGCGTCTGCCGGAACACCTCCAGCGCCTCGGCCTGCCGCCCCGACCGGTAGAGGGCCAGCATGAGATGCCCGCGCAGGCTCTCACGGAACGGATGCTCCCTGGTCAGCACGGCCAGCTCGGCGGCGACCTCCACATGGCGGCCCAGCCCGAGCTCGGCCTCGGCCAGCCGCTCGGCCACCACGAGCCGGGTCTCCTCCAGCCGCCGCGCCTCCTCGGCGATCGCCGGAGCGTCGAGGAACTCGGCGAACGCGGGCCCGCGCCACAGGTCGAGCGCCGCCTTCAGCAGCTCGCGCGCCCGCTCCGGGTCGCCGCTCTCCAACGCCTCGACCCCCTGGTGGGCCAGCCCCCGGAACCCGACCGCGTCGAGCCCTTCCGGGATGATCGCGTAGCCGCCGGGCCGCCCGGCCACCAGATCGGCGCCGAACGCACGCCGCAACTGGTGGACGTAGAGCTGCACGTTGCGCCGGGCCGACGCCGGGGGACCGTCCCCCCAGACGACCGCGATCAGCCATTCGGTGGTGACCGGCTGGCCCGCTCTCGACAGCAGCGCGGCGAGCAGGAGGAGATACTTCGGTGCGCCGGTGACGGGCACGGTCACACCATCGCGGGTCACGGAAAGCGGCCCCAGAACCCTTACGTCCACGCGACACGCACCTTGTCCGACTGATGATGATCTGTCAATTCCAGCGTAAAGGCCCGCTTCGAACAGTCCCTGACGTCGCAGAATGCGCGATATGGGGTGGTTGAGAGATCGGGATCCGGATTTCACCACGGTGCGCAGGGCCGCCCGTGCGGCGGTGGTCATGCCGGTCGTGTTCGCGTTCGCCGATCTGGTCGTCGGCAACGCGGGGATGTCGATGTTCGCCTCGTTCGGCTCGTTCGCGATGCTGCTGTACGTCGACTTCGGCGGGTCGATCCGCGACCGGGTGATCGCGCAGTTCTGGCTGGTGCTCGCCGGGACGGTGCTGATCATCGTGGGCACCCTGGCCGCCCAGACGATGGTGGCGGCGGTGCTGACGACGGTCGCGGTGGTGTTCCTGGTCCTGTTCTCCGGCGTGGTCAGCTCGGTGCTGGCGGGGGCGTCGACCGCCTTGCTGGTGTCGTACATCCTGCCGGTGACGATCCCGGTGCCCCTGTCGGAGCTCGACGACCGGCTCTACGGCTGGTGGCTGGCGGGGGTGGCGTCGATGGCGGCGATCGCACTGCTGTGGCCCGCGCCGGTGCGCGACCCGCTGCGGCCGAAGATCACGAAGGCTCTCACGCTGCTGGCCGAGCGGATCAGGCTGGAGGTCGCGTGCGTCTCGGGCGGGCTGCCGCTGAGCGAGAACCCGCCGCTCCGCGCGCTCGCCGAGCAGGGCGACGAGGCGGTCCGGGACCTCAAGGACACCTTCTGGAGCACCCCCTACCGCCCCGCCGGGCTGACCACGACGGGCCGCGCCGAGGTGCGGCTGGCCGGTCAGGTGACCTGGCTGCACTCCCTGCTGGAGCGGGAGCCCTTCGAGGGCGGGCCCGGCCCGGTCGACCCGGCGGTCTGCGAGGTCGAGACCGCCGCCGCGCAGGTCCTCGAACGGTCGGCCACCCTGCTCGACTCGGCCGGTCGCGACGACCGGCTCGCCGGGGAGACCCGGCGCCTCCACTGGGCCAGGCTGGCGATGGAACGCGAGGTCACCACCGCGCGGGTGCCCGGCGACCCGGCCGCCTTCGTGGCCTCGCTCGAACCGTCGTTCCGGGCCCAGGAGATCAGTTTCGCCATCTCCGAGATCGCGGCGAACGTCGAGATCGCGGTGGCCGCCGAGGCCAGGTCGTGGCGCGACCGGCTGCTCGGCCACCAGCCCGGCGGGCTGTCGACCCGCCTGACCTCGGCCCGCGCCCGCGTCGCCGCCCACACCGACCCGCATTCGGTGTGGCTGCGCAACAGCATCAGGGGCGCCATCGCGCTCAGCCTGTCGGTGCTGGTCGCGACCGTGATCGGGGTGGAGCACTCGTTCTGGGTGGTGCTCGGGGCCATGGTCGTACTGCGCTCCAACGCGGTCACCACCGGGCAGAGCGCGCTGCGGGCCCTGGCCGGCACGACCATCGGGTTCGGGATCGGCGCGTTCGTCCTGTGGGCCGTCCACGGCCACGCGGTCTTCCTGTGGATCCTGCTGCCGATCTCGATCCTCATCGCCGGGCTCGCGCCGACCGTGATCACCTTCATGGCCGGTCAGGCGGGGTTCACGGTCCTTCTCCTGATCCTGTACGAGATCATCGCGCCCGCCGGCTGGAGGACCGGCCTGATCCGGCTGGAGGACCTCGCGGTCGGCTGCGCGGTGAGCCTGCTGGCCGGGGCGCTGTTCTGGCCCCGCGGCGCCCGCGCGGCGCTGGGCCGGGCGCTCGACGAGGCGTTCACCGACACCTCGCGCTACTTCCGGGGCGCCGTCGACTTCGGCGTCACCCGCTGCGACCTCACCACGCCCTCGGCCTACCCGGCCGACGACCGCGTGCAGGCTTTGGGCGCGCTGCAACGGCTCGACGACGCCTTCCGCGGCTACCTGGCCGAGCGCGGCACCAAGATCCTTCACCTGTCGGAGGCGTCCCGGCTCGTGGTCAGCGTGACCGTGCTGCAGTACGGCGCCGAGGCCATCGTCGACCTGTGGAAAGGGGAGAAGGGCATGACCGACCGCGATCGCGAGGCCGCCCGGACGGAGATCTTCACGGTGGCCGATCCGGTGGTGTCGTGGTTCGAGGAGGCCGGCAGGTCGCTCGGCCGGGAGGGCCCGCGCCCCGATCCGCTCCCCTACGACCAGGCCGCCGAGGCCCGCCTCATCGCCGCGGTGAGCCGCGACCTCAGCGACGACGACGGCAGGGCGACGGCGACCGGGGTCAGGATCGTGTGGACCGCCCACCACGTCGACGCCGTCCGCCGGTTGGCGGACGGGGTCGCCGAGGTGCTCGCCGAGATCCGTTAGGAGACGGGCCGGCCCACGTTCTGCGGGAACTGGCCGAGCCAGTTGCCCGGCGGGGTGTAGCGGGCGACGACGAACTTCGACGCCCTCGGGAAGATCGTGTTCGCCGGGCACGACCCGACCGCGACGGCCAGGTTCGTGCTGCTCTTCCAGACGACCTGGGTGAAGTGACCCGTGGCGCCCGAGAAGCCGGGGTTGTTGTAGTCGTAGAGCCTGGCCTCGTCCATCCAGGCCTTCACCGCGTCACGGACGATCGTGGCGTCGTCGGCGACCTTGGTCGAGGCGTAGAGGTTCTCGCCGTAGGCGCCGTTCGGCTGGGAGTGCTGGAACCGGCACTGGTTGGCCCACGTCTGGGTGGCGGGCAGGATGGCCGGGTTCCAGGTCAGCGGAGCGGCGCCATATTGCGCACGGGCCGTGTTGTGGCTGGCCAGCGCGGCGTCCTTGACGGTCTCGGCGAAAGCCGGGGCCGGGATGACGGCCAGGGCCGCCGCGACCACGAGGTATTTGATCATGCGATCAGTCGTAGTCGCGGGGCTCCGGGCGATCAATCATCAAAGGGCGGCTTTGACCGCCTCCTGGCCCGGGGTGTACCGCGCGACCACGAACTTGGTCGGTGAGCCGAAGATCGCACCGGCCGGGCAGTCGGCGATCGAGACGGCCATCCGCCCGGTCTTGGCGCCGATCGTCTGGGTGTAGTGGCTGACCTCGCGGGAGTAGCGGTGGTTGCGCGCGTCGAACTTCATGGCCTCGGTCGCCCACGCGACCACGGCGTCACGCAGGACGGTGGCGTCGTCGTCCTGGGCGGTGGTGACGTACAGGTTCTCGCCGTAGCGGTTGCCGTGGTCGGAGGGGGTGAACGAGCAGGTGCGCGCGTGCGCCTTGGTCTCCTCGCGGAGCTCCGCGTCCCATTCGACCGGGCCGGCGCCGTAGAAGGCGCGGGCCTCGTTGTGCAGGCTGGTCGCCGTGTACGGCACGGTGTCGGCGGTGGCGGGGAGCGCCGGGGCCAGGGCAGCGGCGGCGGCGATGACGAGGTATTTGATCACCACTCAATGTGATCGAAGTGACTATCCGTGATCAACCTAGACAACGTCAAAGTCCGCCATCATGGCCATGTCCTCGTGTTCAAGATTGTGGCAATGCAGCATGTATCGCCCTCGGTGCCCGTCGAACCGCACGGCGACCTCGACGGTCTCGTAGGGCCGCACGTCCACGGTGTCCTTCCAGCCCTGCTCCTCCCGGCCGAGAACCTTGAAGCGGCCCAGGTGCACGTGGACGGGATGGTGGAAGTCGCTGACGAACCGCCAGATCTCGGTCGTGCCCAGGCGGGGCGCGGCCATGGAGTACCCCGGGGTGTAGGGGCGGCCGTTGATCGTCCAGGTGCGGTCGGTGACGCGGAAGTCGAAGGTCCGGCGGGCGACGGGGTTGTCCACAGGCTGTGGACGCGCGAGCTCGCCGGGCACCCGGCTGTCGTCCTTCGCCCGGCGGGTCACGGTGAAGCGCATGACGTCGCCGCCGAGCAGGTCGGTCAGGGTGACGTGGGAGCCGACCGGATAGCGGGCGAAGTCGACGATCACGTCATAGCGCTCGCCGGGGGCGATGGTGATCGTCTCCCGGTCGAGCGGGCGTTCCAGCAGGCCCTGGTCACTGCCGATCTGGGTGAACGAGCCACCCGGGCGCAGCGCCAGTTGGTAGCGGCGGGCGTTCGAGGCGTTCAGCAGCCGCAGCCGATATCTCACCGCCTCCACTTCCCTGTACGGCCACGGCACCCCGTTGACCAGCACGACATCCCCCTCGACGCCTTCCATGAACTCGGGCCGCACCCCGTGGCGCAGCAGCAGCGAGGGATCGAGCGCCGGATAGCGGAACGACCCGTCGGCCTCGAACGACCGGTCGCAGATCATCAGCGGCAGCTCCCGGTCGCCCTCCGGCAGGCCGAGCCGCGCCTCCTCGTCGTCCCTGACCAGGAAGAACCCGGCCAGACCCTGGTAGACCTGCGGGCCGGTGAAGTCCATCCGGTGGTCGTGGTACCAGAGCGTGGCGGCCGGCTGGTCGAGCGGGTAGAGGTAGTCCCTCTGCCGGTCGTGCAGGGTGAACCCCTCGTGGTGGTGCGGCCGGGTCGAGCCGACGACCAGGTCGGTCGGGTGGCCGTCGGAGTCGGCCGGGGTGACGCCGCCGTGCAGGTGGGTCGAGGTCGGCACGGCCAGCTCGTTGCGGACGGTCACCACGGTTCGTTCGCCTCTTCTGAGGTCGAAGGTCGGGCCGGGGAAGGTGCCGTCGTAACCCCAGATCTCCGTGGTGGTCCCCGGGATGATCTCGACCTTGGCGGGGCGCTGGGTGACGACGTACCGGCCGGGACTTTGCGGTGTGGCCGTTCGGGGGACGGCCAGCGGCCGGGTGAACTTCGGCGGGAGCGGGAGCCTGCTCCCCATGCGCTCGCCGGAGATCTCGGCGCCGCACCCGGCCACCAGCAGCAGCCCGAGGAAACCGCGCCGGGAGATCATCGGGTCACCCGCCACAGCAGCAGCGTCATGACCGCCGAGCCGCCGAAGATCGCCATGCCGAGCGGGAAGTGCACCGCCAGATCACGCGACATCCCCACCCAGATCTGCACCGACTCGGCCACGACCAGCGCGACCGCCGCCCACAGCGGCCACACCACCCGGCGGCGCCGCCAGAACAGGAAGGCTGTCCCGAGCAGGACGTAGCTCAGCGAGTGGGTCACCCCGGCGTTGCCCTCGTGCAGGTCGAGCATGTCGACGTCGCCGGTCACGAACAGCCCGGCCAGCAGCGCCTGGCCGAGCACCCCCGCCAGATGCAGCGCCGAGGTGATCCTCAGAGTCCATCTCATGGACGGTCATGCTGGTCCGCCGCGGCCTGCGGATCGTCAGGCCGCAGATGGGTCTGCGATGTACATCCCGGGATGTACGCCCCTCGACCGGTTCTGACCTACCGTGACAGACGTGTTGCCCTGGAAGAACGACACCGTGCTCGCCCTGCTCGTGCTCACCCTGGGCGTGGGCGGGACCTACGGCCGGATGTCCAGCTCCGGGCTGGTCGAGCGGCCGATCGACACCCTCGGCCTGACGCTCATCCTCGTCTCGTCGGCGGCGCTGGTCTGGCGCCGCCGCGCTCCCCTGGCGGCCGGGGCGGTGGCCGTGGAGTGCGCGGTCATCTACTACGGCCTGCAGTATCCGGGGGTGTTCGCCGCCGCGCCCGCCCTGATCACCGTCTACACCGCCGCCAGCATGGGCCGCCGCAGGCTGGCGATCGCGCTGGCCGTGGTGCTGGCCGCCGGGATCAGCGTCATCGTCGGACTGTCGGCCACCGACCCGGAACCGGGCGGGCTGAGCCTGCTGAGCGGCTGGCTGGTGGCGGTCTTCGTGCTGGGCGAGGTCACCCGGAGCCGCCGCGCCTATCTGAACGAGGTGGAACACCGGGCGGCCGAGGCCGAGCGCACCAAGGAGGAGGCGGCGCTGCGCCGGGCGGGCGAGGAGCGCCTGTGGATCGCGCAGGAACTCCACGACGCGCTGACCCACACGATCTCGGTGATCAACGTGCAGACCTCGGTGGCGCTGGAGATGCTCGACCGCGACCCAGCGCAGACCCGGTCGTCGCTGCTGGCGATCAAGGAGTCGGGCCACGAGGCGATGAGCGAACTCCGGTCGACCCTGGGCGTGCTGCGCCAGCCGGAAAGCCCTTCGGCCGGTCTCGACCGGCTGCCCGCGCTGGTCGAACGCGCCGAGGCGGTCGGCCTGTCGGTGCGGTCGACGGTGACGGGGGAGCCGGTCGCGTTGCGGCCGGAGAGTGACCGGGCGGCGTACCGGATAGCGCAGGAGGCCTTCACCAACGTGCTGCGGCACGCGGGCCCCGCCACGATCACGCTGACTGTTTCACATGAAACCAGCAGGGTGGTGCTGATGATCGCCGACGACGGCACCCCCGGCGACGCCGAACCCGGCATGGGCCTGATCGGCATGCGCGAACGCGCCGTGGCCGTGGGCGGCTCACTGGAAGCCGGCCCGCAGGCTCAGGGCGGTTTTCTGGTACGAGCGGAGCTCCCCCGATGATCCGGGTCCTGCTGGCCGACGACCAGCCGCTGATCAGGGCCGGTTTCCGCGCTCTGCTGGAACTCTCCGACGACATCACCGTCGTGGGGGAGGCGGGGAACGGTGGCGAGGCCCTGGAGCTGTGCCGTTCCCTGAAGCCCGACGTGGCGCTCCTCGACGTGCGGATGCCCCTGATGGACGGCATCCAGGCCACCCGCAAGATCGGCGCCGACCCCTCGCTCGATTCCGTGCGGGTGGTCATCCTCACCAACTACGCCCTCGACGAATACGTCTTCGCCGCGTTGCGGGCGGGCGCGAGCGGCTTCCTGGTGAAGGACATCGAGCCCGCCGAGCTGACCCGGTCGGTGCGGGTGGCCGCCGGGGGAGACGCGCTGCTCTCCCCCGCCGTGACCCGGCGTCTCATCGAGGAGTACGTCGCCACCCCGCCCCGCCCGACCCCCGCCCCCGGCCTGGCCAGACTGACCGACCGGGAGCGGGAGGTGCTGCGGCTGGTGGCGACCGGCATGTCCAACGAGGAGATCGCCACTCATCTCGTCATCTCCTACGCCACCGTGAAGACCCACGTGAGCCGGATCATGGCCAAACTCCTGGCCAGAGACCGCGCCCAGCTGGTGGTGCAGGCCTATGAAAGCGGCCTGGTCAGACCGGGGTAGCCTCCCGCTCCAGGGGGGCCTGCGAGAGGTGGTGACGCAGCTTCTCGCCCTCGACGTCGAGGTCGGGAAGGATCTTGTCGAGCCAGCGGGGGAGCCACCAGGCGGCCTTGCCCAGCATCGACATGACGGCCGGCACGAGCACCATCCGCACCACGAACGCGTCGATCAGCACGCCGATCGCCAGCGCGAAGCCCATCGACTTGATGATCGGGTCTTCCATGAACACGAACCCGCCGAAGACCGAGGTCATGATCAGGGCGGCGGCGGTGACGACGCGGGCGTTGTGGCCCATGCCGTTGATCGTGGCCTGCTGCGGGGTGTCGCCGTGCACGAAGTCCTCGCGCATGCGGGAGACGAGGAACACCTCGTAGTCCATCGCGAGGCCGAACAGGATGCCGATCAGCAGGATCGGCAGGAAGCTGACCAGCGGCCCCGGCTGGTCGACGCCGAGCAGGCCGGCCAGGTGGCCCTCCTGGAAGATCGCCACGGTGATGCCGAACGTCGACCCGACCGTCAGCAGGAACCCGAGGGCGGCCTTGATCGGCACCAGGATCGACCGGAAGACCAGCATCAGCAGCAGCACCGACAGGCCCACGACGAGCAGCAGGTAGATCGGCATCGCCTCGCCGAGCTTGTCGGAGACGTCGATGCCGAGCGCGGTCGCGCCGGTCACCGCGATGTCGGCGCCCGCGATGGTGGCGAGCTTGGCCCGGATGTCGTGCACGGCCTGCTCGGTCTCGGCCGAGGTCGGGCCGTTCTTGGGGATGATCGCGACGAGCGCGGTGGTGCCGTCGGCGTTCGGCTGCGGCGGCGTGGCCGCGAGCACACCCGGCACCTGCATGATCATTCCAGCCGCCTGGCCGGCGATCGCGGTGGTGGTGGCGGCGTCCTTGGTGGTGACCACGGCGATCAGCCGCGAGTTGAAGCCCTCGCCGAAGCCCTCGCTGGTCAGGTCGTAGGCGGCCCGCGCGGGGCTGCCCGGCTTGGCCGAACCGGTGTCGGGCAGCGCCAGCCGCAGGTCCTGGGCGGGCAGCGCGAGCACGCCCAGCACGGCGATGCCGATGACCAGGATCGGGATGCGCAGCTTGGTGACGAACCGGCCCCAGGTGTAGCCGAAGCCCTCCTTCACGACGCCCTCGCCGTTGCGCACCTTGCGCGGCAGCACCTTGGCGCCGGTGAAGGCGAGGATCGCGGGCAGCAGCGTGATCGCGACGAACACGGCGACCGCGACGGTCCCGGCGGCGGCCAGACCCATGATCGTCAGGAACGGGATGCCCGCCACGAACAATCCAGCGAGGGCGATCACGACGGTGGCGCCGGCGAACACGACGGCCGAACCGGCGGTCCCGGTGGCCCGGCCCGCGGCCTCTTCTGGGGCGAGCCCCTCGGTGAGGAACTGGCGGTAGCGCGAGGTGATGAAGAGCGAGTAGTCGATGCCGACCGCCAGACCCAGCATCAGGGCGAGGACGGGGGTGACCGAGGTGAGCTCGACGGCGCCGCTGAGTGCGTACAGACCACCCATGCCGACGCCCACGCCGACCAGCGCGTTGAGCAGCGTCATCCCGGCCGCGACCAGCGAGCCGAGCGTGATGATCAGCACCACGGCGGCGATGAGCACGCCGATGGCCTCCGAACCGCCGACCTCGGGCGGGGCCCGCAGCACGTCACCGCCGTGCTCGATCTGCATCCCGGTGACTCCGTCGCCGACCTTCAGGTAGGCGTCGCGGGTCGCGGTGGCGAGGTTCTCGGCCGACTCGGCGAACTGCACGGTGATCAGGGCGTAGCGGCCGTCGGGGGAGATCGACTTGGCCTGGAACGGGTCGATCGCGGCGACGACGCCGGGGACCGACGCGGCCTCCTTGACCACCGGCGCCACGGCGGCCGGGTCGAGCTTGGCGCCCTCGGGGGCCGCGATCACGATGGTGCCGGTGGCACCGCTGGCCTGGGGGAAGTCACGGGCCAGGGAGTCGAGCGCCCGCTGCGACTCGGTGCCGGGCATGCTGAACTTTTCGCTCGACGGCCCCATGAACAGGGCCGCGCAGACACCCATGAGAGCGAGCAGCAGCACCCAGACGGCCACCACCCGCCCCCGGTTGCGGAAGGAGAACCGGCCGAGCCGGTAGAGCAAGGTCGCCATGAAAGCTCTCTTCTAAGAGGACAGGCCGAGCGTGCGGAACGCTCCATCGGTCAGTTCCGAACGCATGGTCTCGTCGGGGATCGAGACCCCCCGGGCCGTCGTCAGGAAGATCCCCAGCAACGCCATCCAGCCCGCCACCCTGGGCTCCTGTTCGGGCACGCGCCCGACGAGCGCGTCGACGAGTGACTCGGTCACGTCGTCGACGCAGGGCAGATCGGGGTGGTCGAGCATGGTGTCGACGTCGAGCAGCAGGATCTTGACCTGGCGGCGGAAGCGCAGCGACATGTCGACCACACCGGCGATGGCGGTCCTCGCCGCCACCTCGCCGGAGAGGGGCGCCAGCCGCTCGAGCAGCGTCTCGAACTCCTGCCCTACGGGGGCGAAGAGCTCGCTGAGGATCGCGTCCTTGTTCGTGAAGTGATAGAGCAAGGACGCTTTCGAGCAGCCCACATCCGACGCGATGTCCTGCAACGACGTGCCCCGGAAGCCGTGCGCGGCGAACAGGCGCAGGGCGGCTTCGAGGATGTCGGCACGCATCGAGGTGGCGGATCGGGTCACACCACCACGATAACTGACCGATCGGACAGACCTGTCCGATCGGTCAGTAAGTTAACGCGGTCTACACAAAGCGCTGCACGAAGTTCAGCGCGGTGTCGGCGACCTCACGCCAGCCCGAGTCGATGGTGAGCGAGTGCCCACGGCCGGGGACCTCGATGATCTCGGTGACGTGGTGCTCGTTCTTGTGCTGGATCTTGTACGACGCATTGGCGATCGCCCACGGCACCGTGTGATCCTTCTCACCCGAGATGATCAGCAGCGGCCCCCGGTTCTCGGCGTGGCTGTCGACCTTGACCTCGCTCCACGGGTTGAAGTTGGCGACGGCCGCCTGGAACAGCGGCGCCCCCGGAGCCGCGACGGCGAACTCGTCGAACAGCTCGCGGGCCTCCTCTTCGGTGACGGCGTTGGCGAAGGCGTACCGGAACTGCTCATAGGTCAGCGGCACGGCCCGGTGGCGGTTCGCCGGGTTGCCCAGCACCGGCGAGCCCGCCCGCAGCGTCGAGAACGGCAGCGGCAGCACGCCCTGGAACGGCGCCGGGTCGATCGCCACCGACGCGGCCGACAGCCCGCGCCCGGCCAGGATCTGGGTGAGCAGCCCGCCGAAGGAGTGCCCGACGACGACGGGCTTGCGGTCGAGCTTGCCGATCAGATCGGCGAAGTGGTCGGCGACCTGCCCGACGGTCTTGTTCGCGAACACCTCGGGGTGCTCGCGCGCCTCCTCGACGGTGTGCGGGTCGTCCGGCCAGCCGGCCGTGACCGGCGCGAACCCGGCTTCCTCGAAGACGGCCGCCCATCTGTCCCAGCTACTCGGCAGGAGCCACAGGCCGTGGACGAATACCGCCGGGATCTTGCCGGTGGCGTTGGCCTGCTGGACGAGTTCGAGATCGTGGCTCATGAGATCCTCCTTGAAAAAGCCGCAGTACCGTACATACCACCTGCGGATTTCTCGGACATGACGTGAGGGCCCCTCATGGACGAACCGATCCTGACCCCGCTGTCCCCCGACGACCTCGACGCCCACCTGACGGGCGAAGACGACCAGCTGATCCGCTGGTACACCGGCGGCCCCTCGACCCGCGAAGCCACCGCGGACTACCTCCACCACTGCATGACCCAATGGAAGATTCACGGCCCGCTGCGCGCTTTCGGCATCCGCGTGAACGGCGTCCTGGCCGGAACCCTCGATCTCCGCTTCGGCGCCGACGAGGTCAACATCGCCTACGGCCTCTATCCGGCGTGGCGCGGCAAGGGCCTGGCCACGCGTTCCGTTCTCCTCGCCTGCCGGTACGCGTTCTCCGAGGGCGCACTGCTGCTAGTGATCAAGGTGGAGCCCGGGAACACGGCGTCGTCGGCCGTGGCCGTGCGGGCAGGCTTCGCCCACACGGGAACGGTCGTCGAAGACGGCACCGTGTTCACCCGCTACGTCTTGGCCCGTGACGGCGCGGCACCGGGAGCGGCCGGTTGGCGCCGAGCGCGAAGCGGGCCGGAGGCGGCGGGCGGTGCCGGCCAGGCGGAGCCGTAACGGAAAATGAGCCTTCTGCCTGTTCAGGGGTGGAGGACCACCTTGGTCCAGCCCTCGTCGCGGGCGTCGAAGTGGCGGTAACCCTCGGGCCCCTCGGAGAGCGGCAGTTCGTGCGAGACGATGAACGACGGCGTCGCCCTGCCGGTGTGGATGAGGTTCCGCAGCCGCCGGTTGTACGCCTTCACGTTCGCCTGCCCCGTCCCCATCGACTGGCCCTTGAACCAGAAGTGCCCCATGTCGAACGGGATCTTCCCGGCCCGCGCCGCCTCGTCGGCGTTCCCGGGGTCGTCGGGCAGGAACAGCCCGACCACGCCGATGCCCCCGGTGGGCCGCACCGACATGACCACGCTGTTCAGCGCCGCGTCGGACTTCTCCCCACCCTGTGGATCGTGCGCCTGGTAGCCGACGCACTCACACCCCCGGTCGGCCCCCTCGCCGTCGGTGAGATCGAGGATCTGCTCGACCGCCGACCCCGTGGAGTCGTCGATCGGAATGCACCCGATCTTCTCGGCGACCTTCAGCCGATCGGCCTGCCGGTCGACGACCATGACCTTGCTCGCCCCCTTGAGCAGCGCGGAGTAGGCCGCCATCTGCCCGACGGGCCCGGCGCCGTACACGACGCACGATTCGCCCGGACGCAACCCCGCCAGCTCGGTCGCGTGCCACCCGGTGGGGAAGATGTCCGACAACATGACGTAGTCGTTCTCCTTCTCCCTGGCGTCGTCGGGCAGCCGCAGGCAGTTGAAGTCGCCGTACGGCACCCGCAGGAACTCGGCCTGCCCCCCTTCGTAGGGCCCCATGCCGGCGTAGCCGTAGGCGGCCCCCGCCACGCCCGGGTTGACGGTCAGGCAGAAGCCGGTGAACCCGGCCTCACAGTTCTTGCAGTGCCCGCAGGCGATGTTGAACGGCAGGCACACCATGTCGCCCACCGTGATCCGATCGACCGCCGACCCGACCTCGACGACCTCACCGAGGTTCTCGTGCCCGAGCACACGCCCGGTCTCCATGCTGGTGCGGCCTTCGTACATGTGCAGGTCAGAGCCGCAGATGTTCGCGGTGGTGACCCGCACCAGGACGTCGGTCGGGCGTTCTATCCGGGCGTCGGGAACGTCTTCGACGACGACTTCCCGGGGGCCCTCGTACACGAGCGCCTTCATGATCACACCTCCGTCGCTTCGTCCTGTCGGAGGCGCGGTTCCCGGGATAAGCGGACAATTACCTCATAAGCGACAAAAGTTCACCTGACGAAAGTCAGATGAGGTCCTTCCGATCGTCGGCAGAGCGGCCGCCCCACCGGCTCCTAGCGTTCCTCACATGCGAAAAGTCGCGGCGATCGCCGCTCTGACCGGTGTCCTGCTCACGGCGGGACCCGCGAGCGCCGGGACCGGCGAACTGACCTCGGCGGCGATCGACGCCTATGTGCGCGGCTACATCGAGCGCACCCACCTGCCCGGTGCCCTGGTCGCGGTCACCAAGGGCGATCAGGTCGTCCACACCGCGGGATACGGCCACACGGCGGATGGCGAGGCCATCACGAAGGACACCCCGATGCCGCTGGCGTCGCTGTCCAAGTCGTTCACGGCACTGGCCGTGCTGCGGACGGGGATCGACATCGACGCGCCCGTCCAGAAATACCTGCCGGAGTTCACCATGGCCGACCCCCGGGCCGGCCGGATCACCGTACGCGACCTGCTCAACCAGACCTCCGGCATGAGCGACCAGACCTTCCCCGAGCTCACGCTCCCCGCTCCGGACACGCTCAAGGACGCCGTCGCCATGCTGCGCACGGCCTCCCTGACCACCGACCCCGGCACGAAGGAGACCTACCACAACCCCAACTACGCGGTCGCGGCCCGGCTGGTCGAGGTGGTGACCGGCGTGCCGTTCGCCGACCACATGGCCGCCACCGTCTTCGGCCCGCTCGGTATGACGTCCACCAGAACGGTGAACACCACCCGGGACCTGCCGGGCGCGGGCGAGGGCTACATCCGCGCGTACGGGCAGCTCATCAGGCGTTCCCACCCGAAATGGTTCGTCAACGGCTCGTTCGGCGTCGTCAGCACCGCCGCCGACATGGCCAAGTGGCTGATCGCCCAGAACGGCTCCGACGCGACGATCGAGATGACGCACACCCCCTCCGGTGTCGGCGGCAGCGACTACGCCATGGGCTGGAAGACCGGAAAGACCGCAGGGGGCGCGCCCCAGATCCGGCACACCGGCTGGCTGCTCACCCACAACTCCGCGCAGACCCTCCTGCCCGCGAGCGGATACGGCATCGCCGTCGTCACCAACACCGGGATGATCTCCGGCGACGACTCCATGATCATCACCGACGCCCTGGTCGACCTCCTCGAAGGCCGCCCCGACGAAGGTGCCGTCCCCTTCAGCACGACGGTGGACCCCTGGCTGGCCGCCCTGACGCTGCTCAATCTCGGTCTCGGCGTCCTCGGCGTCCTCCGGGCCCGCCGCTGGGCCGGCCGCTCGTTGTGGCGCCTGATCCCTTACGCCCTGCCGATCGCGTTCTTCGCCGGTCTCGCCCACGTGATGGGCTTCCTGCTGAACCGGGTGGGCACGATGGACCAGATCACTTACGGCTGGCTCGCGCTCTACGTCTGGGCCGCCACCGGTGCGCTGGCCGCCGCCGCCGTGGTGGTCGCCCGGCTCGTCCACACCAGTAGCCTGGGACGCCCCCGATAGGAGCGCGCGATGATCCGGGTGTTGCTGGCAGACGACGAGGCACTGATGCGGGCCGGGCTGGCCGCCATCCTCGGCACGGCCGGCGACATCGAGGTCGTCGCGGAGGCGGGCGACGGTCGCCAGGCCGTCGACCTGGCCCTTCGGCACCGCCCGGACCTCTGCCTGCTCGACATCCGGATGCCCGTCCTCGACGGCCTCCGGGCGGCGGCGGAACTCCGCCGGGTCCTCCCCGAGGTCGCCGTCGTGATGCTCACGACCTTCTCCGAAGACGAACACGTCACCGGAGCGCTCGCCAACGGCGCGTCCGGCTTCCTGCTCAAGTCGGGCGACCCTCGCGAACTGATCAGCGGCGTCCGCGCCGTGGCCGAAGGCGGCGCCTATCTCTCCCCCGCCATCGCGCGACGCGTCATCGCCCGCCTCGGCACCGGACCGCTCGGGCGACAGGCCGCGGCGAACGCCCGGGTGGCGGAGCTGACCGTCCGCGAACGCGACGTCCTCGCCCTGGTGGGCGCGGGCCTGTCGAACGCCGAGATCGCCGGCCGCCTGCACCTGGTCGAGGGCACGGTCAAGGGATACGTCAGCCAGATCCTCGCCCGTCTCGACCTCAGGAACCGCGTCCAGGCCGCGATCCTCGCCTACGAGGCCGGGCTCGTTCCCGAACAATAGGGACATGCGGTTCTCCCGTCTGTTCGACGTCGGACTGTGGCTGGTGACGTGCGCCCCTCCGGTCGTGGCGGCGACCTCCCTGCACGGCCGCGAGGTGATCACGGCCGCGGTGAGCGTCCCGCTGCTCGGCGCCGCCGTGGCGGTGAGCCGGAAACGCCCGCTCACGGCACTGGCCGTGCCGGTGGCGCTGAGCCTGCTCCAGGACGTGCAGATGTTCACGCCCGTCTACTGGACGACGCTGGTGATCTTCGCTTACCTGGCCGGTCACCGGACGATGGACTCCCGCCCGGCCCTGTGGTTCTTCGCCGGCGTCGCGGTGACCGGACTGCCGCTGTCGGCGCTCGTCCTCCGCGACCTGTGGGGCTGGCCGACGCAGTTGCTGACGCTCCTGCTCACCGTCGGCCTCCCCTGGCTGGCCGGCCGTTACCGCAGGCAATATGCGGAACTCGTCGGTACGGGCTGGCGCCTGGCCGCCCGGCTGGAACACGAGCAGCGCGCCGTCGCCGACCGCGCCCGCATCCGCGAACGGGCCCGCATCGCCGGCGACATGCACGACTCCCTCGGCCACGAACTGACCCTGATCGCGCTACGCGCCGGCGTCCTGGAACTCGACCCCGCGCTGGACCCCCGGCAGCGCGCCGCCATCGGCGAACTGAGACAGGCCGCCGGAACCGCGACCGAACGCCTCCGCGACATCATCGGCGTCCTGCGCACCGACGACGAAGAACCGATCTCGCCGGACGAGACCGCCGAGTCCCTCGTCGCCCGCGCCCGCGACTCCGGCATGACCGTCACCCTCGAACGCGTCGGCGACCCGGACGGCCTGCCTCCCATGGTCGGTCTCGCCGTCCACCGCCTGCTCCAGGAAGCCCTGACCAACGCCGCCAAACACGCCCCGGGCGCCACCGTCCACGCCCGGCTCACCCGGAACGAGACGACCGTGCGCCTGGCCGTGCTCAACTCCCCTGCGGCGACGGCATCCCTGCCCGGCGTCGCCTCGGGCGGCTCCGGTCTATTGGGCCTGGGGGAGCGGGTCCGACTCGCGGGCGGCACCCTGCGCACCGGCCCGACCCCCGACGGTGGCTTCGAACTCGTCGCCGACCTGCCCGCCGTCGACGGCGCGCCCCCACGGCCGAGCACCTCCACCACGGAACTGGGCCGGGCCCGGCGCCAGGTGCGACGCCGCCTGCTGCACACCGTCGTGGTCCCGCTGGCGGTCCTGGCCGGGATCGTCCTGCTCACGATCCCCATCAGCATGGTCACCGCGTCGTTCTCGGTCCTGGACCAGGTCGCGTACGACCGCCTGAAGGTGGGCGCCCCGGCCACCGGCCTGCCCGCCTTCACCAGAGACGGCCCCCCGGACGACGCACCACCCGAGTCCCAGGGCCAGAACTGCGTGTACTACAGCACGAAATCGGCCTCCTCCAACGCCTATCGGCTCTGCTTCACCGACGAGCGTCTCGTCTCCAAAACCGTCGTCGGACACGAGTGAGGGCCCGGACCATGAAAGGTCCGGACCCTCAGACGATCAGCACCCCGTCTGACGATTAACGGAAGTGCCAGCCACCCCAGCCGAACGAGCTGCCGTGACCGTAGCCGCCGCGGACGCGGAAGTCGTCGACGTTCTTGCCGAAGACGATGTGCTTGCTGAAGAAGTCGTCCGTCTTGTAGCGCTTGTAGTGCGACCAGCGGCCGTTGTCCTTGTACCAGACGTCGAAGAAAGCGAAGTCGCGGTCGTCGTCGTCACGGTCCCAGAAGCGGATGTCGAGCCAGTAGCGGCCGCTCTTCTTGCCCCACCGGTAGTCGAAGCGCCCGTCGCCCCGCTCGAACCGGTCCCAGCTGGAGCCCGCCGGGGAAGCCGAGACCGTGGTCGCCGACGCCGATGCCGCTGCGGCCGGGACGACGGCAACCCCCGTGGCCACGACACCGGCCAGGACGGTTCCGAGGAGCAGCTTGCCAACCTTCTGCACTTTTTCCTCCGTTTGAGTCGCTGTCCGGAAACCCCTGATGTGTTGCGTTTTCCGGACGACGCAAACGCTAGGTCGGAGCCCCAGGCCCCCTCTGCGCATAACTACGCACAAGCCGCTGAGCACGTATTACTGCACATAAGCCAGCCCAGCCGGGAAAGGGGGAGGCGTATGAGAAACGTTCGCGACAAGTTCTGGGACACCGTCTCGCCCACGTCGGAGCGACCGGAAAGCCCGCTCACCCTGCGCATCGCCCTGGCCGCCTTCGGCCTGATCGTCTGCGCGGCCCTGGCCGTCGTGGCCTTCCTCGCCGGAGTCCTGGCCCTGGGCATCATCCTGGCCGTCCTCGCGTTGATCGCGGTCGTCGACCTGGTCGCGGTGATCCGCCGCCGCCACAAGCGCGGCAACCGCCACTCGTTGTTCAGCTGACGCGCAAGAGCGCGCGCAGAGCCACCGGATCACCGGTGACGACGGCCCTCCCGTCGGCGACGGCCGCGTCGAGCAGGGCCGAATCGTCGAGCAGCGCGTTGAGGGTCTTCGGGTCGGTACGCAGGCCCGCCTCCGCTTCGTCGGATTCGCCGGGTTCGACCCGCACCCGGCCGTCTTCGGCCCGGACGGTCCACACGCGGTCGCCGAGCTCGATGCGGCAGGTGATCGCGGCCGCGGGCCTGGCGGCGCCCCGCAGATAGAGCATGACCGAGGTGGCGCTGAGAGTCGTCGGCTCGGGCGGCAGTGGAAGGCCGATGCCCCACCCGCCCAGAGCGAGCACGATCGGCTCCAGCTCGCGGCCTCGTGCGGTCAGTTCGTACACCCACGAACTCGCCGGTGCCGGCAGCCTGCGGCGGCGAAGAACATCCCGCCCCTCCAGCTCGCGAAGCCGGTCGGAGAGCAGGTTCGAACTCGCTCCGGGAAGCGCCCGGCGCAACTCGGTGAACCGCTGCGGCCCGAGGAGCAGTTCCCGGACCACCAGCAGCGCCCACCGTTCCCCGACGGCGTCGAGGGCCCGCGCGATCCCACAGGCATCCCCATAGCTCCGGCTCGTTGGCACGGCACCCCTCGTTGGCTAGGTTGTTAACAAAGACTAGCAAGTTGTTATTAACAACCAAGGAGTCGACCATGGGACAGCCAGTCGTCCACTTCGAGATCATCGGCACCGACCCCGCGAAGCTCCACGAGTTCTACCGCGAGCTGTTCGACTGGAACTTCCAACTGGGCGACACGATCAGCCGGAACATCTCCCAGCCCGGCCTGTACGGCTTCGTCAACACCGGCCCCACCGATCTCAACGGCGGCGTCGGCGGCGGCCCCGGTCACCGGCCTCACGTCGTCTTCTACGTGGGCGTCCCGGATGTGGAAACCGCCCTCCGGAAGGCCGAATCCCTCGGCGGAACCCGCCAGATGGGCCCCGACGGCACCCCCGGCACCTTGGTGGTGGGCCACTTCACCGACCCCGAGGGCAACCTGATCGGCGTCGCCGGCGCACGTTAGGGATTGAATTTTTTATCCACCTGTATAACTATTACTCACATGGATAACAAAGTACTGCTGCACCTCCAGCGCATCCGGACCCTGTTCATCGGAATGGCGGTGGTGTCAGTGGCCACCTTGATCACCGCCGCCGCACTGCGGAACCACCCCGACCTGGTCAACTGGGTGGTGTGGATCCGCAGCGCCGCCGTGGCCGCCGCCTCGCTCTGGCTGATCGCGCTGGCCGGACAGGCGATCAGAGGCAAGCGCTCGGCCTACGTGAGGATCAGGACCATCTCGATCCTCGGCACCATCGGCATCGTCCTGATCTGCGTGGCCCCCGACAGCGGCTACCCGCTGTGGATGAAGTTCGACCAGGGCCTCATCGGCCTCCTGCTGGCCGGAGTAGCGATCCTGGCCACCCGGCACGCCGTCCGAGCCGCGTTCCCGAGCCCCCGCCGGCCTGGCAAACTGACCTGACCAGGCTCGGCGGGAGGGCCACCGAAGCGGAAAGGCCCACCATGCCCGCACCGGTCGACCGAGCCAGCGCGACCCAGGCCCGCAGAGACCAGATCGTGCAGGCCACGATCGAGGTCCTGGCAGAGCGCGGCTTCACGGGAACGAGCTTCGAAGCGATCTGCGGCCACGCGGGCCTGAGCAGCAAACGCCTGATCTCCTACCACTTCGCCACCAAAGACGACCTGCTGGCAGCCGTCCTGACGAAGGTGCTCACCGATGCGGCGGCGTACATGCACCCGAAGATCGTGACCGCAGAGAGCTCCCGCGAGAAGCTGGCGACCTACATCCGCACCAACGTGGAGTTCATCGCCGCCAACCCCGCCCACATACGCGCGGTCCAGCAGATCGCCTTCAACACCCAGCCGACAGGTGCCGGAAACCCAGCCCTGGCCCTACTGGCCCAACTGTTCGACCAGGGCCGCGAAGCAGGCGAGTTCCGCGCCTTCGACCCCCACCTCATGGCCATGACAGTCCGCGCGACCATCGACGCCGTAGCCGACCGCCTGGTCACCGGCCTCGAACCCGTCGCCGCCGCCGAAGAACTGGTCACCACCTTCGACCTGGCCACGCGAAGCTGACGCGCCCTTGCGGGACAACCCCCTGTCCCGGCGATTCCCCGGCGGCCACGCTGAGACCGTGTGGCACTGGATCCTGCTCGACGCGCGCGCCCGCCGGCGATCTCTCCTGGTCCTCGTCCTGATGGTCGCGGTGACCTGCACGGTCGTCGTAGCCGTCCTGTCAGGCGCCCATCGCGGCGCGTCGGCGGGCGATCGGCTGGAGGAGGCCACGACTCCCGCCACGGCGCTGGTCCAGCCGAACCAGACCGGCTTCGACTGGTCCGCCGTGGCGCGCCTGCCCGGCGTCGCGGCCGTCTACCCCTTCCGCCTGACCACGCTCTCCTCAGAGGGACCGTCGATCGGCTACCCACCGGAGCACGAGATCGGCGTGGTCGAACACCCGGTGCTGATCGAAGGCCGCGAACCGACATCCGCGGACGAGACGTGGGCCTCACCCGAGTTCCTCGCCGCCAACGGCCTGACGATCGGTAGCCAGGTCACCGTCCACGTGGGACCGGACAAGATCCCCCAGCCGTTACGCGTGGTCGGCGCCGCCAGAAGCCCGCTCATGCTCATGTATCCGGAACTCCGCGTCACCCCGGCCTTCGCCGCCAGGTACGCCCACATCGAAACCGACGTACCCGTCAACGCGGCCATCCGGCTCACCGGCGGCGCAGCCGCCCTCCCCGCCTTCCGAGAGAACTTCGCCGTTCTCACCAACCGAACGGACATCGAGATCCTCGACCTGGCCGCCATCCTGCGGCACACCGAAGACGCGGCCGCCTTCGAAGCAGTCGTCCTCGCCGCGCTCGGCGGCACCGCGCTACTGGCGGGCCTGCTGTTCACCGCACAGTTGGCCGGACGCCACGCAGCAGGCTCGGCGCCCCAAATCCGGACCCTACGAGTCCTGGGAATGTCGTCCCGCCAAGCTCAGGTCGCCTTCTCCGCCGCCCCGGTCGCCGCATCGGCCGCCGGAACCCTGCTCGGGATCGCCGCCGCACTCCCCCTGTCGCTGCTCTTCCCCCTAGGCGGAGCAGCAGCCTTGGAACCCGACCCGGGAGTGTACGCCGACTGGCCCGTCTACCCAGCGGTCGCCGCCCCAGTGCTGCTCGCGGCGGCCTTGGGCGCGATCATCCGCCCCGGCGAAGGCCGCAGAGCGCACCGATCAACACTGGCCCGGCTGGCCGACCGCGCAAGAGCGCCGGTTCCCGTCGTGTACGGCATGCGACTGGCCTTCGAGCCGGTCAGACCCGCCCTGGCCGGAGTGATCGCGGGCGTCGCCGGAGTGATCGGAGCCCTGACCTTCCAGGCCGGCGCCCTGGACGCCGCCGACGACCCACGACGGTTCGGCCAGACCTTCGAACTGGCCACGATGACCGGCCTCGACAGCGAGGAGTGGCCGACGTCCCCCGCCGACGCGTGGACGGCGAACGACGCCGTCACCGGGGTGAACGATACGTACATGGGAGTGCTCTCCACCGGAGACGTCTCGATCCCGGTCTTCAGCTACGCCCCGCTGGCCGGCAAAGCACTGCCCACCGCATTACTGGCAGGCCACATGCCCACCGACGAGACCGAGATCGCCCTGGCCCCAAGAACCGCCGCCGCGCTGGGCGACCCCGACGTGGTGGCCGGACTGCGAGTAACGGGCCACGTACTCGTACCGAAGGCCCCGCACAACGACTACGACGACGGCGCGTGGGTGACCAAGCCCGGCTTCGACCGACTCTTCCCAGGCGGCGGCTTCACCTTCCACTTCATCCTGGCATCCGTGCGCCCCGGCACCGACCCGGCCCAGCTGGGCGGCGACCCGATCGACGAACCCCAACGCCAGACCTCGATCCGGAACGTGGTCATACTCCCCGGCCTACTGGGCGTCTTCCTCAGCCTCCTCGCCGCAGGAGCCACCGAATACACATCCGGCTCGACGGTACGACGCAACGCCCGCGACTTCGCAGCCCTCCGGGTATTGGGCCTGACACCTGCACAAGCCCACCTGACCGTCCTATCCCAGGCACTCGCCCTAGCGGTGGCGGGCCTGGTCGCGGGAGTCCCGCTGGGGATCGCACTCGGCCGGATGACGTGGCGGGTGGTCGCCGACCTGACACCGGTCGCGTACGTCCCTCCCACGGTCCCGTCGCCGACCCTCATCCCGGCCGTCGTGGCGGTCGCGATGGTGCTGGCCTGGCTACCAGCCAGACGTGCAGGCCGACTGCCTCTCGGGGCCACATTGAGAACCGAGTAAATCCTCGTACGACGGATGGCCGACCAGGCGAAGCCGTAACAGAAAAGGCAAGAAACTCGACCCGAGCGAAGCGAGGCCTCTCAGGGAGCGCGAGGGGCGGAGCCCTTCGGAAAGAGCGAAGCTACCGGGAGCGACAGCGACCAAAGGACGCGAAGCGGCCAGGGGGAGCGCGAGGGGCAAAGCCCTCTCGTATCGGGGATCGTCCCCCCGTATAAACGACGAAGGAGACCATGGAAAAGGTGCCCGAAGGGCACCAACCACAGGTCTCCTACTCTCCGAGTGGGGCTACCAGGACTTGAACCTGGGACCTCGTCCTTATCAGGCAAGGCGGGTGGAGTCGAGATCAGGGGCAATACCTGCTCTCACCTGCACGGATAGTCCATGGGCTTCCACGGCGGTCCACCGGCTTCCGGGTCGATTGTCACCCAGTTAGACACCCGGCGAGGGGGCGGTTCTCCCTTGGTCCGGGCTTGTGCTCGCTCGTTCTGCGATTCCCGGTCGCACGGGCGGCAACAACCTGGTGCGTTGTCACTTTGCGGCCCTATGCTGACGTGCCAGGTACTCCTGAACTTCTCTGTGACGGAACTGGTAAAAAGTTCCGGAACGACGCAGCAGACCGACCTGGTGACAATCGTCAAGAAAGCGGGCGAGTCGCCATGGAAGCGGATTCTTGCTCAGCCGTGTACTACATGCGAGAAGAATGACATAACGCACGGCTTTGCACCCGAACGTCAATCCGGCCACCAGGCCGAAGGTCACGCCAGCCACGCTTCCCAACGCGATGCCGAGCGGGCTTCCGAATTTGGCTCCGATGGATACGCCGAAGACAAGACCGAGGGAGACACCGACCAAAACGGTAACTGCGGCGCTGAAGGTCAGTTCATTACGGATACCGCTTCGGGGGGTTAGATCATAAGGAACCTTACGTCGACGTTGATAGCCAACCAGGTCGAATAGGCTCCCGATCGATATCCACAGGACCACTGATGAGAGGGCCGTCATCAGTACGACGGGAATCAGTCCGGCGGAGCCGACAGTGACTATCCCGAAGAGAAATCCAAGCCCTAGGCTGGCCAAAATGGCAGGATAGGAAACGGCCGCGCGCTGCGGCCATGCCTGCCAGAACACGAAGGCGAGGGATCCGAGGATCGATGGACCGCCAAAAAACGGGGCGACTACCCGACCGACCGGACCATACATCAGCGCAACCTGATTGCCGACAAAAAGGACCAGAGCCAGCAGGAGAGCGTTTATATAAAGAGGACGTCGTCCGCCAGAGAGCGGCCACAGCTCTAGCGGGGCGATGTCGACGTCCGGCAGAGATCTCCCGCGGATTATTAATTCGCTTTGAGAGTTACGGTCGAGATAGGCCGCGATAGTCGCCAGATAATCTCGAACGCGATTGGCGGCAATGCCGGCGACTTTCCTTTCATCGCCCACAACTGCCGGAATGTAGTCCGTGATCAGATGATCGCGGATTTTCTCTTCCGAGTCCATTTCCGGGCCGACCAGCTCGGACGGGTTTCCTCCACTACCGTCTCCATAACGGGAACTGTAGACGGTGGACGCGAGCACAAGCCTCCAGGGGGTGCTGAGCGCAGCGGCAAGAGGGCGACCGGGTTTCATCACGTCGAAAACCGGTCGCCAAATGCTCACATCCGAGGCACGAGCCCTTAAGAATCTCTTCGCTTCTGCTGGGTCCACAGGGAGGAGTTCGGCGTGGATCGCATCCTTAACAGAGGTATTCGATTCACGCAGCCTGGCATATCGGTCGGTTCGGCAGGTCGCTATCAACTTCCCTTTGTAGCGACCATCAACGTAGGCATTAAAGGCGTTGATCGCGTACGTAATTCTACGTATACTTTGACGGTCGTCACGGTCGTCACGGTCCATCTCGTCTAATGCATCAAATACGGGGATGATCATCCCCGCACGAACGAGCCTCCATGCAGCGGTCTTTGATAATCGATACTCTTGCGTTATGAATCCCACCACCCATTTGGATACCGCATCAGCGACCGGATGACGGATGTCAAGATCGGCTGCAGGAATCAAAATAGGTACGGGCTCATTCTCAGAGGGCTTGTTGATCCATTTCAGGATTACATCCATGGCAAGTACTGTTTTCCCCGAACCACCCGCTCCGGTGATCACCATCCGATGCGGCTCATTGTCGAGGTAATAGCGAATAACATCTTCCCAGAGAATATTTTTTCGAGAAGGCCTAGAACTCTTACTACCCTGCAATTCCGAGTTAATCCGACAATGGATGTCGATGGCCCGAGTTTCGCCTCCGAGAGCATGGCGCCTTGACTGCGCCAGTTGATATTTGATCTCCTCCCTAAGGTCGTTGGCGACATCCTTGACGTTGAAGTTTCGCTTGGATTGGTATATCTGGGAAGCAGTGAGCCCGACTGAAAGCAGGGCAAATATCGCCGAAATCGGATCAAATGATCCAGATTCGGTCGTCCGCAAAACATAGATAACGACTGCTGCGATCAGAGCAACCACAGCGCCGATGCCCAATGCACTGCCCCATATGCGCCTCATGCTCATGCAAGCTACCGGCCAGATGTCCGCTGCGTATCGGAAATGCCTGGGCAGGTTGACATCATTCCTCCAGGCTGTGACCGATTTATTACCTTTGACACTTATTTACTTTTTGCCGACTGAGGCCTGCATGCATGGTCCAAGCGGAAAATCCGGCTGGCAACCTCCCAAGTAGCCGAAGGCCGGCTACTTGGCCCTTCTGAATCGGGCGCGGGGAGGTGGCGCAGCCGGGACCGGCCGAAGAGCCGCACGCCCGGCCGCGCCAGGCCGGACCGCGCCCCGACGCCCGCAGGACGGCGGCTTGAACCAGTAAAGAAACCCTGAGCCACTACGCGTCAGGATGACCCGTCCACCTTCGGCAGACTTCGGAGCGCTCCGGCCCAAATCCTGGTCAGGAGACACACTCACGCTGGTGGTTTCGAAGTGCCCGGCCGCGCCACGAATCTCGGTCATCTCCAGCACCTAGCCGTCACGGCCGCACATGATCCGCCGGATCAGCAGAATCGGCGCTCCGGCCTCGATCTCCAGCCGTTCCCGCTCGTTCTCATACGGCATTCAGGCCATCACGGTGACCTCCCGCAACACCGGCCCTCGCCCCTTCTCCAGATGCCGACAAACGGCGTCAAGCTCTCCGACGAGATCGGCTCGCATGAAGTCCGGGATCAGATCAGCGTTGAAAACGAGCTGACCTCAATGCGGATCCACACCTTCGCGTGGAACCACACGCTGTACCGCCGCAGCACAGAGTGCCCGGTCCGCAGCCCCATCAACATGGCCGTCTCACGGTCGGCCGGCAACACGCTGCCGAAGCCGTACACATCGACTTTCGGCAGCTCTGGATCAGGGATGGGCCACCGTTGCCACCCCTGGCTCTGGCCCTCGCTGTTGTAGGCGTTACTGGCGATGTCGTAACCAGATTCGACGCCCAGCATGATCAGATACCGATCCGGCGCCGATCGCCACGAACGTCCCTCGCCCCCGAACGAAGCACCGTGATCACCCCTAAGGACCTTGATCGAGTCCTGAAGAGCGTCCAGAGGCGTTGTGCCGCTCGCGCCCAAGGCTGTCTCGCCTAGCAACGACCTGGAGCGAGAAGGAGGCTCTCAAGATGGTTCTCACATGGACCAGAGGGCAAGTCATGACTCCACGAACCACATCAGTCCTGTGGCCCTCGAGCGGCCACACAGAGGTCGGGTGGCTGGCCAGGCGGAGCCGTAACGGAGAAAGAAATCAGTTCGACCCGAGCGAAGCGAGGCCCTCCAGGGAGCGCGAGGGGCGGAGCCCTTCGCAAGGAGCAAAGCGACCCGGAGCGACAGCGACGCAGGGACGCGAAGCGGCCAGGGGGAGCGCGAGGGGGCGCAGCCCTCTCGTATCGGGGGGGCTCGGGGGGTCGTCCCCCCGTATAAACGACGAAGGAGACCATGGGGAAAGCGGCAAAGCCGCTAACCACAGGTCTCCTACTCTCCGAGTGGGGCTACCAGGACTTGAACCTGGGACCTCTTCCTTATCAGGGAAGCGCTCTAACCGTCTGAGCTATAGCCCCTCATCGACCGGCTTTCGCGCGGTGACGGGGTAAAGCTTACCGTGTTCCGCGGTGTGGTCGCACCGCGGAATCACGACTCGAACTACTCGGCTTCCGAGAAGGTCACTTCGACGCCGCCGACCAGGTCAGCCGACAGGTTGTAGATCACAGCCCCCAGGGTAGAGAGCGCCGTGATCAGAACCACGTTCACCGCCCCCAGCAGCGCCGTGTACCCCAGGATCCGCACCGGCTCGAACCAGGTGGCGATGTTGAACGAGGCCGCGGCCCCGCCCTCGCCCTGGGTGAGCTGGTTGACGGCCTGGACGAAGGCGTCGAACACGCCCATGGCCGACAGCACGCCGTAGAGCACGGCCACGGCCACGAACAGCACGACGAAGCACACCAGCGAGACCACGAAGCTGAACTTCATGGCCGACCACGGCTCGACGCGGCGCAGGACCAGGTGGGCCTTGCGCGGTGCCCGTCCGGAGGAGTCCTTCGGGGCGGTGGAGATGACGGGACGCTCGGCGGTGACCGGCTCGACCGACGGACGAGAGGACGTCACGATCGGCTCGGGGGCCGAGACCGGCGTGGGCAGACGGGGCGCCTTGTAGGCGGCCGTCGGCTCGTCGCCGGCCAGGCGGTTCTGGTCACCGTTGGGCGACTGGGGCCGCGACCACGGCTTGTTGTCGCCGCCCGACGGGCGGATGCGAAGGGTGGAATCGTCGGACTTGGGCTTCGGGTCGTCCTTGGGAGTGTCCCGAGCGCTCTGGGGCGCTCTGGGCGTCTCCTTCTTCGGAGGCTGCCCAGGAGTCCCCTGCGCCGGTCCCTGGGCCGCGCCCGCGGGCTTGGGTCCCGCCGCGGGTGGTGGGCCGGGGACCTTGGGGGTCTCGGCCGTGTTGTTCTCGTCGTCGATCCGGGCGGATACCCCGTCGCGCATCGACGACGAGGCAGCCGAGGTAGACGCGGGTTTCTTGGCCGCCCCGGTGTTCGTCTTGCCCGAGTTGGTCATTGCTCGTCTCCTGCCCCGTTCTCAGTCTCCACCGCTTCGGCAGTCTCCAACGCTTCGGCGTTCCGGGCTAGGGCCACCACGCTGTCGCCTTCCGCGAGATTCATCAATCTGACCCCCATCGTCTGACGGCCGGACTGCTTGATCTCTACGGCGCTGGTCCGGATCACTCCACCGGCGGAGGTGATCGCGAAGACTTCGTCTTCGGGTCCCACCATGACGGCTCCGACCAGCTTGCCACGGGCACTGACTATTTTCGCCGTCAGTACGCCCTTTCCGCCCCGGCCTTGCAGCGGATAGTGCTCAACCGGTGTGCGCTTCGCATACCCGCCCTCGGTGGCGATAAGCACGTCATCACCGTGGCTCATGACATTCATGGCCAGAAGTTCATCAGTGTCGACGAAACGCATACCGATCACACCGCTGGTGGCGCGGCCCATCGGACGGAGCGCCTCGTCGGAGGCGGTGAAGCGGATCGCCTGGGCGTTCTTGGAGACCAGCAGCAGGTCGTCTTCCTCGGAGACCAGCCGGGCCGCGATGACCTCGTCGTCGTCCCGGAGGTTGATGGCGATCAGGCCGCCGGACCTCGGGGAGTCGTACTCCGAGAGCCTGGTCTTCTTCACCAGGCCGCTGCGGGTGGCCAGGACGAGGTAGGGGGCCACCTCGTAGTCGCGGAGGTCGAGGACCTCCATGACCCGCTCGTCGGGCTGCATGGCGAGGAGGTTGGCGAGGTGCTGGCCGCGGGCGTCGCGGCCGGAGTCGGGCAGTTCGTACGCCTTGACCCGGTAGACCCGGCCCTTGTTGGTGAAGAACAGGAGCCAGTGGTGGGTTGTCGTGACGAAGAAGTGCTCGACGATGTCGTCCTGGCGGAGCTGCGCGCCGCGGACGCCCTTGCCGCCGCGCTTCTGGGCGCGGTAGAGGTCGGTGTTGGTGCGCTTGGCGTAGCCGCCGCGGGTGATCGTGACGACCATCTCGTCTTCGGCGATCAGGTCCTCGATGGACATGTCGCCTTCGTACGCGATGATCTCGGTCTTGCGCTCGTCGCCGTAGCGGTTGATGATCTCGCCGAGTTCGTCGCCGACGATCTGACGCTGGCGGCTCGGGCTGCTCAAGATGTCGTTGTAGTCGGTGATCTGGACCATGAGGCCCTCGTATTCGTCCTGGATCTGCTGGCGCTCCAGGGCGGCGAGCTTGCGGAGCTGCATGTCCAGGATCGCCTGGGCCTGCGTCTCGTCGATCTCCAGCATGTCCATCAGGCCCTGCTGGGCGGCCGAGGCGGAGGACGAGCGGCGGATCAGGGCGATCACGTCGTCGAGGCGCTCCAGGGCCTTGAGCAGGCCGCGCAGGATGTGGGCCCGCTCTTCTGCCTTGCGCAGCAGGTAGCGGGTCCGGCGGACCACGACCTCGATCTGGTGGCCGATGTAGTACTTGACGAACTGGTCGAGGCTGAGCGTGCGGGGCACGCCGTCGACCAGGGCCAGCATGTTGGCGCCGAACGTGGTCTGGAGCTGGGTGTGCTTGTAGAGGTTGTTCAGCACGACCTTGGCGACCGCGTCGCGCTTGAGCACGACCACCAGGCGCTGGCCGACCCGCGACGACGACTCGTCGCGCACGTCGGCGATGCCGTTGATCTTGCCTTCCTTGACCAGCTCGGCGATCGACAGCGCCAGGTTGTCGGGGTTGACCTGGTAGGGCAGCTCGGTGATCACCAGGCACTGGCGGCCCTTGTTGTCCTCTTCGACCTCGACGACCGCGCGCATCGTGATCGAACCGCGGCCGGTGCGGTAGGCGTCGTCGATGCCGCGCTTGCCGACGATCAGCGCGCCGGTGGGGAAGTCGGGGCCCTTGACCCGGGCGATGAGCCCTTCGAGGAGCTCCTCTTCACTCGCCTCGTAGTTCTCCAGCGCCCACTTGACCGCTTCGCCGATCTCCCGCAGGTTGTGCGGCGGGATGTTGGTCGCCATGCCGACCGCGATGCCGGCCGAGCCGTTGACCAGCAGGTTGGGGAAGCGCGACGGCAGGACCATCGGCTCCTGGGAGCGGCCGTCGTAGTTCGGCTGGAAGTCGACGGTCTCCTTGTCGATGTCCCGCAGCATCTCCATGGCGATGGGGGCGAGCTTGCACTCGGTGTATCGCATGGCCGCGGGCATGTCGTTGCCCGGGGAGCCGAAGTTGCCCTGGCCGTCGACCAGCGGGTAGCGCAGCGACCAGGGCTGGGCCAGCCGGACGAGGGTGTCGTAGATCGAGCTGTCGCCGTGGGGGTGGTAGGAGCCCATGACGTCGCCGACGACGCGCGAGCACTTGAAGTAGCCGCGGTCGGGGCGGTAGCCGCCGTCGAACATGGCGTAGAGCACCCGGCGGTGCACCGGCTTGAGGCCGTCGCGCACGTCGGGGAGGGCACGCGAGACGATGACCGACATCGCGTAGTCCATGTAGCTGCGCTGCATCTCCGACTGGATGTCCACCGGTTCGATGCGGTCAGCCGGCGGCGGGCCCGGAGGCAGGTTAACTTCCGTCACGTCAATCCTTCACAGGGTGGGGTTCGGCTGCCGCGGTCTAGACGTCCAGGAAGCGCACGTCGCGCGCGTTCCTGATGATGAACTCCCGGCGAGGGGCGACTTCCTCGCCCATGAGGACGGTGAACATCTCGTCGGCCTGGGCGGCGTCGTCGAGGGTGACCTGGAGGAGCAGCCGCGTGTCCGGGTTCATCGTGGTCTCCCAGAGCTGGTTGGCGTTCATCTCGCCAAGGCCCTTGAAGCGCTGCACGTTGTCACGCGGACGGGGGTCGGGCTTGCCGGAATCGATGCCCGCCTGGATGACGGCGTCGCGCTCGCGGTCGGAGTAGGCGTAGGACGCGTCTTCGCCCTTCCGGTCCCACTTGATCTTGTAGAGCGGCGGCTGTGAGAGGTAGACGTGACCGGCTTCGATCAGCGGGCGCATGAAGCGGAACAGCAGGGTGAGCAGCAGCGTCGTGATGTGCTGACCGTCGACGTCGGCGTCGGCCATCAGGATCAGTTTGTGGTAGCGGAGCTTCGAGATGTCGAACTCGTCGTGTACGCCGGTGCCGAGCGCCGTGATCAGCGACTGGACCTCGGTGTTCTTCAGCACGCGGTCGATGCGCGCCTTCTCGACGTTCAGGATCTTGCCGCGGATGGGCAGGATCGCCTGGAAGCGCGAGTCGCGGCCGCCCTTGGCCGAACCACCGGCCGAGTTGCCCTCGACGATGAACAGCTCACACTTCTCGGGCTCGCTCCACTGGCAGTCGGCCAGCTTGCCGGGCAGCCCCGAACCGCTCTCCAGCAGCGACTTGCGGCGGGTCAGGTCACGGGCCTGACGGGCGGCGATGCGGGCGCGGGAGGCCTGGAGAGACTTGCTGATGATCTCCTTGGCCTCGCCGGGGTTGCGCTCGAACCAGTCGCGCAGGTGGTCGTTGCAGGCCTTCTGCACGAACGACTTGGCCTCGGTGTTGCCCAGCTTGGTCTTGGTCTGGCCCTCGAACTGGGGCTCTGCCAGCTTGACCGAGATGATCGCGGTCAGGCCCTCGCGGACGTCGTCACCGGTGAGGTTGTCGTCCTTGCCCTCCTTGAGGAACTTCTGCTCGCGCGCGTAGCGGTTGACGATGGTCGTCAGCGCGGCGCGGAAGCCCTCTTCGTGGGTGCCGCCCTCGGCGGTGTTGATCGTGTTGGCGAAGGTGTAGACCGACTCGGAGTAGGAGGCGTTCCACTGCATGGCGATCTCGACCGAGATGCCCTCGCCGTGCTCCTCGAAGTCGATGACCGAGTTGTGCACCGACTCCTTCTTGGAGTTCAGGTGGGTGACGAAGTCGGACAGGCCGCCCTCGTAGAAGTAAGTGATCTCTGTCGGCTCGTCGTCGGAGCCGTGGTCGGGCCGTTCGTCCCTGATGACGATCGTGAGGCCCTTGTTGAGGAAGGCCATCTCCTGGAAGCGGCGCGAGAGCGTCTCGAAGTTCCAGGTGGTGGTCTCGAAGATGGTGTCGTCGGGCCAGAAGGTGATCGTGGTCCCGGTCTCCTCCGTGGCCTCGCCCTGGATCAGCTCGGTGACGGGTTTGGAGTGCAGGTAGGACTGCCGCCACTCGTGGCCGTCGCGCTTGATCACGGCCTCGAGGCGGCTGGACAGCGCGTTCACGACCGAGATGCCCACGCCGTGGAGACCACCGGAGACGGCGTAGGACTTGCCGTCGAACTTGCCGCCGGCGTGGAGGACGGTCAGCACGATCTCGAGGGTCGGCTTCTTCTCGGTCGGGTGCTCGGCGACCGGGATACCACGGCCGTTGTCGACTACCCGCACGCCGCCGTCGGCGAGCAGGGTGACCTCGATGTGGTCGCAAACCCCCGCCAGGGCCTCGTCGACGGAGTTGTCCACAACCTCGTACACAAGGTGGTGGAGACCGCGTTCTCCGGTCGAGCCGATGTACATACCCGGGCGCTTGCGAACCGCCTCAAGACCTTCGAGAACGGTGATTGAGCCTGCGTCGTAGGACAAGTGCGAAATCCTCCTGCCGCGGACACGCGGAAGGGAAACATAGGATGGCTCCCTGCCGTGCCCGTCACCGTCGTGAGTGCCCCGATGCGCTCACCCTGGGGAATCGGCTCGCCACGGCCGGGGTGACACGCAAACGGACGTGTCCTTAAGTCCACTTTCATTCTACCGGCTCCGGGAGCCTCAGGTGGCATTGACGGGGGCTGTGATGCCTTCTAATGCGATGATCTTGGTTTTGGTGTGACACCCCGGCCACAGGGGTTCAACGCGTCAGACGCGATTTCGAGCCGGTGCAAGACTTTTCCACAAGAGATCACATGATCTTGTGGAAGCCCGCGTCAGCCGAAAGTGTCACCCGGTCCACGGCTTCCCTTCACCCGGATGTGGCCTGCCTGTCGCGGAGGCGCGAGGTTGGGCCCGCGGACCTTCACAGCGGTCACCGTGCCCTCTCCCAATTCCTCGTTCAGCCTTCTGACCAGGGTGGGAGCGAGCAAACGTACTTGCGTCGCCCAGGCGGTGGAGTCGGCCGAGACGATGACCTCGCCGTCTTCGAACGCCTCGGGACGGGTGTGCAGCCCCAATTCGGCCCCGACGATCTCCCGCCAGCGCCCGAAGACCCCGCCGATCGCGACCGGTTCCTCCCATCCCCGGGAGGCCAGCAGGTCGGCGATCGCCGCACCGAAAGTCAGCGGATCACCTGAGTCGCGCTTGGGGCCGCCCTTCTTCTTGCGCGGCTCGGTGCGCGGCAACTGCCCCCGCCGCTGCGCGTCGGCCTTCGCCTGGGCGAGCTTCTCCCGCGCCAGCGCCGCCCCCTTGGCCGCCGACTCCTTCGGATCGTCACCCGACACGGGTCACACTCCCCTCGGTGACGTCGAACCGGGCACCGCTCAGTTCTTTCGGTACGTCTTCCGCCACCGCCGCCGTGATCAGCACCTGCTCGGCCGGGGCGACGATCTCGGCCAGCCGCCGCCTTCTCTGCGAGTCGAGCTCCGCGAACACGTCGTCGAGGATCAGCACCGGATCGCCTCCTTCGGAACGCAGCAGGTCGTAGGCGGCCAGCCGCAGCGCCAGCGCGAACGACCACGACTCCCCGTGGCTGGCGTAGCCCCGCGCCGGCAGCTCACCGAGCTTCAGCAGCAGATCGTCGCGGTGGGGACCCACGAGGGTGACCCCCCGCTCGATCTCCTGCGCGCGTGCCTCGGCCAGCGCCTGTCCCAACCGTACGGCGAGTTCCGCGCGGTCCGTCCCCAGGTCGGCGTCGTCTGTGGAAAACCATCGGTAACCGATCTCCGCCGGTACGGAACCGGGCGCCAGTTCCGCATACGCCTTGGCCACGAGGGGTCGCAGGTTCTCCACAAGGTCGAGCCGGGCGGCGAGCAGCTCGGCGCCGTGGCGGATCAGGTGGGAGTCCCACACCTCGAGTGTGGACAACGTGTCCCCGGCACCGGCCTGGGCGAAGGCGGCGTCGTCCATCTGCCGGCGGGGACTCCTGCGGCGGGCCTGCGAGGCGGTCCGGAGCAGCGCGTTGCGCTGCTTGAGCGCGCGCTCGTAGTCGGCCCGGACCCCGGCGAAGCGGGGGTGGCGGGCGACGAGCAGGTCGTCCATGAACTTGCGGCGCTCCGACGGGTCGCCCTTCGACAGGGCGAGGTCCTCGGGGGCGAACAGGACGGTCCGCAGCACCCCGAGCGCGTCTCTGGCCCGTGAGACCGGCGCGCGGTTGACCCTCGCGCGATTGGCCTTGCCCGGGTTGATCTCCAGCTCGACCAGCGCGCGCCGCTGGTCACGCTCGATCTGGGCGCGGATGACGGCACGGGCGGCGCCGTGGCGGACGAGGGGGGCGTCGGTCGCCACCCGGTGCGACGCGTGGGAGGCGACGTAGCCGATGGCCTCGACCAGGTTGGTCTTGCCCTGCCCGTTGGGCCCGACGAAGGCGGTAACCCCGGGTTCGAGCGCCAGCTCGGCGGTGGGGTAGGACCGGAAGTCCGTCAGCGACAGGTGGGCGGTGAACATGCCGGTAACGGTAACGGGCTCCCGCCGCGAAGCGGGAGCCCGGCCGAATTCAGGAGCGGTCGGCTTCGGCGATCGGGGTGTCGGCCGCGCCCGGGGCGTCGGCGCCCTTCTCGTATTCGCCTTCCGCGGCAGTGACGGCGTGGCCGCCGAACTGGTTGCGGAGCGCGGCGACCATCTTCATCGCCGGGGAGTCGTCCTGCCGGGAGGCGAAGCGCGCGTAGAGCGCGGCCGTGATGACCGGCAGCGGCACCGCGTGGTCGACCGCCGCCTGGACGGTCCAGCGGCCCTCTCCGGAGTCCTGGGCGAAGCCCTTGAGGTTCTCCAGCCCGGGGTCTTCGTCGAGGGCCCGGGTGAGCAGGTCGAGCAGCCACGAGCGGATGACCGTGCCGTGCCGCCAGCTTTTGAACGCTCCAGGCACGTCGGTGACGATGTCGGTGGCCTCGAGCAGCTCCCAGCCCTCGGCGAAGGCCTGCATCATGCCGTATTCGATGCCGTTGTGGACCATCTTGGCGAAGTGGCCGGCGCCGATCGATCCGGCGTGGACGAAGCCGTCGTCGCCCTCGGGCTTGAGGGCGTCGAAGATCGGCTGCAGCCGGGCGATGTCCTCGGCCGTGCCGCCCGCCATGAGGGCGTAGCCGTTCTTCAGGCCCCACACGCCGCCGGAGACGCCGACGTCGACGAAGCGCAGGCCCTTGGCGGCGAGTTCCTTGCCGTGCTTCTGGTCGTCGACGTAGTGGGAGTTGCCACCGTCGATGATGATGTCGCCTTCGGCGAGTTCGTCGGCCAGTGCCGCGATGGTGGCCCGGGTGGGCTCACCGGCGGGGACCATCACCCAGACGGCGCGTGGCGCCTCCAGGCGGTCGACGAGCTCTTTGAGGCTGCCGACGTCGCTGACGCCGGGATCGCGGTCGTAACCGACGACCTCATGACCGCCGCGGCGGAGCCGCTCGGCCATGTTGCCGCCCATCTTGCCCAGCCCGATCATGCCAATCTGCATGAGCACCCCCTCAGGGTTCCATCTTCCGTCATGCCGATTGGCTCGTCCTACCCGGGGATCAGCTGGACAGGCGAATGGGCATGATCAGGTAGCGGTAGTCAGGTATGCCCCCATCTTCCACAGGTTTTCCACCGGTGAGGATGGCGGGCTTCGTCGAGGTGGTGAACTGCAGGCGAGCAACGTCCGAATCGATGGCGCCGAGGCCTTCGAGCAGGAACTGGTGGTTGAAGGCGATGTTGATCTCGTCGCCGGTGAACTCGACGGGCAGGACTTCCACAGCCTGTGCCTCGTCGCCGCTGCCCGCTTCGAGGACGACCTCGTCGCCCCGGAAGGCCAGCCTCACCGGGGTGTTGCGCTCGGCGACCAGGGCCACGCGCTTGACGGCCTCGACGAAGGCGCTGGTGACCAGATCGGCATGGCAGGAGAACTCGGTCGGCAGCAGCGAGCGGTATTTGGGGAACTCGGGGTCGAGCAGCCGGGTGGTGGTGCGGCGGCCGGAGCTGCTGAAGCCGATCATGCCCTCGCCCTTGCCGCCCACGGAGCTCAGCGCGATCTCGACCTCGGCGCCGGTGACCAGCGACTTGGCGGTGTCGGCGAGGGTGCGGCCCGGGATCATCGCGATCGCCTGGAAGTCGGGCTGGTCGGGCTGCCAGCGGAGCTCGCGCACCGCGAGGCGGTAGCGGTCGGTCGCGGCCAGCGTGACCGTGTCGCCGTCGATCTCCATGCGGACGCCGGTCAGCATCGGCAGCGTGTCGTCCTTGCCCGCCGCGGTGGCCACCTGGGCGACGGCGGAGGCGAACACGTCGCTGCCGATCCGGCCCGCGGCGGGCGGCATCGCCGGGAGGGAGGGATAGTCCTCCACCGGCATGGTCAGCAGGGTGAACCGGGCGCTGCCACAGGTCACGACCGCCTTGGCGCCTTCCACCACGAAATCCACAGGCTGTGCAGGAAGGGCCCGGGTGATCTCGGCGAGCAGACGGCCCGACACGAGCACCACTCCGGCCTCGCCGGTCTGCAGCTCGAGGGTCACCTCCGCGGAGACCTCGTAGTCGAACCCGGAGAGCTTGAGCTGCTGGTCTTCGGTGACCTCGAGGCGCATGCCGGCGAGAACCGGCACCGAGGGCCTGGCGGGGAGGCTGCGTGCCGTCCACGCGACGGCTTCGGCGAGCACGTCTCGGTCGACCCGGAACATCACGTGGATCAGCCTCCTGTGGTGGGTAGGGACGGCGTCGGGGCGGTGATGGCTCTGGGGAGCGGCGACGCGGGGCTCGGGGGTGTGACTGCCCATCTTCGTCGGTTGCCGGGAGGTGTCAACTCCGGGATTTTTTGCTCCGGGCTCAGCTCGAAGGTTGCTCTTGACTTTCCCCTAGGTAGAGAGATTGGTCGTCTTAATAGGTGCTGTGGAAACTGTGGACAACACCTATATCCGCAGGTCAGAGCCTGTTTATTTTCCACAGGGCCTGTGGACTCACTGTGGATTACTCAGAGCGTTCTGGGGATAACTTTTAGTTACCCACAACCCGTCCACAGGTTTGCACCCAGTTATCCACCGGTTACCCACAGCTTATCCACAGGTTGTCCACATGAGACACGCCCGACACGGAGTGTGTTTTTTCCACTACCCACAGGCCATCCACAGCGTGTCCACAGGTTATCCACCGCTGGAGGGGGGTTTCTCCACAGGTTATCCACAAGGTTGTCCACAGCCCGGCGTGGCCTGTTGATCTAAGAGATACGTGAGCTCAGCACGTCAGAGAGGTGTTCCGTGATCCACAGGGTTATCCACAGGCTGTGAATCAAGCGTTGCGCGCGCGCTGCTTAATGCGGGTCGTCAGCTCGTTGACCTGGTTGTACATCGAGCGGCGCTCGGCCATCAGCGACCGGATCTTGCGCTCGCTGTGCATAACAGTGGTGTGGTCACGGCCGCCGAACTGCGCGCCGATCTTCGGCAGCGACAGATCGGTGAGCTCCCGGGCCAGATACATGGCGATCTGACGTGCGACCACCAGGGCCCGCGAACGCGATCCTCCACAGAGGTCGTCGAGCGAGACGCCGAAGTACTCGGCGGTGGTCGTCATGATGAGCGCGATGGTGATCTCGGTGCTGGAGCCCTCTTCGGTGATGAGATCCTTCAGCACGATCTCGGTCAGCCCGATGTCCACGGACTGCCGCTGGAGCGACGCGAACGCCGTCACCCTTATCAGTGCGCCTTCGAGCTCACGGATGTTGGTGGCGATCCGCGAGGCGATGTACTCCAGCACGTCGGGCGGCGCGGCCAGGCCCTCCTGGATCGCCTTCTTGCGCAGGATCGCGATGCGGGTCTCGAGCTCGGGCGGCTGGACGTCGGTGATCAGCCCCCACTCGAAGCGGTTGCGGAGCCGGTCTTCCAGCGTGACCAGCTGTTTCGGCGCCCGGTCGCTGGAGATCACGATCTGCTTGCTGCTGTTGTGGAGCGTGTTGAAGGTGTGGAAGAACTCCTCCTGCGTCTGCTCCTTGCCCTCCAGGAACTGGATGTCGTCGACGAGGAGGATGTCCACAGCCCGGAACCGCGCCCGGAATCCGTCGGCCTTGTGGTCGCGGATGCTGTTGATGAAGTCGTTGGTGAACTCCTCGGAGCTCACGTAGCGCACCCGCGCACCTTCATAGAGGCTCTGCGCGTAGTGACCGATCGCGTGGAGAAGGTGCGTCTTCCCCAGCCCCGAGTCCCCATAGATGAAGAGTGGGTTGTACGCCTTCGCCGGCGCCTCGGCCACCGCGACCGCCGCCGCGTGGGCGAACCGGTTGCTGGCACCGATGACGAACGTCTCGAAGGTGTACTTCGTGTTCAGCCGCGCCGGCTCCCCCGGCTTACCCCCAGAGGGGCGTGGCGGAGCCTTGTCGTTCTTCTCCTCAGCCTGTGGATATTGCGTGTACGGCTGCTCGGCGGGCGGCGGCGCTCCTGGGACTCCCTGTGGGCGGCCCTGTGGAAAATCGGCCTGCTGCTCCGAGGGCTCCTGATGAAACCCCTGGCGGAAGCCCTGCGGAGTTTGCACAGGCTGTTGAAACCCATGATCCCCAGCCTGGGGAAAACCACCGGAACCGGTGTTCTGGGGATAACCGCCGGGTGTCCCGCCCTGGGGAAAACCGCCCGTCGGGGTGCTCTGGGGAAAACCGGGTGTGCCGGTCTGGGGGAACGCGGGCCCGCCCGCCTGGGGAAAACCACCCGGACGGCCGTAGTTCTGCTGCTTGGGCTCCGCCTGCGTGGCGGTCGGGTCGACCATCACCGCGATCCGGACCGGACGGCCGAACTCCTGCGACAGCGCCTGCACGATGAGGGGCCGGAGCCGCACCTCGATGACTTCCTTCGCGAAGTCGTTGGGGGCCGCCAGGAGAATCGTGTCGTTGATCAGCCCCGATGGCTGCGTCATCTGCAGAAACGCGCGCTGCTGCCCCGAGACGCCCTGGTCCAGGAGAGTGGTGAGCGCTCTTGCCCACAACTGGTTGAGGTCGACGCCGTCCACCGTTCGGCACTCCTCCCTGACGCGGCCCCCGCGAAAGCTCGCCGCGTATCGTTTTCCACACCCGCCTCGCCCGGTCTGGTCCCGGTGGCGCCGGCCTCCGCTGTGAGTTTCCACAAAAGATCCACAGGAGATCCACAGGTGCTCTGGGTGTGGAGGAAGGCCAGAAGGCCTGACAGTAGCGGTGTGCGCGACCTGCCTTCAAGACGTTGTCCACAGCCTACTGGCAGTCGTTGCCCACAGGGTGTGGATGACCCAGAGGATTGTGGATAACTCCACGGCCTGTGGATAACTATGCGTTATTCCGGGCGCCGGTTTGACCATTGGGGCGTGTAGCCCGTAACGTGACCCGGTCGGCTTATCTCGGGACGGCTCTTTCGCATGCCCTGCGCCCGCCTGAGCCGTAAACTTTGGTGACCGCCCTAACGACAGGGCACATCTAGCCTGGAGCCCATCGTGAGCAAGCGTACTTTCCAGCCGAACAACCGCCGTCGCGCGAAGACCCACGGCTTCCGGCTGCGCATGCGCACCCGCGCCGGCCGCGCCATCCTGGCCGCCCGCCGTCGCAAGGGCCGTCACGACCTCACCGTCTGACCGGCACCTCGTAGCAGCCCCGCCCGCCGTCATCTCTGACGGCGGGCTACTTGTTAAGGAAGTATCCGGTGCTCCCGCCCGCTTCCCGCATGCGCCGAGGCGAGGAGTTCGCCGAGGCCATCCGGCGTGGGCGCCGCGCGGGCCGGCCCTCTCTGGTCGTCCACCTCAACGAGGCCACGGCCGACGAGGCCCCGATCGTGGGGTTCGTCGTCAGTAAGGCCGTGGGCGACGCCGTCACCAGGAACAGGGTCAAACGGAGACTCAGACACCTGATGCGGGCACGTCTGCATCTCCTTCCTAGAGGTAGCCTGCTGGTGGTACGCGCCAATCCACCGGCTGCGTCCGCGCGCAGCGAGCACCTGGCCGCCGATCTCGATGTCGCGCTCCAGCGACTGATACGGCGGCCGCGGGACGGACGGTCATGACAACCGAGCAGCCCCAACCGGTCACGCCGGTTTCGAGTGCTGCCCGCGTATTGATCGTCCCGATCAGGTTCTACCGGGCGTTCATCAGTCCCCTTCTGGGGCCTCGATGCCGCTTCTACCCCTCTTGCAGCGCGTACGGTCTCGAGGCGATCGCCGTGCACGGGGCGCTGCGCGGGTTGTGGTTGACCATCCGTCGCATCGGCCGATGCCACCCCTTCCACCCCGGCGGGTTCGATCCCGTGCCCCCTCGACCCCACGACAAGCAAGGGAGCTAGCTCGGTGGAGCTGTCCTGGCTGAACTGGCTTTATACGGCCATCGCCTGGGTGATCACCCATATTCACAACTTCTACAGCCTGTTCCTCCGCCCGGACAACGGGCTGAACTGGGCTTTGACGATCATCACGCTGACCGTGGCGATGCGGATCCTGATCTTCCCGCTCTTCCTGAAGCAGATGCGATCGTCCAAGAAGATGCAGGAACTGGCGCCGAAGGTCCAGGACCTTCGCAAGCGCTACAAGAACGACAAGCAGCGCATGAACCAGGAGGTCATGCGCGTCTACCAGGAGGCGGGCGCCAACCCCCTCGGTGGCTGCCTGCCGATCGTGGCCCAGTTCCCGATCTTCATCTCGATGTTCACGGTGCTGAACGCCATGGCCCACGGCCAGCCCCGGTTCGGCATGACGCAGGAACTCGTCGACAGCGCCCGCGCCGCCCACATCTTCGGCGCCCCGCTCCCGGCGACGTTCTTCACCAGCGGCGCCGACATCGAGGGCTACGGCGCCGACCCGGTCATCGCCAAGATCGTCCTGGTCATCTTCGTCGCGATCTCGTCGCTGACGACGTTCCTCACCGTCCGGCAGAGCGTGTCGCGTTCGATCGCGCAGATGCCCGACAACCCCATGGCGCAGCAGCAGAAGATCCTGATGTACATCTCGCCGCTGTTCGCCGTGTTCTCCCTGAACTTCCCGCTGGGCCTGATCCTCTACTGGGTCACCACCAACGTGTGGACCCTCGGCCAGCAGCACTGGTTCTACAGCCGCAACCCGATGCCGCAGTTCGACGCCAAGGGCAACCTGATCCCGTTCGAGCCGAAGCCGGGCTTCTTCGCGCGCTTCCGCAAGACCCCGCCCGCTCCCGAGCAGCCGGCGGAACCTGAGCCTAAGATCGTCCGTCAGCAGCCGACGCGGCAACCACGTAGCAAGCGGACCGGCAGCAAGAAGCCGTGAGAAGGAGTTCCCACGTGACCGAAGCCGAGGAGACCGTCAAGGCGGCTCCCAGCGTCGCCGCCCTGGAAGCGGAGGGCGAGATCGCCGCCGACTATGTCGAGGGTCTGCTCGACATAGCCGACCTCGACGGCGACATCGACATGGACGTCGAGGGCGACCGCGCGCTCGTCTCCGTGATCGGTCTCAAAGGTGGCGACCTGGTCGGCCCCGGGGGTGAGGTCCTGGAGGCCCTCCAGGAACTGACCCGCCTGGCCGTCCACCGGCAGACCGGCGAGCGCTCCCGGCTCATGCTCGACGTCGCGGGCTACCGCGAGCAGCGCCGCGCCGAACTCACCAAGATCGGCCAGGCGGCCGTCGACGACGTCAAGGCGTCGGGCGAGCCGAAGGCCCTCAAGGCGATGACGCCGTTCGAGCGCAAGGTCATCCACGACGCGGTCGCCGCCGCCGGCCTGCGCAGCGAGTCAGAGGGGGAGGAGCCCCGGCGTTTCGTCGTGGTCCTGCCCGCCTGATACTCCACCCTGTGGAAACCGCCGCCCCGTCCCGGGTCGGCGGTTTTCTTGTCTGTACGGCTCACGCCTGGGCTTTTGGCCAGCCGCGCACAGTTGTCCACAGGCAACACACCGCAGTTTCCACAGGCTTATCCACAGGCTTCCTGGCCGTCGTCCACCGCCCGATACCCTACGAGGGATGACCGAAGAATTGAGTGACCAGCAGCCTCCCGAAGCCGCCCTCGCGGTGTTCGCAGGCGAGGCCTTGGCCCAGGCGGAAACCTTCGCCTCCCTGCTGGCCGGGCCGGGGGTGGTGCGCGGGCTGCTCGGCCCTCGGGAGGTCCCCCGCATCTGGGACCGCCACCTGTTGAACTGTGCCGTGATCGCCGAAGTGGTGCCGCCCGACGTGAAACTCGTCGACATCGGCTCGGGCGCGGGCCTGCCGGGCATCGTCCTGGCGATCGTCCGCCCCGACGTCACGGTGACGCTCCTCGAACCGCTGCTCCGGCGGACCGTTTTCCTCGAAGAGTGCGTCGAGACCCTCAAACTGCCCAACGTCGAAGTGCTCCGCGGCCGAGCAGAAGAACTGAAGGGCAAGCGGCAGTTCGACGTCGCCACGGCCCGTGCCGTCGCCCCTCTCGACCGCCTCCTCGCATGGTCGCTCCCCCTGCTCCACGAGGGCGGAGAGCTGCTGGCGATGAAGGGTGAACGGGCCGCCGAGGAATTGGCGGGAGCCGAGGCCCAATTGTCCGCTCATGGGGCAAAGACGGCCGAGCTTGTCACGGTCGGGCGCGGTAAAGTCGATCCGCCTGCAACTCTTGTCCGCGTCATCGCCGGCGCCGGTTCACGAGGTGCACAGCGCCGACGTAAGAGGTAATCGAGGTCGGGCCGGGAACGATCGAATCCGACCTGGGACGACCCGAGGAGCTCGCGGCGACGCTGCTGAGCGCGGCCTGAAGGGGGTGGGGCCGCACTTCCGCTCCGAACTCGCCGGCCCCGGCCGGTCGAAAGGACGACCAAGGTGTCCCAGCCCCCGCTAAGCCCCGGTGATTCCCCGCTGGTTCGAGAGGCACTGAGTTCTGTGGTTTCACGTGAAACAGCCGCGCCCGGCAAGCCGGCCGCCGACGGCCCCGTCGGATACTCCTCCGGCCGCGACGGAGACTGGCCACGCCCGCCCAAGACCCGGGTGATCTGTGTGTGCAACCAGAAGGGCGGGGTGGGGAAGACGACGAGCGCCGTCAACCTGGCCGCGGCCCTCTCGATGCACGGGCAGCGGGTCCTCGTGGTCGACCTCGACCCCCAGGGCAACGCCTCGACGGCATTGGCCACCGAACACCGCGCCGGGACACCTTCCATTTATCAGGTCCTCGTGGAAGACCTCCCGATGGAGTCCATCGTGACCCAGGTCCCGGACATGCCGGGCCTTTTCTGCGCCCCCGCCACCCTCGACCTGGCCGGCGCCGAGATCGAACTCGTACCGATGGTCGGCCGTGAGACCAGGTTGCGCCGCGCCTTCGCCGCCTACGAGTCGGCCCAGATGGACTACATCCTGATCGACTGCCCCCCGTCGCTCGGCCTGCTGACGGTCAACGCGCTGACGGCCGCGCAGGAGGTCCTGATCCCCATCCAGTGTGAGTACTACGCGCTGGAAGGCCTGACCCAGCTCCTCCAGAACGTCGAGCTGGTCCGCGTCCACCTGAACCAGCCCCTCAACGTGTCGACGATCCTGCTCACCATGTACGACGGCCGCACCCGCCTGGCCTCCCAGGTCGCCGAGGAGGTCCGCTCCCACTTCGGCGCCACCGTGGTCGACGCGGTGATCCCCCGCAGCGTCCGAGTGTCGGAAGCCCCGAGTTACGGCCAGTCGGTCATGACCTACGACCCCGGTTCGAGCGGCGCGATGGCATATATGGACGCGGCGCGCGAGATCGCCTATCGCGGTGCGGCGGTCGCGGAGGCGTGAAGCTGTAGCCTTCTACAATCGTGCGCGACGGTGAGAAACCGACGCGGCGTTTCTTTGGTGCGGTGAGGAGCAAGGGTGAGTCAGCAGCGTCGGGGACTCGGCAAGGGCCTGGCCGCCCTCATCCCCAACGGCCCGGTGGTCCAAGACCCGGGAGTCGTCCCGGCACCCGCACCTCCAGGTGACCGAGATCTCGTGCCGGTGGCCGGGGCCCACTTCCAAGAGATCCTGATCAGCCAGATCATTCCCAACCCACGCCAGCCCCGAGACATCTTCGACGACGAACGCATCAAGGAACTGTCCGAGTCGATCCTCGAGGTAGGCCTCCTCCAGCCGATCGTCGTCCGCGCGGCGGGCAGGGACCAATTCGAACTCATCATGGGCGAGCGCCGCTGGAGGGCCAGCAAGCTGGCCGGCCTGGAGCGCATCCCCGCGATCGTCCGCAGCACGAGCGACGACGAGATGTTGCGCGAGGCGCTGATCGAGAATCTCCAGCGCGAGCAGCTCAACGCGCTCGAAGAGGGGGCGGCCTACCGCCAGCTCCTCGACGACTTCGGCGCCACCCATGAGCAGCTGGCCAAGAAGGTCGGTCGTTCCCGCTCCCACATCACCAACGTCCTGCGCCTGCTGAACCTCCCGGTGAACGTCCAGGTCCGCCTGGCGGCCGGCTCGATCACTCCGGGGCATGCTCGGGCCCTGCTGGCCTTGGGCGACCCGGCTGCGCAGGAGCGTCTGGCCGACCGGATCGTGGCAGAGGGCATGACGGTCCGGACGGTCGAGGAGATCGTGTCGATGGGGGAGGCGACGGCCGGTCCGGCGCCGCGGAAGCCGAAGACGAAGCGGCCGACTGCGCCGGCGCTGGTGTCTTTGGCGGATCGGCTGTCGGATCACTTTGAGACCAAGGTGAAGGTTGATTTAGGGCTTCGGAAGGGGCGGATCGTGGTGGAGTTCTCCACTATCGATGATCTGGAGCGGATCATCGGGACGATGGCGCCTGACGCGGCCGACCAGATGCGCGGGCTGGAGAGCGACTAGGTTTCACGTGAAACAGCTCCTCGGGGATTGGATCCCTGGGGAGCTGTTTTGTGTTTGGTGGGCTTGGTGGGCTTCCTGGGGCTCGGGGGACCCATGGTGAGGGGCTGCCTTGGTTTCACGTGAAACCGATGGCGGCTGGAGAATCCGGCTGGCCTATCGACCTAGGACTCCTCGCGGCAAGCCGGAGACGAAGCGGCCGACGGCGCTGGCGTTGGTGTCTTTGGCGGATCGGCTGTCGGATCACTTTCGATGTCGAGGTGAAGGTTGATTTAGGGCTTCGGAAGGGGCGGATCGTGGTGGAGTTCTCCACGGTCGATGATCTGGAGCGGATCGTGGCCTTCCACTTCAGCCAACCGATGAACCCAACGTTGCGAGACGCCGCTGATGTCAAAGCCGATCCACCTAGTCCCGGGTCAGATCGTTGCCGCGATGATCGACGGGGAGGCGACTGTGAAGGTGTTCCTGCGTCGCGACGGTCACGTGTACCTGGAACCGTGCAACCCCGCCTTCGACGTCATCGACGTGGCCAGCATCAGCACGCTGTAGGGCGTGGGCATTGGTCACGTAGCCGCAGGTTTCGAGGCTCCCGGGTCACGACCGCGAATCGTCCACGGCGTGGTGCCCATGTCGGGCCCTTCTTCGGCAGATTCGTTGGTAGAGCATGAGACGAAGCTGCTGTGACGCGGGTGTCGATTCACGGGACCTCTGATCTCCAACCCAGCGTGCCGTGAGCGAGTTATCTGCGTGGGCAACTCCGTGGTCTTGTCCGTTGCAGGGACTTCCGGAGCTACTGCCTTCCAACACGTCGTTGGGAGCCGCGTCTGTAGGCGAATGCTGTGATGCGCTGATCGGGTGCGGAAGCCCGATCAGCGCATCATGGGTGGCTGGGTCAGGTCAGGTGCCGGGTGAAGAAGCGCAGTGAGCTATCGACCTCGAAGGGCGGGATTTCCACATGCTTGCCGGGGTTGGCGTGGAGCGTCTTCTCGGGTGAGCCGAATCGATCGAAGAGGGCCAGGCTTGCTGCACGGGGAACCATTTCGTCGTCCCACTGCACTAGGAACTCCAGCGGGATGGTGATTCGCTCGGCGCCATCGGCGGCGGTATGCGTACCGTTCAGGCCCAGGACCGCTGCACGGACGCGTGGCTCGGCGGCGACGAAGGGAATGCCGAGAGCGCACCCCATCGAGATCCCCCAGTAGCCCACCGGACCGGGTCCGACGTGGTCGAGCTTCTGGACTTCGTCCAGGATCGCCTGCCACTCGGGGGCGCTCTGGCCGGCGATGAGTGCATGGAGTTCGGCGAGGATCGGCGTCGCGTCGCCGCCGCTCTGGAATCGGGTGCGCATCTCGGTGAGGAGCCGCTGGTGCTCGGCACTTTGGGGTCGGCCGCCGTGGGCGGGGGAATCGACGGCCACGACGGCGAAACCGCACTCGGCCGCGAAGCGGTGGGCTCGTGCGACGACGCCGGGGGATTGCTTGTGCTGGCCGCCGCCGTGTCCGATGAAGATCAGGGGACGAGAGCCGGTGGCGGACTCTGGAGACCACAGCACGCCGGGGATGTCCCCGAAGCTGAAGGGGAGGGTGAAGAGTTCTTCAGTGACGCCGTTGGTGGACGTCTGGGAGATGAAGCGCAACATGCGCGTTCGAGCCTTTCGAGATGCCTTCTGCGGGCACTCCCTAGCCCATGAGATGGAGGGAGTCCCGACCTGTCACAGCGTTGATCGGTCTCACCTCCTCAGTCCGCAGCAGCACCTGGCGACGCCGAAGCTACCACGAACCGGTGTCATCCGTCCTTTGGCATCGCCGACGAACGCCGCTGATGTGGTGCGGGCGCCCCGCGTTGTTTCACGTGAAACAGTGCGACTACGCCAGGGCTACGCGGTCCTCGCCGCGTAGAAGGAGTACCGCTGGCGCTAGCTCGATCCCTTGAGGTCTTCGGAAGCCGCTCATTCGCTGGACGTAGGAATTGCGCTGCACGAGCGAGAGTGAAGGTCAACGCAAGACGCACACCTTGCTGGCACCCGCGGAGTGAGGTGGCTCAAGTTGGAACCAGAGCTGAGAGTTGCTTCGCCCGAGCAATGGAAGGTACCTCTCGTTGCACGCCAACATCGATGTGTGGTCGTCTCTGCTCGGCCGAGGCGATGGAAGTGCATGACACTCGGCGGGCATCGGAATCGTTCTGCCAGGGACTAGCGCCTACTGAAGAATGAGGCCAGCTGAACTCGACATCGGTGCGGGCGAAGTGGGTCACCTGCTCAGGGGGGACGATGTTCGTCACCTGCCCCTAAAGGCGGCGCATCGCCCCTTCACGCGGGTACTTGGGCCGTCGAGTAGCGCTGTTCGGTCTCTTGGAGCCACCAGCCAAATAGGCCTTATCGCTCGCTGACTCCAACGCCCGCCGCGCTGACGGAGACGACGCTCTCATCGTGTTGGAGTTCTCAAAGTGACCGAGCTTCGTTTGGCACGCGGCGGCCAGACGACAACCGCAGCGGTAGGAGAAGCCACCAAAGTCGTCGACGGTCAGCGCGGTGAATCTCTACCGGCGGGCATTCCAACACTCACAGGACGACGGCTAACGCCGACGCCGACCGTTCACCCGAGGACATCGCGATGGGGCCAGGCGCGCTCCAGCCAGCCCCATCGCGATGTTTCACGTGAAACTAAGCGCCTCGTGTGTAGCCGCGATCAGCGCATCGACATCCTCTTCCGTCGTGTCGAAGGACGTAACCCACCGCACGACTCCCCCGGCCTTGTCCCACAGTCCGAAGGTGAACCTCTCCAGCAGGTACGCGATCGCCTTCTCCGGCAGCACCGGGAACACCGCGTTCGACTGAACCTCGTACCGGAACTTCACCACCGAAGCCACCCCGTCGGCCAGCCGGTGCGCCATCGCGTTGGCGTGCGAGGCGTTCCGCAGCCACAGGTCGCCGCGCAGGAGGGCGGTGATCTGAGGGGAGACGTACCGCATCTTCGAAGCGAGCTGCATGCCCTGCTTGCGCAGGAAGAGCGCACCGGGCGCCAGTTCCGGCCGCAGGACGATCAGCGCCTCGGCGCCCAGGGCGCCGTTCTTGGTCGCGCCGTAGCTCAGAACGTCCACTCCGCAGGCGGTGGTGATGTCGGCCAGGCCGCAGCCGAGTTCGGCGGCCGCGTTGGCGAGCCGCGCGCCGTCCATGTGGAGGAACAAGCCGTTGTCGTGGACGACCTCCGCCAGCGCCGAGATCTCCTCCGGCGTGTAGACCGTCCCGCACTCGGTCACCTGGGAAATGGAGACCACACGTGGCTGCGACAGGTGTTCGTTGCCGATGGCGCCGAGCTGGGCCAGGACGTCGGCCGGGCGGAGTTTTCCGTCGTCCGTCGCCACGGTGAGCAGCTTCGTGCCGAGTATCCGCTCGGCGGCGCCGGCCTCGTTGCCGTTGATGTGGGCGCTGGCCGGGCAGATCACCCCGTCGTACGCCCGGAGCATCAACCCCAGCCCCACTACGTTGGCGCCGGTCCCGTTGAACATGGCGTAACCGTGCGCCTGCTCCCCGAAGACCTCTCGGACGGCGCTCTCCATGTCGGCCGTCCACGGGTCGCTGCCGTAAGGAAGCGTGTCGCCCTCGTTGGCCGCCACGACCGCGGCCATCACTTCGGGATGAACACCCGCATGATTGTCACTACCAAAACTTTTCGCATGAACCACCCGCACAGCCTAGGTGAGCTCCCCTCAATCGAATGACGTGGCTACCGTGATCGTCGAACAACGCGCCTACTTCATGATCCAGTCGGAACACCTCGACCCCGAGTCGATCACGCGGCGCCTGGGGGTCACTCCGAGCCGATCCGAGGTCAAGGAGTCGAAGCAGAGTCGCCGGACAGGGCGCCTCGTGCCGCCCCGCCACGAGTGGATCGTCGATGCGGATCTGCCCGAGACCGCGTCCCTCGACGATCAGGCCGACGCCGTCATGGCCCGCCTGGCCGGCACCTTCGATCGCATCGGTGAACTGACCGCCGAAGGGTGTGAGGCCACCCTCGTCATGTTCCGCTCCTTCGAAGCCGGGCCGAGCGCGACCAAGCCGGGGCTCCTCCTGACCCCGGAAATGCTGGGACTTCTCGTCACGGCTGGAGCGTATGTGTGGATCGACGAATACGGCTTCGACGACGACTGACACGTCCATGCGGGAGTGAAGCGGGCCGAGCATCATCACGGGGAGGTCGGTCCCCGACGTCGACCAGCTGCGCACCGCCTCGTCCAGGGTCGCCAAGGCGGTGGCCACCGTGCCGAGCCTGTGTGACGTCGCTTGGAAGTCCTAACAAAATGACCCCGGCACTCGGGCCGCTCGCCGTTCCCTTGCGCCGACTATGCAGGTGACGCACCTCGCCGCACCGGCGCCGAGACCGGTGACGCTCATTTTGTCAGGAGCTCTTAGAGGTCCTCACACAATGACTCCGGGGCCTGACAACTCGCCGTTGCCAAGCGCCGACCATGCAGGTGATGCATCTCGCCGCACCGGCGCCCGATTCAGCCGACTTCATTTGTTAGGAGCTCTTAGCCCCTGCTCGTCTGATGAAAGCGGGATCCGCCCGATGACTTCTTCGCGACGTCCAGGGCACCAGCATGATCGAAATCCAGCACCACACGTCCCGCCTGCTCCGGATCATCGCCGACTTCGCCATCGAACGCATCATCAGCGTTCTCAGCGACACGGAATCCCTAAAGCGGCACGCAGGCGCTCGGCGACAGCGGTGATTGTCCTTCTGCCCAGAAGGCAGGAGCGGGATGCCAGATCTTGCGGCGCCGAACGAGGTGGAACCTCCTGCCGACTCCCAAACCAGCCTCACGACTGCGGGACGTCACGCCGCCCTGATGGTGAGTTCCTGGAGGTGGCCCTATCGGCAGCGAGGTTGGGTGGCCAAGTCTCTGGCTGGACGCCCCTCGTATGTGGGTATGCGGCGCCCTTTAGCACCCGACTTAGCACCGACGCCAAATGCGGTTGCCACTGGCGTAGCCTGCGGTCAGCAGGCAAGAGCCCGCGACGTCGCCACCAACTGGCCCTATCAAGCCCCGACCACGCCGAGTGCGAAACCCCACTGCGGTCACCAGGGCCAAGCCATGATCGTCACGGACTCTTAGAAGCCCCCAACACAATGACCCCGGTGCCCGACGACTCGCCGTTGCCAAGCACCGCCCATGCAGGTGATGCATCTCGCCGCACCGACGCCGGATTCAGCTGGCTTCATTCTGTGAGGAGGTCCCCGCTACCCCCGCCGCGCCGCGATCTCCAGCAGCCCCCGGCACAACGCCCCCAGGTCCCGCCCCGCAGCCTCAGCCGCCATCGGCAGCAGCGACGTCTCCGTCATCCCCGGCGCCACGTTCACCTCGAGGAACCACGGCTTCCCATCACCATCGACGATCAGGTCAGTCCGCGACACATCCCGCAGCCCCAACGCCGAATGCGCCGCCACCGCCATCGCCTCACACGCCGCCATCGCCTCATCCCCCAGCCGCGCCGGCGCGAAGAACTCCGTCCGCCCGGCCGTGTACCGGGCCGCGTAATCATAAGCCCCGCCATCGGGCACGATCTCCACAGGCGGCAGCGCGACGGGCCCGTCGCCGAGGTCGACGACGGACACCGCGACCTCCACGCCCTCGATGTACGTCTCGATGAGCGCCGTGTCCCCGTACGCGAAACACCCCACCATCGCGGCCGGCAGCTCTTCGGCCGACCGCACGATGGACGCCCCCAGCGCAGACCCACCCCGAGAAGGCTTCACGAACAGCGGCAGCCCCAGAGACTCGACGATCCGCGCAAGAACGGAAGAAGCCCCCAGGTCATGAAAGGTCTCTTTGGGAAGCGCCACCGAATCGGGCGTGTTCAGGCCCCACGACCGCACCACCGCCTTCGCCGTCGGCTTGTCGAAGGCCACCCGGCACGCGTCAGGCGCCGCCCCCACGTAAGGCACCCCGAGGAGCTCCAGCACGGAACGGATCGCGCCGTCCTCCCCGGCCCCGCCGTGCAGGGTCACGAAGACGGCCGTGGGGCGTTCGGACAGCACGGTCGGGACGAGGGTGGAGTCGGTGTCGCGGGTCTCGACGTCGACGCCCTGGGCGCGCAGGACCTCGGCCACCCGCCGGCCGGACCGGATGGAGACCTCCCGCTCGTAGGACAGTCCCCCTGCCAGTACGAGCACGTGTCCGAGATCGCTCATAGCCCGGCCTTTCTCCGATTCCTGTACGGCTAGCCCGAACAGGCTAGCCGTACAGACGATCAGGCGAGGTCCGGACCGGGTGTGTCCACGCCGGAGTGGCCGTCGCGGGACCGGGTGCCGAACATCTCGACGGTCCGCAGTTCTTCTTCGATGACGCCGGCGAGCCGCCGGACGCCCTCGCGGATGCGGTCGGGCTGCGGGTAGCAGTACGACAGCCGCATGTGGCGGGAGCCCGAGCCGTCGGCGTAGAAGCCGGTGCCGGGGACGAACGCCACGCGTTTGTCCACAGCCTGGGGAAGCATCGCCTTGGAGTTGAGCCCCTCGGGGAGGGTCATCCACACGAAGAATCCACCGGCCGGTTTCGTCCAGGTGCAGCCTTCGGGCATCTGCATCTCCAGCGCGCCGAGCAGGGCGTCGCGGCGTTCGCGGTAGAGCTCGCGGAAGGTCTTGATCTGCTCGCGCCACGGCTGCGTGGCCAGGTATTGGCCGACGGCGAGCTGGGTGAACGTCGAGTGCGACAGCACGGCCGACTCCATGGCCAGCACGAGCTTCTGCCTGATCGCGTGAGGTGCGAGAGCCCAGCCGACCCGGAAGCCGGGGGCGAGGGTCTTGGAGAACGAGCCCAGGTAGACGACCCCGTCGGGGTCGTCGGCGCGCAGGGCCCGGAGCGGTTCGCCGTCGAAGCCCAGCATGCCGTAGGGGTTGTCTTCCACGACGAGGATGCCGGCCTTCTGGCAGATCTCCAGGACCTGCCGGCGCCGGACCAGGTTCAGGGTGACCCCGGCCGGGTTCTGGAAGGTCGGGATCGTGTAGAGGAACTTGATGCGCTGCCCGGAGGCGTGCAGGGCGTAGATCGTCTGGGCCAGGGATTCGGGGATGAGCCCCTGGTCGTCCATGGCGATGTGGACGACCTTCGCCTGGTAGGCCGAGAACGTGCCGAGCGCGCCGACGTAAGAGGGACCCTCGGCCAGGACGATGTCGCCGGGGTCGACGAAGATGCGGGTGATCAGATCGAGCGCCTGCTGCGAGCCCACCGTGACGACCACGTCGTCGGCGCCCGCGTCGATGCCCTCCATGCGCATGACCTCGCAGATCTGCTCACGCAGTGCGGGGTCACCCTGGCCCGAGCCGTATTGCAGGGCTTCGGGGCCGCGGCGGTTGACCAGGTCGGCGACCAGTTCACCGACCACGTCCAGGGGGAGCGCCGTGACGTAGGGCATGCCGCCGGCGAGCGAGACCACCTCTGGCCTCGATGCGACGGCGAACAGAGCTCGGATCTCGGAGGCGACCATCCCGGTAGCTCGTGCGGCGTACCGATCGACGTAGGCATCGATGCGTGACCCGTGGGTCGCGGGTGTCCGACCGTGATCCGTCTCATTCGTCACGGTCCACCTCCGTTTCATAGGCGTTAATTAGAGGGTAAGGCAGCCGACTGAACGGTCCGCAATCGGTATCAGCATGAGAGAAGGGGCGCCGGGTGCGCGCCGAATTCCCGTTCTGGCTGGGAGCACCGGCTACTATTCCAGCAAAACTGCCGGGACCAATGCCGGGAATAGGGGCGTCACGTGTCGCGTCGGCTGGCCAGCATCACGCTCGACAATCTTGATGACCTGCCGCGCAGGTGTCGCAATTGCGTGTTCTGGGAGCTCGACCCCATGGGGGGCGAGCGGGCCGCGCAGGCCGGGGAGCCCAGCTTGGAGAAGGAGGCGTGGGTCTCCGCCACGCTGCTCGAATGGGGCTCCTGCGGCAAGATCGCATATGTCGACGGCGTGGCCGCGGGGTTCGTGCTGTTCGCGCCGCCGCTTTACGTCCCGAGATCGGTGGCTTTTCCCACCTCACCGGTGAGTTCCGACGCGGTGCTGCTGATGACGGCCCACATCATTCCCGAGTTCTCGGGCGGCGGGCTCGGGCGCATGCTCGTGCAGGGCGTGGCGAAAGATCTCACCCGCCGGGGTGTACGCGCGATCGAGGCCTTCGGCGACCTCAAATGGGAGCAGCCGGGGTCGTGCGTGACCCCGGCCGACTACCTGCTGTCGGTGGGGTTCAAGACCGTCCGGCCGCATCTGCGGTTCCCCCGCCTGCGGCTGGAGCTGAAGACGGCCGTCTCGTGGCGTGAGGACGTCGAGGTGGCCCTGGAGCGCCTTCTCGGCTCCATGTCACCCGAACGGGCGCTGCGGCCCGTCTGAAACGATCTGAGAGCCGTACAGAACCAAAAAGAAAGCCCTCCCCGCGGGGAGGGCTTTCAAACGTGCTTAGACGATGCCGTCGAGCTCGCGCAGGAGCATGGCCTTCGGCTTGGCGCCGATGATCTGCTTCACGACCTCGCCGCCCTTGTAGACGTTCATCGTCGGGATCTGCAGGATGCCGTAGTCACGCGCGATGTCCGGGTTCTCGTCGATGTTGAGCTTCACGACGGTCAGCTTGTCGGCGTGCTCGTTGGCGATCTCCTGGAGGATCGGCGCGACCTGGCGGCACGGCCCGCACCACTCGGCCCAGAAGTCGACGATGACGGGCTTGTCGCTCTGGAGGACCTCCGCCGTGAAGTCGGCGGCGGTGACGTTCTTGACGGTGCCCACGATGGCTCTCCTTGAAAAAATGGTTCGGAACTATTCCTGGTCGGTGAGCCAGCGCTCCGCGTCGAGCGACGCGGCACAGCCCGTGCCGGCTGCGGTGATGGCCTGCCGGTAGGTGTGGTCGACGAGGTCGCCACAGGCGAAGACGCCGGGGATGTTGGTCTTGGTGGTGGGGGCCTCGACCTTGACGTAGCCCTCGTCGTCGAGGTCGATCTGGCCCTTGACCAGCTCGCTGCGCGGGTCGTGGCCGATCGCCAGGAACAGGCCGGTGGCCTCGACGGTCGTCTCTTCGCCGGTCTTGAGGTTGCGGACGAGCACGCCGGACACCTTGGCGTCGCCCAGGACGTCGACGACCTCGCTGTCCCACAGGAAGCGGATCTTGTCGTTGTTGAACGCCCGCTCCTGCATGATCTTGCTGGCGCGCAGTTCGTCGCGGCGGTGCACGACGGTGACCGTCCGGGCGAACCTGGTCAGGAAGGTGGCCTCCTCCATGGCGGTGTCGCCACCGCCCACGACCACGATGTCCTGGTCGCGGAAGAAGAACCCGTCACAGGTGGCACACCAGGACACGCCCTTGCCGGACAGCCGCTTCTCGTTGGTCAGACCGAGCTCGCGGTAGCCGGAGCCGGTCGCCAGGATGACGGACTTGGCGTAGTAGGTGTCGGTGTACGTCTTGACGACCTTGGGGTTGGCCTCCAGGTCGACCTCGAGGACGTCGTCGGCGATCAGCTCGGCGCCGAACCGCTCGGCCTGCTTGCGGAAGTTGTCCATGAGGTCGGGGCCCATGATGCCGTCGGGGAACCCGGGGAAGTTCTCCACGTCGGTGGTGTTCATGAGGGCGCCACCGGCGGTCACCGAGCCCTCGAACACCAGGGGACGTAGATCGGCGCGGGCGGAATAGACGGCCGCCGTGTAGCCGGCGGGGCCCGACCCGATGATGATCACGTTACGGACGTCGCTCAACGCTCTGCCTTTCCTTCATGTCTGCACGGGCGTCAACAGATCCTAGGCGTCGGCGATTCCCGCCACGCATGACGAAGGCCCCGCGGTATTCCGCGAGGCCTTGATCAGTGAAAACTCAGTTCCAGGTCGCGAGACCCTCGGGGCGCAGATTGTGGCAGTTGGAGCCGACCACGACCACGCGGACCGCGTTGATCGTCTTGTCCTCCCAGAAGGCCATGATCGTGGCGTCCTGCCCGTTGTAGAAGGCCCGGTCGACCGCTATCGGCTGGCGGTCGAGCTCGTTGGCCTTGCGCGCCACGCACTTGTCGGTCTGTTCGTCGCTGTTGCTGCCGGTGCCGGGCTCGGGACCGAAGTAGCCGAGCAGCGGGCCGTTCAGCTCGCGCGAGGTGTAGTTGTGGCCGCTGGCCCGGACCGCCCAGGCCGACTCGGCCGTCTTCTGCGGCGTGCGCTCGGGCGAGACCGCGGGCCCGGCCTGGGTCTGGACGACCCCGCCGTCACCCGTACCGGACGCCACCAGCTGCGTGGCGAGCCCGACTCCGCCGAACACCACCGCGGCCGCGGCGGCCGCCGTGATCGGCATGGCCCAGGCCCGGCGGGACTTCTTCCGGCGAGCGGCCGCCGGTGCCAGCGGCACCACGAGAGGCTCGACGACCGGCTCGGAGATCGGCTTGACGACCGGCTCGGCAGGCTGTTCCCAGGGCGAGTCCTTCATGAGCTCGTCCCAGTTCGGCTCCTCGACGAGGCGGAGGCCACCCCGCTGCGCCTCCGCTTCCAGGGCCCGGTCGATGCGCATCGCGACGCCCAGCGGCATCGCGGTCACCGGGACCGCTGAGAGGAGTTCGCGAACCGCGGCCAGACCGGCGAGGCTTTCCCCGCAGGCGTCGCAGATCGCGAGATGCGACCGGACCTCCAGGGCCGTCACGTCGTCGAGGAGTCCCTCGGCGAGCTCGGCCAGGATCTCCAGGTCGTAGTGCGTGTCACCCGTCACGAAGTTCTGCTCCCTTCGGGGATGAGACGCGAGTGAGGTCTGATCGGTTCCGCAGATGCGAAAGAATCGGGGCAAGTTTCGCGCGCCCCCGCGCACATCGACTCTTCACCGTTCCGGACGGCACGTCCAGTACGGCCGCGGCGTCCTCGACCGAGTAGCCCATCATGTCGACGAGCACCAGCGCGGCCCTCTGGTCGGCGGGCAGCAGCTTGAGCGCGGCCGTGACCTCGAGAGACACCTCGCGCTCGGCCGTCTGGTCGGGCAGCGGCATGTCGCGTTCCGCGGCCTCGATGAGCTCGTCGTCGGCCACCGGACGGACCGATTTCCGGCGCATACGGTCAAGACAGGCGTTGACCACGATCCGGTGCAGCCACGTCGTGACGGCGGCGTCGCCCCGGAAACTCTCGGCCTTGCGGTAGGCGGAGACGAAGGCGTCCTGGACCGCGTCGGCGGCCTCGTCGGGGTCGCCCAGCGTCCGCAGGGCCACCGCCCACATGCGGTCGCGGTGGCGCTTGACGATCTCGCTGAACGCCGCGGTGTCGCCCTCGATGTGACGGGTCAGCAGATCGGCATCACTCAGCACCGGCCGATCCGATGGATCGGCCGGCTGGGGAAGGTCTGGCGGCGAGGTCACTGGTCTGCCGATCCCGAGGGGTTCACGTGCACGATGGTGCCACCATACTTCCCTCTGCGATTGGCAAAGCGCGTAAACCAGATCAAACCGGCCTGCTCAATCCTTCAAGGCCAGGAGCTTCACGTCGCGGATCATGGTGCGGAAGCCGTTGTTGTGCGGCGGCAGTTCGGTGAACCACACGAGCAGGTAGCGGGTCTTCGACGAGCCGTTGAGGTCGAAGGTGACCTTGCCGGTGACCTTCGGCCGGGTGAGGAAGGTCTTCAGGCTGTCGGCCTCGGGGGAGGTGCCGGTGCGCAGCTCGACGGTGCCGCCCGACTCGCCGAAGTCGATCACGGCCTGGGTCAGCCGCATCTCCTTGCCCAGGTCGAGCAGCAGGCCGACGCCCTCTTTCAGGCGGCCGAAGTCGGGGCCGCCGTAGGTCTCGGTGTGCCAGTCGGTGGTCGCGGAGCCGTCGATGGCCAGGGCGGCCAGCTCGTTGCGCTCCTCGCCGTCGCCGAGCGGGTCGAAGCCGACCGCGCCGGCGATCTTCACCTCGGTGGGCTTCACGGCGGTGTTCTCCTCCGCCGCGGACGTCGGGGACGCCGAGGGGACGGCGGGCTCGGTGCCCAGGCTCTTGCCGAGCGTCCAGGCGCCGACGCCGACCACGACCATGGCCAGCAGGACCACCACGGTCAGCAGGAACCGCGACAGCATGGGGGAGCGGCGCGGGGGCGGCGGGCGGTGGATGATCGGCGGCATCGCGGGCCGGCCCAGCGTGTCGACCGGCTCGGAGCGCAGCTCGATCGACGGCGGGACGGTCGAGACCGAGGCGGGCGCCGGGCGGGGCACCTCGGCCAGCGCCTCGGCGATCTCGTCGGGGGTGTCCATCGGCTCGGCGCCCCGGCGCAGGCTGAGGATCCGGGCCGCGATCGTGTCGAGGTAGCCGGGCACACCCGCCGTGACCTGGCGCGGGGTGCAGTAGTGGTGGTCGTCGACGGGGGCCTCGGGCAGGCCGCAGTCCTCGCTGGAGGGCCAGTGGCCGGTGAGGGCGGCGTAGAGCAGGCGGCCGAGACCTTGGGCGTCGGCGTGGGCCATCTCCTCGTCGGACAGGCCGTCGGTGGCGTCGAGGATGGCGGCGTCGACGCCGACCCCGAGCAGCTTGACGGTGTTCCCTGAGGTCCACATCAGGCGGCTGGGGGTGAGGTTCAGGTGGGCCAGACCGTGGGCGTGGGCGTGGGCCATCGCCTCGGCGGCCTCGGCGACCAGGGCGGCGCCGCGCTCGGCCTCGAGCGGACCGGCCGACAGCAGGTCGAGCAGGCTCTCGCCGGAGACCCACTCGCTGACGACATAGGCGACGCCGTCTTCGTCGGCGGCGTCGAAGACCTGGGTGAGCCGGGGGTCGGTGAGCCGGGAGGCGGCCCGCGCGGCGGTCACGACCTCCGACTGGCGTTCGAAATCGGGGGAGAACGTGTGGACGGCCACCGGCCGTGCCAGCACTTCGTCGATGGCCTTCCACAGGGTGGCCCCGGAAGACTCCTTCACCCGGTCTTCCAGGCGGAAACGATCAGCGAGACGGGTTCCGGGTTCGACAGTGGACATGCTCACGCCGCCGCTCCCAAGAACGGCAGTCGATTCCGGGTGGATCCGCCCACACCTGCCCGCTTCCGCTCGACACTGTTCCTGCTACGTCTCTACCGCGTCCCCTGTGGCGCACCATGCTAGTGCCGCGCCGGTCTTGCCCGCCTTCCCCTTCGGAGTCGCATCAACCGGACCTTAAGCCCCGTTGGCACGGAAACCGTTAGCGTCCTACCCGTCTCGTCACCATTCCAATAATGGACCGCACTTCCGGAATGCCCAGACGGTGCGCGATAACAAGGTAGACACCAAGCGCGAGACCGCCGCCGACGACGAGCACGGCCAGCGAGCTGAGCACGCTCACCTCGGTGATCCGCACGCTCCCCCACAGCACCGCCAGCGCCACGAGGGCGGCCGGGATGGCCGCGAGGTACATGCGCATCAGCCCCGAGGCGACGGCCCGCCCGCCGAGCCCGTTGACCCGACGCGACGCCAGCACCCACGTGAGGACGCACGCCAGAACGTATGTCACGGTGAACGAACCCGCCAAACCCATGACAACAAGGTCGGGCGGGATGGTGAAGTACAAAGTGAGCCCAATTGCCGCGTTGACCACGACGTTCGCCCCCGCGATCACCGCCGGAGTGCGGGTGTCGCCGAGACTGTAGAAAACCCGCAGCAGCAACTGGAAGATCGAGAACGGCACCAGCGCGAGCCCGAACACCTGGAGCACGTTGCCGATGTAGATGGCCTGCTCGATCGAGACCGCCCCGCGGCCGAAGATCAGCACGGTCACCGAGGGCCCGAGGACCATCAGCAGCAGCCCGGCGGGCACGATCAGCGCGCTGACCGTGCGCACCCCCCCCGCGAACTCACGCCGGGCCGACTCGAAGTCCTTGTCGTGCATGTAGCGGCTGAGCTGGGGGAGCAGGGCCGTGATCACGGACACCGCGATGATCCCGTACGGAAGCTGGAAGAGCTGGAAGGCGTAGGAGTAGGGCGTGATGCCCCGGCCGTGCACGCCCGCCGCGTCGGCGGCCGCACCGGCGCCGACGGCCAGGTTGGTGGTGACCACGAAGCCGATCTGGTTGATCACCGTGAAGGCGAGCGCGCCCGCGCCGAGCCGGGCCATCTCCCCCAGGCCCGCGTTGCGCAGGTCGAACCTCGGCCGGAACTTCACCCCGGCCCGCAGCAGCGCGATGACCAGCACGATCGCCTGGGCCACGATGCCGGCGGTGGTGCCCAGGCCCAGCAGCATCAGGTCGGCCTGGGTGACCAGGTCGACGTTGGAGGGGCCGCCGCTCAGCAGGTAGGCCGCCGCGACGCCGATCACCACGATGTTGTTCAGCACCGGCGCCCACATCGGGGCGGCGAACCGGTCGCGGGTGTTGAGGATCGCCCCGGCCACGGCGCCCACGCCGAAGAAGGCGATCTGGGGGAGGATGAACTGGGCCATCGTCACGGCCGCCGCGACGCCCTCGGGGGGGAGCTTGTCGGCGTACAGGAGCACGAGGGGTTTCGCCAGCACGACCGCGATGATCGCGACGGCGGTGAGCCCGAGCGCGGCGACGGTCAGGAGCCGCTGCTCGTAGGCGGCTCCCCCGTCGGGGTCGGTCTTCTGCCGCCGCACGATCGCGGGCACCACCACGCTGCTCAGCACGCCGGTGATCAGCAGGTCGAGCAGCACGAACGGGATCATGTAGGCGACGTTGTAGGCGTCGCCCAGGATCTTGACGCCGATGGCCGAGGCCAGGATGGCGGTCCGGAGGAAACCGGTCAGACGCGACACGAGTGTGCCCGCCGCCATGATCGCGCTCGCGCGAAGCATCCGGCTCATCGATCGACTCCTTGATCCACCCGGCGACAGCGAGACGAAGGCTACGCCCCTTGGGGCTCCTCCTGCTCCCTGGGCATCGGCACGGGCGCCGGGAAGACCGGATCCTTGCGCTGATGGCGGCGCAGCAGCCGCATCACCACGGCGGCCAGCATGATCGTCACCGCCACGCCGACGATGACCAGGGCAATGCCGGTGTACCCGGTGGCGGAGATGACGATCTTCGTCGGCTTGCCGTATTTCCGGCCGTCGGGCGTCAGGAGCTGCACGTCGAAGGTGGCCCGGCCGTGGTCGGCGGGCACCACGACGGGGATCTCGAACGACCCGGCCTTACCGGCCTGGACCTCGGCCTGCTCCTGGGTGAAGATCCCGCCGGGCGCCTCGACCTGGAGCTGGTCGGGGTCGCGCGACTGGACCTCGAGGTTGAACTTCACGTTCTCGCGCAGCGTGTTGCGGACCGTCACCAGGATGCGGCCGTTGTTGCCGGCCACCGCGAACGGGTCGTCGGCGCCGACGATGAAGACCTTGTCCATCTGCTTGACGATCGCCGAGTTGAGCTGCCGGGCGAACCCGGGCGCCTTCTTGCCGCCCCGCCACGACGCCGAGGTGAGCCGCAGCACCGCCCGGTCGTAGGTCCGCTGCCCGCTGGTCGGCAGCGCCATCGCGACCTCGGCCGTGCGGTCGAGCTTGCGAACCCCGCTCATGTACGACTTGGGCAACTCCACCTGCCGCGCCTGCGCCGGATAGATCAGATCGCCCACCGGCGCGTTCTTGGCGGGCCGGATCGAGGCCAGCGACACGTCGCGCACCCACGGCAGCGGCTTGAGCAGCGCGCTCATGAACGTCGGGTCGGGGTTCCACAGGTGGTTGGACGGCATCGCGATCAGCGGCGCCGCCTTGCCCGGCGTGAGCCCGTTCATGGCGGTCTCGGCGATGTAGCGCTGCCGGGCCGCCACGGTCGCCCCGGCGGCGCGGCCGTCGGTGCCGAGCAGCCCGCTGAGCACCGGATCGGCCGTCTGCACGATCACCGGCCCGCTCACCGTGTCGACCACCCCGGCCGAACCGGCCCGCGCCACGGTCGCCGTCGGCGGCACCGCGGCCTGGGCCAGCAGCACCGTGTCGACGCCGTTGACGGCCAGCGCGTCGAGGGTGTCGCGGTCGATCACACCCCCGACCGGCCAGACCGTGGACGTGGTGGCGGAGGTCAGCTTGAGCAGCTGGTTGGTGGCGAACGACCCGACCAGCAGCGACGTGGGCGTGGTGGTGTCGAGGCCGTTGTGGACGATCGCCCCGAGGTCGGCGTCGGCGTAGGGCATCGCCATCACGGGGTTGTCGGCCAGCGCCGACCGCAGCGACGTCACCCACTCGCCCCCCTGGGCGAGGCCGGCCTTGGTGGTGCCGTCGGGCAGGAAGTAGGGGCGCGACACGCGCTGGGCGTCGTCGAGCACCGACCCGTCGACGAACCAGGTGGCGGTGTCTTCGGTCGCGGTGGCCAGCGCCAGCAGGTTGTTGAGGCGGCCGTCGCCGAACAGGTCGTCGTTGACGAACGTCTGGTCGTCGGCCCGCTTCGGCTGGGCGGTCAGCGGGAGGGCCAGCGCGAGCCGGGTCGGCTTCACGGCGGTGCCCTTGGGGACGAACGTCACGAAGGTCCGCTCGACGCCGACGACCTGCTCGGTGGCGCCGTCGACGGCCTCCACCTCCAGCGGGTAGACGCCCGCCTGCGAGATGCCGAGCTCGGCCGGGGTGAAGGTGACCGTGAACGGCAGCTTCCCGGTGCCGTCGAGCTGGGTGGGCGCCACCTTCGTGTTCCACGACGTGGTGAAGATGGTCTGGCCGGTGACATAGGCGGCCATGTCGGCCCGCGAGGTGAAGGGCCGCCCGGCGGCCCACTTCAGCCTGACCCGGACGAAGCTCTGCGGGATCCCGGTGACCGCGCCGGCGATGGTGATGACCTGGTCGGGCCGAGCTGGGGACTCGGGGCTGAACTCACTCAGCGTGACCGGGTCGGCCGCGCGTGCTGCAGCCGCGGCGGCCTCCGGGGCCGCCGGGATCGCCAGGCTCGCACCGGCGAGCAGAAAGGCGAACAAGACGGGACCGAGGCGACGCACGCCCTGAATGCTATAGGCCCCGGCCATATGGCCGATGTCAGCTTGCCAGGCCGTGACCGGCGAGCTCCACGGGCTTTCCCGAGGCCAGAGGGAAGAGATGCACAGCGCGTAGTCGCAAGGCTGTCATGCGTTCGCCCGTGGCGGTGTGGACGAACTCGTCGGGGTCGGTGGCGTCGACCAGCCGCCGGTCGATGAGGAGGGTGAGCTTCTCGGGCAGCAGCAGCGGGCAGACCAGCCCGGCCGCGTAGTCGGTGACGGCGTTGACCGTGTAGGAGGAGGCGGGGCGGACCCGTTCGGCGCCTAACGCGGAGGCGATCACGCCGGGCCGGGGTTTGCCGGCCACCGAGCTGATGACCGCGACCGATTCGCGGCAGCCGCGCGTGGTGACGTCGAAGACGGTGACGGTGACGCACGTCTCGGGTGGAACACCCAGCATCTCGGGCAGTTCGTCGGCGGAAGTCAGGACGCGGGGAAGCCGTACGATTTCATGGTGGATTTGACGGGCGAGGAGCCAGCGATGGATCGCGAGGGCGTCCTGCATTTGGTGTGCTCCTTCTCCCGGCCCCCGACAGATCTGCACTGAACGTAGCCTGCTGATCGCCATAGGTGTATTAGCCCAGTGGCACCTGTTCCGTAACCGAAGGACCTACCCAGCTTGTCCCCTACAAACCCGATAGAGAACGCTCTGGCCGACCTGCTCCGCCGGATCGAACCCGTCGCCCACGAACTGGGCGACCTGTTCGCCAAGCACGGCCACGAACTGGCCCTGGTGGGTGGGCCGGTGCGCGACGTGCTGCTCGGCCGATCGGGGGCCGACCTCGATTTCACCACCGACGCCCATCCTGGTCGAGTCCTGGAGATCGTGCGCGATTGGGGCGACGCGATCTGGACGATCGGCATCGACTTCGGCACGGTCGGCGTACGCAAGGGCGACTGGCAGCTCGAGATCACGACCTACCGCAGCGAGTCGTACGACCCCAAGTCGCGCAAGCCCGAGGTCGTCTACGGCCAGACGCTCGAAGCCGACCTGGCCCGGCGCGACTTCGCGGTCAACGCGATGGCGGTCCGGCTGCCCGGCCGCGAGTTCGTCGACCCCTACGGCGGCCTGGGCGACCTGGCCGCCAAGGTGCTGCGCACACCCGGCACCCCGGAGCAGTCGTTCGACGACGACCCGCTGCGGATGCTGCGGGCGGCCCGGTTCGCCTCGCAGCTCGGGTTCACCGTCCACCCCGACGCGGTCAGGGCGATGACCGAGATGGCCGACCGCATCGAGATCGTCTCGGCCGAGCGCATCCAGGCCGAGCTCGACAAGCTGATCTGCGGCGCCCACCCGCGCGAGGGCCTGGCCCTGCTGGTCGACACCGGGCTGGCCGACCACGTGCTGCCCGAGCTGCCCAAGCTGCGGCTGGAGATCGACGAGCACCACCGCCACAAGGACGTCTACGAGCACACGCTGATCGTGCTCGACCAGGCGATCGCCCAAGAGGTGGCCGGGCCCGACCGGGTGCTGCGCTGGGCGGCGCTGCTCCACGACATCGGCAAGCCGAAGACCCGCAGGAACGAGCCCGGCAACCGGGTCTCCTTCCACCACCACGAGGTCGTCGGCGCCCAGATGACCAAGCGCCGGATGACCGCTCTGCGGTTCCCGAAGGAGGTCACCTCCGACGTGGCCCGCCTGGTCGAGCTGCACCTGCGCTTCCACGGCTACGGCACCGGCGAGTGGACCGACAGCGCGGTCCGCCGCTACGTCCGCGACGCCGACCACCTGCTCGACCGGCTCCACAAGCTGACCAGGGCCGACTGCACCACCCGCAACAAGCGCAAGGCCGCCGCCCTGGCCCGCACCTACGACCAGCTCGAAGAGCGCATCGCCAAGTTGGCCGACGAAGAGGAACTGGCCAAGATCAGGCCCGAGCTCGACGGCAACGAGATCCAGGAGATCCTCGCCATCCCGCCGGGCCCGATGGTCGGCAAGGCGTACAAGTTCCTGCTCGACCTCCGGATGGACGAGGGCATGCTCGGCAAGGACGTCGCCCGTGCCCGCCTCTTGGAATGGGTGGCCCAGCAGTGAACCTGGCCGAGCTGGATAGGAAGCACGTCTGGCACCCGTATGCGACCGTGCCGCCCGCCGTGCCCACTCATGTGATGGAGGGCGCCGAGGGGGTCCACCTCACGTTCGCCGACGGGCGTGAGGTCATCGACGGCATGTCGTCGTGGTGGGCCGCCATCCACGGCTACCGGGTGCCGGAGATCGACGCCGCGATCACCTACCAGCTCGGCCGCATGGCCCACGTGATGTTCGGCGGGCTCACCCACGAGCCGGCGATCCTGCTGGCCGAGAAGCTGGCCGCGATGACCGGCTTCGAGAAGGTCTTCCTGGCCGACTCGGGCAGCGTCGCGGTCGAGGTCGCGATCAAGATGGCCGTCCAGGCGACCGGGAAGCGGCGGCTGCTGACGGTCCGGGGCGGCTACCACGGCGACACGTTCGGCTGCATGTCGGTCTGCGACCCGGTCAACGGGATGCACCACATCTTCACCGGCGCGGTGGCCGAGCAGGTCTTCGCGCCGGTGCCGCCGCTGGGCTACACGGCCGGGGTCGACCAGGCCTACCTCGACGAGGTCGACCGGCTGGCGGGCGATCCGGCGGTCGGGGCGATGATCCTGGAGCCGGTCGTCCAGGGCGCCGGGGGGATGCGGTTCTACAACCCGGCCTACCTGCGGGCGTTCCGGGAGATCTGCGACCGCCACGGGCTGCTGCTGATCGCCGACGAGATCGCCACCGGCTTCGGCCGCTCCGGCGAGCTGTTCGGCTGCGGCCATGCGGGCGTCAGGGCCGACATCATCACCGTCGGCAAGGCGCTGACCGGCGGCTACATGACCATGGCCGCCACCCTGACCACCCCCGAGATCGCCGAGCGCATCGGGCTGCTGATGCACGGGCCGACGTACATGGGAAACCCGCTGGCCGCCGCCGCGGCCGGCGCCTCACTCGACCTGCTGGCCGAGCGGCCCTGGCGCGAGGAGGTCCGCCTCATCGAGGAGACCCTGCGCAAGGGCCTGGCTCCGGTGCAGGCGTCGGTCGCCGATGTACGCGTCCTCGGCGCCATCGGGGTGATCGAGTGTCACGAGCCGGTCGACATGAAGAAGGCGCAGGACGCCGCGCTGGACCACGGCGTCTGGCTGCGCCCCTTCGGAAAACTCGTCTACGCGATGCCGCCCTACGCCTGCACCCGGGCGGAGGTGGCGGCCATCGCCGCCGCGATGGTCGCGGCGGCTACGGCTTCACTGTGAGCGGCTCCGCCTGCCGGACGACCGGAAGAACGGCCAGCCGGTAGGCGGCCGCCGCCACGAGATAGAGCACGGTGATCAGTGCCAGCACGAGGAACGACCGGCCGTCGGCGGGCAGCAACAGCGCCGACAGGGAGACCCCGACGACCATCATGCCGTTGAACAGCAGGTCGTAGATCGAGAAGACCCGGCCACGGTAGGCGTCGGCGATGCCGCGCTGGACCACGACGTCGGTGCAGATCTTTCCGCTCTGGCCCAGCACACCGGTGACGAACCCGGTGACCAGGAACCCCCACTGCTGGAAGGGGACGCACAACAGGAACTCCAGCACCCCGCACAGGGCCAGGGTGATCGGGATCCACGTCTCGATCCGGAAGTGCTGGGTCGCCCACGGCGTGAGGAACGCCGCAGCGAAGTAGCCCAGCCCCGAGGTCGCCACCACGCCGCCGAGCGCCATCAGGCCCACTTCGGTGTCGGTGGTGAAGTAGTAGCGGTAGAGCATCAGCACCATGCCGAGCGACATGCCGTAGAGGACCCGGTGGGCGGCCATGCTCCCGAGGGCCGCAGCCGGGCCGCGGCGGTGCGCGACGTAACGGACGCCGTCGACCAGGCCGCTGAGGACGTTGCGCACGGCGTCGCGGGCCTGTGGACGGTCGGGGTCGAACGAGGGACCGAGCAGCTCCCGGCTCATCTTCCTGGCGACCATCGCGCTGGAGGCGAAGATCACACCTGAGGTGAGCAGGATCACGGCGGTACCGATGTGGTCGGGCCCCAGGATCCATCGCATCACGAACCCGAGCCCCGCGCCCACGAACGTCACGACGGTCCCCGAGGTCGGCGTGACCGCGTTGGCGATCATGAGGGTGTCTTTCGGTACGACGTGGGGCAAAGAGGCCCCGAGCGCCGAGAGGAAGAACCGATTCACACCCAGAACGCCGAACGCGGTGGCGTAGAAAAGCCAGTCGGGGGCCTGGACGACGACCACGAGGGCCGACAGGAGCAGGAGTGATGCCCGGATGAGCGGGGCGATGACCAGGATCTGCCGCCGTGACCAGCGGTCGATGAAGACCCCGGCGAACGGGCCGACGATCGAATAGGGCAGCAGCAGGACCGCGAAAGCGGCCGCGACATCGGCGACCGACGTCTGCTTCTCAGGACTGAAGAAGGCATAGCCGGCCACCGCGAACTGGAAGATCCCGTCGGAGAACTGCGAGACCAGGCGGGTGCCGAAGAGCCGTCTGAAGTCCCTGCCTCGCAGAACGATACGAAGATCTGAGACGTAGGACACGTTGGTCAGCCTACGCGCGGCCCAAGCCTGGGACATCAGGGTCATCCCGGATAGGGCAGAACCGGAACGGAAGAGACCGTAGTCTCATTGCGTGACGAACGATGAACACGTCGTGCTTGTTGACCCTGAGGGCAACGCGGTGGGCACCGCCCCCAAGTCCACGGTCCACGGCACTGCCACCCCCCTGCACATGGCCTTCTCCAGCTACGTCTTCGACGCGTCGGGCAACGTCCTGCTCACCCGGCGGGCCGACCACAAGATCACCTGGCCCGGCGTGCTGACCAACAGCTGCTGCGGCCACCCCCTGCCCGGCGAGGGCCTCCCGTCGGCCGTCATTCGCCGGCTGTCCCACGAGCTTTCGCTGACCGTTTCCACGGTCGACCTGCTGCTGCCCCGCTTCTCCTACCGCGCGGTCATGCCCGACGGCACGGTCGAACACGAGCTGTGCCCGGTCTACCGCGCTCTGGTGGGCGAGGAGCCGACCGCCAACCCCGACGAGGTCGGCAGCGTCCTGTGGATGCCGTGGAAGGAGTTCTCCGACCGGGTGCTGGCCGGAGAGCTGGAGATCTCTCCCTGGGCCACCGAGCAGCTCCCCCAGCTGGTCGCCCTCGGGCCCGATCCCCTCACGTGGCCGATCGCCGATCCGTCGGAGCTTCCGGCCGCCGTACGCGATCTCTAGAAAAGCCGAGGGGCCCCGGGAGATTCCCGGGGCCCCTCGGCTGTGGTCTAGCGTTCGACCTCGCCGCGGATGAAGGCCTCCACCGCGTCGCGGGCGTCGTCGTCGGAGTACTGCTCCGGCGGCGACTTCATGAAGTAGGACGATGCCGACAGGATCGGCCCGCCGATGCCCCGGTCAAGGGCGATCTTGGCGGCGCGCACGGCGTCGATGATGACACCCGCCGAGTTGGGCGAGTCCCACACCTCGAGCTTGTATTCGAGGTTGAGCGGGGTGTCGCCGAACGAACGGCCCTCCAGGCGGACGTAGGCCCACTTGCGGTCGTCGAGCCACGGCACGTGGTCGGACGGGCCGATGTGGACGTCGGCCTTGGCCATCTCGTGGGGGATCTGCGAGGTCACCGACTGCGTCTTGGAGATCTTCTTCGACTGGAGGCGCTTACGCTCCAGCATGTTCATGAAGTCCATGTTGCCGCCGAAGTTGAGCTGGTAGGTGCGCAGCAGCTCCACACCGCGGTCTTCGAACAGCTTGGCCATGACCCGGTGGGTGATGGTCGCGCCGACCTGCGACTTGATGTCGTCGCCGACGATCGGCACCCCGGCGTCGGTGAACTTCTGGGCCCACTCGGGGTCGGAGGCGATGAAGACCGGCAGGGCGTTGACGAAGCCGACCTTGGCGTCGATCGCGCACTGCGCGTAGAACCGGTCGGCCTCTTCCGAGCCCACCGGGAGGTAGGAGACGAGCACGTCGACGCGGGCGTCCTTGAGCACCTGGACCACGTCGACCGCGTGGTCGTCGGACTCCTGGATGATCTCGCGGTAGTACTCACCGAGGCCGTCGAGAGTCGGGCCACGCTGGACGTTCACGCCGAGCGGCGGCACGTCGCAGAACTGGATGGTGTTGTTCTCGGAGGCGAGGATCGCCTCGGAGAGGTCGCGCCCGACCTTCTTGGCGTCGACGTCGAATGCCGCCACGAACTCGACATCGCCGACGTGGTAGTCGCCGAACTGGACGTGCATGAGGCCCGGCACACGCATGGCCGGGTCGGCGTCCTTGTAGTAGTGGACGCCCTGCACCAGTGAGGCGGCGCAGTTCCCCACACCTACGATGGCTACGCGCACCGAACCCATCGCACTCGCTCCTTTGGATCGTTATTCATCGGAACCGGGACGTTCGTCCCGTTCTGATTGGCTTTTATCGGCGGCTTGCGCCCGTTCTGTGTTGATCAGCTCGTTGAGCCAGCGGACCTCGCGTTCGACCGACTCCAGCCCGTGGCGCTGCAGCTCGAGCGTGTAGCTGTCGAGCCGCTCGCGGGTGCGGGCCAGGGCCGTGCGGACGTTTTCCATTCGTTCCTCCAGGCGGCTGCGCCGCCCTTCGAGGATCCGCAGGCGTACTTCGGCCTCCGTGTGACGGAAGAACGCGAAGTGGATGCCGAAGCTCTCGTCCTCCCAGGAGGACGGACCCGCCTGGGTCAGCAGCTCCTGAAGGCGCTCCTTCCCTTCGGCGGTGAGCTTGTAAACGATCTTCGACCGTCGGCCGAGGACCACGTCGTCCGGGGGCTCCTCCTCGACGATCAGGCCGTCGTTGAGCAAACCCTTCAAGCATGGGTAGAGCGAGCCGTAGGAGAACGCGCGGAACATCCCGAGCAGGGTGTTGAGGCGCTTGCGCAGCTCGTAACCGTGCAGCGGGTTCTCGTGGAGAGAGCCGAGGACGGCGAGCTCCAGGACACCGCTTCTGGACCCGGTCACTGGAACCACCTCCTCGGTATGCATGAGCGATGTATCGAGCTGATACATCTGCAGGATACGTCGCGTCGTTATAGCGTGCAACGTGGTCAACGGTTGGGCACGATTTGGCAAAGGGACGTAATCTTGCCCACATGTGGTCACAGCGGACGGGAGTGGCAGGAGGGTCGATGCGACCCGGAACCATGCCCGCACGCTGGGTAAAAGCACGGTCAGCAAGGGCCCCGATGGCCCATGAATCCGGCGAATACCCCTCTGGGTCGCCGGAGACCTGTCAAGGTTGTGACCGGAACCGTCTGGTGGTCTCGTACGTCCTCGGGACAGACGCCGAGTAGACGTCGATGAACATTCCCCACGAACTTTGATCGAGGACGCGTGAGTAACAGCAGCTATGGCCCGGGGCAGACGGGCGGCCCCTCGGAGGGTGCCGGACCGGCGCCCCGACCTGGGCGGCGCCGTCGCTCGCCCGCCGAATCGGCTCCCCCTCAGGCACCTCAGGCCCCGCAGCAGCAGCCGACCGGCGGCTGGGGACAACCCCCCGCCCCACCGCAGTTCGCCCCGCAGCACCCCGCCCCCCGGCCGTCCGCTCCGGGCCGCCGCCAGGAGGCCGCCTTCGAGGACACCGCCTCCATGGGCGCCGTTCCACCGCCCGCGGGTCCAGGCCGTCCAGGACCTGGTGGTCCCGGTGTGGGTCCAGGTGCAGGTGGGAGTCCCGGTCAACCCACGCGCATAGGCCGTCCACCCGGTGGCAACCTGCCTTACCCGCAGGGCCCGAAGCCGGGCGCGCCCGGCGCCACCGGCGGTTTTCCGCAGCGTCCCGTCGAGGGTGAGTCGACCCAGATGATGGGCGCCAACGGCGGTCGCCGCCGTCGTGGCGGCCCGCCGCAGGCCCTGCCCGCCGGTGGCCCCGGCGGTCCTGGTGGTCCGGGCGGGCCGAAGGGTCCCGACGACTTCGACGACGATGACGACGAGCCGCGCCGCCGCACCGGCTGGCGCCGATTCGTGCCGAGCTGGAAGATCGTCGTGGCGGGTGTCACGGTGACGATCGCCGGCGTGTTCGGGATGATCGCGATCGCCTACGCGAACACCCCCGTCCCCGACAAGAACGACGCGCAGGCCGAGGCGCTCTCCCAGGGCAGCACCATTTACTACGCCGACGGCAAGACGCCGATCGCGCACCTGGGCACCAAGCGCGTCATCGTCGACATCTCCAAGATCGCCCCGGTGTTCCAGGACGCCGTCATCGCGATCGAGAACGACACCTTCCGCGAGGACGCCGGCATCTCCATCCCCGGCATGTTCCGGTCGGTGTGGATGACCGCCACCGGCCAGCAGCTCCAGGGCGCCTCGACGATCACCCAGCAGATGGCCCGTAACTACTACGACGGCCTGAGCCAGGAGGTCTCGTTCAAGCGCAAGGTCATGGAGATCTTCGTCGCGGTGAAGATCAACAAGACCATGGAGAAGGACGAGATCCTCGAGCAGTACCTGAACACGATCAACTTCGGTCGGGCCTACGGCATCGAGGCCGCCACGCAGGCCTACTTCGGCAAGAAGATGACCGCGGCCAAGCTCGACGTGAACCAGGCCGCCTACCTGGCCGCCCGCATCCAGACCCCCAACTGGGACGCCGACGCCCCCGGCCTCCAGGCCCGCTTCAAGGACGTCGTCAACGCGATGGCCCGGGTCAACCCGGAGAAGTACGGCGACCTGCCGAAGACCGCCAAGTTCCCCAAGACCACCAAAGACCCCAGCCTCAACGAGATGGGCGGTCTGAAGGGCTACATGGTCTCCGTGGTCATCCACGAGCTCAAGGGCCGTGACCTGACCGAAGACCAGATCAAGAGCGGCGGCTACAAGATCGTCTCGACGTTCGACCAGAAGCTCATGCAGACGGCCCAGAAGGTCGTCAAGAACGTCATGAAGAGCGTCCCGAACAACCGCGAGGTGCACGCGAGCCTCGCGGCGGTCGACCCCACCAACGGCCGGGTGATCGCCTTCTACGGCGGCGACGACTACGTCAGGGACAACTGGAACGAGCCCTTCGACTCGGCCAAGCAGGCCGCCTCGGCGTTCAAGCCCTACGTCCTGGCCGCCTGGCTGGACGCGGGCTACAGCCTGAACAGCTGGCTGCCCGGCAACAAGACGGTGCCCGAGGTCATCCCCGGCCAGGCCACCGGCGGTTTCACCAACGACCACGGCGGCCCGTCGTCGATCAACGCGATCACGGCGACCTCGGCGTCGGTCAACACCGCCTACGTCTCGATGGCCTACAAGCTCGACGAGATGTCCGGCAAGATCGGCGAGCTCGACTCGGTGAAGCAGATCGTGCTCGACGCCGGGTTCTCCGAAGACCGGATGACCAAGGACATCGACGAGCACCACTACCAGTTCTCGATCGGCTCGGCCCCGGTCACCGCGGTCGAACAGGCCGCCGGATATTCGATCTTCGCCAACGCCGGCAAGCACGTGAACTACCACACGGTCAAGGGCGTCTACCTGGGCAGGGAGCTCAAGTACCCCGAGCGCAAGCCGGTCAAGCAGGTTATCTCGCCCGAGGCGTCCGCCGACGCGGTCGTCGCGCTGGAGGAGGTCCTCAAGTCCGGTACGGCCGGAGGCCAGGGCATCGGCCGCCCGGCCGGCGGCAAGACCGGCACCAACAACGAGGAGAAGGAGGCCTGGTTCGTGGGGTTCACCCCGCAGGTCTCCGCCGCCGTGGGCATGTACCGCGAGGAGTGCCGGACCAAGTCGGGCAAGGTCGTTCCTCCGGTCTGGGCCCGCTGCCCCTACTGGAAGGGCAAGACTCCGGAGACGGGCGACCCCAAGTTCACGATGGCCAACCCGTACAGCGAGCCCTACGAGGTGTCGCTGGGCTTCGCCGGTGCGAGCTTCCCGACGCGCATCTGGCGGGAGTTCATGCTCGAGGCGCACAAGAACAAGGAAGTCGCGCAGTTCCCGCCGAAGGCCGGGATCGGCACCCCCGAGGACATCGTGCCCAGCCCGACTCCGACGCCCAAGCCGGAGGAAGAGGTCATCGACGATCCCCAGGGCGGTCTTCCCTGGGAGGACGACGGCCAGCCCGGCGAGAGCGAGTGCTTCCCCGGCAGCCCCGACTGTGAGGTCGACATCCCCGACGGCGGCGCCGAAGTCCCCTTCGACGACCCGTTCAGTTCACCGGTCACACCGCCGCAGCCGCAGGCCAATCCGGCGTCCACAGGGCGCCGGTCGTAAGGTCCGGACTCGTCCAGGTCGGGGTGTCGCAGGTACAGTGCGACACCCCGACTCCTGATCGAATGGCCTCATGATGACCCGGACGACAGAAGCCCCCGGGCCGCGCGCCGCGGTGACCAACGGACTCATTCCGTACGTACCGCTGGCGCTGCTGGCCTCGTTGGGTGCGATCCTGGCCTATTACTGGAAGTCGGCCTGCCGGTTCGGCGGGGCCTGGAACTCCGGGATCGATCAGTACACGAACTTCTGCTACACCGACATCTATCCGCTCTGGTTCGCGCGCGGCCTGAATGAAGGAAAGATCCCTTACATTCAGGGCGACGTCGAATATCCCGTCGGCATCGGCGGGATCATGGAGTTCGTGCGCCGCCTGTCGTTCGGCGACGCCGTCGTCTTCTACGACATCACCGTGGTCATCATGGGCGTCAGCCTGGTGATCGGTGTTCTGTGCATGGCCGCGCTGGCCGGGCCGACCCGCAAGTGGGACGCCCTCTGGTACGCACTGGCGCCCGCGGTCATCCTGTCCGCGTACATCAACTGGGACCTGGCCGCCGGAGCGCTCGCGCTCGGCGGGCTGCTCGCCTGGTCCCGGGAGAAGCACTACTGGGCCGGGGCGCTGCTCGCGCTGGCCGTGGCGACCAAGTTCTACCCGCTGATGTTCCTCGGGGCGATCTTCCTGCTGACCGTGCGGACCGCCAAGTGGGTGCCGTTCCTGCAGATGCTGGGCACGGCGGTCGGGGTCTGGCTGGCGGTCAACGTGCCGATCATGATCGCCAACTTCGACGGCTGGACCCGCTTCTACACCTTCAGCAGCGAGCGCGGCGTCGACTGGGGCGGCCTGTGGTTCTTCTTCCAGAAGTACCAATGGGGCATCCTGGCCGACGGCGAACACCTGAACCTGATGGCGATGATCGCGGTGGGCATCCTGCTGCTCGGCATCGCGATCCTCACGCTGACCGCGCCGACCCGCCCCCGGCTGATGCAGATCTGCTTCCTCGCGCTGGCCGCTTTCATGATCACCAACAAGGTCTGGTCGCCCCAGTACGTGCTGTGGCTGATGCCCTTCGCGGTGCTCGCCCGGCCGAAGTGGCCGTCGCTGGCGGTGTGGCAGGTCACCGAGGTCTGGTACTTCTTCGCCATCTGGCTCTACTTCGTCGGGATGGACCCGGCCCACGCCGCGCAGGGCATCGGCGACGGCCCCTACTTCCTGGCCGTGTGGGCGCGGGCGCTGGCGGTCGGCGCTCTGATGGTGCTCGTCGTGCTCGACATCCTCATGCCCGGCCGCGACGCCGTCAGGGTCGCCGGGATCGACGATCAGGCGGGCGGGGTCTTCGACCGGGCGCCTGATCGGTTCGTGCTGCGCCGTCGACAGGTTCCAGCGACCGAAACGAGCTGAGATGCGCTACGCGGTGCCGGTGTGGCTGCTGACCCGGGTGCTCATCTTCCTGGCCGCGATGCAGATCATTCCGGTGGGCTTCCCCATGTCGTTCGAGAACGACATCAGGCTCTACTCCGACTGGTCGGACATCCTGCTCACCGGGCAGTTCCCGGACAACGACGAGAAGTGGCAGTATCCGCCGTTCGCGGCGGTGCCGATGCTGGTGCCGCACCTGCTGCCGTTCTTCGACTACCTGGTGTCGTTCTTCCTCATCGCGATCCTGTGCGACCTGGGGATCCTGCTGCTCATCTGGCGGTTCTGCCGGCGCACCGGCGGCGGGTCGGGGGCGATCTGGGCCTGGGTGTTCGGGCCGATCCTGCTCGGGCCGCTGCTGATCGCCCGCTACGACCTGATGGTGGCGATCTTCGCGATGGCGGCGCTGACGGCCTCCACCGACCCGGCGGTCCGGGGCGCGTTCATCGGCATCGGGTTCTCGATCAAGGTGTGGCCGATCGCGCTGCTGGCCGGGATGCGCCGCTGGCGCGAACTGTTCACCGGCGGCCTGTCGGCGCTGGCCGCCACCGTGGTGGCCTGCGGCGCGACCGCGCTCGTCATGCCCAACGCGCTCGACTTCCTCACCGCCCAGCAGGAACGCGGGCTCCAGGTCGAGTCGATGGCGGCCACGCCGTTCGTGCTGCTGCGCGCCCTCGGCCTGTGGGACGGCTTCTCCACCTACCAGCACGGCGCGATGGAACTCGCCGGCCCGGGGGTCGAGACCGCCACCCAGCTGGCCATCCTGGCCACCCCGATCGCGGCCGTGCTGCTGGTCGTGTGGTGGCTGCGGGCCCACCCGACCGAGGCCACGTTCTACGACGCGGCGCTGACGACGGTGCTGTTCCTCGTCCTCACCAGCAGGGTCCTGTCACCGCAGTACATGATCTGGCTCATCGGCCTGGCCGCCGTGGTGTTCTCGGTGCCGGGGTCGAGCCAGAAGCCGGTGGCGTGGCTGCTGCTGGCGGCCACCCTGCTGACCGGGATCACCTATCCGTGGGTCGAGGAACACTATTCGTGGAAGGGCGAACTGCCCGGCACGCTCGTGCTGGTCGCCCGGAACGCCGTGTTGCTCGTGGCGGCGGTGCTGTCGTTCGAGCGGCTGTGGCGGAGCACCCGCCGCCCTCTCCAGGGTGTGGACGAACCCGAACTGGAGCCCGTACCCACTTCTTGATCCCGGGAATCCGCAGATTTTATCCACAGGCTGTGGATTAAAGGTTCTTCCTGAGGAAGGCGATGTCCTCGGCCTGGCCGTCGCCGGGCGTCTCCACCACGATCGGGGCGCCCGCCTGACGGCAGATCTCCAGGATCAGCTCGGGGTCGATCTGCCCGTGGCCCAGGTTGGCGTGGCGGTCGGCGCCCGAGTCGAAGGCGTCGCGCGAGTCGTTGCAGTGGACCAGGTCGATGCGGCCGGTGATGGCCATGACCCGGTCGACGATGCCCGTCAGGTCTTCACCGGCGGCGTGGGCGTGGCAGGTGTCGAGGCAGAACCCGATCTTCTCGGGCTCGCGGGCCTTGGCGGTCACGGCGTCCCACAGCCGGGCGATCGAGTCGAGGTGGCGCGACATGGCGTTGTCGCCGCCCGCGGTGTTCTCGATCAGGACGGGGATCGGGCAGTCCATGCGCTCGAAGACCTTGGCCCAGTTGTCGTAGCCCTTCTGCGGGTCCTCCCCCTTGTTCAGGTGGCCGCCGTGCACGATCAGCCCGGTCGCGCCGATCTCGGCGGCCGCCTTGAGCTGCCCCTCCAGCAGCTTGCGGCTGGGGATCCGGATGCGGTTGTTCGTCGTGGCGACGTTGACCAGATAGGGGGCGTGGACGAAGACCTGCACGTCGGAGTCTCGGATCGCGTCGGCGCTCTCGGGCATGACCGGCCCCTTGAACCCCTGCGGATCACCGAGGAAGAACTGGACCACCTCCGCCTCTCGGGCGGCGGCGTGCGCCAGCGGGTCGTCTTGGTCGACATGAGCTCCGATTCGCACCATGCCTTCGAGCCTAACGGGGTTTTCGAGGGCGTTTCAAAGGTGATCGTCCGGGCAGTCGCGAGTGCGGTTGACGCGCCCTGTGACTCGCGCGTCGCGACATAAGGAGACGACATGCGCTACCGGGTCGGGAGTTTCCTCCTGCTGATCTACATCCTGGTCGGCATTTATGTGGCGTGGGTCTACGACTACCTCACGCCCGGCATTCTTCGCACGATCGCCGAGGCCATTCTTTCGATCTTCCTCTGGTTCCTCGTCCTGCTCGGCGTGGACCTGCATATCGGTGGATAGCTTCATGAAAAAGGGCCGTGGCGGGAGTGCCACGGCCCTTTTTACGTACGTTCGTCAGATGAAGCCGCCATGGGCGATGCCCAGCCCGGCGCCGACGAAGGAGCCCACGATGCCGATGATGTTGAACACCCGCTGAGGCGTCGTCACCGAGATGAACTGGGAGAACAACCCGCCGAGGAAGCCGACCGCGCCCAGCCACGAGGCCGGGACGTGCAGGACCACGATGAACCCGAAGATGAAGGCGAAGACCCCGATCGCGAACACCGACAGACACAGGGTGTTCTGAAGCCTGTGGGGCCGGCCGTCGGTGTTGAGCGTGAGCCTGCGCGGCGGACGTGCGACGGGATCCAAGATGTGTGGCATTGGCGCCACCCCCTTCTCCTATCCTCCCTTGAGGATTCCCGGACCGGCCGGGACACAACCGCCGCCCTGGTAGCCTTGACAGGCCGCGTCTGCTAAAGACGCGTGTTTTTCCTCCTGTCACGGCAAGTCGTCGTGGCCGCAGAGTCCAGAGGAGGTTGGATTCCGCATGCGTCGATACGAGATGATGGTCATCCTCGACCCGTCCCTCGATGAGCGCACCGTGCAGCCCTCACTCGACCAGTTCCTGGCCGTCGTTCGCAACGACGGTGGCACTGTCGAGAAGGTTGAGGTCTGGGGTCGTCGCCGGCTGTCCTACGACATCGACAAGAAGGCCGAGGGCATCTACGCCGTCGTCGACCTGTCGGCCGAGCCCGCCACGATCAAGGAGCTGGACCGTCAGCTCAACCTCAATGAGGGCATTCTTCGTACGAAGGTGCTGCGTCCCGAACTTCACTGACGTTTTGTCGGAGCCTGGCTTTACGCTGGGCGACTAATACGTCGGCGGGATACGAAAGGCAACGACCGATGGCAGCAGGCGACACCACAATCACCATCGTCGGCAACCTTGTCGACGACCCGGAGCTCCGCTTCACGCCCACGGGGCAGGCGGTGGCCCGATTCCGCATCGCGTCCACTCCGCGGTTTCTCGACAAGCAGACCAACGAGTGGAAAGACGGCGAGGGCCTGTTCCTCACCTGCAACGTCTGGCGACAGGCGGCGGAGAACGTCGCCGAGAGTCTCCAGCGCGGCATGCGGGTGATCGTGCAGGGCCGGCTGCGCCAGCGGTCGTACGACACCAAGGAAGGCGAGAAGCGCACCGTCTACGAGGTCGAGGTCGACGAGGTCGGCCCCTCGCTGCGCAACGCCACCGCCAAGGTCAACAAGACGGCCCGTCAGGGTGGCGGCGGTGGAGGCGGCTTCGGCGGCCCCGCCAACGACCCCTGGGCCTCGGCGTCCCCGGCTCCGTCCGGTGGCGGCGGCTTCCAGGGCGGCGGTAACAGCGGCGGTGGCGGCGGCTACGGCGGCGGCAGCCCTCAGGGCGGCGGCGGCTTCGGCGGCGACTACAGCGACGAACCGCCTTTCTAAACTCCACCCGTTAATCACCGAGCGACCATTCCCGCTTCGTGCGGGGCTCTGAAAGGAGCACCACGATGGCCAAGCCGGCACTGCGCAAGCCCAAGAAAAAGGTTTGCCTGTTCTGCCACGACAAGATTTCCTACGTCGACTACAAGGACACGGGCCTGCTGCGGAAGTTCATTTCCGACCGCGGCAAGATCCGCGCCCGCCGGGTGACGGGCAACTGCACTCAGCACCAGCGTGACGTCGCCACCGCGATCAAGAACGCCCGCGAGATGGCGCTGCTGCCCTACACCTCGACCGCGCGCTAAGAAAGGAGCCTTGGACAAATGAAGCTCATTCTGACGACTGAGGTCTCCGGCCTCGGCGCCCCCGGCGACATCGTCGAGGTCAAGAGTGGCTACGGCCGCAACTACCTCATCCCGCGCCAGTACGCGATCCTGTGGACCCGCGGCGCCGAGACCCAGATCTCCTCGATCAAGAAGGCGCGCGACGCCCGCGAGATCCGCGACCTGGGCACGGCCAAGGAGGTCGCCGGTCAGCTGGGCGCCCTCAAGGTCAAGCTGAAGACCAAGGCCGGCGCTTCCGGTCGCCTCTTCGGCTCGATCACCACGGGCGACATCGCCGACGCCGTCAAGGCGGCCGGTGGCCCGATCCTCGACCGTCGTCGCATCGTCATCGACAACGCGATCAAGACGACCGGCACCCACCGGATCAGCGTCAAGCTGCACCCGGAGGTCGCCGCCTCGGTCGACATCGAGGTCCTGGCCAACTAGGCCGGTCTTTTCGACACGAGCCCCTTCCGGCCTCGCCGGAGGGGGTTTTGTCGTTGCGGGGCCGTCGGGGTCAGGCGCTGGTGGTCTTCGTCGTGGTCGGGCCGCCGATCAGCCATTTCGAGCCGTAGGCGCGGGTGCCCAAAGTCATCAGGCGGGCGGTCATCCACACGCCGATGGCCAGCCACAGGCCCGGCAGGCCGCCCGCGAGCAGCGCGAACGGCAGGAAGGCCACGGTGGTGGCGACCGCCGCCCAGGCCAGGTAGCGCTGGTCGCCGGCGCCGATGAGCACTCCGTCCAGGACGAAGACCACGCCCGCCAGCGGTTGCTGCACGGCCGCGATCCAGAGGATCGACCCCAGCGCGGCGGTGACGGCGGCGTCGGCGTCGAACAGGCCGGGGACGAACGGCCCGGCGGCGAGCAGGCCCAGGGCGAGGACCACGCCGGAGCCGATGCCCCACAGGGTCATCCGCCAGGTCGCCCGCCGGGCGTCCGTCAGTGCTCCGGCGCCGAGTTGGCGGCCGATGATGGCCTGGCCGGCGATCGCGATGGCGTCCAGGGCGTAGGCGAGCAGGGTCCAGATCTGGAACATGATCCCGTGCGCGGCCACCTGGGCGGTGCCCATCCGGGCCGCCATCACGGTGGCAACGACCAGCACGATCCGCATGCAGAGCGTCCGGATCAGGATCGCGACCCCGGCCAGGCCGGACGCCTTGATGCCCGTGACGTCGGGGCGCAGCGAGGCGCCCTCCCGCCGGGCGCCCCTGACCACCATGACCAGGAAGGTCACCGCCATGAGGGTCTGCGCGGCGGCCGTGCCGGAGGCGGAGCCCGCCAGACCCCAGCCGAGCCCCAGGACGAACCAGGCGTTCAGCGCCGCGTTCAGGGCGAACCCGCCGACGGAGACGACCAGGGGAGTCAGGGTGTCCTGGAGGCCGCGCAGGACCCCCGTACCGGCGAGGACCAGCAGCATGCCCGGGGCGCCGAGCAGGCTGATCCGCAGGTAGGTCACGGCGTCGCCGACGACGCCGGGCTCGGCGCCCACCAGCCCGACCAGCCACGGCGCCAGCGGCCAGACGACCACGACCACGACGACCCCGATGCCCGCCGCCAGCCACAACCCGTCCATCCCCCGCTGGACGGCCTCGCGCCGCGCCCCCGCCCCGATCCCCCGCGCCACGGCGGCGGTGGTGCCGTAGGCCAGAAAGACGCATAGATTGACGACGGTCGCCAGAATCGTGCCCGCGACGCTCAAAGCGGCGAGCGGGCCCGTGCCGAGGCGCCCGACGATGGCGTAGTCGGCCAGCAGGAAGAGGGGCTCGGCGACGAGCGCCGCGAACGCGGGGATGGCGAGCCGGAGGATCTCGCGATCGTCGGGGGACATGGAAGTCATTCTGCCTGGGACAAAAAATCTTTTATCCACAGGGGGTGGATAACGTTTCAGCAGCTCAGAACGTTATCCACAGACTTGTGGAAAGGTTATACACAGGCTAATCCCCAAGCTGCCCACACCCTTGGGGCTGTCGTCCACAGGTTGTCCACAGGGTTATCCACAGGGCTGCGTTGCCGTTGGTGTGAGGTGGCGGGAAACTGTCGGAGGCGTCATCTACAAAGAGAGTGGGTGAGCGAGGGGGGAGGGCAAAGTGAGCGTCGTCGACTTCTCCGGCGGTCCTTCCGAGCCGTCGTTCGAACGAACCCCGCCTCACAACATCGAGGCCGAGCAGTCCGTCCTCGGCGGCATGATCCTCTCCAAAGACGCCATCGCCGATGTCGTCGAGGTCCTGCGCGCCGACGACTTCTACCGGCCGGCCCACCAGATCATCTACGAGATCATCACCGACCTCTACGGCCGGGGCGAGCCCGCCGACGCCGTCACCGTCTTCAGCGATCTGCAGCGCCGGGGCGAGGTCGGCCGCGTGGGCGGCGGCGCCTACCTCCACACGCTGACCGCGGTCGTCCCCACCGCCGCCAACGCCGGCTACTACGCGAAGATCGTCCGCGAGCAGGCCGTGCTCCGCCGCCTGATCGAGGCCGGCACCCGCATCGTCTCCTACGGCTACGGCGGCCAGAACGAAGAGGTCGACGACCTGGTCGACCGCGCCCAAGCCGAGATCTACAAGGTCACCGAGCGGCGAACCTCCGAAGACTACCTACCGCTCTCCGAGATCATGCCCGCCGCCCTCGACGAGATCGAGGCGATCGGCAGCCGTGGCGGCCACATGGTCGGCGTCCCCACGGGCTTCCAAGACCTCGACGCCCTGACCAACGGCCTCCACCCGGGCCAGATGATCGTCGTCGCCGCCCGCCCCGCCATCGGTAAGTCGACCCTGGGGCTAGATTTCGCACGATCTGCGGCCATTAAGCACGGTATGACCACTGTGGTCTTCTCGCTGGAAATGTCCAGAAACGAGATCACCATGCGTCTGCTGTCCGCCGAGGCCAGGGTCGGCCTCCACAACATGCGCGCCGGCACCATGACCGACGACGACTGGACTCGCATGGCGAGACGCATGGGCGAGGTCGCCCAAGCGCCGCTGTTCATCGACGACTCCCCCAACATGTCGATGATGGAGATCCGGGCCAAATGCCGCCGGTTGAAGCAGCGCAACGACCTCAAGTTCGTGATCGTCGACTACCTCCAGCTGATGAGCTCCCCGAAGAAGACCGAGAGCCGCCAGCAGGAAGTGTCGGAACTGTCCCGAGCGCTCAAGCTGCTGGCCAAGGAGCTCGAGGTCCCGGTCATCGCGATCTCCCAGCTGAACCGTGGCCCCGAACAGAGAACGGACAAACGTCCCCAAGTTAGCGACCTTCGCGAATCGGGATCAATCGAGCAGGACGCCGACATGGTCATCCTGCTGCACCGCGAAGACGCCTACGAGCGCGAGTCCCCCCGCGCCGGCGAGGCCGACCTGATCGTGGCCAAGCACCGAAACGGACCGACCGCCACGGTCACCGTCGCCTTCCAGGGCCACTACAGCCGCTTCGTCGACATGGCCGCCCACTGACGACGCCCTACGGAACCACCCGATAGTGCGTGACCAGGTGTTCCCCGTCGTAGATGTGCAGCGCGAACCACGGCGGCTGTTCCATCGACACCGGCGGGCGTGACTCGCTCTCATAGGGCGTGAACGCCGTGCTCACCACGCCGGGCCCGACCAGCAGGGGGAGCCCGGCGAAGGTTGTCGCGGCCCCGGTGTGGGCGTGGCCCGAGAACACCGCCACCACGTTGTCGTGGCGCCCGAGCACCTCGGCCAGGTCGGCGGGGTTGCGCAGGCCGATGCCGTCGACATAGGGGCTGTGCAGGGTCGAGGCCTGGTGGTGCATGCCGACGAACGCCTGCCCGGGTGCCTCGGTGAGGGTTTCGTCGAGCCAGGCGAGGGTGGGGTCGTCGAGGCGGCCCTCGGCGCGGCCGGGGATGCTCGAGTCGACCAGGACGAGGCTGATCGACCCCACCCGCAGCACCTGGTTCACCGGGTCTTCGCCGGTCGAGTCGAGCAGGACCTCGCGGAACGGGCCGCGGGCGTCGTGGTTGCCGGGGCAGACGATCGTCGGGTGGCGGGTGGTGAGGAGCTTGCGGGCGATCTCGTATTCGGCGGGGGCGCCGTTGTCGGCGACGTCGCCCGTCACGATCACGGCGTCGACCGCGAGGCCGTCGATGTGGCGCATGACCCGCTCGGCTCGTTCGGTGGCGCGGGGGCCGCCGTCGATGTGGGTGTCGCTCACATGGGCCACGACGATCATCTCGACCTCCTTAGACGGGTCCTCCCACGCTACCCGTCAGCCTTTCGACGAGGATGCGCGCTCGGGCGAGCTGGACCTTGCGGGCCTCACCGGCCGCGAATCCCATGAGGAGGGAGGGGGCGGACAGGTTGAGGACGTCGTCCACGCGGGTGCCGGAGCCTTCGGAGCTGAGGGCGAAGCGGTAGGCCATGCGCACCCCGCCCGGGCTCTTGACGTCTCCCCACACGGCGCTGTCGTCGTTGAAGAGCTCGACCGCGATGGGGTTGTGCCACTTGATGACCTTGAAGAACTGGAACCGTTCGATGGAGACGTACCTGACGACTCCTGGGGTCGACCTGTCCACGTCCTTGACGGCGACGACGATCGGGGAGAGCCCGATGTAGTTCTCCGGGGTCGTCAGGTGTTCCAGGACGACCTTGGGTTCGACGTCTATGTGGAACGTGTTCTTCAACACCTGGTCCGGCACGCTGGGCCTCCGGGGTAGAACCTGATCTTATCCCGCGAATTGTGTCACTTCTCGGCGGGTGTGATCGTCGGCCGGAAAGAACGATTCGATGGCCAACTCGGCCACGGTCACGTCAAGGGGCGTGCCGAAGGTGGCCATGATGCTGAAGAAGCGCAGTTCGCCGTCTTTGTGGCGCAGGCGGAGCGGGATGAAGATGTCGCGCGGCCCGGGGAACTCCACTTCGGGTTCGGGCTGGTCGCAGGGGTAGCCGCGGAGTTCCTCGTACAGGGAGGAGAGCTCGGGGTCGCCGGTGAAGGCGATCTGGCGGCGGAGGCGGTGGAGCAGGTGGGCGCGCCATTCGCCGTGGTTGACGATGCGCGGGGCCAGGCCGTCGGGGTGGAGTGAGGCGCGCAGGACGTTGGCGGTCAGGTCGGGGTCGATGTCGCCGGCGAGCAGCGTGAGGCCGGCGTTGGCGTCCACGAGGTTCCAGCGCTGGTCGACGACGACGGCGGGGAAGGGCTCGTGGCCGGTGAGGACCTGCCGGATGGCCGCCTGAATGGCGGCCATCCGGGGGGAGCTGAGGGAGGTCTCGCCGTAGACCGGGGCGAAACCGGCTGACAGCAGCAGCCGGTTGCGCTCCCGGAGCGGCAGGTCGAGACAGTCGGCGATGCGCAGGACCATCTCGCGGCTGGGGCGGGCCCGGCCGGTTTCGAGGAAGCTGATGTGCCGGGTGGAGATGTCGGCGGCGACCGACAGGTCGAGCTGGCTGAGGCGGCGGTTCTCGCGCCACTCGCGGAGCAGCGGGCCTACTGCGGTCATCGTCACACCTCCGAACCTAGATACCGAGGGGTCAATCGGGCGATTACCCGGCGGGTAATCACGACCACCGGAAGAACCGGACGGCCGCGGCCGCGGCCGCCGCGCCCCATGCGACCATCACGCCGATGTGCAGCCACTGGGCACTTCCGTTGGCCAGCACCTCGACGATCGCGGCGCCGAACGCCCCCGACGGGGTGAAGTCGGAGACGATGCGCAGCGCGTCGGGCATCAGGTCGCGGGGGACCCACATGCCGGCGAAGAACAGGCTGGGGAAGAACGCCGCCATCCCGAGGCCCTGCACGATCCGCGAGGTGGGGCTGAGCGCGGCCAGCAGCAGGCCGATGGCGAACGACGACACCATGCCCAGCAGGAGTACCCCGGTGAAGGCGAGCGGCGCGCGGGGGAACGGGACGTCGTACACGAGATTGCCCAAAGCGAGCATGAGCACCGTGGTGAGCAGCGTCGTGGCGATGTTGATCACCAGCTGCACGCCGAGGACGGTGACGGGGCTGACCGGGGTGGTCGACAACCGGCGCAGGATGCCGCGCTCCCGGTAGACCACCAGCACGGTCGGGAGCAGGGAGAACGCGCAGGTCAGGACCGACAGAAGGATCATCAGTCCGGGCAGGTGGGTGTCGATGGGGCGTACCCCGGTGGCGGGATCGACGTCCTGGAAACCGGGGATCGTGCCGCCGAGGATCAGGAACAGCGCGAGCGGGAGCCCGATCGCGAAGAAGATCGCCGCGGGTTCGCGCAGGTAGAGCTTGGTCTCGACGGAGGTGAGGCGGCGGACCTGGGGGAGAGTGACGGCCATGTGAGGCAGAGCTCCTTGGAAGTGTGGTTCAGGTGGTCGTGGGTCGGGATCCCCGGCTGCCCGCCGGAGAGGGTGGTCGCGCCGGGTCACTCGCCGGTCAGGGCGAGGAAGGCGTCGTCCATCGAGCCGGTCTCGGTCTTGATGTTGGAGACGGCGGTGGCGGGGAGGGCGGTGACGACGGCGCGCAGGACGTTCTCGTCGCCGGTCACGGTCACCTGGCCGGCCTCGACGGTCACCGAGTGGACCTCGGGCAGGTCCTTGAGCCGGTCGACGGGGACGGTCGAGCGGAAGGTGACGCGCTGCAGGCCGCCCGACCGCGCGATCAGCCCGGCGGGGGTGTCGACGGTGAGGACGACGCCCTGGGAGATGACCGCGACCCGGTCGCAGAGGCGCTCGACTTCTTCCATGAAGTGGGTCACCAGCAGCACCGTCACGCCGCGGTCGCGGATGCGGGTGATCAGGTCCCAGGTCTCGCGGCGGGCCTGGGGGTCGAGGCCGGTGGTCAGTTCGTCCAGGATCGCGACCTTGGGGTTGCCCACCAGGGCGAGCGCGATCGAGAGCCGCTGGCGCTGGCCGCCCGACAGTTTGGCGAAGGCGACGTTGGGGTCGAGGCCGACCTCGTCGAGCAGGGTCTGGACCGGGGCGGGGTTGGCGTAGAAGGAGGCGTAGAGGTCGAGCGCCTCACGGACGCGCAGCTTGTCGGGCATCATGCTCTCCTGGAGCTGCACGCCGACCTGCTGCTTGATGTCGTCGACGTCGACGCTGACGGTCCCGCCGTCGGGCCTGCGCAGGCCCGACACACACTCGACGGTCGTGGTCTTGCCGGCCCCGTTGCGGCCGACGATCCCGTAGATCTCGCCCTCTTCCACGGAGAACGAGACGTCCTTGACGGCGATCTTGTCGCCGTACTGCTTGCGCAGGTTCTGCACCGTGATGATTGCCATGCCGAGAACGCTAGAAATCCGCGAGCTCGGAGGTAATGCGTCTGGTAACCCAGCAGGGGTGGAGGAAACCCCACCCCCTCAGGGCGCCTTCACCCACTCCCCCCGGGGCCGGGCCGGCGTCAGACTGAAGCGCATGAAGCAGGTCAGATCGCTCGGCTATGGGCTCGCGCTGTTCGCGTTGATCGTGGTCCAGATCCCGGTCGCCGTCGTGGCGATCGTCGGGGTGCTGATCTCCACGCTCCTGGGCATGGTGTTCCTCTTCGAGCCGACCATGCGGTTGATCCGCTTCCTGGCCGGGATCGACCGCATGCTCGTCCACCGCTGGGTGGGGATCGAGATCCCCGTCCCCTACCGGCCCCGGCCGCCCGCGCTGGTGCGCGGCCGCGACGGCTACTTCCACCACAAGGGCAAGCGGCACCGCAGCGCGGTGTCCCCCAAGATCGACATCATGCTGGCCTGGGCGGTCACCGACCCGGCGACCTGGCGCGAACTGATCTGGGTGATCATCGACCCGTGGACCAGGACCGTCCTGTGCCTGGGCCCGACCTATGTGATCGGGTGGGGGATCTGGGAGACGGTGACCAAGGGCCACTACTGGGGCCTCCTCGTCGCCGTCGCGGCCTTCTTCGCCGCCCCGGTCGCTCTCAAGATCTATGGCCTGTACGCCCTGGGCCTGCTCGGCCCCACCGCCAACGCCCATCTGGTCGGGCAGGTCAACCGCCTCAACCAGGTCAGGGCCGACCAGGTCGACCTCCAGGCCGCCGAGCTCCGCCGGATCGAGCGCGACCTCCACGACGGCGCGCAGGCCCGCATGGTGGCCGTCGGCATGACGATCGGCGCGGCCGAGCAGCTCGTCGACAACGACCCGGTCGCGGCGAAAGCGCTGCTGGTGAAGGCGAGGGAGTCGTCGGCGACCGCGCTTCAGGAGCTGCGGCAGCTCGTCAGGGGCATCCACCCTCCGGTGCTGGCGGAGCGGGGGCTCGCCGACGCCATCAGGGCGCTCGCGCTCGACAGCCCGCTGAAGGTCAAGGTCCACACCGACCTGATGGAACGGCCTGAGTCGCCGGTGGAGTCGGCGGTCTACTTCGCCGTGAGCGAGCTGCTGGCCAACGCCTCCCGGTACGCGTCCAAGGTGACCATCGACGTGAGCAGGCGTGGCCGGGCGCTGCGGGTGACCGTGACCGACGACGGTCCCGGCGGCGCGAAGGCCGTTCCCGGCGGGGGCCTGGCCGGCATCGAACGGCGGCTGGCGGCCTTCGACGGCGTGCTGGCCCTGTCGAGCCCGCCCGGCGCCGGCACCACCGCGACGATCGAGGTACTCGACGCGCTCGGCTCCGCCGAGGAGGACGAATCGGTCAACGCGATGCCGTCGGGCTGGCGCGGGGTGCTCTACGGCGTCTGCTGGGCGCTGTGCTGGCTGCCGCTGATCCCGCAGGGGCTCGTGGCGACGTTCATGCTGATCTTCCAGGCGGACGAGCGGTCGTGGTTCCTGGCGCTCTACATGCCCGACCCGTTCAAGTGGCCGACGGTCGCGTTCATGATCGCGCTGGGTGCGACCATGCTGGCCACGGGCATCAGACTGTCCCCGTCGCCGGGCAAGACCCCGGGCGTATGCTGACCGATCATGAGGGTCGTACTCGCCGAAGACCTGCACCTGCTGCGCGAGGGGCTCGTCCACCTGCTCCGCGCCCACGAGTTCGACGTGGTCGCGGCGGTGGAGTCGGGCCCCGAGCTGCTGGAGGCCCTGGTCACCCACCGCCCCGACGTCGCGGTCGTGGACGTGCGGCTCCCGCCCACCTTCACCGACGAGGGGCTCCAGGCGGCGCTGGCGGCGCGTAAGCAGGTGCCGGGCTTACCGGTGCTGGTGCTGTCGCAGCACGTCCAGCAGCTCTACGCCCGCGAACTGCTCGCCGACGGCACCGGCGGCATCGGCTACCTGCTCAAAGACCGGGTGTTCAACACCGAGCAGTTCATCGACGCCGTGCGCCGGGTGGCGGGTGGCGGCACCGCGATGGACCCCGACGTGATCGCCAAGCTCATGGTCAGCAACGCCCGCAACGAGCCGATCGCCCGGCTCACCCCCCGCGAACGCGAGGTCATGGAGCTGATGGCCGAGGGCCGCTCCAACGCCGCCATCGGCCAGCGCCTCTTCCTCAGCGAGAGCGCCGTGGGCAAACACACGGCCAGCATCTTCGGCAAACTCGACCTGGCCCCGAGTGACGACGACAATCGGCGGGTATTGGCGGTTTTGGCGTACCTCAATGGTCGTTGACGGCGGATTTTGTCGGTGGTGATGGGTAGCGTTTCGTCACTGCCAGTGGTGAGGTCGGAGGTCAACGGTGAAAGTCCAGGTCAACCGCGATGTGCTGGCTGAGGCTGTGGGCTGGTGCGCCCGGGTCCTGCCGACCCGTCCGGCTCTGCCGGTCCTGACCGGTCTGCTCCTCGACGCGTCCGGTGAGCTGCGGATCTCCGCGTTCGACTACGACGTGTCGGCCCGCGCCGAGGTCGACGCCCTGGTGGCCGAGCCGGGCCAGGTGCTGCTGCCGGGCCGGGTGCTCGCCGAGATCGTCCGCAGCCTGCCCGGTGAGGTCGTCGACATCACCACCAGCGGCACCGAAGCGGTGCTGACCTGCGGAAGCGCAGAATTCGGCCTGCTGACCATGCCGGCCGACGACTTCCCGATCCTGCCGCCGATGCCCGCCAAGGTCGGCGCGGTCGGCGGCGGCCTATTCGCCGCGGCGGTCGCCCAGGTCGCGGTGGCCGCCAGCCGTGACAACACGCTCCCGATGCTGACCGCGATCCGGGTCGACACCGACGGCGTCAACATGACGATGGCCGCGACCGACCGCTACCGCATCGCCGCCCGCGACTTCCTGTGGCACCCCGAGGGCGAGGCCACCACCCACGGCGCGATGATCCCGGCGAAGGTCCTGGTCGACGTCGCCAAGTCCCTGCGCGCGGGCGAGGTGAGCGTCTGCCTCGGCGGGAACGTCGCCGGATTCGAGAGCGCGGGGAAGTCGACCACGGTCCGCCTGCTCGACGAGCAGTTCATCGACTACCGCTCCCGGCTCAGCGGGAACTGGGGCATCACCGCCACGGTCAGCGTGCAGCCGTTCCTTGAAGCGATCCGCCGCGTGGCCCTGGTGTCAGGCTCGAATTCGGCCGTACGCCTGTCGTTCTCCCAGGGCCAGGTGCTGATCCAGGCCGCGGGCGACGAGATCGGCCGGGGCGCCGAGGTGATGGCGGCCGAGCTCGACGGCGACGACATCCTCATCGCCTTCCAGCCCCACTTCCTGCTCGAAGGGCTGGCCGGGGTCGAGACCGAGCAGGCGGTTCTGCACCTCGAATCGCCCACCCGCCCGGCGTTGATCACCGATGCGGGCGACGACCCGGCGTTCCGCTACCTCGTGATGTCGCTTCGCCTGCCGTGAGAACTAGTCGAGCTCACCGGTCTCGGTGAGGGCGATCAGGATGTGCTCCATGCACGCGTGGCCCGCGTGCTCGGCGGCCGTCGCGTCGCCTGAGGCGATCGCGCGCAGAATGCCGTCGTGGGGGATGTAGTTCTGCTCCAGCGACCCACCGGCCGCCGCGATGCTGGTGCGCAGCGCCGCCGAGAAGTCGACGTAGAGGTCGATCAGCACCCGGTTGTGGGTGGCCTGCACGACCGCGACGTGGAAGGCCAGGTCGGCCTCGACGAACGCGTCGACGTCTCCCGACGCCCAGGCCTGCTCGCGCCGGGTCAGCGCCGCCTGGATCTCGACGATGTCGCTGTCGCTGCGCCTCGTCGCCGCCAGCCGGGCCGCCTCGACTTCGAGGGCCCGCCTGACCTCGAGGATCTCGAGCTGCTCGGCCGCCCGGAGCCGTCGCGCCATCGCGCCGGACAGCTCACTGATGGCCCTGACGTAGGTGCCGTCGCCCTGACGGCAGTCGAGCAGCCCGGCGTGGGTCAGCGCCCGCACGGCTTCACGCACCGTGTTGCGCCCCACACCGAGCTGCTCGGCCAGAACCGTCTCAGTAGGGATCTTGCCGTTCAGCTTCCACGATCCCGAAGTGATCTGCTCCTTGAGCTGATCGATCACCTGGTCCACGAGAGACGCCCGCTGCGCCGTACGCAGACTCACAACAGTCCGCCTCCTAAGGGGAAACCAGTCATCCCATGAGTCAATGACTGGTCGACCCTAATTATTCCAGAGCTTTCGGCACAAATCCGGAGCTCCGGGAGGCTTATCGCGTGAGCACCGCCGGAGCGACGATGCCAGGCATGTTCGCGTGGACGCCCACCGCTTCGAGCGCCCTACGATACGCCTTCGACTGATCTTCGCGGGAACCGGCCTGACCCCAGAGGTCTCCCAGCTCACGCCAGGTGCGGGCCGCCTCGCGGTCGGGCGCGGGCCCGGTCGCGGTGAGGAGGTCCTGAGCCTTGCGCAGCTCGGTGGACGCATCTTGGGACCGTGCCAAACGGACTTCGGCCAGCACGAGATAGGCGGTCGCCGGAATCGTTCCGCGAATGCCGACCAGCTGGTCGAGGGCGCGATTGGCCAGTTCGCCGGCACCTTCGGTGTCACCGGAGCGCAGGCGCACCGACGACATCACGATCAGGCTTCGGGCGTGGTCGAGGTGCTCGGACGGGAACGCGCCCAGAACCGACCCGGCGGACGCGGCCAGAACATTGGCGCGGTCCAGATCGGCGTCTTCGGGATGCGTGGCCGTGATCTTCGCCCAGGTCATCGCGATGCGGGCCATCCGGACCGCCATGCGCGACGGCCGTCCGGCCGCGATCGCGTCTTCAGCGAGCTGCACCGCGAGCGCCGAGTCCTCCCCTTCTGCGGCGGTCACGCTGGCCTGCCAGAGCGCGAGGATCTCGGTCGTTCGGTCTTCGACCTGCGGCAGCCCATTGGCCACGAGCACGCGGTCGACGAACGGGAGTCCGGTCTCGGTCTCGGCAAGCGCGGCGGCGAGCTCCACGGCGAGTTCGCCCTGGGTGACCCCCAGCGACTCGACGCGGGCCAGCGCGTGTGCTCCCAGATCGCGGGCGCGGGCGAGGTCGCCGGCCCGGTGGTAACACCGGCAGAGGGCGACGGTCAGGGGCAGTGCGGCCAGGCGCTCGGGGTGGGCGCCGGCCTCCCGCCGCAGTCGTTCATATGCTTCGACGGCCCGGCCGATGCGGCCCTGCGCCTCAAGTGCGCGGGCCCGGCCGAGGCGGGCGTGAGCGGCGAGCATGGCGTTGTCTTCGCCGGCCGCCTTGACGATGTCACTGAATCGGTCGGCCGCCATGGCCGGGTCGCCGTGGTGCAGCTCGAGTTCGGCGTGCCGGAGGCCAAGCTCGGTGTCGATCCGCTGACGCGGTTCGATTCCATGAAGGAGGAACTCTGTCGTGCAGCCGAGTCGCTCGGCGAGAAGGCGGGCGACGACGGGCGTCGGCGTTCGCTTCCCCGATTCGATGAGAGAGACGTAGCTGTCGGACAGATCGGGCCCAGCGAGCTGGGCCTGGGACATGCGCCTGCTCAGTCGCAGCGCTCGGACGCGGTCGCCTATGGTTCCCTGACTCGGCATCTGTTCTCTCAGGGCAGGGGATTGGTCAATGGTCCCGCCATGATGGCACGAAGCTGTCGAATCGGGTAACCCTCCCGTCAAGAATCCCGAGGGCGAACTATGTTCGCTCCTCGGGAATCCTTGCTGGAAAGCGGCATTTCGGACGTTAGTCGTCCGAGTCGTCCTTGTTCGGGAAGATCATCTGGCAGACCTCGAGGTAAAGCGTCTCGGGGTACGGAATGTAAGGGACCGTCCGCAAGGCCTGGTCTTGACCGGCCGATTCCATGACGAATTCCCCGTAACCCAGGATCCGGCCCATGAGGTCACGCTGGAAGCTCATGTCGGTGACCTTGCCGAGGGGCATCATCGCGACCTTCCGGGTGATCAGCCCGGTGGCCAGCATCATCCGCTGCGACGTGACGACGAAGTAGTCGACCGACCACTCCGCCACCTTCCAGACGAAGCGGATCAGCAGCAGCAGCCAGGCCCACCAGATGATGACGAGGGCCTGGCCGTTGTCGCCGGCGCCGAGAAACTGGCTGGCGACTCCCGCGAGGATCAGGCCGCCGAAGATCTCGGCGACCGGCCGGAGCAGCACGGCCGGGTGGCGCCGGACCATGATGACCTGGTGCTCATGGGGAAGTAAGTATCGGTTGACTGAGGACGGGGCGGAGTCCCCGTGGGTGACTAGTCTCATGACAGTCGCGCGAAGAATTGGGCCACTGAGTTCGCGCCGTTGACAACCCCCGTGACCGCGCCGGTCACGGTGTCGGCGGCGTCATGCGGCCGCGACAAGAGGTAGAAAGCCACCAGAGCAACAGCTCCCCACTTGAGAATCTTCTTGACCTGCACTGCGGTCACCACTCCCACTGAGTCATAGATTACCCAGGCACCTGGTTCGGTAAAGCGCATAAAGCCGGAACTACCGGCCTCGCTATGACTCCGTCGCGGTAGCGAGTACCTGAAGGTGCCGGCGCGCGATGCGCTCCACCAGCCCGGGATAGGCGTGACCCGTCACTTCCACGGCCCCATGGTGGGCGGCCTGAATACAGCGCGTGACAGTGGTGGCCGGATGGACTCCGTCGAACTCGTCGCGGAGCGCGGCCTCGACCTGCTCGTACTGACTCATGGCTCTCCCTGGTGCGCGCCCCCACGTACAGCGAGTGACGCTAAAGAGACGTCGTCACTACTGTACGTACCCGAGCAGTCACCAAGTGTAACTAATCAGACGACACCGTAGAGCCGGTCTCCGGCGTCTCCGAGGCCCGGCATGATGTAGCCGAGCTCGTTGAGACGCTCGTCGAGACCGGCGGTGACGACCTTGATGGGGCGGCCCGAGTCGCGGAAGACCGACTCGAGGTGGGCCAGGCCCTCGGGGGCGGCCAGGAGACACAGTGCGGTCACGTCTTCGGCGCCGCGGGAGAAGAGGAACTCGATGGCGGCCGCGAGGGTGCCGCCGGTGGCGAGCATGGGGTCGAGCACGAAGCACTGCCGCCCGGACAGATCCTCGGGCAGGCGGGTGGCGTAGGTGGAGGCCTCGAGGGTCTCCTCGTTGCGGATCATCCCCAGGAAGCCGACCTCGGCCGTGGGGAGCAGCCGCATCATCCCGTCGAGCATGCCGAGGCCCGCCCGCAGGATCGGCACTACCAAAGGTGTGGGGCGAGAAAGTCGTACACCCTGGGTGGTGGTGAGGGGGGTCTCCACGGTCACCTCGGTGACGCGGACCTCCCGGGTGGCCTCGTAGGCCAGGAGGGTCACCAGTTCGTCGGCCAGCCGCCGGAACGTCGGCGAGTCGGTCCGCACGTCACGAAGTGTCGTGAGCTTGTGCGAAACGAGCGGATGATCAACGACATGGGTCTCCATGGGTACAAAAGGTAGCGCGAGGCGGAACAGACATCCGAACCCGCCCGGCGGTTTTGATCACAATTTGCGCGACAACCGGACGGGGGTGTCGCGCGTCTGAAACCATTACGGCCGTGATGATCGCGTCCGTGGAGACCAGATGACCGACGAAGACGTTCTTGACTTCGCCATCGTGGTCTACCGCGAAGACGACCAGTGGGAAGCCGAGATGCTCCCGGTGGCGCTCACTTCTGACCTCAGGGGCCTGCTCCAGGCCCTTCGCCAGCAGCCCAGCAGTGCCGGAACGATTGGCCTGGTGGCTGTGGGGGATGACTTCTTCGTGGCATTACGGGTCTTCGGCGAGCGGGTGAGTGTCTTCCTTTCCGACATCACCGCGTCGTGGGAGTGGCCGCTGGCACGCCAGGTCCTCGACTTCATCGACATCCCGGTGCCCGAGGAGGAGGAGCTCGACAGCGTGCTGCCCGCGGGCGACCTGTCGGTCTTCGCCGACCTCGGCCTCGACGAGATGGAGCTGGGGGCGCTGTCGGGCGACCGCGACCTCTACCCCGACGAGGTGCTGTTCAGCATCGCCGCCCGACTCGGATTCCGCGACCCCTTCGAACGCGCTGTCGACGCCATCATCGGCTGACAAACCCCGGGACCTCGCCATGCCCACGAGAACCAATCTGTTCGCCGCCGCTTTCCTGCGCACCAACGGCCGCTGGTCCGGGGCCGAGGTCGACCTGTCCGAGGCCGAGATCGCCGACGACGTCGGCGACGCGGTCAGCGAGGCCCTCGGCCTGTCGGGTGACGAACTCGTGCTGCTCTGCGTCGAGGTCGAAGACGAATGGTTCGCCCTCGTCCGCTACGAGGGCGAACTCGACCCCCGGGTGTTCCTGTCCGACGCCCAAGCCGGGGTGACCGACCCGCTCGGCGAGCTGTTCGCCGAGCTGGCCGGCATCGCCGTCGACAAGGAGACACCCGACCTCGGGGTCCGCCCCGGCGGCGACTTCGAGCTGCTGTCCGACTTCGGGCTGCGCGCCGAAGAGCTGCTGGAGCTGAGCGTCGAAGAGGGCATGCTGCCCGCCGACGTCCTGTCCGTCGTGGCCGAGCGCCTCTCGTTCGCCGAAGACCTCGACCGGCTCAGGTGACTTCTTCCCTGTACGACCAGGCGATGGGTCTGGCCCTTTCCGAGGCTCGCGAGGCTTTTCAGCGGGGTGAGGTGCCGGTGGGCGCCGTCGTCCTCCGCGAGGGCGAGGTGCTGGCGCGGGCCTCGAACACGAAGGAGTCCTCCGGCGATCCGACCGCCCACGCCGAGATCCTGGCCCTGCGGGCCGCCGCCTCGGTGGCAGGCGAGTGGCGGCTGTCCGGGTGCACCCTCGTCGTGACGCTGGAGCCCTGCACCATGTGCGCCGGCGCCGCCGTGCTGGCCCGGGTCGACCGGATCGTCTACGGGGCGGTCGACGAGAAGGGCGGGGCCGTCGGGTCGCTGTGGGACGTGGTGCGCGACCGGCGGCTGAACCATCGGCCCGAGGTGGTCATGGGCGTACGCGAAGAGGAATGTTCTTCGCTTCTGTCCGCCTTCTTCACCGCGAGGCGCGAACACTGACCGAAGTCCGGTAAGCTGCTGCGCGGTGGTGTCTCCTAGTGGCCGATGGAGCGCGCCTCGAAAGCGCGTGTAGGGCAACCTACCGTGGGTTCAAATCCCACCACCACCGCCACAGACGACGACCCGGTGTGATCATCACACCGGGTCGTTCTCGTTTTCCTAGAGTTCCAGCACCCGCGCGTGCAGCACCGAGCGCTGGTGCAGCGCCGCACGCAGAGCCCGGTGGAGCCCGTCTTCCAGATAGAGTTCGCCTTCCCACTGCACGACGTGTGGGAAGAGGTCACCGTAGAAGGTGGAATCCTTGGCCAGCAGGGAGTGCAGGTCGAGAACGGCTTTCGTGGTGATGAGAGCGTCCAGCCTGACCTGGCGGGGCGGAATCTGCGCCCATTCGCGATGCCCGAGGCGGTGCTCGGGATAGGGACGTTCGTCGCCGACCAACTTAAAGATCACGCTATGTAGTTTATGAGACGAAGGTGGCCCGGGTCAGATCGACCCGGAGAACGTGTCACATCGCGCGGGATCCCCTGATTCGTAGCCGTTCGTGAACCAGGTCACCCGCTGCTCCGAGGTGCCGTGGGTGAACGCGTCGGGGTTCACCTGGCCACCGCTCTTCTGCTGGATCGAGTCGTCGCCGACCGCCGAGGCGGCGTCGAGCGCCTCCTGGATGTCGGTCTTGGTGAAGGCCGTGGCGAAGAAGCCGGTGTCGACGGCGTTCTTGGCCCAGACGCCCGCGTAGCAGTCCGCCTGGAGTTCCACCCTGACCGACCCGCTGTCGGCACCCTCGCCGCCGCTCTGTTCGAGCGTCCCGGTCAGGTTCTGTACGTGGTGGCCGTATTCGTGGGCGATCACGTACGACTGGGCGAACGGGGTGTTGGCGGCGCCGAGCTGCGATTCGAGCTGGTTGAAGAAGCTCAGGTCCAGATAGACGTAACGGTCGACCGGGCAGTAGAAGGGCCCCACGGCCGAGTCGGCCGCCCCGCACTCCGTCTGGACGCCCTGCTCGAAGAGCGCGGTCTTGGCCGTCTGGTAGCCGTCGACCTGGGTGGCCCAGTAGTCCTGGAGGCTGTTGACCACGCCGACGACCCGGCACTCTTCGTCCTGGTCGGCGTCCGCCCCCGTCTTGCACTTGTCACCGAGATCACTGGACGGCTGAACGCCGGGGTTCTCCGCGCCGCCCCCGCCGGTGATGTCACCGGGGTTGAGGCCGAAGACGAGAGCGACGATGAGCGCGATGATGCCGGCCGCGCCACCGCCGATCGCAAGCCCGCCACCGGAGATGCCACCCCGGCCACGGTTCTCGACCTGAGAGGAGTCGAGTTGCGCTTGGTCATCGAAATCCATGACGCCCCGACTGCCCCGGAGAGGGGCGATCATGCGGGCACGACTACCGCAGAGGGGGCCGGGGGGAAGGCCGATGGTCGACCCCCTGGCCGGTGCCGGGCGGGGTCCGGGTCGCCGAGGGCGGGGCGGTGGAGTGGGCTCGTTGTGGAGCGGAGCGGGAGCGGGTGGTTGGCGCCGGATACGGCGAGTGCCGGGGGCGGTGGGCGGGGCCGGGGTGGGCGGAGCCGTAACGGAAGAAGAGGATTTTTGGCTTGGAAACGGAGAAGGGGCCGGTCGACTGTGCGACCGGCCCCTTCTGGGGGCGGAGGATAGGGGATTTGAACCCCTGATCGGTTTCCCGAAACACGATTTCCAATCGTGCGCCCTAGGCCAACTAGGCGAATCCTCCGCCGAGAAGCTTACATGACTTGGCGCATGCGCCGTCCTTTCCTTTTCGCGGCGGCGGGCACAGGTGGTCGGGGCGGCGGATAGACTGTCCTCGGACCCCTCGCGCGGCGTCATCCTGTGAACCTCCCCAGGGCCGGAAGGCAGCAAGGATAAGCGGGCTCTGGCGGGTGTGCGGGGGGTTCTTTGCTTCCGGTTCTGCTCTCCCCGAGGAGACCGTTCATGAGTCTCGCGCTCTACCGCAAATACCGTCCCGGGACGTTTGCAGAGGTCAAAGGGCAGGAGCACGTCACCGACCCGCTCCGCCAGGCTCTCAGAAGCGGGCGCATCAACCACGCCTACCTTTTCAGCGGTCCTCGGGGATGCGGCAAGACGTCGAGCGCGCGGATCCTCGCCCGGAGCCTCAACTGTGAGCAGGGGCCGACGCCCGATCCGTGTGGCGTCTGCGAGTCGTGTGTCGCCCTGGCGCCCACCGGGCCCGGCCACCTCGACGTGATCGAGATCGACGCCGCCTCCCACGGTGGTGTCGACGACGCGCGTGACCTGCGCGAACGGGCCTTCTTCGCGCCCGTGTCGGCGCGGTTCAAGATCTACATCATCGACGAGGCGCACATGGTGACCCGCGAGGGTTTCAACGCGCTGCTCAAACTCGTCGAAGAGCCGCCGCCGCACCTCAAGTTCGTCTTCGCGACGACGGAGCCCGAGAAGGTCATCGGGACGATCAAGTCCCGCACCCACCACTATCCGTTCCGGCTGATGCCTCCGGCGACGTTGAAAGCGCTGATGGAGGAGATCCTCGCGTCGGAGGCGGTGCCTTATGAGCCTGCGGCGCTTCCTCTGGTCGTGCGTGCCGGGGCCGGGTCGGCCCGGGACTCCCTGTCGATCCTCGACCAGCTCCTGGCCGGGGCCGACGAGAACGGGATCACCTACGGGCGCGCGGTCTCCCTGCTCGGTTACACCGATGGTGACCTGCTCGACGAGATCGTGGGGGCTTTCGCCCGGCGTGACGGCGGGCTGGTCTTCCAGGCGGTCAACCGGGTGATCGAGGGCGGGCACGACCCGCGCCGTTTCGCGACCGATCTGCTGGAGCGGTTCCGCGACCTCGTGATCCTGGCGAACGTTCCCGAGGCGGCGGCCAACGGGCTGCTCGACCGACCCGCCGACGAGCTGGAGCGCCTGCAAGGGCAGGCGGCGGCGATGGGTCCGGCGGAGCTGACCCGGGCGGGGGAGATCTTCAACGCCGGGCTGACGGAGATGCGGGGGGCGGCTTCGCCCCGGCTGCTGCTTGAGCTGATGTGCGCGCGGATTCTGCTGCCGGCGGTCGAAGGTGGGGAAGCGGCCATGCTGACCCGTCTGGAGCGGCTGGAGCGCGACGGGGGCGGGCAGCACGGGGGTGCGCAGCAGGCGCCCCGGCAGATCGGCAACCCGGGTTACCCAGCGCGGCCGCACCCGGGCGCTGAGCATGTCGCGGCAGCTGGCGGTGGACAGCCCGGTGTCTATCAGGCTCAGCAGCCGGGTGCTCCGCTGGTTCAGGGTGCACAGCCCGGCGGTTATCAGGGCCATGCTTCACAGCCGGGCACTCCGCAGGTCCAGGGTTCGCAGCCAGGCGCTCACCAGGGACAAGTCCAGCAGCCGGGCGCTTCGCAGGCTCAGGGCCCGCAGCCTGGTGGTTACCAGGGTCAGCCCGGCTCTCAGCAAGACCCAGCCTCGCAGGCTGATGTTCACCAGGGCCAGGGTGCCCAGGCTGGTACTCCGCATGGCCACGCTCCTGGCGTTTCCCATGGGCAAGGCTCTCAGCATGGGTCGGCCTCCCAGGCTGGCGCGCAGCAGGGGCAGGCGGCGCAGTCTGACTCGCGGAACGGTGCGGCTCAGCAGGCGAGCGCTGTCGCCTCGTCGGCTCCGGCGGGTGTGAGCCCGCAGGGCGGTGACGACTGGCCTGAGACGGTGAAGCCCGGCTCGGGTGGAGTCCCGGCCGCTGCTCCCCCGGCCGACGACTGGCCCGCGGCCGTCAAGCCGGGCTCCGGTCGGCCCGCCGCCGATGTCCCGCCAGTGGGGCAGGCTTCTGCTCAGGCCGGTTCGCCTCCCTCTCAGCCGAGCGCCCCGCAGGCGTCCGGCGGTGGTGCGGGCGTGGTCGCCCAGGTGTGGCCGCAGGTCCTTGAGGCGGTCAAGAACCGTCAGCGGGTCGCCTGGATGATCATCAACGCCCAGGGCCGCCTGCTCGGCGCCGAGGGCAACGTCGTGACGGTCGGCTTCGAGAAGCCGGGGGATGTCCAGGGCTTCCTGAAGGGCAAGCGCGACGAGGTCGTCGCCGCCGCCCTCGGTGACGTGCTCGGTGGTCACTGGCGGGTCGACGTCGTCACGGGTGGAACGGGAGGCGGCCAGACCGCCCGTCCGTCCCAGCCGTCGCCGCCACCGGCGCCCCCGCCGCCTCCCGCGCAGCCCGCCCAGCCTGTTCAGAACTCTCAGGCTGCTCCGCAGGCCCAGCCCGTACAGCAGCCTTCGCCCGCGCGGGAGGCCGCTTCGCCGCGCAGGCAGGCCGAGAAGCCGTCGACCGACGAGTCGTGGCCCGACGCGCCGACGGACGAGTTCGAACGCCCCGCTCCGCAGTCGGCCTATGAGGCCCCGCCACCCAGGGCGGCGCAGCCGGCACCTCGACCGGCGGCCTCCGCGCCCGCCCGCCAGGCCTGGCCGGACGCGGTGCCCACACGTTCGAAGAAGTCCGACGAAGACGACGTCGACCCCGACAACGACGCCGACGTCGACTCCGACGGCCTCTCAGGCCTGGCCCTGCTCCAGAAGGAACTCGGCGGCCAGGTCATCCAGGAGATCGACCACTCCTGACCGGCTCAGGCCGGAGGCCCTTCGGCTTTGATGCCCTGGACGACGTCCATCAGGTCGTCGGCGGTCAGGGGGTTCTCGGTGATGCGGACCGTCAGGGCCACTCCTGGGGAGTCGAGCCAGAACGCCTCGGTTTCGGTCGCCAGGCCCGGGGTGCCGTCTTTCGAGAACTCCTTGAGGTCCCAGGTCTCTCGTTCGTCGTATTCCGTCAGGAACTCGCGGAGTGACGGCAGGTCGGTCAGGCCGTCGCCGCGGAGGACCGCCACCCGCAGGTCGGCCTGGTGGCCTTCGGGGATCTCGCGTTCCCAGACCCGGGTGGCGAAGGACACGTCTTCCCACTCCGTTTCGAAGTCGCTGACCGCGGCTCCCGTCACCGCCGGGACGTGGGTGACGGCGAAGCCGTTGAGGGTGCCGCCGTCGCGGCCCGCCGCGCCCGGCGCGGGGGCGGAGACGGCGAGGACGGAGGCCACGAGGAGCGAGCCGATCATGGAAAAGGTCTCCTAGGAGGAGTGGGTGAGGCGGACGGACGCAGCCGCGTGGCGGTGGTCCTCCACCGGGACGATCGACATGATGCGCTCCAGGATGGCCACGTCGTCACGGCCCCCGCTCGTCTGTGCATAACTCCAGAGGTGGGTGGCGTTGCCCTTGCCCAGGATCTCCGACCTCACGCGGGCCTCCAGTTCGCTGCGTTCGCGGCGGATCTCGGGGGACTCCGAGCGCGGCAGCAGCGGGCCCTGGTAGCGGTTGACGACGGTGTCGAGGTCTCCGGTGGTCAGTGCGCGGCGGACCGTCAGGAGGTCGGCGGCGACCTCTCCCACCAGGCGATATGGCTTCGCGGCCACGGCGCCGGGGAGTTGCGCGCGGAGGCGGTGGATCTCGGCGCGGATGGTCACGGGGTTGCCGTCGTCGCCGTACAGGAGAAAAGAGAGTTGTTCGGCGGTCAGGCCGCGGGGATGGGTGGCGAGCAGGGTGAGGATCTCGGCGTGACGCAGGGAGAGGGCCACGCGGCCGCCGCCGTATTCGGCGAAGGGGGCGCCTTCGAGGACGGCCAGAGACAGCCTCGGGACGGCGCCACGACGGGGATTGACCAGGTAGGAGTCGCCGAGGAACTCCACGTCGCCCACCCGGCCGTCGGGGAGGACGACGCGGTCGCCCTCCGACGGGAGTGAAACACGTTCCCCCCGGAACCGGTCTCCGGCGATCACCCGGCCGCTGCACGACACCAGCAGGCCCGGCCGGTTGGCGTGGCGGCCGCGGATGCGCTCGTCGTTCTCCTTCATGCGCAGCGCCAGGTGGCTTTCGGCCAGCTGGGCGGCGGCGCCGACCAGGGCGACCGTGGCGGGGGGCAGCGAACTGGAGGTGCCGCTGATGTCGACGCAGCCCAGCACCTCGCCGGTGTCGGGGTCGACGATGGGGGCGCCGACGCACGACCAGCCGTGGAGGACCTCGATGAGGTGTTCGTCGGCGTAGACGCTCATGGGGGCGCCGGCGGCCAGGGCGGTGCCGATGCCGTTGGTGCCCACGGCCGACTCCGACCAGGCGAAACCGTCGGCCAGACCGATGCGGTCGCCGTGGCGGAGGACCTCGCGGTGGCCGTCGCGCCAGAGGATGTTCCCGTCGGCGTCGGTGACCACCATGATGTGGGCCGCCTCGTCGGCGATCTGCAACAGGGTGTGACGGAGGAGGGGGATCAGCTCGCGCAGGGGATGGGCGGCTCTGGCGGCGGAGATGTCGCTCTTCTCGTACACCAGTGGTGCCGCTGCGACGCCGGGGTCGACCCCGGCGGCGAGCGAGCGGCGCCATGACGCGGAGATGATCGTGTCGCGTGATCTCACAGGCCCCAACCCTCCCGGAATACTGATCCACAATCTCCAGGAGTAACCGATTGATCGCAACCTGTATGCAACGTTCCGGTGGCTACGTTTGGTTCTGCCACTCCGGGCCGCGGCCGATCCGGAGTGGAAAAGGCCGGGTCTCGGACGCTTGGAGGGGGGCCGGGACCCGGCCAGCACCGCACTGGCGAACACGCTCCGTGCTCCGGTGTCAGATGAGCGGCAAACACCGTAGGCTCGTCGGGACGAACTACGTCGCCGGTCGCTGAGGAGCGCACGATTGTGAACCCAGAAGTCAACCTGCAGCAGTTGCTGGAGCAGGCTCAGCTCATGCAGCAGCAGCTCGTCTCGGCGCAGCAGGAGCTCAACGACGCCGAGGTTCAGGGAAGCGCCGGCGGGGGCCTTGTGGTGGCGACCGTCAACGGCAGTGGCGAGCTGCTCGAACTGAAGATCAACCCGAAGGTCATCGACTCGGGTGACGCCGCCGAGACGGTCGAGACGATCGCCGATCTGGTCATCGCGGCCGTGCGCGACGCCGTCCGCGCCGCCGGTGAGCTCCAGCAGGAGAAGCTCGGCCCGCTGTCGCAAGGCCTCGGCCAGCTGCCAGGTTTCTAAATATGTACGAAGGCGTCGTCCAGAACCTGATCGACGAACTGGGTCTGCTGCCCGGCGTCGGTCCCAAGAGCGCGCAGCGCATCGCCTTTCACCTGCTGTCGGCCGATCCTGGCGATGTGAAGAGGCTGGCCCACGCCCTTCTCGAGGTGAAGGAGAAGGTGCGCTTCTGCCGCGTCTGCGGCAACGTGGCCGCCGAGGAAGAGTGCAAGATCTGTCGCGACCAGCGCCGCGACCCCCACGTCATCTGCGTGGTCGAAGAGTCGAAAGACGTCGTGGCGATCGAGAAGACGCGCGAGTTCCGGGGGCGCTACCACGTGCTGGGGGGCGCGATCAGTCCCATCGACGGGGTCGGCCCCGACGACCTGCGGGTCCGCGAGCTGATGACCCGCCTCGCCGACGGCGAGGTGACCGAGCTCATCCTCGCCACCGATCCCAACCTCGAGGGCGAGGCCACGGCCACCTATTTGGCCAGGCTCGTCAAACCGATGGGTTTAAGGGTGACACGGCTGGCCAGCGGTCTGCCTGTCGGCGGCGATCTGGAGTACGCCGACGAGGTCACGTTGGGCCGCGCTTTCGAAGGACGGAGACTGCTGGATGTTTGACGAAGAGTGGAAGGACCTGGCCGACCGGGTCGGCGGGCACGCCCAGAACTACCTCGACGGCCTGACCCGGCTGGCGGGCGGCGAGGGTGGCGACGCCATCCTGCCGCTGCTGCTGGTGGAGGTGGCCCAGGTCAGCCTGGCCGGTTCCCAGCTCGCGGCCGTGCACGACGTGATCCTGCAGGGCAACGTCGAGCCGGCCCTCAGTGAGGATCCCGACATCGACCCGCTGCGGGTGGCGCTGGCGGCCCGGCTGGGCCCGGTCGACGACTACGCCGAGGTGTTCGACCCTTACAAGGACACTGCGGTCACCCCCTACCGGCTCTCCGACGACCTGACGGCGGTGGCGGCCGACCTGATCCACGGCCTGCGTCACTACCGGGCCGGACGGCCCCTCGAGGCGATCTGGTGGTGGCAGTACTCCTACTTCAACACCTGGGGTAACCACGCGGGGGCGGCTCTGCGGGCACTGCAGGCGCTGGTGGCGCACACGCGGCTCGACGTGGCGGAAGAGGTCACTGCGGTCTGAGGTTGTCCACATGCTGGGCTAACTCAGTTGGCCCTCTGGGGCACGTAGCTAAACTGTGAACTCCACGTCCTGATTCGTTCGGAGAGATCCAGTGGCGCTCGTTGTCCAGAAGTATGGTGGTTCGTCCGTAGCCGATGCCACGAGCATCAAGCGTGTCGCGCAGCGGATCGTCGCCACGAAAAAAGCGGGCAACGAGGTCGTGGTCGTCGTCTCCGCGATGGGCGACACGACTGACGAGCTCCTCGACCTCGCCCAGCAGGTGTCGCCACTGCCTCCGGGCCGTGAGCTCGACATGCTGCTGACCTCCGGCGAGCGCATCTCGATGGCGCTGCTCGCGATGGCGATCGCCAACCTGGGCCAGGAGGCGCGCAGCTTCACCGGGTCGCAGGCCGGCGTGATCACCGACTCGACCCACGGCAGGGCGCGCATCATCGACGTGTCGCCCGGCCGCCTGCGCGACGCCCTCGACAAGGGCCACATCGCGATCGTGGCCGGGTTCCAGGGTGTCTCGCAGGACACGAAGGACATCACGACGCTGGGGCGCGGCGGTTCCGACACGACCGCCGTCGCCCTCGCCGCGGCCCTCGGGGCCGACGTGTGCGAGATCTACACCGACGTCGACGGCATCTTCACCGCCGATCCGCGGATCGCCGCGAGGGCCAGGAAGATCCCCCGCATCTCCTACGAAGAGACGCTCGAGATGGCCGCGTGCGGCGCGAAGATCCTGCACCTGCGATGCGTGGAATACGCGCGGAGGTTCAACCTCCCGATCCACGTCAGGAGCTCGTTCAGCACCAAGGAAGGCACCTGGGTCACCTCCGACCCCGCGACCGAAGGAACCGAAGTGGAGCAGCCCATCATCTCCGGCGTGGCACACGACCGGAGCGAGGCGAAGATCACCGTTGTCGGCGTGCCCGACAAGGTCGGAGAGGCTGCCGCCATCTTCCGCACGCTCGCCGACGCCGAGATCAACATCGACATGATCGTGCAGAACGTGTCGGCGGCGACGACGGGCCGGACCGACATCTCCTTCACCCTGCCGACGAGCGACGCCTCCACGGCGCTGACGGCGCTGAAGAAGATGCAGGCCCAGGTGGTCTTCGAGACGCTGCTGTTCGACGACCAGATCGGCAAGGTCTCGCTGATCGGCGCGGGCATGCGGTCCCACCCCGGTGTGACGGCGAAGTTCTTCGGCGCGCTGGCCGACGCCGGCGTCAACATCGGGATGATCTCCACCTCGGAGATCCGGATCTCGGTCATCGTCGACCAGGACCAGGTCGACGCGGCGGTCAACGCCGCACACTCGGCGTTCAATCTCGACGCCGACCAGGTTGAAGCTGTGGTTTACGGAGGAACCGGCCGATGAGCACCAAGCCCACCCTCGCCCTCGTCGGGGCGACCGGTGCCGTCGGCACCGTCATGCGCGAGATCATCTCCGGCCGGGAGGACATCTACGGCGAGATCCGTCTCGTCGCCTCGGCCCGTTCGGCCGGCAAGGTCCTCCAGGTCCGCGGTGAGGACGTCGTCGTCCAGGCGCTGGCCCCCGAGGTGTTCGACGGCGTCGACATCGCGATCTTCGACGTGCCCGACGAGGTGTCGGCCACCTGGGTGCCGATCGCGGCTGAGCGCGGCGCGATCGCCATCGACAAGTCGGGCACCTTCCGGATGAACCCGGAGGTTCCGCTGGTGGTGCCCGAGGTCAACCCGGGCGACGCCGCGAACCGTCCGCTCGGCATCGTCTCGACCCCCAACTGCACCACTCTGTCGATGATGGCCGCCATGGGCGCCCTCCACGAGGAGTTCGGGCTCAAGGAGCTCGTCGTGGCCTCCTACCAGGCCGTCTCCGGCGCCGGTGTCGCCGGTTCCGCTCGTCTGTACGACGAGGTCGAGGCTCTGGCCGGTGACCGCACCGTCGGCACCACGGCCGGTGACGTGCGCAAGGTCCTGCAGAACAAGCTCGGTGACGGCGACGACACCTTCCCTGCGCCGGTCGCGTTCAACGTCGTGCCGTGGGCGGGCTCGCTCAAGGAAGACGGCTGGGCGTCCGAGGAGCTGAAGCTGCGCAACGAGTCGCGCAAGATCCTCGGCATCCCCGGGCTGAAGGTCTCCGCGACCTGCGTCCGCGTCCCGGTGATCACCACCCACTCGCTGGCCGTCCACGCGACCTTCGAGCGCGAGATCACCGTGGCCGACGCCCACCGGATCCTGGAGGCGGCGCCGACCGTCGTCCTGGTCGACGACCCGGCCAACGGCGTCTACCCGATGCCGATCGACGTTGTGGGCACCGACCCGACCTACGTCGGCCGGGTGCGGCAGGCCCTCGACTTCCCCAACACGCTCGACCTGTTCGTGTGCGGCGACAACCTGCGCAAGGGCGCGGCCCTCAACGCGGCCGAGATCGCCGAGCTGATCGTCGCCACCGAGTTCGCCGGCTAGCGGAACAGGATGTCCCAGTGGTCACTCTCCCGGGCGAAGAGGTCTTCCTCGGGAGAGATGTAGAGCTGTGAACCGTCCCCGCGCTTGCCGTGGGGCGTCAGCTTGCGGGTGATGTAGCGGTCGAGGCAGCGGTTGGGAGCCAAGTCGATCTTCCAGCCGTTGCCGTGACTGTGGACGCCCACCGCGTGCCCGGTCTCGGTGCCGCCCGTCACGATCAGCCGGCAGCCCGACATGCGCTTCAGCTCGATCGTCTTCAGCAGGGTGCCGAGCCTGACGGTGTGCAGCGACGTACACGTCGGGCGGTTCTTGTCGACGCAGTTGCCGGTGGAGCGCCAGCCGAGGCCCGCTTTGGATATTCGGCGCATCGCGTAGTTGTGGTGGACGCGGGTGTTCATCGCGCGGCGCCAGGTCCAGTAGCGGACTTTCAGCACTCCCGTACGGAATGCGGTGCGCACCCCGGTCGGCGCCTCGACGGGCCGGAAGGTCAGTTGTGGTCTGACGCGCTGAGTGTCGGCTTCGGCCACAAGGCCAGGGAGCGAGACCAAAGCGATGACGGTCAAGCCTGCGACACACCAGCCGGTCGTGCGTTGGGTCATTCTACTTCCCCCATTACTCTCCGTAGCGCGGTGGGGGAGCTTGATCACAGGCTTAACTCCCACACCGAGACGGGAGCCACCCCCGGAGAGGCCGACTGTTTGGGGTAACTCGGCCATCATCTGGTGGGTTCATGACCTGACGGGGGCTGGAGACGTACAGTGACCGATGTGCCCAGGTCGAGCAGGGATCTCATCGTGGAGACCGCGCTGCGGCTATTCCGCGAGCGAGGGTACGACGCGACGACAATGCGCGCGATCGCGGCCGAGGCCGGAGTTTCCGTCGGCAGTGCCTATTACTATTTCGCCTCGAAAGAGCAGCTCATTCAGGCCTATTACGATCGGGCCCAATCGGAACACGAGGCGGCCTCCCGGGAGATTCTCGCGCGGGAAAGGTCGTTCGCGCCCCGGCTGCACGGCGTGCTCTCGGCGTGGGTGCGGGTCTCGGAGCCCTACCACGCGTTCGCGGTGAAATTCTTCAAGCACGCGGCCGAGCCGGACAATCCCCTGAGCCCTTTCAGTACCGAATCGGCGCCGGCCCGCGATTCCTCGGTGGCCCTTTATCGCGAGGTCGTCGAGGGCTGCGCCGATCGAATGGACCCGGAATTGCGCGGTGAACTGCCCGAACTCCTGTGGCTGTTGTCGATGGGGGTCGTGCTGTTCTGGGTGCACGACACTTCGCCCGGATGCGAGCGCACCCATCGGCTCATCGACCGGAGTGTTCCCTTGGTCGATCGTTTGGTCGCGCTTTCCTACCTGCCGGGTTTGCGTGGTGTGACACGAGATTTCATCGAGGTGGTCCGCGAATTGCGGGAATGATCTGATTACTCTCTGTCACATGGCGTGGGTCTTCTGGTTTGTGGCGATTGTCGTAGTGGCCCTGTTCGCGATGCTGACGTGGCTGCGGCGCAGCGGGCGTGACGACGAGGAAGGCGGCGCGGGGCCGATCGACTTCGCGGTCAACATCGCGCTGGCGGTCTTTCTCGTGGTCGTGGCCTATGCGGCAGTGCTGTGCCGGGATGCCATTTCGGCGTCCGACGCCGACGTGAGGGCCGAGTCGGAGAGCCTGGTGGAGCTCTATTGGGCGGTGGCCCCGCTGCAGAAGTCGGCGGAGGTGCGGGATCTGGTGCGGGCGTACACGACCCAGACCATCGAACTCGACTGGCCCCGCATGCAGGAGGAGTCCCTCGACGGCCGGACCGGCGTGACCCTCGACTCGCTCCGGACCGCGATGCTCAGGTTGCCGTCGACCGATTCCGAGCTGCGCGCCGAGGCCCTGGCCCGTGCGGCCGAGGTGTCGCACGCGCGGGCGGCTCGGGCGGACAACGCGACATCGGGGTTGGAATCGGTCTTCATGGCGTCGATGGTCATCTCCGGCCTGCTGGTGATCGCCCTGCCGTGGGCACTGCGACGGCGGCCGACGGTACCGTCGGTGATCGCCGACGTGGTCCGGGTGGCGACGGTGGTGACCGGGATCGTGGTGATCCAGCTGATTTCGCACCCGTATGGGATCGAGGGCGTGGTCGACCCCGGGCCCCTCAAGGAGGCCCAGGTCCGCTTCGACGAGATCGACCGTCTTCTCCCTAGCGGCGCCGCCGCCTGAGCACCGCCCCCGCGGCGACCGCGATCACCGCCGTGAACAGCACAACGACGACGGACTCCCGATCCGTGGGCTGATGCGCATCAGCCTGCGCCATCCGCTTCCGAGCCCGCACGATCGCCCCATCGGCCAGGGGCTCGGGGTTGATCTGAACCGGGGCTGGAGCCATGGGGGCCGGCGTATTCCCGGGAGCAGCCTGCCCCGGAGCGGCCGCGTCGGGGGCCGCCGGATCGGGCGCGGCTGGGTTGGGAGCGCCCGGATTGCCGGCGGCTGGGTCGGGAGCGGCCTGGTTGGGAGCGGCCGCGGCGGGGTTCGCGGGGTTGGCCGGTTCTTGGGCGGCCGGTGCAGCGGGCGGCTGTACTTGGGCGGGCGGATTCGCAGACTCGGAGTGACCGTTCGGCCGCTCTGCAGAGGCCGGCCTTTCGGGTTGCGCAGGGTTCTCTTTCTGTACGAGCTGAGCAGGCGCCTTGGGCTCGGTGGCTTGGCCGGGGTCCTGCTCCGAAGCGGGATTCTGGCCTTGCGGGGAAGAAACCTGCGACGGCGGAAGCGCGGCAGCAGGAGTATCCACAACAGGCTTGTCCACAGCTGGGCTATCCACAGCCCCGCTGTCCACAGCGGGGATGTTCACAGGCTGCGCTTGTGCAGTGGCTGTGTCCGCAGGAGGTCTGTCCACAGCAGCTGAATCCACAGGCGGCGTTTCCACAGCAGGCATTTCCACAGAAACGGCTTCCACAGGTGGTGTCGGAGCTTGTGCGACGGAGGGTGTGTCGGCGGCCGGTGACGACACGGTCGAAACCGGAAGCGCGACGGTGGGTGCCTGCGCGACTGGAACTGCCACCCAGACGGTGGGCACCTGCGTGACCGGAACCGGCACCAGGACGACGGGTACCTGTGTGGCCGGGATCGCCGCCACCAGGGCGGGCGTATGCGCGACGGTGGATGTCTGCGTAACAGGTACTGCCATCAAGACGACGGGCGTCTGTGCGGCGGGAACTGTCGCCACGAGGGTGGGAGTCTGCGCTGTCGGCATTGCGGCCACGACGTCGGCTGCCGGAACCGGGGCGGTGGGTTCATTTTCCACACGCGGGATTTCCGCATGCTGCTCTTCCACAGCCGGGATCTCCACAGCCGGGATCTCCACAGCCGGGATCTCCACAGGCTGGATTTCCACAGAGAGTGTTTCCACGTCGGGTACCGGTACAGGGCCGATGTCCACAGACGTGAGGTTCGTGGAACGGGTTTCCCCAGCCGTCGCCGCCGGGTTCAGGGAGATGAGGGGCAGGGCCAGGATGTCCGTCGACGGGGTCGGGGCCATGTGCAGGCGGATCCACTTTCCCTGGGTGACCGGTTCCGGGTGCAGAACCCATGCCAGGGCGGCTCTCGGCAGGCGGATGGTTTGGGTGCGTTCGCAGTTCAGCTGGATCAAAGGGCCGTGCACTTCCGCGTGACAGGACGTTCTCACTTCGACCGGGATATCTGCCATTTCTTCGTTCTAGCAGGTCAGAGGGCATTTACTTGACGTACCGAACGGTTGGTATGCTCGTGGCCTCAATCGAAGACGGCCGGGAGGCACTGTGGCGCGCTGGGGAATCACCATCCCGTTCGCGGGGAGCGGTCTCGATCGGGACCTCATCGCCGAGCTGCCGGATCTCGGTTACACCGACGCGTGGTCGGCCGAGGTCAACGGCAGCGACGGATTCACTCCGCTGGCGCTGGCCGCCGAATGGGCGCCCGAGCTGCGGCTCGGCACGGCGATCGTGCCGGTCTCCACGCGTGGCCCGGGGCTGCTGGCCATGACGGCGGCCACGGTGGCCGACCGGGCGCCCGGGCGGTTTCTGCTCGGCATCGGGGCCTCCTCCCCCGCGATCGTCGAGAAGTGGAACGCCGGCGAGTTCGTGAAGCCCTACGCCCGCACGCGCGACACCCTGCGCTTCCTCCGCAGGGCGTTGAACGGCGAGAAGGTCAGCGAGACCTATGAGACCTTCTCGGTCCAGGGGTTCAAGCTGGAGCAGGCGCCGAAGACGCCGCCGAAGATCGTGCTGGCGGCGCTTCGGCCGGGCATGCTCCGGCTGGCCGCCGCCGAGGCCGATGGGGCGATCACGAACTGGTTGGCGCCGGGGGACGTACCGAAGATCAGGGGTGAGATCGGCGACGACACCGAGCTGATCGCGCGGCTGTTCGTCATCGTCAGTGAAGACGCCGACCGGGTCAGGGCCATCGGGCGGCGGATGATCGCGGGGTATCTCACGGTGCCGGTGTACGCCGCCTTCCACGACTGGCTGGGGCGCGGTGAGGTGCTGCGGGCGATGCACGAGGCGTGGGCGGCCGGTGACCGGCAGGCGGCGTTGAAGGCGATTCCCGACGAGGTGGTCGACGATCTGATCATCCACGGCACGGCGGAGCAGTGCCGGGCGCGGGTCGGCGAATACGTTCAGAACGGGCTCACCACTCCCGTTCTGGCGCCACTCGACTTCGGTGACCAGCCGATGGACCAAACGGTGAGAATTTTGGCCCCGAAGTAACGGAACCAACGCCGCAAAGCCCTCCGTTATCGGGGCAAATGGCCGGGCAGGGAGGCAACCATGGTGAAGGCACGGCGGGCGGCACAGGCATACAAGGTCTACCAGGACATTTCCCGGCCGGGCAGCCCCGGGCTGGGCGCCCGCATCCGCGCCCTGCCCCGCATGCTGTCGGGGGCGCTGCGGGGTGACTACCGCGAGCTGGGCAAGGGCAAGCTGGCCCTGATGGGCATGGCGATCCTCTACATCGTCAGCCCTGTTGATGTCGTACCGGAGGCGCTGTTCCTGGCGCTCGGCGTGGTCGACGACTTCGGTGTGTTCCTGTGGCTGGCGTCGTCACTCCTGGGCGAGAGCGGCCGCTACGTCGACTGGGAGCGCAGGAACCTCGCCATCACCCCCGAGCCGGGAGCCGGCCACGACCGCATCTGAGCGCTGACGCCGAGGCGCCGGTGACCACGGGTGAGCCCGACCGCCACCGGCGCAATGACGCGACCTGCAGGTATCGGGGATCTCGTGCTCCCCGACCCAGAATTGGTGACGGCGAAGCCGATGATGGGGCCCACCGCGCCGAGTGCAGTCGGCCCCTGACGGCAGCGGGAGTCGCACAGGCGGGCCGCGTTCCCCTAAGCCACCCGTGCGATGTCCATGGCAGGCGGTGCCACCAACCGTTGTGTCAGATCTCTTCCTGGCGGAGCCACGCCCTCGATGGCAGCGGGTGGCCGAACAGCCGGGCCGCGTTTCCGTAGGCCACCCGGGCGATGTCCGCCGGAGGCAGGTTGCCCAGGCGCTGGGCCACCGACCGCTGGGTGTCGGGCCACGACGACTCGGCTCGGGGGTAGCCGCTCTCCAGGAGGACGTGTTCCATCCCCACCGCCATGCGCACCCCGCTCAGGGCAGTGTCGTCGAGCGTGCCGAAGAAGAAGTTGCGGCGGAGGACCTCGCTCGGGCGCAGGCCGCCGTCCCAGGCCGACTCGCTGGAGACCGGGTGGTCGAGCGCGTAGTCGGCGCGTTCGGCCAGCAGGGGGAGCCAGCCCACGCCGCCTTCCACGATCATGATGCGCAGGCCCGGGAAGCGCAGGGGGATGCCCGACCACAGCCAGTCGGCGCAGGCGAACATCGCCGTCGAGGGCATCAGCGTCGTGATGGCCTCAATGGGGGTGTCGGGGGAGGGCACGGGGGCCCACGACGAGGCGCCGGTGTGGAGGCAGACGACGGTGCCGGTCTCCTCGCAGGCGGCCAGGAACGGGTCCCAGTGGCCGCTGTGGATCGACGGCAGGCGCAGGCGGGTGGGGAACTCGGGGAAGACGACGGCCTTGAAGCCGCGTGCCGCGTTGGCCTTGATCTCCTTGGCGGCGACCTCGGGGTCGGGGAGCCACGGGAGCTGCAGGGCGATGACGCGCTCGGGGTAGGTGCCGGCCCACACGTCGACGTGCCAGTCGTTCCAGGCCTTCACCAGAGCTAAGCCGAGGTCCTGGTCGCGGGTGCGGGCGAAGGCGACACCGGCCTGGTTGGCGAGCATGCCGGGGAAGTTCAGGGCGGCCCAGATCCCGGCACGGTCCATATCCTCGATGCGCGCGTCGACGTCGTAGCAGCCGGGGCGCATGTCGTCGAAGCGGACCGGATCGAGGGTCCACTGCTCGCGAGGCAGGCCCGCGCCGACGTCGATGCCCGCGGCGGGGTAGGTCGCGCCGCCGTAGCGCCACACCTGATGGCCCGCGTCGGTGTCGACGACCTTGGGAGCCGCGTCGCGGTATTTGGCCGCGAGGCGGTTCTCGAAGACGTCGGGCGGCTCGATCACATGGTCGTCGACCGAGATGATGACAAAATCCCGCCGCCTCGGCTCAGGGTCGGGAAGCGGCGGTGTGGTCACAGCAGTCAACGGTAGGGCCAAGGAATAACGCCAAACAAGCTGGCAGGTCTCCGGTTGGTATCCGTTCGTTCACGTCACGGCGTGGCTGGTCGCCTCATCCGCCCCACCATTATCAGTGGTTTCCCGCCGATCGTGAAGCTCTCGGCGGATGAGAAGAATCCAGCCGCCGATCGCCACCCCGATGAACAGCCACCACTGCACTCCGTAGGCCAGATTGAGCCCTCCGCCACCAGCCGATTCGGGCGCCGGGACGGGTTCGGGAGCTTTTTCGGAAATCGGCTGCTGTTCGATGAGATCGACGTACCCGCCGTAGAGGGGGGAGCCGACCAGAGCGCCGATCGGGCGGTCGTTGATGAGGAGGACCTGGCCCGCCGGAAGTCCCTGGCGGTCGATGATGCCGGTCGTCTCGGTCGTCTCGGCCGGGCGGAGGCGGCCCGTCAGGGTCACCTGGCCGCCGGGGGGCGGGGGGATGTCGGGGAGGTCGTCGATGGTCGAGCCGGCTTTGACCCAGCCCCGGTTGACCAGCACGCTGCCGCCGGGGGTCGTCAGCGGGGTGAGGACGTAGAAGCCGACCTGGCTGTTCTGGGTGCGGCGGCGGACCAGGAGCTCGTGGGCGGTGTCGTAGGTGCCGGTGGCGGTGATTCTGCGGAACTTGTCTTTTTCCGGTACGGCGCCGCCCACGCTCGTCAGCGTCTCGAACGGCACCGGGGGCGCCGCGAGGTTGGTGGAGTTGCGGTCTTCGGCGGCGGAGCGGGTTTCGTAGCGGCCGAACTGCCACCGGCCGAGGAAGACGAAGGCCGGGATCACCAGCAGCACCACGACATGAAGCGCCAGCCAGCGGGGGGTCAGCAGGAACCGGTACACGCCCTACAGACTAGGGACCTCAGCCGGTGGCCTTGTAATGGGCACCCGGTCCGGGCAGCACCGTGATCTGGCGGGGGCCCGGCACGTCGTGGCCCTCGGCGCACCGCAGCTCCAGGTGGACGGGGGCGCCGCAGTCGCGGTGGGTGACCAGCAGAGACGGGCCCTCGGGGTCGGCCTCGTAGCGGTCGCCCCAGTGCATCAGGGCGATCAGTATCGGGTAGAGGTCGCGGCCCTTGTCGGTGAGGCGGTATTCGTCGCGCTGGCGTTGGCCGGGCTCCTGGTAGGGGACCTTGCGCAGCATGCCCTCGTCGACGAGACGGCTGAGCCGGGCGCTCAGGACCTGGCGGGGCGCGCCGGTGCCCTCCTGGAGGTCGGCGAAGCGGCGGATGCCGTTGAAGACCTCTCGCAGCACCAGGAAGGTCCACTTCTCGCCGACGACGGAGAGGGTGCGTTCGATCGAGCAGTTGTCGAGGTAGAACGCGCTTCGCGGCAGGACGTCCATGACATGAGTCTACTTGACAGACTCAGCTGGGCAATAAAGGCTGAGTTCATGCAGAGAACTCAGGTGGAGATCCGTCCGACGGGGCCGGATGACGCGGACGGGGTGCGGAAGTTCCTCCTCGACCTCTCGCTGCACACGCAGACCCAGCGCTTCTTCGCCGGGATCCCCCGGCCGAACAACGCCCTGCTCCGGTCGATGCTGGCCAGAGACGGCCGCCGCGACGCCCTCATCGCCCACTTAGACGACAGGGTCATCGGCCACGCCATGGCCTTCAGGAGGGACGACGAGGCCGAGATCGCCGTCGTGGTCGCCGACGAGTGGCAGAACCAGGGCATCGGCTCACGGCTGATCAGGGAACTCATCGGGCGTTCGGCCGGCACGCGCTGGCTGACCATGGACGTCATGGGCGAGAACAGGCGGGTGCTCGCCATGATCAACAAAGCGTGGCCGGATGCCGTCATGGCCGTCGAACACGGGTCGGTTCAGGTCAGAACGGGCCTCGCATTTGCAGAACAAAGCTCTGTTAGGCCACCATTGGGGGTGTGAAGAGCGCGAAGATCGGTCGAGACGGGCGAACCCGGATCATGGACGGCGCCCTGCGCCGCTTCAGCCAGGACGGCGTCTCCGCCACCACGCTGGCCAGCCTCCGCGAGGAAAGCGGCGTCAGCGTAGGTAGTTTCTATCACCATTTCGCCAGCAAAGAGCACGTATTCGGGGTGCTCTACGCCGAAATCCTGGCGATGTACCAGGAAGCGTTCATCACCCGACTTCTCTCCCACGAAGACGCCCGCGGGGGCATCGAGGCCGTCGTCGCCTTCCACATGGAGTGGTGCGGCGAACACCCCGAGCGGGCCCGGCTGCTGATCAGCGAGCGGCCGCCCCGGCGTGAAGAGCCGGGTGGCGCCGAGGTCGCCGAGTCGCGGCGGACCTTCTTCCGTCAGGTCGCCGACTGGTGGAAGCCTCACATGAAGGCCGGGCTGCTCCAGCCCGTCCAGTCGACGATGTGTTACGTGCTGTGGCTCGGCCCGGCCCAGGAGATGTGCCGCCTGTGGTTCGCCGGGGCCCACCAGCCGACCGACGAGGAGATCAGGGCGCTGGCCGAGGCGGCGTGGGCGAGCCTGCGCGGCTGACCAGCCAGGTCCGCTGGTTGAGGGAGATCTCCAGCCGCAGGTCGTGGCGCTGGCGCCGCATGCCGGGCACCGCGATCGTCCGGTTCACGGCGTAGCGCCCCCGGGCCGGGTAGCCGAAGCCCAGTTCGCCCGGCAGCACCCGCAGGTCGTCGCGGTTGCCGCAGGCCGGGCAGGTCCACGAGACCAGGTCACGGCCCCGGTTGTAGTCGTGGCACGCCCGGAAGTAGTCGTCGGGCCGGAACCGCGAGCCGCAGGCCAGGCAAGGTATGAGCATGGCAAACTCCCCGATGAAGGTTGTCCGGGTCATACGCCCGGCTGCTTGACCGCCACTTGCAAAGCGCTTACGGCGCTAGATTGCTCTGTGTGGACGCACCATCTGACCTGCTGATACGGCTACGCGACCGGTTCCTGGAAGCCGGCTACACGATCGACGGCGTACGCGAGAGGCTCGGCGACACCGCCGCCTCGGCGCTGGCCCGCGAGGAGCTCGTCCCGGCGCTGCGCGCCACTCGTGACGGCGACACGCTCGGAACCCTGATCCGGCTGTGGTGGCTCGGCGTGCCGGTCAGCACGGCGGCGGCCGACCTGCCGTTGCAGGAGCTGCTGCGCAGCGGGTTGCTGATCAAGGTGGGGGACACCGTCCAGGCCAACGTGCACATCCAGCCGTGGGAGACCGGCGGCTATGTGGTGTCCGACCGGAAGGTCCGGCCCGGTGATCCGGCGCTGCGGCGTGATCACGTGGTCGGGGCGGGCGGGGCGTCGGCGAACCTCGCGCAACTTGTTTCACGTGAATCCGTCGAGCGGGCGCTCGACCTCGGCACCGGGTGCGGGGTGCAGGTGCTCCACTTGGCCGACCGGGCGAGCGAGATCACCGCGACCGACGTCAACGCGCGGGCGCTGCACCTGGCCCGGCTGAGCTGGGGGCTGTCGGGGGTCTCCGGCGTCGAGACGCGCAAGGGGTCGCTGTTCGACCCGGTCGGTGGCGAGCGCTACGACCTGATCGTGTCGAACCCGCCGTTCGTCATCTCGCCGGCCGGGCGGCTGACCTATCGTGAGACCGGCTATCGGGGCGACGAGTTCTGCCGCGATCTCGTCCAGAACGTGCCCGCCCATCTGTCGGCCGGGGGCACCTGCCACCTGCTGGCCAACTGGCTGCACGTGCGCGGGGAAGACTGGCGTGACCGCGTCGGCGGCTGGCTGTCGGGCACCGGCTGTGACGGCTGGGTGGTGCAGAGAGACGTCCAGGACCCTGCCGAATATGTGGAGCTGTGGCTGCGCGACGCCGCCGAGCAGGGCACCCCGGCCTACCGCGACCGCTACGACGAATGGTTGGAGTGGTTCGAGGAACAGCGGGTGGAGGGCGTCGGCTTCGGCTGGATCACCCTCAACGACTCGGGTTCCCTCGATCCGGTCGTACGCATCGAGCAGCTCACCCACCAGGTCGAGCTCCCCGTGGGGACCTACGTCGACCGGGTGCTGGAGGCGATCACCACCGCCCACCGGCTGAGCGACGACGACCTCCTCCAGGCCGCGCTGACCCTGGCCGACGGTGTGCTCGAAGAGCGGGTGGGCCCGCCCGGCGCCGACGACCCGTCGGTGATCCGGCTGCGGCAGACCCGGGGGCTGAGGAGGACCGCCGAGGTCGGCACCGTCGAGGCGGCGCTGGCCGGGGTCGTCGACGGCGGGCTCGCCACCGGGCCGCTGCTCGGCGCGATCGGCGAGCTCATCGGGAGGCCGGGCCTGGCCGACACCGAGAGCGTGCGGCGGCTGATCGCCGAGGGGTTCTTCGCAATCGGGCGTTGATCGATCGGCAAGCGCCGCGGGAGACAGTGATGTCGGGCGGAGAACCCGGGGGTAGGGACTCCGCCCAGCCCGGCCGATCGTTTTCAGAGAGGCGGCTGGCAACCACCAAGGTGCACCGGGTCTCCTCGAGTGCCGGGTGGGAGCGGCGATCGGCCGGGCCATCCACGTTCCATCCCGAAAGGACTCCCCCAAGTGATCAACCACGTGCGGATGACCAGGCTCGACGACGACCTAGGTCTCGACGCGATCGCTGAGCAGCTTTCTTACGTCATCCGCTTCAGCGGACCCGAGACGGATGAAAAGGTCGAGGGCCTTCTCTAGCGCGTCCCGGCTGCGGGTGCGGCTGCCCGACCCGCGCAGCGCCTTGCCGAGAGCGGTGAGCGACTGCGCCTCGCCGTAGGGGTGGGTGATCTCCCGGCTGACCAGGAGGGCCTGCTCGGCGTGCCGGGCGGCCTCCTGGAAACGTTCGGCCGAGATCAGGGTGTTGGCCAGGCGGTTGCAGACCCGCTGCTCCCAGACCTTCTGGTTGCTGGCGCGGAAGAAGTCGAGGCATTCGGCGTGGTGCACGACGGCCTCGTTCAGGCGGCCGACGTACGACAGCACGACGCCCAGGTGGTAGCGGGCCCTGGCCACACCGGGGCCGCTGCCGATCTCACCGAAGATCTGCAGCCCCTGCTCCGAGACGGAGACCGCGTCGGCGGCCCGGCCGAGCAGCAGCAGGTCGCGGGCCGAGTAGCTGAGCACCAGCGCCTCCCCCGCCAGGTTGCCCGACGCGCGGTAGACCTTGGTGGCCCGGCCGAACCAGTCGAGCGCCTCCGGGTGTCTTCCGAGCCGTCCCGTCACCACGCCGAGCGCGTTGTAGATCTCGCCGAGCACGACGTGGTCGCCGGTGCGCTCGGCGATCTCCAGCGCCGACCGGAACTCCTGGTCGGCCTCGGCCAGCCGGTTCACCCCGAACAGCATCCGCCCCCGCACGTAGTGGGCGCGCAGTCTCGTCGGGTCGCCACCGGCCTCGATCAGGGCGCGGGTGCGCAGCTCGAACTCGCGGGCGAACGCGCCCGCCTCCAGCAGGGGCTCCATCGCGACCAACAGGTCGCCGGCTGCGGCCAGGTCGCCACCTTCCTCGGCGACCTGGCCCAGCAGGGCGAACAGGTCGTCGGCCTCGGCGGCCAGCCAGGCGACCGACTCGTCGGCAGAGGCGAACGTGTGGCCCCGGGTGCCGACGACGGTCAGGTTGTCGGCGACCTTGCTGCCCTCGTACGCGAGGCGGTGCGCGGCCCGCGCGGAGCCGAGGTAGAAGCCGAGCAGGCGTCGCAGCGCCTGGTGCCGGGCCTCCGGGGTGTCGGTGTCCTCGGCCTGGCGGCGGGCGAACAGCCGCAGCAGGTCGTGGAAGCGGTAGCGGCCCGGTGCGGGCGCCTCCAGCAGGCTGACGTCGACCATCGACTCGAGCAGGTCCTCGGTCTCGACCAGGCTCAGGTTCAGCACGGCGGCCCCGGCCGGGGTCGAGATGTCGGTGCCGTTGGGCAGCGACAGCAGCCGGAACGCGCGGGCCTGGCGGGGGTCGAGCTGGCCGTATCCGAGGGCGAAGGTGGCCGAGACGGCCAGGTTGCCGATCTTCATCTCGTCGAGGCGGCGGCGCTCGTCGGCGAGGCGGGGGACCAGCGAGGCGACCGTCCACGACGGGCGGGAGGCCAGCCGGGCGGCCACGATCCGGACCGCCAGCGGCAGGAACCCGCAGGCGGCGACCACGTCCATGGCGGCGGCGCGTTCGGCGGCGACGCGTTCGGGACCGGCGACGGCCGAGAACAGTTCGAGGGCCTCGTCGGGTTCCATGACGTCGAGGTCGATCAGGCGGGCGGCCGGGAGGTCGGCGAGCTTGCCCCGGCTGGTGATGAGCGCGGCGCAGCCCGGGGCGCCCGGCAGCAGGTGTTCGACCTGGTCGGCGTCGCGGGCGTTGTCGAGCAGCACCAGCATGCGCCGGTCGCCGAGCAGTGAGCGGAACAGCGCGGCCCGGTCGGCCAGGCCGTCGGGGATGACGTCGACGGGGATGCCGAGCGCGCGCAGGAACGCGGCCAGCGCGGTCTCCGGCGGGGTGGGCTCGCGGCCGTAGCCGCGCAGGTCGGCGTAGAGCTGGCCGTCGGGGAAGGTGTCGTGCAGCAGGTGGGCGACGTGAACGGCGAGGGTGGTCTTGCCGACGCCGCCGATGCCGCAGATCGCCGCTATCGGCACGCCGTCGATGGAGGCGGAGAGCTGGTTGCGCAGCCGGTTCACCAGGGCCTTGCGGCCGGTGAAGTCGGTCACGGCGGCCGGGAGCTGCGCGGGTTTGGGCATCTCGACGACCGGTTGGGGCTCGGTGGGTTCGTCCAGGACCGGTTTTCTGGGCTTGGCGGCGAAGGCCAGCGTCGGGTCGGCGGCGAGGATGCGGCGGTGCAGTTCGGTGAGTTCGGCGCCCGGGTCGATGCCGAGCTCCTCGACGAGGGCGTTGCGGGTGTCGGTGAAGACGTTGAGCGCCTCGGCCTGCCGGCCGCAGCGGAAGTAGGCCAGCATGAGCTGGGCGCGCAGCCGTTCGCGCAGCGGGTGGTCGTCGGTCAGCACCATCAGCTCGGAGATGACCTCGGCGTGCCGGCCGAGCTCCAGGTCGAGGTCCATCAGCGTCTCGACGGCCGCGATGCGACGTTCCATCAACCGCTCGCGCTGCGAGTCGGCGTAGGGGCCGACGGCTCCGGCCAGCGGCTCGCCGCTCCACAGGGCCAGCCCTTCGCGCAGTGTCGCGGCGGCGCGGTCGATCTCCCCCGCCTTGCGGGCCGACTCGCAGGCGTGCGCCGCCTTCTCGAACCGGGCCAGGTCGAAGGCGTCGTCGGGCAGCCGGAGCGCGTAGCCCTTGCCGACCGAGGTGAGTAACTGCGGTGGTGTACGAGGAGAGCGGTCGGGCTCCAGCGCCGTGCGCAACCGGGAGACGTAGGTGCGCAGCGCGCCCAGCGCCCGGGGCGGCGCCTCCTCACCCCAGACGGCGTCGATGAGCTCGGTCGGGGTGACCGCACGCCCCTCGCGGAGCAGCAGCATGGCCAGGATCGACCGCTGAAGGGGTGTGCCGAGGTCGAGTTCGGCATCGTCACGCCAGGCTCTGACGGGTCCAAGTACCGCGAAGCGCAGTTGACCAGCCATGAGAAGCCCTCTTTGTGCCGATCGGAAACTTTTTCGATCGAAATGATACGGCGTCAGGTCGCTCGCAATGAGGTCTCAAGGACGGTGAAAGTCCGGTGCAGGGAGGCAGACCTATCAATGAGGCGTACCCGGAAACGGGATCGTCCTCAGAACTACCCCTGGAGTTTTCCATGCGTATCCGCACTGTTCTCGGCGCCGTCACCACCGCCACCGCTCTGACCCTCGGTATGGGCGCCCTGCTCGCCACCGCCGCGCAGGCCGCTCCCCTGTCGGCCAACGACTGGGACTACGACGACGACTGGGGCTACTACTACAGCAGCAACGGCAAGGCCAAGGCCAAGGGCTCGATCGACGTCTCCTACGACGACGAGGAGTCGAACAGCGTCCACATCAGCGGCAAGCTCTACGACCGCGACTACCGGACCGAGCACCAGGGCGGCAAGTGCGGCTACGTCGCCTTCCGCTACACCTCGTGGGACGACCACGAGGACGACTGGTCGTCCAGCTACAAGACGTACAAGAAGTGCGGCACCGACGGCTACAAGAAGATCGACTTCTGGCGCTCCGACGTCGCCCAGGTCGAGGTCAAGGTCTGCCAGATCGGCCTCTACAGCAGCTACCCGACCAAGTGCGGCTCCTGGCACGAGATCTACAACGCGTGGGACGACGAGTTCGGCTACACCGCCGAAGTCTGAGTTCCCACGCTCCACATAGATAGGGGACAATCGTTCCAAAGCGAATGGTGACACGCCACCGACAGCACTTCCGCGGCAGTGAGCAGGAAACGCGGCCGGTGCGGGCGATGGTCACCGGACACGCAGCGGCCCGCCCTCCGGCATGGGGGCGGGCCGCTCGTTCCGTTTTCGGCTCGAAGGAATGGCTGATCAGGCGGCTGCGTGCGCGTAACCCATACGCGCGAGGATCTGTTCTCGTACCGCCGGCCATTCAGAGCGCAGGATCGAGTAATACGCCGTATCTCGGACCGTGTTGTCGGCGCCTCGGCTGTCCGCTCGCCGCACACCGTCGAGGTGTGCGCCGAGGGCCTCGATGGCGGCCCGGGATCGGTGGTTGCGTACGTCTGCCTTGAGGGTTATCCGGTGGACCTGCCAGGTCTCGAACGCGAGGGAGAGCAGAAGATACTTCGCCTCCCGGTTGACACCCGTGCCCTGGGCGGAGGCGCCCAGCCAGGTGTAACCGATGTCCGCGACTGACGGGACCTCGCCCACCACGCCCTTGGTACCCGGCGGCCAGGGCATGGGACCCTGCCAGTACTCCAGGTGCATCAGACGGGTGGCACCGACCACGCGGTCGGTGTGCAGCCACCGGATGGCGAAGGGCATCGTGCGGCCCTCCGCCTGCTCAGCCAGAGCGGCCTCCACATAGGAGGTCATCTCTTCCCGGCCTGCGGGAACGCGAGTAAACGAGTACGTCGCGCGGTCCTCCGCCGCCGCGTCGACGAGGTCGTCGACCGCCGCGAGGGTGAGCGGTTCCAGGCGCACGAGGCGCCCGGACAGGGTGACAAAAGCGGGCATGAGCACATGATGGGGTCTGGACGACACCTCTGGTGCCAAATGACACACGACAACTTGTGGAACCCCAGGTAGAGCGCCCACCCTAGCCATAAAACCGCAGGTCAGAGCCCTTTCTGTAAGGCTTCGGCACGGTCGCTGAGGGTAAAGATTCGACAAAGATCGTTAACGGGCCGGAGCGGGCGCCAGGAACATCCCCCTTCGTGCCCTCGACGGCTCCTTCGCGGTCAGTCCGCGGAGGGCTTCCTCCAGGTAGTCGAGCGATTCGGCCACCCACGGGAGCGCCAGCGGATCGGAGCCGTGCAGCGCCGCGAGACGCTGTTCGGCGGTCTCGCCGTACAGCAGCGAGGTGGCCACCCTGACCCGGGCCGAACGGGGCTCGTCACCGAACGCGGTGCCCGGCAGGACGCCGACGCCGTGGCGGTCGAGCAGGGTCCGGGCCAGCTCGTCGGAGCTGTCGAAACCGGGGATCTGCGGATAGAGGTAGAAGCCGCCCTGCGGCACGTCGACCTTCGCGCCCGCGCGGGCGAACCGGTCGGCGACCGCGCGGGCCACCGTGGCGTGCAGCCGCCGGGAGTCGTCGATACGTTCCACGATCTCCTCGGGCTCGTCGAACGCGTAGGCCGCCGCGTGCTGCACCGGCGCGGCCGGGGCCGACCAGATCTCACTGGCCACCGCGAGCAGCCGCTGGCGCAGCGCCCACCCGTCGGGGGTGTGCGGCAGCCGGGCCACGCCGATCCGCCAGCCGCCCAGCGCCAGCGACTTGCTCAGGCCGCTGGTGATGACGGTACGTTCCGGGGCCACGTCGGCCGGGCTGAGAAAAGGGGTGGCCTGCGGGTCGTGGACGAGATCGCGGTAGATCTCGTCGGAGATGATCACCAGGTCGAGCTCACGGGCGACTTCGGCCAGTCTCCTGACCGTTTCCGGCCGGGCCAGGCGGCCGGTCGGGTTGTCCGGGAGCGTGACGAGCACCGAGCGGACCGTCCTGCCCTGCGAGCGGGCGTGCAGCACCGCCGACCTGACCTGGTCGGGGTCGGGCACCCCGCCCTCTCCGGGCGCGGTCGGCACCAGGATCGGGCGCACTCCGACGATCTCCGCCTGGGCCGCGTAGCTGACCCAGCTCGGCATCGGCAGCACCATGTCCCCGGGAGACCTCCACTCGCCCGGATCGGCGCCGATCGCCACCAGCAGGCCGAACAGCAGCGACTTGCTGCCCGGACCGCAGACCACCAGGTCGGGATCGGTCGGCAGCTCGCGCCGCGACCAGTACCCGGCCGCCGCCGCACGCAGCGCGGCCAGCCCCGCGACCTCGCCGTAGCCGTTGCTGACACCCGCGTCGGCGAGACGGGCCAGCAACACGGGGTGAACGGGTAGTCCGGCTTCGCCGAATGCGAGGTGAAGGACCCGTTGCCCCGACCTCCGTCTTCGGGCGATGTCCTCGTTTGCGGCCAGAGTTGCCGAAAGTGTGACGTGCATACTGATTCCTCCTGAATGCTGTGGAACGTACCCACCTTGTGTGGGTACGGGCATCAGGACAAGCGAGGCTTTTCGGTGCCGGGCATAAGGAGATCCGATGCTGGATCTGCGACGTTTGACGTTGTTCTGCGAGTTCGCCCGGAGGGGCAGCATCGCCGCCACGGCAGCGTCCCTCGGCTACAGCGCGTCGGCGGTATCGCAGCAGCTCGCGGCGTTGGAACGGGAGGCAGGGGCGGCCCTCATCGACCGGACGAGCCACTCCGCCGAACTCACCGACGCCGGGCGGCGCCTGGTCGTCCACGCGGAACGGATCCTGGCCATGGTCGAGACGGCGGAATCCGACCTGTCCGCACATGCGGGGACTCCAACCGGGCGGGTCGTCATCACCGCCTTCCCCACCGCCGCCGTCGCCTTCGCGCCCGCGCTCGCCCAGTCGCTCCGGCGGCACAAGCAGCTGGCGTTCCGGCTGTCGCAGAGCCGGTCGGGGCGCGGCATGCGGGAGGTCGAGTCGGGCGAGGCCGACATCGCCCTCGTCGACGACTGGTGGGGGCGGGTGCGGCGGCGCGAGACGCTCACCGTCTTTCCGCTGCTGCGCGATCCGCTGGTGCTCGTGGTGCCGCGTCGGCACCGGCTCGCGAACCTCGACGAGCCGGTCGACCCCGCCGACCTGCGCGACGAGGCGTGGATGGCGACCCCGGAGGGCGAGCCGTCCCGCACCGCCGTCGACCGGCTGCTCACCGACGTCGGCGGGGCGCCACCGGTGGCCTGGGAGTTCGAAGGTCTCGGTACGATCCTGAGCCTGGTCGCCAAGGGGATCGGGATCGCCGCGGTACCCGCGTTGTCGTTGGCGGCCGGGGTGCGGGGGGTCGTGGTGCGGGAGTTCCCGGGGGAGCCGGTCGAGCGGGTCATCACCGCAGTGGCCCGGGAGTCGTCGGTGCACCGCGCCTCGGTCGCGGCCTCGCTCCGGGCGCTACACGTCGCGGCGCGGTATCTGGCCAACGATCTCGGCTATCTGTCCACGACCAATGGGTTCGCCGACTAGTTTTGGCCGGTGCCGTCGTACACGATCGAACGCCTGCTCACCAAGGGGAACAACAAGGTCGTCGCCGGGGTCGACGAGGTCGGCCGGGGCGCCTGGGCCGGTCCGGTCTCGGTCTGCGCCGTGGTGACCGACTTCAGCGAACCCCCCGAGGGGCTGACCGACTCCAAGATGCTCGCACCGGGTCGCCGCGAGGCGATGGTCTCGCTGCTCGAAGAGTGGGTCGTCGGCTACGGCCACGGCGAGGCATCGGTCGAGGAGATCGACACCCTGGGGATGACCGAGGCGCTGCGGCGCGCGGCCCGGCGGGCGCTGGAGGCGCTGCCGGTCAAGCCCGACGTCGTGATCCTGGACGGCAAGCACGACTACCTCGGTGCGCCCTGGCCGGTCCGGTGCGAGATCAAGGGCGACCTCAACTGCGTGTCGGTCGCGGCGGCCTCGGTCCTGGCCAAAGTGCGGCGCGACCTGTTCATGGCCACCCTCTCGGGTGCCGACATCTACGGCTTCGCGGAGAACGCGGGCTACCCGGCCCCCACCCACCAGGCCGCGCTCGCCGAGCACGGGCCGGGCGAACACCACCGGCTCTCCTGGTCCTACATGGACGACCTGCCGAAGTGGCGCCACCTGAAGCGCCACCGCGACCCTTCGGCGGGGGAGGGCCAGCTCAGCCTCTGGACCTGAGCATTTCCTTCAGTTCGCCGATTTCCTTGAGCGCTTCTCGGAGCAGGGCCTCGGTGTCGTCGCCGGTGTCGAACCTGCGGCCGAACCACGAGGCCAGGGTCGCCGTCACGACGCCCAGCAGGGCGACGCCGCCCAGCATCAGGGCCGAGCCGATGAGGCGGCCGTCGGGGGTGACCGGGTAGGTGTCGCCGTAGCCGGTGGTCGTCATCGTCGTGACGGCCCACCAGGTGGCGTCGCCGAAGGTCAGGATGTTGGCGCCGGGGGCGTAGCGCTCGACGCGCAGGATCGCCAGGCTGGCCGACAGCCCCAAGACCAGCGTCGTCGTCGCGGTGAAGGTCAGCACCCTGCGCTGGAAGCCGAGCCGCCGTTGCAGCATCCGCAGCGGCATCATCAACGGCAGCAGGATGACCAGCAGGTCGAGGGCGTTGGCCTTGACGAACGCCTTCTTGTTCGCGGCCTGGACGAACCGGACCACGTATTCGCCCAGGAACAGCAGCCAGCAGCCGATCTGGGCGAGCCAGCAGGCCAGTTTCGCGTCACGCGGGATGTCGGGGAAGAGGATCGGGGTCGCGTACGCGACCAGGAAGACGCCCGCGAAGACGAGCAATCGCCACTCGGCCCTCATGACGATCAAGTCTAGGCGGGCGCCTTCGGTTTGCCCTGGTCAACGCGCTGCTAGCAGTCGACGAGCTCCGGCTGCTGGTTGAGGATCTGGGCGCGCGCGGTGGTGAAGTCGGCCAGTTCCGCGGTGGCCGACGGGTCGAACACGGCCACTCGGTGGCAGTTCTGGAATGCCAGCTTCACGTCGAAGTGGCGTTCCAGCGCGCCCCGCATGGCGTCACTGGCGAGGCAGCGCAGCAACTGCCCCCGGGCCGCCTCGTCCGGCGGCGGGACCATGTTGTCGGCGAAACTCGCGCCCGACTCGGTCCTGGTTCTGACCAGCTCACTGATCAGCTCCCACGCGTACGGCAACGAGTCGCGGACGCACGCCACGAAGGCGGCATCGTCCACGTCACCGGCCCTGGCCTGGTCGAGCAGATCGTTCGGAACGGTCAGCGACATGAGGCTTTCTCCTCTCGGTTGGGGCTCTTTGACGTTATGCCAAGGCGACGTTCCCGAAAATGAAGTCGGGGTCGATTTGTCCGGCCAGGTCCTGGCCGGTCGCCTTGTTCGCCCAGGCGTGCGCGTTCCGCAGGTGGAACTCGTGCGCCTGGCGGCCGAACTTCGCCCAGTCCTTCTCGGCCGCGTCGACTCGGTCGAGCAGGATCCGGAGACCGGCGAGGTTGCCGGGTTCCAGGTCGTCGAGGGTGAAGGAGCGGCCCTGTTCCATGGCCCGCACGGCGGGGCTGTGGTCGAGGCAGGTGAGCAGGTCGGGGCCCACCTGGTCGCGCAGGAACTCCCGGTCGCCGGGAGTCTGGATCTTGTTGCCGACGACCGCGATCGCGACGTCGAACTCGGCGGCGTACTCCTTGTACTGGTGGTAGACGCTCACGCCCTGGCGGGTGGGCTCGACCACGAGAAAGGTGACGTCGAACTTGGTGAACATGCCGCTGGCGAACGAGTCGGCCCCGGCGGTCATGTCGACCACGGCGTACTCACCCGGGCCGTCGACCAGGTGGTTGAGGTAGAGCTCGACCGCGCCGACCTTCGAGTGGTAGCAGGCCACCCCGAGGTCGCTCTCGCCGAACGGGCCTGTCACCATCAGCCGCAGGCCCTCGGTCTCGGCCGAGGGGAAGAACGGGTCGTCGAGGGTGACGAGCCGGGAGCCCCGGCCGGGCGGGGTCGTCTTGACCATGGCCGCGGCCGACGCGATGCGCGGGTTGGCGCCGCGCAGGTGGTCTTTGATCTCGGTCAGCATGCCGCCGAGCGGGCGGGGCGGCTCGGCGCCGAGGACGAGCGCCAGGTGCTGGTTGATGTCGGCGTCGATCGCCACGACCCGGGCGCGGGTGGCCGCATAGCGGGCGAAGAGCGAGGAAAGGGTGGTCTTGCCGCTACCGCCCTTGCCGACGAAGGCAACACGCACGGGTGGTCTCCCTGATCACGACAGTGAAAATGATTGTCGTAATCAGTTTGCCACGAGTCTCAGGTCTGCGTGGGCGAGTAGGCCCGGAAGACCCTCAGCAGAGTGGGGCGCATGCGCTCCCATTCGGCGGCGGTGGTCGTCCACGTGAGAACCGTTGTCGTGGTTTCGGTGGAGATGACGCGCCGATATTGGTGATAGGTCTCGCCCTTCACCAGGTGTGTTTCTTTGGCGTTACGGACCTGGCGCCAGGTGAACTCCCAATCGGCGGCCGACCCCAGTTTCGACCCGACGGTCTTCAGGCGCAGTTTCGTGTACGCCTCCACATTCGGATAGAGGAACGCCTCGGCCTCGTGGAGGGCGGCGAGGGGATCGGTGCCGACCTGGTTCGTCATCTCTATCGACAGATGGCCCCGGTTCCTCGGGTCGACCCACCAGACGGAGTATTCGCCGACCGAGCGCTTCCACGCCCGGGGTGCCATCGTGTGCCAGCCCGCCGGGGAGTCGTACCGCTCCAGCTTGAACCTGAGTGCGGCGATCGGCGAGGGCGACGGCGAGGGGAACACGACGGGCGCGGTGGTCGGGTCGGCCGCGGCGGTGCGGGTGGTGACGACCGTCGTGTCGGGACGTAACAGGGCCCAGCCGCTGATCGCGCCCGCGACCACGACGACGGCCGCGCCGACCGCGATGAACTTCACGCGCATGCCGCCGCGCGCCGGCTTCGGCTCGGGTGGGGGCGGTGGCGGCTCGAACGCTTCCAGCGCCCGGTCGGCCGCCTCGTGGGAGGGCCGCCGCTTCGGGTCGCGGGCCAGCAGCGCCGCGAGCACCGGACGCAGCTCCTCGGGCGCGGCCGACACGTCGGCGTCGCGAGGCCCGCGGGCGGTCTTGTCGGTCGGCAGCGCCGGAGGCTTCCCGGTGACCGCGAAGTAGAGCGAGGCGCCCAGCGACCACAGGTCGGCGGCCTCTCTGACGGGCGCCTCCGGATCGGTCCGCTCGGGCGCCCGGTAGGCCGACGACGACCGCGCCGAACTCCACGACTCCCCGTGGGCGGGTGAGCGCTCGCCGACCTTCTTGGCGAACACCGGGTCGGCCGCCACGGTGCCGACCCCGAAGTCGGCCAGCACGACCCGGCCGTCGTGCCCGACCAGGATGTTGGCCGGCCGCACGTCGCCGTGCCGCACCCCGGCCGCGTGGGCGACCGTGAGGGCCGAGAGCGCGGCCCTGATCACGTGGGCGGCCTTCGGGACGTCGAGCGGCCCGTCGCTCGCCACGATCCCGTCGAGCGACCGGGACCGCGCCAGTTCCATGACGATCCACAGTGTGTCGTCTTCTTCGGCCACGTCGAAGACCGCGGCGATGCCGGGGTGCCGCAGCCGTTCGGCCTGGCGGGACTCCCTGGCGATGCGCTGGCGTAACGCGGTCTGCCTGGTCTCGCGCAGTCCGGCGGGGAGCAGCACCTCGCGGACCGCGACCGGGCGGTCGAGCAGGTCGTCGTGGCCTTCCCAGACGACGCCGGTGTTGCCCTGGCCGAGCGCCCGCACGAGCCGGTATCGCTTGACGACGAGCTGTCCCGGACTTCCCATCACGCCGCCTCTGCACCCAGGCCGGACACTACTGGACTGGGAGTCTTCCATAACTAATGGGGCAGAGGTGAGATAAGCGTCACAGGGTTGGTAGCGAGCCGCCCGCGAGGTGGGCGAGGGTGACGCCGGTGAGGACGCGGGTCTCGTTGTCGCGCAGCGCCGACCAGACCTTCTCCAGGGGTTCGGAGGCGCCGAAGAACGCCTCGTTGTCCTGGGGCACCCCTTCGATCACGACGATCACCTCGGCGAGCGTGATCTGGTCGGCGGGCCTGGCCAGCCAGTAGCCGCCGTCGGGGCCGCGCTGACTGTGGATCAGCCCGGCCCGCCTGAGCTGCAGCAGGATGTTGTCGAGGAACCTACGGGGGATGCGCTGGGCGGTCGAGATCCGCTCAGCGGGGACGGGCCCCGGAGGGGCGGCCGCGAGTTCGGCCGCCGCCCGGAGCGCGTAATGGGTGCGTGCCGACAGGCGCATGCCTGTCAGCCGATCCGCTGGTCCAGACCCCACCGCCGGCGCAGCGCGTTGTCCGCTGCGCCGAAGAGCACGTCGACCACGATGCCGATGAGCAGAATGACGATCATCGTGGCCAGGAGGCGGGCCGAGTCGGCCAGCTCACGGGCGAAGTGGAGCTGCTCGCCGAGTGACGGCTGGTTGGCGATGATCACGAGGATCTCACCGGCCATCAGCGACCGCCACGCGAACGCCCAGCCCTGCTTGAGGCCCGCCAGGAACGACGGCAGCGAGGCGGGCAGGATCAGGTGGCGGTAGAGCGAGAGCCTCCGCAGGCCCAGGACGTGTCCTGCTCTGAGCAGGATCGGTGGGGTGTAGTCGACGCCGGTGATGAGGCCGTTGGCGATCGAGGGGGCCGCGCCGAGCACGACCACGAAGGTGATCGCGTTCTCGGTGAGGCCGAAGAGCAGGATCGCGAGCGGGAACCAGGCGATCGACGGCATCGTCTGGAGACCGGTGATCAGCGACCCGAACGCGGCCCGGAGCAGCTTGACCCGGGAGACCGCCGCGCCGATGGCGACGCCGACCAGGATGGCGAGCAGGAAGCCCGAGATGGCCCGGCGCATCGTGGTCGCGATGGCGTGCCAGAACTCGGCCTCGCCCAGGCGGGTCCCGAGCTCGCCGAGCGCGGTGACCGGCCCGGCGAAGACGTATTCGGGCCAGAACTCGGCCAGGACGACCGCTTCCCAGATGACCAGGACGATCGAGATGGCCAGCAGCATGGGCCACACGCGGCCCCAGACCGCGGCGGGGATGTTGCGCTTCGCCTTGACCTGGATTTCGAGCGCGTCCAGGCCGGCGATCTGGTCGCGTGTCTCAACGGCCATGCCTGCTGACCTCCTCTTTGAGGCGGACCGTGATCTCTCCGGCGAGCTTGGCGACCTCGGGCGACTCCGTGCGGCGCGGGCGTTCGAGGTCCACCGCGTAGTCCTCGATGACCTTGCCCGGGCGGCTGGACAGGAGAACCACCCGGTCGCCGAGGCGGACCGCCTCGCGGACGTTGTGCGTGACGAACAGGATCGCCAGGTTGCGCTCGCGCCAGATGCGCTCGAGTTCGTCGTGGAGCAGGTCGCGGGTCATCGCGTCGAGGGCGCCGAAGGGTTCGTCCATCAGGAGGATGTCGGCCTCCTGGGCGAGCGCGCGGGCGAGGGAGACGCGCTGGCGCATGCCGCCGGACAGTTCGTGGGGGCGCTTCTTGGCGAACCCGCCGAGGTGGACGACGTCGAGGAGCTCGGCCGCCCGTTCCCTGCGCTTCTTGCGGTCGAGCTTGCGCAGGGCCAGTTCGATGTTGCCCGTGACGGTCAGCCAGGGGAACAGGGCCGGTTCCTGGAACATCATGGCGATCTGCTTGCCGCCGGTCTCGATGGTCCCGGTGGTCGGGCGGTCGAGGCCCGCGACCAGGTTCAGCATGGTGCTCTTGCCACAGCCGGAGGCGCCGAGCAGACAGACGAACTCGCCCTGGGCCGCGTTCAGGGAGACCTGGTCGAGGGCGAGGAGGCTGGTGGCGCCCCGGCCGTACACCTTGGAGACGGCGTCCAGCCGGACGGCGGGCGCGGTGCCCTCCGTCCGGCCGGAACCGAGCTCCTGAGTAGGAGCCGTCACTTGTCGCTCACCGCCGTCTCGCCCTTCGCGGACAGGATCCCGTTGAGCGTGGTGAGGTCGTAGATGCCGTTCAGGTCGACCGGTTCGAGCAGGCCCACCTTGATGGCGTGGTCGGCGCTGCCGACCAGCGACGAGGCGATCGGGTCGTTGGTGAACGTGATGTTCTTGAGCGCGGTGTCGAGCACCTCGGGCTTGAGGGGCTTGCCGGTCAGCTTCTCGAGCTGCGCGTTGACCGCGGTGGCCGCGCCGGCCGGGTCGGAGTTGATGAAGGCGGTCGACTCGACGTGGCCCTCGATCAGCTTCTTGACCAGGTCGGGGTGCTCCTTGGCCCATTCCTGCCGGACGATCAGGTGCGTGATCACGAACTGCTTGTTCGGCCACAGGTCGCGCTCGTCGATCAGGATCTTGCCGCCGCTCTCCTGGATCAGGCGGCTGGCGAAGGGCTCGGGCACCCACGCGGCGTCGATGTCGCCGGTGGCGAAGGTCTGCAGGGTCAGCGAGTTCTCCTGCGGCACGATCGACACCTCACCGCCACCCTTGGTGTCGGTCTTGATGCCCTTCTCGGTCAGGAGGTAGCGCAGGGCGACGTCCTGGGTGTTGCCGAGCTGCGGCGTGGCGACCTTCTTGCCCTTGAGGTCCTCGATGGAGTTGATCTCGGGCTTCACGACCAGGTAGACGCCCCCCGACGCCGCCCCCGCCACGATCTTGATCGCGGCGCCCTTCGACTTCGCCCACGCGTTGATCGCGGGGTTCGGGCCGATGTACGTCGCGTCGATGGCCCCGGAGAAGACCGCCTCGATGGCGGCGGGACCCGCGTTGAAGGTGCTCGTCTTCAGGGTGACGTTGTCGCCCAGCGCCTTGGTGAAGTAGCCCTTCTCGACGCCGACGAGGGCGGTCGAGTGGGTGATGTTCGGGAAGAAGCCGAGCCGCAGCTCGCTCTTCTCCGCGGCAGCGGTGCCACCGGCGGGAGCCGAGGCGCCTCCGTCAGCGGTGGTTCCACCCCCGCCGCAGGCGGCCGCGAGCGAGGTCACGACCACCGCGGCCAGCGCGGCGACTACCCCGCGAACCCTGCGAGCCTTCATACGCTTCTCCCTGATTCCTACTAAATAAGTCGGGTTAGGGAGTATTAAAGAGCGATCCAAGATTCCCGTCAAGCCCGGTAGGTTTTTGGACTTGGATGGGCCGGACCGAATTCAGGCGCAGGACGCGTCGAGGTCGATCGCCTTGTCGGCGGACTTCTTCGGCTTGGCGGTCGCGGCGACCGGGCGCGGGTTCAGCTCGTCGCGGACCTTCGAGCGGATCAGGTCCCAGTCGGGGTTGCCCGTCCTGATCAGCGGGGGCACGAACTGGAGGCTGGTGATGTCGGCGGCCTTCACCTTCGGGGCCAGGTCGATCAGGTCGGGCAGCAGGCTGCGCGGGATGTCGGTCGACACGAACCGCTTGGTCACGTCGGCGATGCGCTCGAAGCCGCTCAGCACCTTCAGCGGGTCGGCCTGGTCGGCCAGCGCGTTCAGCAGGCACTTCTGGCGGCCCATGCGCTGGTAGTCGTCGCTGTCGGTGCGGGAGCGGCCGAACCACAGCGCCTGGGTGCCGTTCATGTGCTGGGTGCCGGCCTTGATGAGGCCCTCGCGGTAGGCGCCGAACACGATGTCGTTCTTCACCGTGATGGTGACCCCGCCCATCGCGTTGACGATCTGGGCGAAGCCCCTCATGTCGACCATCGCGTAGTAGTCGACGTCGAGGCCGAGGATGCCGCCGACGGTCTCCTTCAGCAGGTCGGTGCCGGAGCCGCCGTGGTCCTCACCCCACTGGAAGACCTCGTTGAGCAGCGCGGACGACGGGAAGTCGGGCACCGGGACGTTCTGCAGGTTCCTCGGCAGGGAGAACAGGATCGCGTCGCCCGTACGGGTGTCGACCGAGGCCACCGTCATGCTGTCGGTCCGGGCGCCGGGGCGGTCGGGGGCGGCGTCGGCGCCGATGAGCAGGATGTTCAGGCGCGGCCTGCCCGCCCACGGGTCGGCCACCGGCGTGACGACGTGGGGTGCTTCCGGTTCGTCGGCCACGAAGACCGTGCTGACGACCTCGTTCGACACGTACGCCACCCGCGACGCGTAGCCCAGCGGCGCCGCGACCAGCGTGCACAGCCCGGCCACGGCGACCAGCGGGAGGCCCAGCCGCACCCGCCGGGGCGCGACGACCAGCCACGACCACACGATGACCCCGGCCCACGCGACGGCCAGCGAGACCGCCGCGACGACGCCCACGTCGAGCCATGGGAGAAAGCGGGACGCCGGTACGTTGCCGGCGACCACGGCCGCGGTCGAGATCAGTGCCAGATAGAGCCCCGCGAGGGTCAGGCCCGTCTTCGTGCGGCCCGTCCAGATGTGCGCGACACCCCACAGGAAAGCTGAAGCGAGCGTCAGGGCCAAGGCCCGACGAAGGCTCCGGTTTTCGCGCATGACGCCCCATATGCCCGGTTCAATACGGACTTAACGCTACTGCGTCGTGCAGGTGTCGTGTGTCGCGTCGAAGCCCTCGACGTCCTCGATCGTCGTCTTCGGTTCCTTGAGGCCCTGGTAGTCGGCTCCCAGTACCAGGACGACATGCTGCGTTGTTCCAGATTTCACGTTGAATGTCGTGGATTTTTGCAGTTCGCGGAACACCCGCACCGCGCGCGTCTGGCCGCTCGGGGTGTACTTCACGAACGTCTTCGCGTAGGGCTTGGGCGCGTCTTCGACCTTGAGGATGTGGTAGCCCCGCTGTTCGAGGATGGCCGCCACGTTGGTGGCCAGACCGGAGCGGCCCGAGCCGTTCTGCACGACGACGTGGATCTGGCTCTTGGGGATCCGCTGCTCGCCCGATTCGAGCTTCGAGGTGAGCTGGTCTTTGGCCGCCATCGTGAACAGCGTCTTGGCCTGCGGCTGCGTCCACTCGACGCGGCCGGGGCTGGTCAGCGAGTAGTGCCACGGGGTGGTGATGAAGCGGATCGCCCCGGCCTTCAGACCCTCGGCGCTCAGCGCCAGGTCCTTCAGGACCGACGGGGTCAGCTCGGGGTCGGTGGTGATCGACTTGGTCACGGCGTCGAGCAGGTTGAGCAGGGCGCCGGGGTTGGTGAGCGTCTCGCCGCTCATCGCCTTCTTGGACATCGAGGCCAGGAACATCTGCTGGCGCTGGATGCGGCCGATGTCGGAACCGTCGCCGAGGCTGTAGCGGGCGCGTACATAACCCAGGGACTGTTCGCCGTTGAGGAGCTGCTTGCCGGGCGCGAGCGTCAGCAGGGCCTTCTTGTCGTTGATGCCGGGCTCGGGTACGCAGACCGGCACGCCCCCGATCGCGTCGACCATGCCCTTGAAGCCGGTGAAGTCGACCTTCACGTAGTGGTCGATGTGGATGCCGGTGAGGCCCTCGATGGTCTTCCAGGTGCAGGCGATGCCGCCCGAGTTGAACGACTCGTTGATCATGCCCACGTGGGCGCTCTGCCCGGGGAAGCCCCTGCGGGCCCGGCACTCGGGTAACTCGACCAGCGAGTCGCGGGGGAAGCTGATCAGGGTGGCGCCGTCCCGCTTGGGGGAGATGTGGGCCAGGATGATCGTGTCGGTGCGCTCGCCGGCGAACTGGCCGTATTTGGCGTTGGCGCCCTTGCGTACGTCGGAGCCGACGATCAGCACGTTCATCGCCGGGCTGACCTTCACGGGCCGTGGGCCCAGGTCGGTCGTGGCCACCGCCTCGTGCTTCACGTTCGTGGCGACCTTCAGATAGCCCGAGACCAGGAAGCTCACCGCGCCGACCACGACCCCGAGCACGGCCGCGATCAGGACCTGCACCCACGCCACCCACAGGCGGCGGGGCCGTTCTTGGAGCGGTGTCAGCACCGGCTCCGGACGCACGTCGACCTGACTCAACGCCCAACCCCCGGGGGAAAACGGCCCGGGGCCACCCCCCGGTCACCGCTGCAAAGTGTAACGACGAATCCCTAATGCCCGGCCGAAACCGGCGGTCCGGTGCTTCCGCGAGGGTTCAGACTCGCCGCCCTATCCTCGAACGAACCGGCAGAAGAGCCGTCGATGAGACCCAGGAGCAGACGCGCCGCCTGCGCCCCGTAGGCCGGGATATCCCTGGTCAGGGCGGTCAGCGGGGGACGTACGACCTGAGAGAGGGGCGAGTCGTCCCAGGCCACGATCGACAGGTCGGCCGGGACGGTCAGACCCATCTCCTGGGCGACCGAAAGTCCGGCGACGGCCATGATGTCGTTGTCGTAGACGATCGCGGTCGGTCTGACACGCGATGACAACAGGCGGCGCGTGGCGCGGGCACCCTCCTCGCCGGTGTAGTCGGTGTGCACCACCGGGCAGTCGTCGAGGCCCGCGCAGGCGGTGGCGAACTCCCGGTCGCGCAGTGTGGTGTGGACGAGTTTCGGCAGCCCCGCGATCCGGGCGATCCGCCGGTGACCCAGCGCCACCAGATAGTCGACGGTCTCCCGCACCGGTGCCCCTTCGTCGGACCAGACCGGCACCAGCGACCCCGCCCCCGAGGGGTCGCCGATGACCACGACCGGCATGCCGAGGTCCTCCATCACGGGCACGCGCGGGTCGTCGACGTGCAGGTCGACCAGGAACGCGCCGTCGATGCGGCCCTCGCCCCACCAGCGCTGGTGCACCGCGATCTCCCCGGCGTGGTCGCCGACGACCTGGAGCATGAGCGCGAAGTCGCGCGCCGACAGCTCGGCCTCCAGGCCGCTGATGAGCTCCATGAAGAACGGTTCCATGCCGAGGATGCGGGCCGGGCGGCACAGCGCGAGGCCGATCGCGTTGGCGCGGGCGCCGTTGAGCGCGCGGGCGGCGCTGTTCGGCCGCCAGCCGATTTCATCCGCTATCGCAAGAATCCGCTGTCTCGTCGATTCGGATACACCGGGCTGACCGTTGAGCGCGTACGACACCGCACCCTTGGAGACCCCCGCCTGACGTGCGATATCAGCGATCGTCGGTCTTTTCACGAGCCCACCCCGTCGCGCAACTTAACTGGTTCAGCCCATATTGAGCTATTGACACTGATGTCATAGGGATTTTACCGTCACGGTACTTATTCGGTTCAGCCATGTATCACACGCCGGAGCGCTTTGGGAGCGCTCCCAATACGTCGGCCGGGGCTCCCACCGGCCGACCCATCGGGGTTGGCCTGTACGTGTGGAAGCAAGGAGAAGGACGATGCGGAACCGTCTTACCCGGTTTCTGATACCTGTCGTGGCCGTCGGCCTGCTGGCGACGGCCTGCACGAGCGGCGGTACCACGCCCGCCCCGGCTCCGGGGGGAACGGCTCCGGCGGCACCGGCTCCGGCCGCCGAGGGCGGTGCGTTCCCGCGGAACGAGACGCTCTACACCAGCGGCACCCAGTGGGGCCCGCCGGCGAACTTCAACCCGATCCGTGAGTGGGACTCCGCGACCGGCACCAAGGGCCTGGTCTACGAGACGCTGTTCCACTTCGACCCGGTCGCCGGGAAGCTGACGCCGTGGCTGGCCCAGAGTGGCGCGTGGACCGACGACACGACCTACGAGGTCAAGCTGCGCCCGAACATCACCTGGTCGGACGGCAAGCCGTTCACCGCCGAGGACGTCAAGTTCACCTTCGAGCTCGGCAAGATGGAGACGATCCCGTACCACAACCTGTGGAACTGGCTCTCGGCCGTCGAGGCGCCCGACGCCTCCACCGTGAGGTTCACCTTCTCCAAGGCCAACTACCAGCAGTGGGACTTCAACATCTACAGCCGGTCGATCGTGCCCAAGCACATCTGGGAGGGCCGGGCGGAGAAGGACGTCCTCGACGGGATCAACGAGAACCCGATCGGCACCGGCGCGTACAAGTACCACAGCCACGACCAGGACCGCGTGGCCTGGGTGAAGAACGACACCTGGTGGGGCAAGGCCGGGCTGAACCTCGACCCGAAGCCGAAGTACATCGTCGACATCGTCAACTCCTCCAACGAGGTGGCGATGGGCCTGCTGCTGCAGAAGGGCCTCGACCTGTCGAACAACTTCCTGCCGGGCGCGGCCAACCTGGTCAGCGGTAACTTCGGGGTCACCACGTTCTACCCCGAGCCGCCCTACATGCTGTCGGCCAACACGGCCTGGCTGGTGCCCAACACGAAGAAGAAGCCGCTCGACGACGCCGAGTTCCGCAAGGCGCTGGCCGCCTCGGTCGACACGAAGAAGATCGTCGAGGGCGTGTACGGCAACCTGGTCAAGCCCGCCAGCCCGACCGGCCTGCTGCCCCAGTGGGACCAGTTCGTCGACCAGGCGGTCGTGGGTTCGAAGGGCTTCGGGTTCGACACCGACAAGGCCAAGAAGCTGCTGGCCGACGCCGGTTACAAGGACTCCAACGGTGACGGCATGGTCGAGAACAAGGACGGTTCGCCGATCGCGCTGAAGCTGATCGTGCCCGCCGGCTGGACCGACTGGATGGAGGCCATCCGCGTCATCGCCTCCAGCGCCAAGGCCGCCGGCATCAACGTCGAGGCCGAGTTCCCCGACTACAACGCCCTCGTCGAGGCCCGCAACTCGGGCAAGTTCGACCTGGTCATCAACAACGAGCGGCAGCTCTCGAACTCGCCTTACACCTACTTCGAGTACGTCTTCCAGCTCCCCGTCCAGGCCCAGCAGAACACCGTGAACTTCGGGCGCTACGAGAACGAGGACGCCTGGAAGCTCGTCCAGCAGCTCGACGGCACCAAGACCGACGACGTCGAGGGCATGAAGAAGGTCGCCTCGCAGATCGAGGCGATCATGCTGGACGAACTGCCGGTGATCCCGCTCTGGTACAACGGCCTCTGGTCGCAGGTCAGCAGCACCACCTGGAAGAACTGGCCCTCCAGCGAGGGCAGCGCGCCCAAGTCGGCGCCCACGATGTGGCGTAACTGGCTCGAACTCGGCGGCTTCGAGTCCCTCGCGTCGCTCCAGCCGGTCGCTCCCTAGTCATCCCGTCCCGGCCCTCCCCGGCACTGCGAAGCCGGGGAGGGCCTCCCTAGGGAGAACCCCTCTTGCGTCGATATTTCGGTAGGAAGCTGCTCGTCTACGGGCTGACCTTCTTCATGGCGGTGACGGTCAACTGGCTGGTGCCGCGTCTCATGCCGGGCGATCCGGTCGCGAGCATGCTGGCCCGCGCCAGGGTCGCGCAGCCGGAGGCCCAGGAGGCCCTGCGCGTCTATTACAACAACCTGTTCGGCTTCGACCTCCCCTGGTGGCAGCAGTATCTGAACTCGTGGGGGTCGCTGTTCCGCGGCGACTTCGGGATCAGCCTGTGGGCGTTCCCGACCCCGGTCTCCGACCTGCTCACCCGGGCGGTGCCCTACTCGCTGGCGCTGCTCATCCCGTCGATCCTGATCAGCTGGGTGATCGGCAACCGGCTCGGCGCGCTCGCCGCGCGCCGCAAGGTGCTGGACAACACGGTCCTGCCGGTCTCGTACGTGCTGACCGCGACCCCCTACCTCTGGCTGGCCGCCCTGATGGCCTGGGGTTTCGGCATCGTGTGGGGGATCTTCCCGGTGGCCGGCGGCTACAGCTTCTCGATGACGCCCTCGCTCACGTGGACGTTCATCGCCGACCTGCTCTGGCACTGGCTGCTGCCGTTCGCGTCGCTGTTCCTCGTCGCGCTGGGCGGCTGGGCGATCGGCATGCGCAACGTGATCATCTATGAGCTGGAATCCGACTACGCCAACTATCTGTCGGCGCTCGGCGCGCCCCAGAAGCTGATCAGGCGCTACGCCTTCAGGAACGCGGTGCTGCCGCAGATCACCGGTCTCGCGCTGCAACTCGGGGTGCTGGTCGCCGGTGCGCTGGTGACGGAGATCGTGTTCTCGTACCCGGGACTCGGGTCGCTGATCCTGGCGGCCATCCAGAACAAGGACTTCTTCCTGCTCCAGGGGGCCTTCCTGTTCATCGTGCTCGGCGTGCTGATCGCCAACTTCATCATCGACGTCGTCTACGTGATCGTCGATCCGCGGACCCGAGTCGGAATGGCGGGAGCCTCGGCATGACCACCACGCCCGTCGAATCCATCCGCCCGCCGGTCCGCTGGGAGGCGCTCTACTTCGCGCTGCGCAACACCAAGCTCCTGGTCGGCCTGGGCATCATCCTCATCCTGCTCGGCATCGGCGTCATCGGCCCGTTCTTCATCGACCACCCGCCGAGCGAGTACGTCGGCATGCAGATGCAGCCGCCCAGCGGAGAGTTCTGGCTCGGCACCAACACGTTCGGGCAGGACCTGTGGGCCCAGTTCGTGCACGGCCTGCGCACGACCTTCCTGGTCGGCGCGCTCGGCGGCGGCATCGCGTCGGTCATCGGGATGGCCGTCGGCTTCCTGGCCGGATACAAGGGCGGCTGGATCGACGAGATCCTCACCATGCTCACCAACGTCGTGCTGGTGCTGCCGACCCTGGCCGTGCTGTTCATCCTCAACGCCTACATCGGCGTGCGCAGCGCGGGCATGCAGGCGCTGTTCATCGGCCTGACCCAGTGGCCGTGGGCGGCGCGGTCGATCAGGGCCCAGACGTTCTCGCTGCGCAACCGCGACTTCGTCGACCTGGCCCGGCTGTCGGGGGTCGGCTCCCCCCGGATCATCCTGCGCGAGATCGCCCCGAACATGAGCTCCTACCTGCTGCTCACGTTCATCCTGCTGTTCGGCGGCTCGATCCTCATCGCCTCGTCGCTCGACTTCATCGGCCTCGGCCCGACCGACGCGATGTCTCTGGGCCTGATGCTGCAACAGGCCCACCAGTGGAGTGCGATGCTCCTCGGCCTGTGGTGGTGGTTCGTCCCGCCCGGGGCCGGGATCACCCTCATCGTCGGTGCCCTGTACGTCGCCAACGTCGGCCTCGACGAGGTGTTCAACCCGAAGCTGAGGGAGCTCTAGATGGCCCTGGAAGTCGACGACCTCCGGGTCTACTACCGGACGCTGAAGGGCGACGTCCAAGCCCTCGACGGGGTCTCCTTCGGCGTCAAGGACGGCGAGATCCTGGGTTTGGCGGGGGAGTCGGGCTGCGGCAAGACGACCCTCGGCAAGGCGCTGATCAGGCTCGACGGCCGGATGAAGCACGTCGGAGGCAGCGTCACCCTCGACGACCAGGTCCTGCCGATCGGCGACGACGCCAAGATGAACCCCTACCGGTTCAAGCAGGTCTCGCTCATCCCGCAGTATTCGATGAGCGCGATGAACCCGACCCGCAAGATCGGCCGGATGGTCCGCGAGCTGCTCTCGTCGCGCGGGGTGAAACTCGACCTCGACGAGCTGCACGCCCGGCTCGAACTGGTCGAGCTCCCCCGCGAGGTGCTCGCCAAATACCCGATCGAGCTGTCCGGCGGCATGAAGCAGCGCATGGTCATGGTCATCTCGACCCTGCTCAACCCGTCGCTGCTGATCGCCGACGAGATCACCTCGGCCCTCGACGTCTCCACCCAGAAGGCCGTGGTCACCACGCTGAAGGGCTTCCGCGACCGGGGCTTCGTGAAGTCGATGCTGTTCATCACCCACGACATCTCGCTGACCAACCAGCTCGCCGACACGATCATGGTCATGTACGCGGGGAAGCTCGCCGAGAAGGCCCCGGCCTCGACGGTCGTGAACGCGCCGAAGCATCCGTACACCCAGCTCCTGATCTCCTCGCTCCCGGAGGTCGGTGTGCGCTACGCCGACAAACGCCTCACCGGCATCCCCGGGAACCCGCCGTCGCTGCTCGCCCCCGAGCCCGGCTGCCGGTTCAGGGCCCGCTGCCCGCTGGCCTTCGACAAGTGCGCCGAGGAGCCGCCGCCGGTCGAGGTCGAGAAGGACCACGTCGTCGCCTGCTGGAAGGCCGCCTGATGCTGAAACTCGACGGGGTCACCAAGGTCTACCGGATCGGCGCGTTCGGCGGGCAGCGCATGACGGCGGTCGACGAGGCCGGTTTCGAGATCAAGCCGGGCGAGGTCGTTTCGCTCATCGGCGAAAGCGGCAGCGGCAAGAGCACGATCGGCAAGATGGTGCTCCGGCTTCTTTCGCCGTCGGCGGGAACGATCTCCATCGACGGCCGGGACATCCGGGAGCTGCGCAAACGCGACTACTACCGGAAGGTCCAGGGCGTCTTCCAAGATCCGTTCAGCTCCTACAACCCGGTCTTCAAGGCCGACCGGGTGTTCGGGATGCTGCGCGAGGTCTACTTCAGGGGTGTACCCGACAAGGAGTGGACTTCAAAGATCGAATCGGCCCTCGATGCGGTCAGGTTGAGCCCGGGGGCGGTGCTGAACAAGTTCCCCCACCAGCTCTCCGGGGGTCAGCTCCAGCGGCTGCTGATCGCGCGGGCGCTGCTGCTCGACATCGAATACCTGGTCGCCGACGAGATCATCTCGATGCTCGACGCGTCCACCCGCATCGACGTGCTCAACCTGCTCGCCGACCTGAAACTGCGCGGCCTCGGGGTCCTGTTCATCACCCACGACCTCGCGCTGGGCAACTACATCAGTGAGCGGACGGTCGTGCTCCACAAGGGCAGGATCGTGGAGTACGGCGCCACCGACACCGTGTTCGAGCAGCCCGAACACGACTACACGCGCAAGCTGCTGGCGTCGGTGCCGCAACTGCACACCAAATGGGAGACCACGTGATCAGGACGTTGCACGAAGGTTGGACCGTCACGGCCGTCTCGTCGACCGGGCAGCCACGCCCGGTCGTGGCGGGGCTGCCGGCGACGGTGCCCGGCTGCGTGCACACCGACCTGCTCGACGCGGGGAAGATCCCCGACCCCTATCTCGACGACAACGAGAACAGGCTGAAGTGGATCGGGCGCACCGACTGGTCCTACGAGACGAGCTTCGACTGGACCGACCCCGGCGACCAGCGGGCCGACCTCGTCTGTGAGGGCCTCGACACGGCCGCGACGGTGATCCTCAACGGCGTGCAGATCGGCCAGACCGCCAACCAGCACCGGGTCTACCGCTTCCCGGCCCGCCACCTGCTGCGGGAGGGCCGTAACACGCTGAAGGTGCTGTTCGAGGCGCCCTACGGCTACGCCGAGAAGCAGCGGGCCGCGCTCGGCGACCGGCCGGGCGCCTACGGCGAGCCCTACCAGTTCATCCGCAAGATGGCCTGCAACTTCGGCTGGGACTGGGGCCCGACCGTGGTGACCTCGGGCATCTGGCGGCCCATCTACCTGGAGACCTGGTCGTCGGCCCGGCTCGCTGAGGTCCGGCCGCTGGTTTTTTTGGAGGGCCGTGACGGCAAGGTGCGCGTCCACGTCACCGTCGACCGCGCCGCCCAGGCGCCGCTCACCGTGACGGCGTCCGTCGCGGGGGTCGAGGAGCGGGTACGCCTGGCGCCGGGCGAGCGCACCGCCGTCATCACGCTGACCGTCCCGGAACCCGATCTGTGGTGGCCGCGCGGCTACGGCGAGCAGGCCCTCTACACGCTGACCGTGAGCGTGGGCGACAGCGTGTGGTCGCGCGAGATCGGCTTCCGCTCCATTGAGCTCGACCGCGAGGCCTTCCGGCTGAAGGTCAACGGCCGGCCGGTCTTCATGAAGGGCTTCAACTGGATCCCCGACGACTGCTTCCCCAACCGGGTCACCCGTGAGCGCGTCGCCGAACGCTTCCAGCAGGCCGTGGACACCGGCGCCAACACGCTGCGCGTCTGGGGTGGCGGCCTCTACGAGAGCGAGGACTTCTACGCCCAGGCCGACGCCCTCGGCGTCATGGTCTGGCAGGACTTCCCGTTCGCCTGCGCCGCCTACCCCGAAGAGGGCCCGTTCCGCGCCGAGGTCGAGGCGGAGGCCCGCCAGCAGGTCACCCGCCTGTCGAGCCACGCCTCGCTCGTGCTGTGGTGCGGCAACAACGAGAACCTCGAAGGCCACGCCGACTGGGGCTGGCAGGACACCCTCGACGGCCGGAGCTGGGGCGCCGGCTTCTACTTCGACCTGCTCCCCACGATCGTCGCCGACCTCGACCCGACGCGCCCCTACTGGCCGGGTTCGCCCTACTCGGGCAGCCCGGACGCCCCGCCGAACGACCCCTCGCGCGGCACCACCCACATCTGGACCGTCTGGAACCGCGAGGACTACACCTTCTACGGCACCTACACCCCGCGCTTCGTCGCCGAGTTCGGCTTCCAGGGCCCGCCCACGTGGTCGACCCTGCGCCGCGCCGTCTCCGACGACCCGCTGACCCCGTCGTCCAAGGGCGTCCTGCACCACCAGAAGGCCCAGGACGGCAACGGCAAACTCCTGCGCGGCCTCGGCGACCACCTGCCGAAACCCGAGAACTTCGACGACTGGCACTACTACACCCAGCTCAACCAGGCCCACGCGATGGCCTTCGGCGTCGAGCGCTTCCGCTCGCTGATGCCCTACTGCATGGGCACGATCGTCTGGCAGCTCAACGACTGCTGGCCGGTCACCTCGTGGGCCGCCGTCGACGGCGACGGCCGCAGGAAACCGCTCTGGTACGCCCTGCGCCGCAGCTTCGCCGACCGGCTCGTCACCTTCCAGAACCCCGAGACCGTCGCCGTGGTCAACGACACCGGCGACGAGTGGCACACCGACCTGACGGTCCTCCGCCTGACGGTCGACGGCGAGATCGTCGCCCGCGAACGCTTCCCCGTCCGCCTCGCCCCCCGCTCGGCCATGACCGTCCCGCTGCCCGCCTCGATGGCGCTCACCGGGCCGGAACTCCTGTCGGCGTCGGCCGGCGACCTGCGGGCCCTGCGCTTCAACACCGCCGACCTCCCCGAGGCGGCCTACGACGTGACGACCGAGCAACTCGACGGCCGGGTACGTGTGGAGATCACCGCCCGCACGCTGGTGCGTGACCTGGCGCTGTTCCCCGACCGGCTCGACCCGTGCGCGAGCGTCGACGACATGCTCGTCACCCTGCTCCCCGGCGAGACCGCGACCTTCGTCGTGACGGGCGACGACCTCAGCCCCGAGGCGCTCACGGCCTACCCGGTGCTGCGCTGCGTCAACGAGAAGCCATGACGGTCCTGGCGATCGACATCGGGAGCGCGAAGTTCGCCGCGGCGACGGTCGAACCCACCGGTGTGATCACCGCCAAGCTGGAGATGCCCGTCGGGCCCGACCCCACGGCGACGCTGAAGGACCTGGTGGCGCGGATCGTCGTCCCCGGGCTGATCTCCGAAGAGGGGCTGACCGGCGTCGGCATCGGCGCGGCCGGGCCGCTCGACGCCGTGCGCGGCACGGTCAGCCCGGTAAACATCCTGACCTGGCGCGACTTCCCGCTGGTCAAGACGGTGGGCGCGTTATTGCCCGGGGTGCCGGTGCACCTGGCGGGCGACGGGCAGGTGATGGCGCTCGGCGAGTGGTGGCGGGGGGCGTTCTCGGCGGGGGCGCTGCTCGGGATCGTGGTGTCGTCGGGGATCGGCGGCGGGCTGGTGTTCGAGGGACGGCCGCACCTCGGGCCGACCGGGAACGCCGGCCACATCGGGCACATCCGGGCCGGTGAGGGCTGGGAGACCTGCCGGTGCGGGGCGGTCGGGTGTGTGGAGACGATCGCGTCCGGGCCCTCGATGGTCCGGTGGGCGCTGGCCAACGGCTGGCAGCAGGCGGTCGAGCCGACCTTCTGGGCCGGGCGTCCCGTCGACACCCGGGCCTTGGCCGCCGACGCCAAGCGCGGCGTGCCGGTGGCGGTCGAGGCGTTCGACCGGGCCGCGGGCGCGCTGGCCACGGCGGTGCTGACGACGGCGGCGCTCTTCGACGTCGACAACGTGGTGATCGGCGGCGGGGTCGCCGGAGCGGGGACCACCCTGCTGGCGCCCCTGCGGCGTGCGGTGGCCGACCAGGCGGGACTCGGGTTCCTGCGGCGGCTGAAAGTGGAGCGGACCGGGCTCGGACGCGACGCGGGTCTGTTCGGGGCGGCGGCCCTCGCACTCGGGTGCGAGTGACATCCTGTTCACCGGAGAATGGCCGCCGGTTCATCAGGAATTGAGAGCCTCGAACTCCCAACCGCTCCCGACTCACGAGGACGTAGACACGTGGACCTGCTCACCAACCCGATCAAGGACTACGGATGGGGTTCCCGCACGGCCATCGCCGGGCTGACCGGGCGTACCGCCACCGGTCCCGAGGCGGAGATGTGGCTCGGGGCGCATCCGTCGGGGCCGTCGCGCCTGACGCGGGGCGGCGTGGAGAACGCGCTCAACGAGATCATCGCCGCCGACCCCGCCGGTGAGCTCGGGCCCGAGGTCGTCGCGCGGTTCGGGGAGCGCCTCCCCTACCTGATGAAGCTCATCGCGGTCGACGCCGCCCTGTCGATGCAGGTCCACCCGACGCTCGACCAGGCGGCCGAGGGCTTCCTGCGGGGCGACAAGAACTACTCCGACCCGTGGCCGAAGCCCGAGATGATCGTCGCGCTGACGCCGTTCACCGCGCTGGCCGGGTTCCGCCCGGGGCCCGAGGCGGCCGAGCTGGTGGCGGCCCTCGAACTGCCCGTCCTCGCGCCGGTGGTCGACCGGCTGGCCGCCGGCGACGTGCTCGGCGCGCTGCGGGTGCTGCTCGAACTGCCGCAGGACGCGCGGCCCGCGCTGGTCGACGCCATCGTGCGGTCGTCGGGCGACCCGCTGGTGGCGACGCTCGCGGCCACCTATCCGACCGACCCCGCCGTGCTGGCCCCGCTGCTGATGCGCCGCCACGAACTGGCCCCCGGCCAGGCGATCTACCTCGGCGCCGGGGTCCTGCACGCCTACCTGAGCGGGTTCGGCGTCGAGATCATGGGCAGCTCCGACAACGTGCTGCGGGCCGGGCTGACCCCCAAGCCGATCGACATCGAAGAGCTGCTGCGGATCACCGACCCCAACGAGCAGCCCGCCGAGATCGAGCCGGTCGACGGCCTCTATCTGCCGCACTGCCCCGAGTTCCAGCTCCGCCGGATCGTGCCCGGCGACGGCTACTCACTGCCGGGCGGGGTGCCCCGGATCGCCGTGTGCGTCGAGGGCGAGGTCGTGCTCGACGGGGAGCTCAAGCTGCGGCCGGGCGACTCGGCCTTCCATGCGGCCTCGGCCGGTGACTTCGAGGTGGCCGGAACGGGCGTGGTCTTCGTGGCGGAGCCCCGCCAGTAGCTATCGGGCGGCGACGACCTGGATCTCGAAGCCGTCGCCGCTCACCACGTGTCCGGGCCGGACCTTGAAGCGCTTGCGCAGCTCGACGTCGCCGTTGACCAGCACATAGCCCTCGGCGACCATGTATTTCGCCTCGCCGCCGCTCTCGGCGATCGACAGGTATTTGAGCAGGTCGCAGAGCGGGATGAAGTCGTCTTCCAGTTCAAAGGTCTCGCGCACCTCCCCAGCATAGGGAGGGATCAGCGGTTGCCCGCCCAGACGAACAGGGCGGCCCCCGTCAGCAGCAGCCCGGCGCAGCTCGCCACGGTGCGCAGGTGGTTCCACGGCGCCCACTTGGGCGCGAACGCGGCCCAGACCTGGGCGGCCCGCGCCGGGTCGGTGATGTCCCCGGCCGCCACGAGCGCGTTGTTGAGCGGCACGTTGACGATCATCGTGGGGATGAAGGCGCCCAGGACGTACACGGCGGCCCCCGCGAAGATCAGCACGGCGGCGGCGCGCTGACCCGAACTCAGCAGCAGCACCCCGGCGACCGCCGCGACCAGCGGCGCCCCGATGAACGAGGCGAAGAACACCGGGTTGAGGATCTTGACGTTGATCTGCTGCATCGCGGCGACCGCGTGGTCGGCCCGCGTCGCGTTGAGCCCCGGGATGACCGAGACCGAGTAGGCGTAGAACAGCCCGGCGATGTTCCCCATGAGCAGGAGCGCGAGCCCGGCGGCGAGTGCGGTGAGTGCGAACATGCCCCGACCGTAAAGAAGCGGACCTTCTCCGCGTATCCGACCCGGGGCTGGACATGTCTCCCCCTACGGGAGGAAGCCGGGGTGCCGCATGATCTTGTGTCTGGTGTTCGTGCTGGTCGCGGTGGTCTGGTATCTCCTCCGGGGGGTGTCGCGGTGGTGGGGTCCGGCTGACCGGGCGGTGGTGGCGGGGGCGCCGTACACGCGGTTCGCGCATCAGTGGGCGCTGGCGGCGCCGGCGACGTTCACCTACATCGTGGTGTTCAGCAGTTCGACGCTGCTGCAGCGGACCGCGCCGCCGAATCTGATCGACGTGCTGACGACCATGCAGAGCACCAACCTGGTGCGGCTGTCGGCCAGTCCGCTCGTGGTGCTCGCCGACAGCGCGCTCTGGGTGGCCGACCGGGGCGCCTTCCTGACCTTCTACGTGGGCGTGTTCGCCACCGTCGTCGCCTGGGCCGAGCAGCGCTACGGGACGCCGCGCATCATCGTGATCGGGCTGTGCGGGCACGTGTTCGGGTCGCTGCTGACCGCGCTCGTTGAGTATCACGCCATCACCAACGGGCTGGCGCCCGCCCGGCTGGCCGTCACGACCGACGTCGGGGTCAGCTACATCATGGTCGCCGGGGTGGTCGCCGCTGTCGTGCTGATGCGCGGGCGGTGGCGGGCGACCGGGGTCATCGCGCTCGCCGTGGGGGTCGGCGCGCCGGTCGTGTTCACCGGCACGATCTGGAATCTGGGCCATCTGCTCGCCACGTTGTGCGGTCTGGCGGCCGCGCTGATCTCCCTCAGGATCGCCCCGCCGCGCACTCCACCCGCTTTTGACCTGCGGAGATGGGGTATGTCCCCTTCGCTGAACGACTAAGGGGGAACGGATGGCGCGGGGTGACGTGCCGCGGGTGGCGTCCATCGTGCTGACCGTGCTGGCGATCTATTCGGCGGCCATCGCGATCGTGCCGCCGCTGCGCCGGATGGCGCTGCCGCTGACGAATCTGATCGACGACTACACCATCCCGCTCACGCCCAACCTGGCCTACGCCGCGTTCCTCGGGCTGCTGGCCGGGGCGCTGGCCCGGCGCAAACGGGTGGCCTGGCGGCTGCTGGCCGCCCTGCTGGCGCTGTCGGTGCTGCTCAGCGTGATCTCCACGCCGATGCTGGCGATGGCGCCGCTGGTGCCCGAGCGGGGACGCGAGCTCGGTGAGGTGGTGGTCTCGGGGCTGGTCGCGCTGATCCTGATCTCCTACCTGTGGTGGGGCCGGGCCGGGTTCTACGCCAAGGTGCAGCCCGCGTCGGTCCGCAAGGCGGTGGCCACGCTGATCGGGCTGCTCGGGGTCTCCTACGTCGTCGGCTTCCTGCTCACGATCCTGTTCCCGGGTGACCTCGACCGGTCGGCGCGGGCGCTGTGGGTGCTGAGCCGGGCGCTCGGCGGGGTGATCGAGGTCGAGGGCTACGGTCATCCGCCCGCGTGGATCTCGTTCGTGATCGGGCTGATCAGCGCGATCGCCCTGCTGGCGGCGTTCGCGATGCTGTTCCGGTCGCAGCGGCGGCAGGCCGTGCTCGCCCCCGGCGACGAGGAACGGCTGCGCACGCTGCTCGGCGAACGCGACTCGCTGGCCTACTTCGCCACCCGCCGCGACCGCAGCGTCATTTTCTCGCCGAGCGGCAAGGCCGCCGTGTCGTTCCGGGTGGTCAACGGGGTCAGCCTGGCCGGGGGCGACCCGCTCGGCGACCCCGAGGCGTGGGGCCACGCGATCACGGCGTGGACCGGTCAGGCCCGTGAGTTCGGCTGGATCCCGGCCGCCATCGGCGCGGGCGCCGAAGGGGCCAGGGCCTACCAGCGGGCCGGGCTGAAGGTGCTCGAACTCGGCGACGAGGCCGTCATCGAGGTCAAGAAGTTCAGCCTCCAGGGCCGGGAGATGCGCGGCGTGCGGCAGGCGGTCAACCGGGTCGAGCGGGCCGGATATCAGCTCCGGGTCCGCCGCCACGGCGACCTCGGCCCCGAGGAGATGCGGCTGATCGGCGAACGCGCCGACGCGTGGCGCGACACCGAGACCGAACGCGGCTTCTCGATGGCCCTCGGCCGCCTGGGCGATCCCCTCGACGCCGAGTGCGTGCTGGTCGAGAGCCTGACCAAGGAGGGCGACGAGGCGGCGCTGCTGTCGTTCGTGCCGTGGGGCGAGCGGGGGCTCTCGCTCGACCTGATGCGCCGTGACCGGGCGGCGGAGAACGGCCTGATGGAGTTCATGGTCGCCGGGCTGGTCAGGAACGCGGGCTGGCTGGGGGTCGAACGGATCTCGCTCAACTTCGCGGTCTTCCGGTCGGCCTTCGAGGAGGGCGCGAGGATGGGCGCCGGCCCGGTGATCCGGGCCTGGCGGCGCACCCTGCTGTTCCTGTCGCGCTGGTGGCAGCTCGAAGCGCTCTATCGCGCGAACGTGAAGTATCGCCCCGAGTGGGTGCCCCGCTTCCTCGCGTACGGGGACACCCGCGACCTCGTCAGAGTGGGCATCGCCTCGGCGATCGCCGAGGGTTTCTTCAAGCCGCCGAGCCTGCCCCGGCTGCTCAGCCCTGGACGAACACCGACCGCCACTCCGGCTGCTCCAGGTAGCGACGCAGCTCGACCAGCCCGCTGAGCCAGCCGGCCCAGCCGGCGTAGGGCGGGTGGGCGGCGTCGAACCCGCTCGTCACGAAGGTGAGCGTGGTCTTGCCGCCGGAGCCCTCGAGCTCCCAGCTCGTCACCATGCTGCCCCAGTCGATCGACGCCGACGTGTCGTCGAGGGCGACGAACCTGGCGGCGTAGTCGCCGGCCGCCTCCAGGCCGCCCATCGCGAACCGGCCGCCGACCTCGGGCTCGATCCCGATCGGGTAGCCGAACCAGGCGGTGGCCTGGTCGGAGTCGGTCAGCGCGGTGCGCACGCGGTCGGCGGGAGCGTCGATCTCGAGCCGGGCGGAGAACTCGCTCACCTTCGCGGTGTAGTCGACCCTTGGGCCCATCTTCCGGCCCTCGACGTGGTCGGCCAGGTTGCCCACGGCCAGCGCCCAGAAGGTCTCCAGCGCGGCGAGCGGGCTCTTGCTGCCCGAGAAGACGAGCTCGCGGTCGAAGTGGGACTGGTGCACCGCGACGGTGGTCTCGCCGTCGGTCTCGGTGAGCCGGATCTCGGTGGTGGTCTCGGTGCCGTCGAGCGTCCAGGCGAACTTGATCAGGTCGTCGGCCGACTCCAGCACCCGCTGGTGGGGGGCATCGCCCTCCAGGGTGTAGCGGCCCCAGAACTCGTAGCGGTTCGGGAGGTCGACCTCGGCGTGCTCGGCGAACCAGACCTTCAGCTCGGCGGGGTCGGTCAGAGCGTGGAACACGGTCTTCAGCGGGGCCTGGATGCGGACGGCCGTCATCGGGGACTGCGTCATGACTCTTCTCCTTGCTGGTTGGGGTAACAGGCCACGACGAGTTTGAAAGGGTCGCCTTCCGAACCGCCGTACTTCGTGAAGAGGGCCTGGAGGGTGGCTTGGAGCTCGGCCAGGAACTGGGGCCGGAGCTCAGGTGGGACGTGGATGTCGCCCGAGACGCCGATCGACGGCAGCTCGGGAACGGAACGGTCGAGTGCGGCGATGTCGGCCTGAACCTCTTCGACCAGGTCGAGGAGGTGGCCCAGGCTGAGTTCGTCGCGGGCCCGGCCCAGGCCGATGTGGCCGACGAGCCGGGGTGAGAGCCAGTAGGACCGGGCGGTGGCCTGGTAGATGCCCTCGGAGATGCCACGCACCTTCCGTTCGGACACCTGCTCGACCAGCCCGGCCTCCACCAGGCGCTTCACGTGGTAGTAGACCCGCTGCGGGGTCTGGCCCAAGATCGCGCCCACGTCGCCGCAGGTGCGCGGCTCGGCGAGCTGCCGCAGCACGTCGATGCGCTGCGGCTTGAGCAGGGCTTCGGCCTGCTCGATCTCTTCCAGGTACAGGACGTCTCTCATCGCAAAAACAAGTTTGTACGTAAAAAACTTGTTTGTCAATGAGGCGCGAAACCGTGATGCGTATCGAGCACGTGTTCCCCTAAAGTCCCCAGAGTGGAACAAACCGACCGGCGAGCCCTCATCGCCGCCGCCGTGACCGTCGTGTTGTGGGCCTCCGCCTTCGTCGGGATCCGGCACGCCGTCGAGTCGTACTCCCCCGGAGCCCTCGCCCTCGGGCGGATGCTGGCCGGAGCGCTGACCCTGCTGGTCTTCCTGCTGATCCGGCGTGAGGGGCTGCCGCCGCGCGCGGCCTGGCCGGGGATCGTGATCTCCGGCGTCCTGTGGTTCGGGATCTACATGATCGCCCTCAACTGGGGCGAGCAGGAGGTCGACGCCGGGACGGCCGCGATGGTCGTCAACATCGGGCCGATCATCATCGCCGTACTGTCAGGCCTGTTCCTGAAGGAGGGCTTCCCGCGGCGGCTGCTCATGGGCATGACCGTGTCGTTCGCGGGCGCCGTCGTCGTCGGGTTCTCCATGTCCGAGGGAGGCGGAGCCTCGATCCTCGGGGTGGCGCTCTGCGTGGTGGCCGCGGTGACGTGGGCGATCGCGACGATCGTCCAGAAGCCGGCGCTGAAGCACGCCTCGGCGCTCCAGGTGACCACTTTCGGCTGCATCATCGGCGCGATCACGTGTCTGCCGTTCGCCGGGCAGCTCGTCAGCCAGGCCGCCGAGGCGCCGTTGTCGGCCACGCTGAACCTGATTTACCTCGGAGTTTTCCCAACGGCGTTGGCTTTTACGACGTGGGCCTACGCCCTCGCGAGGACGACCGCGGGCAAGATGGGCGCCACCACCTACGTGGTTCCGGCCATCGTGATCCTCATGGCCTGGGCGCTGCTGGGGGAGACCCCGACGTGGCTGGCCCTGGCCGGTGGAGCGCTCTGCCTGGCCGGCGTGGCACTGTCACGACGCAAGCCCGCCTGACACCAGACGCCGGCGCGTGACGCGCCGGCGGCCCCCCTGGCTGCGGTTCTAGGCTCGGGCCCGCTCGTTGGCGAGCAGGTTGGTCAATCGTTCCACGGTGGGTCTCGACTCGACGTGCAGGCGCGGCACGTCGAGGCCCTCGTCGGCGAGGATCGCCAGCAGGGCGATGTTGCCCAGGGCGTACACGACGATGTAGCCGCCGCGGCAGCGGATGACCACTTCCCGCAGCTCATGCAGCCCGACCTCGTAGCCGAAGCGTTTGCCGAGGCCGAGCGTGGCGGCCGACAGAGCCGACACGGTCTCGGGGGAGATGCTGTCGGTGTCGGCGCCGACGACCAGGCCGTCGACCGTGGCGACGGCCGATTCCATCACCCCGGACACACGTTCGCGCAGGGAGTGCAGTTCGGCTTTCAGAGCGCTCAGTGACATGGTTCTTAACTTTCGTTACTTGCCATTACGGAAGTCGGCGCCCAGAAGTTTGGCGATCTTGCTGGTGCCGGGTCGGCGGCGGGGCAGATTCGGGGTCTTCCGCTCGTCTTCGACGACGACCACGTGCTCTTCGGCGACAGGCGGCGGAGGAGTCGGGGCGATGGTCAGCAATCCCTCACTGACCAGGGAGGTGATCTCCTTGAGGGTGACGAAGAGGCCCTGGCCGAGGGCGAAGGCGATGTCTCGTGGGGTCCGCCGCCCGTTGGCCTTGACGAGGATGTCGTGGCGCAGCTGGTCGGCGTAGATCCGCGGCGGCGCGACCGGCTGCACCGCCGTCGGGCGGATGAACGGGGTGACGCCCAGCTCACGCCACTCTTCGGTGATCGTCAGGCGCCGGGCGGTCTCGCGGGCCAGCCACTCACGCGGGATGCCCGGGAGCACCGGTAAGGGCGGCGGCATGTCGTTGGGGCCGTGCGGCTCGGGCTGGCTGTCCTCGATGCCGAACAGGGCCATCGCGAAGGCCGCGTCGAACACCGCCGACAGGCAGACCACCTGGAGCCCGGCCTCGCCCACGCTGCCTCGTTCGACCAGCTCGGCGGCCAGCCGGTGCAGGGGGGCGCCCGCGGTGTACGCCTCGTTCCAGGCCGCCTCGCTGACCCGCCCCGAGCGGATCAGCAGGGATTCGGCTCCAGGTGACGCCGGCGTGGTCGCGGAGATCACCAGGCCCTCGCGGACATGAATGATTCCACCCGGACTGCCCATGACGCGGAGCAGGTGGAAACCGCTGATGGGCTCGCCCATACGGAGCATGGACTCGACGCCCGGGGGGTGAACGAGGTGGTGCGATGACACTTTTGTGCCCTTCACTATCTGAGGCCGCAAGAGTTACCTTATGTCCCTGCAAGCACAACAGCATTGGATTGAGCACCATGAACATCGAAACCGCACTAAAAGAGGCCATGGCCATCGACGGAGCGACGGGCGCCGCGCTCGTCGACTACGGAAGTGGCATGAGCCTCGGCACGATCGGCGGCGGCCGGGCATTCGACCTTGAGGTCGCCGCCGCCGGAAACACCGAGGTGGTGCGGGCGAAGCTGCGCACCATGTCCTCCCTCGCCCTCAACGACGAGATCGAGGACATCCTCATCACGCTGAGCGGGCAATACCACATCATCCGCCTGCTCAAGACCCCCGGCGGCCAGCTGTTCCTCTACCTGGTCCTCGACCGCGAGCGCTCCAACCTCGCGCTCGCCCGCCACAACCTGCGCAACATCGAACGGCAGATGTCCCTGTAATACCGACATTTCCTAACGGGATACTTCCCCTCCATCCCGTTGTCGGTTTTCGGTCGGCCTGCCGCCCCCAACGGCAGTGTTGATCTTCTTTCACGCGACCGAATGCGTGATTGTTCCCGAATAGGAACCGGCCACCGCTGATGACGGAACTCTGACAATTACTGTCGGATTCCACGTTCCCGAGGTATTTCCCACCGCCAGCGTCACGGTGAATGCGGTGACCGTCCCGGTAAGGGCGGCCGCGAGTGCCGCTGTCGCCTGTCCCGGGGTGAATACGCCGATGCCCGAGAAGGAGGTGGCCGGGCCCGACCAGTAGGAGATGTGCGCCTTCGCGATCGTCGACGTGTTGCCGCCGATCGTGGTGGTGAAGTTGGTCGAGCTCACCGTGGCCGTGTAGCCCAGCAGGCCGCCCAGGCCGCGGGTGTCCGACACGGTGACCGTGCCGAGCTGGGCCGAGAGCTCGCCGCCGATGGTGGTGGAACCGAGGGCTCTTGAGGTGGGGGCGGTGATGGCCAGCCCGGCGTTGGCCAGGCGTTTCGGCGCGTCATGCCGTGATTTTTCGGGTCTTCGACGGGGTGAGGAGTCGTCACGAAGCGCTTCTGATTCGGAGCGCACCGGGGGCTGTTGGCCACCTTGGACGGAGTTTTCCTGTGTGCCACCCAGGACGCCGTCCAGGGTTCCGGCCTCCTCCGGAATCGTGGGGGGCGGGATGGGTTCGTCCACGACCAGGTGGGCCCGGTCGTCCACGATCTCGGGTGTGCCGGGATCGCCGGCCGCCCAGGCGGGGGCGGCCGTCACGACGGCGGCGACCAGCGCCGCCGTCACGCGCAATTTCACGGAGTCCTCCGGGCTCGTCGCCAGATGAGGTAGCCACCGCCCGCCACGGCCAGGGCCGCCGCTCCGGCGAGCACGACGGGCAGCGGGGGCAGGCCGGGACCGCTCAGGTCAACGGCGGTCATCGCGTTGGCCTTGGCGGGGAAGGTCACCGTGCCACTGGCGGATCGGGTGACCCGCCCGCTTGTCAGTTCCAGATCGGCCTTCCACGGCCCCACGGGGAGCGCGGGATCGAGGACCGCCTCGACCGTGCCGACGTCCTTGGGCGCCAGGGTCACCCCTGTCGTCACCTTGAACGGTCCCGCCGAGGTGCCGCCGGGCCCGTCGGAGAGCCGCAGTTCACCGGTCATGTCGACGGCCCGCAGGCCGGTGTTGGTGATCTGCGCCTCCAGGCGGGGTTTCCCGGCCTGATCGCGGCTCGCCCAGATCTTGTCGATCCGGAAGTCGCTCGGTGGTTCGCCGCCGGTCCCGACGTCGAGGTAGACGCGGATGCCGACCCGGTTGTTGACCTGGACGTTCCGTTCCCTGGTCGCCGGCGCGCGGGCCTCGGCCCACATGACGGCGTACCGCTCGCCCTTCCAGGCGGTCTGCGGCACCCGGATGGTGGCCTGGACGACCTCCTCGCCGCCCGGTGGCAGCGTGACCGCCGGCCGGCCGAACGAGATCCACGACGAGAGCTCGTTGCCGGTCTGTTCGGGGAAGAACGTGAACTTCCTCTTCTTGATCTCCGCCCCGGCCGAGTACAGCCACAGTGTCTGTGACTTCGACGAGGTGTTGTTCACGGCGAAACGCCGGTGGATCACTGTCCCCGGCTTCACGTGGTCGACGATGTAGGCCAGCGCCCGCGGGTCGTCGGCTCTGTCTTCTGGCGCCTCAAGCAGCCGGATCCCGACCTGCCCCTCCGGCTCCGCGACCGCCCGGCCGGTCAGGGCCAGGGCGGGGAGCAGAATCAGGAGAGGCGCGATCAGGATCCGGCGAAGAGCGGCGCGATTACGCCACCGAATGGGTCACCGTCCCCGTGTACGTACCGGCGACGGCCGCGGCCGGGATGGTGACGCGCAGGGTCGGGTTCCAGGTGACGGTGTTGTTGCCGACCAGCGCGGTCGCGGTGAACGCGGTGATCTGGGCGGCGAGCGGCTGGGCCAGCAGCACAGTGAGCTGACCGGGGGTGAAGACGCCGGTGCCGCTCGTCGCGGTCGCCGGGCCCGAGGCGTAGGCCGCGTTGGCCTTGGCGATCGTCTCGTTGGCGGTGCCGCCGCCGGTGGTGAAGTCGGTCGAGGAGACGCGGGCCGTCCACGTACCGAGGAGCGAACCACGCAGGTCACTGACCGTGACCGGGCCGATCGTGCCCTGGAGCGTGGCGCCCGAGGCGGTGTTGCCGAGGTTGATGCTGGCGGGAGCGCTGATGGTCAGCGCGCCACCGACGATGGTGAAGGTGACGGTGGTGTCCGCCGCCTGAGCCGGGGCGACCGAACCGATCATGATCGCCATGGCCATGCCGATCACATATTTGAGAAACCGCATTGGTCATCCTCACATCGCCCGGAAATACCGGGTTGCGAACAAGTCAGCGCGAGCGTAGATCGCTGACGAGCCCGCACCCGGTGATCCGCGCGCAGGTCAGAGGAGTTCTTGACCGATCACTGGCCCACTCCTGGGCGATCACCCTGTAGTGAGCTCGGGCAGGACTTTCGCGCCGAATGTCTCGATGAACCTGGTCTGTTCCCGGCCCACGTGGTGCAGATAAACCTCGTCGAAACCGGCTTCGGCGTACCCCCGGAGCCAGTCGGCGTGCCGGGCGGCGTCGGCGGAGACGTGCACCGATTTGGCCACTTCGTCGGGGGTGACGAAGCGCGCCACGCTGTCGAACATCTCCGGGGTGTCGAAGTCCCAGCTCCCGGGCGGCCCGACCACGTTCGACCGCCACTGGTCGTGCGCGATCGCCAGCGCCTCGTCGTCGGTCGGCGCCCAGCTCAGATGCACCTGTACGGCCGCCGCCCCGCGCCCGCCCGCCTCGCGGTAGGCGTCCAGGACCTCTTTCGTGTGAGGGCTGTTGACGGTGATGAGCCCGTCGGCCCACTCGGCGACCCACCGGGCCGTCTCGACGGAGACCGCCGCGCCGATCAGCTTCGGCGGCTCGGCCGGCAGCGACCACAGCTTCGCCCGGTCGACCTTCACGAGCCCGTCGTGGCTGACCTCCTCGCCGTCGAGGAGCGCCCGCATGACGTCCACGCACTCGCGCAGCCGCTGCTGGCGGATGTCCTTGCGCGGCCACCGGTCGCCGGTGACGTGCTCGTTCGACGCCTCGCCCGAGCCGAGCGCGGCCCAGAAACGGCCCGGGAACATCGCCGCGAGCGTCCCGATCGCCTGCGCGACGATCGCCGGGTGGTAGCGCTGGCCGGGCGCGTTCACCACCCCGAACCGCAGGGTCGTGGCCTGGAGCGCGGCCCCCAGCCACGACCAGGCGAACCCCGACTCGCCCTGCCGGGCGCTCCAGGGCGCGATGTGGTCGGAGCACATCGCCATCGCGAACCCGGCCTCGTCGGCCAGGCGGACGGCGTCCAGAAGATCACCGGGAGCAACCTGTTCATGGGAGGCGTGAAAGCCGTAGATCGCCATCGCCGTCGACTACCCGGTAAGTCATCGGTTATCGGATTTCAAGCGGCTCAATCTAGGGTGTCCGCATGTCCTCAAGATCACTGTTCGCCGGTGCCGCGTTAGCCGCGACCGCCCTCCTGACCGTCGCCGCGCCCGCCGCCCAGGCCGCGCCCGCCCCGTCCACGACCGCGAAGAAGCTCTTCGACGGCTGGCTGAAGAAGAACAAGACGACCATGGGCAAGTACGCCACCCCGGCGGTCGTCGCCAAGATGCTCAAGTACAAGTTCCGCGCCCCCGACAAGTTCGCGGGCTGCACCACGGCCGGCACGTGCCGGTTCGTCCACACGAGCGTGAAGGTGCCGGGCGACCTCAACGGCATGCTGATGAGCGTCAAGAACGGCAAGGTCACGGGCCTGTGGATGTCCCAGCACATCACCAAGCCCGACACGGTGGCCCAGCGCTTCTTCCTCACCTGGAAGAACAACCAGAGGAACAGCGCCCGCGAGATCGCCTCGGCCGGCGCCGTCGCCACCCTCTTCAAGGTCAAGTACGACCCCAACGGCGTCACCCACTACTGGCAGGGCTGCTCCAAGGAGACCAAGGGCTACGGCTGCGCCTACTCCTACGACGGCGGCGCCATGTTCCTCCAGGTCCACGGCTCCAAGTCGGCCGGCTACTACGTGAACTCCGTGAGTTACATCGCCGACTAAAAAGGTATTTATGTGCTGTCCTCACCAGGGAGACAGTGCACAGATGTCTCTTATGTCGGCACGCTGAGTATCCGGCAGCTCTCCTGAAAGGGGAGTCCCATGGACACTCTGATGCCTGTCCTGCTCATCCTCGCCGTGATCCTGATCTACTACGGCGCGGCGTCCAGCCACCCTCTCCGAAAGTGCCCTCGCTGTGGAGGCAAGGGCACTCTCGACTCCGGCCTCATCAAGGGCCGCTTCCGGATCTGCCCCCGCTGCGAGCGCAAGGGCGAGATCACCGGTTAACGCACGTACACGTTCGGCCTGGCCGGTGTCGCCATCCCGTCGCCGATGAAGAAGCTCGGGTGGGGCGGCTGGTTGTAGGCGGTGTTCTGCCAGGCCAATGCGGTCCGGTACATCGGATCGTGCAGCAGGGTGTGGATCTTGACCGTGGTCACGGTGGGGGTCGAGTAGATCCGCAGCGCCCGGTTGTCGCTGGTCGGCCAGACGACCTCCTCACGCCAGTCTCCGAGGATGTCGCCCGACAGTGACGGCGTGGCCTTGGTCCCGTTGTTGGAGTGGACGCCCGACCCGGTCAGCAGGCGGGTGTCCCCGCCCGTGCCGTACTTGTCGATCCGCACGTCGTCGAGCAGCTCGCGTACGGGGTCGGCGTCCCACCAGGCCAGGAAGTTGATCGACGACGGCTCCCGGCCCAGGGAGGCGCCGGTCGGCGACCGCAGCGTGGTGTCCCGGGCCGACCACGACTCGGCGCCCGCGCTGCCGGCCCAGATGTCACCCGAGACGCCCCGGCCGTTGTCGCCGCCCGAGGCGGTCTGCCAGAGGATCTGGCCGGTCCGCGCGTCGGCCATGTAGGAGCCCGGCTTCGAGCTGTCCTCGTCGACCTTGAAGATCTCCAGTCCCTGCCTGGACGGGTTCAGGTCGCCCACGTGCAGCGCGTCGCCGTGGCCGAGCCCGGTGCTGTAGAGGCCGGTGCCGTTGTCGTTGATCACGGCGGCGCCGAAGACGATCTCGTCGCGGCCGTCGGCGTCGACGTCGGCGATCGACAGGTTGTGGTTGCCCTGGCCCGCGTAGGAGGTCGCGTTGTTGGAGTCGAACGTCCACCGGCGGGTCAGCGAGCCGTTGCGGAAGTCCCAGGCGACCACGACCGCCCGGGTGTAGTAGCCGCGCGACATGATCAGCGAGGGGCGCTGGCCGTCGAGGTAGGCGGTCCCGGCCAGGAACCGGTCGACCCGGTTTCCGTAGTTGTCTCCCCAGCTCGACACCGTGCCGCGCGCCGGGACGTAGTCGACGGTCGACATCGCGGCGCCCGTCTGGCCGTTGAACATGGTCAGGAACTCGGGGCCGGAGAGCACGTAGCCGGAGGAGTTCACGTAGTTGGCGCTCGCGTTGCCGATGGTCACGCCGCGGCCGTCGACGGTTCCGTCGGCGGTCTTCATGGCGACCTCGGCGCGGCCGTCGCCGTCGTAGTCGTACACCTGGAACTGGGTGTAGTGCGCTCCGGCGCGGATGTTCCTGCCGAGGTTGATCCGCCACAGGCGGGTGCCGTCGAGCCTGATCCCGTCGACGTAGACCGGGGACGTGACGCCCGACTGGGAGTTGTCCTTGGCGTCGCTCGGCTCCCACTTGAGCACCAGGTCGACCCGCCCGTCACCGTCGAGATCGCCGACGCTGGCGTCGTTGGCGGCGTAGTTGGAGCTCGGCGGCGTGATCGGGACGTCCAGGTAGCCACTGGCGAACCTCAGCGAACTCTCCGAGGCCGGGCCCTCCGAACCGCCGTTCACCGCCCTGATCGTGTACGTCGCATCGGCCGCCGCCCCGCTGTCCAGGTAGTTCGTGGAGTTGGAGACGGTCGCCACCCGGGTGTCCGACCGGTAGACGTTGAACGTGGTCTCCCGCGCCTCGGTGCCGAGCAGCCGCCACGAGACGAGGTTCGCGCTGCCGCTGCGGACCGAGATGACCCCCCGATCGAGATCCTCGACCTGCTTGGCACCCGCCGTCGGCGTCGGGGTGGGGGTGGGAGTCGGCGTGGGTGTCGGTGTGGGCGTGGGAGTCGGCGTCGGGCTCGGCGTGGGGGTCGGGCTGGGCTGGGTGCCGTTGCAGGCGACGCCGTTGAGGGCGAAGTTCGTCGGCGCCGGGTTGTTCGTGCCGCTCATCGACGCGTTGAAGCCGAACGCGGTCGAACCGCCGGTCGCGAGCTGCCTGTTGTAGCCCGCGTCGGCCGCCGTCACGCCGCCACCGCTCTGGGTGAGGGTCGTGTTCCACGCCTGGGTGACCACCTGCCCGGCGGTGTACGTCCAGGTCAGCCGCCATCCGTCGACGGGGTCGCCCAGGTTGTTGACGGTGACGTTGGCAGAGAAGCCGCCCGGCCACGAGCTGCCGACGGTGTAGTCGATCCGGCAGGCGACGGCTGCCGTGGCCGGGCCTTGCAGGGCGGCCGTGGCCACCAGCAGCCCTAACGCGATGAGGGCGAAACGTTTCATAGCCGGTCCAATCTGGGGAGCGTCCGACGACCAGACCGTAGAAATCCAGACTCAACCGGTCAATCAATGTCGTGATCGTCGTAATGTCGTCCGAGGTGAGACGTGAAACGTTCAGATCGGGCACTTCGCCGATTAATTCGGTGGCAGAAAGCCTGATCTGTCGGCACACGGCGCACCTGTCGGGCGGAGCCGACAATGGCTCACCGTTCGCCGGGATATCCGGATTTAGCCTGCGTACCGGGCCTGAAGAAAACGGACACAAGCCCACAACCCAGAGCTCGAATTTTTTCTTTGAGAAGGCTGTTTACGGCGGTGATCGCAGGGGGTAGTTCAGGGGTGTCACTAAATAAGGCGCCACCCCCCGGGGCGAAAATCAAATGAGCTCGATAATTGTGGGGGTGTGTTGTGAGCAGACTGATCGACAGAACGTGGGCGATTATCGTGTCGCTCGCCGTCGCCGTCATCGGATTGTTCGTTCCCGCAGGTACGGCTCATGCCCTGTCGGTGACGCCGGTGCCGGATGTGGTGGTCGACACTCAGGAGACCCTCGTCGGGCGCGTCAATCTACCGTGGTGGCCCGGCGATCTCGCGCCGGGCGGAGATGCCACGGTGACGCGCACAATAAGAACAACGAGAAATTATCTGCTCGTCGAATTCGTGCCGGTGATTCTGGTCAGAGATAACCGGCCGATTCAGGTGTACAGCGCGCTGCGGCGGCCAACCTCCGCCGACCTCGTCGGCACCCCCGACCATCGGGCCAGGGCACCGCCTCGAAACCCGATGTGAACAGAGACCTACCGCGAAAGAGATCACGATTGGCGTGCCCCCACCCACGGGGGCACAGCGGTACCCTTTCTCCCTGAGAAGCACGTGGGAATCGAAGGGCGAACGCGCGGCCATGGCTGAGCCGCGCCACAGCCCCATTCCGTCGACGCTCATGGCGTCGCCCCTCGGCTGAGGCGACGCAGAGCGTGACGACCACTTCTGAGAGCATCGGGCTGACAAAGCGACCGATGTCAGGAGAACCCTGTGGCCGTCGACCGACTCCTCCCCACCCCGGAGGCCCGTGACCTGCTCGACCTGACCCGCGAGGTGGCGGACAAAGAACTGCTGCCCATCGTGGACAGGCACGAGCGCGCCGAAACCTACCCCGAAGGGCTCTTCGCCACTCTTGGCGGCGCCGGCCTGCTGAGCCTCCCCTACCCGGAGGAGTTCGGCGGAGGCGGCCAGCCCTACGAGGTCTACCTGCAGATGCTCGAAGAACTCGCCGCCCGCTGGGCCTCGGTCGCCGTGGCGGTGAGTGTGCACTCGCTGTCGTGCCATCCGTTGGCGATGTTCGGTACCCCCGAACAGGTCGAACGCTGGCTCCCCGACATGCTGGCCGGCGACCTCGTCGGCGGCTACAGCCTGTCGGAACCTCAGGCGGGCTCCGACGCCGCGGCATTGACCTGCCGCGCGACCCGCGTGACCGACGGCTACGAGATCAACGGCGCGAAGGCCTGGATCACCCATGGCGGCAAGGCCGACTTCTACGCCCTGTTCGCCCGCACCGGAGAGAAGTCGATCTCCTGCTTCCTGGCGCCGGGGCAGGTCGACGGCCTGACCTTCGGCAAGCCGGAAGAGAAGATGGGCCTGCACGCCGTGCCCACCACCAGCGCCCACTGGGACGGCGCCGTCCTGTCGGCCGACCGCCTGATCGGCGCGGAGGGACAGGGGCTGCAGATCGCCTTCAGCGCCCTCGACTCGGGGCGGCTGGGCATCGCGGCCTGTGCGACGGGCCTGGCCCAAGCGGCCCTCGACTCTGCTGTTTCCTACGCCAAGGAGCGGACCACTTTCGGAAAACGCATCATCGACCACCAGGGCCTCGGCTTCCTGCTGGCCGACATGGCCGCCGCCGTCGACTCGGCACGGGCGACCTATATCGACGCCGCTCGCCGGAAGGACGCGGGCGTGCCGTTCTCGCGGCAGGCGTCGGTGGCGAAACTGGTCGCGACCGATGCGGCCATGAAGGTGACGACGGACGCCGTCCAGGTGTTCGGCGGCTATGGGTACACGCGCGAATTCCCGGTGGAAAGGTACATGCGCGAAGCGAAGATCATGCAGATCTTCGAGGGCACGAACCAGATCCAGCGCCTGGTCATCGCGAGAGGCCTGGCCAAGCAGTCCTGACGGTCCGTGGACACCTACTTCTCACAATGGGATTTCCGGTTTATGAACGGCGTGACCACCCCTCACGCCGGAAGGAAATCCTTCGTGTCGCGATTACCCCGCATCCTGTTCGCCCTGGTCGTCGTTCTCGGGCTCGTCCAGGTCGCCCCTGCTCAGGCCGCCGTACCCAATCGCTGGGGGTACGCCTATGTGAACGTCTCGTCCGGAGTGCCCGTCCTCAGCCACCAGGCCGGGAGCTGGTCGGGGGCGTTCAACGTCACCGTCACCCCTGGGGTGCCCGGGGAGACGATCGTCCGGTTCCCGCAGATCGGGGGGCCTCGCGGGGTCGTGCACGTCACGGCCGTGGCGACGACGCCGCACATCTGCCAGGCGTGGAAGTGGACGCCCGTGCTGCCGGACGAGATCGTCACCGTGCGCTGCCATCAGTTCGGCGGGGCTCCGGCGTTCGTGCCGTTCACGGTGTCCTACTCGGAGAGTTCCGGGGCGATGGCGGCTCCGGCGACGGCCCGGTTCGGGTACGTCCACTACAACGCCGGGATCGCCTCGCAGTACAACTCCTCGGGCGGGATCAACACTGTCACGATCCTGGGGATCGGGTGGTACAAGGTCGTGCTGCCGGGGCTCGGGTCGCCGGGGCAGGCGGGGAACCTCCAGGTCACGGCGCAGAACGACACGGCGCTCGCGCGGTGCAAGGTGTCGGGGTGGTCGCCTGTCCCGGCCGCCCAGCAGGTCGAGGTGCGGTGCTTCAACTCGGCCAACGTGCCGCAGCACAGCGGGTTCTCGCTGACCTACCACAAGGAGCGTAACCTCGTCGGGCGCGGGCTGCCGCCGGCCAACTTCGCCTACACGTTCGACGGCACACCGGCCAACCCGGGGCCCTACTCGCCGCTGCCGGTGGACGTGAACTACAACTCGCAGGGCATGCTCAACACGATCCGGACGACCGGGCTCGGGCTGCGGCTGGTGACGTTCCCGAGGGTCGGGTTCGCGATCGACCACGTGCAGGTCACGGCGTTCGGGCCGGGGCCTGAACACTGCAACCTGCAGTCGATCTGGGCGACGTCGGGCGGGACCGCGTTCGTGCGGAACGTCGCCTGCTATTCGGGGGCGGCGCCGGTGGCGAACCAGGCGTCGTTCACGACGTACACGTCGACGCAGTGATCTGAGGGAGACGCCCCCGCTGTCAGCTCGGCAGCGGGGGTGACAGGTCCCAGACGCGGATCGACTGGTCGCGGCCGCCGGCGACGGCGATCGGCTTGTCGCCGAGGGTGCCGAAGGTGACGCCCCAGACGCGGTCGGTGTTGCCTTCGAGCGGCTTGCCGATCTCCTTCTGGGTCGACAGATCCCAGACGCGGACGGTCTTGTCCTCGCTGGCGGTGACGGCGATCGGCTTGCCGTCGATCTCGCCGTAGGCGACCGAGTGGATCCAGCTGCCGTGGCCGGTGAGCGGGGAACCGAGGCTGGTGCGGGTCGTCAGGTCCCACAGGCGGGCGGTCTTGTCCTCTCCACCGGTGATCGCGATGGGCTTGCCGTCGAGGGCGCCGATGGCGATCGAGCGGGTCCAGCCGATGTGGCCGGTCATCGGCTCGCCGATCTGCTGCCTGGTGTTGAGGTCCCAGACGCGGACCCAGCCCTCGCCGCCCGTGCTGACGATCACCTGCTTCCCCTCGACCCGGGCCAGGGCGACCGCCCAGACCTCCTTGGTCGTGCCGGTGATCGGCTCGCCCAGCTGTTCGCCGCTGTGCAGGTCCCAGACGCGGATGGTGTGGTCGACGCCGCCGCTCACCGCGATGGGCGCGCCGTCGTCGGTCTCGCCCATGGCGACGCTCTTGACGGGGCCCTCGTGGCCGATCATCGGGTTGCTCATCTGGGTGCCGTCGCGCAGGTCCCAGATGCGGATGGTGCCGTCGTCGCTGGCGGTCAGGGCGATCTCGGCGCCGTCGAGGTTGCCGGTGACGACCTGCCTGACCCACTTCTCGTGGCCGGCCATCTCGTAGTACTGCTTGCGGTCGTTGAGGTTGGTCACCCGGACCGTGTTGTCGTCGCCGCCGCTGACCACCATCGGCACCCCGCCGACCATGGTCAGGGCGACGCTGCGGACGTCGTCCTCCTGCACCATGATCGGCTCACCCATCGGCTTGCCGAAGGTCACCGGCGCCAGCGAGGTCTCCATGCGGACGCCGTCGCCGGTCGCCGAGTCGTCGCCCTTCGGCCAGAGCTGCCAGGTCAGCACCCCTCCGGCCACCACGACCGCGAGGGCGCCGGCCAGCCAGGCCGAACGCCGGCTCTTTTTAACGACGGGTGCCGACGGGGGCAGCGGCATGGTCTCGACGGCGAATTCGTCGCCCGTCAGGGTCTTCACCACGTCGGCGGTGGTCGGCCGTAACGCGGGGTTCTTGTTCAGGGCCTGCTGGATCAGCGGCTTGAGGCCCGACGGCACCCCGGTCAGCACCGGGTCGCGGTTCATGATGGCGTTGATGAGCTGCGGCACGGTGTCGCCGGGGAAGGCGCGCTTCCCGGTCGCCGCGAAGACCATGGTCGCCGCCCACGCGAACACGTCGGCGGCGGGGGTGACCTCGCCGTTCTCGATCTGCTCCGGCGCCATGTAGCCGGGGGTGCCGATCGAGCCCGACATCGTCGCGGTGTGGTCGAGCGCGAGGGAGATGCCGAAGTCGATCACGACCGGGCCCTCGGGGCCCATCAGCACGTTGCTCGGCTTGAAGTCGCGGTGCACGATCCCCGCGCGGTGGATGGCGGCCAGCGCGGTGGCGGTGGCCACGGCCAGGCGTTCGAGGCCGCCTCCCGTGCGCGGGCCCTCCTGCTGCACGACGTGGTGCAGCGAGGCCCCCGGCACGAACTCGCTCACGATGTAGGGGCGGTCGCCGAAGACGCCGACGTCGAGCACGCGGGCCGTGCAGAAGGGGGCCACCCGGCGGGCCAGTTCGACCTCGCGGAGGAAGCGCCGCCGGTGGTCGGAGTTCTTCGACAGCTCGTCGTGGATGACCTTGAGCGCGACCGGGGTGCCGTGGGGGTCCTCGGCGCGGAAGACCGCACCCTGACCGCCGTGTCCGATGCGGTGGAGGATGCGATAGTCGTCGATCTGCGTCGGTATGCCAGGCTCCGCGTTCACGAACTCACTATAGGAGCGCTCCAGCGCCACGTACGGTCACGATTCGGTCTGTCCGCTATTCCGCGGAAAACGCACACGCTCCCTCACACGGCACCCCCGGATAGTCGGTGACGTAACGACGACGACGTCCAAGAGGGGGACACAGTGAGCGAGTCGGTGAAGGATCTGATCGCCCAGGCACGGGCGCAGATCGGCAACCTGTCGGCCGATGACGTGGCCAAGGCGCTCGACGCCGGTCAGGTCACGCTGGTTGACCTGCGGGAGCCGGGGGAAGTCGACAAGGAGGGGACCATCCCGGGGGCCGTCCTCGCTCCCAGGGGGATGCTCGAGTTCTACGCCGACCCGGCCAGCCCTTATCACCGGGCCGAATTCGACCCGGAGCGGGCCACGATCCTGTTCTGCGCTTCGGGCGGACGGTCGGCTCTGGCGGCGCGCACGCTGCAGACCCTCGGATACCGGGACGTGTCCCACCTCGACGGTGGGCTCACGGCCTGGAAGAGCGCCGGACGTCCCATCACCAACGAAAAGTGAAAGTGGAACTGGGCTCATGCCACTCATCAATGTGAAAGTGATCGAAGGCGTCTTCTCCGACAAGCAGAAGACCGAGATCGTGACGTCCCTGACCGAGGCGATGGTCGCCATCGAGGGCGAGAACATGCGCCAGGTCACCTGGGTCGTCATCGACGAGGTCAAGAGCGGGAACTGGGGGATCGGCGGCCAGCCGCTGACCACTGAGGACGTGCGGAGACTGGCCGCCGGCTGACGCGGCGGACAAGGGGGGAAGGAGCGGGGCCCATGGTGTCGATCCGGTTGCTCGGGCCGCCGATCGTCGAGCTCGACGGCGTGGTGGCCAGGCCGCCGCGCGGCCGGAAGGCCTGGGCCCTGCTCGCCTATCTGCTGCTGGCCGAACGGCCGCCCAGCCGGAAACGCGTCGCCGAGCTGCTGTTCGGCGACGCCGACGACCCGCTGGGCGCGCTGCGCTGGACGCTGGCCGAACTGCGCCGCGCCCTGGGCCTGCGCGAGGCCTTCGCGGGTGATCCCGTGCGGACCGAGTTCGGTCCGCACGTGACCGTTGACGTGCGGGTTCTCCTCGATCAGGAGGGAGATCCCGCACCGCTGCTCGAACTCGGGGGAGAGCTGCTCGAGGGTGTGCACCTGGCGTCCTCCCTCGAGTTCGAGTCGTGGCTCCTGGTGGTCCGCCACCGCGTCTCGTCGATGATCGAGGCCCGGCTCCGGCAGGCCGCCGCACGGCTGCTCGCCGAGGGGCGTCCGGAAGAAGCGGTTCTGTACGCCGCCAAGGCGGTCGAACGCAACCCGCTCGAAGAGGGCAACCACGAGCTGCTGGTCCGCGGCCTCACCATGGCCGGAGACCGCACGGCGGCGCTGAAACAGGTCGCCGTGTGCGAAGACCTGCTGCGGCGCGAGCTCGGCGTGAAGACCTCGCCCGCGCTGCGGGAGGCGGCCACGGTGGGCTCCGACTCGCCGATGCTGCCGCCGCTCAGCGGCCGGGCGGCGGCGATCAGCCAGCTCGACGCCGGCCGGGCCGCCATCTCGGCGGGCGCCGCCGCGGCCGGGATCCACTGTCTGCGCACGGCGGTCGCCGAGGCGTCCCGGACGCGAGACCAGGCGCTCAAGGCGCGGGCCTACTGCGCGCTCGGCAGCGCCCTGGTCCACGCCGTCCAGGGGCGTGACGAAGAGGGGTCGCTCGCGCTGCACGAGGCGATCGTCCTGGCCGCCGCCTCGGGGGAACGGTCGGTCGCGGTGACCGCGCACCGGGAACTCGGCTTCGTCGAGGTCAAGGCGGGGCGCCGGGTCGCGGCGACCACCTGGCTGACCAAGGCCGCCGCGCTGGCGCAGACGGCCGCCGAGAAGGCGGCGGTCCGCGGGGTGCTCGGCCAGAACACCTCCGACCAGGGCGACTACCCGGCCGCGATCGGGCACCTGGAGGAGTCGATCGAACTCGCCGCCGGCTGCGGCGACCACAAGCAGCACGCGTGGTCGCTGTCGATCCTCGGCCGCGTCCACCTGATGCGCGACGAACGCTCGCAGGCGACCGCGGCGCTTCAACGGTCGCTCGAACTGACCGAGGAACAGCGCTGGATGGCGTTCCTGCCGTGGCCGACCGCTCTGCAGGCCGAGATCGACCTGCGCAGGGGAGACGTCGACGCCGCCGCCGACGGCATGGAAAGAGCCTGGGTGCTGGCCTGCCAGGTCGAAGATCCGTGCTGGGAGGGGACGGCCGCGCGGGGGCTCGGCCTGCTCAACCGGGACCGGGGCGACCACGTCTCGGCGGCCCGCTGGCTCGGCCAGGCGGCCGACAGTTGCGTCCGCCTGCCCGACCGCTACCAGTGGCTGCACGCCAACGTGCTCGACGCGACGATCACCTGCGCGCTCGACACCGGCGACGACGACAGGGCCCGCCCGCTCGTGGCCGCGCTCGGGTCGCTGGCGGCCCGCTGTGACATGCGGGAATGGGTGGTCCGCGCCCACCTGCACAACGCCCGTCTCGGCGACCGGACGGCGCTGGCCTCCGCGCGGATGCTCGGGGCCGAGATCGACAACCCGGCGCTGACCGCGTTGCTCCGATGAACGCGTCGAAGGAGGCGTGATGAGTTTTCTGGGTGACATGGAGGCGGTCCCGGCCGAGGCCGAGGTCGACCTCGAGGAGTTCGGCTACGTCATGAACGCCACCCGCTTCTGGGGCTACCGTCCCGAGGTGGGCGCGGGAATCCTGGGGATGGCCAAAGAGGTCACGCGGGGGATGCCGCTCCGCCTGCGGGGGATCATGGTGACCGCCTGCGCCGCCGCCTACGGCAACTCCTACTGCGCGCTGGCGTGGGGGAACAGGCTCGCGGCCTGGTCCGACCCCGAGACGGTGGTGTCGGTGCTCAACGGTGACGACGCCGGCCTGACCGAGGCCGAGCACGCCGTCGCCGAGTGGACCCGCAAGGTCACCCGGCGCCCCAACGCGACGACCATGGCCGACGTCGAGGAGCTGCGGGCCGCCGGGCTCACCGACGCCGAGATCTTCGACGTCACGACGTTCGTGGCGCTGCGCATCGCCTTCTCCACCGTCAACGACGCGCTCGGCCTGCGGCCGGACGCGCAGCTCCGCACCACCACGCCTCCCGGCGTCCTGGCCGCGATCGACTTCGGGCGCCCGATCGCCGACTAGACCGCCTTCACCAACAGGGCCTCGACCGCGCGCAGCATCGCCTCCGCCCGTGCGCGGGGCACGAAGGCGGTGTCGACGATCAGGCTGAGCTGCCCGGTCTCGGTGGCCGTGCCGACGGTGAAGAAGACCTTGAACCTGACGCCGGGCCAGGCGTTGTCGGTGTACGTCCGGGTCGTCGCCACCGACAGGTCCGCGTCCTGCGGGAGGGCGGGCCAGCCCGCGACCGCGCGGCGGTCGTTGAAGAAGGCGTCGAGGTCGTGTTCGCCGCCCCTGCGCGCGCCGACCTCCTGCCGCATCAGCGTCATCGCGTCGGGGTCGTAGTTGGCGTTCCGGTACGCCTGGAGGGCGGCCCGGTGGGTGATCTGGCAGAAGTCGGTGAACTCCCCCGGTTCGAGGGCGATCAGGGCGTCCTGCCCGACGGTGCCGACCATCTCCTGGGTTCTGGCGTCGCGGCGGTTGCTGTGCACGAGCTGCATGACCACCCGCGACCGCGCGCTGACCTCGCCCAGCACGGTCGCGCAGGCGGCGAGCAGGACGCTGGTGGTGCTGATCCTCATCCGCTCGGCCAGCTTCAGCGCGGCCACCGCCAACGCGGTCGACTCCATGCCGACCTCGATGAACCGGGGGTCCTCAGGATCGCGGGGGGCGTGGTCGAACACGTCCAGAGGAACCTCTTCGAGCATGTCGCGCCAGTAGGCGATCGACCGGGCCGACCGGGCCTGCCACCTCGGCGTCGCCTCCAGCTCGGCCTGGTCGCGGGGCTGCCACTGGACCGGCGGCAGCGGGAGCCCCCGCAGCAGGGCCCGCCACTCGTCGGCGAGCAGGGCGAGCGCCTGATAGTCGACCGCCAGGTGGGTGAAGACGCAGGCCAGCGCGAACGGGCGGCCGTCCTTGACCACGACGGCGCAGCGCAGTGGCAGGTCGGTCGAGTGGTCGAAGACCGTGTGCGCCAGCTCGGCGGCCACGCGTTCGGCCACCTGGAGGCCGCGTTCCTCGCCCGCCTCGACCAGGTCGAGCTCCAGCACGCCGTCGCGGCTCACGCGCTGGACGCCGGCGACCCAGGTCGTGCGGAGGGTCTCGTGCCGTTCGATCAGCACGCGCAGCGCGTCGAGCACCGCGGACAGGTCGCGGCGGCCGTACACGGGGAAGACGAAGGGGCAGTTCAGGTAGGTCTGGCTGGGGCCCATCAGGTGGACGGCCCGCCACATCAGGCGCTGGCCCCAGGTCAGCGGGGCCTCTCCCCCGCTGGGGCCACGGAATTCGATCTTCATGACAGCACCTCGACCAGGGTGTCGACGTCCTCGAACGACGACAGGTCGCCGCTGAGGTCGATCTCGCAGTCGAAGACGTCCTCGATCGTGTCGATCAGGCTGATGCGGGCCAGCGACGTCAGCCCGAGCGCGGACAGCGTGTACTCCCCGGCCAGCACGTCGGCCGCGCTGATCGTGCCGCCAGACGCCGCCGAGATCATGCCGGCCAGCCGGATCCTGAGTTCCTCGGTCATGCCATCTCCAGCCCCGCCACCGTCGGCCGCTCGAAAACCGTTCTTATCGGTACGTCCAGATCCAGCGCCTCCCGCAGCCGCGAGATCACCCACATGGGCGAAGCCTCCGGCGGAGCCGCCGACATACAGCTCACCGGGCGACCCCGGCGGTACAGGTGGCTCGACGGCCATCAGCGGCAAGCAAGAGATCGGCTGGGAAGGGTCGTCGGCGATGGCCTCCAGCAGGAGGGTGAACCGCCGCGACAGCTCCGCCACCGTCTCGGCCCGGAGGCGCGAGGTGTCGTAGCCGAAGACCGCCAGCAGGCCGTCCTTCTTCCGCCAGGCCTCCAGGGCGAAGCCGAACTCGGCCTGGCGGTAGCCGCCGTCGTACGGCTCCACCCGCAGGTCGCCGGCCCGCTCCGGCGGCGCCTGGGTGTGCAGGGTGACCATCGTCTGGAGCAGGTCGCCGCCGACCTCCTCGAACGGCACGCTGCCGTGGGCGCGTGCCGTCAGCAGGGTCGTCTCCGTCGTGGCCAGGAGGTCGGTGAACGCCGGGTCGGCGGTCAGGTCGGCGCGCAGGACCAGGGTGTCGGTGAGACAGCCGATGATCGGCTCGAACTCGACGCGGTCACGGATGGCCCAGGGCGTACCGACGAGGATGTCCAGCTGACCCGAGTGGCGGGCAAGGAACACCTGGTAGGCCGCCGCCAGCACCATGAGCAGCGACGCGTCGAGCCGTTCGAGCCGCCCGACCACCTCTTCGGGAACGTGGAACCGGTGGAAGGCGCCGACCCGGGCGCCGCCGTGGGGCAGGTCGGCCGGGAGTTCGGTTCTCATCGCCCCCGCGAGTTCGGCCCGCCAGAACTCCACCGACGGCTCGGGGAGCCAGGCCGCGACGTCACCGAACTGAAGAGCCAGGTCAGGTGGCTCTTCACCCTGGTAGAGCGCGAACAGGTCGTCCAGCAGCACCCCGAGCGACCAGCCGTCGGCGATGATGCGGTGCAGCACGAAGCAGAGCACGTGGTCGTCGGGGGCGACCTCGAACAGGCTCACCCGGAACGGCGGCTCGGTCAGGTCGAACGGCGCGTTGGTCCGCTCGGCGACCAGCTCACTCGGGTCCCGGGAGGCGAGGAACTCGACCGGGACACGGCGCGGCGGATGCACCACCGCTGTCGGACCGTCGGCGAACGAGGTGCGCAGGCTCTCGTGCCGGGCCACGACCCCGTTGATCGCCTCCTGAAGGCGATCATGGTCGAGCGGGCCGCGTAATCGCAGCGGCAGACACCTGTTGTACGACGCGTCCGCCGGATCGAGCCGGTGCAGGAACCACAACCGCCGCTGCGCCGGGGTCAGCGGAGGCGCGGTCCGGGCGGGCTCGATGCGGTGCCCGAGGAACTCGATCGTGCCGTCCTCGCGGTAGCGGGCCAGGTCGCCGGTCCGGTAGAGGCGGTCGCCAGGCGCCCCGAACGGGTCCTGTACGAACCGCTCGTGTGTCAGTTCGGCCTGCCAGCGGTAGCCGAGGGCCACCCCGGCGCCGCCGATGCAGAGCTCACCCTTCACCCCGATCGGCACCGGGCGCAGCTCCGGGTCGAGCAGGTAGACCCGGGTGTTGGCGATCGGCCTGCCGATGGAGTCGTCGAGGCTGAAGGTGCTCCAGCCGGTCGTCTCGGTGGAGCCGTAGAGGTTGACCACCCGCGTGAAGCGCCGCCTGAGCTCGGCGGCCAGCGGCGCGGGCAGCGCCTCCCCGCCGGTCAGGGCGGTCGCCCCGGTGATCCCGCCGGGCAGCAGCAGGCGCCATACCGAGGGCGTGGCCTGCACGAACGTCACCTTCTGCTCGGTGACCAGGCGGGCCAGGGCCTCGGGTCTGCGGGCGGCCTCCGGCGGTGCGATCACCACCCGGCCGCCGGTGATCAGCGGCAGGAACATCTCCAGGGCCGAGATGTCGAAGGCGGGGGAGGCGAGGGCGAGCCATCGGTCCTGCGGGGTCGGCGACAGCAGGTCGCGCATCGATAGCAGCAGGTTCGCCAGGTTGCCGTGGGTGAGCTCCACACCCTTCGGCCGTCCGGTCGAGCCCGAGGTGTAGATGACGTAGGCGAGGTCGTCGGGCGAGACCAGCCGCAGGTAGCCCTCGTGTTCGTCGGTACGCGCCCGTGTCAGCACCATCTTCGGCTGCGCGTCGGCCACGATCCGGTCGAGGCGTTCGGCCGGGTGGTCGGGGTCGAGCGGCAGGTGGGCCGCGCCCGCCCGCTGCACGGCGAGCAACGCGATCAGCAGGTCGTCGGAGCGGGGGATCTTCACCGCCACCAGGTCGCCGGGGCCGATGCCGAGCCTGCGCAGCTTCCCGGCCAGCCGTCCGGTGGCCATGTCGAGTTCGGCGTAGGTCAGCGTGCGGTCGTCGCACCAGACCGCGACCGCGTCGGCGGTCGCCCTCACCTGGGCGGTGAACAGCTCGGGCAGCGTGACGGGCGGGTAGGCGACGGCGGTGTCGTTCCAGGCGACGAGCAGCTTCTCGCGGTCGGCGACCGCCGACGCCGCCGCGAGTACCTCGTCGCCGTCCGGGAGCTGCAGCGCGTTGCCGAGCTGTGCGGGTGTCGCGTTCATCTTCGTCCCGGAGGGGTGTCGGCCGGCCCGATCAGATCGAGCAGGCGGGGCTTCACCACCTTGCCGAGGTGGTTCTTGGGCAGCTCGGCCACGAACACCAGACGGCTCGGCAGTTCGTGCGGGGCGAGCCGGTCGCGCAGGAACGTGCGCAGCTCGCCGCGCGTCACCGGCGCCCTGGTCACCACCGCCGCGCCCGCCACCCGGCCGAGCACCGGATGCGGCAGCCCGGCGACGGCCGCCTCGGCGATCGCCGGATGTTCGTGCAGGGCCGCCTCGACCTGGAGCGTCGACACCTTGTGGGCGCCCGACTTGATGACGTCGCTCTCCCGGTCGACCAGGTAGAGGTAGCCGTCGTCGTCGAGGTAGCCCATGTCGCCCATGCGCACCCAGCCGTCGCGGAACACCCGGTCGGTGGCCTGGCGGTCGCCGTAGTAGACGCGGCTTCCGGCCGGGGAGCGCAGCCAGACCTCGCCCGTCTCGTGGGGCTTCGCGTTCGCGCCGTCGGGGTTGAGGATCCGCAGGTCGCCGCCCTGGGAGGGCCGTCCGACCGACGCAGGCCGGGTGGGGTCGACGATCATCACGGTCTGCGCGGGGGCCGCCTCGGTGGAGGTGTAGTAGTTGACGATCGTCGCCTTCGGGAACGCCTTCGCCATCCCGGCGGCCACGCACGGCGGCAGGCTCGCGGCGGTCGAACCGAGCAGCCGTACCGAGGAGAAGTCGTGGCGTTCGTGCACCCCCGCGTTGAGGAGCTGGATCGCCATCGCCGGGACGACGAACACGGTCCCGACCTCGTAGATCTCGATGAGCCGGGCGAAGCGTCCCGGCGTGAACATCGGCAGGGTGAGCGCGGCGGGGCCGGCGTCGAGGGCGTTGATCAGCATGGCCTGCCCTGCGTTGGTGCCGATCGGGAAGGCGTGCAGGAAGTGCTGTGAATGCGTGAGTTCGCGGTGGCGGGGGTCGGTGCCGAAGGCCAGATTGGCGTGGGTCGCGCCGACGCCCTTGGCCCGTCCGGTCGTGCCGGAGGTGTAGATGATCTGTGCGAGGACGCCGGGGTTCATCGCCCGGTCCACGGGCTCGCCGCTGCTCTGGTCGAGCTCTGCCATGCTCTCTTTGGAGATCGTCTGGACGACACCACAGTCGTTCAGCGCATGATCGATCTCCGCCGGGGCTAATCGCTCCGAGAGCGGCACCGCCACGCACCCCGCCCGGAGCACCCCGCACCAGGCGACCGCGTAGTCGATCCAGTCACGCTCCCCGAAGACCAGGGCCACCCGGTCGCCGGGCGACAGCCCCCGGTCGACGAGAGCGCGGGCGGTCGCATCGGCTCGCCGGTCCCATGCGCCGAACGTGATCTCCCCGACGTCGGCCACCACGATCGCCGTCTTCTCCGCCTGCTCGGCGCCTCGGCGCCTGAGCAGGTCGGGCAGCATGAGGTGTCGGTCAGCCCGCACGGCCACCACCGTTCCGAAATATTTCGAGCAACCCCGAGGTCCTGAAATCCTTCGCATCGGCAGAATAGGCAACACGGCCTGGAAACGACAGAGAAATGTTTGTCTCGTTACGCCGAAACTTTCAGATGCTCACGCCTGGGTGAAGTCGCGGCTCATTTCCTTCAGGCTCGCGTCGAGGACCTCACCCAGAGGCCGGGATTCCCGTTCGTCGAGCCACAGCATGGTCGCCGCTCGAAGCGCCGCGAGGAACGCCGTCGCCAGGATGCGGGGCCGCATCGCGTCGGCCGAGAGGCCCTCGCGGGCGGCGATCTCGACGGCGAGTTCCTGCTCCAGCATCACCTGGTTGCCGAGCTGGCGGGCGAGCAGCGCCGGGTGCCGCCGGGCCAGGCGGGTGCGCATGGCCCACTCGCGGTCGGCGCCGGCGCCCTGTTCCTCGTAGAGATCTGCGGCGGCGCCGCAGAGGGCCGGCCAGGCGCGCTCGCCCCGAGGGCGGCGGCGGATGCGTTCGACGAGGTCCTGGATGCGCTGTTCCTCGCCGTAGAGGACGGCGTCCTCTTTGGCGGCGAAGTAGTTGGAGAAGGTGCGCCGGGAGATGTTGGCGGCGTCGGCGATGGCCTCGACCGTCACCGCGTCGAAGCCCTGTTCCACGGTCAGCCGCAGGGCGGCCTGGTGTACCGCCTGGCGGGTCTCCGCCTTCTTCCGCTCTCTCAGTCCCACAGGGGGCACCCTACTGTGCGCGCAATTTTGCGCAATGGGTAAACTTGCCTGGTGAGCAAAAATCACCGCCAAATCCTGGAGGCCCTGAGCGGTCTCCTCCTCGTGCTCTTCGTCGCGATGATCAGCAGCACGATCGTCTCGGTCGCGCTCCCGCAGATCATCACCTCCCTCAAGGGGAGCCAGTCGCAGTACACATGGGTGGTCACCGCCTCCCTGCTGACCGCGACCGCGTCCACCCCGATCTGGGGCCGTCTCGCCGACCTCTACAACAAGAAGACCCTTCTCCAGATCTCCGTCGGGCTGTTCCTGGTCGGCTCGCTGGCCTGCGGATTCGCGCAGAACACCGCACAGCTGATCGGCTTCCGGGCGATCCAGGGGCTCGGCATGGGCGCGCTTCAGGTGCTCGTCCAGGTGATCATCGCGGCGATCATCCCGCCGAAGGAGCGCGGCAAGTACAACGGCTACCTCGGTGGCGTCATGGCCGTCGCGACCGTCGGCGGCCCGCTGCTCGGCGGGCTCATCGCCGACACCGACTGGCTCGGCTGGCGCTGGTGCTTCTTCATCTCGATCCCGTTCTGCGTGGTCGCCTGGGCGCTGCTGTTCAAGACGCTGAAGATCGAGACCGTGCGTCGTGAGACCACCATCGACTACGCCGGTGCGGGCCTCATCGCCGCCGGGGTGAGCCTGCTGCTCATCTGGATCACCTTCGTCGGCAACTCCTTCGACTGGATCTCGTGGCAGACCGGCGTCATGGTCGGCGGCACCGTCGTGATCCTCGGCCTGGCCGTCTGGGTCGAGTCGCGGGCCAAGGAGCCGGTCGTCCCGCTCCACGTGATCAGGCAGCGCACCCCCGCGCTGGCCATCCTCGCCAGCCTCGCGGTCGGCATGGCCATGTTCGGCGGCGCCGTGTTCCTCGGGCAGTACTACCAGGTCGGACGCGGCTTCAGCCCCACCGAGGCGGGCTTGATGACCATCCCGATGATGGCCGGTGTGCTGCTCTCGTCGACCATCTCGGGCCAGATCATCTCCCGTACGGGCAAGGTCCGTCCGTGGATCATCGCGGGTGCGTGCCTGCTCACCGTCGGCTTCCTCGGCCTCTCGATGATCGATCACGACACGTCGATCTGGCTGATCATCCCGTCGATGGTCCTGGTCGGCGCCGGTGTCGGCATGGCCATGCAGAACCTCGTCCTGGCGATGCAGAACACGGTCGCCCTGAGCGACCTGGGCGCGGCCAGCGGCGCGATCACCTTCTTCCGCTCCCTCGGCGGCACCATCGGCGTGTCGGTCCTCGGCGCGATCCTGGCCAACCAGGTCGCCGCCGGTGTCACCGAACACCCGCTCCCGGTGGCCTTCGCCGACGCGACCGGCCACATCTTCCTCGTGTCGGCCGGCATCGCCGCCCTCGGCGTGATCGCCACCCTCTTCTTCCGTCCCGCGCCCCTGCGCGAGACGGTGGAGAAGGAGGACACCCCGGTCCCGGCGGGCGTGAGCTGACGAGAACGCGGTGATCGATCACACGAGGCTCGGGCGGAGGGCGAGATCCCTCCGCCCCGCCTGTGGTTCTCAGGAGCGACGTCCGCTTCCGGTGGTCACCTCGCGAGCCCGGCCCTTCAGGCCCTTTTCCGGTTGGAGAGGCGCGGTGTCCATACCCGCGCCCTCGCCCAGGCCCGCCAGGAACTCCGTGATCGCCTCGCGCGAGGAGTAGCGCGGCGTCCAGCCGAGTTCCTCGCGGGCGCGTCTGGTGTTCATGATCGGGATGTGGAGGGCGATCTCCAGCATCCCCGGGGTGGCCGGGATCAGGCGGAGCCGCCAGGCCGCCGCGACCGCCGCGCGGGCCAGGCCCGCGGGTACCGGGACCAGGCGGGCGCCGAGCAGTTCGGCCATCATGGGCATGTCGAACACCGGCTCGGCGGCGATGTTGAAGGCGCCCTTGACCTGGCGCTTCACCGCCAGGTGATAGGCGGCGGCCGCGTCGTCGCTGTGCATGATCTGGAGCTTCAGCCCGGGGATGCCGGGCACCACCGGGACATGGCCGACCCGGGGAACGTAGGGCCCGCCGAAGATGCGGCGCTGTTCCGTGGCGGCCTCGCGCTTGAAGATGAAGCCGGGGCGCATCCGCACCACCCGGATGCCGGGGTGGTCGCGTTCGAAGACGTCCAGGACCCTTTCGAGGTAGGACTTCTCCCGGCCGTAGGCGGCGCCGGGCCAGCCGTTGGTGGGCCAGGTCTCGTCGACCAGCCCTCCCGGGCCGCTGGGTGAGTAGGCGCCGACGGACGACGCGTACACCAGCGCGGGGACCTTCGCCTCCGCGACGGCGTCGAAGACGCGTATCCCGCCCAGCACGTTGTTGCGCCAGGTGCGCATCGGGTTGCGCGTCGGCTGGAACAGCCAGGCGAGATGGATGACCGCGTCCGCGCCGGTGAAGATGTCGACCAGGTCGTCGGTGGACATGTCCGCCGCCAGGTAGGTGGTCTTCTCGCCGTCGAATCCGGGCAGCCTGCGGGCCACCCCCACGATCGAGGTGATTTCGGGATCTGATTCCAGCGCCTCGATGACGCTCGTGCCGACGTTGCCGGTTGCCCCCACCACAACTACTCGCATAACGGACAAAGTCCCCCAAAAGGGACGCGTGAAAACTAGACCTCGGCGGTCAGGGGCTCACCCATCGGGAACCAGGTCACCGGCACATGGGCCTCGACGATGCCCTCCCGGCCGTCCTTGAAGTGCGACCAGCCCTCCCAGTGCACCGCGAAAACGTTCGCCGGAGCCATGTCGGTGAGAAGGGTGGCGGCGTCGCGGCCGGTCATCGTGTAGAGCAGCGGCCCGGTGATCGGGAACCGCACCCCACCGAGATGGAGGACGACCGTGCCGGGCTTCAGACGGCGGGCGGTTTCGCGCACGGCGCCGTACAGGACCGTGTCTCCCGTGATCCACAACGGGCCGTGTGTCTGACCCGACCATTCGAGGGCGAACCCGATGACGTCGCCGGTGATGGGGTGGCTCAGCGGCGGCCCGTGGCGGCAGGGGGTGGCGGTGATCGTGACGCCGTTCAGGGTCGTCGACTCCCCGGGCCGCAGGCCGGTGCCGCCGATCCGGGTGGCGCCCGAGTGAGTGGTGATCACCAGCGGGACGTCCTTCAGGAAGGCCCGTCCGGCGGCGTCGAGGTTGTCGTCGTGGTGGTCGTGGGTGAGCAGGACGGCGTCGACCTGCCCGATCTGCTCGGGCGTGAGCGCCGGGCCGGCGACCTTGGTCGACGAGGTCCCCCAGCCGAAGTTGTAGCGCCGGCCGGGCGCGTCGAAGGTCGGATCGGTCAGGATGCGGAGACCCTCGAACTCGATGAGTAACGTCGGGCCGCCGATATGGGTGAATGTGACCTCCGTCATGCCCCGTATTTTGTCGTCAGGACATGTCCGGCGGGAGTCCCCGGCTCCGACGTATCGGGTGAGCGAAGGGAGAACGAATCATGAAATACATGATCATGCTGTACGGCTCACAGAACGACTTCGACGCCATGGCGACCGGCGGCCCCGAAGTGGCCGAAATGCACGCGTTCATGGAGAAGTGGAACAACGACCTCGTCGCGTCGGGCGAGTTCGTCGACGCCAAGGGCCTGTCGGCGCCCGTCCACGCCCGCCGCATCTCGCTGAAGGGCGGGGTTCCGGTCGTCACCGACGGCCCCTACCCGGAGACGCAGGAGGTCCTGGTCGGCTACACGATCGTCGAGTGCGCCAGCTTCGACCGCGCCACCGAGATCGCCGCGCAACTGGCCCACACTCCGGGCCCTGAGGGCGAGGGCCAGTACGTCGACGTGCGGCCCATCATGGAACACTTCGACGACATGTTCGAATGACGTTTCCGCCCGGCGTGGAGGACCTGCTGCGTGACAACGCGCCGCAGGTCCTCGCCGCGCTGGTCCGCCGGTACGGCCACTTCGACACGGCCGAAGACGCCGTCCAGGAGGCGCTGCTGGCCGCCACCACCCAGTGGCCTGCCGAGGGTGTCCCCGCCAACCCGAAGGCGTGGCTGATCACCGTCGCCTCCCGGCGCCTGACCGACCTGCTGCGCAGCCAGCAGTCCCGCCGCGAACGCGAGGAGACGGTGGCCCGTTGGACCCCGTCACCGGCGGACCCACCCGCGGCCGGTGACGACACGCTGGTGCTGCTGTTCATGTGCTGCCACCCGTCGCTGTCGCCGGCCTCCCAGATCGCGGTGACGCTGCGCGCCGTGGGCGGCCTGACGACTGCGGAGATCGCCCGCGCCTTCCTGGTGCCCGAGGCGACGATGACCCGCCGCATCACCCGGGCGAAACAGACCATCAAGGAGAGCGGCCAGGGGTTCGGCCTCCCCCGGGACCGGGCGGAGCGGCTGGGCGTGGTCCTGCACGTCCTCTACCTGATCTTCAACGAGGGCTACGCGACGACCTCGGGCCCGGATCTGCAACGCGTCGAACTGTCCCGCGAGGCGATCCGCCTGACCCGCATGCTCCGCGCGACATTGCCCGACGACGGCGAAGTGGCGGGCCTCCTGGCGCTGATGCTCCTCACCGACGCCCGCCGCGACGCCCGCACCGGCCCGGGCGGGGTCCTGATCCCCATGGACGAACAGGACCGCTCGCGCTGGGATCCGGAGCAGATCACCGAGGGCGTGGCCCTGCTGGAAGAGGCGTTGCCCCGCGGCGACACCGGCCCCTACCAGCTACAGGCGGCCATCGCCGCCCTCCACGACGAGGCTCCGACGGCCGGGGAAACCGACTGGCTCCAGATCCGCGCCCTGTACGACCTCCTCTTCCGGATCACCCCGACACCAGTGGTGGCCCTGAACCGAGTAGTGGCCCTGGCCATGACGGATGGCCCCGCAGCAGGCCTGGCCGAGTTGGCCACGATCACCCCGGCCGACCACCGGGTGCTGGGTGTCCGCGCCCATCTGCTGGAGATGACCGGCGACCACACGGCGGCGCGAGCGGCCTACCTGGAAGCGGCGGAGGCCTCAACCAGCCTGCCCAGACAGCGCTATCTGCAGCTCAGGGCGGCTCGACTCACATAAGCCTCATCAGCCGGGCCGTGCATCCTGAGACGGCACGTCTCGGCTGCGGCTCAGGGGGCCACGTTTTTGATCGGCCACCGCCAGGCCTCACCAAGCACGCCGGGCCGGTCTTGCCGACGTGCACGAACCGGCCCACCCACCCGGGGCGACGCCAGCTTCTCCCGTGCCGCCGACGTTTCGTGGCGGCCGTCCGCGCCCCTGTGGAAAACGAGGGCTTGACGGCATCGGCTAATGGCATTAGCTTTTTGGTTATGAGCATTAGCTATGTGGAACGAGACGGTGGCAGGATCGCCTACGAGGTCGAGGGGCACGGCCCGCTGGTCGTGCTGGCCCACGGGATGGGTGACAGCCGGAAGGCCTACAGGTTCCTGGCGCCCAAGCTGGTCGCGGCCGGATACCGGGTCGCCTCCGTCGACCTGCGCGGCCACGGTGACTCGACCTCCGGGTGGGCCTCCTACACGCGTACCGACACGGCGGGAGATCTCCTCGCCGTCATCCGCGAGCTGGGCGGTCCGGCCGTCATCGTGGGGCACTCGTTCGCGGGCGGGTCGGCGACGATCGCGGCGGTCGACGCGCCCGAGCTGGTCAGGGCGGTCGTGCTGGTCGGGCCGTTCACGCGGGCGCAGAAGATCGCCTTCGGGGCGCTGCTGCGCAACGGGCACCACCGGCGCGGGATGATGCTGCTGATGGGCGCCGCCTCCCTGCGCAGCGCGGGCCTGTGGAAGAAGTATCTCGACCACGCCTACCCGGGCGAGAAGCCCGCCGACTGGCAGGCCTACCTGAGCGCACTGGAGCCCACCCTGCACATGGACGTCGTCGCCAAGATGGGCACGAGCTCACTGGACGAGGCAGACGGGAAGCTGCCCCTGGTCAAGGCCCCGGCCCTGGTCGTGATGGGTGACCGCGATCCCGACTGGGCCGACCCGAAGGCCGAGGCCGACGGCATCGCGGCGACCGCTCCCAACGGGACCGTCGCGATGATCCCTGGCGCGGGGCACTACCCCCACGCCCAGTTCCCCGACCGGGTCGCCGGCGTCGTGCTGCCGTTCCTGGCGGAGCACGCGCGTGGCTAGGGCGGGCCTGACGCCCGAGATCGTCGTCGACCTCGCCATCGCGATCGTCGACGAGAGCGGACCTGAGGCGGTCACCCTGTCGGCGGTCGCGAGCAGGGCGGGCGTCGCCACGCCCTCGCTCTACAAGCATGTCCGAAACCTCGCCGAGCTCACCACGCTGGTGTCGATCAGGGTCATGAACGAACTCGTCGACCGCGGCTACGAGGCGATCGCCGGGCGGTCCGGCGACGGGGCCCTGCGCGCCTTCGCCCACGCGTGGCGGGGCTACGCCAAAGACCATCCGGGCCGGTACGCCGCCATGAACAACACCGCCGCCCCCGAGCTGGCCGAACCCGCCCAGAGATTCATCGACATCTCCCTGGCGGCGCTGCGCCACTACGGCCTCGACGGGGCCGACGCCATCCACGTCACCCGCGGGTTCCGGGCCGCCATCCACGGCTTCGTCACCCTGGAGTCGGTGGGCGGCTTCGGTCTCCCCTACGAGATCGACGAGAGCTACGACCGGCTCATCGACACGCTGATATCAGGCCTGCCGAAACCCGTGTGACAAGATCGGCCCCATGTGTCACAGCACCGACAGCAGGCCACCCGCGCCGCCGGTGGCCGGGGCGGTCGCCTCTCATGAGCAGGCCACGCTGACCAGCGAAGACGGCACCCGCGTCCTGGCCTACCGGGCGGAACCCGCCGAGCCCAACGGCTGGTCGATGATCATTCTGCCGGACATCCGCGGCCTCCACCCCTACTACCGGGACCTGGCCGTACGCTTCGCCGAGGCCGGTTTCCACACCATCGCCATCGACTATTTCGGCCGCACCGCCGACACCGACGACCGCGGCGAGGACTTCGACTGGCAGCCCCACGTCGCTCAGGTGACGCCCGAGCACGTCGACCTGGACGTCGCCGCCGCCCGCGCGCTGCTGCCCGAACCCGTCTTCACCACGGGCTTCTGCTTCGGCGGCTCCCACTCGTGGCGGCTGGGCGCCCACGGCAGCGGCCTGGCCGGGGCGATCGGCTTCTACGGCGCCATCCGCCGCATCGGCGAGGTGCCCAAGACGCCGGGAGCCCCCATTCTGCTGCTGCGCGGCGGGGCCGACACGGCGTCGACCGAAGAGGAGTTCGACGGCTTCACCGCCGCCCTCGACGCGGCGGGCACACCCAACACGTCCGTCATCTACGACGGCGCCCCTCACTCGTTCTTCGACCGTTCGTTCGCCGAATGGGCCGAGGCCTGCGCCGACGCCTGGCGCCAGATCATGGACTTCACCGCGAATCACGCACGGTAAGACAACTGTCACTGAGGGTGTCATCGTGGCCACTCGCCCGGGTTGGTGACCATCAAGGTCCCCCACCCGTGAAGGGAGTGGCCCGATGGCTACCAAGTTCCAGTACCGCAAGATCACAAATGTGTTCCGCGCGATGGACGTCGACGGCGACGGCTTTCTGACCGAATCTGACTTCGAGGCGCTGGCGGCCCGATGGGCGGCGATCCAGGGGCAGCCGAAGGGCCGCGTCCATTCGATCATGATGGGCTGGTGGGCGACCCTCCTCACGGCCGACCGTGACGCCGACGGCCAGGTGACCATCGACGACGTGATGGTGATCGTCGACCGCCTCGACCAGATGCCCCACGCGGTGGCGACCACGGCGCTGTCGATGTTCGACGCGGTCGACGTGAACAGAGACGGGCTGATCTCGGCCAGGGAGTACAACCAACTGGTCGTGGGGTGGACCGGCGTGCCGACCGACACCGACGACGTCTTCGACGACCTCGACGGCGACGGAGACGGCTACCTGTCGCGCACCGAGTTCGGAGAGCTGTGGGCCGAGTTCTGGACGGGCGACGACGCCCGAGCGGTGGGATCGCTCGTCTTCGGGCGTCTTGATGTGGTGGCCCGATGAGGTGGTAAGAATGTTCGAATGCCGCGCGAACTCCAGGACCTCCCCTACGCCGCCTACCTCGAACCCCTCACCGGCGACCTCGGCCGTGAGGGCGACTACGACGGCGTCCATCTGCGTGATGTGACGTTCGACGAGGTCAACACCGTCGGGGCCCGGTTCATGGAGTCGGCGTTCCAGCAGGTCACGATCAACGACAGCCGCATGGACCGCAGCCGCTACAACGACGTCTGGTTCCACACCGTCCGGTGGATCGGGGTGAACCTGGCGGAGACCGACTGGTTCGACGTCGAGGTCATCTCGAGCGCCATGTCGGGGGTCCCGATGTTCGGGTCCCGGGTCCACCAGGTCACCTTCCACAACTGCAAGCTCGACTCCGTCAACCTGCGGTCGGCCACGCTGCGGAACGTCACCTTCGAAGACTGCCTGCTGCGGGGGGTCGACTTCGCCGGGGCGACCCTGAAAGAGGTGACGTTCCCGGGGTCGGAGCTCGAAGAGGTCAGGTTCGACAAGGCGCAGCTCACCAAGGTCGACTTCCGGGGGGCCCGCAGCATGGGGATCGCCGACGGGCTCGAGTCGCTGAAGGGCGCCACGATCTCGATGACCCAGCTATTCGACCTGGCCCCACGTATGGCTCACGCGCTGGGCATCACGGTACGCGACTGACCGCCGGTCGAGGTGCCGGGCCGCGATGAAGACGACGATCGCGATGACCAGCAGCGGCACGCCCTTGGCGAAGGTCGAGTCGGGGAGCAGCGGCGAGTCCCACCAGGCGTGCATCAGCATCGCGGTCACCCACGCCGCCACGGCCACGGTCACCCGGGAGCCCAGCGGGCGGTCGGTGCGGCCGACCGCGTAGCCCAGGCCCGCGCCGGCCACGGCCGTCATGGCCCAGTGGCTCCACCAGGCCGAGTAGACCAGCCTCGCGAACAGGGAGCCCACTGTGTCGTTGGTCTGCTGGATGCCGCCGGTCATGATGATGGTGTTGTAGACGTACAGAAGATCTTCGATGATCTGGAAACCTAGGCCGACGAGGGCGCCGTAGCCGAATCCGGCCAGGGCGCCCGACATCACCCACGGCGCGATCAGGGCGATGAGGGCGACTCCGGCCAGTTTCGCGGTCTCCTCGTCGAGGGGGGCGGCGATGGCGTCGGCCCAGCGGTCGGCGAAGAGCGGGCCGGTGGTCTTGGTGAGGATCGCGGTGAACGCCGTGTTGGCGAGGAACGCGACGCCGAAGGCGGCCAGGCCGCCCCAGGCCAGGGCCATCCACGAATAGCCGATCGGCGCCTCGCGGAGCGGGCGGATACGGGTGAACAGCCAGAACGCCACCAGCAGCACCGGGATCAGCACGCCCAGGGCGATCATGGTCCCGGCCGTGAAGACCCGCGCCTGCGGGACCAGCGTCGTGGAGACGGTCAGGACGCCCAGCACGATGCCGAGCACCCACACCCAGAAGGCCGGGCGGCGGATCACGGCTCGGCCCCGGCGAACTGGATCGAGGAGATCATCTGGGTGATGTCGTCGCTGTGGGTGGCCAGGGATGCGGCGTCTCCGGCCACCAGCACGCTGGCGCCCTGGTCGGGGGCGGCGAAGACGGCCTGGGTGCCGATGTGGTCGTCCATGGTGATCATGCCGGTCAGGCCGGGGACGCCCTGCGCGGTGGTGATCGGCGTGGGGCTCTCGGTCACTATCGGCACACCCTGCGCCTTGAAGATGAGGCGCTGGCCGGTCCAGAGCTGCTGCGGGGTGGCCGACTCGACGTCGATGACGCCGAGTTGCAGGGTCGCGCCACCGCTGACCAGCGTCACCGACTGCGACAGCGACGTCGAGCCCTCGTCGAGCGACCATCCGGCGGGGACCAGCATCGAGACCGGGCGGCTGCCGGTGTCGAACTCCTCGCCGACCTCGATGACCGTGCCGGGCTTGAGCGGAACGGCGTCGTCGACGATGCCGGCGTTGGCCAGCGGCAGGCCGATGGCCAGGAAGCCGAGTATCAGCAGGATCGCGATCGATCCGGGCCAGCCCTTGCGCGCCATGAGTCCCCTCACGATGTGGGGGGATGCCCGACTCATAACCGCCTAGGCCAGAACAAAACCTGCTTCCCGGGCGAGCTGCAGCTCTTCCCGCGTCTCGATCACCAGGACCGGCACCCCGCCGGTGCTGATCAGGCCGTCTTCGGTACGGTTCCCGCCAACCGGCTCCCGCACTCCCAGCAGGCCCAGGCGCCGGCAGACACCCGCGCGCACCTCCGGCTGGTCCCAGCCGATCTCGCCGGTGAAGACGAGCGCGTCGAGCCGGTCGAGGGAGGTCGCGGCGGCGGCGATCTCGCGCGCCACCCGGTGGCAGTAGACGTCGAGGGTGAACGTGTCACCGGCTTTCACCAGGTCACGCGTGTCGCCGGAGAACCCGCCGGACAGCCCGAGCAGCCCGGAGTGGTTCTCCAGTCCGTCTCGTACGTCGTCGAGGGACAGCCGCCCGTCGAGGAGCCAGAGCAGCATGCCCGGATCGACGCTGCCCGACCGCTTGCTCATCGGGACGCCCTCCAGCGGTGTGAACCCCATCGAGGTGTCGAGAGACCGCCCGTCGCGGACCGCGCAGACCGAGGCGCCGCCGCCGAGATGGCACAGGACCATCTGGGACGCGTCGGTCAACTCGCCGGCCCTGCGCAGGGCGTGCGCGTAGGAGAGACCGTGGAAACCGTAACGCCGCAGGCCGAACCGCTCCCGCCAGGACGCGGGGACCGGATAGGTCGTGGCGACCTCGGGCATCGCCCGGTGGAAGGCGGTGTCCGGGCAGAGGACCTGCGGAACGTCGATGGCCTCCAGCGAGGCGCGGATCAGCTTCAGCGCGGGCGGCAGGTGCAGCGGGGCAAGGTCGGCGATCTCCGCCAACCGGTCGACCAGCTCGACCGACGCCCGCACCGGCTCCCGCACGATCGGGCCGCCGTGCACGAGCCGATGGGCCACCGCGTCGGGTGTCTCGTCCAGGAACTCCAGGAGCGCGTCCGCCGACGTCGGGGCCTGCTCCACGCGGTGGGAGGCCAGCACCTCGCCGCCGGTGGAGACGAGATGGAGCTGCAGACTCGACGAACCGGCATTGACCGTCAGAACCTTCACAGCTCGGAGACTTCCCCGCATCGAGGGGTAGAGACCTCGAAATGGACGCTTTGCAGCAGGTCTCCGCCTACTGGCGCGCCGCCAACTACCTCTCGGCAGGGCAGATCTACCTGCTGGACAACCCGCTCCTGACCGAGCCGCTGCGCCCGGAGCACATCAAGCCGCGCCTGCTCGGCCACTGGGGCACCACCCCGGGCCTCAACTTCGTCTTCGCGCACCTGAACCGGATCATCAGCGAGCGCGACCAGGACATGATCTACGTCTGCGGCCCCGGTCACGGCGGCCCGGCCGCTGTCGCGCACGCCTGGCTGGAGGGGACCTACAGCGAGATCTACCCCGACGTCTCCCAGGACGCCGCCGGGATGCGCCGCCTGTTCCGCCAGTTCAGCTTCCCGGGTGGCATCCCCAGCCACGTCGCGCCGGAGACCCCCGGATCCATCCACGAGGGCGGTGAGCTGGGCTACTCGCTCGCCCACGCCTACGGCGCCGCGTTCGACAACCCCGATCTGGTCGTGGCCTGCGTGATCGGCGACGGCGAGGCCGAGACGGGGCCGCTGGCGGCGAGCTGGCACTCGAACAAGTTCCGCAACGCGCGGCGCGACGGGGTCGTGCTGCCGATCCTGCACCTCAACGGCTACAAGATCGCCAATCCGTCGTTCCTGGCCCGCATCCCCCCGGCCGAGCTGACCAGGCTCATGGAGGGCTACGGCTACCGGCCCTACGTCGTCGAGGGCGACGACCCCGACCTCGTCCATCCGCTGATGGCGAGCACTCTCGACGCCGTCTTCGACGAGATCGCGGCCCGCCCCGACCGCCTGCCGATGATCATCCTGCGGACGCCGAAGGGCTGGACCGGGCCCAAGGTGGTCGACGGGAAACCCGTCGAAGGAACCTGGCGGGCGCACCAGGTGCCGCTGTCCGCCGACCACCTGGAGCAGTTGCGGGAGTGGATGGCGTCGTACAAGCCGGAAGAGCTCTTCGACCGGGACGGCAGGCCGTTCCCCGAGGTCGTCGGGCTGGTGCCGAAGGGCGCGCGGCGGATGAGCGCCAATCCGCACGCCAACGGGGGAGAGCTGCTGCGGCCGCTCGTGCTGCCGGACTTCCGCGACTACGCCGTGCCGATCAAGGAACCGGGGACCGGGTCGACCGAGCCGACGCGGATCCTCGGCGGGTACCTGCGCGACGTGATCGCCGCCAACCCCCACACGTTCCGGCTGATGGGCCCCGACGAGACGGCGTCGAACCGGCTCCAGGCGGTCTACGAGGCGACCGGCAAGGAGTGGGAGGCGGCGACGCTGCCGACCGACGAGAACCTCCAGCCGGGCGGGCGGGTGATGGAGGTCCTGTCGGAGCACCTGTGCCAGGGCTGGCTGGAGGGCTACCTGCTGACCGGACGGCACGGGCTCTTCAACTGCTACGAGGCGTTCATCCACATCGTCGACGCCATGTTCAACCAGCACGCCAAGTGGCTCGACACCGCGCGCGAGATCCCGTGGCGGCGGCCGGTGGCCTCGCTGAACTACCTGCTGTCGTCCCACGTCTGGCGGCAGGACCACAACGGCTTCACCCATCAGGATCCGGGCTTCCTGGACGTCGTCCTGAACAAGAAACCGGGCGTCGTCAGGGTCTACCTGCCGCCGGACGCCAACACGCTGCTCTCGGTGGCCGACCACTGTCTCCGGTCGCGCGACTACGTCAACGTGATCGTCGCCGGGAAGCAGCCCGTCGTCGACCTGTTCGACCGCGACGCGGCGATCACCCACTGCACCCGCGGCCTCGGCATCATCGACTGGGCCTCCAACGACGCGGGCCACGAGCCCGACGTGGTGCTGGCGTGCGCGGGCGACGTGCCGACGCTGGAGACGCTCGCCGCCGCCGCGATCCTGCGGGAGAAACTGCCCGACCTGCGGGTACGCGTCATCAACGTCGTCGACCTGATGCGCATGCAACCGCCGGGGGAACACCCGCACGGCCTGCCCGACCCCGAGTTCGACGCCCTGTTCACGACCGACCGGCCGGTCATCTTCAACTTCCACGGCTATCCGTGGCTGATCCACCGGCTGACGTACAAGCGGACCGGTCACCACCATTTCCATGTGCGCGGCTACCGCGAGGAGGGCACCACCACGACCCCGTTCGACATGGCCATGCTCAACGGGATCGACCGCTTCCACCTGGTCAGAGACGTGATCGACCGGGTGGAAGGGCTCGGGGTCCGCTACGCCGGGCTGCGGCAGGAGATGACCGACGCCCGGCTGCGGGCGCGGGCCTACACCCGCGAAGCAGGGGAGGACGCGCCCGAGATCAGCGGCTGGGCCTGGCCGCGGTAGCCCACCAGCGCGGCCGCCAGTGCCGCCCCTGCCACGGGGATCAGCAGGGCGACGTGCAGCGACCCGGTCGCGTAGACCGCCGTCGCGGCCGAGACGCCCAGCGCCATCCCGAACTGGGTGCACGTGTAGAGCAGCCCACCGGCCAGCCCGTGCTCCCGTTCGGCCACGCCGTCGGTCGCGGCGATCGTGTACGGCCCGTAGGCCAGCGCGAACGCCACCCCCACCAGCAGCAGCGCGGGCAGCATCACCAGCAGGGCCCGGTCGACCCCGGACGGCAGGAACAGCAGGTAGGCGACGGCCCCGGTCACCGCCCCGGCGAAGATCACCCTCGTGGTGCCGTACTTCCTGATCAACCACGGGGTCAGCGTCGGGCCGAGGATCGCGTCGACGCCCATCGTGGCCATGACCAGGCCGGTCGTCAGGGTCGACCAGCCGCGTTCCTCCTGGAGGTGCAGGGTGACGAGGAACTGGAAGGAGGAGAACGACGCCATGAACAGGGTCGCCGACACGTTCGTGCGGGAGACGGTCTTCAGCAGGCCGAGCCTGACCAGGGGATAGTCGGCCCGCCGCTCGATGGCGACGAACGCCGCGACCAGCCCGAACCCGGCGGCGAAGATCGGCACCGCCCACGGGTCGGGGTGTTCCAGCCGGACCACCCCGTAGATCAGCAGTAACATCGCGGCCGTCACGGTGACCGCGCCGGCCAGGTCGAAGCGGCCCGTCGTCCGTTCGCCGTTGTCGCGGACCAGCGGGATCGCCGCCGCCAGCAGCAGCGCCGCGAAGATGACCGGCGCGAAGAACACCCACCGCCAGCCGAACGAGGTCAGCAGCCCCCCGGCGACCATGCCGAGCGAGTACCCCGCCCCGCCGACCGCGCCGTAGATGATCAGGGCCCGGTTGCGCAGCGTGCCCTCGGGGAAGTTGGCCGTGATCAGCGACAGCCCGGCCGGGGCGATGAACCCGGCCGCCAGGCCCGTGACGAACCGGGCCAGCAGCAGCGTCCACCCGTCGGTTGCCAGCCCGCCCAGGCCGCTGAACAGCACGAACACCGTCAGCCAGGTGAGGAACATCCGGCGCCGGCCCAGCATGTCGGCGGCCCGCCCGCCGAGCAGGATGAACCCGCCGAACCCGAGCACGTATGCCGAGACCACCCCGCTCAGCATCGCCGTCGACAGCCCGAGGTCGGCCCTGATGGCCGGGAGGGCGACGTTCAGCAGCGCGACGTCCGCGCCTTCGATGAAGATCGTGCCGCAGAGCACGAAAAGCACACCCCACGTGCGCATGTGGGTCCCCCTGTCTTGGTTACCTCTTGTAAGCGACTCCATCCTGGGTAACCATTGCGAACTGTGGAAGACGGGACTTTATTGACACCGGGGGACTGCGGGGATACCGGCCCTGACTACGACATCTTCCAGTGGGACAGCCGGGAGGACTGCGAGGTCCGGCAGATCCTCGACCGGATCGCCGACAAGTGGTCGCTGCTGGTGATCGCGCTGCTCGACAACAAGAAGATGCGCTTCACCGAGCTGAAGCGCGAGATCGACGGCATCAGCCAGCGCATGCTCGCCCGTACCTTGCGCCATCTCGAACGCGACGGACTGGTGAAACGGACGGTCTTCCCGGTCGTCCCGCCGCGCGTCGACTACGAGCTGACGCCGCTCGGCGAGAGCCTGCACGAAACGATCAAGGCACTGGTCACCTGGACCGAGGCCCACCAGCAGGAGATCGCCCGCGCCCGTGAGGCCTACGACCTCAGTGGATCTTCTCAGGGATGATCTGGGTCAGCCGCGTGCGCGGCTGGAGGCGTTCCCGCAGCAGGGTGACCTGCCGCTGCACGTCGAGCTCCTGGAGGCAGGTGAGGGGTCCGGCGCCGAGTTCCCGTACGGAGACGCGGGCCCCGTAGTCGTAGGTGACACCGGGTTTCCCGGGCCTCGGCCGGAACAGCCGGGCCAGGCGCACCGGCGCGAGCAAAATGTCCACGGCGAGTTCGGTGCGGTGGACCGACAGCACCCCCCGGGCGATCTTCGTCAGGCCGTCGGGCAGGAGATCGGCCAGCCGGTAGTCGTCGGCCACCGGCGGCAGCACGGTCACCACGACCTCGCCGTAGCGGCCGTCGACCCGCAGGAACGCGGTGACGGTGATCTCGTCGTCCTGGAGCACCAACCGGCGGTAACACCGCGGCCCCTCGGTGACAGTGATCGCCGGGCGGCCCCGGTCGAGCAGCGGCGACGCGGGGTCGAGAACGCCCGGCGCCACGAACACGTCGGCCCCTTCTGGCAGCTCCAGCCCGGGTGAGGGCCAGGTCTGGTGGACGTCGCCCGCCCCGATGAACGGCCGCTTCGACAACGTGAGGTTGCCGTGCTGCGCCCGGCTCAGGTAGTCGAGCCGGGGGGTGTCGGCGGGTGTGCCCTCGGCCCCGGCGCGCAGCCGTCTCACCAGGATCAGTCCGGTGAGCAGCCGGAACCCCGCCACGACGACCACGGTGACCGCGATCGCCGTCATCCCGACCGGCATGGCGCCCAGGTCGACCGGCTGCCCGCTGATCAGCGCCTCCAGCCACGGCACCTTGACCATCAGCAGCACGCCGACGACCATCACCACGACCGGCCCGCCCCGCCGCGAGTGCCGGAACCAGACGAACCCGGCCAGCACGATGAGCCAGCTCACCATCCGCCAGAAGTCGAGCACCAGCCCGGCCGCGATCACGAGCGAGACCAGCAGATCCCGGTACGCCATCAACCGCCGCGCCCGCAGGCAGTGCCGGACCACCGGGACTACATCGACGTCGCCCGCCGAAGGGGCCACACCCCGATAGGGGTCGTGGACCAGTTCCCCGAGCACCGCCTCGCGGAACCGGGTGTCGAGATATCCGGCCGCGCAGAGATAGCGCGTCGTGTTCGACATGATCGTGGCCACAACAAGAAAGGTATGCGTTCTGACCACCGACGAAAGCGACCATTGATCACCTTTTATCAATTCCTTGCGGAGAGCCGCCTATCGTCGGATTTATGGACATGAACGCCTGGGTCGTGGCCCGGCCGGGGGCACTGGAGTTCACCCGGCTGCCGGTTCCCGAGCCGGGGCCGGGCGAGGTGCTCGTACAGGTCGAGGTCTGTGGCGTGTGCCGCACCGACCTGCACCTTCTCGCGGGCGAACTGCCCCCGCACCGGCCCCGCACCGTGCCAGGGCACCAGGCGGTCGGCCGGATCGCCGAGACCGGCGAGCGGGTCGGCGTCGAGTGGCTGCGCTCGACCGACGGGACGTGTCAGTACTGCCGTCGCGGCAACGAGAATCTGTGCCCGAATTCGACGTACACCGGATGGGACGCCGACGGCGGATACGCCGAATATCTGGTCGCGCCGAGCGATTACGTCTATCCGCTGCCCGACGACTATCCGGCGGAGAAACTCGCGCCGCTGCTGTGCGCGGGGATCATCGGTTACCGCTCGCTGCTCCGGGCCGAACTCCCGCCGGGCGGACGGCTCGGCATTTACGGCTTCGGCGCCTCGGCCCACCTGACCGCGCAGGTCGCGATCAAGCGCGGCGCGACGGTCCACGTGCTGACCCGGTCGGCGGAGGCGCGCAAGCTCGCGCTCTCCCTCGGCGCGGCCTCGGCGGGCGGCGCCTACGAGCAGCCGCCGGAGAAGCTCGACGCCGCGATCCTGTTCGCCCCCGTCGGCGACCTGGTGCCGACCGCGCTCGAAGCCCTCGACCGGGGCGGCACCCTGGCCGTCGCCGGCATCCACCTGACCGACATCCCGGCGCTCGACTACGACAAGCACCTCTTCGAGGAGCGCGACCTGCGCTCGGTCACGGCCAACACGCGCGAGGACGGCCACGCCTTCCTGGAGTTCGTCGCCGACCACCCGCTGACCGTGGAGACGACGTCGTATCCGCTCGACCGGGCCGACCGCGCGCTCAGTGATCTGGCGAGTGATCGGGTGAACGGCGCGGCGGTGCTCCGTATCGCGCCGTGACGAAGGCCGCTCCCGCGGCGACCACCGCACCGAGCACGATGGCGAGGACTTCCGCCTGGTCGTAGGCGGGCACCCAGCCGATGCTCCAGGCTTCGAACGGCGCCAGGACGACCAGCCAGGTGATCACGGTCGTGAGGGCGCCCGCTCCCCAAATCCACGGCGGCGGCTTCGCCATCACGGCGCCGGCGATGAACAGCCCCAGCGACAGGGGCGGGAACGCCAGCGCGCACACGAGGATCTCGCGGGAGTCGGGCTGCATGAAGAGATCGCCGAAGTACTGCCGGGGAGCCAGCCACGCCCACGCGGCCGGCCAGGCGAGCGCCGCGCCGAAGGTGAAGGCCAGGTTGCGCACCGCCACCACGAGGGCGAGCAGCCCGGCCGCGATGGCGATGAGCAGGGCCTTGTCCGACAGGTCGGCCTCCCATCGGCCGGGAGTGTTCTCGGCGACCGTCAGCGTCGGAGAGGGCCCGAAGTAACCCAGGCCGAGGCGGCGCCAGGTGCCGGCAGAGTTGCGGACGACGACTCCGTCAGCCCCGTTGGCGACCACGACCAGCCCGGGGATCGCCGAGATGCTGAGCGACTCGACGGGCTGCACGTCCTCGTGCCATTCGGGCGGATAGGCCCGGAGGAGCCGATCCTGGACGTGAGGGGAGAGCTCCCACGCGGTCGTCCAGGCTCCGCCGTCCCGAGACTCCTCGACCTTCAAGCGCCCCGGCACGATACGGAAGCAGTGGTAGACCACGCAGGAGAAGGTCGTGGGCGTGTCCCTGACCGCGCCGGTCCACCGCTGCCAGGAGGTCCCGTCCCGGGTGGTCCACTCGGAAGTGCCCTGGGTGGTCAGGACAATGATCGCGCCGTCGCGGACCTCGGTGGCGTAGGCGATGGGCGGCACCACCGGCTGCTCGGGACTGGTCGCCGTGATCGCCAGCACGGCGGCCGGGATCAGCAGCAGCACCACGGTCTTCCCCACGGGCACCGGATGCCGGGAGGCCCACCAGGCCAGCCACAACGCGGGAAGGGTGAGCAGGTCGGTGAGGTCGGCGAGGATCAGCGACGGACCCCAGACCAGCGACCACGCCTCCGAAGCCAGCCAGGCCCCGGTCTCGGTGGCCTTGACCAGGGTGAACCCCACGCCGGTGACCGCGATGGAGACGGCGGGCCGGCGCAGCAGCAGGTCGAGCACGGCCGGTGCGACGATCAGCCCCGCGACGTCGCTGAGCTTCCCGGTGACGACCCCGGGCCAGGTGAACTTCAGCAGGTGGTCGTTGACGACGAGCACGACCAGCGCCAGCACGGTCAGGGGCTGGCCGATCCACGAATGCCGCACGATCTCACGTGACCTTTCCTGGGTGCGTCCGGTGCGCGGCCACCATGCCCGCGACGGCCACGACGACGAAGCCGCCGATCGCCGCGTTGACGGCGTCGGAGTAGAGGTCGAGCAGGCCCGCCTGCCAGGCGGCGTAGGGCGCCACCACCGCCACCACGGTCAGCAGCGCGAAGGCCACGCTCACCGTGGCCATCACCCTGGGCGGCTTGGCGCGCGAGACGCCGAACGCCACCATGACGATCCCCATCAGGCAGAGCAGCGGCGAGAAGACGATCGCGCCCGTGATCATGAACGACTCTCCCGAGTCCAGGGCCAACTTCACACCGAGGACGATCAGCGGCCCGCCCACCACGACCAGAGGGCTGTGGGTACCCCCGAACAGCACCAGCAACGTGGTGGCCAGCACCGCCAGGACCACCGGAGTGAACACGTCGTAGCCGCCGGACACGGTCAACGGCGCCGCCTCGGCCGGGTCGAACCCGTCGGGACCGAGGCCCAGCCGGTGCCAGGTGCCCCGGGCGTCGCGCAGGGCGATGCCGTCGGCGCCGTTCGCGACGACCACCAGCCGCTCGGTCACCGCCACCGACAGCGACTCCACCGGTTCCCGGAGGTCGCTCGACCACTCGGGATTGCCCGTGCGGTACGTCCGGAACAGGCGGTCGCGGACCCCGTCGGGGATCTCCCAGACGGTCGTCCACCTGCCGTCCCGGACCTCCTGCACCCGCAGGTGACCCGGCACGATCCGATAGCACGTCGACCGGCAGACCTTGGCCGCGCCCTCGACCCAGTCGTTCTGGATCCACTTGTGCCAGGTGACCCCGTCGCGGGTCCGGTAGACGATCTTGTCGTTGCCGTGGCCGTAGCCGCCCTCGGTGTGGACGACGATCTCGTCCCCGTCCGACTCGACGGCGTAGGCGCTGTAGGGCCAGTCGTACTCGCTCATGCTGGTCGCGGCCACCGCCAGCACGGCGGGCGGCACGACGAGGAACACCACCGCCTTGTGCACGGGCACCGGGTGCCGGTACGCCCACCACGCCACCCCGAGCGCGGGCAGGGTCAGCAGGTCGGTGACGTCGGCGCGGACCAGCGACGGGTTCCACACCAGCGACCACGCCTCGGAGGCCAGCCAGGCCCCGGTCTCGGCGCCCTTGACCAGCGTGAACGCGACGCCGGTGATCGCTATGGAGACCTTGGGCCGCCGGAGCGCCAGGTCGAGCAGCGGTGGGAAGAGGATCAGCCCCGCCATGTCACTCAGCTTCCCGGTCACGAACCCGGGGAAGGCCGCCTTCAGCACGTGGTCGTTGACCACGAGCACGACCAGCGCCAGCACCGTCAGCGGGTGCCCGATCCAGGTATTCCGCACAACTCTCAGGAAAAGCGGTGAAATCGGAGAAAACGATAGCCGTGATCATTTCGGCACCGGATCGTGTGATCGCCGATGCACCGCTCCGGTCAGGTACGCCGCCACCGTCCCGGCGACCGCCACCACCACGAACCCGGCGATCGCCAGCCTCTCGGCGTCGGCGTAGAACCCGATGTGGCCCGCGCTCCAGGCCGCGTGCGGCACCGCGACGGCCGCCCAGGCCAGGGCGCCCGCCACCGCGCTCCCCGCGAGCTGCCACCAGGGCATCCGGACCAGGACGAGTGCCGCCAGGAAGATCACGAACCCCGGCAGGAGGACCAGAGCCTGCACCAGGACGCCGATGATGAGGAGCCCCTCTGCGGCGGCCATGCCCAGCAGCGCGCCCAGGCCCAGGGTGAAAGCGGCGAGCAGGAACTTCCATTCGAGGGTGAACGCCATGAGCGCCAGCAGCGCGGCCGCGATCGCCGCGCTCCACACATAGCCCTCCACGTTGTAACGGCCGGGTTCCGACAACGACGGCGCCAGGTCCGCCTTGAAACCTCCGGGCCCGAGCCCCAATCGGCGCCAGGCGCCGGTCGCGTCCCGCACGGCGATGCCGTCGTCGCCGTTGACCACCACGACCAGTCGTGCGGTCACCGCCACGGCCCGCGAGGTCGGCCGCCGAGGCTCCGGCCCGCCTCGGGCCCGCCCGAGCCGGTCGTACTGCTCGTCGGTGATCTCCCACGCGGTCGTCCACGGCCCGCCGGAAGACTGCTCCAGCCGCAGGCGACCCGGCACGATCCGATAGCACGCGCCCCCGTGGCAGGCCCGCCCTCTCGGCGGGGCGGCGTCGAGGTGGCTCTCACCCCGCCAGGTGAGGCCGTCGATCGTCCGATAGGCGTTGCTGGCGGTGTATCCGCTGTAGCCGCCCTGCACATGGACGAGGATCTCCTCGCCATCGGCCACGGCCGACAGGGCCGAATAGGGCGTGAACTCGACCGGCGCGGCGGTCGCGGCCACCGCCAGTACGGCGGGCGGCACGACGAGGAACACCACCGCCCTGTGCACGGACACCGGATGTGTGTACGCCCACCAGGCCACCCACAACGCCGGGAGTGCCAGCAGGTCGGTGGGATCGGCGAGCACCACCGAGGGGTTCCACACCAGCGACCACGCCTCGGAGGCCAGCCAGGCCCCGGTGGCGGTCGTCTTGACCAGCGTGAATCCGGCTCCGGTGATCGCGATGGAGAGCCGGGGCCGCCGTACCAACAGGTCGAGCAGCGGGGGCAGGAGCACCAGCCCCGCGACGTCGCTCAGCTTCCCGGTCACGAACCCGGGAAAGGTCGCTTTCAGCAGATGGTCGTTGACGACGAGCACGACCAGGGCCAGCACGGTCAGGGGCTGGCCGATCCAGGTATGCCGCACATTTTCAGGAAAAGCCGCGACCGCTCCGAAACCGATAGCCGTGATCGTTCCGGGATCGGATCGATGCGCCGTTCACGGTTCGTGATCTCATCGATACTGTTCTGTGTATTTGCCGAGGTCGGACATTTCCGACATCATCGGAAGGTTGGTCCCGTACGACTCCGGAGGCTCCCCCATGCACCGCTCCTCGCTTCTTCTGGCGGCCGGTGTGCTCATCCTCGCGACCGCCTGCGCTCCCGAAGAGACCGCGGCGCCGGCCCCCAGCGGCACGGCGTCCGCCGCCGACGCGTGCGCCAAGGAGAGCCTCAAGCTCATCACGCCCGGCAAGCTCACCATCGGCACCGACAAGCCGGCCTACGAGCCGTGGTTCAAGGACGACGAGCCGTCCAACGGACAGGGCTTCGAGGGCGCCGTCGCGGCCGCCGTCGCGAAGGGTCTCGGGTTCGCGCCGACGGAGGTCGTGTGGGAGACCGTCCCGTTCGACGCGTCGTTCGCGCCGGGGCCGAAGAAGTTCGACTTCGACATCAACCAGGTCTCCATCACGCCTGAGCGGGCGAACGCGGTCGACTTCTCCGACGGCTACTACACCGTCAAGCAGGCGGTCGTCTCGCTCGGTGACTCCGAGTTCGCCGCCGCGACGAATCTCGCGGGGCTCAAGGGCGCGAAGATCGGCGTACAGGCCGGGACGACGGCACTGTCGGCGGTGCAGGAAGTGATCCAGCCCGAAGACGACCCGAGCGTGTTCAACCAGCAGATCGACGCCGTCAACGCGCTGAAGAACAAGCAGATCGACGCCATCGTGGTCGACCTGCCGACCGCGTTCTACGTCACCGCCGCGCAGATCGACGGGTCGAAGATCGTCGGGCAGTTCGCCGCCTCCAGCGGTTCTCCGGAGGAGTTCGGGCTGCTCTTCGAGAAGGGCAACACCCTCGTGAGCTGCGTCAACAAGGCGCTGGCCGACATGAAGTCCTCTGGTGAGCTGACCGCGATCGAGCAGCAGTGGCTGACCTCGGCCGCGGGCGCACCCGAACTCTCGTGACGACCGCCTGGGTCAAGAGCGACCGGCAGAAGGAGCGCGAGCGGCTGCTCAAGACCCAGGGGCGCCGCTCGCTCTCGGTGGCGACGGCCTCGACCGTCGTTGTGGTCGTTCTCGTCGTCGGCGGGCTGCTGGCCTCGCCGGGCTGGCCGCGCGTGCGGGAGACCTTCTTCAGCTGGGACGCCTTCGTCACCTCGTTCCCCGATGTGCTCAAGGGCTTCCTGCTGAACGTGACGGTCTTCCTGATCGCCGAGCCGATCATTCTGGTGCTCGGGCTCGGGGTGGCGCTGGTGCGCGGGCTGCGCGCGCCGGTGTTCTTCCCGCTGCGGATGCTGGCCATCCTCTACACCGACGTCTTCCGCGGCATCCCGACCATCCTGCTGGTCTACCTGGTCGGGTTCGGCATCCCGGCGCTCCAGCTCCAGGGGGCGCCGAGTGATCCCATCGTGCTGGGGACGATTGCACTGATCCTTTCGTACACCGCCTACGTCGCCGAGGTGTTCCGGTCGGGGATCGACTCGATCCACCCCAGCCAGCGGGCCGCCGCGCGCTCGCTCGGGCTCTCGCACGGTCAGACGATGCGGTACGTCGTGGTCCCGCAGGCCTTCAGGCGAGTCGTGCCCCCGCTGCTCAACGACTTCGCCTCGCTCCAGAAGGACACCGCACTCGTCGCCGTGCTCGGGCCGTTGGAGGCGCTGCGACAGGCGCAGATCCACGTGGCGAAAACGTTCACGTACACCCCCTACCTCGTGGCCGCGCTGCTGTTCGTGGCCCTCACGGTCCCGATGGCCCGATTCGCCGACCACCTGGCCGCGCGCGCGGCCCGTCAGCGCGGAGGCGCGGCATGACCCTCCTCACGATCGACGGGGTCTGGAAGAGGTACGGGGACCACGACGTCCTCAAGGGCGTCGATCTCACCGTCGACACCCATGAAGTGGTCTGCCTCATCGGGTCCTCCGGCTCGGGCAAGTCGACCCTGCTGCGCTGCGTGAACCTGCTGGAGACCGTCGACGACGGCGCGATCTTCCTGGACGACGTGGAGATCACCGACGTCCGGGCCGACGTCGACGACGTGCGCAAACGGATCGGGATCGTCTTCCAGGCCTACAACCTGTTCCCCCACATGAACGTGCTCGACAACATCACCCTCGCCCCCCGGAAGGTGCACGGCGTCGCCCGCGACCAGGCTGAGGAGCAGGCGCGCGAGCTGCTGATCCGGTTCGGGCTGGAGGGGAAGGCGCGCGACTACCCCGACCGGCTGTCGGGCGGTCAGCAGCAGCGGGTGGCGATCATCCGCGCCATCGCGACGCAGCCCCGGTTGCTGCTGCTCGACGAGGTGACCTCGGCGCTCGACCCGACGCTGGTCAACGAGGTGCTCGGGGTGATCCGCGAGCTCAAGGACTCGGGCATGACGATGATCCTGGCCACCCACGAGATGGGTTTCGCCCGCGACATCGCCGACACGGTCTGCTTCCTGGCCGACGGGGTGCTGCTGGAGCGCGGCCACCCCGACCAGATCTTCGGCTCGCCGCAGCATCCGCGCACCCGGGAGTTCCTGGCGCGTACGTGACCGGATCGGTCCGGCCCGGGACCCGATCCAGCCTGGCCGACGTCCCTTCGCCGAGGTCAGACTGGAGAGCATGAAACGCGCGCTCATCGTCATCGATGTCCAGGAATCCTTCCGCGCCCGGCCCGAGTGGGACCGCATCGGCAACCCGAAGATCGCCGAGCCGGTCAACCGGCTGGTCCGGGCCGCCCGGTCGCGGGGTGACAAGGTCGTCTGGGTGCTGCACGCCGAGGAGGGCAGCGGCGGGGTGTTCGACCCGGCGTCGGGCCACGTGAAGCTCATGGCCGAGCTCGACCAGCCGGTCGACGGGGAGCCGGTCCTCCACAAGTCGGCCCACAACGCGTTCACCACGACCAACCTCCAGCAGCGGCTCGTCGAGGCCGGGGTGGGAGAGGTGGTGGTGTGCGGGATCCGTACCGAACAGTGTGTGGAGACCACCGCCCGGCTGGCCTGTGACCTGGGCTATCAGGTCGTCTTCGTGACCGAGGCGACCACCAACGAGGGCGTCGGCGGCTTCACCCCCGACGAGATCTCGGCCCGCACCGAGGCCGTGCTCCGCGACCGCTTCGCCCGCATCGCGACGGTGGCCGAGCTGGAATGACCCTGGTCGTCTTCGCCCTGGTCGACCAGGTGCACCTGCTCGACCTGGCCGGTCCGGCCCAGGTCTTCGACACGGCCGGCTACCGCCTGGCCTACGTCGCCGACCGGCCCCAGGTCATGAGCGCCCAGGGCCTGCCGGTCGCGGCGGGGCAAGAGTGGCCCGCGCTCACCCCCGGCGACCTGATCGTGGTGCCCGGCTGGCGTGGCGAGACGGAACTGCGCGAGGAGATGCTCTCGCGGTTGCGGCGCCACCACGAGGAGGGTGGCGTGGTCGCGAGCGTCTGCGCGGGAGCCCGCGCGCTCGGTGCGGCGGGCCTGCTCGACGGCCGCCGCTGCACCACCCACCACGAACTCCAGGACGACCTCGCCCGCCGCTTCCGCAGGGCCACGGTCGTCAGGGACGTGCTGTTCACGGTCGACGACCGGGTGCTGACCTCGGCGGGCATCGCCAGCGGCATCGACCTGGCCCTGAACATCGTGGCCGCCCGGGAGGGCCCGGCCCGCGCCGCCCAGGTGGCCCGCGAGATGGTCGTGTACGCCCGCCGCAACGGCACCGAACCCCAGGCCAGCGCCATGCTCCGCCATCGTGACCACCTCGACGACACCGTTCACCGCGTGCAGGACACGATCGACCGGAGGTTCACCGAACCGCTCCCGCTGGCCCGGCTCGCCTCGGGCGCAGGGGTGAGCGAACGCACCCTGACCAGGCTCTTCAGCCGGGCGACCGGCCTCACCCCGCTGCGCTACCAGCAGTCTCTGCGGCTCGAACACGCCGAACACCTGATCGGCCACGGCACGACGATCGAGGCGGCGGCGCGCGAGGCCGGCTTCGACGACGCCCGCATGCTCAGAAGGCTCAGGGCTCGATCAACCCGGCCCTGATGGCGTAGCGGGTCAGGTCGAGGCGGTCGCTCATGCCGAGTTTGGCCAGGATGTTGGCGCGGTGGCGGTCGACCGTCTTCGGGCTGATGACCAGGGTCTCGGCGATCGCCTTCGTCGAGTTGCCCTCGGCGATGAGCTTGACGATCTCCTCCTCGCGGGGCGTGAGGATCTGGTCGGGCAATGGGTCGCCCTGGCGGTGGCGGCGCAGATAGTCGCGGATCAGCGCGGTGACCGCGCCCGGGTAGAGGAACGGCTCGCCGCGCACCGCCGCCCGGCACGCCTCGATGAGGTCGCGGTCGGCGACCGACTTCAGCACGTAACCCGAGGCGCCCGCCTTGAGCGACTCGAAGAAGTACTGCTCGTTGTCGTACATCGACAGGATCAGGATGCGGATGCCCGGCCAGCGCTTGGAGATCTCCCTGGCGGCCTGGAGGCCGGTCATCCGGGGCATCGCGATGTCGAGGATGGCCAGGTCGAGTGTCTCGTCGCGGCAGGCCTCGACCGCCTCGGCGCCGTCGGCGGCCTCGGCCACGACCTCCAGGTCGGGTTCGGCGTCGAGGATGAGGCGCACCCCGCGCCGGACGAGCGCGTGGTCGTCGGCGAGCAGGATGCGCGTCATGCGATCACTCCGGGAATCGTCAGCCTGACCTCGGTGCCCTGGGTTGAGGCGACCGTCAGCCGGGCGCCGATCAGCAGCGCCCGTTCCTGCATACCCCGCATTCCGGCCCCGTCGGTGCGGGCGCCGCCGATTCCGTCGTCGGCGATCCTCAGCACCAGGTCGGGGCCGTCGGCGCGGAGCGAGAGCCGTACGTGAGAGGCCTTGGCGTGGCGGACCACGTTGGTCAGGCTCTCCTGCGCGATCCGGTAGATGACCAGTTCGACCTCGGGGGAGAGCGGCGGCAGCGGGTCGATCCGCCGGGTCACCTCCACGGCCGGGGCGACGTCGGCGGCCAGTGCGGTCAGCGCGCTGTGCAGGCCGAGGTCCTCCAGGACGCCGGGGCGCAGCCGCCGCGCCACCTGCCGCACTTCGTCGAGGCTGCCCCTGATGGCGTCTCTGACCAGGTCGAGCTCCTCGGTGAGGTCGTCGGGCGCGCGGTCGACGGCCCGTTTGAGGCCCAGCAGCGCCACGGTCAGGCTCTGGCCGATCTCGTCGTGGAGTTCGCGGGCGATGCGCTGGCGTTCGCCCTCCTGGGCGGCGAGCGCGTGGGCGGAGGCCGACGTGCGCTCGTGTTCCAGGCGCTCCAGCATCGTGTTGAAACTGTCGATGACGTAGGTGAGGTCCCCGTTCCCCCGGTCGACCGCCCGGTCGTGGGTGTGCAGGTCGACGCGGTGCATCAGCGCCGTCAGGGTGGTCAGCGGGGCGAGGCTGGTGCGCAGCAGCAGCGCGTTGGTCACCAGGATGATGGCCAGGCCCGCCGCCAGAACCAGGATCTCGCGGAGCCTGATCGGCGACGACACCGTGGCCGGGGAGAGCGCCAGTGCGAGCGTGCCGAGGGTGAACACCCCGCCGTTGATTACGCACAGTCGCCAGAACAAGGGGCCCATGGTTCCAGGTTGGCAATCATCGGCCGGTCTGTCCATGCAGGACGCACCCCACCCAAGATGGGTGTCAGACCCCATAGTCGTATAAAAGCCCGGAAGGAAGACTGAAGGCGTTCCCAACTCCGGAGGTGACAGGCCGTGACCGAGACCTACACGACCTACCGTCCGGCGCGAGTGGATGGTGACATGCAAGCGCGCGACATCGCCGCGACCCTGCCGACCGTGACCTCGACCGACTCGGTCGTGCGCGCGGTCCGGATCATGGTCCTGAACCGGCTTCCCGGGCTCGTCGTGGTCGACGACCGGGGCCGACCCTGGACGGTCCTGCCCGGCACCCAGGTGCTCCGGCTGGCCATCCCGCTGAGCATCCATGAGGATCCCGCACTGGCGCGGACCCTGGACGAGGCCCACGCCGACGTGTTCTGGCAGGAACTCGGCAACCTGACCGTGGGTGACTGCCTGCCCAAACCGGTGGCCAAACCGGTCACCGTGCCCCTCGGGGCGACCCTGCTGGAGATCGCCGCACTGATGGCGCGGGCGCGCAGCCCGCTGGTGGCCGTCGTCGCCGACGACGGCACGCTTTTCGGCGCCATCACGCTCGAACGGCTGCTGATCAGCCTGTCGATCTGAGCTCGGGCCGCTCGCCAGGAGGCCTGTCAGCAGGGCGAGCGGCCCGACATTTCCGACTTGGGCGTCGGCGGTAGTGACTGTGCGGGCTGTCCACCGCCGGCGTCCAACCCCTCACTTGCTCGGAGGTCGTTTTCGCATGCCCACGATCCGACTGGTCAGGCCGGGATGAGCGCGATCCTCGCCTTCGGCGTCTTCGTGATCGCGTTCTTCTTCATCGCCACGGAGAAGGCCGACAAGGTCAAGGTCGTCCTGGTCGCCGCCGGAGTCATGACCGTCCTCGGTTTCGCGCCCGGAGCGGACGTCTTCTTCTCCGAGCACTCCGGCATCGACTGGAACGTCATCTTCCTGCTGCTCGGCATGATGGTGATCGTCGGCGTCATCAAACAGACCGGGCTGTTCGACTACCTGGCCATCTGGGCCGCGAAGAAATCACTCGGCCGGCCCTACCGGCTGATGGTGATGCTGATGGCCATCACGGCCGTCGCCTCGCCGTTCCTCGACAACGTCACCACGATCATGCTGGTCGCCCCGGTGACGGTGATGGTGTGCCAGCGGCTGCGCATTCCCGCCCAGCCCTACCTGATCGCCGAGATCCTGGCCTCGAACATCGGTGGCGCCGCCACCCTGATCGGCGATCCGCCGAACATCATCATCGGCAGCCGCGCGGGCCTGACGTTCAACGACTTCCTCATCCACATGGCCCCGGCCGTCGTGGTCATCTTCGCGGCGTTCGTGCTGCTCACGTACCCGCTGTTCCGCAAGTCCTTCGAATACCACCCGGAGCACGTCGCGGCCGTCATGGCCATGCAGGAGAAGCGCGCGATCACCGACAAGAAGCTGCTGGTCAAGTCGCTGGCGGTGCTCGGCGGCGTGGTCGTGGCCTTCGGGCTGCACGCGGTCTTCCACGTCCAGCCCTCGATCGTCGCGCTGGTCGGCGCCGGGGTCATGCTGCTGGTCACCAAGGCCGACCTGTCCGACGTGCTCAAAGAGGTCGAATGGCCCACGCTGGTCTTCTTCATGGGCCTGTTCGTGATGGTAGCCGGCCTCACCCACACCGGGGCGATCCGGACGATCGGCGAGTGGACCGTCGACCTGTTCGGCCAGAACCACTTCGCCGCCGCCACGTCACTGCTCTTCGGTTCGGCCGTCCTCGGCGCGTTCTTCGACAACATCCCGTACGTCGCCACCATGGCCCCCGTCGTCGAGGGCATGGCGGCCGCCGCCCCCGACCCGCAGACCTCGCAGGCCCTCTGGTGGTCGTTCGCCTTCGGCGCCGACTTCGGGGGCAACGGCACGGCGGTGGCGGCCAGCGCCAACGTCGTCGCCATCGGCATCGCCGCCCGTACGGGCAACGCGATCTCGTTCTGGCAGTTCACCCGCTACGGAATCGTGGTGACACTGCTCAGCACGACGATGGCGTGGGCGTACATCTGGCTGCGTTACTTCTGATCAGTGGCGGGGGCAGCCCTTGGCCGCGTACAGGAGGAACTGCGTCGACTCCTGGGCCGAGAAGTTGTCGTCGGAGCCGATGACCAGGGTGCACTCACCCGTCTTCAGCCTCGGGCCCCACGCCAGGCTCTCCAGGTTCTGGGTGGGCTCGGGCTGGTTGATGTCGAGCACCAGGCTCTTGCGGACCGGCTGGTAGAACATGCGCGTCATCAGGCTGTCGCGGCCCAGGATGTTGGTGGCGCCGCGCAGGTCGATCTCGTAGAGCCGCACGCGGTAGTTGACGCCCTCGATCCACGACCGCTCCAGCGCCAGGTAGCGGTGGTCGTCGATGGCCAGCAGTTCGGACACGCCGCTGTCGGTCGCGCCGGTCGGCGGGATCGGGGCGGCGGGCAGCTTCTCGATCGGGTAGGCGTACTGGGCGCGGACCCGGCCGTTGCGGTTCCACACCGTGATCCGCGCCGGGGCGCCCCCGTCGAGCGAGGGCGGGGCGCCGTCCTCGAAGCGCGGGCCCTCGACGATCGCGGCGATCCGGTGCTTGGTCAGCGTCAGGCCCTCGATGCCGAAGTTGCGGCGCGGCCCCCGGTTCTCACTGGTCAGCAGCAGGTTGTCGGGCAGGTGCAGCGCCCTGACGTGCTCGCCCTGCTTGGTGGCGAAACGGATGAACTGCTGCGACAGCGGGATCGCGGTGTTCTGCGGGTCGGGCCGGTCACCCTCGCTCGACCAGACCAGGCGCCGGGTCAGCGGGTCCCACCGGATGCTCTCGGGGTCGGCGGAATCGGGCTGGGCGTAGGCGGGGTAGGGCGTGCCGTCGGGCCGCTTCAGCGTGTACACGCTGTTGACGCTCACGCCGCGGAACTCGCCGGTCCGCTTGTTGATGTCGAGTTTGCCGGTGTAGAAACGGGCCGGCTGGTAGCGCCAGCGGTCGTCGGAGATGAAATACCAGGTTCCGGTGAACGGATCGCGGTCGATTCCGGACAGTCCGCCGAGCGTGGTGCCCTCGACCTGGGTCAGGTGCGGCAGTCGCTGCTCACCGAGGAACCGGGTGATCCGGAAATCCGGCCGGTCGGCGGCCAGCGCGGGCTGCGCCGTCCCTGCCAGCGCCAACGCCACCAGGGCGATCCGGGCAAGATGGTGTCGCACGATTCTCCTCGTCCCCCGAACAATTCGATCGGGGTTTATGAGATCGCTTCCGGAGCGCCAAGTCACGCGTGGAGATCCTGGGCGTGCTTACGCAATTTTCCGCATATCACGCAATCACCGAGTAGAACCTGAAACTTACACGGGACATCTTCTGCATACCGGGAGGAATCGCCGTCGGGTGAAAGTTTCAATTGGGCCGAAATTTCCGCCGGTTATCGTTCGCCGGTCCGTCCAGAAAAATCGGTTCAGGAGGCGGTGTGCGAAGTTTAACCAAAGTGATTTCGGCGGCCGTGGTACTCGCGGTGATCGTCACGACCCCCGCGAGCGCGGTCGACGACCCGCAGTGGTCGATGGGTGGCCAGAACATCAGCAACACCCGGTCCAATCCCACCGAGACCGCGCTCAGCACGACGACGGTCCCCGGGCTGCAACTCGCCTGGCAGTACACGACGAGAGGAGACGTGTCGGCGACGCCCGCTGTGGTCGACGGGGCCGTCTACTTCCCCGACTGGGGTGGCTACCTGCACAAGGTCGACGCCGCGACCGGCGCGGTGATCTGGTCGCGGTCGGTCGCCGCCTACGTCGGGGCCACCGGTACGGTCGTCTCCCGCACCAGCCCCGTCGTGGCCGGGAACACCGTGTTCATCGGCACCCAGACCGGCGCCCGGGTGCTGGCCGTCGACACCGCGAACGGCAACCTGCGGTGGAACGTCGCGGCCGACCCGCACCCTCGGGCCGTGCTCACCGGCGGCGCGGTCTACTACGACGGGGTGCTCTACCAGGGCGTCTCGTCGGACGAGTTCTCCCTGGCATCCGACACGGCATATGACTGCTGCACCTTCCGGGGCAGCGTCGTCGCGCTCGACGCGAGCACCGGGGCGCGGCGCTGGAAGTCGTACACCCTCCCCGACCAGGGGCCGGGCGGCGACGTCTTCAGCGGCGCGTCGGTCTGGGGCACGACGCCCAGCATCGACGTGGCGTCGAACTCGATCTTCGTCGGTACGGGACAGAACTACTCGATCCCGAACAGCGTCCGCCAGTGCCAGAACAACGGCGGCACCCCCCAGCAGTGCATGCCGGCCTGGAACGCCAAGGACTCCATCGTCGCGATGGACCTGACCACCGGCGCCATCAAATGGAACACGGGACCGGCCAGGTTCGACGAGTGGAACTTCGCCTGCCTGCCCGGCTTCCCGCCCAACAACTGCCCCAACCCCGGCCCCGACCACGACACCGGCGACGGCACCCACCTCTACGACCTCAACGGCCGCCGCGCCGTGGGCGCCGGCCAGAAGAGCGGCGAGTTCTGGATGCTCGACGCGGTGACCGGTGCCATCATCTGGTCGGCCTCGGTCGGCCCGGGTTCCACCCAAGGTGGTATCCAGTGGGGCACCGCCACCGACGGCCGTCGTGTCTTCTTCACGTCGAGCAACGCCGGGAACCTGCCGCACACGCTGCCGAACGGCCAGACCATCAACTACAGCTCGTTCGGCGCGCTCGACGCGGTGACGGGCCAGCTGCTGTGGCAGGTCCCCGAACCCCGGGGAGGCCGGTCGATCGGCCCGGTGACCTACGCAAATGGGGTCCTGTACGTGGGCTCCATGAACAACTGGATGTACGCCCTCGACGCCAATAACGGACGCGTGCTCTGGGAGTACCAGGGCGCGGGTTCGTCGAACGGCGGCGCGGCCATTGCAGGAGGCCGCGTGTACTGGGGCAACGGCTATTCACGTGGTGGCACGGCCAGCACGAGGTTCTATTCGTTCCGGCTGCCGAATACGAGCCCGTCGCCGTCGCCGTCGCCGTCGCCGTCGCTCAGCCCTTCGCCTTCACCCTCTCCTTCACCCAGTCCGACGCCACCTCCGGGTCCGTGTAGTGCCACCTACCGGGTCATCTCGCAGTGGCCGGGCGGGTTCCAGGCCGAGGTCACCGTGAGGGCCGTCTCCCGGGTCACCGCGTGGTCGGTGCGCTGGGCGTTCCCCAACGGCCAGGCCATCACCCAGATCTGGAGCGGCACGCAGACCACCAGCGGTGGCAACGTCACCGTCCGCAACGTCAACTACAACGGCACGATCAACGCCGGTGCCACGACCACGTTCGGCTTCCTCGGCAGCTGGAACGGCACCACCAACGGAGTCCCGGCCTCGCTCACCTGCACGAGCCCGTAGGACCCGGGTCGGGAGGTGCTCCCCCTCCCGATCTCATGGCAGTTCCGCGAACCGCTCCACGTCGTCGGTTCGCCCGGAGATGAGGATCACGTCGCCGTAGGACAGTTCGGTGTCCGCGGTCGCGTACGTGAAATCCTGGTCGGGGCTCTTCACGGCCACCACCGTGACTCCATATTTGCGCCGCAGGTTCGACTCGCCCAGCGGCTTCCCGACGTACTCGCGCGGCGGCCGGGTCTTGCAGAGCGCGAAGTCGTCGTCGACCTGCATGTAGTCGAGCATCCGCCCGCTCACCAGCCGCGCCACCCGCTCGCCCATGTCGTTGTCGGGGAACACCACGTGGTGCACGCCGATGCGCCGCAGGATCTGGCCGTGCTGCTTGCTGATGGCCTTGGCCCAGATGTCCTCGATCTCCATCTCCACCAGCAGCGACGCCGTGAGGATGCTCGCCTCCAGGCCGGTGCCGATGGCCACGACGGCCCGGTAGAAGTCGGGCACGCCCAGCTGTTTCAGCGCTTCGAGGTCGGTCGCGTCGGCGGTGGCCACGTGGGTGATGTGCCCGGCCAGGTGTTGCACGGTCTTGGAATTGCTGTCGATGGCCAGGACCTCGGTACCGCGCCGGGTGAGTTCGAGAGCCAGCGAGCTCCCGAAGCGGCCCAGCCCGATGATCACGACGGCGTCGCTCTTGTCAGCCAACGATCACACGCTCCTCGGGGAGTTCGTAGCGGCGGGTGCGTTCCTTCAGCGCCAGCGCCGATCCAAGAGTGAGGGGCCCGATGCGCCCGATGAACATCAGGACCAGCAGCAGGATCTGCCCCGCCTGCGGCAGGTCAGCCGTGATGCCGGTCGACAGCCCGACCACGCCGGTGGCCGACACGACCTCGAACAGCACCCGCTCCAGCTCGTGGGGGCTGATGAGCAGCAGCAGGTACGTCGACACGACCACCAGCGCCGCGCTCATCGCCGTGATGACGACCGCCTGCCGCTGCACCGACGACGACAGCCGCCGGTGGCCGACGTTCACGTGGTTCTCGCCGCGCATCTCGGCCCACACGATGAGCACGATCAGCCCGAACGTGGTCACCTTGATGCCCCCGGCGGTGCCGGCGCTGCCGCCGCCGATGAACATGAGCAGTTCGGTCACGAGCCAGCTCGACGGCTCCATCGAGGCGATGTCGATGCTGTTGAACCCGCCCGACCGGGGCATCACGGCGGTGAAGAACGCCACCAGCAGCTTGCCCGGGTCGTCGATCGCGCCGAGCGTCTTGGGGTTGTGCCATTCGACCGACAGGAAGACGAGCGTGCCGCCGGCCAGCAGGATCGTCGTCATGAACATGGTCACCCGGGTCAGCACCGACCATTTGCGGGGGTGGCGCCACAGTCGTACGAGCTCGAAGATGACCGGGAACCCCACGCCGCCGACGATGACCGCGATCGCGATGGTCAGGCAGATCCACGGATCGGTGGCGAACCGCATGAGACCGTCGGGCCACAGGGCGAACCCGGCGTTGTTGAACGCGGAGATCGCGTGGAAGAAGCCCAGGTAGGCGCCGCGCCAGAACGGTTCGCCGTAGCCGATGATGAACCGGCCCGTCAGGATCGTGCCCGCGACCACCTCGCAGAAGAGGCTGAACAGCACGACGTTGCGGACCACCCGCCGCACGTCGCTCATGTTCATCGCGCGGGTCTCGACCTGGGCGATCATCTGGGTGCGCAGCTTCAGCCGCCGCGCGATCAGCACCGTGAACAGCGTGGCCAGGGTCATGATGCCGAGGCCGCCCATCTTGATGAGCACCGCGATCACGATCTCGCCGAACACCGACCAGTGGGCCGCGGTGTCGACCATCGTCAGCCCGGTCACGCAGGCCGCCGAGGTGGCCGTGAACAGGGCCGGCATCAGCCCGGGGGAGGTCCCCGACGTCGTGGCGATCGGCAGCGACAGCAGCAGCGTGCCGACCAGGATCGCGAACCCGAACCCGCCGACGACGACGCGTGCGGGATGGTGGAAGATCGACGGACGGCGGACGCGCCGCGCCGTGGTTAACCCTGCCATTGGAGAAAACGCCTCCGCGAGCGCGCGAGATCGGGCCCCACGGTAACAGCAATGACCAGGTTAGGGTGGATCGCATGGCTCCCCGGCATGCCGCCAACTTCGGCTGGTCCATCAGCATGGTCCTGCGCCGCTGGCAGGAGTTCGCCGAGGAGGCGTTCCGCGACCTTCCCCATGGCAGCCGGGGTTTCCACCTGCTGTCGGTGGTCGTCCACGAAGACGTCCCGACCCAGGGCGCGCTCGCGACCCGGCTGTCGGTCGACCGGACCGTCCTGACCTATGTCATCGACGACCTCGAGAAGGCCGGCCTGATCGAGCGGCAGCTCGACCCCCGCGACCGCCGTGCGCGCCGGATCGTGGCGACCGAGAAGGGCCGCAAGGTCCAGGCCGAGGGCGAGGAACGCATGGCCGACGCCGAGGCTCACGTGCTCGGCGGTCTCCCGGAAGACCAGCGGGAGGCCTTCCGCGAGTTCGCCGGGCGGGCCGCGGAAGCGATCTTCAACGCGGCCCCCGGCACCGATCCCTGTCTAGCGGCCGAGAGCGTCCTGCCGCCCAAGTGAGAAGTTCCGGTCGAAGACGTTCTCGGGGTCGTATTTCGCCTTGAGTTCGCGCAGCCGTCCGAGCGTCGGCTCGGGCCAGGCGTCGAGCAGCCGGTCGGGCGAGGTGTCGGTCTCGAAGCTGAGATACATCCCGTCGACCTGGGGCCGGAACTCCTCCCACAGCTTGTCGAGCCGCTCCGCGTTCTGTGGCGCGGTGGCCGCGATGACGGAGAAGTTCTGGCTGCGGTGCGGGTAGGCGGTGGCGTCGCTCGGCACGTCGTTGACCGCGCCGCCCACCGATCTGGCCTGGACGACCATCACGTCACCCGAATGCACCATCGTGGCCAGGCTCGCGGCGGCCTCCTTGGTCAGGTGGTGCAGCAGCCCGCTTCTGGTGTCCGCCAGCCCTTGACCGCGATGACGGTTGTGAGGCGGGGCGACCGTGGCGGCGTACGGAACGACCTGAGCCTGCGCGTCGAGGATCGGCCCCAGTTCCAGGAAGGGCGTCAGCGCCCGCTGCGCGGCCTCGACGTCGTCGTCGGCCCACACGATCGTCACCTGCGCGACCGGCCCGGAGAAGATCGACAGGAAGCTCGTCAGCTCGCGCGGCGACCGTTCGACCAGGTCGCCCCAGCGTTCCAGCAGCGTGGCGGTGTCCTTGGCGTCGACGACGAGCACGGCGTGCACGACGTTCGCCACCTCGTAGGCCTCCAGCTCCAGCGCGGTGACCACGCCGAAGTTCCCGCCCGCGCCCCTGATCGCCCAGAACAGGTCGGGATGGTGCTCGGCGTCGGTCCGCAGGAACGAGCCGTCGGCCAGCACGATCTCCGCCGCCACCACGTGGTCGATGGTGAGCCCGTACTTGCGGGCCAGGTAGCCGACCCCGCCGGTCGTCCCGAGCCCGCCGACCCCGACGTCGCCGTAGTCGCCGGAACTCATCGCCAGCCCGTGGGGCGCCAATCGAGCCGCGACGTCACCCCAGCGGGCGCCGGGTTCGAGCCGGATCCGCCGCGTCTCCCGGTCGAGCACCTCGACCCTGTCGAGCCGCCCGAGGTCGATGACGATCCCGCCGTCGTTGGTGGACCGGCCGCTCAGCCCGTGCCCGCCGCTCCGGATGGACAGCGGTCCGTCCTGTGTACGCGCATACGTCACCGCCTCCGCCACCTCCTCGGCGTTCCCCGGCCGCAGCACCAGCGCGGGCGACCCCCGGTAGCTGTAGGAGTGCCGCACCTTCTCGTACTCGGAGTGCCCCGGATCGACCGCCCGTGCGGCGAGCCGTGGCGACAGCCCGTCGAAGGGCCTCCTCTCCCGGGCCACGGCCTCCCGCAGCGCGGGCGCGACCTCCTGCCCGAACATCTGGATGAGCCGGGGGTCGTCCCGCCCGATCAGGAACGCGGAGAACCCCTCCTCCAGCACGTACGGCAGCAGTTCGTCGACCCACGCCTCGACCGGCCGCCGGTCGTCGAACTGGAACAGGTTCAGCAGCCGCCGGATCTCCCGGGGATCGCGCCCGGCTTCGAGCGCAGCCTCGTCGATGAGCCGGTTGGCCGTCACCCGGTCGGGCGTCTGGATGTACTCACGCGTGGGCAGCCACCCGTCGGCCTTCCGCCCGGTGAGCGCGAGCATTTTCGGCTTGTACGACCCCAGCCAGATCGGGATGTCGTGCGCGGGCGCCGGCCCCCGTTTCATCCCGTTCACGGAGTAGAACCGTCCGGGGATGCGGAGCCCGCCGGGCGTTTCGACGTCCCAGACCCCGCGGATGATGTCGATCGCCTCGCTCAGCGCCTCGACCCCCTCGCCGGGGGTGAGCCTGCGCCCGCCCATGGCGTGCACCGCGTCGAGGAAGGCGCCCGCCCCGAGCCCGAGCTCGAACCGCCCGTGCGAGAGCAGGTCGAGCCCCGCGGCCGAGCGGGCCAGGTGGGCGGGGTTGCGCAAGGGCAGGTTGAGCACGTTGCCGGAGACCCGCAGCCGTTCCGTGCGGGCGGCGACCCAGCTCAGCAGGGTCCAGGTGTCGAGGAAACCCGGGTTGTAGGGGTGGTCCTGGAAGGTCGCCAGGTCGAGCCCGGCCGCCTCGGACAGCTCGGCCAGCGCCACGACCCGGTCGGGGTCTTCGGCGGTGGGGGTGAGGAAGGACCCGAACAGCAGCTCGTGCCCATAGTCGGGCATGACCGCTCTCCAATCGTCAGCAGAACAGATGTGTTGTGCCACAACTGTTTGGTGCTGCCAATGTATTCCAGGGTCGTGGGATCTGACATATGGTCCAAAAGGTGCAGACCTCTGTGATCCGGTTAGACCACTTACCGGCCTGCGAACGCTTCGAATTCTGGTGGGAGGCCGTAGGACAGTCGGTGGTGTCGGTGGACGCCGCCAGCGAGTACGCGTCCGACTTCTGGGCCGAGATGACCGCCGTCGACCTCGGCCTGATCCAGGTCTCCCGAGTGCGCTCCGCGCCGTTCGAGGCCCGCCGGACCGTCCGGCGCATCCGCCAGTCGGACCCCGAGTTCTACCAGCTCAACTACACCGTGATGGGAAGGTCGGGCCTCGACCAGAACGACCGCGAGAGCTCCCTGGGCCGGGGCGATTTCGTCCTGTACGACACCTCACGCCCCTTCCGCGCCTGGTCGGGCGCGGCTTCGGGAGACGCCCACGGCATCGTCGTCCAGTTCCCGCACCGAGCCCTGCCCCTGCCGCCGGGCACCGTCGACCACCTGCTGTCGACCCGGATCCCCGGCATGGGCACCCTGCTCGCCAACCTGCTCCTGCGCCTGGCCGACCAGGGCACCCGGCCCCGGCTGACCCCGACCATCCTCGAACTGATCACCGCCCTGCTGGCCGACCGGGCGGGCATCACGCCACCGGGCCCGGTCCCCCTGATCCAGGTCCAGGCCTTCATCGAGGACAACCTCCCCGACCCCGGTCTGTCTCCCGCCGTCGTGGCGCACGCCCACCACATGTCGCTGCGGCACCTGCAGCGGTTGTTCGAACGCCAGGGGCTGTCGGCGGCGACGTGGATCCGGGAACGGCGACTGGCCCGGGCGCGGCGGGACCTGGCGGATCCCCGGTATGCGCGGCAGGCGGTCCGGGCGATCGGGGCGCGGTGGGGGTTCCACAACGACGCGCACTTCAACAGGACGTTCCGGACGGCGTTCGGGGTGTCGCCGGGGGCGTACCGGGCGGGCCAGCGTCAGGCGTAGGTCCCCATCTGCGGGAATCCGGTAACACCACCTCGACGGTCGTGCCCTCGCCGGGCCTTCCGGTGATGAGGCAGAGGCCGCCCAGCTCCGCCGTGCGCTCGCGCATGGAGGCCAGGCCGACGCCCGCCCGGCGCTCGCGCGGCAGCCCCACCCCGTCGTCGGCGATCACCAGGCGCAGGGCCTCGGCGTCGCGGCGCAGTTCGACCCGCACGTGGGTGGCTCTCGCATGCCTCCGGACGTTGGTCAGCGCCTCCTGCGCGATCCGGTAGGCGGCCACCTCGACGGCGGCCGGCAGGTCGGCCAGGTCGCCGTCGACGTGGACCTCGGTGCCCGGAACGGCCAGCGCTTCGATGGCGGCGGCCAGGCCGAGGTCGTCGAGGGCGGGGGGACGCAGGCCGTACACGAGCTCCTGGATGTCGCCGGTGACGGCGTCCATGCCGGAATGGAGGTCGCGGAGCAGGCCGTCGGCCTGTTCGGGGGAGGTGGTCAGGCTGAGGCGGGCGATGTTGATGCTCATGGCCATGCTGCTGATCGACTGGCCGAGGCCGTCGTGCAGGTCGCGGCGCAACCTCCGGCGCTCCTCCTCCTGGGCGGTCAGGATGCGCTCGCGGGAGCGCTGGAGGTCGGCGGTCAGGCGCAGGGCGTGGGCGACGTCGGCGGCGTAGGGGATCAACGTGGCCAGCACCCGCTCGTCGTGGGCCGCCGGGAAGCGGCGCGGGTTGGGCGGGCCGACGAGCAGCCGCCCCACCTTCTCGCCGTGCCAGACCAGCGGGACCTCGCGCGGGGAGTCGCCGACCTGGCCGCTGACCTGCTGGGCCGGTTCGCCGCCGATCACCTCGACCATGATCCCCTGGACGGCCAGGCCCTCGCGCAGCACCCCGATCACCGAGGCCAGCGCCTGCGCCGGATCTCCCTGGCGCATCTCGTGGACGAGCCGGTCGGCGAGCACCCGGGTGTCGCCGACCGGGCCGTAGAGCAGCCGGTCGATGGCCCGCTGGAGCGTCCGGCGGAGCGGCTGGAAGAAGGCGCCCGTGAACAGGGCGGCCGCGAGCCCGGCCACCTGCCCGAACCCGGAGACCAGCAGGCTCGACAGCGCGCCGACCCCGAAGTAGACGCCACCGACCACGGCCAGCAGCCCGGCGGCCACGAAGGCGCGGCTGATGATGGTGTCGATGTCGTACAGGCGATAGCGCATGATCGAGAAGAGCATCGCGACGGGGATGACGGCGGCCCAGACGACCGACACCCAGTAGAACTCGGTCGAGACGACACCCGAGATCATGAACACGAGATAGGCGGCGAACGCCACCAGCGGCCAGCCGATCTGCCGTCGCCCGACCGGGTCGGCCCGGCGGAACCGCAGCAGCAGCGAGCCCGCCGCGATCGGGATCGTGACCAGGATGCCCGTCCAGGCGATCGTCTGGATCGTGGCGTCATAGGGCGCCAGCGCGGTGATCTGCAGCGGATTGTGGATGACGCCGGGCAGCACGTATCCCTCGACGGGCGGATCGGGCCGCACGAACTGGCGCACCATCTCGCCCCAGATGAAGAACCCGCCCAGCACGACCAGCACCCGCCAGCGCTTCGACGGCAGCCGCCCGTCGGGCGAGTAGAGGGGGAGCAGGATCTCCAGCGCGAACGAGCACACCGCCCAGCCGACGTGCGAGACCGGCCGCAGGAACTCCGCCGTCCCGTAGTCGCCGCGGGCCTGCGCCGCGAGCGCCGCCGCCTGGCCGAAGCTGTAGACGGCGCCGCCGAGCCCGCCCGCCGACATCAGCCAGGCCAGCTTGAGCCGGGGGTTGTGCGCGAGGAGGAACGCGCCGACGGCGGGGAAGGTCAGCCCCGCCACCGTCAGCGGCGAGAACATCCCCGGCAGGCGCCACTCGTCGGGCAGCCCGATCATGATCACCGTGGCCGCGACCGCGAGCACCGGAGAGACGACGGCGATCAGGAAGGCGGCCACCCGGGCTGCTCCCGTCATGGACTCTCCCCCCGTGTCAGGCCGCACGCTTGTTCGCATGCATCATTGTGAGACGACGACGTTGGCGACGTTGCTGCGGCATGAAGGTCTCGATCTTCCCGAATCCCTGCTCTTCGGCCTCGGCGGGGGGCTGTCCTTCATCTACTGGGACGCCAGGGCGATGGCCTTCCCCTTCCTCGGCGGCCGTGTGAAGCCGTTCGAACTCACCCGCAACCTGACCGCCAGGCTCGGCCTGGACCTGCGGGTCGAGGAGACCACCTCCCCGCGACGAGCCTGGCGGAACGTGGCCGACGTCGTCGACTCGGGCCGCCCGGTCGGGCTCCAGCTCGACAGCTTCCACCTGGAGTACTTCCAGACGAAAGTGCACTTCGGCGGCCACGTCGTCGCGATGTACGGCTACGACGACAATGACGTACAGCTGATCGACACGGTTCAGCAGGGCGGCGCCGTACACACCAGCAGAGAGAGCCTGGCCAGGGCCCGCGCCGAGCGCGGCCCGATGACCGCGCGGAACCGGTCGTTCACCATCACCGTGCCTCCGCGCTCTCCGAGGTGGCAGGACCAGCTCGTCCCGGCGATCCGCGACTGCGCCGAGGCGTTCCTCGCCGCGCCCATCGCGAACCTGGGCCATCGCGGCATCGAGAAGGCCGCCAAAAAGGTGCCCAAATGGGAGCTGAGCGCAGACGACCTGTCGACCATCGCCCTCCTCATGGAAAAGGGCGGCACCGGCGGAGCCCTTTTCCGCGTGCTTTACCGCGACTTTCTCGGCGAATGCGCCGAGCTCATCGACGACGCGAAACTCCGGGCCGCCCACGCGCTCTACGCCGAGGCCGCGACCCTGTGGACCTGCGTTTCCGCATCGATCGCCGCAGGAAATCTCGATGAGGCCGGGGCCATTCTCCTGAGCCTTTCCCGAATCGAGAGAAACGCCATGGAAGCACTGAGGCGGGTATAACGGCCGTCAAGTTTGTTCCTTGTGTACGAATATGTGGTTACTCGTCCGGTTCGGGGGGAGGGAGGGCCTGTTCGGGAAGGGATGAGCGCGATGGCCACAGCGGTACCGCCACTCGAACGGCTCCTCCGGGAACTGCGCGACCTCCTGGAAGCCTTCGCCGAGCGCCCCATCAGACGAGAGCGCGTCGTCATCCGTGAACGGCCGCAGGCGAACGTCGAACGGCCGGTACGACGCCTCAACCGACCCACCAAGGAGAGGTAACCCATGACGGTGCAGCCCGTGGGAAGCCGTCCGGGAGGCGGAGTGCAGAACCGCTCATCCGGAGGAGGCAGCCTGGCCGACGTCATCGACACGATCCTCGACAAGGGTCTGGTCATCGACGCCTACGTCAGCGTCTCGCTGATCGGCATCGAGATCCTCAGCATCGACGCCCGGATCGTCGTGGCCAGCGTGGACACGTATCTGCGCTTCGCCGAGGCGACCAACCGGCTCGACCTCGCCAAGTCCAAGCCCGGCCTGCCCGACGTCGTGGCGGGCGCGATGGGCGGCGGTCAGCCGGCGGCTCCACCTCTTGAGGAACCGGCCAAGGACCGCAGCGCCCTGGAGTCGGCCGGAGACAAGCTCAACGACTTCGCCGTCCCGCGTCAGAGCAGGCAGGAGAGCTGAGATGGAGCAGTCCGGGACCTACATCTACGGCGTCGTCCCCGAGGACATCGAGATCGACGAGAAGGCCCAGGGCGTGGGCGACGCGCCGATCGCGTCGATCCGGCACGGCAAGATCGCCGCCCTGGTCAGTGACATCGGCATGAGCCGCCCGCTGGGCACCCCTCAGGACCTGCGCGCCCACGAGCAACTCCTCAACGCCACCGCCGCCGAGGTGCCCGTGCTGCCGATCCGCTTCGGCGCCGTGGTGGCCGGTCGCGACGCCGTGGTCGAGGAGTTCCTGGCCCCGTACCACGACGACTTCGTCGCCGCCCTCTCGGAACTGGACGGCCGCGCCCAGTTCGTCATCAAGGGAAGGTTCGACGAGGGCACCGTCCTCAGCGAGATCCTGGCCGAGAACCCGGAAGCGGCCCAGCTCCGCGACGAGATCGCGCAGTTGCCGGAAGACGCCTCCCGCGACCACCGCATCCGGCTGGGCGAGATCATCAACAACTCGATCGAGGCCAAACGCGACGCCGACACCGCCGCGATGTGGGACGAGGTCGAACCGGTCACCGTCATGGCGACCGTCCGCCCGCCGTCCCACGAGCTGGACGCCGTCCACCTGGCCGTGCTGGTGGAGAACACCCGCCAGCACGAACTGGAGCAGGCCGTCGAGAGCCTGGGCCAGAAGTGGACCGGCCAGGTCGAACTGCGCCTGCTCGGCCCGATGGCGCCCTACGACTTCATCGTCTCGCAGGACCAGGACGCCGAGTGATGGGCCTGATCACCGCCTTCCTGTTCCCGGTCAAAGGCGTGATCAGGCTGGGCGAACTGCTCCGCGACGAGGCCGAACGCACGATGTCCGACCCGACGGTGGCGAGAAGGGAGCTGGAGCAGATCGAGGCGGCCCAGGCCGCGGGCGAACTGACCGAGGAGGAGGCGTCCGAGGCCATGACCGAGGTCCTGCACCGGATGATGCCACCCGACCAGGAAGGAGACTGACCCATGGGCGCCCTGACGGCCGTCACCGCAGGCGAGGCCGGGGTGAAGCAGATCGTCGGCCTGACCTCGAAGGAGGCCGAGGGCGTCACCCTGGTCGAACCGGCCGATGAGGGCTGGGTGGTGGTCGTCGAGGTCGTCGAGGACCGCCGCATCCCGTCGTCCGGCGACATCCTGGCGCTCTACGAGGCCGATCTCGACGGGGAGGGCAATCTGCTGGCGTACCGGAGAAAGGCAAGGTACCGGCGAGGCAGCGGGGGGTAGCGAGATGACGGACGGCAGATACGCACCGGCCGTACGCCCGGGCTCCCCTCCCGCGCAGGCGCGGAGGGAGCCCGCCAACCTCGGCGACATCCTGGAACGCGTCCTCGACAGAGGCGTGGTGATCGCCGGCGACATCAAGGTCAACCTGCTCGACATCGAACTGCTGACCATCAAACTCCGCCTGGTGATCGCCTCGGTCGACACCGCGAAGGAGATGGGCATCGACTGGTGGGAACACGACCCGTGGCTCACCGGCGACAGCAAGGCCCTCCAGGACGAGAACCGCCGCCTCAGAGCCCGCCTGAACGCCCTGGAATCCGGAGACCGTGATGACTGACACCGGAACCTACCTGTACGCGGTCACTGAAGAGTCCCCGCCTGTTCCGAACCTGCGGGGCGTCGCGGGAACGCCGGTGCGCACCATCCCGTGCGCCGGCCTGATCGCCTACGTGAGCACGGTCTCCCTGGACGAGTTCGGCGCCGAACCCCTGAAACGTTCGATGGAGAACCTGGAGTGGCTCGGGCAGACCGCCGGCGCACACCACGACGTGGTCGAGGAAGTGGCCGAACGACTGCCGACCGCCCCGGTCCGCCTGGTAACGGTGTACCGGGGAGACGAGCAGGTCAGAGAGCTCCTACGGGAGAGACACGACGATTTCGTGGACGTGCTCGACCACGTGGCCGGCCGTCGAGAGTGGGGCGTGAAAGCCTACGTCGACCTGACGGTCGAGACCACCGACGTGACCGCAGGTGGCGGCGGCCCCGGGACGGCCTACCTCAAGAAGCGCCAGGCGGGGCTGCGAAGCCGGGAGGAGGCCTGGCGGGCGGCCGTGGGCCAGGCCGAGCGACTCCACGACATCCTGTCGTCCGTGGCCGTGGCCAGCCACCGCCATCGCGCCCAGGACCCGGAACTGTCCGGACGCAAGGAGCCGATGATCCTCAACGGGGCCTACCTGGTCGAGCTGGACCGGGACGGGGAGTTCACCCGGGCGGTCGAGGGGTTGCGGGGCGAGGGGGTCGACGTCGAACTCACGGGCCCCTGGGCGCCCTACTCCTTCAGCGATTTGGAGGTGCGCGGTGACGGTTGAGACGCCCCGAGGGGCCGCACTCGCCGAGCAGGGGCGGCTGCCCTCTGAGCGGGTGGCACTGGTCGACCTGCTGGATCGGCTGCTGGCGGGCGGGGTGGTGGTCAGCGGGGACCTGGTCCTGTCCATCGCCGACATCGATCTCGTACGGATTTCGCTGCGGGTTCTGATCATGTCGGTACGGGAGAACCTGGGGGAGCCGTGACAGAACCGGTCCGGACGACCCGCATGCGGATCGAAACCGACTCCGAGGCGATGGAACGGGATCTGTCGCGGCTGGTGCTGACGCTGGTGGAACTGGTTCGGCAGCTGGTGGAGCGTCAGGCGATCCGGCGTATGGAACAGACGGATCTGACGGACGAGCAGGTCGAGACGCTCGGGTTGACCTTGATGAGGCTGGAAGAGGCCATGGAAGAGGTCTGCGAACGCTTCGGCCTGTCTCCAGCGGAACTGAACCTCGACCTGGGCCCTCTGGGCACCCTCCTACCGGAGAACTGAAGAACCTTTATCGCTATGTCTTTTATTGGGATTTTCGGCTGGCAGTAACCTGTTGGCACTCGTACCTGCAGGCCAAGATGTTGGCAATTCATATAGCGAGCCAATTTGGACGAAGGTAGATAGTTCTCGCTTCTCGCTCTTTAAAATGATTCACTGGTTGCGTTGACGATCCGCTTACACAGTGAACACTGTTCGCGACTGAACGTGTTATCGATATGTCCGGCGAACAAGGGAAACGTGATGGACGCTACTGTGCTGGCCGCCTTAGCGGGTGCCTTGGGCGCTGGAGTGGTAGAGGCCATGGCGACAGATGCCTGGCAGGCGGTGCGGGGACGCGTCGTGCGGATAGTCGGGCGCGGCAGCCAGGCAAGAGAAGAAGAAGCAGCCGTGACATTGGAGGCCGGGCGGGCCACCCTCCTGGCCGCCGACGATTCGGACCTGCGTGCATCGCTCATGCGGTCGATGTCGGCGGAATGGACAAACAATATAAAAGTGATATTGATTGCGGACCCGGCTTTGGTTGCCGATGTCAAGAGCGCGGTGAGGTTCATTGAGCTAACATTGCGTGCGCCAGGCGGCGCGGTTACGCAGAGCGTCATTTCTGGACGAGATGCGTTCACCGCCGGAGGCGATCAGCACATCAATATAAACTCCCGAGAAGACCATGAGCGTTGACCCTCAAGTCCGTCCATCGGAATCTCCGTCGAGGATCGACCAACTGATCCTTGCCAGGCGAGACGCCTTCGCGGCGGCCCGCGACATGTACTTAACGGTGGTGCTCGGCGCCAACGTGAATGTTGACTCTGCAGGGGCGGAGGGCTTTGACCGAACCCGGCCGGTGTTCATTCAATACATGAACCCCGAAGTCCTCGCGTGTTATGGCTTCAGGGTCAACGGAGACCGCTGGTCTGTCATATTGAAGAACGCGCTGTCGGCGACGCGGGTCGCTCTCCTCGTGACGGATCGCTATCTTGTTCTGCCGTCCTCGTACATTTTTGAGATCTCATGGTTCGACAGGTTCTTAGCCTCTACGGAGCCTTTGGTCACGGCTGGGCATATTCGGTACACCTCGCCCGTCTCTGATCTGGCGGAGTACCGAAACATCAAGACATACGAGTATCGACACGACCCCGTCAACCCGTATCGATCCTTCGACTCCGCGAGCCTGACCAGGCATGGTCAGCTCACCTGGACGCCGAGACACGGCAGATCAACGGCCACGGACATCGCCGGTGAGTGGAGAGGGGCGCTCGCTCCAGGGAAGGCTCTTCATCCTCTCGTGCGAGGTATCTCCGAGCGGGCCAACCGCAGATATGGACGCGTGGAACGCGACCTGGCGAAGGCGCCTGAACGGCTGTCCGGCCAAGCATTCATCCAACGATTCGTAGAGAGTGTGCTCCCGTCCCGGATCACGGGAGCCGAATCCAGCTCGCTGGCGTTCTTCCTTTCCGCTGCATACCTGGAGAGCTACATCGTTGACCTCAACGCGACGATGCTTGTGGATTTCCCCTTCGGGGATCTCTCCTGCGGAGTTCGTCAGAGTTATCCCCGGACCAAGAGCCGACTCGCCTCCGCACAGGTCGTGAATGAAGCTCTGCAGATGCTGTGGATCCATGACTACATCCACAAGCAGGCATCGTGGGACGAGCTTCTAAAACTCCGATCGTCGCTGGAATTTCAAGTCGTTCTGGCGGCGATTTCGGAAGGGGTCACGCTGGGCCTGAGATTGGCGGTGGTGGTCACCCGGCGAAGCGCGCATTTTCGGATCGCCACGTCCTACGAACAGGTCGGCGTGAACGTTGCTATGGTCGCCGAACAGTTGGCGGCGTTCGCAGATCATTCGGGAAGCGCCGCCGGCAAAAATGGGTAAGTCCCTGGATCGACGCTTTTGGAGGCCAAGATGGTGTTGTCTGTCTACTGCTCCGGTTCCATCATGAAAGGTGCATCGGACGAGAAGAAACTGTGCTGGAGCGATCTGGAAAGGGCGGAGGTGAGCAAGGGCGCGGCACCCTATGAGATCGTATTCCTCAATCCCGACGATCCCATCACCGATCCAAGTAACACCGTCGGCCAATTCGGCCGGGACATGTACCAAGTTATGATGTCGACCGCCGTGATAGTGGATGCCCGGGAGCGCCGCGGCTTGGGCATCGGGGTCGAGATGGCCGCGGCGGCCGCGTTCGGAACCCCTGTCATCGTCGTCGCTCCCCGTAATTCCAAATATCGCTCTGATGTCGTCGAGTACAGGGGTGCGACGGTGGTCGACTATATTCACCCCCACGTTCATTCGCTGGCCGCGGCCGTCGTAGAGGACTTCATCGACGCCGGCGAGGCCTTGAAGAAGCAAAAGAGGAGAGACGGTCACCATCGGCATTCAGTACCGCCGGGCTGGCTCGATCGCGCGATAACCGAGTACACGACGAATGTGCTTCCAGATGACGCGCCGATGCTGAATGCGCTGCGGAGGATGGGCTCCGACCCGCGCGTGGGGCGTAGATGATCCTGCAGGTGGAGGGAAGCGAGGCGGAGTTACACGAGATCGAAGGCGTGAAAATCTACGTCGTTCGCAACCGGCCTCTGGAGCAGATGCTCTTCGACAGGAATCTCATCGGAAGCGATTTCCGTGAAACCTGCCTCGAGTCCAGCAGATTCTTCGTGCGCCATCTCGAAGACGAGTTCGCGGCGGGAGATGCCGCCGAGCTGATCATCCTGAGCAAAGGTCTCGTTTATCAGCTTTCGCAGGCCGTTTCGCAGGAATTGGGATTCAACCTTCCGACGAACCTGGTGGCCACATCCAGGGTCGACGTCTCCGGTGACTCGGCGAAAATCTCCGTCGCCTATTCTCAGATGGAAAGCCCGGCGCGAACGCTACTCATCGGGGACACCGTGGCTTCCGGGGGAACCATCATCGAGGCCATCAGAACCTATCTCGAGAGGCATGACCTCGAGCGCCTGTACGTGCTCTCATATGCCGGTGCGGGTATAGGCGCGCAGCGCATCGCCAGGTTCTGCGCTGAGAACGCCATTGAATGCACCTTCCTCTTCGGCTTGGGTATCTTCGGGCTCGGCGACAACGGATTCGATCTTTCGTTCCTTCATCCGGACACCGTCGCTAGCACGAAGTACAAAGAAGATGCTCACATCCAGTTCTCGGGGAAGCCGGCGTCTGCCGTGGGCTGGGATTTCGGATCTCAAGCGATGGCACCCGAGAAGTACCGTCACCTGTGCTGGATCGAAGCGGAAGTCTGGGGCCTCCAGGGGGCGGCCTGTTTCGCGGTAGCCACGAAGCCGCCTCATCTCAACGATCTCATGCACGAGCGGCCCGCCTACGCTCGTCGATATTCCGGCTTCTGACCCTTTGGTAGGCAGATCACGTCCAAACGGGCGGCGTCGCGTCGTTGAGGCCGGCATTCGGTAACGGCGGGGCGTCGCCTCATGGAGGTTCTGGGGCTGTAGCCGAGGACCTGTCGCCGCACAACGAAAAAATCCTGGCCACTTTTCAGAGCGATCAGGATCTCATGTGTGTCCGGGGGGACTTGAACCGTTCGCCTAACTGCTTGACCAGCGAGAACGCTGGCTTCCGCTGGACTGATACCACGTCTCCGATTGAGCTGGAGCTGAGGAACGAAGACCCCGACCCGCCGATCACCCCTGGTCACCTACAGCGCTCAACTCCCGTCAGGCGATCATGAGGGCTGTACTGGTGGCCAAGGTAACCAAGTTTGGCAGACTTCGGCCGTGTCCCTGTGACCTGCTGCACTGTGGTTAGGGCTCATCATGTCCGAGTATCGCGACTGTATTCTTTTCAGCGATCGCCCCTACCGGGTCTCGCGCCGTCTCGAACCCAGCGAGATCAGGCAGATTCCTCTGTATTCAGCAACATCGGCAAAGTCACCCCATGAAGAACTGGGATGAGGGTGGGTTTGTGGAGTAGCGCCCCTAGTTCGCGCTCTGTCCAGGATCGCCCCGTGAAGTAAGCAGCTGTGAGCAGAACCACGCCCGCGTGCGCCTGCTTTAGATCAACTTCCATCTGAAGAGTATCGGCAAGTTGACGCTCTTTCGTCGTGGAGCGGACGCTCAGGCGCAAATGTGCCTGTTGGATTTAGCGGTTTAGATCGTCGGCCAATCGCTGGTTATGGCGCGCAGCTGCACGATTATGTTCATCCGCTTTCCGGTTGTAGTCCGAGATCACCTTCTGGTTGTGCTGCTGGACTTTCCGGTTATACTGATCAACTTCGCGCTGCAGCTTTCCTCTGCTCGCTTGACCTCCTGGTCGATCTTCCGCTGAGCCTCCCTGAGCTGCCGCCGAAAGGCGTTCGCGTCGAATCCCTTAGCCATCATCAAGCCTCTTTCGCGCCTCTGGCCCTACCTGTCTTAAGTCAAAGAGCATGCTAGAGCCACCCACCGACAGAACGTCAGGCACTCGCACTACCTTACGCCAAGCACTCCAGCGGGGATGGTTCAAACACAAAGGGCTGGCCCTCTGCATGGGGATCGACCCTTCGGTCTGCCTCTCTGAGTCTAGTCAGATGCCATAGATATTCATGGTTTCGTGTGGAGTTCACAACTCTCTGCTGTGGATAACCGCGTGGACAACCTGTGGACTATTGGCGATTTAATGTGGGACAGGCTTATGGATAACCTCATCGTCCTCCATGTTTCCGCAGGCAGGGGGCTTGGAGATCTTCTTTTGAGGAAAGTTTATGGGGGTGCCTACTCTCGCGACAGCAAGTTCCACGAAAACCGCATTCTAGGAACTTTGCCACTCGGCTTAGGGTGCGAGAAGGGTGTACACGCCCGATCTTTCAACGTGTGCGTCTTAGGCGCGCGTTATCCACATAACGTCATGCAGGACCCCAGAGCTCATCGCTAGCCACGTAGCGAGGCGCCATTTTCCCTCTGCTCCCGTTAGCTGCCATCTCCGGGACTGTCGGGCAGGTTCTGTCAAGGATGGCTTCGCGTGTCCCTTCGCCGGTGACCTTCCGCCTGCGCTGGTTGTCCTGCCCGCACAGCCGTCCTTGACGGGTTCTGCCTGCCCCGGATAATAGGGCAGCGGGTACGGGGGTTATGGCGGGAAGGCGGCGGGCCGACCTACGGCGCGTTTGTTCAGCAATGGCGGATGCGCAGGTCGGTGGACGGCCCGGGCGCTGTCGGCCGGGACCGGCCCCTAGACCGCACGCCCGGTCGGCGGACGGCAGAGGGCCGAATACGGCGGCGCGGCGCGCCGCAGTCTTGATCCACACAAACGGCAATGTAAGCGGCCGCTCTGTTGTCCTGTCCCGGGGCATGCTTGACACATCAGTCCCAGGACATGCTTGACAGGTGCCGTTGTCGGCCGACCCTTCGTGCGTCCTTTGCAGGTGGCGTGCGGTGGGAGGTCGGGATTGGCCCTGGTCGATTTGTCGGTTGTCGAGCAGCGTTATCGAGCGGTCCTGGCGGTTCTCGCAGGCAGGGGTGTGAGCAAGACGGCCGCCGGGGTGGGGTGTCGCGGCATACGCTGCATTCCTGGCTGCGCCGTTATCGGGAATCGGGTCTGGCGGGGCTGGCCGATCGGTCCCGTCGTCCGCTGTGCTCGCCGTCGCGGTTATCCGCCCAGGTGGAGGCGGTGGTGTGTGAGCTGCGGCGGGAGCATCTGCGGTGGGGCTCGGGTCGGCTGGTGCGCGAGGCCGCCCGTCTGGGGGTGGATCCTCCGCCGTCGCGGATGGCGGTCTATCGTGCGCTTGTGCGCCATGGCCTGATCAGTCCCCGCGCTGGCACAAGCGGCGGGAGGACTATCTGCGGTGGGAACGGCCGGCGCCGATGCAGTTGTGGCAGATGGACATCGTCGGCGGGGCTTTGAGCGCATGAACCCAACAGATCACCCTGTCCAGCCATTACAACGTCTCTAGGTGGCGCAGGGACTTGTCGAAGAATGTGATGAATTGGGTCTGCCGAGGCAGGTGAGTTAAGTGTTATGTTATCCCGTTATGCATGACTCGCGGCGGGGGCAAGATGGCTGGGCAGGTGGACGACGAATGGCGGGCGCGCCGGTCGTTGAACTTCGGATTCCTTCTAGCTATGAGCCCGAACATCGCGGGGGCTGGCGCGGATGCGGAACGAACAATCTACATCGCTCCGCATCTCTCTCTGACATCCGCACGAACCTTTTGTGATCTGATCACCAGTGAGATGGTGAGGCATTTTGGTATCCAGGATCACCAGAATCTCAGCGTCAAGATTAGGAATTTAGAGCAATCTGGCTGGGTTCCCCAGTTGATCACTAATGGTCTTAAACGTGTCCGAACAGAGGGAAACGAGAGTGTTCACAAGCGTGCTGGTCTGGTATCGGAAGCCCGGGATCGCGTAGAAATTTGCTTCCACATTGGTGACTGGTTTATGCGTGAGGTCGCTGGTACGGGCAGCCTTCGAATGTTCGCCGCTCCCAGTGAGGCTTTTTGTGAGGAGTGGCACCGAGAGTTAGCGGCTCGCGGTCCTGCAAAGGATGCCTGTGAAATCTCCGGATGGCTCGTGGTCGATGGAGCATCGTGGTCGCTTGGGCGACGCCACGTGGTCTGGGATGCGCAACTTCACGACGGTAACTTGGTCCACGCGCTCCTGATTGATGGTTTGGTCGTCGGAGCGCTCACCCTCGATGGCGGTTTTGACCCCGGTCGAGCGGAACTCAGATTCGCTGACCCAGCACTAAGTTCACGGCCTGGAACGGTTCCAGCACCTTATCGATTTCGCTGGATGAGGAACTCGATCGAATTAACCGATCTTATGGAAGAGCATGGGCGGCCACATTGCATCGCGCATATGGTGGGGCCTGAGGAACTCAATCGCCGACTTCACGAGGCCGCTAATCATCGAGTGCGGCCGACGCTCTCATCGCGAATTGCTAGAGTCGAGATCGACGGCGCTTTTGCGCATCTCGCTCAGTATGAGGAAGATATCCTGGCCGAGGTAGCCAAAGAACTTGGCGAGGGCAATGATCGTGTTCTCGTCCAGACTACATCGTCGCTGAGCGCGCGCGCGCTCCTGACCGCACTGGTTGATACCTTGCTGCGCGAAGCCCATGCCTTTCGCGTGCTCATCGTCACTGAGAATGGCAGGGCATATAGCGAGATAGCCGCCCAGGTGCGCATGTCGGTTTTCCGTAGCGAGCCAGTCTTGTCTCAATATTTCGTAGTCCAAGAACTCTTTCCGGATGGGCTCCGAGAAGAGTCCGACGTCGTCGTGGCCACCGCCGATAGACTCAGCAAGGTACTGGGTGCCAAGATAGCTGGATCCACGCATCTGGGATTTCGGGCGGCTCTCCCCGCGGACGCTTTCTCCGTCGTAGTGATCGATGATGGGGAAGGAGATTGGTTCGCCAAAATGCGTCCGATGCTTCAGTACTTCAGCGGACCCGTCGTTGGCTTCACCTCGGCTGCGGTTGTCCCCGCAGGCGCCGAGGAATTTTTCGGGACGAAGCCTGTCGCCGTCTTCACCCACCTCGATGCCGTCGTGGCGGACACTCAGCTCGATTTTGATCTGCACCGCATCCGCACGGAGTCGTCTGACGAAGTGAAGGAGCTGAGGAAGCGTTTGATGAGCGATATTTTTCCGTACCACCCACATGAGCCAAAGACTCTGATCTTCGCGCGAAGTCCGCGCCACGCGGAAGAGGTCTTCCAGGCCATATGCGCCGCCTATGCTGACAAGCACGACGGCTTTGCGGTCAAACTCGCGCTGGGGGATCCGCAAGGCGTAACCGACTTTCGTACCGGCTCGACGGCTCGAATCGCGGTTGTTGAAGTTAAGGCAGCGAAAGCCCTGGACATACCGGTGACCGAGTGTCTGGTCTTTCTGCATCATGTGAACGATCCATGGACGCTTGGCAAGCTACTCGGCATCGGGGCGGCTCCTGTGGGAGTCACCGACCTACGTCGTGTTACCGACACCGCAGCGAAGACCCACTTCGTGGTCGTCGACGCGACGCCGACCGATATGATCAATAACCCCGTTATCCAAGCAATGCGCATCCCCCGAGATGAAAGGCTTGACTTCACTGCCTTGCTGGTAGGAATGGATTGGATGAGACCCTCGGCTTTCGATCTCGGTGGTCTGGCGTCAGGGCTTTCTCGTATGGGCCACCGACTATCGCACAGCCAGCGGGTTCGGCTGGAGGAAGCGACGGGCATGCCGCTCAAGGAAGTCCTCGACCTTCTAATCACGGCAGCACGTCGGGCTGGGCGAGGTACTCATCAAGAACGCGACCGGCAGGTCCGTGTGGTCCAGAAGCTTGGTCAGAATCGAGAGTGGCTGATCAAACTGGTCGAAGACCCCGATGCGCCAGGGCCGACGGTCTAAATAATCACTGAGCCCTTTCCATCGTGACGGTGCTGGTCACAGGAAGCGCTGGAGTAGGGGTTGAGGTCGGATTGAGGCTCCCGGTATGATGGCGGCCGACCAAGATCCGATGCCCCAACCGGGAGCCTCGTTGCTGTCCTACGTGCCGCGATTCCGCTGTCGAACCGTACCCTGGCCCGCCTGGCCGACCTGATCCGCGCCCGCCGTGCCGAACGCCGCTGCCGATGTCGGCGCCTGAGCGCCGGACGGCAAGCCCTGCTGGTACTCGCCCACCTGCGCAACGGCGACACCTACACGCGCCTGGCCTCGGGGTTCTCCATCGGCACCGCCACCGCCTGATGCTAAGAGGTCCTAACAGAATGAGTTCTGTTGTGCTTTGATCTCTCGCTGTAGCCGAGCGGGAGGCATGCGGGTGGCGAAGCTCAAGCCGTGGGAGGTCAGCGACGAGTTATGGGCAGTGATCGAGCCCTTACTGCCCCGCCGCCGTCGGCGGGTCCGCCATCCGGGGCGCAGACGCCGGGATGATCGGCTGGCGCTTCAGGGCATTCTGTTCGTCCTGCACACCGGGATCGCCTGGGAGCATCTGCCGCAGGAGTTGGGCTACGGCTCGGGGGTGACGTGCTGGCGACGTCTCGCCGAGTGGAACAAGGCCGGCGTCTGGCAGCGTCTGCATGAGGTGCTGCTGGACCGGCTCAGGGCCGTGGACGCCTTGGACCTGTCCCGGGCCGTGGTGGACTTCTCCCAGATCAGAGCGCTAAAAGGGGGCCGCAGACCGGCCCGTCTCCCGTCGATCGCGGACGGGCCGGAAGCAAGCACCACCTGATCACCGACGCGGCGGCATCCCGCTGGCGGTCATCCTCACCGCCGCCAGCCGCAACGACGTCACCCAGCTACGGCCGCTGCTGGACGCCATCCCCAAGATCCGAGGCAAACGCGGTCGGCCTCTCCAGCGGCCCGATGCCGTCCTGGGCGACCGCGGCTACGACCACGACAAGTATCGCCGCCTCGTCCGCGAACTGCAGATCCGCCCGCTGATCGCCCGGCGCGGTACCCCACACGGCTCCAGCCTGGGCAAACAACGCTGGGTCGTCGAACAGGCCTTCGCCCTGCTACATGCGTTCCGGCGCCTTCGCATCCGCTGGGAAGCTCGCGCCGACATCCACGAGGCCTTCCTCAAACTGGCCTGCGCACTCATCTGCTGGCGCCGACTCAGCTCATTTTGTTAGGAGCTCTAAGTGCGAGAGAGCGTCAACCTTCTGGCGGCCCTGGCCGACGATCTCCAGGCCGCCGTCGCACGAGTCGGCCGCCTGGCCTACGCCATCCTGGACGCGACCCTCATCCTGATCGACCGCCTGGCCGATCAGAAGCCGTACTACTCGGGAAAGCATCGACATCACGGCCTGAACGTCCAGGTTCTCGCCGACCCCATCGGCCGGCTGGTCTGGGCCTCACCAGCTCTGCTCGGCGCCGTGCACGACCTGACCGCCGACCGCACCATCGGCCTCATCGAGGCTCTGACCAGCGCCGGCGTGCAGATCCTCGCCGACAAGGGTTACCAAGGCGCGGGCGGCACCATCCGCACCCCGTTCAAGCGGCATCGGTATCGGCCACGGCTGTCCTCCGGCCAGAGAACCGTCAATCTCTCTCACGCCCGCATCCGGGCCATGGGCGAATGCGCAGTCGCGACTCTGAAGACCTGGAAAGTCCTGGCCAAACTCCGCTGCTGCCCGCACCGGGCCACCGCGATCGTGCAGGCAATCCTCACTCTGGAAGCCATCGAAACCACTCGCTATTCAGGATGAAAAGGCTCACTTTTGAAGGGTTCAGCCCCCGACACCGCGAGTGCCCGCTATTTCACGGACGCATCGCTCCCGTGCTTTGCCTGTTGGAGCGCTTCCGCAATTGCCACGAACTCGCTGAGAGCGGCCTCGAGATCCTCGACAATCTCTTGGGCGATCACCTCAGGCGGGAGCAGACCGTCGTCCTTAAATGCCGGGTCTTTCAGCCAGGTGATGTCCAGGTTAACCTTGTCACGGGAGATCAGTTCGTCATAAGTGAATGGGTGGAACCGCTCGGTCTCGATCCGACTCTCTCGTGACTCGCCTGGTCGATAGCACTTGACGAAGTCGTCTAGATGCTCGCGGCGGAGGGGGTTCTGCTTCAACGTGAAGTGCTGGCCGGTTCGGAGGTCGTACACCCATAGCTTCGATGTCCACGCGGTGTCCGGCCGGGCCGGGCGCTTGTCGAAGAAGAGCACGTTCGCCTTGACGCCACCGGCATAGAAGATGCCGGTCGGGAGTCGCAGCAGGGTGTGTACGTCAAACTGACGTAGTAGTCGCCGCCGGATCGTCTCGCCGGCCCCGCCCTCGAAGAGTACGTTGTCCGGGACAACTACGGCGGCCCGGCCGGGGATGCCGAGCATCGAGGCGATGTGTTGAACGAAGTTGAGCTGCTTGTTGGTGGTCGTGACCCAGAAGTCCTGCCGGTTGTAGGAAATGTCCTCCCGCCCGGCGCGCCCGTCCTCCCCAATCACCGTGATGGAGGACTTTTTTCCGAACGGTGGATTAGCTAGGACCACGCTTGGGTGCCGGTACGGAGGCTCGGCCAGCGCGTCCTTCACCTCGATGAGCGACTCGCCTCCAGCCTTGCCCACCCCGTGCACGAGCATGTTCATCGCGGCGAGGCGAGCGGTGCCGTCTACGAGTTCAGTACCCCGGATCGTGCCGTTGCCGAGGCGGTCACGCTGCTCAGGGCTAAGCGAATCGCCATAGTGATCACTGATGTACTCATAAGCCGCCAGGAGGAACCCGCCGGTGCCGCAGGCCGGGTCTGCGATTGTGTCGTCAGGACCCGGTTGGATGCAGTCGATCATTGCGGCGATTAGCGATCGCGGTGTGAAGTACTGCCCAGCGCCGGTCTTGATGTCTTCCGCGCTCTTGGCTAGCAACTCCTCATAGGCATCGCCCTTGACATCTATGCCCTGACTGGACCAGCGCTCTTTATTGATTAGGTCGACGATGAGTCGCTTGAGCTTCGCCGCATCCTGCATCTTGTTCTGCGCTTTACGGAAGATCACCCCGAGCGTTCCTGGTTGCTTAGCCAGATCCTGGAGCGTCTTACGGTAGGTCTCCTCCAGATCTTCAGCGTCGGAGTCAACCAGATTCTGCCAACGGGTCGCGATTCCGGCAAGGGATTCGTCGCGGAACTTCTCCGGCCGCCCGAAGTATTGCTCATGTGCCATTTTCAGGAAAAGCAGGTAGGTTAGTTGTTCCACATAATCGATCGTGGATACGCCGTCATCCCGCAGAACATCACAGTAGTTCCACAGCTTGGCGACCAGTCGACGCGTCTCGGCAGTGCTCACAGCAGCGTTTCCTTCTGGGTTGCCTTTTTGCTTGTACGACTCATCCGCCGCTTGGACTCTATACTCACCCCTTTGGTCCTGATGCGCTCTAGGAGCGCCGAGGCGTGTTCGTCGTTTGGGTCCTGGGGTACTAGCCGCCCGGCGAATGCCTCGGCCAATAGTGCCTGGCGCAAACCACGTGACTTGGTATCCGCCAGGACGATCTCTCCTGAGAGACGTTCAATGCCGACTCGCCATTCACTCAATATCTGAAGCAGATGCTGTTGCTCCGCAGGTGGTGGGAGTGGGATGGGCATCGCGCCAAGCTTGCTTCCATTCACATTGGCTTGACCGACTTGCTGCACCATAACTGAGGCAACATACGTCCGGCCAAGCGTGCTGTTGATCACCGTGTTGACCCAGTCTGGTTCCACACCAGCGACCATCCGACAACGGATCAGGTAAGAGGCGAACGTTGCAGGACCCGACGATTCGCGATAGACGGCAGATTTGCCGACCAACTCTGCGCTATTGGTTCGATTGAAGAGAAGGTCGCCGTCTGACAACATAAGAGAATGCACGCCCGGATGGGATTCCGGCAAATACTTCAGGGAATCCATCTGTATCTTCCCCTCTTGAATGTTGCCCATGCGCAATACGGGGACTTTGTTTCCTGAGATACTGGCATCTGTCTTAGCGGATGTTCCGTACTCGATATTCCACGACAACTGGTCAACCGATGCTATGCCCCAGTGGGGTGGCAGCGCTGAAACAATGTCTGTGTTCGGCGGTGTTGCCTTAGCGCGTCGTTTACTAACCAGGGAAGCTCGCTTTTGGAGGATCTCCGCAAGGAATTGATCGCCTCGAGGTTCTGCAGAATCAGAGGTCCACAGCCGGCCCCGAACAGCCTGGTCGACCAGAATTCGATAGAATCGTTTTGTCCGTTCACGTGCACTATCCACGGACGCCACGCCCGCATTTAGGCGGGAGAGATGGTCTTCGAGGACCTGGACGATACGATGCTGCTCTGCGATTGGAGGCAGGGGAAGTGGAATATCTCCGACGCTCCGTGATGAGAGATGCTTTACAGTTACCGAAGATGTTTCAGCCCATATGGCATCGAGGTAACCTTGTAGCAGATAAACCAGAAAGCGGTCATTATAGAAGTCGGGATCTCGAATCGAAATCTTGCATACACGCTGATTAAGAAGTCCCTTGCTGCCCCTCCATTGCGCTATCCGGAAATCGCCGTCCATGCCGACCAGGATATCCCCGGACTGTACGAGATATTGCGCCTCGTAAGGTCCATCATACCAAGTTTCGGACGAATTCCGGCCGATGTCGCGAATTCGGATTAGGGGAAGGCCGCGCCCGGTCTTATTGAACAGACGTGACGAGAATGGTGCTCCATTAAGAATGTCTGCAACTTTTCGAAGCGGAACTCTTTCCCATGTCTCATGTCGTGCCAGCAGTCCTGGACTGCCGGAAGCCTCGGCACGTGTAACGATCTCTGATGGGGTCGTCGTTAGAGTCATGCGGTGAGGTCCCGATTCAGGTCGTCAAGGATGGACTCGGCATGTTCGTCGCCGAAGGTTCGCAGGAAGCCATCGATTCCGCCACGTTCGGTGAACGGTACTTCGCCGAGGTCATTGTGGTCGAACCCTGCGCTGATCGCGACCACATCACGAATCTTTTCCAGCCACCACACTTGATCACCGGTGAAGCGCGCGCCGGACTGCTCCTGCCGTGCGAGCCAGGCGGAGAAGCGTTCCTCGATTACATTGCGGTGCGGCTGGACCTCCCCCTCAAGCAAACCGAGCTCATGCCGGATCAAGGCGATCAAGTCAGCCGGGCCGTGTTTTACATCTGGTTGGGCCGCGGCCAGGCCAACCTGCTGGTATGCCTCCCATAGTCGGTCGGGGGTCCACTGGTGTGGCGGGCGGGCGATCCGCGAGGTCAGCTCCTTGAGCTTCTGATAGACAGCCCGGCCACCCGTCCCATGGCGATAGGCCAATTCAAGCGCAGTCAGCTCATCCCGGTTCTCTGAGACGTACGCAGCCCACGATTCGATGATGCGCTCGGCGGTCTCGCCGCGGCCTACACCACGGGCGTCGAGCAGCGTGTCCCGATTCCCCTCGTCGGTGAGGATTTCATGGGAATTCCGAATCTCCAGTAGACGGCGGCGGAACTTGGGGTCAGCCAGCGGCCGCACCGCCTGCTCCACCATCGTGCGTTCCACCGCCGAACCACCAGCCCTGGCCCGCTCCAGCCACTCTGGGTCGGCGGTCTCTGCGAGACTGGCGATGACCTCGGTCAGCGGGCGGCCCGTCAGGGCCTCCAACTCGGCACGCTCATCCGGGGTGATCTGCTTGTTCAACCGAGCGAGTCGGCCAGCGAGCGTAGAGGTCTCCTTCGCCGAGATGGTCAGGTTGCCCGCCTTGCTCAGCAACTGTTTAAGCGCGATCTGCTTTTCACTGTGCTGCTCCAAGGGTGTTGCGTCGACCCGTGGCGAATCCGTCACGCCCACCGCATCCACGATGACAAAGCGGTCCTTGCTCTTCACATCCGGAGTGACCGCCTTCAACTCCGCCGGGTCTAGGGTGCGCGCACCCCGGCCCTTCATCTGTTCGAACAGCGCCCAGCTTTTCACCTCGTTGAGGAAGAAGACGCACTCCAGCGGCCGGATGTCGGTCCCGGTGGCGATCATCGTGACGGTGACCGCGATGCGTAGCTCCGGGCTGTTGCGGAACGCGGAGATCAGTTTTGTCGCGTCCTTGGCCGCATAGGTGATCTTCTGGCAAAACTCGTTACCCTTGCCGAAGGTCTCCCGTGTCATTTCGACGATCTCCTGGGCATGGTTGTCGTCGACCGCGTAGATCAGTGTCTTCGGCACGTAGCTACGAGACGGCTGACCCGGCAACGGTGGGAAGATCTCTGTGAAGAGCCGATCGCGGAAGGTCTCCAGCACCAGCTTGAGCTGCCCCTTGCTGATTACGTGACGGCCAAGCTGCTTGCCGCTGTAGGTAAAGTCGTCGTCGAGCTCCTCGTACCGCTGCCGCCGGGTACGGCGATCACGTTTGGGGACGACCGTTCCCGCCTCAATCTTTGCGCCCTGCTCAGTGATCTCGGTGCGAATCCGGTAGACGTTGAAGTCGACATTGACTCCATCTGCTACGGCCTCGGTGTAGGTATATTCGCTGGCCAGTTCCTGATGGAAGAAGCCGAAGGTCTGGGCGACGGGAGTGGCGGTTAGGCCAATCAGAGAGGCGTCGAAGTATTCCAGCACCGCCCGCCACTTGCCGTAGATCGAGCGGTGACACTCGTCGATGACTATGAGATCGAAGGTCTCCGGGGGGACCGCGCGGTTGTAACCCAGCTCGATCGCCTCGTCCACGTCATAGGTGTCGTATGTCTCGTCCTCCACCTCAGGCGCAGGCGGTTCCTGGCCGCGCAGCATCGCGTACAGCCGCTGAACTGTGGAGATCACGACCTTGGAGGAGTCCAGCATGCCCGCGCCGGACAGCCGCTGCACGTTGTACAGCTCACTGAACTTGCGCCCATCATCTGCGGTGACGTAGTTGGTGAACTCGGTGTGCGCCTGCTCTCCAAGGTTGTTCCGATCGACTAAGAAGAGCACTCGGGCAGCTCCGGCGTACTTGAGCAGCCGGTAGGAGAGAGTGACCGCCGTGAACGTCTTACCCGCGCCCGTCGCCATCTGGATAAGCGCGCGCGGCTTGCCCTGCTGGAGCTTTGCCTCAACGCCTCGGACAGCACGGTCCTGTGCGGGGCGCAGGCGTGGATCTGCCAGCTCGGGGAGACCTTGGCGCAGCTTAGCCCGGAGCGTTGGCAGATCGGGATTCTTGTCCGCCTCCCGCATCCAGCGAGCCAGGGTCTCTGGCCTATGGAACCAGTGGACATCACGGGCTCGCCAGTCCGGGTCGAGCGTATAGGTAAAGCGAGTTTCCACTGCGGTGGTCTCATACCTGAACGGAAGGGGCAGCCGCCACGCCTGTATCTGCTGAGACGCCTTGAGCCCTTCGGCGTAACGGGCTGACTGCCGCTCCACTGCACCGAGTGCGGTGCCCTCCCGCTTAGCTTCGACTACGCCGACCATCTTGCGATCCACATACAGCAGGTAGTCGGCAGGACCAGTGGCAGTCTGCGCCTCCCGCACGGCGACCCCGTCCCCGGCGAATAGATCCTCCCGTCCAGCATCTTGAACGTCCCAACCAGCTGCGACGAGCATCCGATCGACCTCTTCGCGGACCTCGCGTTCAGTCCGCGGCTCGCGGGCTGCGCGGATAGCCTTCTCGATGAAGATCTCACGATCGCCCGCCGTGGGCCGCTTCGCGCTTCTCATGCGGTCAGCGAAGGACGACTCGAACTCGTTGAGCCTGGTGTTGAGTTGGTCGATCAGTGCACGCAAGTGGTCGCGGTCAGCAGTGGCCCGGCTGAGTTCTTGTTCGGCCTCTTCCCGAGCCCGTCGTTCCGCCTCGAACCGAGAAGTCTTCTCGTCCAGGCGCACCTTGACCTCGGTTAGCCGATTCCTCTCAGCCTCGAGCGTCTCCTGGATCCGGACCAGCTCTGCTTGATCACCTGCGCTCGTGGCTTGAGTGATCGGATCCGGTGGAGGCACGAATGCGATCTGTTCCCGGCTCTCCTCCGCATCACCTTGAATGGCGCGGTAAAACCAGACGCCGAGCTCGAAACAGGTCCGTACGGCGTTCAGTGCAACGCGCACCTCTCCGTAGTGACTGTGGACCGCTTCGTTCCCGAGGGTGCGGAGCTGATGGAACGCGTTCTGGATTCGGGGAACGAGCACTCCGGCCTGGCTCAGGGCCGTCAGGCGGTCGAGTTGGCGATCGCCGTTGACTCGTGTTCCGGTGAGGACAACGAGTTTGGCAGCTAGAGCCTCGCCGAATTGGCGAGCCTTGACAAGAGACGCGTTGGGATCGGTGTACACATACGACTCGGCACCGGCGCCGTCGAGCACCAGCAACGGTTCGTACTGCAGGAGCCGTCCGAAGTTGGGCGACCGGCGTGCCAGTTCCTGGATCCGCGCGTCCATCGATCCCCATTCACCCATGACAAGCAAAGCCCTGCAGAATATCCCAAACTAAGTATGGGGCACCAGCTCATCCAGACAGTCTGATTGATCCAACTTGAGCAGGTTCTGTAGTACGTTGCTCGGGATGATGCGGCGGTGATTCTCAGGGTGACGCCGTCGATGTTCTCGGGTACGTCGGCGATCTATGGTTGTAGCGTCGCGCTGTGGCTACCAACGAGGAGCAGACGCGCTGGATCGTCCACGGCGAACGGCTGATCTACGACAACGAGTGGATCAGGCTGGGCCTGGTCGACGTCGAGATCCCTGACCGCGAGCGCTTCGAGCATCTCGCCGTACACCTGGGCCGTGTCGCCATGACGGTTGTCGTCGATGACGATCAGCGCGTGCTGATGATGTGGCGCCACCGCTTCCTGTTCGACCGCTGGGGCTGGGAGCTCCCCGGCGGCCTGGTCGAGATCGGGGAAGACCCCCGGGCAACCGCCGCCCGCAAGGTTGAGGAAGAGACCGGCTACCGGCTGCGGGAGATCGAGCACCTGATCACCTTTCAGCCGATGGTCGGCATGGTCGACTCCGAGCACCTCGTCTTCCTCGGCAGGGGCGCCAAGTTGGCCGGCGAACCCGCAGGAGAGGTCGAGGCCGATCGCCTGGAGTGGATCCCGATGAAGGAGATCCCCGGCATGATCGCGCGCGGCGACGTTTGGAACTCCGGTGTCTTGGTCGGTCTGTTGTACGCCCGAGAGCGCCTCAACGCTCAGCGCGACTGAGGGCCTGCCGCAACCGGGCGATCCGTCGTCCGTTGCGGCGGGAGCCCGTCATGGTGGCGAGTTGTTCGGCTTGGTAGAGGTGGGGTTGCGCGGCGTTGGCTTCACTCATGGTGAGAAGAGCGTGCGCGAGATCGACCCCCCAGCCCGGCCTCGGCGCGGTTGAAGGTGCCGCCCATCCCGGCGAGTGCCGACTTGAGATCTTCGACGGTCTTTGGGTCCCCGAAATGGACGAGACAGCTCCCACGCCAACGGGCCAGATGGTGCCTGTTGAGCACCAGATAGGGAAGCTCCGGATCGGTGTCGCCCTCAGGTAGTAGATCGGCGGTTTTGTCGAGTGCGTCACGGCAGGTCTTCTCATCTCCGAGAGTGGCAGACGCTTCCGCCTCGGCCGCCGCAAGCCATGTCCGGAGCCGGGCAGGCACCACATTGTCGAAGGTGCCGCGTATGTGATGGATGACTTCGGCCGGTCGTCCCAGATCCATCAGTACGTATGCCTGCTGCCCTTTGTGCGTATGCGAGCACGGCCTGGTCTTCAGCCTCGCGGGCCGCCGTGATGGCGCGTTCGTGGTGGTCCCATGCGTCGTTGAGGGCGCATGTATCGATGGCCTGCCAACCGGCGAGAGCGACAGCCTCAGTGGGTGTTTGAGAACGTCAGGTTGACGGATCGAGTGTGAGTTTCGGCTGGCGTTTGGCGGTGCCTCGGGTGATCCGTCGTGCGATGCCTGCGATGGCGGCCCAGCGGATCATGGCCTCGGAAGTGGCGGGGTGGCGTTCGTAGTCTCGGGCCAGGCGGCGGCAGGCGGTTAGCCAAGCCAGTGAGCGTTCGACCACCCAGCGGCGAGGGATCACCGCGAACCCGGTCTGAGCAGGTGCCTTGCGGAGATGTGCAAGGTGGTGCGCAGGATCCTGCGCGTCCAGTCCACCAGCGCCCGGCGAAGCCGGCGTCGGCGTAGACGAAGCGGACGGGTGTGAGCAGGTAGAGCGACAACAGGGTGGTCTTGGCGCCGTTGCGGTCTTGGACGGAGGCGGCCATCACGCAGACGACCAGGAGCAGGCCCAGGGTGTCGGTGACGATGAAACGCTTGCGGCCGTTGATCTTCTTGTTCGCGTCGTATCCGCGTGAGTCGCATCCGACGGTGTCGGCGCCTTTCACGCTCTGGGACTCGATGATCCCCGCCGACGGCTCGGCCTGGCGGCCCTGCCCGGCGCGAAGACGCTTGCGCAGCACGGCCAGGATCTGCTCGGTGACTTTGGCTGCCTCCCAGCGGACGAAGTACCAGTACACGGTCTGCCAGGGCGGGAAGTCGACGGGTAACTGCCGCCAGGAGCAGCCGGTACGCACCACGTACAGGATCGCATCCACCACATCGCGGCGGGCGTGCTTCTCTGGTCGGCCGCCCGTCTTGGGCACGGGTAACAGCAGCTCGATCAGCACCCACTGCGCGTCGGTCAGATCGGAGGGATAACGGCGTCCACGGGGCATCAACCCACGCTGGCGGTCGCCGTGCTGGACGCCCTCGCGACACTCCGGCCTCTATCGGCTGGAATCACCACTTCTCAAACACGCACTCAGACAGCACATGCGCGAGATCCCGGCGTATCCCGTGCCTGATGGCGTGATGGTGGGCGCGCTTGATCTGAGATATCTGAGCGTGCATCTTGTCGGCAATAGCCGCGCTTCCGAGCCGCCTGTCGAGTAGCCGCAAATTGTTGGTGTCGGTCGTGAGGATCATCACGGTCACGGGGTCGATCACGGCGGCTGCTTCGATCCGTGCCTTTAGTTCGTCGCTCTGCTCTTGATGGTCGTTGCCGTGGTTGCCGGTGGGTGAGGCGATGTCGAGTGGGGCAAGGCCGAGCAGCATTCGTGCGTGGTCGGGCAGGCAGAGGCCGGCGGCGATGCGTTCGAACACCTCAAGGTCGGTGACCTGCCGTTGGCCGCGCATGTGCTGGCTGACGCGGCCCTGGGAGATGCCAGTGGCGGCGCTTATGCGTACCTGGCTGGCATCGGAGTACTTGACTGCGATCTTGAATAATCCCGCTATGTCACGATCTCTAAGAATTTTCTGAGTGGACTCCCTGTCCCATACCTCGTCGGAAATGTGGATGGGCTCGTACGCATTTCCTGGCATTCTAGGCTCCGGGGCGTTCATGCTGTACGGATGCTTAGGGCGGGCCTTGAATCCTACCTCTCTCTGCTCGATATCACTCGCTGATATACCCCGGTGATATAGAACAGGAATTCGTCGCGTTCCATTCTTGCCGCATGACAACCCCGGTTAAGAGCTCATTTCAGAATGAGGTGCGTAGGCGTCGGAGGCAGATGATGCTGCAGGCCAGGAGCAACAGTGCGTGATGGAGACGGGCGCGGCGTCCGGAGCGGATGCGTAAGCGTTTGAACTGGTGGAGCCAGGCGAGGGTCCGCTTACGACCCACTGGACCTTGCCCAGGCCGGAACCGTGTGGTGCGCCCCGGCGGGCGATCATCGGGATGACGCCTCTGGCGCGGACTAGCGTGCGGTATTTGTCGTGTTCATAGTCCCGGTCGGCGAACAGTCGGCGAGGTCTTCGGCGAGGACGGCCGCGGATGGGCGGGATGGCCTCCAGCAGCGGGATGAGCTGAGTGACGTCGTTGCGGTGGCCTCCGTCGCTTCGCCCAGGAATCTGCCCTGGCAAACCGAGTCGCCCATCCCCGCAACGTCTACGTTCGAGAGATCGACATCGCTCCGAAGCTGGAGCGCTGGCTCGCGGGACTCTTCACGCCGTGGAACATCGACCGGACCCTGGATCAACTGATCTCGAATGCTTCCCCGGCGCGGGCGACTCACGAAAGTGATGGGCTGCGCCGACAGATCACCGAATGTGACCGGAAGCTGAAGCAACAGCGCGCGGCTCTCGAAGCGGGCGCTGACGCCGTCTTGGTAGCGAGCTGGATGGGAGAGGAACAATCACGCCGTACGGCGCTTGAACACCGCCTGCACCGGCTTCCCGCGCCACGGCCCAGCGCCACGCTCAACCGCGACCAGCTCGCCGACTCTCTGCGCAAGCTCGGTGGCATGGTCGACGTCCTCGGCCGTGCAGCCCCAGCAGAGAAGGCCAAGATCTACGCTGAACTCGGCCTGCAACTGACGTACTTCCCGTCACAGCGAAAAATCCTGGCCGCTGCTGAGAGCAACCAGGATTTTATCGGTTCAGAGTGTGTGTCCGAGGGGGGACTTGAACCCCCATGCCCATCACTGGGCACTAGCACCTCAAGCTAGCGCGTCTGCCTATTCCGCCACCCGGACCGGTGGTGCCACACGCGGAGATCTTCATTCCGCGTCGGCTGTTAAAGGTTAGCACTCCCCGCCCCGTGGTTCATCCCGAGATCCACGCGGCAGGATGGGAACCGCAAGCCGAACCACGCTCTGGAGGAACGCCATGACCGCCGTCACCGGCGAGAACGACGTCGTCACCCTGTGCCAGGAACTCATCCGCATCGACACCACGAACGCGGGCGACAACCGCGGCCCGGGTGAACGTGAGGCGGCGGAGTACGTGGCGGAGAAGCTCGGGGAGGTCGGGATCCAGGCCACCATCCTGGAGAGCGACCGGAAGCGGGCGAACGTCGTCGCCAGGATCGAAGGCACGGACCCCGGCCGGGAGGGGCTGATTCTCCACGGTCACCTCGACGTCGTGCCCTTCCGTGCCGAGGACTGGCGCCATCATCCCCTGTCGGGCGAGATCGCCGATGGCTGTGTCTGGGGGCGGGGGGCGGTGGACATGAAGGACATGGACGCGATGATCCTCGCCACCGTCCGCAAGCGGCTCAGTGAGGGGCGGCGGCCCGAGCGGGACGTCGTCCTCATCTTCACGGCCGATGAAGAGGCCGGGGGTGCCTATGGCGCTCAGTGGCTCGTCGACAAGCATCCGCACCTCTTCGAGGGCGCCACCGAGGCGATCGGGGAGGTCGGTGGGTTCAGTGTCACGGTGGCGGAGAACAAGCGGCTCTACCTCATCGAGGCCGCCGAGAAGGGCATCGCCTGGATGAAGCTGACGGCCACCGGCCGCGCCGGCCACGGCTCGATGCTCAACCACGAGAACGCCATCACCGAGCTCTCCGAGGCGCTCGCGCGCATCGGCCGCTACGAGTGGCCGATCCACATCACGCCGACGGTCAGGTCGTTCTTCAAGGAGGCCTTCGACATCGAGATCGAGGCCGAGAGCGCCGAGGCGGCCGTGGCGAAGCTCGGGCCCCTCGCGCGCATGGTGGGGGCGACCCTCCGCAACACCACCAACCCCACGATGCTGGAGTCGGGGTACAAGGCCAACGTCATCCCGCAGACCGCGACCGCCAGGGTCGATGGACGTTTCCTGCCCGGCCAGGAAGAGGAGTTCTTCCAGACGATCGACGAGCTTCTCGGGCCCAACGTCACCCGCGAGTTCGACTACCACGACATCGCCGTCGAGACCTCGTTCGACGGGCGGCTGGTCAAGGCCATGGCCGACGCGCTCGAACAGGAGGATCCGGGCGCCAGGGCCGTTCCCTACATGCTCTCGGGCGGTACGGACCTCAAGGCGTTCAGCCGCCTGGGAATTCGCGGATTCGGTTTCGCTCCGCTCAAGCTGCCCGCTGACCTGGACTTCTCTGGGATGTTCCATGGCGTGGACGAGAGGGTGCCGGTCGATTCGCTCCAGTTTGGGGTGCGCGTGCTTGATCGGTTCCTGGACTACTGCTGAGTATCAGCTTGCGATCACTTGGCGTGGCTGTAAAGTTACCCAGCGTTGAGGGGTTGATCCGCACTGGGCGGCTCGACGGCACCTGGGAGGTCGCGTGTTCCGCATGCCGCGTGTTCAGCGAGGGGCGTTCGCGCCCGTCGTTGACCGGCATGAGGGCGCGGCCGTCCCGGCCGGGAGCCGGGAAGCTCGGATGGCGCGGTTCGCGGCCGTTTCCTGGCTGAGTCGCCTGTTGGTCGTCGGTGGCCTGATCGCCGTCGGCTGGGTGCTCGGAGTGGTCTTCGGTATCGCCGGTGAGGCCCACGCCTCCACCGGCCCCGTCCCCTCACCTGTCGCCGCCGGGTCGGTGCAGATCGCCGACGGGTTCCTCACGGCGGGCGACGCGCAGGCCATGGCCGGGCGCAATGTCGACGGGCTGACCAGCTCGTCCGCCCCGGTCGCGCCTCCTCCCGCCTCCGCCGAGCATTCTCAGGGCAACAGTCTCGTTCCCCCGAACGGCGGCGGTTCGATTCACTTCGGGGATGTCACACGGTCCTTCGCCGGGCCGCGTCCCGCGGTCCTGCCTGTTCCCCTGGCGGCCGTGCTTCCCCCGGTCGTCCGCACAGCGGCGGACGACCCGTCTTTCTCTCCCGACTGATCCCGCGATCCGGTGATCGGTCTCGCCTGAGTCCTGGCGTCCCCTGCCGGGCAGGCATCTCTTCTCTCAGCGCGTCTGTCGCGCGATTTCCCCATCCTCGTGACGCTCCATGGCCCCGCTGTGTCTTCGGCCTGGAGTCCTTCAGTCACGAGCTGTCAGGTACCCCCAGAACACAAATGGAGCTTCATCATGCGAACGTGGACGAAGGGCACTGCCCCCGCAGCACTTCTCGCGGTCGGCGTCATGGCCCTCGGCACGGGCACGGCTGTCGCCGACACCGACGGGCAGAGCTCGGTCGGCGGCGGCAACCAGATCAACCTGCCGGTCAACCTCCCGATCGACCTGAGCGGCAACGCGGTCGGAGTCGCGGGTGGTTCGACGGCGACGTCGAAGGGCGGCGCGTCCGTCGACAACAGCGGCACCGCCGGCAAGGGCATCCAGGGCAGCACTTCCGGCAAGAGCAGCGTCCTGGGCGGCAACCAGGTGAACGCGCCGGTCAGCGCGCCGATCAACGCCTGCGGCAACGCGATCTCGCTGTTCGGCAACTCCGACGCCGGGTGCAAGGGCGGCTCGGAGGTCAAGACGTCCGGTCAGGGCGGCGCGGGCAAGAACACCACCAGCGGGGCCAACAGCCTGCTCGGCGGCAACCAGGTCACCGCGCCCATCACCGCTCCCATCAACGCCTGCGGCAACTCGGTGGCGATCTTCGGTGACGCCGTCGCGGGCTGCAAGGGCGGCTCGACGGTCAAGAACACCGGCACCGGCCCCGGCGGCAACACCACCTCCGGGCGCTCCGCCGCACTCGGCGGCAACCAGGTCATCGCGCCGGTCAGTGCGCCGATCAACGTCTGCGGAGTCACCGTCGCGGTCTTCGGCGACGCGTTCTCGGGCTGCAAGGGCGGCTCGACCTCGACCAACGGCGACCCCGGTCCGAAATACCAGCACGGCCCCGGCAAGCCGGGCTCGACCGGCAACGACACCGACGGCCGGTTCGGCGCCGGTAGCGGCAACCAGGTGATCGCCCCGGTCAACCTGCCCGTCAACGTCTGCGGCAACGCCATCGGGGGCGCGCTGGCCGGATGCAAGGGCGGCTCCGAGGCCATCAACACCACGCCGGGCACCGGCGCCGGGGGCAACACCACCGACGGCCGTTCGGGGGTCGTCGCGGGCAACCAGGTCATCGCGCCGATCACCGCGCCGATCAACATCTGCGGCAACGCGGTCGCCCTGTTCGGCGAGGCCTTCGCCGGGTGCAAGGGCGGCGCGACCGCCAAGAACGGCGGCAAGGGCGCCGGGGGCAACACCACCTCCGGCCGGTCCGGGGTGGCTGCGGGCAACCAGGTCATCGCACCCATCACGGCGCCGATCAACGCGTGCGGCAACGCCGTCGCGGCGGCGGGCGGGGCCGAGGCCCACTGCACCGGCGAGGTCTCCGCCGAGGGCGGGCCCGGCGGTGGCGGCAACAAGACCGACGGCAAGTCCGGCGTCCTCGCCGGCAACCAGATCATCGCGCCGATCACGGCGCCCATCAACGCCTGCGGCAACGCGGTGGCCGGGCTCGGCGACGCCGCGGCCGGGTGCCTCGGGGGCAGCAAGGTCGGCCGTTCGGTCAACCACACCACCGGCGACGGCTACGACAACCTGACCCAGAGCTGGGGCAAGGTCGACGCGGCCGAGGCCTCCGGCCCGCTGCCCGCCCTGCCGGCGATGAGCTCGGCCCGTCAGCTCACCAAGATGAGCGCCGCCGGTCTGCCGCTGGTCGGCGACCTGCCCGGCATGCTGGGCCTCCCGGCGCTCCCGGGCCTGCCCGGCGACCCGGCCGTCCCGGCCGGGTCGAAGGGCAAGGTGCCCGGTAAGAACGCGCAGGCCAGCCCGCTGGCGCCGGTCACCGGTGCGGCGTCGGGGCTGCCGGTCGCGGGCTCGCTCGGTTCGGCCTCCTCGGCTCTGCCCGTCGGCGCCCTGCCGGTCGGCGGTCTCGGCCTGATGAGCGCCGCCCAGCCCGACTCGATCACCGGTATGAACTCCGGCTCGCTGGCCGCCCTGCTGCTGGGCGCCATGTTCGCGGCCTCCGCGACCTTCTTCGCCGGCGCCCGCCGCCTGCGGTTCGGCCGTCGCAAGTAAGGCCGCAAGTAAGTAAGACGTGCCGCCGCTGACAGATCGGCGTGCGACCAGGTGTCTCCCCCGGCCGGGCGGTTCCCGCTGGGGGAGGCGGGAAAGCTTTGCCCGTCTCGGGGGCGCGGCCCGGGGCGGGCAAAGCCATGTTTACAGAGTGCTGACCACGCGTATGATCTTCCGTCGCAGCCAGACCCTCCGGCTGCCGTCGGAATAGAGACGTAGGCGATCGAGTTCCCAATGCCCGTATTCGGCATGCTCTGTCAGGAGCCGACGAGCCGCTTCACGCGATGTCCCGCGTGGAAGGAACAGCTCCATGTAGGAGTAGTCGAGCACAGCGATTAGTCTCCCGTTGGGGACGGTGGAGTCCGATGGGCTCTATTGTGCGTCCTCGTGGGATAACGGGTCCAGGTGGTTACAGACCGGGGCCCACCCGGGTAGCCCGAGGGGAGGGCCGCTCGAGACGGGTTACCGTGAAAAGGCCCACACCGACGGGGATCAGCAGCGAGCAGCGAGGTAGGTAGCAGCGTGCCAGCGAACAACGGCAACGCCGGCGGAACCCGCCTGGTGATCGTCGAGTCGCCTGCCAAGGCGAAGACGATCGCCGGGTACCTCGGGCGCGGTTACGTCGTCGAGTCCAGCATCGGCCACATCCGCGACCTCCCGGGGAAGGGTGACACCATCCCGGACGAGTACGCGAGCCAGGCCTGGGCCAAGCTCGGCGTGAACGTCGACGACGACTTCGAACCGCTCTACATCGTCAACAGCGACAAGAAGTCGCAGGTCTCGAAGCTGAAGCAGCTCCTGAAAGAGGCCGACGAGCTCTACCTCGCGACGGACGAGGACCGCGAGGGCGAGGCCATCGCGTGGCACCTGCGCGAGGTCCTGAAGCCGAAGGTGCCCGTCCACCGGATGGTGTTCCACGAGATCACCCCGCAGGCGATCCGCGACGCCGTGGCCAACCCCCGCGACCTCAACCTGCGTCTCGTCGACGCGCAGGAGACCCGGCGCATCCTCGACCGTCTCTACGGCTTCGAGGTCAGCCCGGTCCTGTGGAAGAAGGTCAAGCAGGGGCTGTCGGCCGGTCGCGTCCAGTCGGTCGCGACGCGTCTGGTGGTCGAGCGGGAGCGCGATCGCATCGCGTTCACGAGCGCCTCCTACTGGGACATCGCCGCCGTTTTCGACACCGGGCTGGACAGTGACGATCCCAGCCGCTTCGGTGCGACTTTGCTGTCCGTCGCGGGCAAGCGGGTCGCCCAGGGCCGTGACTTCGGCTCCGACGGCCAGCTGACCAGGCAAGACGTGCTCCACCTCGACCAGGCCGCGGCGACCGCGCTGGCCGGTCGGCTCGACGGTGCCTCTTATTCCGTACGGTCGGTCGAGCGCAGGCCGTACACGAGAAAGCCCTATGCGCCGTTCCGGACGACGACCCTCCAGCAGGAGGCGAGCCGGAAGCTGGGGTTCTCCGCGAAGTTCACCATGCAGGTGGCCCAGAAGCTCTACGAGAACGGGTTCATCACCTATATGCGTACCGACAGCATCACGCTGTCGGAGACCGCCGTGGCCGCCGCGCGCAGCCAGGCGATCAAGCTCTACGGCGCGGCCTACGTGCCCGACAAGCCGAGGGCCTACGCGAGCAAGGTCAAGAACGCGCAGGAGGCCCACGAGGCCATCCGCCCGTCGGGTGAGGAGTTCCGCACCCCCGGCGAGACCGGCCTGTCCGGCGACATGTTCCGCCTCTACGAGCTCATCTGGCAGCGCACCGTCGCCTCCCAGATGAAAGACGCCGAGGGCGAGTCGGTCTCGGTCAAGGTGCTGGCCGACCGTGAGCAGGCCGAGTTCAGCGCGACCGGCCGGACGATCACCTTCTACGGCTTCCTGAAGGCCTACGTCGAAGGCGCCGACGACCCGTCGACCGACCGCGACGACTCCGAGAAGCGGCTGCCCAACCTCGCCGAGGGCCAGGCGGTCAACGTCCTGGAGCTCGCGCCGGCCGGCCACTCGACCAAGCCGCCCGCCCGCTACACCGAGGCGTCGCTGGTCAAGGAGCTGGAAGACCGCGAGATCGGGCGGCCGTCGACCTACGCGTCGATCATCGGGACGATTTTGGAACGCGGCTACGTGTTCAAGAAGGGCACCGCGCTGGTGCCGTCGTTCCTGGCGTTCGCCGTGGTCAACCTGCTGGAGCAGCACTTCGGCAACCTGGTCGACTACGACTTCACCGCCGAGATGGAGAAGGTCCTCGACGACATCGCCAACGACCGCGCCGAGCGGGTGCCGGAACTGCGGCGCTTCTACTTCGGCGACGGCGGCGACGGTGACGAGGGCCTGAAAGACCTGGTCAGCGACCTGGGCAACATCGACGCCAAGGAGATCAGCTCGTTCCCGATCAAGGGAACCGACATCATGATCCGGGTGGGCCGCTACGGCACCTACCTCGACCGTGAGGGCTCCAAGGTCAACGTGCCCGACGACGTCACGCCCGACGAACTGACCGCCGAGAAGGCCGAGGAGCTGTTCGCCCAGCCCTCCAGCGCCCGTGAGCTGGGCCCCGACCCGGTCACCGGTCATTCGATCTGGGTACGCAACGGGCCTTACGGCCACTATGTGACCGAGGTCCCGCCGGAGGAGCCCCAGCCCGCCGACGGCCCGAAGAAGCGGGTGAAGAAGGCCGACCAGCCGAAGCCGCGCATCAGCTCGCTGTTCAAGACGATGGACCCCGAAGCGATCACGCTCGACGACGCGCTGCGGCTGCTGTCGATCCCCCGTGTGGTCGGGCTGATCGACGGCGAGGAGGTCGTCGCCCACAACGGCAAATACGGTCCCTACATCAAGAAGGGCACCGACTCCCGGTCGCTGACGGCCGAGGAGGAGCTGCTCACGATCACGATCGAGCAGGCCGCCGCGGTGTTCGCGCAGCCGAAGCAGCGGGGCCGCAGGGCCGCCGCCGCGCCGCTGCGTGAGCTGGGCGAAGACCCCGTGTCGAAGAAGCCGGTCGTGGTGAAGGAGGGCCGGTTCGGGCCCTACGTGACCGATGGCGAGTCGAACGCGTCGCTGCGCAAGGGCGACACGGTCGAGGAGATCACCATCGAGCGCGCGGCCGAGCTGCTCGCCGAACGGCGCGAGAAGGCCCCCGTCAAGAAGGCGCCGGCCAAGAAGGCCCCGGCGAAGAAGACGACCACGACCGCCACCAAGGCCAAGACGGCGGCGGCGAAGTCGACCACGCCGAAGCCGACCGCGCGGGCGAACACGAAGGCGAAGTAGCCGTCTGACGGTACCGGCCGATACCGGCCGGTACCGGTCACAACCGGCGACGTGAGCAGGCGTTTTACAGCTTGTCAGCCTGCGTGGTTCGCCGTGCAGGCCGGGTTGTCCACAGGCGCCAGGTTGTCCACAGGCGGTCTCCCCGGCCGCGCCGCACGAGGTTTTTGCTCGTAGCATGAGCGCGGTCGACAGGGGGTAACCGTGGGTTTTTTCGTCGTTGTGTTCGGCGTGATATTCGCCGTCCACGTCTACCTCTACTGGCGGCTGGTCCGGCAGACGACGCGACCGGGGTGGATCCGGTGGGTCCTGACCGGCGTGCTGGTGCTCCTGCTCGTGCTGCTGCTCGTGGCGTTGGTCGGCAGCCGCATGTCGTCGTCGTGGATCGTCCATGTGCTGGCCTGGCCGGGGTTCATCTGGGTCGCGGTCATGTTCTACGTGACGCTGATCTGCCTCGCGCTGGAGATCCCCCGGGTGATCCTCAACCGGATCTTCAAGGGTGATCCGGTCAAGGTGCCGCCGCCGCCGAAGGTCATCCCGGCCACGGTCGGGTCGACGTTCGGGCCGAAGAAGATCGAGATCCACGTCGAAGACGTCGTCGAACCGCCCAAACGGCCTGACCGGCGCCTGTTCATCAACCGCACGGCCGCGGTCGTGGCCGGGGTCGGGGCGGGCACGATCGTCGGGTTCGGGATCGAGACGGCGCTCGGCGGGCCCGTCGTGGAGCCGGTGAAGATCAAGCTGCCGAACCTCGATCCCCGCACCAACGGCCTGCGCATCGCCCTGGTCAGCGACATCCACCTCGGCCCGCTGACGAACATCGGCCACACCGAGCGCATCGTCGAGGAGATCAACCGGCTCAACGCCGACGTCGTGGCCATCGTGGGCGACCTGGTCGACGGGAGCGTCCGGGAGCTCGGCGCGCTGGCCGAACCGCTCCACCACATCCGGGCCCACCAGGGCACCTACTTCGTGACCGGCAATCATGAGTACTACATCGAGGGCGGTCCCTACGAGTGGATCGACACCCTGCGCGGTCACGGCATCCGCACGCTGGCCAACGAGCGGGTGTCGATCTACCGCGACGGCGTCGAGGCGGTGACGCTGGCCGGGGTCAACGACGTCAACGGGGCGACCATGCAGGCGGGGCCCGACCTGCGGGCCGCGCTCAACGGCCGTCCCGTGGAGGTTCCGACGGTCCTGCTGGCCCACCAGCCGGTCGTCGGGGTCGAGGCGGCCGAGTGGGGGGTCGAGCTCCAGCTCTCCGGTCACACCCACGGCGGGCAGATGGTGCCGTTCGACCGGATCGTGCCGCTCCAGCAGCCCGTGGTCCGGGGGCTCGACAAGATCGGCGACATGCAGATCTACGTCACCCGGGGCGCCGGTTTCTGGGGGCCGCCGGTCCGCGTCGGGGCACCGCCGGAGGTCACTTTCATCGAGCTGGAGCGGGGCTGACGTGACGGTCCGGCGATGGGTTGGCGCTCCCGTCCAAGTCGGAGGGAACGCGCATGAGTACTGCGGCGATACGCGGTTCGTAATACCCTCAGGCGATGAGCAGCCGGGGCAAAACCGGCCCGCTCCACCCCCCACCCGCAGCGAGCACCTGGATACGCTGACACCATGAGCACCCCCGGCCGCAAGCCGTCCCACGTGCTGACCATCGCTCCGTTCCGCCGTTTGTGGACAGCGATGTCAGTCGGCGGGCTGGGCGACTGGCTCGCCCTGATCACACTGACCGCCCTGGCCGGGTCGATCACCCAGGAAGACGGCTACCCGGCGATGAGCCTGGCCGTCGGCGGGGTCTTCCTCGCCAAGCTGCTCCCCGCCGTGCTGCTGGGCCCGCTGGCCGGGCTCCTGGTCTCCAAGGTCGACTGGCGGCTCGCGATGGCCGCGGCCGACGCGCTGCGGTTCGTGGTGGTCCTGCTCGCGCTGGTCATCGGCGGCTATCAGTGGCTCATTCTGGCGATGTTCCTGATCGAGTGCGCGTCGCTGGTGTGGAACGCCGGCCGTGACGCCGCCGTCTCCGGGCTGGTCCCGGCCGAGCGGCGGCCCGACGCCGAGAGGGTGGGCCTGCTCGCCTGGTATGCCATGGCGCCCCTCGCCGCCTTCCTGTTCGCCTTGGTGGCGGGCCTGGTCAACGTGCTGACGGCGGTCATCCCGAGCTTCGGGGCCGGTGCCGGGAAGATCATGATCGTGGTCACCGGGATCAGCTATCTCGCGACCGCGGCGCTGGTGTTCACGCTCGACCTGCGCAGCGCGGGCGGTGCGCCCAAGCCGTCGGTGCTGATCCAGCTCACCGACGGGTGGCGGCTCGCGACGACCAACAAGGCCGTCAAGCGGCTCTACGTCGGCATGATCGGCGTGTTCGCCGCGGTCTCGGTCGTGGTGGCCGTCGGCCGCGCCTACGTCGACGTGCTCGACGCCGGTGACGCCGCCTACGCCACCCTGTTCTGCGCCGTGTTCGTCGGCGGGGCGGTGGGCTCCTACTTCGGGCTGCGGTGGCTCAAGGAGCTGTCGCGGGCACGGTTCTTCGGGCTCTCGATCATCCTGACCGGGTTCGCGCTGGCCGCCGCCGGGCTGATCCACAACCTGGTGATCGTGGTCGTGCTGACCCTCGTCGCCGGGGTGTTCGCCGGGGTCGCCTGGATCATCGGCTTCACCATGATCGAGGTGGAGGCCGAAGGCCGGTCGCCGGTCGACTTCCTCCACGCCGTCACCCGGGTCGTGTTCCTGGGTGTGGTCGCGCTGTCGGCGCTGGTGGGCGGGTTCTTCGGCGTCCACGACCTGAAGATCAACGATCTGGGCTACCGGTTCGACGGGGCCAACATCGTGCTGCTGGCCGCGGCCGTGCTCGCCGTGGTGATCGGTGTCGTCTCGCTGCGGCGGATGGACGACCGGCCTCAGGTGCCGCTCCGGGTCGACCTGGTGGCGGCGCTGCGCGGCGAGCCGTTCGGGGCCGAGCCCCCGGCCGAGGCGCCGGGCATGTTCATCGCGTTCGAGGGCGGCGAGGGGTCGGGCAAGACCACCCAGTCGCGGCTGCTCGCGATCTGGCTGCGCGACCAGGGGTTCGACGTCGTCCAGACCCGGGAGCCCGGGTCGACCAAGGTCGGCATGCGGCTGCGGGCCATCCTGCTCGACTCGGCCCACCAGGGATTGTCGGCCCACGCCGAGACGCTGCTCTACGCGGCCGACCGGGCCGAACACGTCGAGAAGATCATCCGCCCCGCGCTCGACCGCGGGTCGATGGTCGTGTGCGACCGTTATGTCGACTCGTCGCTGGCCTACCAGGGCGCCGGGCGGGTGCTCGGGACCGACGAGGTCGCCCGGGTCAACACGTGGGCCACGGGCGGGCTGGTGCCCCATCTGACCGTGCTGGTCGACGTGCCGCCGTCGGTGGGCCTGCGGCGCCACGCCCATCCGGCCGACCGGATCGAGTCGGAGCCGCTCGACTTCCACGAGCGGGTGCGCAAGGAGTTCCGCGCGCTGGCCGCCCGCGCCCCCGAGCGCTACTTCGTCGTCGACGGCACCCTCACCCAGTCCGAGGTGTCCCGGTTGATCCAGGATCGGGTCCGCGACGTGCTGCCCGACCCGGTGCCACAGGAGACCGAGGCGAGCACCGGAACGATGCCCGCCATCAGGGACTAGCCTTTCCGGGTGGACGTGTTCGATGACCTCGTCGGCCAGGAGCAGGCCTCGACGGTCCTGCGCCGGGCCGCCGCCGCAGCCGCCGACGTGCTCGCCGGGGGCCGCGGCGCGGGCATGACCCACGCGTGGCTCTTCACCGGGCCGCCCGGTTCCGGCCGGTTCGACGCCGCCAAGGCCTTCGCGGCCGCCCTGCTCTGCCCGGACCGGGGCTGCGGGCACTGCGACTCGTGCCACCAGGTGATGGTCGGGTCGCATCCCGACCTGGAGTCGGTCCGTCCGCAGGGGCTCTCGTACGGCGTCAAGCAGACCCGCGAGCTCATTCTCCGGGCCGCCGGGCGGTCGACGATGGGCACCTGGCGGGTGGTCCTGTTCGACGACGCCGACCGGGCGACCGAGCAGGCGGCCAACGCTCTGCTGAAGGCCATCGAGGAGCCGCCGCCCCGCACGGTCTGGCTGCTCTGCGCGCCGGCCCCCGACGACATGATCATCACCATCCGGTCGCGGTGCCGGGTGGTGACCCTGGTGACGCCGTCGAGCCAGGCGGTCGCCCACTCCCTCATGACCAGGGACAACGTGCCTCCCGGGGTGGCCGAGTCGATGGCGCGGGCGGCTCAGGGCGATCTCGCGCGGGCCCGGAAGCTGGCGCTCGACGCGTCGGCTCGGGGGCGGCGTGAGGCCGTACTGTCGATTCCCAAAAGCCTGACCAACGTCGGCGAGTGCATTTCCGCGGCCGAGAAGCTGGTGAAGACCGCCGACGAAGACGCCGAGGCGGCCACCACCGAGCTCAACGAGAGCGAGATCTCCCAGCTGCGGGCCATCTACGGCGAGGGTTCGACCGGCAAGGGCCTCAACCGGGGGCTGGTCCGAGGCGGCGCGGGCGCGCTGAAGGAGCTGGAGACGGCGCAGAAGTCCCGGGCGACCCGGATCAAGCGCGAGTCGCTCGACACGGCGCTGCTCGATCTGATGGCGTTCTACCGGGATGTCCTGGCGGTGCAGTTCGGGGCGCCGGTCGAACTGGCCAACGACGACCGCCGGGCCGAGCTCGAAGCCGCCGCGCGGGCGTCCCGGCCCGAAGACACGCTGAAGCGCACCGACGCGATCATGCGCTGCCGCGAGCGCCTGGCCGCCAACGTGAACCCGCAGATCGCGGTCGAGGCGCTGACGCTGACCCTGTGGAAGCCGGGCAGCGCTTCGAGGTAGACATTCGTGGGCCGAGGCGAGCAACCTCAAGGGGTTCTGTACGTCTCTGAACCATGCAGGCCGAAACGGTGGACATCGCACTCTCCTCCGGTGATCGTGACGAGGCGATCAGCCGTCTCTACGAGGAGCATGCGCTCGGGCTGACCAGGCTCGCCCTGATCATGGTCGGCGATCGGGAGAGCGCCGAGGACGCCGTCCAGGACGCGTTCCTCGGGCTGCACCGACGGTGGCGTCTGCTGCGTGATCCGGCGGCGGCGGTGCCGTATCTGCGGAGTTCGGTGCTGAACAACGCGCGCAGCGCGCTGCGGCGAAGACGGTTGCCGTCGTGGTTCGCGGGGGCCTACGACCCACCCGTCTGGTCGGCCGAGTCGGCCGCGTTACTCGGCGCGGAACGCCGGGAGGTCCTGGACGCTCTGCACCGGCTGCCCCGGCGGCAGCGGGAGGCGCTCGTGCTGCGCTACTACGCCGAGCTGTCGGAGGAGGAGACCGCCCAGGCGATGGGGGTCACCAGGGGGACCGTCAAATCCACGACCTCCCGGGCGCTGGACGCGCTGGGGCGCATCCTTGGAGAGAACGCATGAACGATCTCATTTCCCGCCTGAAGGACGCGACGACCGCCGCCGGCGAGACGATCTCCGAGGTGCCCGAGCTTCGCCTGGAAAGGGCCAGGAGGGGGTTTCTGGTGCCCGTGGCGGCGGCGGTGGCGGTCGGGCTGGCCATTGTGGGGACGGTGGTCATGACACGGGGTGCGCTCGACCAGACGGTGGCGACCACGGTGCCGCCCCGGTTCATGGTCGAGGCCCGGGAGACCGCCGCGCTGATCGTCCGGGGGGTGACCGACGGGGCCCAGCTCGACCGGGTCGAGGCGGGTGACGGGTGGACGTACAACCAGGTCCAGGCCGCTCCGGACAACCGGACCTTCTACGCCACGATGAACGGGGACCGGTCCTGCTCCGGGAAGATCGTCCAATTCTCCTTGGACGATGACGGCCGGGCCGGGCCACAGACCGAACTGCCAGTTCGGCCGCCGGACGGCAACAGGTTCAGCGCCTTCACCGTGAGCGGCGACGGGACGAAGGTGATCTTCGGATCGGTGCCCTGCGCGGCCAACGCCTACAGCGCGGGCGTGGTCATGGTGGCCGACGCGGAGTCCGGAGCCGGCCAGACGATGTCGGTCGGGCCGTCGGCCGGGTTCGCGTCCATCACCGCCAGCGATGACGGTACGAAGATCGCCTACCTGCCGCTGTCGGAGGGCAACCTCACGGTGCGCGTCTCGGAACCGGCGGTGGTGGTTCCGTCGCCCACCATCGCGCCTGGTGATCTTCCGACCGACGCTGTGATCGCGGAGCCGGCGCCCGGGGAGGTGAGCACGGTCGCGCCCGTCCCGGACGACGTCGTGCCCGGCACGTTGCGGACCATCAGTTCGTGCCGTTTCTACGCCTCGGCGGACATCGTCCAGGTTCCGCAGGGCCAGACGTGGACGCTCGACTGTCCCGACGCCTCCGAGGCCTACCTGATCGACACCACCCGGCCCGGCGCCGCGCCCCGGCGGGTCGACCTGACGACCGAGCTGGACGGGAAGAGGACCGAGGTCTTCGGGGTGCGGATGTCCGCCGACGGCACCCGGCTGATCGCCGGAGTCGGCACCGGGACGGCCGATCTGGGCAATCCGCGGGCCGCGATCATGTCGTTCGACGCGAACGGCGGCGCGCCCGCTCAGATCCTCTATCGGGGCCGCTCCTGGCTGCGGCTGCTCGACGTGGCCGCCGGGGGTACCCAGATGCTCGTCCAGAGCGAACTGGAGATTGGCGTTGTCACCGGAAATGCGTACAGAAAGGTCTTGGACATTCCCGGACGGGTCAGGGACGGAGTGGTTGCCTGGTAAAGAGCGCGTAGGGTGGCGGGAGGCGTAACCGAACGAGGAGGCCGGGCTCCCTTGGGCATGATGATGGCCGTGAGCTTCACCCGATACGGGCGGCTGTACTACCTGGATCCGGGTGGCCACTCCCCGAAGGTGGGCGACCGGGTCCTCGTGCCCACCGACGCCGGCTTCGAGGTCGCCGAGACGATCTGGGCGCCGCAGTGGGTGTCCGAAGACGTCGACGGGCTGCCGGTCTGCGGTGGTCTGGCCGAGGAAGACCACCTGACCCGCGACGAGTCGAACAAGCGTCGCCGCGCCGAGGCCAGGAGCGTGTCCAAGCGCCTGATCAAGCGCCACGAGCTGCCGATGAAGGTGGTCGGCGTCGACTACATCGACGCCGACAACGTCTACACGGTCTACTTCTCGGCCCCCCACCGGGTCGACTTCCGTGCGCTGGTCCGCGACCTCGCCCGCAACCTGCGCGCCCGGGTGGAGCTCCGCCAGATCGGCCCGCGCGACGAGGCCCGGCTCCAGGGCGGGATCGGGCCGTGCGGCCGCGACCTGTGCTGCGCGACGTTCCTGAAAGACTTCGAACCCGTTTCCGTACGTATGGCGAAAGACCAGGACCTCCCGGTCAACCCGTTGCGGATCGCCGGGGCGTGCGGCCGGTTGATGTGCTGCCTGAAGTTCGAGCACCCGCTCTACCAGGAGTTCCGCGCCGGAGCGCCCCGGGTGGGCCTGACGGTCGACACGCCCGAGGGCGCCGGTGTGGTCGTCGGGCACAACGTGCCGTCCGATTCGGTGATCGTGCGGCTCAACGACGGCGGGCGGCGCTGCGCGTGCTCCAAGGCGAGCGTGTGCGGGCCGCGCAAGGCGTACGAAGAAACGCACGAATCGTCGTGAGGCGCCTGCTGCTGGCGTTAGCTCTGGTGGCGACCGCGTGCTCGGCGCCGGAGGCCGCTCCCGCGCCCTCGCCGCCTGCCCAGGATCGGGCGCTGGCGTGGACGCCGTGCCATGAGGGTCTGGAGTGCGCGACGCTGGCCGTGCCGCTCGACTATGACAAGCCCGACGGCGAGAAGATCAAGATCTCGGTCGCGAAGCGGCCCGCTACCGGGGAACGCATCGGGTCACTTCTGGTCAATCCTGGTGGGCCTGGGGGGTCGGGCATTGAATACGTACAGGAAAGTCCTGTTTCCGAGACGCTGCTCGAACGGTTCGATCTGATCGGGTTCGACCCTCGGGGCGTGGGGGAGTCCACGCCGGTGCGGTGCCTGTCCGAGCCTGACCTGGATACCTACCTGTCTTTGGACATGACGCCTGACACGCCCGAGGAGAAGGCGGCGATCGTCACCGGGGCTAAGGAGTTCGCGGCCGGGTGTGAGAAGAACGCGGGCTCGCTGCTGGCCCATGTGGGGACGGCCGACGCGGCCCGCGACATGGACGCCCTGCGTGCGGCTCTGGGGGACGCTCAGCTGACCTATCTCGGGAAGTCCTATGGGACCTACCTTGGGGCGGTTTATGCGCAGCTGTTCCCTGATCGGGTGCGGGCTCTCGTTCTCGACGGGGCGGTCGATCCCCGGGTTTCTGCGCTGGAGTTGAACGAGGTGCAGGCCAAGGGGTTCGAGGTGGCCATGCGGGCCTTTGTGGAGGACTGCTTCAAGGTTGCCGATTGCCCGTTCTCGTCGCGGAGCGTCGATGGGGCGTTGGACGAGATTTCCCGGCTGTTGCAGCGGGCCGACCTGTTGCCGCTGCGGAACCAGGCCGATTCGCGGGTGATCAACGACACGTGGGCTGCGTTTGGGGTGATCACTCCGCTTTATGACCGGGGGGCTTGGGAGATTCTGCGCGGGGCCCTGAAGGAGGCTTTCGCCGGTGACGGGAGCCAGCTGCTGCGGATGGCGGATGTGCTGCTGGGGCGGCGGATGGACGGGTCCTGGACGAACCAGACGGAGGCCAACAAGGCGGTCAACTGCGTTGACCACACCTTTCCTGCTGATGTGGCCGCTTATGAGGCGGCTGCTCAGGGGGCGGCCAAGGTGGCGCCTCGGTTCGGGGAGTTCGTGATGTGGGACAGCTTGGCCTGTGCTTATTGGCCTGCTCGATCTTCTGAGGCCGATTTGAAGATCACTGCGGCTGGGGCGGCGCCGATTCTGGTGGTGGGGACTACGCGGGATCCGGCTACGCCTTATGAGTGGGCTGAGGGGTTGGCGTCTGAGCTGGAGTCGGGGGTTCTGTTGTCGTATGACGGGGATGGGCATACGGCGTACGGGACCGGGTCTACGTGTGTTGATCGGGCTGTGGATGCCTACTTCGTGGATCTGGTGGTGCCGGCCGACGGGACTCGGTGTTGATCGTGGGCGCGGAGTGGGGGGCGGAGGCTGTACAGTAGTGCGTGCTGCTTGTCGGCATGCCGCCTTAGCTCAGTCGGCCAGAGCGACGCACTCGTAATGCGTAGGTCTGGGGTTCGATTCCCCAAGGCGGCTCTTACGAATGAGGCCCTTGACCTGGGATTTCCCGGTCGAGGGCCTTTGTCGTTTCTGGATCTTGCTAACACTGGTGCTAACAGGGCTCGCTGAGGGCTTCGGGCCTGGCGAACCACGTGGGCGTAGACGTGCAAGGTGATCGCGTGGTCGGCATGGCCGAGACGGGCGGCGACCACATGGACGGGAACGTCGGCCAGGAGCAAGGTCGTGGCGTGGATATGGCGAAGACCCTTTAGTTCGGCATGGGGCAGCGAGTTCGGACGTCGCCGGACGCCTTGATCGGCTTGGGCATCAGCGCCGTGATGGTGTGGGGTAGTACGGTTCCCCGCATGCAACCGAGGCGCCTGGACATCATTGACGCCGTTGAGGCGCTTGGTCTCGCGGGTGTGGGGGCCGAGGTATTCAATGCCGGCGGCGCCAAGTTCGCTGTCGGACCAAGCGGCGCAGTGATCATCGCGGAGGTGGTGGACGATCTGGCCGCCAGCGGGGTGTGGAGCAGCGAGACGTTCAGGCTGCTCGGCCCCGCTCCCGAGGCTATCGCTAACCGGTGGTTGGGCCCTGAGGCCCAGCTGATTCATCTGTTCGTCCGGGTGGAGCGGGGCGTGCTCTACCTCGGCGAGGGACACCACGCGCGCAGCAGCTGGACCGACGACGGGCTCAAGGACTGTGACCTATGGATCGATCAGCCGCTGAGTGTTGAGATGCTCGACCGGGTACGTCCGCCGAGCACGCCCACTGCCCTGCCCGGGTTGGAGTGGCTTGAGCACGTCAACGGTGACCGCGCTACAGCGTTGCGGCTGTTCGTTGAGGGCTGGCACCCCGCACCCGCCCCGTCTGCGAAACCGGTCGCGTCAGCGGGCAATGTCCCTGCGGCGCTGGCCGAGTTCTACCGGCTTGCCGAAGACCGTCCGCAGGTCCTCGGTGTCCAGAATTTCATCTGCTCTGCGGCTGAGCTGCGCACCGATGGTGAGGGCCTGCTGCTGTTCGGCCATGAAAATCAAGGTGGCTTTGAATGGTCCCTCGACCCGTCTGAGGACGACCCGATCGTGTGGACGGTTGAAGATCCCAGCGAGCGGCATGCTGAGCGTGAACGTTTGAGCGGCTTCTTGATTCAGTTCTCGTTGTTCGAAGCCGTGATGAGCGCGCCCTACAAGGCTTGGAGCCGCCGCGTACCGGAGCCGATCGCCGACGAACTGACCCGAGGGCTGCGCCGGGTGCCGCTGAAGACCTGGATGTGGCCTCTCTGGCAAACGTCTTTCTACGTCGCGCCGGGTCTGGTCGTCGCCGAGGACAGGAACGAGGACGAGGAGTGTTACGTCTGGGTCGGCGCTGTTCACCGCAGCCTGCTGCGTCCGCTGACCGACTTAGGCATCCAGTGGCAATACTTCGAAGGCTGATGAACCGCCTGGGCCGGAGCCAGCAGGCGTCTGCGAGGGCTATGGCGAAGATGTCGGCGGCGGATGCTTCGGCCTGGCGGACTACGTAGACGCGCAGGGTGATCGCGGGGTCGGCGTGGCCAAGGCGAGCGGCGACGACGTGGACGGGGACGCCGGCCAGGAGCAAGGTCGTGGCATGGATGTGGCGGAGGTCGTGCAAACGGGCGTGGGGTAGCGGGGTTGCCACTTCCTTGGATGCCTTGTTCAGTTTGGACATCAGGGCGGTGACGGTGTCGGGGTAGATCGGTTCGCCCCAGCCGGTCGTGAAGACGTAGTCACCAGTGCCACGCCAGTTCTCTCCGACCTGGAGTTGATCGGTGGCCTGACGCTTGCGGTGCTCGCGCAGGGCCGTAACCGTCGCTGGGTCGATGCTGACTGCTCGGGATCGGCCGCTCTTGGTGGTGCCTTCCACTCGCTCGCCTTTGATCAGCGTCGCGGAGCCGGTGATGGTGATGGTGATCTGCTTTCCTTCAAGGTCGATGTCGACCCCGCGCAGGTTGAGCAACTCACCGCGACGGGTGCCTATGTAGGCGGCGACGTGGAAGAAGGCGGAGAGTCTGTGGCTGGCGGCCACGGCAAGGAAGGCCCGGAGTTGCTGTCTGTTCCAGATCGTTCCTGGTTCGGCGTACTCCGCTCTCGGACGCTTGGCGCGGTCGACGGGACTGCTGTCGAGAAGCTGGTCGACCTCTACGGCGTCCCGGAATGCCTTACGGAGAACGGAGTGGAGATGGGTGACCGTGGCGACAGCCAGGCCGCGACCGGTGCGGCCACCAGTCGTGGACAGGTCCCGGTAGAGCTTCGTCAGGGTGGTCGGGCGAACGGCCTGGAGACGCATGCTTCCGATGCGGGGGGTGACGTACAGCCGGATGCAGTTGCGGTAGGCCTTCAGGGTGCGCGGCTTGATCTCCATGGCGTGCGCGTCCAACCAGTCGGTCAGGAACTCGGTGACGGTGATGGTGTTGCGGTCGACGTATCGCCGCTTCGGGCCTTGACCCGCGCCTCGTCCCGGGCTGCTTTGGCGGCGTCCTCGGTCGCGAAGCCGCCGACCCACTTCGGCTTGCTCTCGCCGGTTTCGTTGTCCCTGACGCGGATGACGTAGGACCAGGTCTTTCCGCGCTTGACCACACCGTCGCGCACCTTCGGGGTGATCCTCTTGCGGGGCTGCTTGTCGCCTGCCGGGGTCCTGGTCATGCTGTGGTCTCCTTGTCGGTCAGGCTGAGGATGTAGAGGTGGAGGGCTGCCAGGGGGATGCGACGGCAGCCGTCGATGCGGATCGAGTCGATCGCTCCGGACGCCATGAGCTGGTAGAGCTTGCTGCGTGAGATGGCCAGGGCTTCGGCTGCCGCAGGCACGGTGAGCAGGAGCGGCGTCATCGGGCATCACACCGAGCACGGGAGCCGACGAGGGACGCGGGCACCAGGGCGTCAGCGGCGGTGAATCCACGGCCGACGTAATGTCAGTCGGCGACTTTGACCACGTCGTCCTCCGGGATGCCCGCCAGGTGCTCACGGGCGAACACCTCGGTGTGAACGAAGCGCTCTCTCGCTGCTCTAATGTCGCCGAGCGTCATGGGAGAAGAGTCGGGATCGAGTTGAGAAGTGACCCCGGTAGCCGAGCATATGGGCCCAGGGACCGAGCCGCAGGTCAGCCAGTCCATCGAGGTTCGCCAGCCGGAGGCACTTGGCGATCAGGCGTCTGGCGTACGCGCTGACGGGGAGGGTGTCGAGGTCGTCTGTGATCTGTATGGGCCGGTCGAGGGTGCCCACGTATTCGGCCGCCCTGGTGGCGTACTTGGCGAGGTAACCGGAGACAGCCTGTTCGGTCAGTTCGCTGGCCAACGTGACGGGTCGGATGTCGAGCTGATCGCCCCAGCCAAGCAGGCGGCTCGTCTGATCGGGCGCCGATGGGGAGGCTACGTGGACGGCTCGCGCCGCAGCTCTGACAGCTTCGGCCAAGGTGTCTGCGGTGGCCCACATCGGGGGAGGGGTCGAAGGACCTTCCGGTCCGTCGAGGCGGATCGCGCGTGGAGATCAATAACACCACGTTGTTGGTACTCGGCGACCTTGACGAAGGAGACGACGAGTTCGTCTCTCATGGTTTTGATCGTTAGGCCATGGCGGTGGGCGAGATGCCAGCGCAGGGAGTCAGTGAAGTGCTTCCACAGCGCTGAGGTGAGCGCGCTGAAGAGCACGGAGCCGGTCTAGTTGTAGCGGCTTGGACAGAGCAGTTCGCCGAGTCGACGTCATCCGACGCTACTTGATCATGCAGGACGTGGCGGTGTCGTGCAGGCAGGCCTCGGCATAACGCCGGGTCTTGCACGGCAGGCGCAGCACGCCGTCAGGTTCGGTACGGGTGGTGTAGCGGTGGAGGAGAGCACCGGTTGTGGAGGGCCCATCCTCTTTGACGAATAGGTCGCGCCCGTACTGAAGCGCCCTGCAGAACCTACTTGGCCCTGTTCAACCGTCTTTACGGAACCTGGCAGGTCGAGCTTGGCTTGGGCAACCGTCTACGGCTCTTCCGCCAAGACCCGGCTGGCGAGGCCATCATCGCGCGAGGACACGCTTGGGCCGCAACGTAGAGGTGACTCAGGATCTGAACTTTGTCCAGTAAATATCGAATTTGCGTTCGAGAAGGTTTAGAGATGCCATGCGGGAGACCTGCGGAGAAGCAAGGGGCCCGCAACCTCAGTCTCTTTGCCCAGAACAAGGTTGCGGACCCCCCCTCAACCTGGAGTCGCCTCCACGTTGAAGAACAATGACCAGTATCCACCATTTCGTGTCGTCGTGGTACGGAATACGCCTTAATGACAGAAGGTCGATAGCTGGTTGCACGAGGTAAGACGAAGCGCCTCGCCTGACCGTGCAAAACATGCAATGTGATTTACGTCACACTAGTCGAATGAAGTGTGATGGCGCGGAGGGGGTCACCGTTGCTGTTTGAGCCGCCGCGAGCTTGAGGGTTTGTTGGGGGATTCCTCCTACCTTGATGTTCCTCGCCACCTTTGGCCTGTATGCAATTAGTGATGAGTTCATGCCGGTGAGTATCGATGAAGGAAGGGGCTTACCGAAATATGGGGTGCGCAGGCAAGTGGGTGAGGGCAGAGTAATGAAAGCGTTATAGGAAACTTCGACGCGCGGTGAGTGCCCGCGATTTTCTCCGTTTCACCTCTACCTCGAGCTATGATCATCTATAATTTCCCGGTCAGGACTTCAGTTAGTGCCGTCTCTTGCCCAGAACACACTGCTGCGGTCTCCTCAACCAGGGGTCGCTGATACGACTCGCTCTGTCGGCGACCCCTCGAATCGATCGAGGGGTCGATGAAAAACGAGAAGAACTCTGATCGTCGTGCTCAAAGGCGTCGCTCGTCAGGCAAAAGCCTTGACGCTAACCGTCGCCTAACTTGGTTCACCACTGCTCTCGAATGGGTCGAAGACCACGCCACTGCTCTGATCGCGAGTCTGGTCACAGTCTGGTTTGGCGCGATCCTTACGTTGCTGCTCTGGAAGACAGCCCAAGTGATCAGTCTGGCCAAGGAATACGGGCCGATTCTCGCCGTAGTGGCAGCAACTACCACTATTGCACTAGGTGTCCTCGGCTTGCTCAAGGACCGGCGCAGGCGTCGCCTGCGGGCCGCGCGGCGATCGAACAGGCTGATGGCGTCCCGGCGTCATCGAGTTAAGCGAGCCCGACTGCTGAGGAAGCAGTCGCAGATTACGGCCAAGATGGAACCTCCAGATAGGCATGCGTAGCCAGTTCCCGCCACAAAACCCTGCCAGGACCAGCCAGTCCTGGCAGGGTTTAGGCATGTCCTCAAGAACAGCTTTCGAGGAGCTCTATCGGGAAACACTGCATCGGGTGTACGCGCTAGCCCATCGCTACGCACGTGCCCTTGACTACCCCGACATGGTCGAGGACAAGGTTCAGGAGGCGTACCTGCGGCTATTACGCCAATGGGAGCGAAATGGACCGCCAACTTACCCGGTCTCATGGCTCTACAAAACTATATGCCATCTAATGATCGACGAGATGCGTCGTGTCAGCGCCCAATCGAGGGTTCTTCATTCTCTTCATTCGGAAGATCTGGATTACGAGCCTTCCCCGGAAGCCCTTCGTCTCTTTGAAGACACCGTCCGCAGTGTCCTCTCAGAATTGCCTCTGAAGCAACGTGAAGCACTGGCTTTGACCTATGACGGCTATGGCATAAAAGAAATTGCTCGGCTTCTTGATACTTCAGAAGTCACTGTTCGGTCTAACTTGCGTCATGGACGAAGGCGCTTGGCGGAAGCGCTTCCAGACTTTGAAAACTAGGATATTTGCATATCGGTGCTGTGTGGGGCGGTCTTGAAGCCGTAAGCAGTTGGCGACGCTCAGCCGCATCTGTGTCCCTGGCTTCGAAGTTGCCCGCCAACATCGGCGCACGGTCCAGCGAGCTTGAAGCGGGACTCCCAGCCCCCGTGAGCTGTAGCACCCGCCCACGTGATTCCCTTCTGTGCAACGTTTCGCCGTTTGCGTGGTCGAGCACTCTGGAACGTCGGGACCAGCCAAGGATCTTGCTAACGCTGTTGCTAACGACGGCCGTGTACACACAGATGTACTGAGGCGCTCCGGCCCTGGCCATGAGACATGCATGGACCTGTCTGGATAGGGTTCGTCTGACTCATATGCGTAGGTACGGGGTTCGATTCCCGAGGCCGCTCCACTCTTGACCAGGGCGTTCTCTATTCGGCGGACGCCCTGTGATCGTCTCTAATGGCAGTTCTCCTGTGCCCGTTCAGAAAGAGTCCGTCAACAAGGTGGCCCCGGGCCTCTACAAAGCCAAGGCCCTTTTGTGCGTACACCCGCTGTCTGGGCAAGCTCGTGCTTGCCGCGGCAGAGATGATCGGTTCCGCGTCACTGCGTCGTCCTCGTGCCTGGCTCAACGTAGTCGTCGCAGGTGTCTCTTTGATCCGGAGGGGACAGACATCGTCCCCTCCGGACGTCCGAGCGACTTACGAGGCGTAGACCTCGAATTCCGAGATCTGGCCCGCAGGCCAGCCGGTGTTCGCGGTGATGGTCAGGCGCAGGTAGCGCCTGCTGGTGGCCGGGAACGTGATGGTGGCCGTATTCCCCGTGGCCGGGTTGAAGGTGTACGCCGCCGAACCCACGACGTTGGTGAAGGTGGATCCGTCGGTGCTGCCGAGGACGGTGAGGGTCTGGGTGCGGGTGGCCCAAGCGGTCGCCGGGGGCAGCTTCAGGACGATGCGGCCGACGCTGACCGCAGAGCCGAGGTCGACGGTGAGCGACTGCGGGAAGGCGTTGTTGACCGACTCCCAGTAGGTGCTGGAGTTGCCGTCCACGGCGTTGCCTGACGCGTAGCTCTGCACGTGGCTGGTTTCGGTCGTCGGGCGGCCCTGCGCCAGGTTGCTGACGGGGACGGCGGTGCCGGTGCCGGTGAGGGCGACGGTCAGGGGGCCGTTCGGGTCGTTGCTGGCGACGCTCAGGGTGCCCGTGCGGGTGCCCGTCGCGGTCGGGGTGAAGGTGACGTTGACCGTGCAGGACGCCCCGGCGGCCAAGGTCGTGCCGCAGGTTCTGGTCTGCGTGAAGTCACCGGTGGTGGCGACAGTGCCGAGCGTCGCCGACCCTGTGCCGGTGTTGGTGATCGTGACGGCCTGTGCTGCGCTGGTGCTGCCGACGGTGCTTGAGCCGAACGACAGGCTGTTCGGGGAGGCCGTCAGGGTCACGGTCGGGGGCTGGTCGCCGCCGCCCGGGAAGATCTGGAACTCCGCGATCTGGGCCGCGGACCAGCCGGTGTTGGCGGTGACGTTCAGCCGGACGTACCGCGTGGCGGTGGTGGTCAGCGGGATCGTGACGGAGTTGCCCGTCGCGGGGTTGAAGACGTAACCGGCGGACGGCTTGAGGGTGGTCCACGTCGTGCCGTCGGTGCTGCCCTGGACGGACAGGGTCTGGGTTCGGGTCGCCCAGGCCGTGGGCGGGGGCAGTTTCAGGGTGATCGAGCCGATGCTCTGGGTGGAGCGCAGGTCGGCCTGCAGCCACTGCGGGAAGGCGTTGTTCGCCGACTCCCAGTAGGTGGCGGTGTTGTCGTCGTTGGCGTTGGTCTGCGGGTAGCCGCCGTTGGAACTGCTTGAAGTCATCACCGCGCCGAGGGCGAGGTTGGTGGTCGAGGTGACGCCGGTGCCGGACAGTGCCACCGACAGCGGGCCGTTCTCGTCGTTGCTCGCCACGGTGAGCGTGCCCGTGCGGGTGCCCGTCGCGGTCGGGGTGAAGGTGACGTTGACCGTGCAGGACGCGCCGGCGGCCAGGGTGGTGCCGCAGGTGGTGGTGCGCGCGTAGTCGCCGGTGACGGTGACGCCGCTCAGGGTCGCCGCGCCGGTGCCGCCATTGGTGATGGTGATCGCCTGGGACGGGCTGGTCGTGCCGGTGGTGCGCGAGCCGAAGGACAGGCTCGTGGGGTTGGCGCTCAGGGTGACGCCGTTGAGGCTCCTGCTGGTGAAGTCGGTCCAGTTGACGTTGATCAGCGCGCCGTTGCCGCCGCCCGTCGGCTTACGGACGACGAAGTACAGCGGGCCGCTCGTCGTGGGCGGGTTCGTCAGCGTGATCGGGAAGTTCTGGTAGGTCTGCCAGCCGCCGGTGCCGGGCACCGTGACCCTGCCGACCAGCGGGCCGCCCACGGCGCCCGACCGGATCTCGATCGTGCCTCCGGCCCCGCCCGAGGCCGCGCGGAAGGTCAGGCGTTCGATCGCCGACAGGTTGACCGGGTCGTGGGTCCAGTAGTCGCCGTCCTCGATGGCGGTGATGTTGCTGAAGCCGCCCTGGGGGTCGGAGGTCGTCTCGACCCGTACGCCGGGGTCGCCGGTGCCGGTGCCGTCGGGGGCGCGTCCGGTCGCCGTGTAGAACTCGGCCTGCTTGTGCTTGGGCTGCAGCAGCACCTGGGTTCTGGTGGTCAGCGGACCGGAGGAACCGGCGCCGCCCCGGTCGGTGTAGCTGGCCTCCAGCACGTAGAAGACGTTGTCGCCCTCGCTGTGCCCGGAGGAAAGGGTGGTCTGGACGGTGCCCGAGCAGCCGGTGTACTGGTCGAGCGGGTGGCCGTGCGAGTCGTGCCCCAGGTAGGCCTGGAGCTTGACGTTCGCGCAGTTGACCGTGCCGTCTTCCGGGTCGGTGACCGTGACGGTGAAGTTCACCCGGTCGCCGAAATTGAAGAAACCGCCGTTGGACGGCACGTTGATCGTCACCGTGGGCGCGGTGTTGCCGGCCACGATCGGCACGTTGGCGGTGGCGGTCGCGCCGCCCTGGTCCCTCACGGTCAGCACGGCGGTGAAGTTGCCCGCCGTGGTGTAGGTGCGCGTGGGGTTCGCCGCGGTGGAGTCGACGCTGCCGTTGCCGTCGAAGTCCCAGGCGTAGGTGAGCGGCCCTCCGTCGGGGTCGGTGGATCCGGCGCTGGAGAACTGCACGGTCAGCGGCACGGGGCCTGCGGTCTTGTCGGCCCTGGCCTGGGCGGTCGGTGCCCGGTCGCCCTTCGTGTAGTCGATGCGGTAGATGCCGGAGTCGGCGTTGTTGCCGCCGAAGCCCGATCCCCACTCGATGACGTACAGCGCGCCGTCGGGGCCGAACTTCATGTCCATCGGCTTCTTGAAGCTCATCGTCCCCAGAAGGGGGTTGATGTCGACCAGCTGCGAGCCGTCGGCGCTGAGCTGGAAGGAGTACAGGCGGTTCTGGTTCCACTCACCGAAGACGGCCTTGCCGTCCCAGTAGGCGGGCCACTTGCGGGCCGAGACCAGCGCCGGGTCGTAGCGGTAGGCGGGACCCGCATGGGGTGCGCCGCCGCCACCGAGTTCGGGGAAGGCGGGGTCGGCGGAGTAGTGGTAGTAGACCGTGGCGGCCTTGGCCGCGGGCAGGTCGGTGATGCCGGTGTTGTTGGGCGAGTCGTTCTTCGGCGCCGCGCAGTTGAACGCCCCCTTGGACGTGTTCGTCGCGAAGTCGAAGTCGACATAGGGCTTGTTGTTGCCGACGCAGTACGGCCAGCCGTAGAACCCCGGGGCGTTGAGGATGTCCCACTCGACGGTGTTCTCCGGGCCACGGGTGGCGCTGGCCTGGCCGGCGTCCGGGCCGTAGTTGCCGACCAGCAGTTTGTGCGTCTTGGGGTCGATGCCGATCCGGAAGGGGTTGCGCAGACCCATCGCGTAGATCTCCGGGCGGGTCTTCGGTGTGCCCGGCGGGAACAGGTTGCCCGAGGGGATCGTGTACGTGCCGTCCGGCTCGGGGTGGATGCGCAGCACCTTGCCGCGCAGGTCGTTGGAGTTGGCCGAGGTGCCCTGGGCGTCCCAGCTGGACCGTCCGGAGCGCTCGTCGATGGGGGCGTAGCCGTCGGAGGCGAAGGGGTTGACGTTGTCGCCGTTGGCGAGCCACAGGTCGCCGGTGGCCTTGTCGAACACCATGCCGCCGCCGTGGTGGCAGCACTCCGCCCGCTGGACCGGCACCTCCAGTACGACCTTCTCGGTGGCCAGGTCGAGCGTCAGGTCGGGCCTGACGGTGAAGCGCGACAGCCGGTCCACGGCAGGGGACTGGGGCGAGTAGTACAGGTACATCCAGCGGTTGGTGGCGAACGCCGGGTCGAGGGCCATGCCCAGCAGGCCGCTCTCGTTGGCGTTGAAGACGTTCAGGTGACCGGAGGTGATCACACCGCCGGCCGGCCTGACCGCCTTCACGTCACCGCTGAGGTCGATGTAGAAGACGGTGCCGTCCGCGGCGACGTCCAGCATCATCGGGTTGGACGTGTTGTCGTCGACGGTGACCTTGGCGAACGACGAGTTCAGGCTCGCCGAGCAGTCGGCCGGCACCACGCCCGCGGCCGTCTGCAGGCCGCCGAGCAGCATCTTCAGGAAGTTGGGCTCGGTGAAGGACTCGTCGCCGTGGCCCAGCCCGGTGTACCACGAGCGGCCGCCGTCGTAGTTCTGGCACCAGCTGGTGGGGTGGTCGGCGCCCATCGTGCCGCCGGTGTAGCTGGTCTCGTCCAGGGAGGTCAGGACGTGGACCGTGCCGCGCGGGTTGGTGCGGAAGTCGTACCACTCGTCGCTGCGCGTCCAGCGGGCGGGCAGTCCGGCGGTGGAGGGGTGCGCGGGGTCCTCGACCTTGACCGTGGCCTGCTGGGGCGCGGGGTGCTGCTTGAAGTAGGCGCCGACCAGACTGCCGTACCAGGCCCAGTCGTATTCGGTGTCGGAGGCGGCGTGCACGCCGGCGTACCCGCCGCCGCCCTTGATGTACTGCTCGAAGGCGGTCTGCTGGGTGGCGTTCAGCACATCGCCCGTGGTGGAGAGGAAGACCACGACCTGGTATCTGGCCAGGTTCGCCGCGGTGAAGGCGGCGGCGTCCTCGGTGGCGTCGACCGTGAAGCCCTGTTCCTGGCCGAGCTGCCTGATGGCGGCGACGCCCGCCGGGATGGAGGTGTGCCGGAAGCCGGCGGTCTTGGAGAAGACCAATGCGGCGAACGGCGGTCCGGCGGCGGCCTGCGCCGGACTCATCTGTGCGGGGATGACGAGAGTGGAGACGAGCAGCACCAGGGCGGTGAGAATTCTTCTCACGCCGCTGCGTGGGCGAACGTCCGTGTGCATGTCGACCTGACCTCACGACTAAGGCAGGCAAGGCGCGCGCCGCCACGCTGATTGCCCGGGGGGTGTACGAGGGTCGGAGTGTGCCGACTCCGTCGTGCCGTCGAACGGTTGTAGGGCGTGCCAGAAACAGCACATTTACGCGGCGGACGCTAGCCAATGAGGTTTTAACACGGTCGTGCCGGGCGTGTACAGACACTTGCCATTCGCCGCAGCGGACGCAGAATGAGGCCTGAGGCTCATCCATTGGAAGTTCGTGTTCGCGAAAAAGGCGTTCAGCGGAGGATCGCGGTGGTGAGGGTGTCTTTGATCCAGCGTTCCCACTGGGCGGGTGTCCAGCCTCGTTCGACGGTGAACAGCTGATAGACCTCGACGCTGACGAGACAGAAGACGATGTCCGCCGCGCGGTCGACGGTCAGCCCCGGCCGCAGCGCGTTCTTGTCGGCCAGCTGCTGTACGACCGTGCGCTGCGCGAGGTAACGCTGCCCGAGGTTGGTCTGCCACTGCGCGGCCATCTCCGGGTCGGCGCCGACGGCGTCACGCACGATCTTCATGATCGGGGCCACCCGGCCGAAGACCGCGCGGGCGTTGCGCACCCAGATCGCCAGCGCGCGCGGGCCGTCGGGCTCGTCGCGGACACGCTGGGCCCACGTTCGATCCAGCAGGGGGACCGGCTTGTCGTCGCCGACGGCGAGCACGTCGACGACCTCCTTGAGCACGGTCGCCTTGTTCCCAAAGTGGAAGTAGAGCGTCTGGACCGCCACGCCGGCGCCCTTGGCGATCTGGGTGAGCGTCGTGGTGGCGTAGCCGTGCTCGATGAACAGGCGGGCGGCCTCGTCGATGATCCGGCGGCGGGTGGCGCGCGCCTGCTCGTCGCGGCGGGTGCCAGGTTGGCCCTCCGTCTTGACACGTTCGCTCATTCGCTAGATCGTACTCTAGTGACTGGCTAGAGCTCACTCTAGCCAAATCTGCCGGAGGGGGTACCTCTTGGATACCGCGGTCAACGGCTTCCACCACGTCAAGCTGCCCGTCGCCGATCTGCCGCGCAGCCGCGACTGGTATGCGCGCGTGCTGGGTCTGCACACCCACATCGAGTTCGTGGAGGAGGGCGTGTTGATGGGGGTGGCGATGCGCGATCCCGGCGGCGGCGTCGAGCTCGCCCTTCGTCACGACCCGGCGCGCGCGGCCGCGCTGGCCGGGTTCGATCCGATCGCCCTGCACGTCCCCACGCCGGCCGCGCTCGACGCGTGGCAGCAGCGTCTTGACGACCTCGGCCAGCCCTACGGCGAGATCGTCTCCGGCCACATGGGTCGGGTGCTCATCGGCCTGCGTGACCCCGACGGCATCGAGGTGCGCCTCTATCTCCCGGCCGAGACGCAGGCCGGAGGCGAATTATGAGCTTCGACCCCGGCGGATACCGGCTGACCCCGGACGACGGGCCACAGGTGTGGTTCCTGAACACCCGGATGAACGTCAAGGCCGGCGGCGCCCAGACCGGCGGGGCGTTCACGCTCATCGAATGGTCCGCGCCGCTCGGCTTCGGCCCGCCTCTGCACGTCCACGACGTCGAGGACGAGGGCTTCTACATCCTGGACGGCGAGATCAGCGTCGAGTGCGGCGACCGGCACTTCACCGCCGGGCCCGGCGACTTCACGTTCCTGCCGCGCGGCATTCCGCACAGCTTCCTCGTCACGAACGGTCCGGTACGCGGCCTGCAGATCACCGCGCCGTCGGGGTTCGAGGACTTCATCACCGAGATCGGCCACCCGGCGACCGGTCCGGGCCTGCCCGAACCCACCGCACCCGACATCCCCCGCCTGATCGAGGCCGCCCAACGCCACCACCAGCGGATCCTCGGCCCGCCACCATGATCGAACCGCCTCCGCGGGAGGTGCCGGAGCGTAATTGACCGTTTGCTTTACGTGATGTTACGGTGCGGATGCCGCTGAGACACCCCCCACTTCAGGAGGTGCCATGACTTTCGCCGTGCCTGATGCTCTCGCCCGGAAGTTCGACAAGCGATTCGCCCTCTTCGACGCCGACGGCGACGGAGTGCTGACCAAAGACGACTTCGAGGCCGCCGCCGCCCGGTTCCTGGCCGTGTTCGAGGTTCCCGCCGACTCCGCGAAAGGGCGGGATGTGCTGGCCGCGTACGCCGGCATGTGGAACGCCCTGATCCACAGCGCCGACGACGACAGCGACGGGCAACTGACGCGCGACGAGTTCGTCGCCTATCTCGCCGGTGAGGAGTTCCGGTCACACGGCTACGACGCGACGGCGGGGCGGGTGGCCGAGTCGGTGCTCGCGGTCTGCGACACCGACGGCGACGGGCGGATCTCCTACGACGAGTTCGCCGCGATCCCCGGGATCTCCACGCTGCCCGACGACGAGCGTCGCGAGGTGTTCGGGCTGCTCGACACCGATGGCAGCGGGCATCTCGACATCGGGGAGATCCACGCCGCGCAGCGCGAGTTCTACCACAGCACCGATCCCGGGTCCCCCGGCAACCTGATCTTCGGCAAGCTCTGAGGAGACCACGTGGACGCTTCGCACTGCCGTGTCGTTCGGTCCGCTGTGATGTACGAAGGCAAGCAGCACCTCCAGTTCTTCGCCGGGATCGCCGCCGAGACCGTGGGGGCGCGCAACATCTGCATGCACCTGCAGACCATTCCCCCCGCCGGTAGCGGCCGGGCCCACAAACACGACCACCACGAGACGGCGATCTATGTCATCAAGGGCGCCGTGGGCGCCTGGTACGGCGAGGACCTGCAGCACTACCTCGAAGCCCGTCAGGGCGAGTTCATCTACATCCCGGCCAGCACTCCCCACATGCCGGTGAACCTCAGCGACAGCGAACCGGCCGAGGTCGTGCTGGCCCGCACCGACCCGCGCGAGCAGGAGAGCACGGTGCTGCTGCCCGACCTGGAAGACCAGAGGTCCGCGCAGGCCTAGGGCGACGATCGAGGGCGCTTCCCCGGAAGGGGAGGCGCCCTTCGTGGTTGTCACGGGTGGGTCGCAGGGTCAGAATCGGATCTTGTACGGCCCGAGATCGTTTTCGGACGGTCACACCCGGCGCGGTAGGAGGACCATCGGTGTCCACTTCGGGGTTACGGCCGGTCGCGGAGACCGAACGCCGGCTCGCCCCTGACCTCGCCCGGGGGATCATGTTGCTGCTGATCGCCGTGGCCAACTCCGCGATCTATCTGTACGACCGGCCCTACGGCCTCCGCCAGCACGTCGTCGAAGACGGGCCGGTCGATCGGGTGGCGGGGCTGCTGGCGTTGACGTTCGTCGACGGGCGGGCCTATCCGATGTTCGCGGCCCTGTTCGGCTACGGCATGGTGCTGATCTGGAACCGGCGGCGGGACGACCGCGAGGGGCGGCGGGTGCTGCGGCGGCGGAGCCTGTGGCTGATCGCCTTCGGGGCGGTGCACGCGCTGCTTCTGTTCTCCGGCGACATCCTCGGGACGTACGGGCTGGTGGGGCTGCTGCTCGCAGTGATGATGGGGGTGGGCGACCGGGCGCTGCTGATCTTCGCGGGGGTCTGGCTGGTGCCGGTGGCGGTGGTGTCGGCGGGGGCGTACACGATGCCGCATGCCGTGGACGAGCGGTCGCTGTTCTGGTCGTTGGAGCTCACCGATCCCGTGGCCGCGCTGCTGGCGCGGCCGGTCGAGTGGGTGATGACGCCCGCGGGGATGACGGGGGTGCTGACCGCGGCTCTTCTTGGGGTCTGGGCCGGGCGGCGGGGGTTGCTGGCCGAGCCCGATGCGCTGGTGCGGCGGGTGGCTCTGTGGGGGCCGGTCGTCGGGGTGCTCGGCGGGCTGCCGGTGGGGCTGGCCGCGAGTGGGTTCGTGGAGCTCGACGGGGTGTGGCTGGTGACCTCGCTCGTCGCGTTGCACACCGTTTCGGGGATCGCCGCCGGGTTGGGGTACGCCGCGGTGATCGCGCTGGTCGCCCGGCGGATCGGGGAGAGGCGCGGGCCGGTGGTGACGGCGCTGGCGGCCTGCGGGCAGCGATCTCTGACGTGTTATCTACTGCAGTCGGTGGTGTTCGTGGCGTTGCTGCCGCCGTACACGCTGGGGCTCGGTGGTTCCCTGGGCAGTGCCGCCACGGTCGCGGTGGCCGCCGCCACCTGGGCCGCGACGGTGGTCGCGGCCGAGGTGATGCGACGACGAGGGGTGCGCGGGCCGGCCGAGACGCTGTTGCGGCGGCTGACCTACTCCTGACGTGGCGGCGCGGTGATCGCGGCCTCGGGGTCGCGTGGCTCCCAGCCCAAAATCTTTCGGGCCTTCTCGCTGGAGACCTTCTTGGCGTGGCCGGGGTCGCCCGGGTTCTCGAAGGGGACGTCCAGGATGGCGGCGATCTCCCGCACCTCTTTGGCGGGGCCGCTGGAGAGGAGGAACCGCTCGCCCGCCGCGTCGGCCGTGGTCATGGCCAGGACGTGGGCGGTCGCGACGTCGCGGACGTCGACGATCGGGATCCACATGTTCGGGACGGGCAGACCGTCCCGGAGGCGCTGGAGGATGCGGTTGGCGCCGGAGACCTCCGAGCCCAGCATCGGGCCCATCACCGCCACCGGCAGGAGGGTGACCAGCTCCATCGAGCCACCCTCGGTGGCCATGAAGTCCCAGGCGACGCGCTCGGCGAGGGTCTTGCTCTTGCCGTAGGCGTCGATGCCGGGGCCGTCGAGGTCCGACCAGTCGTCCTCGGTGAAGGTGTGGTCGGTCGGGGGGTGGCCCCAGCCGACGGCGTGGAAGGCCGAGGTGAGCACGACCCGCTTGACCCCGGCGTCACGGGCGGCGCGCAGCACACGGAGGGTGCCGTCGACGGCGGGGGCGATGAGGTCGTTCTCGTCGGTGATCTCGCCGAGGTGAACGGGGGAGGCGACGTGGAGCACGTAGTCGCAGCCGCTCACGGCTTCGGGCCAGCCCTCGTCGCTCAGGAGGTCGGCGGTCACGAAGGTCAGATCTTCGGAGTCGGAGCTCGTGCGGGTCGGTGAGCGCACGGTCGTGCGGACGAGGTAGCCCTGGTCGAGGAGCCGGAGGATGCAGTGTCCGGCGATGAAGCCGGATCCACCGGTCACGAGTACACGCTGCTTGGTCATGACCCTCACGCTCGTCGCCCGGGTTCAGGCGAGCCAGGTCCCTCCCGACACTGGTAGTGACAGGGACAGGTTTAGCGTGGAGGCATGACCGACGAGCCGAATCTGCTGGGCGAATATCTGCGCGCCCGCCGTGAACTCGTGACCCCCGAGCAGGTGGGGATTCCGGTGCTGGGCACCCGGCGGGTGCCGGGGCTGCGGCGCGAGGAGGTGGCGATGCTCGCGGGGATCAGCGCCGAATACTACCTGCGGCTGGAGCAGGGACGTGATCGCCGCCCCTCGGTGCAGGTGCTGGTGTCGATCGGCCGGGTGCTGCGGCTCGACGACGACGCTTACCTGCTCAGTCTCGCCGAGGACAGGCCCAAGCGGCCCCGGCGGCGGGCCCGCAAGGAGGTCGTGCCGCCGAGTACGGCGCGGCTGGTGGCGGCGCTGCCCTACCCCGCGTTCGTCGAGGGGCGCTATCTCGATGTGCTCGCGGCCAACGGGCTCGCGTCCGCGCTGTCGCCCCGGCTGAGGGTGGGTGGGAACCGCTTGCGGGACGTCTTCCTCGACCCCGCCGAGCAGGCGCTGTTCCCCGATTGGGAGCGGGCCTCGGCCGCCCTGGTGGCGGGGTTCCGGCAGTCGGTCGGCAGTGACATCGACGATCCCCGGTTCATCGAGCTCGTCGGCGAACTCTCCCTGGCCAGCGACGACTTCCGCCGGCTGTGGGCCCGCCACGACGTCGCGGGGCGGCTCGGCGCCACTCTCACGTTCAACCATCCGCAGGTGGGGGAGGTCCGGCTCGACCGCGAGAAGCTCGCCATCAGCGGCACCGACGGGATCATGCTCGTCCTCTACCACCCCGAGCCCGGCACCGACAGCGCCGAGAAGCTCGCCCTGCTCGCCTCCGCCGCGGTCACCCCGAGATCGTTTGACGTTCCCATTACCTAACCGCTATCTATTACCCCTAGCGGTTAGGGGTGATGATGCAGGACGCGATATTGGCGATGCTCGCCAAGGAGCCGTCACACGGCTATGACCTGGGGCTTCGGTTGCGGCGGGCGCTCGGTCCGCTGGGCGGCGCGATGAACGCCGGGCAGGTCTACGTCACCCTCGCGCGGCTGGAGAAGGCGGGTCTGGTCGTCCACGAGCAGGGGGAGAGGGCCGATCGCAAGGTCTACGCGCTCACCCAGGCCGGTCAGGAGCGGGTGGCCGCCTGGCTGACCGAGGTCGCCTGGCCCAAGCCCGACCTGGTGGACTTCCATCTCAAGCTCGCCGCGGCGAGCGCGTCCAGGCTCGCCGATCCGGCCGAACTGGTGGGCGCGCAGCGGCGGGAGCTGATGCGGCGGCTGCATGAGACGCAGCGGGCGATCCTCGCCGAGCCCGACGACTCGACGAGCGGGCTGCTGCTCGAAGGGGTCGCGCTGCGGTTGCAGGCGGATCTGCGCTGGTTGGAGGCCTGTGAGCGGGTCTGGTCGAAGGTCGAGAAGGACGCAGGGTGAACGTGCTGCAGGTGCGTGGGCTGGCCAAGCGGCACGGCCAGAAGCAGAGTCTGGTGCGCGCGGTCGACGGGGTCGACCTCGACGTCCCGGCGGGGCAGACGCTGGCGGTGATGGGGCCGAGCGGGTGTGGGAAATCGACGCTGCTGCATCTGCTGGGAGGGCTCGAACGGCCGAGCGACGGGGAGGTGTGGCTGGCCGGTGAGCGCATCGACACCGCGAGCGAGCGGGCCCTGGCCCGGCTGCGGCGCAGGTCGGTGGGGTTCGTCTTCCAGGCGTTCCACCTGGTCGAGGAGCTGTCGGCGGCCGAGAACGTCGAACTGCCGGTGCTGCTGGCGGGGAGCTCGCCGCGTACGGCCAGGAAGCGGGCGCGGCTGCTGCTGGAGCAGGTCGGGCTGGCCGACCGGGCCCGGCATCTGCCCTGGAAGCTGTCGGGGGGCGAGCGGCAGCGGGTGGCCGTGGCCCGCGCGCTGGCCAACGAGCCGCTGGTGGTGCTGGCCGACGAGCCGACCGGGAACCTCGACACCGCCGCGACCAACGAGGTGCTGCGGCTGTTCTCCCGGCTGCGGACCGAGGGGCAGACGCTCGTGATGGTCACCCACGACGGCAGGGTCGCGGCCACCGCCGACCGGCTGATCTCGATGCGCGACGGGATGTTCGTCGAGGACACCTGGCTCGCGTCGTGACGGGCCGTCTCCTGCTCGTGTTCCGGCTCGTCGTCGGGGACGTCCGCCGTCATCCCGGCCCGGCCGTGATGCTCGTGCTGTCGGTGGCGGTCGCGAGCGCGGTGCTCAGCCTGGGCATGTCGCTGCCGGGGTCGACCGAGCGGCTCTACCTGCACACCCGGGCCGCGACGGCCGGGCCCGACGTGGTGGCGTTCGCGCCCGACGACGGCGCGGTCGCGACCTCGGCGCTCACGTCGTTGAAGGACGCTCCGGGGGTGGCGTCGACCAGCAGGCCCTACCGGCAGTTCTGGGCGACGCTCACTCCTGAAGGGCGGCCCGAGGTGCGGGTGGTCGTGCTCGGGGCCGACCGGGAGCCGGGGCCGATCGACCGTCCGCTGGTGGTCTCGGGTGGCTGGGTGCGGCCCGGGGGCGTGGTGGTCGAGAAGGGGTTCGCCGCCGCGGTGGGCCTGAACGTGGGTGATCGGGTGGCGATCGCGGGGCGGTCGTATCCGGTCGAGGGGATCGCGGTGACCGCCGCCCGCAACGTCTATCCGGGGGCGATGATGGGCGGGCCGGGCAACGGGCCGAGCGATCGGGCCGGGCTGGTCTGGATGGACGACCCCGACACCCGGGCGCTGGTCGCCGCCGATCTGCCGAGAACGAAGATCATCTATCTGCGGATGCACGACCCCGCCGCCACCGCGAAGTACATGATCTCCTACCACGAGACCCGCAACCTGACCGGCGGGTTCGTCGGCGACTCCCGGATCAACTCCTTCACCTGGCAGTTCATCGCGAGGCATGATGCCAGGTATCTCCGGGACAGCCAGCCGATCATGATCATCGGTGGCTGGCTGCTCGGTTTCGTGGCCATCGGCGGGATGACCACACTCGCCGCCGGGCGGGCGGCCGGGCAGGTGCGCCGGGTCGGGCTGCTCAAGGTCGTCGGGGCCGGTCCGGGGATCGTCGTCGCGGTCCTGCTCACCGAGTACCTCGTCCTGGCGCTGCTGGCCGACGTGCTGGGGCTGGCCGTCGCCCACGTGGTGGCGCCCTCGATCGTCAATCCCAGCGGCAGCCTGCTCGCCGACGGCGCGGGGCTGAGCGGCCCGGTCATCCTGATGACGACGATCGTGGCGGTCGGAGTGGTGCTGCTGACCGTGCTCGGTCCGGCCATCCGGGCGCTGAACGGTGACGGCGTCGTGCGCAGGCCCGAATATCTCGTGCTGCTGACCAGGGTGGCGGCGCTGCTGCCGACCTCGCTGCTGCTCGGGCTGCGCCTGGTCGCCCGGCGGCCCGGCCGGGCGCTCCTGCACGCCTGCGGCACCGCGGCCACCTGCGTCGGGATCACCGTCATGCTCCTCGTCTACGCCCAGCCCGAACAGGGCTGGGACTTCGGTGGGGTCGTCATGACCGATCTGCAGGACGACAAGGCGCGCGAGCTGCTCGTGGGGGTCACCCTCGCGTTGATCGCGCTGTCGGTGATGAACACCGTCACGATGGTCTGGACGACGGCGAAGGAGTCACGCGCCACGATGGCCATCGCCCGGACGCTGGGGGCGACCCCCGGGCAGATCACGGCGGGTCTGTCGTTCGCGCAACTGCTGCCGACCCTGCCCGGCGCCCTCGCGGGCATCCCCTTCGGCCTGTTCCTGCAGTGGCTCTTCGGCCCGGACGAGCCGTTCGCGCTGTCTCTCGGATGGCTGCTGCTCATCCCGATCCCGATCATGCTGGTCACGGCGGGCCTGACCGCACTGCCCGCCCGTCTTTCCGCCCGCCGGTCGGTGGCGGAGACGCTCAACGCGGAGACGGCGTAAGGACCCGGGCCTTGGGCGTGGCGGCGAGCAGCACGGTGACGACGACCATCTGGACCGCCAGGACGGTCGCCTGCGTCACCGGGGAACTCACGGTGAGCAGCGCCATCGTCGCGTTGACCCCGAAGTGCACTGCGATCGCGGCGATGGTGCCGGCCCGCTCGTAGGCCCAGCCGGTCAGCAGCGCCATCGGGATGACGCTGAGGCTGAACAGCAGGCCGCTCCAGCTGAACAGGCCGAGCTCGTTCTGGACGGTGCCCGTGATGAAGAACAGCGGCAGGTGCCAGATCGCCCAGGCCACGCCGAGGACGAGGCTCGCGCCGACCCGGCCCATCGAGGCGCGCAGCCGGGGGTGGGCGGTGCCACGCCACCCGGGCTCCTCCGCCAGTGGGCCGGTGACGATCATGCTCATCAGGAACGGCACGAGCCCGCCGACCGACGCGATCAGCTCCTGGCCCTCGGTCAGGCTCAGCTCGGGACCGCCGAGCAGGTTCGCGAGCAGCGCGCCGCCCACCACGGTCGCGGGCGCCAGCACCAGCAGCGGCAGGATCCACAGCAGCCGCGCCCCGAACCGGGTCCGAACGGTGTGGGCCGGGACGGGCTCACCACGCCGGGCCCGGCGTGCCCGGATCACGATCGCCCCGATCACCGGGCCGAACCCGCCGAGGAGGAAGGGGATCGCGGTGGGGAAGCTCGTCGGCGCTCCCCCGAGCCCGATCGCGGTTAACCAGAACGCGTAGGTCGTCGTGAACGCGACGGTGAAGAAGATGGCCAGGTCGCTCTTGTGGGGGTTCATGCGTCTTCCTTCTCAAGGGTGTGGGTGAGCCAGGTGGCGACCTGCGTGAGCAGGTCGTGGTCGACCGGCTGCCGCAGCTGCCGGGGGTAGGAGCGGACCGAGGCGGGGCCCGGGTCGCGGCGGAGCAGGTGGGTGAGATCGGGGACGAGCTGGGTGTCGACGTCGGCGGGGACCAACCGGCGGATCACGTCGAGGTCGCCGGGGTCGACCTGGACGTCCTTCTCCCCGGTGATCGCCAGGACGGGCACCTTGATGTCGGCCAGGTCGGGGCGCGGGTCGTGGGCGAGCAGCCCCCGCATCGCGGCCGGGGCGGTGCGGAGCACGAAGGCGCGCACCAGCGGTCGCAGCGGCGCAGGGAGACCGCGGGCCAGCATGTCCGCCTGCCACGCCAGGGCGTCGGCGCCGGGACGGGCGAACCCGGCCAGCAGCACCACGGCGGCGACGTCGGGGCGGGTGCCGAGTGACATGGCGTGGATCGCGCCCTCGCTGTGGCCGACCACGGCGACCGCATCGGGCCGGATGCCGGGCAGGGCGGCCAGGGCGCGGAGGGCGGCGATGGCGTCGCGGCGGTGGCCGTCGAACCCGGTGGCCCGGAAGTCGCCGCCCGTGGCGCCGACGCCGCGCCGGTCGTAGCGCAGGGTGGCGATCCCCCGCCCCGCGAGCGCGGCGGCCATCGGTGCGCCGAGCGCCATGCGGAGCCGCTTGGTGCCGCCGTCGCGGTCGAGCCTTCCCGACCCGTGGAGCAGCAGGACGGCCGGGTGGGGGCCGGGCCCGGGCGGCAGGGTCAGCGTGCCGGCCAGGGGTAATCCGTCGTCCGCGACGACCGTCATGTCGACGTCCCGCATGTCCCGCTCACCATCTCTCTCGTTTTTGGTGACGTTCTCAATATTGAGAACATTATCGTATGTGAGAGAATCACGTCCATGGCAACCGCAGACCTTCTCCTGCACCCCGTCCGGATGCGCATCCTGCAAGCCCTGTTCGACGGCGACCCCCTGACCACCAACCAGCTCCGTGACCGCCTGCCCGACGTCGCGCCCGCGACGATGTACCGGCACATCGGCGTGCTGGCCGACGCCGGGGTGCTGGAGGTGGCGGGCGAGACGCGGGTGCGCGGCATCGTGGTGCGCAGTTACCGGGTCCGCTCGGAGAAGGCGACGGTCGACCCGGCCGCGCGCGCGACCATGACGCCCGAGGAGCACCGGCGGGCGTTCACCACGTTCGTGGTGTCGTTGCTGAGCGATTTCGAGCGCTACCTCAACACGGGCGACGTCGATCCGGCCGCCGACGGCGTGGTCTACCGCCAGGCGATCGTCCATCTGACCGACGAGGAGTTCGCGGCGATGGTCGGGGAGATCGAGAGCGCGGTCGTCGGCCGGACCGGGAAGGGCGAGGGCGACGGTCGCACGCGTCGCATCGTGAGCCTCGTGGTCGTTCCGGACAAATGATCAGGCCGGGAACAGGTTCCTGTTCGCCGTGACGTACTGCTCGACGGTCTGCGGCGGCTTTCCGGTGATCCGCTCGATGGTGTCGTCGGTTCCGGCGAACACGCCGTCGCGGTAGTCGATCGCCACCGCGCTGAGATGCTGGATCAGGTGTTCCGACCGGCCCTGCTCCCGCAGGATCTCGGCGTAGTCGTCGATGCTGATCGGCTCGTAGCGGACCGGGACGCCGAGGACCTTCGCCATCGCGTCGGCGATCTCGTAGTGGTTCATCTCGACCGGGCCGTGGAGCGGGTAGGTGTGGCCGATGTGGTCGTCGGGGTCGGCCAGGATGGCGGCGATCACGCGGGCCTGGTCGGTGGCGGCGATCGGGGCGTGCCGGCCCTCGCCGAAGGGAAGCCGCAGCACGCCGGGCCTCCAGTTGGTCGGCAGCCATTCGGCGAAGAACGTGGGCCGCAGGTGCACGGCGCCCACCGGCGACCAGTCGAGCACCCGCTCCGACAGCCAGTGCTGGCGGGCGGCGTCGCTGTGGGAGGTCCGGCGGGCGGAGATCTGCGACATGTTGACCACCACGCCGAGCCCGGTCTCCGCACCGGCCTGGGCGAACGTCGTCGTCGCTTCGAGAAGGCCCGGCCTGATCGGATAGACGAAGTAGGCGCGGTCGACGCCGTCGAGGGCGCGGGCCACGGCCTCGATGTCGAGCAGGTCGCCGGTGACGATCTCCGCGCCCAGCGTGGCCAGCCGGGTCGACCGGTCGTCTTCGTTGTGGACGAGGGCGCGGACCGGCAGCCCCAGCTCCAGCAGGTCGCGGACCACTTCTCCGCCGGTCTTCCCGGTCGCGCCGGTCACCAGGATCGGATGCACACTCATCCTCCCACTCTAGGAAGGCCGCTGACCTGCCCATTCATGGGGGGCGTGATGGGACGTCCTTGATCATCAGGCGTGTTTACTGTCCGCGGAGGTGGTCATGGTGATGGCTGCGACGTTGTCAGAGGCACTGTCCGAGGCGTTGTTCGGGTTCCGTTACGCGGATGAGCACGCCCCCTGGCGAGAGCTGTTCGCCCGTTTCGACCCGGCCGAGTTCGCCGGTCTCGGCTATGAAGACCGGATCGCGGCCACTTATGACCGGCTGAGGGTGGTCGACCGGCACGTACAGGACGTGGAAAAGCTCGTCTGTGACCCGGCGGCGCTGGCCGCGCTGCACGAATGGGCCGCCCCCATCGACGGCGGCCTGGCCACGGTCGCGGGCATCCACTACAACCTGTTCCTGGGCAGCCTCCTCGACCACGATCGGGAGGTCGGGCATCTGGGCCGCGTCGGGACCTTCCTGTGCACGGAGATCGGCCACGGCAACAACGCCGCCCGCATGGGCACCACGGCGACCCGCGACGGCGCCGGTTTCACGCTGCACACCCCCGACGTCGCGGCGGCCAAGTACATGCCGAACACCAGCGCCATCGGCGGGCAGAAGACGGCGGTGGTGGCGGCCCGGCTGATCGACGGCGCGACCGACCAGGGGGTGTTCCTGTTCGTCGTCCCCCTCGACGCCCCCGGCGTGCGGACCGAACTGCTCCAGCCCAAACTGGGCCCGGCGGTCGACCACTGTCTCACCACGTTCGACCAGGTCAAGCTGGGAATGGACGCCCTCCTCCAAGGCCCGCACGGTGAGATCGGCGCCGACGGCGTGTTCACCAGCCCGATGGGCAACCGGCGGCGGCGCATGCTGCACTCCATCGGACGGGTCACCATCGGGAAGCTGTGCATGAGCGCCTGCGCGGTCGGCGCGCTCCGCCACGTCCTCGCGCTGGCGGTGCGGTACGCCCACGTCAGGCAGGTCGCGGCGCTGACCGGCGGTGCGAGCGTGCCGGTCTGGGCCTACCGCAGCCACCACGCACCACTGCTCGACGGCCTGGCCACCGCCTACGCCGCCACCCTGCTGCACCGCGCGACCGTCGCCGCCCCCGCCGACGAGACGCGGGTCGCCCTCACCAAGGCCTGGGTGACCTGGCAGGGCCGCCAGGCCGTCATCGAGGCGCGGGAACGCTGCGGGGCGCACGGCCTGTTCGACGCCAACGGCATCGCTCCCATCCAGACCGCCTTCGAGGGGCTCATCACCGCCGAGGGTGACAACCTCGCCATCATGGTGAAGGCGGCGGGCGCACTCCTGCTGAACGGCGAGGACCCCGGGCCCGACGCCGACCCGCTGCAGAACCTGCTCGTCCGGGCCGAGGGGATCTGGCGCGACCGCGCGCGGGCGGCGCTGCGGGCCAAGGGGCGGCGCGGCCCGCTCGACCGCTGGAACCACACGTCGACGGCGGCCCTCCGCTACGCCGACGCCATGGCCGGCCGGACCGCCGCCGGAGAACTGCTGGCCGCCGCCAGGACGACCGGCTCGGACCTGCTGTACGCCCTCCACCGGCTGCTCGCGCTGCGCCTGCTCGCCCCGGTCACGGGTGACCTGCTGGCCGCCGGGCACCTCACGGCGGCCCGGGTCGAGGCGCTGCCGACCCTGAGGGACGACACCTACGAGGAGCTCGCCCCGCACGCGCTCACCCTGGTCGACGCGTTCATGATCCACGAGGACGTCCTGGCCAGGTACCCCATCGCGGCCCCCGACGCCGCGGCCCACGCCCGCCGCACGCGGGCGGAGACGACGTGACCGAGGACAAGCAGATGGCCGACCACTGGTGGTGGCGGCCCGGCTGGCGGGTCGGGCGCCGGGGCTACGCCTGGCACCTGACCTTCCGGGACGCGCCCGACGTCCACCGCATCGCCGAGGTCTACCGGCAGGGGCTCGCCCAGATCGAGGCGCTCGTGCCGGTGCCGGACCTGTCGCTCCACCTGACCATGCAGCACATCGGCTTCACCGACGAGGTCACCGAGGACGACGCGCGGGCCATCGTTAGCGCCGCCACCCGGCAGCTGGCGCTGCTGCCCCCGTTCGAGCTCACCCTCGACAAGCCGGTGATCACCCGGGAGGCCGTGCGGTGGGACGTCGTCCCGCCGGAACCCGTGGTGGAGGTGCGGCTGGCCATCCGGAAGGCGATCGCCGAGGTGTGGCCGCAGGTGCCGGGGCGCGACGAGGGGTTCGTGCCGCACATCTCGATCGCCTACAGCGCCGCGGCCATTCCGTACCCGACGGTGGCGGCCGTCCTGGAGACGATCGTCGCGGCACCGGCCACCGTGCGGGTCGAGAACGCCGACCTGATCGAGCAGCACCGCGACCGCCGGATGTACGAATGGGAGAAGTCCACCCCCGTCTGGCTCTCCACCGGCTGACACGTTCCCGATCGCTCTCACGGGGTAGCGGCCCTACCGGTTGCCCCCACGAGAAGGATCACGCCCATGGGAATGTCGGCCGCCGAACAGCGCATCCTGACCGAGATCGAGCAGACGCTCCGCACGCACGACCATCGCTTCGCCCGACGGATCGACCAGATGAACGCCGCCCACACGCGGGCGGCGACCGGCCGTGCGGGGCGGCCGGGCCGGGCGAGGAAGGCCGGCTTACTGGTGGTGGCCGCCGTCGTCACGGGACTGATGGTGGCCATCGTGGTGCTGGCCGCGATGAGTGCCTAGTCGAGGCCGGTGCGGCCCTCGGCCCAGTAGGCCTTGCCGAGGATCTTCGCCGGGCGGGGTGTCCAGTCACGGGCGGCTCGGCGGATCGGGCCGACGGTCGCGGCGTCGCCGGTGACGACCAGGTCGTAGGTGCCCGATCGGGTGACGTTCAGCAGGTCGTGGCGCTTCTTCGCGACGACCGTCGCAGTGACGCCGAGACCGGCCAGGACCTCGGTGTATTCGGCCGGGTCTTCGGCCTCCAGGACGTAGGTGACCCCTTCGGCCCTGGTCTCCCGGAGCACGGCGGCCAGGCCGACGCTCGACTCGTCGCCCACGAAGACCACCTCGGGTGCCGCACCGTTCAGGTCGAGGGAGCGGCGGGGGCCCATCAGCTCGCAGGTGTCACCGGGCTTGACCTGGTCGAACCAGCGCCCGGCCGGGCCGGTGCCGTGGAGGTAGGCGACGAGGGAGACGGTGCCCTCGCCGGTGTTCCAGGCGAACGGCGTGTAGGTGCGCAGGCCGAGTGTGGTGCGTTCGGGGCGCATCTGGACCTTGCAGCCGGGCGCCCACGACGCCGTGCGGAAGGCGTCCGCCTGGAGGTCGATGCGGACGAAGTGGGGCGACAGGGCCGTCTTCGCGGTGACCGTCGACTGCGTGAGGAAGGCGGTCGTGAGGTCGGCCAGCCGTTCGGTGATCCATGCCATGGGCGTCAGCGTATCCGGGCCCGATTCCACCACAAGGACAGGCCGACTCCGCCGAACGTCAGCAACGTGCCGAACAGGACGAACCAGACGGTCGTCTCGCGCTGGGCCTCGTGCAGGCCGATCTGGCTGGGCAGGTCGGTGAGCACGTCGGTGAGCTGGCCGGCGTCCTCGGCGCGGAAGTACTTGCCGCCGGTGGCGTCGGCCACCTGGGTCAGCGCCTCCTCGTCGATCTGCATGACCCGGCGGCGCATGTTGCCGTCGCCGAATCCGCCGAAACCGCCACCGCCGCCGCGCCAGCTGTCACCGCTGACCTGGTCGGGGCTGCACACCATCGAGGCGGGCTCGGTCGTGCCGAAACCGATCGTGAAGATCCGCAGGCGGCGGGCGGCGGCCTGCTCGGCGGCGGTCACCGGGTCGACGCCGTCGGTGTTGGAGCCGTCGGTCAGCACCACGATCGTGTCGGGCTCGAAGTCGCCCAAAGCGGCCGGCGCGCTGAGGTCGACGCCGCTCTCGGTGACGTTGGGGTTGTACTCGGCGATGGTGTCGATCGAGGTCAGGATCGCCTGGCCGATCGCGGTGCCGCGCGAGGTCCGCAGCGTGGTGATGGCCTCGATGAGCTGGTCTTTGTCGGTGGTCGGCGGGACCAGCAGCCCGGCGATCCCGGCGAAGGCGACCAGGCCGATCCTGGTGCCCTCGTCGCTCTCCTCGATGAACTCGCGGGCCGCCTCGATCGCCGCCGTCAGGCGGTTGGGGTCGACGTCGGTCGCGCACATCGAGCCCGAGGCGTCCATGGCGAGGATGATCGAGGTGTCGTCGCTCGGCACCGAGACCGTGGCCTCGGGGCGGGCGACGCTGAAGGCGATCAGCAGCAGGCCCACCAGGAACAGGGCGATCGGGACCCGCCGCCGCCACGCGGTGCGGCCCGGCAGCGCGGCCCGGATCAGGCCGATGCTGGAGACGGTGATCGCGGTGCGTTTGCGGCGGCGGTTGAACCACCATCGGGCCAGCAGGAGTAAGGGCACCACCAGCAGCGCGAGCAGGGCCAGGGGCCAGCTGAGCGACATCAGACGATCCTTCCGTGCCAGCGGGTGCCGAGCAGGCCGCCGAGGGTGAGCAGCAGCAGCGCGGCCCCGGCGAACGGAGCGGTCAGTTCCAGGGGCTCTTTCTTCACGGTGAGGCGCAGGTCGATGGCGTCGGCGGCGGAGGCCAGCGCCGCCGCGTCGGTCGCCTCCAGGTACTTCCCGCCGGTCATCTGCGCGACCGCGGTGAGCAGGTCGGCGTCGAGCGCGGTGGCCAGCCGGAAGCCCTCGACCTCGACGGTCGATCCCCGCGCGGTGCCGACCCCGACGGTCTGCACCCGCACGCCCGCGGCCGCCGCGAGCCCGGCCGCCGCCGCGACGTCGGGGCCGCCGGTCTCCTGCCCGTCGGAGAACACGACGATCGTCGCCGACGGGAAGTAGCCGAGGCTCGGCGGCGTCTGTCCCTCTTCGGGCAGGCTGACCTGCTTGCCGGTGATCGTGCCCAGGCCGACGAGGATCGCCCGGCCGAGCGAGGTGCCGCCGCTCGCCGACGCCCGGCCGATGGCGGCCAGCGTCGCGCCCCGGTCGTCGGTCGGCGGCTGGGTGAGCAGGGCCTGGTCACCGAAGATGATCACGCCGATGTCGACCGTGCCCGGCTGCTTGTCGACGAACTCCTTCGCGGCGGCCTGTGCGGCGGCCAGCCGGGTCGGCCGCACGTCGTCGGCCTTCATGCTGTTGGAGATGTCGAAGGCCAGCAGGACCGTCCCGGCCACGCGCGGCACGCTGACCTCGGCCTGCGGCCGGGCCAGCCCGGTCAGCAGGATCGGCATCGCGGCGAGCAGGAGGGCGTAGGGCAGATGGCGGCGGATGCCGCCCCCGGCCAGGCCGCCGAACCCCGCCGCCGCGAGCGCGGCGCTGCGCCGTTTCTGCAGGATCGTGTACGCCGCCACCGCGCCACCCGTGAGCAACACCGCCAAGACCAGCACGAACGGTTGGTCGAAGGTCACTTGGCCCTCCGTCCGCGGACCAGCCCGAGCAGTGTCGCCACCAGATCGTGGTCGGTGGTGATGTGGTGGGCGTCGACGCCCGCGCGGCGCATGCTCGCGGCCAGTTCGTCCTCGCGGGCGGAGACCTGGGCGGCCAGGCGGCTGCGGAGCAGCGGGTCGCTGGAGTCGACGAGCAGCTGCTCGCCGGTCTCGGCGTCCTCGACCACGATGAGGCCGAGGTCGGGCAGGTCGAGCTCGGCCGGGTCGGCGACGCGGACCACCACGACCTCGTGGCGGTGGGTGAGCATGCCGAGCGGCTTCTCCCAGCCCGGCTCGCCGATGAAGTCGGACATGACGACGATCAGGCTGCGCTGCCGGGCGCTGGAGGCGACCAGCCGCAGCATCGCGGCCAGGTCGGTGGTGGTCTTCGAACGGGTGGGCTCGCGCATCAGGTCTTTGGCGATGCGCAGCACCTGGTCTCTCCCGCTGCGGGGCGGGATGAGGCGGTGGTCGGTGGTGTCGTACAGGATGGCACCGATCTTGTTGCCGCCACGGGAGACGATCCGGGCGATGCTGACCGCCAGTTCGGTGGCGGCCCGCGTCTTCCCGGCTCGCATCGAGGCCGACCGGTCGACCACGAGCCAGGCGGTCATCTCGCGGTCTTCGGTGTAGAGCCGCACGAACGGCTCGTCGAGCCGCGCGGTGACGTTCCAGTCGATGTGGCGCACGTCGTCTTCGGGCAGGTAGCCGCGCAGGTCGGTGAAGTCGAGGCCGGCGCCCCGCCACACCGTGCGGTAGGCGCCCTGCAACCGGCCGTCGAGCCGTTTGCCGAGCCGCCACTCCAGGCGGCGCAGCAGCCGGTCGGGCGGGGTGACCATCGGTCAGCGCCCCCGCCCCGCGGGCCTCGGCACCGGCAGGTTCGCCAGGATCTTCGCCAGGATCAGGTCGGCCGTCACGTCGTCGGACAGCGCCTCGTAGGAGAGGACCAGCCGGTGGCGCATCACGTCGAGGGCCAGGTCGATGAGGTCCTCGGGGACGACGTACTCCCGGCCCCGGATGTAGGCCAGCGCCCGACCGGCCAGCACCAGGCTGATCGACGAGCGGGGGCTCGCGCCGTAGGTGACGTATCTGGCCAGGTCGCTCTGGCCGACGCGGGCGGGGTCGCGGCTGGCGTGGGCGAGCTGGACGGCGTATTCGATCAGCGACGGGTCGACGTAGACCTGGTCGGCCTCCTGCTGGAGGGCCGCCAGGGCCGCCGGTTCGAGGATCTTCTGGATGACCGCCGTCGGGGTGAGGGCGCGTTCGACGACGACGAACTCCTCGGTCACGCTCGGGTAGCCGACCAGGACCTTCATCATGAACCGGTCGACCTGCGCCTCCGGCAGCGGATAGACGCCCTCGTTCTCGATCGGGTTCTGGGTGGCCATGACCAGGAACGGGTTGGGCACCTTGTGGGTCTCGCGGCCGATGGTGACCTGGCGTTCCTGCATCACCTCCAGCAGCGCGCTCTGCACCTTCGCGGGGGCGCGGTTGATCTCGTCCGCCAAGAGCAGGTTGGTGAAGACCGGCCCGAGCTGGACCTGGAACTCGCCGGTCGGCTGGTGGTAGACGCGGGTGCCGACGATGTCGGCGGGCACCAGGTCGGGGGTGAACTGCACCCGCCGGAAGTCCCCGCCCATCGCCTCGGCCAGCGACTTCACCGCCAGCGTCTTGGCCAGGCCCGGCACGCCCTCGACGAGGATGTGCCCCCGCGCCAGCAGCGCCACCAGCATCCGCTCCAGGAGGGCGTCCTGGCCGACGATGGTCTTCTTGACCTCGTACAGCAGCTTCTCGACGGGACCCGAAGGGGCGTTCTCGGGGTCGTTCCAGCTCACGGGGGATCCTTCCTAGAGCGGCAGCGTTTCGTCACCTTCACCGTCGCCGCCGAGCGCGGCGCCGATGGGCATGGCGAAACCGATGCCGATGAACGTGCCGGCGTCGGTGGGGTTGGCGAGGGACACGACGATGCCGATGACCTGGCCCCGGTCGTTGATGAGCGGCCCGCCGGAACTGCCCGGGTTGACCGTGGCGTCGAACTGGATGTGCCCCTCGGTACCCGCGACCTCGCGGTTCAGTCCCGAGACGACCCCGCTGCTGGTGCTCAGGGTCAGCCCGAGCGGGTTGCCGATCGCGACGATGTCGTCGCCGACCTGCGCGCCGCCGCCGAGCGTGGCCGGGACGACGGTCTCGGGCAGTTTCGCCGGTACGAGCGTGGCGATGTCCTTCTTGGCGTCACTGCTGGCGACCCTGGCGGTCGTCGTGCTGCCGTCGGTGTAGGCGACCTCGATGGTCGCGGCCTTCGCGACGACGTGGGCGGCGGTCAGGATGGTGCCGTCGGCGTTGGCGATGACCCCGGTGCCGATGGCCGAGGTGGTCATGCTCTCCTGGCTGGAGGAGTCGCGCTTGGTCTCGATGCGCACCACCGACGGCAGGAGCGTCTGGTAGACCTCGGCGGTGGTCAGCGGGGTGTCCGACGGCGATGGGGATGGACTCGGAGCGGCCGCTTCCGGTAAGTCGCCGCCGCGGAACAGCACCACGCCGGTGATCACCACGGCCCAGACCACGGCCGCCCCGACGAGCAACCATGCCTTCGGCCCTTTGGTCATAGATTTGACGGTACGTGGAGGTCCTGAAAATTGCCTTAAAGGTTGCTCTGATCCTTTTGGGCCGTTCCCGGACCCTCGGCGATGGCCCGGAGAGCGGCCAGGTGACGGGTGAACGCCTCGCGCCCCTCGGCGGTGATCTTGAGCCAGGTGCGCGGCCGCTTGCCGGCGTAGCCCTTGATGACCTCGACGTATCCGGCCTTCTCCAGCGTGGTGACCTGCTTCGACAGGGTGGGGTCGGTGATCTCGACGGCGTCGCGGACGAACGCGAACTCGACCTGCTCGGCCGCCGCCAGCACGGCGACGATGGACATCCGCACCGGAGAGTGGATGACCTCGTCGAGATCGTGACGCGGATGGTTCACTCGGCCCGGCTCTCCACATAGGCCCCGACGAACAGGGGTGCCGCCACGATCGCCGGCCCGATGAGCGCGGTGAGCGGGTCGCCGTGCAGGTCGGCCCAGAGGATGACGAACATGTAGGCGACATGCAACACCATCGAGCCTCCCAGTGAGAACAGGTAGCGCTTGATGTAGCCGCGTGGCCTGACCCGCTGCCGGTGGGCGTACCACCCGGCCCACAGCCCGCAGACGGCGGTCCAGGCGGCCGGGACGAACGTCCACGGGCCCTTGATGAAGGTGACCGCGATCTCGGTGGCGAAGATCGCGCCACCCAGCGCGACCAGGATGAGCACGGGCCACCTGCTCGCCGCCCGCACCGCCTCTTTGTGCGTCTGCGCCGCTCTTAAGGCCGCGGCGGCCTCTTCTCTATCCATGGTTCGATGATGGCAATTACTTTCCATGTTGGCAAGTAATTGCCGCGAGTGAAATGTGGCAGGATCGAGGGGTGCTGGTCTCGCAGTTGCGGCAGGTCCGCCTGGCCAAAGACGCCATCGATCGCGAGTGGGCCACTCCGATCGACCTCGACGCCATCGCCGCCCACGCCGGCTATTCGCGCTACCACTTCGTGCGCCTCTTCAGGGCCGTGTACGGCATCACCCCCGGCCAGTACCTCAGCCACCGCCGCATCGAGCGGGCCGAGAACCTGCTGAAGACGGCCGACCTCTCGGTGACCGAGATCTGCACCCTGGTCGGATTCACCAGCCTCGGCTCCTTCTCCTCGACCTTCAAGAAGCAGACCGGCCTGACCCCGAGCGACTACCGCGCCCGCCACGCGGGGGCGGCGATGGTGCCCGGGTGTTACGCGCTGCTGTGGCAGGGCGCCTTCAAGACCGCAATCCAGGAGAAGCCCGGCCCGCAGGCCGCTGACTAGCCTGAAGACATGATCAGAGGACTTTCCATCGCCAACGTCTGGGTGCTCGACCACGAGCGGGCGAAGGCGTTCTACACCGAGAAACTGGGCCTCGAGGTCCGATCGGACGTCGTCATGGGCGAGGGCGGCATGCGCTGGCTCACCGTCGGCGCCAAGAACCAGCCGGACGTCGAGATCACGCTCACGGTCCCCGGCCCGCCCGCCCTCGACCCCGAATCGGCCGAGGCGCTGAAGAAGCTGATCGCCAAGGGCGTGCTGGGCGCCGGGGTGTTCACCACCGACGACATCCGGGGCGACTACGAGACCCTGAAGGCGCGCGGCGTGGAGTTCCTCCAGGAACCGGTCGACCGCCCCTACGGGATCGAGGCCATCTTCCGCGACGACTCGGGGACGTGGTTCTCCTTCACCCAGCGCAAGATCAACGAGTCGGCGGAGTGGCCGCGCTGACGAACGGCCACGACTACTCTATGTAGTCATTGGGTATCGCCCCGGTCATGACCGCCCTCTGGCCGCGTGCGGCTCTCGTGAGCGTGTTCCTCGTCCTCCTCCCGGCGCCCGCCGAAGCCTCCTCCTTCTCGGCGCTGGCGCAGCTCCAGGTCAGACCCGCCAGTGCGCGCATCCTCGCCCGCTACGACCGGGCGAAGTTCATGACCACCTGGCGGCGGCCGGGCACCGGGGGCTGCGACACCCGTCAGGTCGTGCTGATGCGCGACGACCGCTCGCCCATCGAAGGCCCCTGTGGCACCTCGAAGGGGCGTTGGTTCAGCTCCTACGACGGGCGCACTCTCACCGACACCGGGCAGATCGACGTCGACCACGTCGTGCCGCTGGCCAACGCGTGGATCTCGGGGGCGTGGCGGTGGAGCCCGGCGCGGCGCCACGCCTTCGCGCACGACGTGACCCGGCCCGAGCTGATCGCGGTGAGCGAGCAGGTCAACCTCGCCAAGGGCGGTCAGAGCCCGGCCAACTGGCGGCCACCCGTGCGGGCCTACTGGTGTGAGTACGCCCGCGACTGGATCACCGTCAAACGCCACTATCGGCTGTCGGTGACCGTCAGGGAGAAGGCGGCCCTCGCGAACATGCTCGCCACCTGCTCGTCGGGTACGCAGCTCAGCAGGTCGGCCGACGGGTGGCAGTCCCACCACAGCCACGGCGCGACCAGGACGACCACCGGGCCGCTCAGCACCGCCAGCGCCGACGAGTAGACCAGCACCGACACCCACCACACCGCCCGGCGGCCACGGGCGAGCAGGCGGCGCACCCGCTCGACCACCCCGGCGTCGGCCGCGCCCAGCCCTCCGGCCGGGGCCGGGGAGGCCATCGTGACCAGGGCGTGGGCCAGCGGGATCGGGTCGCGGGCGTGGTCGTCGGCGATCATTTCGAGCAGCACGGCCACGGCCTGGCGGGCGGTGCGGGCGAACGGCACCCAGCCGAACGCCCCGCTCAGCGCCACGAACGGGAGCAGCACCAGGTCGTGGCGGCCGCGCGCGTGGGCGCGTTCGTGTCTCAGGACGGCCTGAAGCTCGGCGGGGGACAGCGAGTCGATGGCCCCCTGGCTGAGCACCACCCTGCCGCCCGCGCCGGGGACGCAGTAGGCGAGGCGGCGGGCGCTCGGGAGGACGTACACGTCGACGTCGGGGAGGTGTTCGGCGGCCACGTCGATGAGCAGGCGCTGCCGGCGCCGCTCGGCCAGTGCGGTGTAGGCCGCCTTCAGCGTGTGGGCGACCAGCCAGACCAGCACCCCGGCCGACCAGGTCAGCGCGGCGAACTCGGCCGGGCCCAGGCCGTGGAGACCGTGGCCGGAGGCCAGGCCGCGTACGAAGGTGTGCATGCCGTGGGGGAAGACGGCGTCGAGCGGGGCGACCGCGGCGACCAGCCCGGCGGTGATCGCGCCCAGCCCGGCCGACAGGGCGATGGCCTGCCACAACGCCAGCGCGGCGCGGGGGTGGCGCCAGGTCCATTCGGCCTTGGCCAGGTGGGCGGACAGGCTCATCGGCAGCAGGGCGACCAGGGCCGACAGTAACCAGGGGGTCATCGGGAGTCCCTCGCGTCGAGCGCTTCCCGCAGGGCGGCGGCGACCTCGGGGGAGACCGTGCCGACGAATCGCTGCACGGCCCCCTCGATGTCACCGGCCTGGTCGAGCGCGGCCCGCATGGCCTCGGCGGCGACGGCGTCCTTGTCGACGGCGGCCCGGTAGAGGTGGGCCCTGCCCACCCGCTCGCGGGAGACCAGGCCCTTGTGGGTCAGCCGGACCAGCACCGTCAGGACCGTGGTGATCGCCGGTTGGGACGGCAGCATCGCCGCCAGATCATGGGCGAAGATCCCGTCGGGATGCCGCCACAGGGCATCCATGATCGACCGCTCGAGCGTGCCCATCCGCGCCATGCCCCTCAGGTTAACGCCGCACGCGGTAGCGCAGGTGGGTCACGCCGGTGCCCTCGACCATCCTGACCGGTCCGTCGAACTGGACCGGCGCGATTCCCAGGTCCGCGAACAGCGGGGTGCCGCTCCCGAGCAGCACCGGGACGAGCTCCACGCCGACCTCGTCGATCAGCCCGGCCTCGAGGGCCTGCCGGGCCATCTGGCCGCCGTTGACCACGACGTCCTTCTCTCCCGCGATCTCGCGGGCCCTGGCCACGGCCGCCTCGATGCCCTCGTCGACGAAGACGAAGTTGGGCCGCTCCTCCGGGAGCCGGTGGGTCAGCACGACCACCGGGACGCCCATCGGGTGCATGCCGCCCCACGCGTTGGTCAGGTCGTAGAGGTGGCGGCCGACGACCAGGGCGCCGACGTCGCCCCACTCCTCCTGGAGCAGGTCGGCGCTGGCCTTCGACAGGCGCAGCGGCGGGACGTTGGGGCTGGCGCCGGGGACCTCGACGTCGCCGTTGCCGTACCACTGGAACAGCAGGTCGAAGCCGCTGTCGCCGGGGCCGGCGATGAAGCCGTCGAGGGACATCGTGCCGCCGGTCAGAACCTTGCCCATTGTGCTGTCTCCTTCGGTTTCTCTGGTCTTTGTCTACGCGTCGTCCGGGCGGGCGCGGTTTCGACATCGGGGTTCTAAAGATTTTTTTATCCGGGCATATCGAGCCCTCAATGGGAGGTTTGGGCAGATATGTGTGGAATTACCGGGTGGGTGGATTACGAACGAGACCTGACAGGGGCCAGGCCCGCGGAGATCGCACGGGCCATGACCGAGACGATGAGCTGCCGGGGGCCCGACGACGAGGGGCTCTGGCTCTCGCCGCACGCCGCGATCGGGCATCGCCGCCTCGCCATCATCGACCTCGAAGGCGGCCGTCAGCCGATGCTCGCCGAGGACGACGGGCGCGAGATCGCGGTGCTCACCTACAGCGGTGAGGTCTACAACTTCCAGGAACTCCGCGCCGAGCTGGAGGCCAAGGGGCACGCGTTCCGGACGTACAGCGACACCGAGGTGCTGCTCCACGCCTACCTGGAGTGGGGCGAGGACCTCGCCGGGCACCTGAACGGGATGTTCGCGTTCGCCGTCTGGGACACCCGGGAGGAGAAGCTGATCCTGGTCCGCGACCGGATGGGGATCAAGCCGCTCTACTACTACCCGACGCCGGGCGGGGTGCTGTTCGGTTCGGAGCCGAAGGCGATCCTGGCCAACCCCATGGCCGAGCGGGTGGTCGACGCCGACGGGCTGCGCGAGATGCTCGCGTTCGTCAAGACGCCGGAGAACGCGATCTTCAAGGGCATGTACGAGGTCCGCCCCGGCCAGATCGTCAGGGTGACCCGGCAAGGGCTCTCGAAGAGGCGCTACTGGGAACTCACCGCCTACGAGCACACCGACGACGTGCCGACCACGGTGCTGAACGTGCGCTCGCTGCTGGACGACATCATCGCCCGCCAGCTCATCAGCGACGTGCCCCTGTGCACACTGCTGTCGGGCGGCCTCGACTCCAGCGCCGTCACCGCGCTCGCCGCCATGGACCTCCAGGAACAGGGGCTCGGCACGGTCAGGTCGTTCTCCGTCGACTTCGCCGGATACACCAAGAACTTCAAGCCGGACGCCGCCCGCTCGACCCCCGACGGCCCCTACGCCCACGACCTGGTCAGGCACGTCGGCTCCGACCACACCGACATCGTGCTCGACTCGGCCGACCTGATCGACCCCGCGGTGCGCGCGGCGGTGCTGCGCGCCCGCGACCTGCCGGTCGGCATGGGCGACATGGACACCTCGCTCTACCTGCTGTTCCGGGCGATCAGGGAGCACTCGACGGTGGCGCTGTCGGGTGAGTCGGCCGACGAGGTGTTCGGCGGCTACCAGTGGTTCCACGACCCGGTCGCCGTCAACGCCGACACCTTCCCGTGGCTGGCCGTCGGCGACATCGTCGGCCACGTGAACCTCGACCTGCTCGACCGGGACCTGCTGCGGCTGCTCGACATCCCGGCCTACCAGCACGACAGCTATCACGACTCGATGGCCGAGGTGCCCCGGCTCCCCGGCGAGACCGGGCTCCAGGCGCGGATGCGGGAGATCAGCTACTTCAACCTGACCCGGTTCGTGCAGATGCTGCTCGACCGCAAGGACCGGATGAGCATGGCCGTCGGGCTGGAGGTCCGGGTGCCCTTCTGCGACCACCGGCTCGTCAACTACGTGTTCAACGCGCCGTGGGCGATGAAGACCTTCGACGGCCGGGAGAAGAGCCTGCTGCGCGCGGCCTGCGCGGACGTCCTGCCCGACTCGATCCTGCGCCGGGTCAAGTCGCCCTACCCGTCGACCCAGGACCCGTCGTACGGAGTGGCGCTCCGCGACGCCGTCCGTGACCTGCTGCGCGGCGACTACCTGCCGAGTCAGGAGGTCATGGACCTGGTCGACGCCCGGAAGATGGTGGACAGGACCGACGGCGTACCCCTGCCGAGGGCGCCGCTGGAGCGGCTGCTCCAGCTCGACGCCTGGCTGAAGGACTACGACGTCAAGGTGCACGTCTGAATCGGCGGCGGGTGAGCACGATCAGCGCGACGCCCTCGATCGAGGCGACCGCGCCCGCCAGGGCGAGGACCGTGAGGGCCTCGCCGTCGATCCCGGTGAAGGGCAGCTCCCCGGTGATCTTCTCGGCGGCGGGTGCGGGAGCGGTGACGTCGATCTCCTTCCGGATGCCGTCGATCCCACCGCTGTCGCGAGGGACGTCGGCGCCGCTTTCGACGTGATACCCGGCGGGCTCCCGCCGATCGGGCGGCGACACGTCCCGGTCTTCCGGCGGTGTCCCGGCCGGATCTTCCGGCGGTGTCCCGGCCGGATCTTCTGGTGGCAGCACGCGGATCGATACGCCCGTGCCCGGATCGTCGGCCGCCAGCGCCGCCGCCGGTGCGCAGACCGCGAGCAAGAGTCCCGCCAGCGCGGGAACACTTTTTCTCATTTCTCCCCCGTATATCCCAGCCCTCCCGCCCATATACCCAATTGACGGAAGTAGGGCGCATCTGGGGAAGCTTTACGGAATATGACCCTCCCGAAAACACTGGGAAACCACGGGTGATCTTTAGCAGCCCTCTTGGCGATCGGGTGACTACTTTCTCGAATTGATCGCTATGGGGGGCATTACGGATGGTCAATTCGGTTCGGGGTTTCCTCGTCGTGTTGTGTCTCTTCTTGACCCAGAGCCCGCCCGTCCGGGCGGCCGAACCGGAACCGGCGTTCTCCATGCAGGTCACCCCGACCAGGCTGGTCGTCCCGCCGGGGACCTCCGAGCACCGGTTCGACGTGACCAACAAGGGGAGTGAGCCCTTCCAGGTCACCCTGGAGAAATCCGACTTCGTCACCGTCGAGTCGGGGGCGATGCGTTTCCAGCCGGGCGCGCCCTACGCCGCGGCGGCCTGGGCGGAGGTGACGCCCGCGCGACTGACCGTCCCGCCGGGTGAGACCCGGCCGGTGACGCTGAAAGTGGTCGTGCCGGAGAATCCGGAACCCGGTGACCATCAGTTCGCCGTCATTTTCAAAGTCCCGGCGGAGAAGAGTTCCGCAAATATCCGTATTAATCGGGGCATTGCGGCGCCGGTGTTCGTCACCGTGCCGGGGGCGATCGACAATTCGGCCGAGATCGCCGATCTCCGGGCACCGGGGTTCGTGATGAGCGGGCCGGTGCCGATCACCACGCGGGTGCGCAGCACCGGGACCGTGCACCGGGACTTCCGGGGGCTGACCCGGCTCAAGGTGGCGGCCGGTGGGTCGGAGCTGATGTTCCCCGACTTCACGGTGGTGAGAGGGGCGGCCAGGGAGGTGACGGTCACCTGGGAGCCGCCGTTCGTCTGCTACTGCGACGTGACCGTGGCGCTGCCGGGCGGGAACGCGCGGACCGTCCAGGTGGTGGTCTTCCCGCTGCACCTGTTCGTCGTGCTGGTGGCGCTGGTCATGGGCGGGTTCCTGGTCGGGATCGTCGTGCGGCACCGGTATCGGCGCCGGGTCGAGTCGGCCGCGCGGGAGCTGGCGGGGAGCGGCGTCCATGCTTAAGCGGGTTCTCGCCGTCGCGCTGGTCGCGACGGCCGTGCACGTGCCCTCGTCGGTGTCGCACGCCGCCGGGTCGACCCTGTTCGTGCAGTCGTTCAAGAACAACACGATCGATCCCGCCTACCCCGTCGCGATCCCGGCGCTGCCCTCGGGGGCGAGCGGGACCAACGTCGTGTGCCTGTCGGCCGCCGGGAACACCACCGGGACCGGGCTCAAGAGCTGCACCACCTCGACCGACGCCAACGGCTCGGGCGTGCTGCGGCTGACCAGCGCGGCCACCACGCTGGAGGGTGGCCTGTTCGGCGCCACGTCGGTGCCGACCTCGCAGGGCCTCGACGTCACATTCAACATGTACCAGTACGGCGGCAACGGGGCCGACGGCATCGCGTTCGTCGCCGCCGCGGTCGACCCGGCCAGCCCGCTCTCCCCGGCCAACATCGGGCGGCCGGGCGGTTCGCTGGGCTACTCGCCGTTCTCGTCGGGGGCCGGGCTGGCCAACGCCTACCTGGGGTTCGGGTTCGATGCGTACGGCAACTTCAGCAACAGCTCCTACCAGGGCAGCGGGTGTACGAATCCGCCGTACATCAACACCTCCGGCGGCACCGTGCCCGGACAGGTCGTGGTGCGCGGACCGGGGGCGGGCACGGTCGGCTACTGCGCGCTCAACAGCACCGCCACCTCGACGACCTCGACGGCGCTGAAGCTGCGCGGCACCACGCGGGCGGCCTCGGTGGTGCCGGTCGCGATCGCGATCAACCCGACGTCGAGCACGCTGACCACCGCCGCCGGGCTGACCGTCGCGGCGGGCACCTACCTGGTCCAGTTCACGCCGGTCGGCGGCACCGCCCGCACCCTGACGGGCAATCTGCCCACGGTCTCCTCGGCCCTCTATCCGTCGACGACCTGGACGACCTCGGCGGGCATCCCGAGGCAGCTCGCGTTCGGCTGGGTCGCCTCGACCGGCGGCTCGACCGACTTCCACGAGATCGACGGCGTCGTGGTCAACAGCCTCAACCCGGTGCCCGACCTCGACGTCACCCAGACGAGCTACAACGGCGCGGCGCCGAAGCCCGGCGATCCGGTGACGTACACGGTGACGCCGTCGGTGTCGTCGGCGGGCGCGAACGAGCCGGGCGCGATCTCGGTGACCGAGACGGTGCCGGCCGGGGTGGTGCCCGTCGGGGCGTTCGGCAACGGCTGGGTGTGCGCGGCGCCTTCGGGACAGAAGATCACCTGCACCAACTCCAGCAGCCCCTTCCCCAGCGGGACGACCCTGCCACCCGTGACCGTCGTCGGCATCGTCACCGGGAGCGCGGTGACCCCTACGACGGTCCAGAACGGGTCGACGGTGACGGCGTCGTCCAATGACGGCAACCCCGGCATCGCGACGACCACCACGGCGGGCACGATCCCGGCGGCGCCGTCGAGCCTGGCGGCGTCGTCGAGCAGCGGGACCATCGCGGGCGGCGGCAGCGTCACGATCACCGGGTCGAACCTGGCCAACGCGAGCGCCATCGAGATCGGCACCACGGCCGAGCAGCAGGCGGGCACGCCCGTCGTCCTGCTGCCGTGCTCCAGCGTGATCACCACGAACTGCTTCACCGTCAACGCCAACGGGTCGCTGACCATCGCGTCGATGCCCACGCGCGCTTCGGCCGCCTCGGTGAACATCACCGTGGTCACGCAGGGCGTGGCCGGGGTGGTGCCCTACACGTACACCTCGGCGCCCGCCACACCCACCGCGCCGGCCGCGACCGCCGGGGTGACCAGCGCGACCGTGACGTGGACGGCGCCCGCCGCCAACGGCAGCCCGATCACCGGGTATATCGTCACGCCCTACCTGAACGGGGTGGCGCAGGCACCGGTCACCTACATGTCCACCGCCACGACCCAGACGCTCACCGGGCTCACGGCCGGGGGGTCGTACACGTTCACGGTCGCGGCGGTGAACGCCGTCGGGACCGGGTCGGCGAGCCCGTCGTCGAACGCCGTCGTGCCCTACACAGTGCCGGGTGCGCCCGCCATCACGGCGGCGACCGCCGGAGACCAGGCGGCCACGCTGACCTGGACGGCGCCGTCGTCGACCGGCTTCAGCCCGATCACCGGCTATGTCGTCACGCCCTATCTGAACGGGGTGGCGCAGACGCCGGTCACCTACACGTCCACCGCCACGACCCAGACGCTCACCGGCCTCCAGTCCGGGGCCTCCTACACGTTCACCGTGGCGGCCACCAACGCGGCGGGCACCGGGCCGCCCTCGGCGACCTCGGCCACCGTCACCCCCAACGCCAACCCCCAGCTCACCTTCGGTCCGCCACCGGCCGGTGAGGTGAACGTCGCCTACAGCGACCCCCTCACGATGACGGGCGGAACCGCGCCGATCACCTGGTCGATCAGCGCCGGTGCGCTGCCGCCGGGGGTGACGCTCAACGCCTCGACGGGGCTGCTGTCGGGGACGCCGACCACGGCGGGCACCTACTCGTTCACCGTCAAGATCACCGACGCCACCGGGCAGACCGACACCCGCGCGGCGACGCTGACGATCGTCCCGCCGCCGGTGCTGACCATCCCGGCGCCACCGGCGGCGCAGGTCGCGGTGGCCTACACCCTCGCGACCTCGGTGAACGGCGGAACCGGGCCCTACACCTACGCGCTCGCGGCGGGGTCGCTCCCGCCGGGGCTGACGCTGAACACCTCGACCGGCGCCATCTCGGGCACGCCGACCACGCAGGGCACCTACGGTTTCTCGATCAAGGTGACCGACGCGAAGGGCCAGAGCGACACCGAGGCGTCGACCATCACGGTCGGCGTGGGGCCGCTGGTCATCACCAAGACCGCCAACACGTCGGCGGCGGCGCCGGGGTCGGCCGTCTCGTACACGATCACCGTGGCGAACACCGGCCCGGCCGCCTTCACCGGAGTCACCCTGAGCGATCCGCTGGCCGACGTGCTCGACGACGCCACCTACAACGGCGACGCCGCCGCGACGACCGGCGCCGCCTCCTTCGCCGGGCAGACCGTGGGCTGGACCGGCAACCTGGCCGCCGGGGCGACCGCGACGATCACCTACTCGGTCACCGTGAAGACCGGCGGCAACGGCGTGCTGACCGACCAGGTGAGCTCACCGACCTCGGGCACCAACTGCGCCGCGTCCAGCACCGACACCCGATGCCGGTCGACGGTCACGCTGCAACTGCTGACCATCTCGAAGACCTCCGACGCGGCGAGCACCACGCCGGGCGCGACCGTGAACTACACGATCACGGTGACCAACTCGGGCAAGACGGCCTACAGCCCGGCGGTGTTCGCCGACTCGCTCGCGGGGGTGCTCGACGACGCCACCTACAACGGCGACGCCTCGGCCACCTCGGGCTCGGTGACCTACAACGCCCCGACCCTGTCGTGGTCGGGGGCGCTCTCACCTGGGGCTTCGGCCACGATCACCTACTCGGTGAAGGTGAACTCGCCCGACACCGGCGACCGGGCGCTGACCAACACGGTCACCTCGGCGAGCCCCGGCAACACCTGCCCGTGCACGGCCTCCGTCACGACCCTGGTGCCGCAGCTCACCGTGACCACCGCCACCGACGTGTCGAGCGTGACGCCGACCGGGGTCGTCCACTACACGGTGACGGCCACCAACACCGGGCAGACGTCCTACCCGGCGGCCAACTTCACGCTGGCCCTGGCCGGGAACGCCGTCTACGACAACGACGCGTCCGCCACCTCGGGCGGCCTGACCCTGAACCCCAACGGCACGATCACCTGGACCGGCCCGCTGGCCCCCGGCCAGTCGGTCACCGCCACCGCCTCGGTCACCGTGAACAACCCCGCCTCGGGCACGCTGACCAGCACGGTCACCTCGACGTCGGCCGGCCTCAACTGCGTGTCGTGTACGACCTCGACACCCATCGTCCAGCCCCAGCTCACCCTCACGAAGACGGCGAGCTCGCCGACCACCACACCCGGCGGCACGGTCACCTACACGATCACCGCCGCCAACACCGGCCAGGCCCCCTACCGGGGCGCGACGTTCGCCGACTCGCTGACCGGTGTGCTCACCGACGCCGTCTACAACGCCGACGCCGTCGCCACCTCGGGAACGGTCACGTACACCGCGCCCACGCTGTCGTGGACGGGCGACCTCGCGGTGGGGGCGTCGGCGACGATCACGTACACGGTGACCGTGAAGAACCCCGACCCCGGCGGCCGCCGGATGACCAACACGCTCACCTCCTCGACCCTGGGCAGCACCTGCCCGCAGGGGTGCACCGCCGTGGTGAACGTGCTGCTCCCCGGCCTGACCATCACCCGGCAGGCCGACAAGAGCAGCGCCGCGCAGGGCGAGGTCGTCCACTACACGATCACCGCCAGGAACACCGGACAGACGCCCTACACGGGCGCCACCCTGACCGACCAGCTCGCCCAGATCCTCGACGACGCCGTCTACAACGGCGACGCCGCCGCCTCGACGGGCTCGGTCACCTACACCGCGCCCAACCTGGCCTGGACCGGCGACCTCGCCGTCGGCGCGACGACGACGATCACCTATTCGGTGACGGTACGCACCCCCGACCCCGGCGACGGCCTGCTGACCGGCACGGTCGTCTCCACGGTGGCCGGTTCGACCTGCCCGACCGGCTGCTCGTCGACGGTGCGGCTGAACCGCCTGGCCCTCAGCCAGAACTACGCCGAGACGACCACGACACCCGGCTCGGTCGTCCACCTGAGCGCGACGTTCGCCAACACCGGCCAGACGCCCTACACGGGCATCACCGTGACGGCCCCGACCGCCGACGTCTTCGACGACGCCACCCCGAACGGCGACCAGACCGCCGGTTCCGGCACCCTCTCGCTGGGCGCCACCACGATCACCTGGACGGGCGACATCCCCGTCGGCGGCACGGTCACCGTCACCGGCACGCTCACCGTGCAGAACCCCGACACCGGCAACAAGGTCATCACCGGCACCCTGGCGTCGGCCGCGCCCGGCGCGACCTGCGTGGCGTGCACGGCGACGGTGAACGTGCTGATCCCGGCCCTGACCATCACCACCACGCCCGACACGACCACGCAGGTCCCCGGAGGCGTGGTCCACTACACGACGACGATCACCAACAGCGGCCAGACGCCCTACACCGGGATCACCGTCCGCGACGACCTCACGGGCGTGATCGACAACGCTGCTTATAACAACGACGCGGCGGCGACCACGGGCTCGGTGACCTACTCCACGCCGAACGTGACCTGGACCGGAAACCTGGCCGTCGGTGCCAGCGCGACCGTCACCTACAGCGTCACCGTGAACGATCCCGACACGGGCGACAAGCAGCTCATCAACGCGGTCACCTCGGCCGCGCCCGGGAGCACCTGCGTCTCGGCCTGCTCGTCGCGGGTCGTCGTGCTCACCCCGGCGCTCACGATCGTGACCTCGGCGAACAAGCCGACCGCCGTCGCCGGCGACACCGTCACGTTCACCACGACGATCACCAACAGCGGCCAGACGCCCTACACGGGCACGACGGTCACCACCGACCTGACGGCCCTGCTCGACGACGCGACCTACAACAACGACGCGACCGCCACCGGTGGAACCCTCTCGGGCCTGCTGACCTGGACGGGGAACCTCGCCGTCGGCGCCTCGGCGACCGTCACCTTCACGGCGACCGTCGACAACCCCGACCTGGGCGACAAGCGGATGACCGTGACGAACGCGTCGGCCGCGAAGGGCGCCAACTGCCCGGCCGGCGCGACCGACCCGCGCTGCTCGGTCACCGTGACGGTCCACGACGTCACCGACCTGATGTTCACCAAGACGGCCACGCCGTCGTCGCAGGTGCGGGGCGGGGTCGTGCACTACACGATCACCGTCGAGAACACGGCGGCGACGCCCTACCTGGGGGCGACCTTCACCGACGCGATGGCGGGGGTGCTCGACGACGCGACGTACAACGACGACGCCACCGCCACCGGCGGGACCCTCTCGGGCACGCTGACCTGGACGGGAGACGTGCCCGCCGGAGGCACCGTGACGATCACCTACTCGGTCACGGTGAACCCCGCCAAGGGCTCCGGCGACGACCTGCTCGGCAACGTCATCACCTCGACGTCCCCGGACAGCAACTGTCCGGCCGGGAGCACCGACCCGCGCTGCTCGGCCACGGTCACCGTGTCGGAACTGCACCTCGCCCTGTCGTCCAGCGCCGCCACGGTCAAGCCGGGGCAGACGTTCCAGCTCACGGCCGTGTTCACCAACATCGGGCAGACGCCGTATCACGGGATCAGTGTGTCGGTCCCGGGCGCCGATCTGGTCGACGACGTCACGCCGAGCGGTGACCAGTCGGCCACCTCGGGCACCCTGTCGATCAGCGGCAACGATCTCATCTGGACGGGTGACATCCCCGTCGGCGGCAGCGTCACGGTGTCGGGGTCGTTCACGGTGAACGCGCCACCGACCGGGAACCGGCGGATCGTGACCCAGCTGGTCACGGCCGCGCCCGGCTCGAACTGCCCGTCGGCGGCGTGCTCGATCGACGTGCCCGTGCTGGTGCCGCAGCTGACCGTCACCAAGACGGCGGACAGGACGTCGGCCGCGCCGGGTGACGTGGTGGCGTACACGATCACCATCGCCAACACCGGCCAGACGCCCTATACCGGGATCACCGTCACCGACGCGCTGACCGGCGCGCTCGACGACGCGACGTACAACAACGATGCGATCGCCACCAGTGGGACCGTCTCCGGGACGCTGACCTGGACCGGGAACCTGGCCGTCGGCGCCTCGGCGACGGTGACCTACTCGATGACCGTGCGGTCACCCGACCCGGGCGACAAGGTGATGGCCAACACGGTGACCTCGACCGCCGAGGGCCTATCGTGCGGCGCGTGCTCGGTCATGGTGCGGGTGCTCACCCCGGCGCTGACGATCGTGAAGACGGCGAGCCCGACGACGACGGTGCCGGGCGGGATCGTGCACTACACGGTCACCGTGACCAACTCGGGGCAGACGGACTACCCGGCGGCCACGTTCACCGACGCGATGGCGGGGGTGCTCGACGACGCGACGTACAACGACGACGCGAGCGCCACCAGCGGGACCGTCTCGGGCACGCTGACCTGGACCGGCGCGCTGGCCGTCGGCGCCTCGGCGACCGTCACCTACTCGGTCACCGTGCGGAACCCCGACCCCGGCGACAAGGTTCTCAGCAGCCGGATCACCTCGACGTCGATGGGGAGCAACTGCGGCACCGACCCGCGCTGCGAGACCGACGTGCCGGTGGCGGTGTTCACCGTCGCCTCGGCCGCCGACCGGACGGTCGCGATGCCGGGAGACGTCGTCCACTACACGGTGACCGCGACCAACGACGGCCAGACCGTCTTCAGCCCGGCGAACTTCACGTTCTCGCTGGCGGGAGCGCTGGAGGACGCCGAATACAACAACGACGCCATGGTGAGCTCAGGCGGCCTGGCCACCAATCCCGACGGCTCGATCACCTGGACCGGCACCCTGGCCCCCGGCCAGTCGGTCACCGCGACCGCCTCGATCACCGTCGTCGACCCCACCCGGGACGGCGGCACGCTGACCAGCCAGGTCACCTCGACGACACCCGGCCTCACCTGCGTGTCGTGTACGACCACCGTCACCGTCCTCATCCCGGAACTCGACCTGTCGATCGCCGCCGACCGCACCACCGCCACACCCGGCGACGTCGTCCACTACACCGTCACCGCCCGCAACTCCGGCGAGGCCGCCTACCAGGCCGCGACCTGGACGACCTCGCTCACCGGCCTGCTCGACGACGCCGTGTACAACAACGACGCCACCGCCACCAGCGGGACCGTCTCCGGGTTGCTGACCTGGACGGGCGACCTGGCCATCGGCGCCACCGCCACGGTCACCTTCTCGGCCACGGTCAAGGACGTCGCCCCCGGCGACAACCACCTGGTGGCCCAGGTCGCCTCGACGACCAGGGGCGCGACCTGCTCTGGCGGAGCGTGCACGTCGACCGTGCAGGTGCTCACGCCCCAGCTCACCATCACCAAACAGGCCGACGTGGCGAGCATCGTGGCCGGTGGCACCGTCCACTACACCGTGACGGTGGCCAACACGGGGCAGACGCCGTACACGGGGGCGACCTTCACCGACCCGGTCAGCGGCTACGACGGTGACGCCTCGGCAACCTCGGGTTCCGTGGTGTTCGCCGCCGGTCAGATCGTCTGGACCAGTGACCTGCCGGTGGGTGCGAGTGCGACGATCACCTACTCGGCCACGGTCCCGCCGGACGCCGGTGACGGCACGATCGCGGCCACGGTCGTCTCGCCCACCCGGGCGAACAACTGCCCGGCGGGCTCCACCGACCAGCGCTGTTCGACGAGTATCACCGTGATCGCGCAGAGCATCGAGATCGCCGATCTGACCAGGAGCTTCACCCTGACCGGGCCGCCGGACACCACGCGGCAGGGCGACGGCGTCGTGACCATGAACGTGATCACCAACAGCCCGACCGGCTACACGGTGACCGTCAGGGCGGCGGCGCCCGCGCTGACCTCGCCGGTGACCGGCGCCTCGATTCCGATCTCCGCGCTGAAGGTGCGGTCGACGGGGGCCTTCACGCCGTTGTCGGCGACGACTCCGGTCGTCGTGCACCAGCAATCGGGGCCTTCGGCGCAAATCGGAGATTCGTTCTCCAATGATTATGCGGTGGATATTCCCTTTGTCCCGACCGGCAGTTATTCGGTGAGCCTCGACTACATCGCCAGCACGTCGTGAGTTAATCGGGAAATGCCTGACATTCGAATTGCGTGTGCGATGTTCGCCTGCCTGGGCTCTGTGGCCGGAGCCCTGCCCGCCGCCGCCGACACCGCCTCGGGGAACACCGAGGCGATCGTCGTGGTCACCGACGAGATCACGCTCACCCAGCTGACGCCGTCGTTCACGCTGACCGGCACGCCGGGCGCGACCGTGACCACCTCGACCCCGGTGACCATGCGCGTGACCACGAACAACTTCGCCGGATACACCGTGACGGTGCAGCCGACGACGCCCAACCTGCTGCCGTCGATCGCGGGCAGCACCGACGTGATCCCGGCCTCGCTGCTCGAGGTCTCGGGCCCCGCCCAGGCGGGCACGTTCACCGCGCTGACGCCCGGTGGCCCGCTCGTGGTGGACACGAAGGCGTCGGCGTCGGCGCCCGCCGGTGACGTCATCGCGAACAACTACCGCATCACCATTCCGTTCGTCCGCCCCGACACCTACACCGGCACACTGAATTACATCGCCACCACCTTGTAATGCCGGAGAATGGCCGGCGGAATATCCGTCCGCCGGCCTCTGGGGGAAACCGTGGCGTTCTGGGGAAATACCGCCGGAATGGCGGCCGCATTGCTGGTGGCGGTGGCGCCCGCCGCTCATGCCGAACCGAAAGCGCAGCTGAGCATCGTGGTCAACGACGGCCACGACGCGGTCAGGCCGGGCGACCGCCTGACCTACACGACGACCGTCACCAACATCGGCGGCGGCGCCGCCCCACCGCTCGACATCAGCCAGACCCTCGGCCCGGGGCTCTCCCTGGTGGCCTCCACCCCGGCCGGCACGTCCGCCGGCGGGCGGGTGGGCTGGACCCGCCCGATGAAGGCGGGCGAGAGCGCCAAGTTCACCGTGACCGTCGACGTCGGGCGCCAGGCCCCCGGCACCGAGCGCCTGGCCGTCGTGTCGTGCGCGGCCAAGGCCGGCACCGGGCGGCCCCTGGTCTGCGCGACCGATTCGGCCCCGCTGACCCCGGCACCGGTGGCGATGAAGACGCAGAAGACCCCGGCCTCGGTGGCGTGGGGCGCGGCCGCCGCGCTCGTGGCCGTGCTGGGCGTGCTGGTCTGGCGGCGCAGGGTCAGGGGCCGCTGAGGGCGTACAGGCGGATCAGGGTCGGCATGCGGTAGTGGTCGGGGGCGACCGTCTCCAGCAGTTGCGCCTGCACCAGCGCGTCGAGCACCGCCTGCACGTCGACCGCGGGCCCGTCGGTGAGGGTCATCTCGGGCAGGTCGAGCAGGCCCAGGAGATGGAAGAGTTCCCCCGCCCCCGGGTGGCGGCCGAGTTCGTGCCCGGCCCGCAGCCGCTCCCGTACGCACAGGTCGCCGTGGCGGAGTTCGGCCAGGCGGGTCTCCGGCGGGGTGAGCCTCGCGGCGAGGCGGGCCAGCGGCCAGTGGGGGTTGTCAGCCAGCCGGGCCCCGGCGACCCTGATCGCCAGCGGGAGCCGGTCGCAGAAGGCCACGATGCGCGCCGCCGCCTGGTGTTCGGCCCGCACGCGTTCGGGCCCGGCGAACGCGGCCAGCAGCTCCAGGCCCTCGCGTCGCGACAGGGTGTCGAGGTGGAGGCGGGCGGTCGCGTCGAGGGTGGTCAGCCGGGGACGGCTCGTGATCAGCACGGCCGAGGCGGAGCCGCCGGGGAGCAGCGGGCGGACCTGCGCGGCGTCCACGGCGTTGTCGAGGACGACCAGCATGCGGAGCCCGGCCGTCCGGGTGCGGAACAGGGCGGCGGCCTCGTCGAGGTCGCGCGGGGCGTCGGGGACCTTCAGCGCGCGCAGGAAACGGGCGAGCACCTCGCCGGGGGTGAGCGGGTCGTGGCCCGAGGTGGTGCCGTGGAGGTCGACGTAGAGCTGGCCGTCGGGGTAGGCGGCGCTGACCGCGTGGGCCACGTGCACGGCCAGCCGCGACTTGCCGACGCCGCAGGGGCCGTCGACCGCCACCACGCCGGGTCGGGACAGCAGGCCCGTCAGGCGGGCGACCTCGTTCCTGCGGCCGACGAAGGGGCCCGCGTCCGAGGGGAGCTGGGCGGGGGTCTCGGCCAGGGTGACCGCGGGGCGGGGGCCGTCGAGGTCGGGGTCGGCGGCGAGGATCCGCTGGTGGAGGGTGCGGACGGCGGGGCCGGGCTCGGTGCCGATCTCGGTGATCAGGTGGAGCCGGAGATCCTGGTAGGCCAGGAGGGCGTCACTACTGCGGCCGTCCTTGTAGAGGGCTAACATGAGCTGGGCCCACAATCGCTCCCGTAGAGGGTTCTCATGCAGCGCGCGTCTCAGAGGGATGATCGTCTCGGCGTGACGGCCGAGTTTGATCCGTACCTCCACGAGCTCTTCGAGGATGCGCAGCCGGTCTTCCGACAGGATCCGCGCGGTCGCGTGCAGGGGCTCCGAGAGCGTCTGGCCCTGAAGCACCTCACCTCGCCACAGGCCGAGCGCCTGGCTGAAGGCGGCCTCGGCCCTGGCACACTCGCCGCGCCGCAGCGCCAGGTCACCCTGCTCGGTGAGGTGCTGATAGGTGAGGGTGTCGAGCTCCTCGGGGCCGACGTTGATCTGGTAGCCGCTCTCCGTGGTCTCGATGCGGGCCTGGAGCAGGCCCCTGAGCTGCCAGATGTACGTTTTCAGGTTCCCCCGCGCCGATTTGGGCGCCCGCTCGCCCCACAGATAGTCGATCAGCAGGCCCGAGTGCACGGCGGTGTTGGGCCGGAGCAGCAGAGCGGCCAGCAGCGCGCGGTGTTTCGGACGCTTCAGACAGAGGGGCCATCCATTGGCTGACTTGACTAAGAGGGGTCCAAGCAAGCCGAAGTGCATGAAGATCCTGCTCAGGTCGGGATGTGATCAATCGTCCCTTATGGTCAGCGACCTTGGAGCTCACGTCCAGGGATGACGCGTAGAAATCAGAATGAATACTGACAGTCTTCCTGACGGCCGCTGATCAGGAGTTGCCAAGGAGACCGCCGGTGGACCGGCGGTGGACCGGCCGTGGATCACGGTCTGGTCGGGTATTGGACGATCCTCAAGAACGCAGCGTGGAGGTCCGGTGCCGGAAATCGAGTTTTGCGTCCTTGGGCCTCTCCAGCTCGGGAGCGAGGGGCACCGCGTCCAGCTCAAGAGCCCCCGGCAGCAGGTCGTGCTGGCCGCGCTGCTGCTCAACGCCAACCGGATGGTCCCGGTCGAGTCGCTCATCCAGGCCGTGTGGGACGACCATCCGCCCGAGGGCTCGCGGCACCAGATCCACAACTGCGTGTGGCTGCTGCGGCGCCGGCTGAAAACCGTCGGCGTGACCGATGCCGAGATCGTCGGCCATCCGGCGGGCTACACGATCCGGCTGCGCGCCTCCCAGCTCGACGTGTCGCTGTTCGACGGGAAGGTCGCCGTGGCCCGCGAGCTGGCCGCCGTCGGGCAGGTCGCGATGGCGGCCGACCGGCTGCGCACCGCGCTCGCGCTCTGGCAGGGGCCGCCGCTGTCGGGCGTGCCCGGCCGGGTCATGCAGCGCGAGGCCGTGCAACTGGCCGAGCGGAGGCTGTCGGCGCAGGAGGAGTGGATGGAGCTGGAGATCGCGCTCGGCCGCAGCGCCGAGGTGACCTCGGAACTCCACCGGCTGGCCGCCGAGCAGCCGTTCCGCGAGAGGCTGCGGGCCCAGCTCATGCTGGCCCTGCACCGCTCGGGACGCACCGCCGAGGCGCTGCTGGTCTACCGGCAAACCCGCCGCATGTACGTCGACGAGCTCGGCCTCGAACCGAGCCCGATCCTGCGCGACCTCGAAGAGGCGATCCTGCGCGGCGACCGGAGCCTGGTCAGCCCCTGACCACCCGCCGCCTGCGCACCGCCCAGGTCAGGAAGGCCGCCACCACGACCGCCTCGGCGACGAGCACGAGCGTGGCGGCCACCGGTCCCCACAGCCCTTCGAGGGTGTCGAACCAGATGCTCCCGAGCAGCCACGCCACGGGGAGCAGGATGGCGAGGGTGACCAGTACGTACAGCGAATAGAGCCACTTCGCGCGTGTGGGGTAACCAGCCGCCTTCCCCTGCACCGCCAAAACAGCGAACGTGAACGATTCCGACTGGAGGCCGATGGTCGAGGTCGCGTGTTCGAGCATGTGGTAGCCGTCGAGCTGGAGCACCGGCAGCAGGTTGACCAGCACGGTGACGGTCCCGAACAGCAGCAGCGTGGTGGCCAGGTCGTGGGCCCACGGCGGACCCCACAGCCAGAGCGCGCCGAACGGCAGGATGGCGACCAGGTTGACGTAGATCCCGGCGAACGATGTCATCACCCGGTGCCTGGCGGGGCCGAACGTCACCACGTCGTCGACCTTGCAGTAGGGCGCGATGAGCGGGAACCGCCACATGAACCCGATCTGGGTGGCCTTGCCGCCGTAGCGGTGGCAGGCTATGGCGTGGCCGAACTCGTGCAGGCCGATCATGAGCCAGGAGATCACCAGGCCCAGCGCGGTCAGCCACCAGGGGACGCGCCCGAGGGAGTCGTACAGGGAGACCCAGTTCAGCGCCACCAGCACACAGACGGACAGGCCCGCGAGCCCCAGCACCATGGCGAGCACGGGGTTGAGCAGCCACCCCAGCGCCCGGGTCACCGGCGACACCAGAGCCAGCGCGCCCGGGATCGGCAGCCGCCAGAGCAGCGCGGTGCGCCCCTCGGCGTGACGCGTCGTCTCGGCCCTCTCCCGTAGCGTCGCCACGAGTGAGGGGTCGGCCGGTTCGAGCAGCCCGCGCGACCCGAGCAGGGTGAACAGCTGCTGCCAGTTCTCCGGCCCCAGCCGCTTGCCGAACTCCGCGGCGTAGTCGAGCCCGATCTCGTGGGGGGTGCGAGTGCCGTCGAGCCGGGCCATCAGGAACGCCTCACGCGGCCCGACCTGGAGATACGCCGTCGTCTCCGGGTCGGCGACGTAGTGCACGCTCGTCGCGCCCTTGAGCAGCGGCGGCCCGATGCGGACCGAGGCCCGCAACCTCGGCCGGGTCTGCTCCAGCCAGTCGACGGTCACGTCAGCACCCGCTCGATCAGGTACGACAGGTAGATCTCGTCGAGGATGGCCGCCCCGAGCCGGTTGTTGGTCATGTGGATGTACGAGCTGAGCAGCACCGCCGCCAGCTCCTCGTCGGTCATCGGGGCGGGGAAGTCGAAGTCGGTCTTGGCGACCCGATCCCGCAGCTCCCGGCAGTGGGTCAGCCAGGTGCGCTCGATCCCGGACGCCTCCAGCGGCCCGTCCTGATCGGTCAGCGAGCGGATGCGGGCCACCCGGCCCTCGAAGCTCTCCCGGTTGAGGTCGAGGCTCTTGTCGAACGACTCGTGCTGGCTCTCCGACGACTCCTGGTAGGCGGTCTCCCAGAACGAGCGGTAGCGCCGGAAGAAGTTCGCCACCTTCTCGTCGGTCCGCAGGAAGGTGTAGGCCGTCATCAGGCTGAGCTGGGTCGCGAGCCCGAGCAGGACGGGGCGCACGTGCGTGTTCGACGTCGTCAGCAGACCGGCGACCATGTCGCTCGACCGCTCGAAGTGCCATTCGGCCAGCTCGACCCCGGCCACGCCGCCGTAGCGGCCGTATTCGGGCTCGTACGGCATGAGCGCGATGCTGTTGTTGGGCCGGAAGGGCATCGCGCCCTCCTCGCCGTACTCCTCGTTCCAGCTGTCCTCGCCGTATTCGGCCAGGTACATGCGCTTGTAGAGGTCGGCCAAGCCCTCGGAGTCGGTCTCGTAGAGGGCGGGGCGGCGCTTGAGGAACTCCTCGATCGCGACGACCGCACGGGTGGTGACCGTCTCGCGGTTGCCGGGGAGAGTGGGCTTCAGGCGGACCCGGATATGCGGGCCCTCCTGCCAGTACTTGATGAAGAACCAGCCGGTGATCAGGCCCTCTTCGCGGAGCGAGGCGACCAGCGGGCGCACCGCCTCGACGATGATCGGATTGGCATCGCTGTGGTAGAAGACGTGCAGCGCCACCCAGTCGTTGCTCATGCTCGGCCCTCGTCGTAGATCTCGATCAGGAACTCGCCGACGTGCGCCCTGCCGTGCTCGTCGCGTAACCACAGGTCGTCCAGGTCGGGGCTGCACTCGGTGAGCACGATCCGGGCGCTCGCGGCCAGGGCCAGCTGTTCGAGGAGCTGGAGCGACATCCAGCTCCCGAAGTCGACCGGCAGCGGCTTGCGGGTGGCCTTGCGGCCGTCCTCCCGGAGCCCTCCGCCGGTGTTGTCGATCTGCGCGAACACCCTCGGCGGCAGGCTGTGTTCGCGGCGCCAGCGCTGGACCTTCAGCAGGTGCTCGGCGTCGGTGTGCCGGGGGTCGCGGAACGGGAAGACGTTCGTGTGCATCTTCCACATGCGGCGCTGGAGCACGAGGTCGCCGAGCACCAGCCGGGGGTACTGCTGCATGCCCTCGGTGGGGATCGGCCGGCCGGTCCCGGCCCACAGGTCGATGTTGGCCATGCCGCTCGGGGTGAAGCACATGAGCACCTGCTGGAGCTCCGGCAGCGCCATCGGCAGCAGGAAGCCCAGATAGAGCGGGACGACCTCCTTGCCGAGCCGCCGCGACATCAGTTTCACCCGGTCGGCGGGTACGTCGTGGACCATGATCAGGTCATCGAGGTGGATCTGCTCGTCGAGCGGGCGGGTGCTCACGTCGCCGGGGCAGACGATCTCGTAGTCGGTGACGCCGGGGTGGATGTTGAGGTTCGTGGTCTCGTATCCACCGCGCAGCTCGGCGAGGACCGCGCCGTCCGGAGTCGCCTCTCGGATGGTGTTCGTGAGGATTTCCTGGGCGCCGTCGAGATTGTGGGCGAAGCGGGAGAACATCAGGGTCAGTCCCGTGTACGCCTGGTTCAGCACCAGCCGCCCGGTCTTCTCCGACCGCTGCACGAAGAACGACCACGGCTGGGCGAACCGGCCGTCGTCCGGTAGGTGCCGCCCGATCGCCTGGAGGAAGTCGTCACCCAGGACGATCTCCTCGCCGTCGTCCGGCAGGTCGCGCAGGTGCAGCGAGGCCGCCTCGCGGGCCCGGTCGAGCGCGGCCAGCTCGGGCATCTTGAACCAGTTCTCCTGCGGGACGTACGCGTTGTCCTCGTCGAACTGCTTCCTGCGCATCGACCGCTGGGAGTAGGGGGAGAAGAAGTCGCGCTGGAACTCGTGGCAGAAGCGCTCGATGTCGTCGCAGGTGCCGCCGGAGCCGTACCGGGCCTTGAAGAAGCCCAGCGCGGTCAGGCGGCGCGGCAGGCTCAGGTCGAACGCGGGCAGGATGCCGGCCAGGGCGGCCAGCGACGGCAGCGCGGCGACCTCCCACTCGGCGCGGCCGGTGTCCATGCCCTCGCTCGTGATCGTGGTGTCCTCGTAGACGAGGGTGCGCGGGATGTGCTGCTCGGGCGCCCCGGCCAGCTCGTAGGCCTCGGTGATCCGGGTGCGGATCTCGGCGAGCACCAGCGCCCGGCCGCGTGCCGGGGTCAGCGGATAGCGGGCGACCAGGTCACCGGCCTGGGCCAGCGCGTGGGCGACCCGGCGCAGGATCGGGTGGGTCTGCGCGGCCATCCCGGCGGTGAACACGGCGGCCGGGTCGGGGGCGCCGAGGTCGATCTGGAGGTCGGGGGCGAGCAGCAGGCCGAGCCGCAGCAGGTGGCCGAGCAGCCGGTCGGTGGCCTCGGGGGTGCGGTCGTCGGTCCTGCCGCAGACGCGTTCGGACAGCTCGCGCAGCGTCAGCCGATCCTGGGCGATGGTCACGACGTCGCGCAGCGCGGGGCCGCTGGGCAGGAAGAACAGGTCCTCGTGGACGCCGTCGATCGCCACCACCGCGTCGGGGTCGAGCGTGGCGGTGGTCCGCCTGCGGACGTAGCGGGCGGTGTCGCCGTCGACGGTCACACCGGGGGCGACCGTGACCACGACGTCCGCGCGCAGCGCGGGATCGGCGAGGATCGCCGCCGACAACCGGGCCAGCACCGCGACGTTGAGCCGGACCGTCGACCGCTGCGCGAGCGAGACCGGCGCCGGGGCCGGGTTGGTGGCCTCGGTGGTGAAGCGGCCCAGGCCGACCGAGGTCAGGGTGCTGAACGGGCTGGTCTTGAGCGCGGCGCGGTGGAGGAGTTCGAGGAGGGTGAGCTCGACCTTGCGGCCCGACTTGTCGAGTTTCCTCGCCGGGTCGAGGTAGCGGTCCATGCTCCGCTCCAGGACCTCCGACTGGAGCAGCACCGCCGACCGCAGCGCGTCGTCGGCCAGCACCGCGCGGGCCCTGTTCCGCGCTTCCGCGATGTCGTCGGCGAGAACGCCGGGCCCCTCGGCCATCAGATCGTCGAGGGCGGCGGTGGCGCCGCGCCAGGCGTCGAGCAGTTCGGTCGCCGCCGGGGTGAGCAGCAGGGCCGACCTGGCCAGGGTGCTCTCGCGGGGCCTTCTGGCGTTGAAGACGTCGCGGCGCAGGTTGATCAGCGGCACCCGGTCGGGCTCGGCGAGCCGGGCGATGATGAGCTCGATCTCGTCGCGGAGCAGGGCGCCCGCGATGTCCCTGGCGGCCTCCTGGTCGAAGACCCGTTCGGCCCAGGCGATCGCGTTCGGCGTCCGGATCGCGGCGACCGCCTCGGCGGGCTGGCCCCCGGCCCGCAGGAGGAACGCCTCCCCGAGCCGCCAGGTGGCCACGCCCGCAGGAGCGTCGAGTACGTCGGTCATCGCGGACTCCTGTCGTAGCGGTGGAGGCTGTGGTCGTAGCCGAGCCGGACGGCGCGTTCGCGGCCGAGGAGCAGGAAGAGCATGCTCCGCTCGCCGGTGCCCTCGATGCCGAGCAGCCGGTCGACGGCGAGGTTGTCCAGGCCCAGCACCGCGCCGATGCCCAGGCCCCTGGCCGTGGCGGCCAGGTAGGCGGTCTGACCGGCCTGACCTGTTTCGACGCTGAGCATGCGGTAGCCGCGGGCGCCGTAGGCGTCGAGCATCGCGTCGAACCTGCCGGTCAGCACGACGACGGCGGCGACCTCGGGGATGCTGTAGTTCGTCAGGGCGTAGAGGTGCTGGAGGCCGCCGTCGATCGGGGCTCCGGCGATCAGGCCGTGGGTGACCGGGTCGTAGCGGTAGGCGCGGCGCTCCAGCCCGGCGACACTGCTCGCCAGCACGTGCTGGCCGATCCAGGCGCTTTCGCGGGGGGCCGACGCGATGTCCGTACCGGAGAGAGCGGTTTGCGCGGTGGCCTTCAGGACCCAGGAGAGGTCTTCCCGGCTCAGCTGGGGGCGGGCGGTCAGGAGGCCGAAGCTCGACCGGCGGTGGCGGAGACTGTCCCTGACGTCGAGATCCTTGGTCTCCGGGTCGGGGGAGGGGAGGGGGATCGGCTCCCCGTTGACGGCCGTCTCGGGCAGTTCGGTCGAGGGCCTGGGGCGATCACCCACCAGCGTCGCCGCGTGCACCTGGCTGACCAGCTCGAACGACCGCACCCGCCGTGATTTCTCCCAGACGTCGTGCTGGTTTTCTGCCGCGATGGAAGGTGTCTCATCCGGAACGGCCCCCGCGCCGAAGGGGACCACCAGGAACGGGGCCTCGTCGTGGCCGTCGACGCCGATCGCCGCCGCGACCGCCGCCTCGTCGAACCACAGCACGGGCTCGATCGGGATCTCGTACGCCGCCAGCACCAGCCGCCAGGAGGCCAGCAGCGCGCCGGCGTCCTGGGTGACCACGTGATAGCTGAACGAGTTGTACTTGAAGGCGTTCTTCCAGAACCGCAGCGTCACCACCGCGTAGAGGTCGGCCTCGACCCCGGTGGCCGCCTTCAGCGCGGCGCGCCGGTCGGTCGTGGCCAGCCGGTCGAGGCCGTGGTGCGCGGTGTCGTAGTGGTAGACACCCTTGGGCAACCCCACCGAAGGCCCGGTGACCAGGTAACTCTCCGCCGGGTACATCCCGCCGCCCGACGCCGTCGGCCGGGCCCACACGGCCTGGTCGGAGCGCAGCTTGCCGTGGCTGTCGTCGTTCCAGTTCGGTTCGGTACGCCGCCCGCTCAGCCCATAGCTCCCGAGCATGGCCGCGAGGACGTCGAGCTGTGGAACCCCGGGAGCGGGCCGGGCCGCGGCGATTTTGGCCGCGGAACCGATCCCGACCGGCGGCATCGTGCGGAACGGCTCCGGCAGCGGCACCTTCACCGTGTCGGTGTAGAGCTTGTGCCGGGACGGCTGGTCGGCCCAGTCGACGTGGAACCCCAGCGGCGGCAGCGGCACGTGCTGCCGCTCGAACATACGACGCGCGTAGTCCCGCGCGATCTCGGCGGTCACCTGGATCTCCTACGGGAAGGGGTGCGGGACGAGGTGCAACTGACCAGGCTGGAGCGGCTGCGCCACCTTGCCCGCCCGGTAGGGCGCCCACCGGGTGCGCGGCATCCGGAGCACCCGCTGGCGGCGCCAGCCGAAGTCGATGGGGATCAGGCCGGGCACCACCATCGCCACGGTGTGCAGGCCGAGCGCCTTCTGCTCGGGCGTGGTCTGGTCGACCGCGACCGTGTCGAACCCGATGCCCTTCAGCAGGCCGACGATCTCGGTGGCCGCCGCGCCGAGGTCGGTGACCGGGTCGCGGTCGCGCGTCCAGTCGGCGAAGACCTCGTCGAGCGACGCCTTGCGGTCCTGGCGGAGCCAGTGCTCGGCGTGTTCCGCCATCTCGGGCATGCCGAACAGCTGGGCGTGGTGTTCCAGTTCGCTCACGTGGTCGTAGTCGGCGACCATGCCGGTGATGTGGTCGAGGTTGGTCTCGACGCGGTCGGCGAAGCCGGTCACGTACGACGCCGTCTCGCACACCGCGGCCCGCACCGCGTCGGCCGGGTCGAGCGAGGCCCCGGCGGCGAAGCAGAGCTTCCCGAGGCCGTCGTCCCTGCGCACCGCCACCGCCGCGACCGCCGGGACCGGCAGGTCGACGCGGATGTCGAAGCAGCGCAGGTCGTAGCCCTGGAGGTCGACGTGGGCGCGCATCTGCCGGACCAAGGGGTGGTCGACGGTGTCGAGGTCGATCTCAGGCGGGGTGAGCCCGGCGTACCAGTTGATCAGGAAGGCGTCGCGCTCGACGAGTTCGAGCAGGCCGTGCAGCACCGCCTCGGTCGGCGAGCCACCCGACGCGCAGCCGTTGGAGCACTCCTGGATCGTGTTCCGGTGGTCGGTGCGGTGGTCGAGGTAGTACACGAGCTGTTCCGGTACGAGCACCGCCCGGTCGTCGCGGAGCGACCAGCCCCACACCCACGGGATCGAGGGGTTCTCCTCCCACCTCACGTACTTGTCGGCGTGGCTCTCGTAGAAGGCCGGGTCGTAGAACCCGCACTCCTCCATCGGCACGTACGGCGCGTCGAGCTCGGTCACGCGGGCCCAGCGGGCGATCTCCGTCCGGCGGATCCGCTGGCCGGCGGCGCGTTCGAGACCTTCGAGCACGCCGAGGAGCTCGCTGCGGCCGTAGCTCTCGGCGTGGCCGCTCCAGTACATCTCGTGCAGGCCGTATTTGCTGCGCGAGAGGAACCTGCCGGTCACGGGCGCGGTCGCGGTCGCGTGGTAGACGCGCAGCGGGGGGCGGCCGAGCATGCCGCAGACGGGGTTGGCCAGGGCGTCCATCGGCAGCGCGAGGTCCTCGGGGCGCTTGGCGCGGGTGGCGCCGGGCCGGGCGGCGGGGGTTGCGACGAGACGGACGCGGGCGTTCTCCGCGGTGTCGGGCTCGGGGGTGGCGCAGGTCGTACATGAGGAGTCTTTGAGCAGGCTGTGGCGGTCGACGCGCGCGGAGATCGTGTCGACCTCCCAGACCGGCATGACCGGGGCGCTCTCCTCGCGGGCGGCCGTCGCGGCCAGCTCGGCGACGATCGCCTCGACGTGCGGGGCGAGCCCGGCCACCGGTGAGCGCAGCGCGCGCGGCGACTCGTCGAGGGCCTGCCGCTCCACCATGGGCCGGACGCCGGTCCAGCGCCGGTCGAGGCAGTGGGGGCACGGACCCGTCCCGCCGGGGGTGGCGGCCACGATGACGACGGTGTCCTGACGCCGGACGCTGACCTTCGGCTCGGCGTCCGCGGGCACCGTGACGTGACCGGTCTCACCGGGCACTCCGAGGGTGCCGAAGGAGATGTTCATGCGGACCTTCCCGTACGTGCGTTGCGGGGGATGACTGGTGCTGCGGGCCAGGGCCCTTGGCCCGCAGGTCTTCAGTTATCGAGCGGTCAGCCGCAGCTGGAGCAGCTCGTGCTGGTCGAGCAGCAGGACGAGGTGCTGCAGGAGCAGCAGCTGGAGGTGCTGCACGACGAGCTGGTGGCGGCCATGTCCATGGCCGGGTCGACGGTCTCGACCACTTCGAAGGTCGCCGCCTCGAGCTCCATCAGCTCAAGGCCAAGGGTCTTGCTCATGCCAGTGCCTTTCAGTTACGAGGAGTGATCATCAACCACCACAACCGGTGCTGGTGCTGGTGGAGCAGCAGGAGGACGTGCTGCAGGAGCAGCAGCTGGAGCAGCTGCACGAGGAGCTGGTCCAACCGGCCGCGTCCATGCCGACGTCGCTGATGTCGGCGATCTCGAAGGTCGCGGTCTCGAGGGCGAGGAGTTCGTCCCGGAGAGCCATGTATTCACCTCCTTTCTCGTGGAGTCCGTCGCAGGGTCGCCGCCTAACGGAAGAGCAGGACCCTGGTGACGCTCGTGACCCCGGCCAGATCGGCGGGGGTGAGGTCGACGACCGCGGCGCGGAGCCCGGCGGCCCGCAACCGGTCGTCGAGGGGGGAGGTGTCGTCGTCTTCGGCGACGGCCCCGAGGGAGAAGCCGTCGATCACCGGGGCGGCGGGCAGGCACCAGTCGCCCTCGGGAAGCTGGCGCACGCCGACCAGGGCGAGCAGCGCCGACTCCGCCGCCTCCGCCCAGCTGAGGCCCGCCCGCGCGGTCAGCTCCCCGGCCGTCCGCGCGACCGCGACCGGGACGATCCCGGCGGCCCGGTAGAGCTCGACCGGCTCACCCGCCGCGTCGAGCAGCATGGCCAGCCGGGTGTCCTCGGTGGTCACCGGCATGGCGACCAGGCCGTCATTGATCGTGTACGCACCCAGCGCCGCGATCAGCGCCTTCTCCACCGTGGTGGCCACCCCGACCAGGTCGGGCTCGAACCGGGCGTTCTTCCGATCCCACGGCCCGGCCAGCACCGCCGCCCTCGGGACGGCCAGCGGGGCACCGTTCAGGTCGACGGCCCGGACGAACACGTCGTCGGCGCGGGCACCGAGCCAGGTCGTGAGCCGGTCGGCCGTGACGACCTCGGCGTCCTCCCCGGGCGCGGGCAGGCCGCCGCAGCGGCGGGCGGTGGTGAGGGCGTACCGCAAAGAGGCTTCTTCGAGCGCCGCGACCCGCGCCTCCAGCAGCGTCTCCGAGCCGAACGCGACGACCGGCGCCGGGTCGGCGGCCGGGGCGAGCACGGCGGAGACCTTGACCGGGATCTGCGAGAGCGCGTCGTCGTCGAAGGCCCGCATGATGCCGACCGTCCGGGCCATCACCGGCTCGAAGCGCTGGTAGACCCGCTCGGAGGGCGTCGCGTCGGGGTCGTCGGCCTTGACGGGAGGTGCGATCACGGCGTGCGGCGAGGCGGGGTGCGCGACGAGGCGCTCGATGCCGACGGTCAGCCGGTCGGGGTCGACGACCACCACCGCGTCGTCGATGTCGCCCGCGATGACCCCGGTCAGCATCTTGAAGATCTCGAACCCGGCGATGCTGATCGCGATGGAGACGGCCGCGTTCGGGAGTTCGGCGCTCTTCGGAGGCAGGCTGGAGAGCGCCTGCCAGAGGTCCTGCGTGCCGGGGATCGCGTTGTCGGTCATCCGCAGCACGGCCGAGTGCACGTCGGCCCGGTCGCCCTGCTGCCACGGCCCGAGCACGAGCCGGTCACCGACCCTGATCAGCGGCACGAACGCCGCCCCGGCCACGCGGGCGCGTTCGGCCAGGTCGAACAGGGCGGGCGAGGGCCGGTCGGCCGCGACGAGACAGATCAGGTCGGCCTCTTCGTCGCTCGCGGTCCTGACCCATCCGGCGCTACCGACCCCGTTGGCGGTGAGCGCGTCGGCGAGCCTGTCCGCGTGGTCGGGCTCGTCGGAGACGACGAGCACCTTGGCGGTGGCGGCCCTCTGGAAGCCGGAACCGTCGTCGCCATATTGGGCGAGCAGCCCGATCTGACCGGCGAACCGCTCGTCGCCGGCGGTGCTCCGCTCGGGCGCGTCGGTGATCACGCCCTTGGCCGCCAGCATCATGATCAGCGATCGGACGCTGGTGGCGTGCGCCGGAGGCAGCCCGTCGAGCAGGTCGTCGAGCGGGGTCGACCCGTCGAGGTGCGGCAGCAGCGCCGACAGGTAGCGGTAGGCCCCCGCGCCCTTGATGACGAAGCCGTCGCCGTGCCCTCTCACGTACACGCCGTCGGGGGTTTCGAGGAACGCCATGTCGGTCCGCATCCGGGGCCGAATCTGGGTGGTCAACGCAGTCTCCCTGTCACGTGATGTCGCGGCTGCGGATGAGGTGGACGGCGACCGCGACCCCGGCGATCGCATAGGCGGCCAGCACCAGGCAGGCGACCGGCGCGCTCATGTACGCCTCCACGCCCGGCGAGCCACCTTCGCTCAGCGTCGGCACCCCCAGTGAGGCCACCAGAGATCCGCTGGCCGGCCCGAGGAGCACGTACCGGATCGGCTCCAGCCAGGGCACGAACCCGGCGATCCCGGACAGGGCGTTCTCCAGGCCCAGAGTCCAGACCAGCCCGACGGCCAGAGCCGTGGCGGCCCCCTTGAAGACCACCCCAAGTGCCGCGCCGACGCTCAGCCAGGCGACCGAGATGAGGATCGTGCCCGCCAGGCTGACGACGATCGTCAGCGGACCGGCGAAGGCGATCGGCTGCCCTTCGACCAGGGCGATGACCACCGAGGTCAGCAGCGCCGCGACCAGCGCGACCGCCGCGATGACCACCACCACGACCGAACCGGCCAGCACCTTGGCGATCATGACCTGTGCCCGGCCGGGGCCCTGGGACAGGCGCGTCGGCCAGGTCCCCCAGCGATACTCCGAGGCGGTCACCAGCACCCCGAGGATCAGCATGATCGCCCCGCCGAAGAGCGGGTAACTCCCGGCGGCGGTGGTGTGGAAGGCCGAGGGGATCAGGATCTCCAGCAGCGCCGCCCGGTCGGCCGCCTGGGTGGCGGGGTCGAAGGTGGCGTACACGATGTAGGGCACGCCGAAGCCGAACAGGACCACCAGCGCGACCCAGACCGCGCCGACCACGGCCGGGGCCATCCGCTTGCGGATCAGCAGCGACTCGGCGGCGAACGCGTGTCTCATGAGTGGCCCCCGGTCAGCGTGAAGAAGACGTCTTCGAGCGACCGGCGCTCCCGCCGGACCTCGTGAACCTCGGCCCCGGCCTCGACCAGCGCCCTGACCAGCGCGGGCACCTCGTCGTCCGCGACCGTGAGCCGGTAGACGCCGTTGACCGGGGCGGTCTTGAGGACCTTCTCGGCGATGTCGTCGGGCCGGGCGTCGATGACGACCGACGTCGACCCGGCGTTCGTGAGCAGCGCCTCGACGGTGTCCTCGGCGACGATGCCGCCCTTGTCGAGCACGACGACCCGTTCGCAGATCTGCTGGATCTCGCTGAGCAGGTGGGAGGAGATGAGCACGGTGGCGTGCCCGGAGATCTCGCGGATGAGCGTGCGCATCGACGCGGTGCCCTCGGGGTCGAGCCCGTTGGTCGGCTCGTCGAGGATGAGCAGATCGGGGTTGCCGAGCAGGGCGCCCGCGACCCCGAGCCGCTGGCGCATGCCGAGCGAGTAGCCGGTGACGCGCCTGTCCTTGGCCCCTTCGAGATCCACGATCTTCAGGACCCGGTCGACCTCGTCGTCCGTGAGCCCCCGCGCCTTGGCGAGGACCTGGAGGTTGACCCGGCCGGACAGGTGCGGGACGAAGTGGGGCGACTCGATGATGGCGCCGATCCGGCGTAACTCCTCGCCCGGCTTCCTCCCCAGGACCCTGACGGTCCCGGCGTCGTGCCGGACGAGCCCGAGCAGGATCCGCATCAGCGTCGTCTTGCCCGCACCGTTCGGCCCCAGCAGCCCGTAGATCTGCCCGGGTTCGATCCGCAACGTGACGTCCTGAACCGCCTTCACGGCCCCGAACGCCTTGCTCACACCGTCCAGCTCAACGACCGGCGATCCTGCCGTCATGTGAGAACCACTCCCTCAACCGGGTTGAGGGCATGATTCGTCGGCCTGCTCCTTCCCTGCTCCTCGCTGACTCCTCGCTACGTCAGTGAGGTCAGGTAGCCGCGGAGCACGCGCTTGAGCTCGGCGATCTCGGCCGGGCGTTCGTCTTCCGGCGCGGCCACCACCAGGGGCGTCATGGCCTGAAAAATCCGGACCAGGACCCGGGCGCTCCTCTCCCGGTCGGGCTTTGCGAGGCCGGGCGCCCTGGCCAGCAGGATCTGTTCGACCTGGCCGAGCATCGCGGCCTGGATCGGCTGGGACGACTCGGCCAGGGCCGAGGGCATGTCGGGCCGGGCGAACAGCGCTTTGAAGCCCGGGTTGGCCAGGTTGAAGGCGACCAGCGGGTCGACCACGCGGTCGAGCAGGTCGTCGAGGTCGATCCCGGCCACGTCGACCCCGCCGAAGGCCGCGCCCTGGGCGGTTCTCATGTCGGTGACGAAGCGGTCGGCCAGCGCTTTCGCCACGGCTTCCTTGCTCGGGAAGAACTGGTAGAGCGAGCCGGGGGAGATCCCCGCCCGTGCGGCGATCGCATTGGTGGACGCCTTCTCGTAGCCCAGTTCGGCGAAGGCGTCGGCCGCCGCGTCGAGGATCTCGGTCATCCGCCGTTCGCCGCGGGCCTGCCGGCGTCGCTCCATCACGATCTCCCTTGAAAATGCGAGCGACCGCTCGTATTGTTCAAAACGCGAGCGATTGCTCGCAAAAATCCTACCAAGGGGATCGATGCGTCGTGCGCGGAGCCAGATGGGTGCTCTTACTGGGGGTTCTGATCACGCTCGCCGCCGGGGCCGTCGCCGCCGGCACGCTCAACGCCCTCTCGCTCAACCGTTTTGAGGCCCCCGGCTCGGAGTCCATGCGGGCCAAGGAACTGCTCGCCGAACGGTTCGGCACCGGCAGCCCCAATGTCGCCCTGCTCGTCACGGCTCACCAGGGGTCCGTCGACGATCCGGCGGTCGCGGAGGCGGGGCGCGCACTCACCCGGGAGCTTTCCGGGCGGACCGGGGACGCCTGGTCGTACTGGACCCGGGGCTCCGAGACGCTGCGCAGCTCGGATGCCCGGCAGGCGCTCGTGCTCGCCTGGATTCCCGGCGACGCCGACGCGGTCAGACGGACCGTGCTGCCGTCGCTCACCCCCGCCTTCACCCGTGACGGGCCTCTCATCAAGGTCGAGGTCGGTGGAGGTGACGAGGTGTTCCGGCAGGTCATGGAGCAGGCCAGGGCCGACTTCCTGCGGGCCGAACTCGTCGTGCTGCCGCTGGTCCTGCTGCTGCTCTGGCTCGTCTACCGCCGGTTCGCCGCCGCGCTCGTCACGCTCGGGGTCGGCATCGCGGCCGTGGCCGGGGCGCTGGCGCTGATCCGCGGGGTGACCCTGTTCACCGAGGTCTCCACGTTCGCGGCCAACCTCGCGCTCGTCATGGGCATCGGGCTCGGCATCGACTACGGGCTGTTCGTCGTCTACCGCTTCCGCGAGGAACTCGCCCACGGGACCGTTCCCGAAGCGGTCGCCCGGACCGTGCGGACCGCCGGGCGGACCGTCCTGTTCAGCGGGGTCACCGTCGCCGCCGCGCTCGCGGTGCTGCTGGTCTTCCCGTTCCCGTTCCTGCAGTCGTTCGGGTACGCCGGCCTCGCGGTCGTCCTGGCCGCCGTGCCGAGCGCGACGATCCTGCTTCCCGCCGCCCTGGCGCTGCTCGGGCATCGGGTCGCGCGGAAGACCCCCGCGCGGGAGGGCGTCTTCTGGCGGGAGGTCGCGACCAGGGTCATGCGGCGGCCGGTCCTGCTCGGCGGGGCCGCGCTCGCGGTGGTCCTGCTGCTCGGCTCGCCGTTCCTCGGCATCAGGTTCGGGGTCCCCGACGACCGTGTCCTGCCGTCGTCGGCTCCGGCCCGGGTTCTGTACGACCAGGTCAGAGCCGGATTCCCGGTCGAGGAGGCGGATGCGGTCCAGGTCGTCGCGGCGAAGGGCGCGCCCTCGGCCGACTACGCCGCGCGGCTCTCCCTGATCGAGGGCGTCGTGCGCGTCGACTCGGCCGCCGGGTCGTTCACCGACGGCCGATCGACGGAGGCTCCGGCGGGGACCCGGTTCGCGGCGGGTGGGGGCACCTGGCTGTCGGTGGTGGCGTCCACCCAGCGGCTCGATCTGGTCGCCGACGTCAGGGACACTCCGGCACCTTTCGAGGTCGTCGTCGGTGGTTCTCCCGCCGAGCTGACCGACTACCGCGACGGTGTCGTGGGGCGGCTTCCGCTGGTCGCGGGGTTGATCGTGCTGATCACGTGTGTGGTGCTGTTCGCGATGACCGGGAGCGTCGTCGCGCCGTTGAAGGCGTCGGTGCTCAACCTGCTCAGCCTGTCGGTCATGTTCGGCGCGCTCGTCTTCCTCTTCCAAGATCGGACCGGCACGATCGAGCCGAGCATCCCGATCCTGATGTTCTGCGTCGCCTACGCCCTGTCGATGGACTACGAGGTCTTCCTCCTCTCCCGGATCAAGGAGGAGTACGACCGCACCGGGGATGTGACGGGCTCCGTACCGGAGGGAATCGCGCGGAGCGCGCCGCTGGTCACCGCGGCGGCCGCGATCCTGGCGGCCTCCTTCTCCGTGTACGCCACCTCCGGCGTCGTCTTCCTCCAGATGCTGGGCGTGGGGATGGCCTTGGCGGTGCTCGTCGACGCGACGATCATCAGGGGAGTACTCCTGCCCGCCGCGATGGCCCTGGCCGGGCCGGCGAACTGGTGGGCCCCACGACTACTCAGGAGACGCCGCTGATCCGCATAGGGATCTTCCTGGTCGGCGCGCGGTTCCCCGGCCGGACCGCCGCCGAGGTGCTGCGCGACACCGTCGAGACGATCGTCGCGGCCGAACGGGCGGGCTTCGACGACGCCTGGATCGCCGAACACCACTTCATGTCCTACGGCGTGATCCCCTCGGCCGTCACCCTCGCCGGGGTCGCCTTGGGCCGCACCACCCGGATCCACGTCGGCACGGCGGTGAGCGTCCTGTCGACGAGACACCCCGTCGCCCTCGCCGAGGAGGCCGCGATCCTGCACCACGCGTCGGGCGGCCGCTTCGAACTCGGCGTGGGCCGCGGCGGACCATGGGTCGACCTGGAGGTCTTCGGAACAGGGCTTTCCCGGTACGAAAGCGGCTTCGCCGAATCCCTCGACCTGCTCTGCGCGGCCCTCACCCGGCGGCGGATCTCGGCCGACGGGGAGTTCTTCCGCTTCCGCGAGGTGCCGATGACACCCGACCCGCCCGGCCTGCGCCCGGTCGTCGCCTGCACCTCACCGGAGACCGCCGACCTGGCGGCCAGGCGCGGCCTGCCGATGCTGCTGGGCATGCACATCGGCGACGCGGAGAAGGCGGCGATGCTCGCCGGTCGTCCTTCGGGCGACCACATCGGCGCCGCCGTCGGCTTCGTGGCCGACTCGACCGGCCAGGCCGTCGCCGAGCTCAGGCACGCCATGCCCCGGTGGCTGCGCCCCGGTCTGGCTGGATACGTCCCCGTCGACGACCGCCCCCGGCCCGCCCGGGACGTCGACGCCTATGTCGACCTGCTCTGCCGCATCCATCCGGTCGGTTCGGCCGAACACTGCGCGCGGGTGATGCGCGAGACGGTCGTCCACACCGGCTTGAAGCGGTTGATCCTTTTCGTGGAGGGCGCGGGCGACCACCGCCGCACGCTGGAGAACGTCGCCCGGCTGGGCCGGGAGGTCCTGCCGCTGGTGAGAGCGGCAGGACCCACGGCCGGTTAGCCGATCAGCCAGCCGGCGTCACGCAGGAACAGCGCCTTGATCTCGGCGTCCGCGACGTTCTTCGGGTCCTCGACCGCCTCGACGAAGCGTTCGAGCTTCTTGACGATCTTGGCCTTGTCGCGCTCGCGCCCCCGGTCCTCCGAGACCATCACCTTGGAGATGCGGTCCTGGAGCTTGAAGGCACCGGCCTCGGTCAGCCGCCCGGCCGCCTCGAAGCGGGCGATCAGCGCCGAGATGTCGTCGGTCGAGGTCGTGACGGTGAACGTCACGGTCCGCACGGTCGAACCGGCGGTCACGACCAGCGTGTGCTCGCCCAGCGCCAGTTTGTGCAGCGGCTGCACCGAACCGGACACGAACGGCTGCCCGTCGAGCGCGCCGGTGACCTGCGGAATCGAGGCCTCCCACGCGATCGTCAGGTCGAGACCGTCGCCGTAGACGGTCCCGTCGGCGACACCGGTGATGACGACGGTCGGCGCCTGCTCCTCGATCTCGATCGTGGCGGCCTTGATCTCCTCGACGTTCCCCGCCCGGTCGGTCGAGCGGTAGCGCAGTTCGTGCGCCCCCGCCCCGGTGACCAGAACCGCGGTCGTGTACGGAGTCCACGCGCCGCCGTCGAGCGAGTACTCGGTGGCCGCCACACCCGAGGTGAGGTCGGTCGCCGCGAGGGACACCGACACCCCTTCACCGACGGAAGCCGTGTCCGCCGAGGTCACGGGGGCGGTCGCGTCCACCTTGGCGTCCAGGGCCCTGGCGGCCTCGACGTTCCCGGCCTTGTCGACCGAACGGAAGGACAGCGTGTGCGGCCCGTCCCCGGCGACGGCGACCGGCTCGGTGTACGTCGTCCACGCACCGCCATCGAGCCGGAACTCGGTCTTCTCGACCCCCGAACCGGCGTCGGTGGCCGACAGGTGGACCAGCACCGCACCGGTGAACCAGCCGCTGGGGTTCGCGGGCGGCGTGGTCGTCGCGGTGGTGACCGGCGCGACGGTGTCGGGCGCCTGGCCGTTCAGGGTCAGCACGGCCGGGTTGTGGTCGGCGACCTTGTGACCATTGGTGAACCGGTCGGCGTAGTCGGTGTTGATCGGCGCGTACCGGAAGTCCGCCACCTTGCCGTCGAGCCCGTCGGTGACCAGCACGTGGTCGAGCGTCTGCAGCACACCCTGGTACTGCGAGCTGTAGCGGAACTCAGCCGGAGCGCTGCCCCACAGGTTGGTCAGGCTCGACCCGGACGCCAGCGCGGCCAGCGGCGGCTCGAACTCGAACTGGTTGAGGTCACCCAGCACGACCACCTGACGCCCCGCCGTCTCCAGTGTCTTCACCTGAGCGGCGAGGCGCTGCGCCTGCTGGAGCTGGCAGGCGCCGGACGCCCCGGAGCCGCCCTTCGACTTGAAGTGGTTGGAGACGACCGTGAAGTCGAGCCCCTTGACCGTGACGTCGATCGCCAGCGGCGGCCGGTCATAGGCCCGCCCGGAGTCGTCACACCCGGCGGTGTTCTTGTCGAACTGCCGCACGTTCGCCACCTGCACGCCGTCCTTCACCAGGAACCCGACGTCGATGCTGCGCGAGTCGTTCCCCTCCTGGAGGTAGGCGGTGTAACCACCCAGCGTGGCGGCCAGATCCTGGAGCACGGCGAGGTTGTAGACCTCCTGCACGGCCACGATGTCGGGCCGCTTCAGCAGCGTGTCGACCGCGTCGGCCAGCCGCGCCTTCTTCTCGGCGTACTCGGCCGGCGAGACCGGCGACAGGTCGAGCTCGACCCCGACCGGGAAGTAGTTCAGCACGTTGAACGAGGCGACCCGGACTTGGTTCGCGCCGGCGTCGGCGATCCCCGTGTACGGGTAGGCCACCGGCCCGTCCACCACAGTGGGCAGCGCACCCGGCTGCGGCATCAGCTTGTAGTGACTGAACGAGAACGCGAGCGGCCCGACGGCGTCCCGCACCTCGTCGAACAGATCGGCCGTCACATAGGTGGTCGAAGGCGCCGCCGGCTTGTACGGGTTGGCGGGGTTGCCCGCCCCCGCGTCGGCGTCCAGGGCGAGGAGGGAGACCGGCAGGGTCTCACCCTCGTAGATCCGGTCACGGTTGGTGCCCGGCGTGACGAACAGCTCACCGAACTTGTTGGTGCCACCCGAGTTGGCCGTGGCCACGGGCAGCTTGACCAGCATGTTCTCAAGCGACTCGTAGTAGGCCTTGTCGGCCGTCTGCGCCTGCGCCTTGACCTGGTCGATCACGACGGGAGCGGGGACGGCCGCGGTTCCCGTCTTGGTGGGCTCCTGCCCGATCGACTCGGCGATCTCGGTGAGGCCGAACTTCTCCTTGACCTGTCCCGTCACGCGAACGACGTCACCGGGCCTGAAGGAGGAGGCGGTGTCGACGTACCCGACGAAAACGCCTTCCGACGTGGCCGGGTCGCCGTCGTCGTCGGCGGGAAGCGACTGGATGAAGATGCCCCGGTCCTCGGGGTAGGCCCGGTCGTAGTCGGCACCGATCTCGTCGTCGATCCCGGTCACGACCCCGGTGACGGTGACCGTCTGCCCCGAGCACGGCGAGGCCGCTCCGGTCCCCTGAATCCCGTTGATCTTCGAGCAGCCCCCGCCGCCACCGGGCGGCGGGCCCTCGTTCACGCCGCCCTTGGTCAGTTCGACGTCGTCCCAGTACATGGTCATGTTCGGGAACGGCGAGGTGGCCTTACGATCCTGGAGGTTGCCGACCCGTACCGAGGTGACCGTGAAGGTGGTCACCCCGAACTTGGCCTGGATGTCGGCGTCGAGGTCGCGCGAGGCGGCGACCCAGTCACCGTTCCCGGTGAACTTCTCGCCGATGATGTATTTGGTCGTCGCCGAGTCGGCGGGGGAACCGGTGTAGTCGTCACGCGAGGCGGAGTGGTAGTACCGCAGCGCGTTGGTCTGCCCACCCGAGGCGAACTGCACCTCGGCGTAGGCCCCCGCCCAGTTGACCGACCGGGAGTCCGGGTAGAAGGTCTGCGCGGCGTCGTAGCTGAAGTGCAGGTCGGTCGTGCCTGGGACGTTCACGTTCTGCTGGGCCGCGATGCCCTGAACACCCATAGCGCTGCCGACCTGCCAGAACATCTCCAACGCGAACTGCCCGTCGGGGACGGGCGAGGGCGGCGGGAACTGCCCTGAGGCATTGAAGGTCTGCACGACGGTCCGGAACGGCGCCGTCTCGTTTCCGACCAGCACCTGCTGCCAGCCGGTGGGGGCGGCGGCGTTGGCACCGGGGAGCTCGAAACTCGGGTTCTGCAGATACTCGGTCGCCGCCTGCGCGGGCGCGGCCACACCCATCAGGGGGACGGCTACCAATGCGGCGGTGATGAGGGCGGTAGCTCGCCGGGATAACTGGAGGGATCTCATGCTTGGCGTCCTCCTCGACTGACCACGGATGCATGATCCACACGGCGTAGCCAAACCAGCGGGGGTGGCCCATTGCTGAACCCTGGAGGGCTGTGGGGGGTCGATTCGGAACGATCTGGGCTTAGGTCCGGATTTTGTACCAGTGGTGTCTTGGCTGGGTTTCTCGGTACTTGGGCGGGTGATTGATTGGCGGGTTAGATTCGGCGTGGCGGGGTGCGGGAGGGCGTACCGCTCGGGGATTGCCGCGGATCTGTGCGGAGCGGGTGAACTTGTGGATGAAGTACACGCTTCGGCGTGGGGTAAAGCCCAACAAGCGGTCCAGGGCCACGGGCTCCAGATCAACAACTACGGGCAATCGATGTCGGAGCCGGTCGCGGTGTCGATCGACTTACCGTTGGGACGTCGTGATGAACGCTATGAACTACGCGGCCGTGAGTCCCTGCTGGCAACCCTTGACCGGCACTGGCAGTCCGCCGGGGGTTCGCGGGTGCACGTGCTTTGCGGGCTTGGCGGAATAGGGAAGAGCAGAGCCGCGCTGGAGTTCGCACACATGATTCGTTCGCATGGCGTCGATGTCTGGTGGTTGACCGCTACTGACAGCGGGCAGTTGAGCGCAGGCATGCAGGCATTGGCCTACCGCATGGGAGTGCCCACACAGGATCTGAAACGTGGAGACCTGGCCGACCTGCTGTGGCAACGCCTTTCCGCGCGAGAACAGCCGTGGCTGTTGGTGGTGGATAACGCCGACGACCTTGATGTCCTTGGCGTGGCCGGGCGGAGTGTGGCCGAGGGCGTCGGGTGGATCCGGCCTGTCGATGGTGCGTCGGGCATGGTGGTGGTCACTAGCAGAGACGGTCGGCGAGCCCGTTGGGGATCGTGGAGCTCGCTGTATCCAATTGAACGCCTCAGCGAAGAAGCTGCTGTTCAGGTTCTCGTCGACTACGTCGGCCCTGATGCCGGTACCCCGGCCGAAGCCCTGGAGTTGGCGAAGCGAATGGGCTGCCTACCTTTGGGATTGCGCCTCGTCGGTTCCTACCTGGCCCGCATCCGTGACATTCCTGCCGCCTTCGCTATCGACGACGACGCGGGAGCATTGCGTTCTTTCGGCGAATACTTGGCCGCCTTGCAGGCTGGCCGAACCCGGATCGAATCCGCGGCGGCCGAAGGAGACCTGTCGCAAGAAGACGCCCAGAAGATCATCCGCTGGCCCTGGCAGCATTCCCTAACTCACCTGGAGTCGACGGGCGTGCCCTACGCCGGATCGCTGCTGACTCTGCTGGCAGTTCTGGAGGATGCCCCTATCCCCCATGAGTTGCTGCTCGTCCCCTCCCAGCTCGCTGAGATCGAGCCTTTCACCGGAATCACCGGCCCGCAGATCTGGCAAGTCCTCACCGCGCTGGCCGATTTTGGCCTAATCGAGATAGACGTCTCACGCCGTCCGCCTACAGTCCTGGTGCATCCGCTTGTGCGCGCAACGACCGGCAGCGGCGACCAGAGTCACCACGACCAATACAGGTATGTCGCCGCCGAATTGCTTTGTGCTGCGGCCCAAAGTGACGCAACCGGGAAACCTGAAGAGCCTGCCCGTTGGCCGTTGTGGCAGGCCCTCACCCCACACACCTCTCACCTCCTGCTAGTTTCGACCGCCCAGTCGCACACCGCTGACAAACCAGTCATCAAGATGACAAGAGCCGCCGATCTAGTCGCTCGGGCGCTGAGCGCTCAAGGCTTCTACCAGCAGGCCGAACGCCTTCACCACACCATTGGGCAGATCCGCGCCGCTCTCTTGGGGGCCGAGCACCCCGACATGCTGATAACCCGCCATTTGATGGCGTTTGCGGTGGCGGGGCAGGGGCGGTACCGCGAGGCGGAAGCTGAGTATCGCGCGGTATTGGAAGCCGAGGTACGACTGCTGGGGCCGGAGCACCTTGACACGTTGGCTACCCGTCATGCGGTGGCGCATGCGGTGGCGGGGCAGGGGCGGTACCGCGAGGCGGAGGCTGAGTATCGCGCGGTATTGGAAGCCGAGGTACGACTGCTGGGGGCGGAGCACCCCGAGACGCTGGCCGCACGCCATGAGGTGGCGCGCATGGTAGCGGGGCAGGGGCGGCATGGTGAGGCGGAGACTGAGTATCGTGCGGTGCTGGAGGCCAGTATTCGGGTGCTGGGGGCGGAGCACCCCGACACGCTGACCACCCGCCACGAGGTGGCGCGGCTAGTGGCGGAGCAGGGGCGGCATGGTGAGGCGGAGGCCGAGTACCGCGGGGTGCTGGAGGCCAAGGTGCGGGTGCTGGGGGCGGAGCACCCCGACACATTAGCCACCCGCCATTTGATGGCGCATACGGCGGCGGGGCAGGGGCGGTACCGCGAGGCGGTGGCTGAATATCGCGGGGTGCTGGAGGCCAAGGTGCGGGTCCTGGGGACAGAGCACCCCTCCACGGAGATTACCCGAGCGAGTCTTGCGGCATTGCTGCTCGAGCTGGGCTGACTTTTAGAAACTGAATCTTTTGACGATGGCTCGTGATCGGCGTAAGCACCCGATCTGGTCTGGTTTTGTGTCTGCGAGCGGGCTCATCTCGTGGGAATTGGCCGCTGTGTTGCGCCGAAGTTCTCGGCGATCTTCGCTGGCGCCTCCCGAGCATCCGACCGACGCTACTGGCCCGGGGCTTGCGCCAACTGCGATGCGGCCCGGGTACCTTGCCCCAGATTCGGCGTGGATGTGCGCGCCCAGGCGATCATCCAGGGGGCCCGACCCGTCTGACAGGCCGTGGATGATCTGCTGAACTCCTAGGAGTTACCTATAAAACTTGTAGGTAAAGTTCTTTATTCTGGAGCCATGACTCCCGTCATCGTGGTCGTCGGCGGCGGTGCCAGTGGGACCCTGGCCGCCGTCCACCTTCTGCACACCGCACGAACCCGCAACCTCCCCCTGCACGTCGTGCTGATCGACCGTTACGCCCGTCACGGCCTCGGTCAGGCCTACTCCACCACCGATCCCGAGCACCTCCTCAACGCCCCCGCGGCGAAGATGAGCGCCCTCAATCACGATCCGGCCGACTTCGTCAGGTGGGCCAGGGTCACGGGCTGCGAGTTCCTGCCCAGAAGGACCTACGGCCACTATCTGCGGGATGTCCTGGAGCGCGCCCAGGACGACGAACGAACGCTCCTCAAGGTCACCGGCAACGTCGTGGACGTGTCGCGGCGACGGGTGCGACTGTCCGACGGGCGCACCTACGACGCCGACGCCATCGTCCTCGCCACGGGAAACGCGGCACCCGGCCTGAAGCTGCCGGAGAAGCGATGTACCAACGACCCGTGGGCGGTGGGTGCGCTCAACGAGGTCGACAAAGGCGACGTGCTCGTCGTCGGGACCGGGCTGACCATGGTCGACATGGCGGTCACGCTCAGCCGGACGCCGGGTCGCACGGTCTACGCGGTGTCGCGGCATGGGCTGCTGCCTCGCGTACACGCGGAGAACCCTGTCACTCCCCGGCAGGTCACGCTTCCCGAAGGGCCGCTGACCCTGCGGACACTCTTCCGGGCCGTGCACGAGGAGGCCGCGCGCGGGGACTGGCGCGGGGTGGTCGACGGGCTGCGGCCGAGGGTGCCGGAGTTGTGGGCGCGGTTGCCGCTCCGGGAGCAGCGGCGGTTCCTCCTCCTGGCGGCGCGCTATTGGGAGATCCACCGGCACCGGATCCCGCCCACCACCGCCGCGAAGATCGAGAAGCTGAAGGCCGACGGGCGGCTGAAGGTGCTGAACGGGTGTGTCGACGCAGTCACCCCAGGGCCCGAAGGTGTGATGGTCCACCTCAAAGACCGCGATCTGCCCGTCTCCTGGGTGATCAACGCGACCGGCCCCGCTTCGGTCTGCGCCCGTGATCCGCTGCTGACGCGGCTCATGGGGGACGGGCTGGTGCGGGCCGACCGGCTCGGGCTCGGGCTCGACGCCGACGCGCGCGGGTGCGTCATCGACGTCACCGGGCAGGCCGACGACCGGATCGTCACCCTCGGGCCGGTGCTCAGAGGCAGCCGGTACGAGACCACGGCCATCCCCGAGATCCGAGGCCAAGCCGCGATCCTCGCTCCCCACGTCATCGACGAGGTCTGCGGCCGCCTGGTGCGGTGAGCGGCATCCGTAATGTGACGCAGATCACACCAGCTTATTGGAGGTTCACAGCGTCTTAATACTGGGGAAATCACACAATTCCAAAGGGGAAACAGTTGCCCATTTCGGGAGCTTTGCGACGAGGGGCCGTCCGATTACTCGAAAGACGTGATCGGCGGCGCGCAAGAAAAGCCCCACCGGCGGACACCCGGGAGATCCGCATTCTCCTGTTGCACGCCTACGGCATGGGCGGCACTATTCGGACCGTCTTCAACCTGGCAAGTCACCTGGCCAAAAACCATGACGTGGAGATCGTCAGTGTCGTACGGGAACTTCCCGAGCTCTTCTTCGAACCGCCACCAGGAGTAAGGATTCGTTTTCTGGACGACCGCGTCGACGGAAGAAAAGGACTGCTCAACAGATTCCGCAGCCGCCTGACGCCACCCGACGAGGCCGCCGCCCACTGGTTCACCCTGAAAACCGACATCGCGCTCGCGCGTTACATCCGAGGTCGTCGCGGGGGCGTCCTCATCGGCACCCGGCCCGCCCTGAACCTCCTGATCGCCCGATTCGCCGGGCCCGAGGTGATCACCATCGGGCAGGAGCACGCCAACCTCCCGTCCCACGGCGAGGAGACGAGTAAGCAGATCGCCCGCCGCTACGGCCGTCTCACCGCCGTGGCCACGTTGACCGAAACCGATCTGCGGTCGTACCGGAAGGCCCTGAAGAAGAAGCCGCCGGTGCACCTGGTGCGCATCCCCAACGCCGTTCCGGAGCTGAACGCCCCGCCCGCGCCGCGCACCGCGCCGGTCGCCGTGGCGATCGGGCGGCTCGCCCACGTCAAGGGCTATGACCTGCTGATCCGCGCCTGGGCCCACGTGCACAAGATCTACCCCGAGTGGGAGCTGCGCATCTACGGCAACGGCGCCCGGCACGACAAACTCGTCGAGTCGATCGAGAAGCGCGAGCTGACCGGCTGCGTGAAGCTCATGGGACCGGCCACCGACGTCGGCGCGGTGCTCGCGGAGGCCTCGATCAACGTGCTGAGCAGCCGCCGCGAGGGCATGCCGATGACCATCCTGGAGGCCATGAGCGTGGGCGTCCCGGTGGTCGCCTACGACTGCCCGACCGGGCCGGCCGAGATCATCACCGACGGTCACAACGGGCTGCTCGTCCCGGCGGGCAAGATCCACGCCATGGCCGACGCCATCGGCCGCCTCATCGCCGACCCCGGCCTGCGCACCCGACTCGCCGAGAACGGGCTGGTCACGGTCAAGGAATACGACATGAGCGCCGTCGGGCCCCAGTGGGACGACCTGCTCACCGCGTGCGCAGCGGGGTCTCCTCGGTCAGGCGGGACAGCTTCTCCGGGTTCCGAACGTAGTACATCTCCGTGATCAGGCCGTTCTCGGCGCGCATCGACAGGATGCCGTCGAGTTCGCCGTCCAGGAAGCAGCGGAAGGCCGGGGCGCCGTTGGCCTCGATCACCTCCACCGTCATGATCGGGCCGAAGGCGCGCAGGACCGCACCGTAGAAGCGGACCAGCTTCCCGGCTCCCACCAGGGGCCGGGGCATGGCCTGGATGACGCCGCCGCCGTCGGCCAGCAGGACCACGTCGGGGGCCAGCACGTCGAGCAGGCCCTGGACGTCGCCCTCGTCGATCGCGCGCTGGAAGGCCGCCATCGCGCCCTTCGTCTGCTCCCGGGTGGGCGCTCCCCGGGGGCGGCGGGCGGCGACGTGCTCGCGGGCGCGGTGGGCGATCTGCCGGACGGCCGCCGGGGTCTTGCCGACGGCCTCGGCGACCTCGGCGTAGTCGAACGCGAAGACCTCGCGGAGCACGAACACGGCCCGTTCCGTGGGGGTGAGGGTCTCCAGCACCAGCAGCATCGCGGTCGACACGCTGTCGGCCAGCTCGACGTCCTCCGCGATGTCGGGGGAGGTCAGCAGGGGTTCCGGCAGCCAGGGGCCGACATAGGTCTCCTTGCGGCGGCCGACGACGCGGAGCCTCCCGAGGGCCTGGCGGGTGGCGATCGTGACCAGGTAGGCGCGCTGGTCGCGGACCTCCGAGAGGTCCACGCCGGTCCACTTCAGCCAGGTCTCCTGCACGACGTCCTCGGCGTCGGCGGCCGAGCCGAGCAGCTCGTAGGCGACGGTGAAGAGCAGGGTGCGGTGCGCGAGGAAGGTCTCCGTAGCGGGATCGGTCATGTCCATCAGACGCCGGAAACCGCTCATTCGTGACATGTCACAGAACGCCGGTCAGAAACATCTCCTGTTCAAAACGGAAGGAGATGGCCATGAAGATCGTGGTGGTGGGGGCCGGTTACGCGGGCACGAACGCGGCGAACCTGCTCTCCAAGAAGACTCAGGCCGAGATCACGGTGGTCAACCCGCGCGGCGACTTCGTCGAGCGGATCCGGCTGCACCAGCGGGTGTCGGGCACCTCCTCGGCGCGGGCCCCGCTCACGTCGATGCTGCGCGAGGGGATCACGACCAGGATCGGCAGCGTCGAGAAGATCGGCGACGGGACCGTCACCCTCGACGACGGCACCTCGCTCGACTTCGACCACGTCGTGCTCGCCGTCGGCAGCGCCGCCGAGCCGATGCCGGGCACCCTCTCGATCGGGACCTGGGAGGGCGCGGAACAGGCCCGCACCGCCCTCGCCGACCTGCCGCCGCAGGCCGTCGTCACCGTCATCGGCGGCGGCCCGACCGGCATCGAGACCGCGGCCGAGGTGGCCGCCGCCCGGCCCGACCTGCGGGTGCGTCTCCTGGGGGCGCGCCTCGGCGCCACCCTCGGCGACGGCGCCCGCCGCCGGGTGCGCGCGGGGCTCGACCGGCTGAAGGTCGAGGTGGTGGAGAGGTCCGTCACCGCCGTGACCGGCGGAGAACTGCACTTCGGTGACGGTACGTCACTCGCCACCGACCTCACCCTCTGGGCGATCGTGGCCGGTGCCCCCGCCCTCGCCGCGAACAGCGGCTTCACCGTCAACGAAGAAGGGCGCGTCGTGGTCGACGAGTTCCTCCGCAGCGTCGACGACCCCCGGATCTTCGCGGCCGGTGACTGCGCGGCCGTCCCGGGGGCGCGGTTGTCGTGCCAGGCCTCGCAGCCTCAGGCCGCCACGGCCGCCGCCAACGTGGTGCGCGCCATCGAGGGCCGTCCGCTGGAGCCCCACGTCGTGCGGTTCGTCGCGGTCTGCATGAGCCTCGGCCGGGCCGACGCGGTGGCGCAGTTCACCCACCCCGACGACTCCCCGCGCCGGGCCTACCTGGCCGGGCGGCCGGGGGCCGTGCTCAAGGAGGGCATCTCGCGAGGCGTCAAATGGGCGGCGCGGGTGGGCGTCACGCTCTGATTCCGACTACTCGAATACATCCGACCTGTAGGCGCAGTCTTCGGGATCAACCGGTCAGAAATCCACATTGAGTCGAGGAAACATCGGATGCCAAGCCTTGTTTCCGGGGTGTTTCGATGCTATTTCCTTGACTGACCCCTCACCTGACCGGAGGATCCCGTGCGCCGAAGATTAGGCATTGCCGGATTGACCGCATTGGTCATGCTCACGGGCATGACCGCGATCATCCCGACCCAGGCGGCAGCGCTGGCGCTCCCCCCGACCGACGACCTGACGTTGTGGTACAACTCGCCGGCGACGAACTGGGAGACCCAGGCGCTGCCGATCGGCAACGGCCCGCTGGGCGCCAAACTGTTCGGCGGCGTGGCCTCCGAGCAGATCCAGTTCAACGAGAAGACCCTGTGGACCGGCGGGCCCGGCGCCTCCGGCGGCTACAACCACGGCAACTGGACCTCCCCCCGGCCGGGGGCCATCGACAACATCCAGGCCCAGATCGACCAGAGCCAGCGGATCGCGCCGCAGACCATCGCGAACGCCCTCGGCCAGGGCAAGACCAACTTCGGCTCCTACCAGACCTTCGGCGACCTGTTCCTCGACTTCGCGGGCGCCCCGACGAGCACCTCGGAGTATCGCCGCGAGCTCAGCCTGCGCGAGGCGGTCGCCCGGGTCGGCTACACGGCCGGCGGCGTCGAGTACACCCGTGAGTACTTCGCCAGCAACCCCGGCAACGTCATCGTCGCCCGCATCGCGGCCAACCAGACCGGCCGCGTCTCCTTCACGCTGCGGCACACCTCGCCGCGCAGCGACAAGACGATCACCGCCTCGAACGGCCGGTTGACCATCAAGGGCGCGCTGGCCAACAACGGCCTGAAGTTCGAGGCGCAGGTCCAGGTCGTCAACCAGGGCGGCACCCGCACCGACTCGGGCGACCGGATCACCGTCACCGGCGCCAACAGCGTGATGCTCGTGCTGTCGGCCGGGACGAACTACTCCGACGTCTACCCGACCTACCGGGGCGCCGACCCGGCGGCGGGCGTCACCTCGCGGGTCACCGCCGCCGCGGCCCAGACCTACGACGCGCTGAAGGCCGCCCACCTGGCCGACTACAAGAACCTGTTCGACCGGGTGAAGCTGAACATCGGCCAGACCAACCCGACCGTGCCGACCAACACGCTGCGGTCCAACTACACGGGCGGCTCGTCGACGGCCGACCGGGCGCTGGAGGCGATGTTCTTCGCCTACGGCCGCTACCTGCTGATCTCCTCCTCGCGGGAGAACGACATCCTCCCGGCCAACCTGCAGGGCGTGTGGAACAACGTGGTGAACCCACCCTGGGACGCCGACTACCACGTCAACATCAACCTGCAGATGAACTACTGGCCCGCCGAGCAGACCAACCTCCGCGAGACGACGAGACCCTACGACCGCTATGTGAACTCGATGGTCGCGCCGGGCCGGGTCACCGCCACGAACATGTACGGCGCCCGGGGCTGGGTCGTCAACAACGAGACCAACCCCTACGGCTTCACCGGCGTGCACAACTACCCGCAGTCGTTCTGGTTCCCCGAGGCCGCCGCCTGGACGACCCAGCACCTCTACGACAGCTACCGCTTCAACGGCGACATCAACTACCTGCGCAACACCGCCTACCCGGCGATCAAGGGCGCGGCCGAGTTCTGGCTCGACTTCCTGCACACCGACCCGCGCGACAACCGCCTCGTGGTCTCCCCGTCGTACTCCCCGGAGAACGGCGACTTCTCGGCCGGTGCGTCGATGTCGCAGCAGATCGTGCGTGAGGTCTTCACCAACGCCCTGGCCTCGGCCCGCGCGCTGAACGTCGACACCTCGCTCCAGGCCGAGCTCACCACCGCGCTGTCCCGCCTCGACCCGGGCCTGCGCATCGGCCGCTGGGGCCAGCTCCAGGAGTGGAAGACCGACTGGGACTCCCAGACCGACACCCACCGCCACGTCTCCCACCTGTTCGCCCTGCACCCGAGCAACCAGATCCTCCCGGGTACGGCCGAGGCCAATGCGGCCCGCGTCTCGCTGAACGCGCGCGGCGACGGCGGCACCGGCTGGTCGAAGGCGTGGAAGATCAACTTCTGGGCACGTCTCCTCGACGGCAACCGGGCGCACAAGCTGCTGTCGGAGCAGCTGAAGACGTCCACGCTCGACAACCTGTGGGACACCCACCCGCCGTTCCAGATCGACGGCAACTTCGGCGCGACCTCCGGTGTCGCCGAGATGCTCGTGCAGAGCCAGCACGACACCGTGCACGTGCTGCCCGCCCTGCCCTCCACCTGGGCCAACGGCTCGGTCACGGGCCTGAAGGCGCGTGGCGACATCACCGTCGACACGACCTGGAAGTCGGGCGCGGCCGAGACGATCGTGCTGAAGACCGCGCGGACCGCCCCGATCAAGGTCCGCACCGCGGCCGCCACGGGCACCTACTCGGTCAAGGACGAGACCGGCGCGACCGTCACCGCCACCCGGACCGGCGACACGCTGGCCTGGTCGGCGACCGCAGGCAAGACGTACACGATCAGTTTCACCACCACCGGCGGCGGCACCACGCAGACCGTCGAGGGTGAGGCGTTCACCTCGCAGTCGGGTGTCCAGCCCGCCGGTCACACCACCGCCAGCGGCGGCCAGACCGTCGGCTACATCGACAACGGCGACTGGGCGGCCTACTCGCAGATCAGCTCGGCGGGCCTGCGCACCTTCAGCGCCCGCGTCTCCTCGGGCGGCCCCGGTGGGACGATCACCATCAGGGCGGGTTCCCAGACCGGAACCGTGCTCGGCACGGTGGCGGTCGCGCCCACCGGAAGCTGGGACACCTTCACCACGGTGTCCACGACCCTGACCGGAACCGGTTCCGGGCCTTTGTATCTGGTCTTCAGCGGCGGCTCGGGCAGCCTGCTCGACGTCGACACCATCACCGTCGGCACCACCGGCGGCACCGGCCCGCAACCGCAGACCGTGCAGGGTGAGGCCTGGACCTCGATGAGCGGCGTGCAGCAGGCCGACCACCCGAGCGCCCAGGGCGGCTTCTCGGTCGGCTACATCGACAACGGCGACTGGACGGCCTACTCGGGCGTCAACACCTCGGGCCTGCGCACCTTCAGCGCCCGCGTGAGTTCGGCCGGAGCAGGCGGCACCATCCAGGTGCGGTCGGGATCCCAGACGGGGACGCTGCTGGGCTCGGTCGCGGTCGCCCCGACGGGAGGCTGGGACACCCACGTGACGGTCTCCACGACGTTGACGGGTTCGGCCTCCGGCCCGCTCTTCCTAGTGTTCACCGGGGGTAGTGGCTCACTCTTTGATGTCGACTCGTTCACCGTGTCGGCATAAAGCGCTCGAAGGGGACGCGGACTCGTTCCGCGGTGTCGACTCAGCGCGCTCGAAGGAGATGCGTATTCGTTCACCGCGTCGGCCCGGCGCTCCTGAAAAGCGTGTGTGGCTGATCCGGCGCCGGGGCGGCGAGTGGCTTCCCCGGCGTGATCGGCGCAGGTGAGCGGTGCATAACGTGAAAGGGCGTCCTTCCCCGTGGGAAGGACGCCCTTTCCTTTGAAATCAGCTTTCGGTACGGACCAGCTCGGGCTTGAAGGCGATGATCAGGCCGAGCGTCGTGTAGCCGATGAGCAGGTGGCTCGCGGCGACGAGGTTGCCGACCTCCGGGCCGAGGATGCCCATGCTGGGGATCGAGACGACGGCCCAGCTCTCGGCGACCATGGGCCAGAAGCGGGCCAGGCCGCGCCAGCGACCGGCGAAGGCGACCTTGACGCCGATCACGAACATGCCGAGCATCGACAGCGGCCAGAAGACGTCGAGGATCGCCAGCCAGGCGGCGTCCCGCTGGTCGGGCAGGACGGCGTGCAGCAGGCTCCACGTCATGGCCGGGACCAGCAGCACCCGCTCGACCTGAAGCATGATCCGGGCGGTCCGGGAGGTGCCGGTCGCCTGGGTGCGGATCATGATCGCCAGCAGGCACAGCAGCCCGGCCTGGAAGATCAGGGAGCTCAGGTCGGTGAGCATCCACGCGAGGTCGGTGGTCGGCTGGAAGCCGTAGACGAAGCTGAACGCCGACCAGATCAGCGCACCGGACGACATGCCCAGGGCGAGCCGGCGGATCGTGGTGTCGGACATGGTGGTGGGAGCGGGGGTGGCGGTGAGGGTCATCGTCAGGTCCTTCGGGTCTTGGGGGGCGGATCCACTTCGCGGGCCACAGCGGGCCTTCAGCGCTCCGGGGGAACGATGAGAATCCTGCGGACCGAACGGCCTGGGCCGTCAGGGCGTGGTGTCCCGTTTCGGGGGCCCAGGCGGGGCCGGGTACAAACAGGACACGAGTCCTAGGGACTTCTCTGACCTGCTGCGGCAGACTTTGCAGGTGCGTAAGCCGACACCGGGGCCGGTGCTTCTGGCGGTCGCGGTGACGGCGCTGCCTCCCGCGGCCCTCATCGACATGCGGGTGCCCGCGGACCACCGCGCCGTGCTGCTCCTCCAGCCGGGCGCCTTCGACTCGCTGGCCGGGATCGCGCTCGCGGCGGCCGGGATGATCGTGCTGTCCCGGTTCCCGCGGCACGCCCTCGGGCTGCTGCTGTCGTTCTTCGGCGCCTGGTGGTCGATCGACGGGCTGGCGTCGTCGTGGCTGGCGTACTCGACGCTCGAAGGGCTGCCCGGCGGTTCGGCCGCCTTCTTGGTCTACCAGCGGTTCGGCGCGGGCCTGCTGCTCATGTTGCCGCTGCTCCTGCTGCTGTTCCCCGACGGCAGGCTGCCGTCGGGCCGGTGGCGGGTGGTCTCGCTCGCCAGCCTGGCCCTGACCGCGCTGCTGCCGCTGGCCCTGGTCTCCGCACCGTCGCAGATCGCCCAGGCCACCTCGGAGCCGGGCCCCATCCCGGCGCCGTTGCGGGGTCTCAACCTCGACCTGCTCTACCTCCCGTTCCCCGACGAGGTCTGGACCGTCGTGCTGCGGGTGGCCCAGTTCGGCGTGCCGCTCAGCCTGGTCGCGCCGTTCGTGGTGGTCGTCCGGCGCTATCGCGGGTCGGCCGGGATCGACCGGATGCGGCTGCGCTGGCTGGTGTGGGCGGGCGTGGTCGACCTCATGAGCGTGCTGACGTTCCGGCTGCTCCCGCACTCGTGGACGGCCCTGGGCCTGACCGTCGGGGTGGTCCTCACGGCCGCCGCTGTGGCGATCGGCATCGTCCGGCCCGACCTGGTCGACGTCGACCGGCTGCTCGGCGGGACCGTCGTGTACGCCCTGCTGCTCGCGGTGACGTTCGTGCTCGACCTGGTCGTGCTGGGGAGCGTCGGGCAGTATCTCGGCTCGCGCCTGAACGACGGAGAACGCCTGGTCATCGCGGTGTTCGCGGTCGCGATCGCCTACGCGCAACTCCGCGGCAGGTTGTGGCGGCTGGTCCGCCGCTGGGTGATGGGCGACCGCGACGACCCTTATCACGTGGTCTCCGGCCTGGCCGAACGGCTCGAAGCGACCGACGACACCGAGGCGCAGCTCCTCACGCTGGCCCGTACGGTCAGGAAGGCGTTCCGGTCCTCGTACGTCGGCGTCGAGATCACCGACGCGCTGCTCGTCGAAGACGGCGAACGCCCCGCCGAGACCCGGGCGCTCCCCATCGCCTACCGGGGCGAACGCATCGGCCGGCTGGTGCTGCCCGCGAGGGTCACCCGCCCGACCTCCGGCGACGAACGCCTGCTGGCCGACGTGATCCGGCAGGCCGCGGCGGCGGCGAGGGCCGTCCACCTGGCCGAGGAACTGCAACGCGGCCGGGAGAGAATCGTCTCGGCCGTCGAGGACGAACGGCGCCGCCTGCGCCGCGAACTCCACGACGGCCTCGGGCCGACCCTGGCCGCGGTGGCCGCCCGCATCGACATGGCCAGGATCACCGCCCGCCGCTCCGGCGACGACGCCGACCAGATCCTCGGCCAGGCCAGACAGGAGCTCACCGGCCTGCTCGCCGAGGTCAGACGCCTGGTCCACGGCCTGCGCCCACCCGCCCTCGACGACGTCGGCCTGGTAGGCGCCATCCGCCAGCTCGGCCCCGGCCTGACCATGCGGGTGGAGGAACACGGCGACCTGACCGGGCTCCCCGCAGCGGTCGAGGTGGCCGCCTACCGGATCGCCGCCGAGGCGATCACCAACGTCCGCCGCCACGCCCAGGCCACCACCTGCGTGGTCACCCTGACCCGCGCGAACGGCGTCCTGGACGTCGAGATCACCGACGACGGCGTGGGCCTCACCCCCGGCGCGGCGACCGGCGTGGGCCTGGTCTCCATGCGCGAACGCGCCGCCGAACTGGGCGGCACCTGCGTGATCGCCCCCGCCGAACCGAGTGGCACCCGGGTCCTGACCCGCCTGCCCGCCCGAGACGAGGTGACCGTATGACCATCAAAGTCCTGGTCGTGGACGACCACCCGGTCTTCCGCGAGGGCTTCGCCGCCCTGCTCGGCAGCATCGACGACATCGACGTCACCGGCACTGCCTCCAACGGCGTCGAAGCCGTGGCGAAGGTCCTCGACCTCCGCCCCGACGTCGTCGTCATGGACGTCTCGATGCCAGAAATGGACGGCATCGAGGCCACCCGCCGCGTCCTGGCCGAACGCCCCGAGACCGGCGTGGTCGTCCTGACCATGTCGGAGGAGGACGGCACCATCTTCGACGCCCTCAGAGCGGGCGCACGCGGCTACCTGCTGAAGGGCGCCGAACCCGACGAGGTCGTCCGCGCCATCACCACCGTGGCCGGAGGCGGAGTGGTCTTCGGCGCGGTGTTGGCCACCCGCATCGCCGACTTCCTCGGCCCCCGCCCCGTGGAGACGTCCGGCGAGACCTTCCCGACCCTGACGGCCAGAGAACGCGAGGTCCTGGACCTGGTCGCAGGCGGCCTGTCGAACACCCAGATCGCCACCCGCCTCTTCCTGTCGCAGAAGACGGTCAGAAACCACGTGTACGCCGTCATGACCAAACTCCAGGCGGCCGACCGAGCCGAGGCCATCATCCGAGCAAGGGACGCCGGCCTCGGCCGTTAGTCCCGCTCCTCCCACGGGTTCTCCACGCGGGCACCCGTTCGGGCCAGATGCCGGATGTTCCGGGTGGCGAGCGTCCAGTCGTTGGCCAGCGCGGTCGCACCGATCAGGGCGTCGGGCGGGTCGATGCTCGTACCGGCGCTCTTGAGCGTCTTGTGGACGGTCAGATATGCCGCTGCCTCCCGTTCGCCGATCGAGGCGATCCGGTCCTGGTAGTCGACCCGGATCTGGGCCAATGCCTGGCCGTACCGGGCCGCCCGCAGGGGATCGGTGACGGCGGCGACACCCGCTTCGATTTCGGCGATGGTGAGGACGCTCAGGTAGAGATTCGGCCGGGGGATCGCCCGGAACCAGGCGACGACGTTCGGGTCAGGCTTCGGTCTCGTCGTGAGCTCGGCCACCACATTGGTGTCGAGGAGGTAGATCACTCGGCCTCCGGCCGCTCGTCGTAGGAGCGACCCCCGAAGTCCAGGTCCTCGAACGGAGTCGAGAGGAGGAACTCCTCGAAGCCGTCGTTGGCGAGCGCAGCCCAACGCGTGAGCATCGATTCCAGTTCGGAAATGTCGGTTTCGGCCAGCTCGGTGTCGAAGTGGGCAAGCTGGTCGTCGGGCAAGGCGGCGCGGATCTCCCGGATGGTCCGCAGGGGATGCGTGTCATCTGGACGAGCCGGAAATGGGAACATCTCCTTTGCGGTCATGGTCCCTCCTTCCTCCTGAAGTTTACGTGGCAGGGCCGACGCGGAGCTCGGGGAACCGTTCGAGCCACAGGGTTCGGACCCTCGGTGGCAGGACCAGGTCGGGCCAGACCTCGCGCAGGATCGTGGCGTTCAGGTGCCGCCGAAGGTCGTCGGGGGTGGCGCTCTCTCGGATCACCCGTGTGTACAGCAGTCGTACATCGGAGATCTGGTCGAGGTGGTAGAGGCGCTCCGGGCCCCAGTCGAGGTGCCGGGGGAGCTCGATGGTGCCGGTCGGCGGTCCGTCGAGCTCCTCCAGCGTCGCGGGGACGACGTAGGGCCGGAGCACTCCGTATCCCACCCGGTTTCACCAGCGGTTGGCGACCTGGGGGGCGATCAGTTCGTCGTAGATCTCGTTGATCGCGGCCAGGGTCTCGCTTCTCAGGGGCGCGAGATCCGCGGCGGCGGAGTTCGAACGGGCCTGGCCCGGGTTGCTGGCGCCCGGAATGATAGCGCTCACACCCGGCTGGTCGATGATCCAGCGCAGCGCGAACTGGGCCATCGTGGCGCCGTCGGGGATGAGCGGGTTCAGGCGGCGGACGGCCTCCAGGCCCGTCTCGTAGTCGACGCCCGAGAAGGTCTCGCCGACGTCGAAGGCGGCGCCGTGGCGGTTGTAGTTGCGGTGGTCGTTCTCCGGGAAGGTGGTGCCCGAGTCGTACCGGCCGGAAAGAAGACCGCTGGCGAGCGGGACCCGGGCGATGATGCCGACGCCGGCCTTCTGGGCGGCGGGGAGCACTTCGGCGAGCGGGCCGAGGCGGAGCATGTTCAGGATGATCTGGACGCTGGCCACCCCCGGACGCGCGATCGCGGCCAGCGCCTCTTCGCGGGTCTCGACGCTGACCGCGTAGTTCTTCATGCGGCCCTCGGCGACCAGGGTGTCGAGGGCGTCGAAGACCTCGTCGGTCGAGTAGACCGGCGTGGGCGGGCAGTGGAGCTGGACCAGGTCGAGGGTGTCGACGCCCAGGTTCTGGCGCGAACGGTCGTTCCAGGCGCGGAAGTTGTCGATGTTGTAGTGCTCGGGGAGCTGCTCGACCCGGCGGCCCATCTTGGTGGCGACCAGGATGCCGGGGTGGTCCTTGATGAAGCGGCCGATGATCTGCTCGCTGCGGCCGTCGCCGTAGACGTCGGCCGTGTCGAAGAAGTCGACGCCGGTCTCGACGGCGGCCTCCAGGACGGCGAAAGCGGTCTCCTCGCTGACGTCGCCCCAGTCGGCGCCGAGCTGCCAGGTGCCGAGGCCGACGACCGATACGTCGCGACCGGTGCGGCCCAGTGTGCGGTGTTCCACGGATGTCCTTCCATAACGGAATCTGCAGCACTGAGACTAGTCACCCGAGATCAGGGCCTCGGCCTCCAGGACGTCCCTGACCACGTGATCCGCCGGAGAGTCACGGGGTTCCGGGGTGACCCAGATCGTGCGGAGCCCGGCGGCGCGGCCTCCGTCGACGTCGGCGACCGGGTTGTCGCCCACCATCCAGCCGCCCCCGGCCAGTGTCGCCCCGCATCGGGTGGCGGCGATCTCGAACAGGGCGGCGTCGGGTTTCCTGATGCCCTCGACGCCGGAGAGGGCGTATCCGTCGACCGCCTCCGCCAGGCCGGTGGCCCTGAGCTTTCCGAGCTGGTTGTCGGCGGTGCCGTTGGTCACGATGCCGACCTTCCAGCCCTGGGCTCTCAGGCGGGCCAGCATGGCGAGCACCTCGGGGCGGCACTCGACCAGGTGGGGCATCCGGGCGCGGTAGGCGGCCCACAGGTCGTCGGAGGATTCGCCGAGGTCGAAGTGGTATTTGATCCAGCGGAACATCAGGTCGCGGTGGGGGATGTCCAGGTCCATGATCCACCGCAGGCCCTCATCCCCGAGGTCGTGGGTCGCGGTGAACTCGGCGGCCCAGGTGCCGAAGGCCCCGTCGAGGTCGATGAGCGTGTTGTCCAAGTCGAAAAGGACGAGCCGTTGCACGCGGCTGACTCTATAGAGGCGACACGGCACGGCGCGCGGCCAAAGATGATCACGTTCGCCGGACCACGGGGCCCGGCGTGGACGTGAGGAATGATCGATGAGCTGGGTTCTCGCCGCTTTGCTACCGATGATCGTGCCCGGGATGCCGACCCTCGCCGAGGCGGCCAATCAGCTCGGCGCGCTGGAGGTGGCCGAGGAGCGCAACGCGTCCACCTATGACCGGGTGCTGTTCCCGCATTGGGCGACGGTGGAGGGCACGTGCAACGCCAGGGAGACCGTGCTCAAGCGCGACGGCGTGAACGTCGTCACCGACGCGGGGTGCCGGGCGACCTCCGGCTCGTGGCACAGCCCCTACGACGGCGGCATCTGGACGCTTCAGTCGGACGTCGACATCGACCACATGGTCCCGCTCAAGGAGGCCTGGCGGTCGGGCGCCTGGGCCTGGACGACCGAACGCCGCAAGCAGTTCGCCAACGATCTCACGGGGCCGCAGCTCTGGGCGGTGACCGACAACGTCAACCAGGCCAAGGGCGACAAGGACCCGTCGGTCTGGCGGCCGCCGCTGCGGGAGTTCTGGTGTGAGTACGCCAAGTCGTGGATCGCCGTGAAGCACGCGTACTCGCTCTCGATCCAGCCCGCGGAGAAGGCGGCGCTCCTGGACATGCTGCTCACCTGCTGAGGCAACGACTCGGAAAAATGGCTTCAAACCACCACGAAACGGTTGTTAGTTTCGCAAGAAGGAGGTGGTGGTCATGGCCAGCGCCCGGGACATCAAGAACGAGTGTTTCGCGGCCTACAACCGGCACGATGTCGACGAGATCGTGCATCGCTACTCACCCGACGGGGTGTTGCTCACTCCCACGGGACTCCAGGAGGGGCGCGAGCAGATCGGCTGGTACTACTCGCACTGGTTCGAGGCCTTCTCCGACCTGCACGTCACCCCGTGGAACATGCCCACGCTCGACGATCCGGCCGTCACCGAGTTCACGATCACCGGCACCCATGACGGGCCGTTCCTGCTCAACGAGGGGGAACTGCCCGCCACGGGGCGGCGGATCGCGCTGCGCGGGGCGTCGATCTGCACGATCGAGGACGGCAAGGTCGTCACCGACCGCGACTACTACGACCAGCTGGAGCTCTACAGCCAGCTCGGTCTGTCCGTCGGCGTCTCGGTCGCCTAGGCGGTGGGCACCGCGGGCTTGCGCGCCTCGACGACCAGGGGGAACGGGCGAGGGTAGGGCGCGCCCACGCCGAACTGACCGGCCAGGGTGTCGGCGAACGCCGCGGCGATGCGCAGTTCGCCCTGGCCGTTGGGGTGGGTGCCGTCCCAGGTGTGGGCCGAGGCGACGAACTCGGCGTGGGTGGCGGCGATGACGATCGGGGAGCGCTCGGTCGTCATGTCGACCGTCGTCAGGATCAACCGGCGGTTGAACTCCGACACGCGGGCGTTGAACTCGGGGTCGACGGACGCCTTGTGGGTGTCGAGGACCGTCCCGAGGACGATCTTCACGTCGTGGTTGCCGGTTCTGGCGTTGGAGATGAAGGCGCGCAGGTTGGCCTCGTTCTGGTCGGCGGAGTGGCCGTACCAGAACAGGTCGTTGATCCCCAGCAGGACCAGCAGGTATTGGGGGCGGTGCGCCGCCACCTTCTGGGCGATCTCCGCCATCTCCAGGCAGTAGGGGCGGCCCCACTGGGCGTTGTGGTCGGGGTCGAAATCGGGGTCGGCGTAGGTGTCGTCGCCGTCGCCGGCCTCGGGGGTGGCGATGGCGTCGAGGTCGTTGCGGGGGCCGACGAAGTCGAGGGTGACGTCGTGGTGCTTGAGGTGTTTGAAGAGCCGGTAGCGCCAGGTCCAGTCGCCGCTGCTGCCGTGGCTGATCGAGTCTCCGACGATCATCATGGTGACAACACTCATAATGACTGAATGTAGTCGTGTGAACACGATTCGTCATTCGGGAGTTGTGATGCTGCCACTGCACATGCGCCGCGAAGAGTTCGACCCGCACCCCGACCTGGCCGGGCTGCTCGGGCGGGAGGGGCTCGTGAAGGTGCCCCTGCCCTACGGCGGGCCCGAAGCGTGGCTGGTCACGCGCTACGACGAGGTCCGCGACGTGCTGCGCGACACCGAGACCTTCAGCAACGCCGAGGGCATGCACATCCGCCTGCCCGAACTGCCGGAGGTCACCCCGGAGGAGCTCGCCCAGATGCGCTCGGGCGCGATGCTCATGATGGACCCGCCCGAGCACACCCGGCTGAGGCGGATGCTGACCCCCGAGTTCACGATGCGCCGGATCCGGCGGCTGGAGCCCCGCATCACCGAGATCGTCGACGACCACCTCGACGCGATGGAGGTCAAGGGGCCGCCGGCCGACCTGGTGACCGATTTCGCCACGCCGATCCCGTCGCTGGTCATCTGCGAACTGCTGGGCGTCCCCTATGCCGACCGGGAGGCGTTCCAGGCCCGTACCGCCACGCTCATGGACCTGTCGCGGACGCACGAGGAGCGGACCGTCGCGCAGAAGGAGGCCCGCGCCTACATGGCCGACCTGGTCGCCCGGCACCTGGCGACCCCCGGCGACGACCTGCTGGGCATGCTCATCAGGGAACACGACGTCGAGGTCGACGAGCTCATCGGGATCGGCGGGCTGCTGCTGATCGCCGGGCACGAGACGACCGCCAACATGCTGGCCCTGGGCACCCTCGCGCTGCTGCGCAACCCCGGCCAGCTCGCCCGCCTGCGCGACCACGTCGACGGCGCCGTCGAGGAGCTCCTGCGCTACCTCAGCATCATCCACTCGGGCGTCGTGAAGGTCGCCACCCGCGACGTCGTGCTGTCGGGCACGCCGATCGCCGCGGGCGAGGTCGTGATGGTCTCGCTCCCGGCGGCCAACCGCGACCCCGCGCTCGTCGCCGACCCCGATCGCCTGGACATCGGCCGCGACCATCCCGCGCACGTCGCCTTCGGCTACGGCGCGCACCACTGCCTCGGGGCGCCGCTGGCCCGGCTGGAGCTGCAGATCGCCTTCCCCGCCCTGTTCGCCCGGTTCCCGGGCCTGCGCGAGGCGGGCCCGGCCGGGTTCCGTTCCCACCATTTCGTGTACGGCCTCACGACGCTCCCCGTGGCTTGGTAGGGAGCGCCGCGAGCCCGAAACTTTCAGCCCACCCGGCAGGAAACGGTCGGCCAGGTGCTGTTGCCGTTGCGCATGATCGTCACGCCCCAGTTGTTGCCGCTGCCGTTCGGGCGCGCGGTCAGCGTCTGGGCGTTGGGGTAGGACGCGGAGATGTTCCACGTGGAACTGATCTTCGCGGGCGACGGGACGTTCATGGTGACCGTCCAGTTGCTCGAGCCGCTCACCGAGACGTTCAGGTTGTAGCGGTCACTCCACGACTGGCCCGCCGACAGGGTCGCCGTGCACGAGCCGCCGCCACCCGGGGGAGGCGTGACGGTCGGGGTGGGCTGGGGGTTGTTCCCGCCGGTCGGGGCCACCGCGCGGCCCGTGCTGGTGGAGATCATGCCGGCGCACAGGTTGCGGCTGGCCAGGTTCTGGGCGATCTGCGGGATGGCGTTCACGGTGGTGGCGTACTGGTCGTGCATCAGGATGACCTGGCCGTTCTGCAACCGGCCGGCCGCCTGGACGATGGCCGAGGTGCTGGCGCCGTTCCAGTCCTGCGAGTCGACGTCCCACAGGACCTCGGTCAGGCCGAGCTGCTGTTCGATCGACCTGAGGGTGGAGTTGGTCTCGCCGTACGGCGGGCGGAACAGGCGCGGGGCGGTGCCGGTGGCCGACTGGATGGCGGTCTGGGTGCGGGACAGTTCCGACTGGATCGCCGAGCTGCTCATCTGGGTCAGGTGCGGATGAGTGTAGCTGTGGTTGCCGACCCACATACCGGCGCTGACCTGGGCTCTGACCAGCGCGGGGTTGGCGGCGGCGTTCTGGCCGGTGTTGAACATGGTGGCCCGCAGGCCGGCGTTGCGCAGCGCGTTGAGCAGGGTGTTGGTGTTGCCGCCTGGGCCGTCGTCGTAGGTCAGGCCGACGTACCCGGCGCTGCAGTCGGCGGCCTTCGCGGGCAGGGAGACGAATGCTCCAGCCAGGGCGACGGCCGCGGTGAGTAAGACCGTTCTGAGACGCATGGGGGAACCTCCGGAGGGGCGAGCGGCTACCGACGCATTCTGGGAACGTGTTACGAAAATTGTCAATCAGTAACAGAAACTTTCGGTACTTGACGGGGGCGTAGGGCACGACGCACGATCATGGTGCCTTCTGGTCAGGAGGAGGCTTCCGTTCACCGCTCCCGAGCCAGGTGTTGTGATGCCGAAAATCCTCCTGCGTGCCGCGTCGCTGTTACTGCTGACGCCGCTCCTCACTCCGACCGCCGCCCATGCCGACCCGCCCGCGCCCGTTCCGGTCACCGTGAACGTCAGGGCCGGGCTCGCCGTCGTCCCCGACACCGGAATCGGTGCCAACCACGCCGTCTGGGACACGACCCTGGGCCGCAACGACACCGCCGACCTGCTGAAGGACGCCGGGGTGCAGATGGTGCGCTACCCCGGCGGCTCCTACTCCGACATCTACCACTGGGAGACCCACACCGCCCCCGGCGGCTACGTCGCGCCCAACACCGACTTCGACACGTTCATCGCCGGGGCCCGCCGGACCGGCGCGCAGCCGATCGTGACCGCCAACTATGGCACCGGCACCGCGGAGGAGGCGGCGGGCTGGGTCGAGTACGCCAACGTCACCAAGGGCTACGGCGTCAAATACTGGGAGATCGGCAACGAGAACTACGGCAACGGCCGCTACGGCACCCCCTGGGAGGCCGACGAACGCGCCGACAAGAGCCCGGCCGAATACGCCCGCCAGGTGGTCGCCTACGCCGACGCGATGAAGGCCGTCGACCCGACCATCAAGATCGGCGCCGTGCTGACCACGCCGGGCGAGTGGCCCGACGCCATCACCGCCGGTGGAGACGCCGGGCCGTGGAACCAGGTCGTCCTCACCAACGCCGCCGCCAAGATCGACTTCGTGATCCTGCACTGGTATCCGGGCGCGACCAACCGCACCGACCGGATCGCCGACATGGTCCAGCTCGCCAAGGACCAGGTCGCCAAGTACACCGGCCGTACGAACATCGGCATCGCGATGACCGAGTTCAACACCGGCAGCAGCGCCAACGGCGCCACCACCCAGCCGGGCGCGGTCGCCGCCGCCGACTCCTACGCGCAGTTGCTCGCGGGCGGGGTGTTCTCGGTCGACTGGTGGAACGTCCACAACGGCATCGGCGCGGTCAGCCAGGTCGCCGGGCACACCGACTACGGCGACTTCGGCCTGCTGTCGAGCGCCGGGTGCACCAGTGACGGCACGGTCTGCGAACCGGCGTTCAACACCCCGTTCGCGCCCTACTACGCGCTGCAGATGATGAGCAAGTTCGTGAGACCCGGTGACCAGTTCGTCAAGGCCACCACGGGCAACCCGGCCGTGGTCGCGCACGCCGCCCGCCGCCCCAACGGCGACCTGGCGGTCCTGCTGCTGAACACCTCCCACGACACCACCCACACGGTCGGCCTCGGCTACCAGGGCTTCACCCCGTCGGCCGCCGCCCCCACCGGCTGGCTGCACACCAACGGCGCCTCCGCGCTGTCGACCTCCCCTTCGACCACTCTCGCGCCGCTCTCCATGACGACGCTCGTGATCAAGGCCGCGTCCAACCCGGCCGGACTGCCGGGCGCCGCCGGCCAGCCGTCCGTCTCGAACGTCACCGGCACGACCGCGACGATCACGTGGCCGGTCGCGACCGCCGGTAGCCGTCCGATCAGCAAGTACGAGGTCCACAACCAGGCCGGCGGTCAGTTCGGCGAGACCCCCGGCACCAGCCTCAACCTGAACAACCTGATCCCGAACACCCGCTACACCGTGAACGTCATCACCCGCGACGCCGGGGGCGGCACCTCCCGCCCGTCGGTCCCGCTGACCTTCACCACCGGCAACCCCGCGCCGGGCGGCTGCAAGGTGGTGCTGACCGACGCGTCCAACTGGGGCAACGGCTACGTCGGCTCGATCGACATCACCAACCTGGGCGACCCGATCGACGGCTGGACCCTGACCTTCAAGTGGCCCCGGACCTGGCAGACCCTCGGCAGCGGCTGGAACGGCACCTGGACCGAGAGCGGCCAGACCGTGACGGTCACCAACGCCGACTTCAACAAGACGGTGGCCACCGACTCCACGATCAACATCGGCTACGTCGGCAACTACGCCGGCCCGAACATCTACCCGACCGGCTTCAAACTCAACGGCCGCGTCTGCGGCTAGGACACCGTCGCGGCCCGGCGCTCCCTCGCGGTGCCGGGCCGCTCATGGTCTGATCAGTTTTGCTGTGTGATGTGCCGGACCGCCCGATACCCGAAGACCACTGCCGGGCCGATGGTCGAACCGGGGCCTGGATAAGTTCGGCCCATCACCGAGGCGGTGGTGTTGCCGGCCGCGTACAGGCCCTCGATGGCCGTGCCGTCGTCGCGGAGGACTCGGGCGTCGGCGTCGGTGAGGAGGCCGCCCTTGGTGCCGAGGTCCCCGGGGACCAGGCGCAGCGCGCGGAACGGGCCCTTCTCGACCGGGCCCAGATTCGGGTTGGGCTTGACCCGGGGGTCGCCGTAGTAGTTGTCGTAGACGGTGCGGCCCCGGCCGAAGTCCTTGTCGACGCCGTCGTGGGCGAACCCGTTGAAGCGTTCGACGGTCGCGGCCAGTCTCTCCGGCGGTACGCCGATCTTCCAGGCCAGCGCGTCGAGGGTGTCGGCCTCGACGAGTTCCCCGGCCTGCTGGAACGCCTTCTTGCGTCCGAGGATCGCCGTCGACAGATACCGCCGCGCCTGCCGCACATCGCTGACCAGCCAGAACGGGCCCTCGTGCGCCAGCATGGCGTGCCCGAAGTCGATGTACGACACCGACTCGTTCACGAACCGGTCGCCCGCGCCGTTCACGACCAGCGAGAACGGAAAAGACCGCTCCGACAGCACGAACCCGTTCCCGCCGCCGGGGTTGACGGTCCCGGCGCCCCACCAGGCGTCGTCCATCAGCTCGAGACGGGCGCCCACCTTGGCGCCGAGGTCGATCGCCTGGCCGAGGTCGCCCTCGGGAGCGGCCGAGTAGCCGGGGATGCCGTGGTGCCGCTGCCGCCACTCGGTGTTGTGCGCGAACCCGCCCGCGGCCAGCACGACCCCCCGCGACGCGCGGATCTCCTTCTCACCCACGCGGGCGCCCACGACCCGGCCGTCTTCGACCAGAAGATCGTCCACGGGAGAGGAGAGCCACACCGGCGTCTGCTGCCTGAGCACGATGTGCATGAGTGAGCAGGCCAGCGCTCCACCCATGCCTACCAGCCGCTTCCCGCTCGCGATCCCGCCGAGCGTGCGGAACACGAACCGCGCTCCCCGCACGAAGCCGCGCGGCGTCGACCAGGCCCGGGTCAGCAGCCAGACGTCGTTGGTCATCACGGGAGCGGGCAGGCCGTCGCGGGCGCGCGAGGTGGCGTACCAGGAACCGAGCCTTTTCGTGTCGAACGGGGCGACCTCGATGGCGCGGCCGGTCTTCCCGCCGGGCCGGTCGGGATAGTAGTCGGGGTAGTCGGGCGACCGCCGCCACCGCACGCCGAGCCGCCCGAGCATCCTGACCACGTCGGGCCCGCTGTCGAGGAAGGCCCGGCGGCGTTCGGGCGAGGAGGCGGGCCCGGCGTCGCCGATGGCCTCCTCCAGGTATTCGAGCGCCTCCTCCTTCGAGTCCCGCACGCCGTCGCGCACCATCAGCGGGTTCATCGGCATCCACAGCCCACCCCCGGAGATGGACGTGGTCCCGCCCCACTTGGCCGTGCTCTCGACGACCAGCACCGTCAACCCGGCCTCGGCGGCGGTGATCGCCGCGGTCAGCCCCGCCGCCCCCGACCCGACGACGAGCACATCGACCTCGGTCACGCCGCCGACCACCCTCCGTCGACCGGCACGAGGGCGCCGTTGACGAACGAGGCGGCGTCGGAGGCCAGGAAGACGGCCACGTCGGCCATGTTCTCGGGCTGCGCCATCAGCTCGCCCAGCGCGATCACCGGCATGAGCCGGGCGGCGCCGGTGGCGTCGAAGTCACCGGCGGAACCGGCGATCCCCGTCATGGTCGGCCCCGGCAGGATCGCGTTGCAGCGGATCCCCTCTTTGGCGTAGGCCCAGGCGACGTTGCGCGTGATCCCGATGACTCCGTGCTTGGACGCCGTGTACGCCACTCCCGCCGCCCCGCCCCTGATGCCCGCCTCCGAAGCGGTGTTCACGATCGCGCCCCGGCCCTGGCGCAGCATGTGGGGGAGCACGGCGTGGGTGACCAGGAACGCCCCGGTCAGGTTGACGCCGATCACCCGGTGCCACATGGCGACGGACACGTCCGCGGGCAGCGCCATGTTGTCCATGATCCCGGCGTTGTTGCAGAGCACGTCGATCCTGCCGTACGCCCCGACGACGGTCTCGACCAGTTGCGCGACCGAGTTCTCGTCGGAGATGTCGGCGGCGACGGCGAGCCCGTTCACGTCTTTGGCGGTCTCCTCTGCGGAGTCCCGGTTGACGTCACAGGCCACGACCGTGGCCCCGGCCTGGGCGAACGCGTGGGCCATCGCCCGCCCGATGCCGGACCCGGCGCCGGTGATCAGAGCGACTCTGTCCGTGAAGGAGGACATGTGGTGCCTTTCGGAGGGGGAACCGGACAACATTGTCCGGTTGTTAACGTACTCCCATGGCTCATGCGCGTCGAGGGGAGAACCGAGGCCCCGGAGCGGCCGCCGAGAACCGGGCGGCCCTGATCGCGGCGGCCCGCGAGGTCTTCGCGGCCGACGGTTACCGGGCGCCGCTGGCGTCCATCACGAAGGCGGCGCGAGTGGGGCAGGGCAGCCTCTACCGCCACTTCCCCGACCGGGTGTCCCTGGCGCTGGCGGTCTTCGCCGACAACATGACCGAGCTGGAAGCCCTGGCCGAACGGCCCGATGTGACCCTCGACGAGGTCCTCGCCATGCTCACCGACCACACGATCGCCTCGACGGCCTTCGTCGACATGGTCGCCGACGCGGGCCTCGACGAACGCGTCGTCGTCATCCGCGACCGGGTGACCCACATCCTGGAAGCTCCGCTGGCCCGAGCCCAGGCCGAGGGCCTGGTCAGAGCCGAGATCGGCGCGGGGGATCTGATGCTGGCGATCGAGATGCTGGCAGGCGCGCTGAGGCACACCCCCGAAGAACATCGGGTACGAGCAGCGGCCCAGGCCTGGAAGCTGATGCGCAACGGCTTCGCCGCCGGATGAGGCGACTACTGGCCCTTTCGGTGCTGCTGGCGGGCACCCAGTGCGCGGCCGTTCCCGACGCCGTCTACCTGGTGAAGAACCGCGACCAGACCGTGCGCGTGTACGAAACCGACGGCGACCCCGTCACCGGAGACATCACGCTGCCGGGAACCAGCAGGGTGCTCCGCGTCCTCGCGGCCGACGACGGCTTCCACGTGGTGACCGAGGCGCAGGAGTGGGGCAGGGACACCTACTACCGATTACGCCCACCCCGCTACACCCCCGAACCCACCGGCGACGTGGCCGGACACGCCCTGGCCATCACCCGCGACAACACCAGGGCCGCCTACGTTACCGGCACCCCTGAAGACGCCACCCTCGTCGTCCGCGACCTGGCGACGGGCGTCGAGACGACCACGAAGACCGACCCCCTCGCCTGGATGACCTGGTCGCCCGACGGACGGCGCCTGCTCCGCTCGACCTCTCCGATCTGCGACGACACGAGCGACTGCGTCTTCCCGGAAACGCTCGGCTTCCTCGGCGCCGCCCGCCCGGTGAAGACCTTCCGGACCATCACGGCCGCCGCCGTGATCGCCGGAGACCGGATCCTCGTCCCCAAACGAGGCGGGACCATCGAGCACTATTCGACCGATGGCAGGCTCCTCGCCCGGATCCGGACGCCAGGCGAGATCGCCCAGCTCTCCGTCAAGGACGACCACCTGCTCGTCGTCATCGCCGGCGGCCCGGAAAGCGGCGGCGGCACCCGCCTCGTCACCGGCCCCCTGACCGGCGGCGACTGGTACGACCTGCCCTGGAACGAGGCCACCATGGAAACAGCCGCCTGGTGACCACGTGTTCACCGAACCGTAGGCGACCACCGATCACCTGAAGCGGGTCACCGTCACCGTGGATCGCGCCCTTCACGACTTCGCCGTGCGCATGATCGAAACCGGACGCGCCGCGTCGATCAACGCGGTCGTCTCCGAAGCACTGGCAGCGGTGCACGCCCGGGACCTGTGATCAAGCCTCCCGGGCCGGGGTGGAGCCGCGGAGGATGATCTCTGTGGGGAGGATGACCTTGCGGGGGGACTGGGTGCCGCCGATCATGGCGAAGAGCATCTGGGCGGCGGTTCTGCCGATGTCGTCCAGGGGCATGCGGACCGTGGTCAGCGTCGGGGTGGTGCGGGCGGCGAAGGAGCGGTCGTCGAAGCCCGTGACCGCCACGTCGTCGGGGACGCGCAGGCCCAGGCTGTGGGCGGCGTCCATGACTCCGGCCGCTATCGTGTCCGAGCCGCAGACCACGCCGGTCGGGCGGCCCGGTTCGCTCAGGAGCTTCAGGGCTTCGGCGGTCGCCGCGTCGGTGTCGAAGGGGACGCGGATCTCGCGGGCCGAGTCGACCGCGTCGCCGGCCGCGTTGACGCACTTCCAGAAGCCCGCCGATCTCAGTTTGCAGGCCGACACGTGGGCCGGGCCGTTGAGCATCACCAGGTCGCGGCGGCCCGTGTCGAGCATGAGGCGGGTCAGGTCGTGGGCGGCGGTGTCGTGGCTGGAGTCGACCCAGCCGACGCCCTCGCGGTTGGTGCGGTGGCCGATCAGAACGGTCGGGGCGCCGATGCCGGTGAGCTGTTTGATCAACGGGTCGCGGGAGCCCGCCGCGGGCAGGACCACGCCGTCGACCCGGCGGCGGACGACCGTGTCGACCACGTGGGCGGCCTTCTCGGCCGACTGGGTCAGCAGCAGGATGTCGTAGCCCGCGCGTTCGGCCGCGTCGCCCAGCGCTCCCAGCAGAGCGGGATAGACCGGATGCATGACGACCTCGGACGCGTGCAGCGGAAACACCACGGCCAGCGTCTGGCTGCGGCCGGTCGACAGCATGCGGGCCGTCGGGTCGACCTGGAACTGGTGCTCTTCGATGATCTGCTGAATGCGCAGCCGGGTCTCCGGGCCCACTCCGGCCTGGCCGTTCATCGCGCGGGAGACGGTCCCTGCGGAGACTCCCGCTAGGGCCGCGATGTCCCTGATTGTCAGCTTTCCTTCCTTTTTGACGTTGATCATCCCCTTGTAAGAAACGTGGACGTAACCTCTTGTGCTCCATCCCGGTAAGAGTCACTATACAACGCAACCGGTTGAGTAAACCGGTTGCGTAACCAGAGGCACGAGATGGTTCGGAGGGATCCCGCCTTGACTGACCTGGGGATCGGCATCGTCGGTCTGCACAACCACTACCACGCGTATCCGTTCGCCGACTATTTGAAGCGGGGCGTCGACGGGCTCCGCCTGGTGGGGGTCGCGGACGAACGGGCCGACTTGGCGAAGGAGTTCGCGGCACAATACACCGACGGCGACTGGACGACCGACTACGCCGAACTGATCCGGCGCGACGACGTCGACGCGGTGATCATCACGTCGTACACGTCGGCCCACGCCGACCACGTGGAGCTCGCGGCGGCGGCGGGCAAGCACGTGCTGCTCGACAAGCCGATCGCGACCACCATGGCCGACGCGCAGCGCATCGTGACGGCGAGCGGCCAGGTCAAGGTCATGATGGCCTACCTGCTGCGCTACCTGCCCGCCTACCGGAAGGTGCTCGACTCGGTCCGCGCCGGGGCGGTCGGCGACCTGGTGTCGGGGTTCTACTCGATCCGGTTCCCCGTCGGGGCGATCACCGACAGCCCCAACACCGACACCCAGGGCTGGTACGCCGACCCGGTGCGCGGTGGCGGCGGCGGGTTCCTCGACCACGGGGTGCACTTCACCGACTTCTTCCGCTGGTTCTTCGGCCAGGACGCCGTCTCCGTGACCGCGCACATGGGCTCGCTGACCTACAAGGACCTGGGCGTCGAGGACTACGGCATCGCCACGTACACGATGGACAGCGGCGCGATCGTGACGGTGGAGAGCACCTGGCACGCGCCCGACTACTTCGGCCCCCTGTCGAGTCCCGACCACGCGTCGCTGAGCGGCACCCGCGGCGAGATCGAACTCCACTACCAGAAGAGCCCCCAGGTCGAGATCCAGGGGATCGACGACCCGTGGAAGGGCCGGCAGTACTTCGACCTGGTCGGCGAGGAACGCTACGAGGCCTGCTACCGCGACCTCTTGGTCGCCTTCCGCGACTGGGTCAACGGCGCGGACCTCGACGGCGTCCCCACGGCCGAAGACGGCCTGAAGGCCCTCGAAATGATCATCGGCGCCTACGAGTCCCACGAGACCGGCCGACGTGTCTCCCTGCCGCTGACGGAGGAATCGTGATGGTCAACGTCGCCTTGATCGGCGCGGGCCGCATCGCTCGCGTCCACGCCAATGCCTATCAAGGTGTCGCCGGAGGCCGACTTGTGGCCTGCACCGACCCGGTCGAGGCCGCGGCCCAAAGCCTGGCCAAGGACTATGGCCTAACGGTCGCCCCGTCCATGGAGGCGATTCTCGACGATCCCGATATCGATGCCGTGCTCATCGCCTCGCCCAATGCGTTGCACCCCGAGCAGGCCATCGCGGCGGTCAAGGCCGGGAAGCACGTCTTCTGTCAGAAGCCCATCGCGCTCACTCTCGAAGAGGCCGACCGGGTCGTCGCCGAGACGGCGGGCATCGACCGCATCCTCCAATACGGCTTCATGCTCCGCTTCACCCCGCCGATGCCGCAGCTCAAGAAGCAGATCGTCGACGACGAGCTCGGCACCCTGATCGCCTCCAGGGCCGCCGTCTTCGGGTGGGAGCCCACCAACGACTGGTTCTACGACCCGGCGCAGGGCGGCGGCGTCATCCTCGACACGCTCGTCCACTTCGCCGACCTGGTGCTCTGGCTGTACGGCCCGGCCGAGAAGGTCTACACCGACGGCGGCGCCTACGTGCTCGACGGCGCCAAGCGCTTCAACAGCCCGGACAACGCCACCATCCAGGTCCGCCACACCACGGGCGTGGTCTCCAGCATGTACGTGACCTGGACCGCCGGCCACGGCAACTTCACCATCGAGACCTACGGCTCCAAGGGCAGCAACTCGATCGACCTGGTGACGAACCAGATCACCAGGACCTTCGACAAGGCCAAGGGCTTCGGCTACCCCGACCTCGTCTGGGACTACGGCTACCGGGGCGAGCAGCAGCACTTCGTCGACCGGATCAACGGCAGAGCGGACAACGTTATCGGCGTCGGTGCCCAGGAGGCCCGCGACGCCCTCGCCCTCTGCCTCGCCGCCCAGCAGTCCCTGGACGAAGCCAGGGTGGTGACCTTCTGATGACCATCAGGATCGTGGTGGTCGGCGCCGGTTTCTGGGCCACCCAGATGCATCTGCCGGCCCTCGCCCAGATCCCCGGCGTGGAGATCACCGGTGTGGTCGCCACCAGCCTCGAATCCGCCGAGAAGGCGGCGGCCCCCTACGGAGCCCGCGCCTACACCGACCTCGAAGAGGCCGTCCAGGACGCCGATGTCGTCGACGTGGTCGCCCCGCCCGACGTCCACCTCCCGGCCGTGAAAACCGCCGCCGAGCACGGCAAGCACGCCATCTGCATCAAGCCCCTGGCCAGAAGCCTCGACGAGGCCGACGAGATGCTCGCAGCGGTGAAAGCGGCCGGAACCCGGCTGTTCTACGCCGAGAACGTCCCTTTCATCCCGGCCGTCCAGGAGGCGAAGAAGCTCGTCGACGCCGGGCAGATCGGGGAGGTCTTCCGGGTCAAGGCCTGTGAGGGCATCGGCGAGCCCCACTCTGACTGGTTCTTCGACCCGGTACGCAGTGGCGGCGGGGCGATGCTCGACATGGCCGTACACAGCCTGGAATTTTGCCGATTCTTCGCCAACGCCCCGATCACCAGTGTCTACGCGGATGCGGACACCTTCGTGTGGGGCGACCGCACCTCGGCCGAGGACACCGCGGTTCTCACCGTTCGCTTCGGTAACGGGGTTCTCGGTCAGTGCGAGGACAGCTGGAGCCTGGCGGGCGCGATGGATTCCCGTTTTGAGGTTTTCGGCACCGAGGGTCGTATCCTCATCGACAACCTGCACAGACAGCCGATGCAGGTGGTCGGCACGACAGGGTGGTCGTTCCCCCTGCCGGTTCCGGGGCTGCTCGCCGACGGGCACCTCACGATGCTGACCCATTTCACCAACTGCATCCGGACGGGCGAGCCCTCGTTCTCCGAGGGTTCCGTGGGACGCGATGTCCTGGCGGTCGTCGACGCGGCGACCCGCTCCCTGGCCAGCGGGCGCCGGGAGAACATACACCACCAATCATCAGAAGGGCAGTCGTCATGATCCGGGTCGGGATGGTCAGCTGGGCGCACGTGCACGCCGAGTTCCGGGCCAAAGCGCTGAGCGAGATCCCCGGCGTCGAGGTCGTGGCGATCTCCGACGACAACGTGGAGAGGGGCCAAGCCGCCGCTGAGAGATGGAATGCGGAATTCATCCCCAATTACAAAGATCTCGTCGCCCGCGATGACGTCGATATCGTCATGGTCCACTCCGAGAACTCCCGCCACCGCGACCAGGTGATCGCGGCGGCCGAGGCCGGCAAGCACGTCTTCTGCGAGAAGCCCGTGGCGACCACGGTGGAAGACGCCAAGGCCATGGCCGAGGCCGTCGCCAAAGCAGGGGTGGACGGCACCGCCGCCTTCGTCAGCCGCTTCAGCAAGGAGGCCGACCGGGCGAAGAAGATCGTCGAGTCGGGCGTCCTGGGGAAGATCCTGCTGACCCGCAGCTTCATCGGCCTGGCCGGGATCGCCGAGATCGGCTGCCCGCCCGACATGGTCGAGTGGATGAACGACCCGGTGCTCGGCGGCGGCGGCGCCTGGATCGACGAGGGATCGCACGGCGTCGACCTGCTGCGCTGGCTCGTCGGTGACATCACCGAGGTCACCGCGATGACCGCCAACCGCGACAAGCCCGGTCTCGACGGCGAGGACATCGCCGTCGCGCTGGCCCGCTACGCCGACGGAGGCCTCGCCGAGATCGGCACGGTGTGGAGTCTGTCGGCCGACATCGGGATGCGGAACTCGCTGGAGATCTACGGCACCGGCGGCTCGCTCGTCATGCGCGCCACCGATCCCTTCCCTCGGGTGGAGGTCTACCGGTCGGGCGACGACCCGCTCTACCGGGGCTGGACCACCCCCCACATCGAACCCGACGTCAGCGAGCCGCACGACTACGGCTCCTGGCCTCCTCACGTGCACCACTACAAGAGGGAAGTCGCCTCCTACATCCATCGCGTTCAGCAGGGCCTGCGGCCGTTCGGCCCCACGCTCGACGACGGCCTGGCGTGCCTGGCCGTCATCGAGGCCGGCTACACCTCCGCCGCCTCGGGGGGCACGGCGGTGCCAGTCACACCCCTTCAGTAAGGAGATGCCCGATGTCTCGACGATCCCCCCGGTGGCCGATAGCGCTCTTCACCGCACTGACCCTGACGGCCTGTGGTTCCACCGGCGGCACGACCGCCACCGGTGACCCCAACGCCGCACCCGCCACCGCCGGTGGCCCGATGGGCAAGTTCACCGGCGAGAAGCTCGTGCTCTCCCGGTGGGCGGGCGACCCGTGGACCAGCGGCCAGAAGGAGGCCGCCGCCGAATGGTCGAAGGACACCGGCGGCACCCTCGACCTCGACGCCGTCCCCTACGAGAACCTGCACGACAAGCAGGCCCTGACCCTTTCGGGGGCCGGTGGCTACGACATCCTCTACGTCCACCCGAGCTGGTTCGGCGAGTTCGCCAAGGCGGGGCATCTCGCCCCGATCGGTGACTACCTGGCCGACGCCAAGCGCAACCCGAGCGGCTTCTCGGCCGATTCGTACCTGCCGAACGTGCTGTCGCAGGGCGCCTATGACGGCAAGCAGTACTGCGTGCCCGACTTCGTGTCGACCACGCTGCTGGCCTACCGGAAAGACGTCTTCGAGGCGGCAGGGATCCCTGCGCCGACCACCCTCGACGAGGTCGCCGCCGCGGCGGCGCAGCTCAACGGCAAGGACGGGATGGCCGGCATCGCCATCCCGGGCAAGCGCGCCGGGGCGGTCGCCGACATCATGGGCTCCCTGCTGACCGCGCAGGACAACTGGTGGTACGGCCCCGACCAGAAGACCAATCTCGACAGGGCGAAGGCCGCCAAGGCCGTCGACTTCTACGTCAAGGCCGCCAAGGCGGCGCCGAGCGGCGTGCTCAACTTCCACGTGGACGAGGCCGCGACGGCCGCCGCCCAGGGCAAGGCCGCGATGATCATCTCGACGACCCCCTCACTCCAGGCGCTGGAGGACCCGGCGAAGTCGGCCACCGCAGGCAAGTGGGGCTACGCACCGCTGCAGTTCACCGCGGGCAAGCCTGCCGGTGAGCTCATCTACTGGAACTGGTGCATCGCGGCCAACTCGCAGCACAAGGACGCGGCCTACTCGTTCCTCCAGTGGTACACCAGCGGCGCCCAGCAGGCGAAGGTGGCGCTCGCCGCCGCCACCGCCGGCGCGACCAAGGACTTCTACACCAACGCCGACGTTCAGGCGAAGCTGCCGTTCCTGACGGCGATGAACGACGCCCTGACCACGTCGAACCCGCAGCCCAGCCTGCCCTCGTGGCCGAAGGCGCAGGACCAGATCGAGCTCGCCGTCCAGGAGGCCATCCAGGGCAAGCTCACGCCCGACCAGGCGGCCGACGCGATGGTCCAGGCCGTCCAGACGACCCTGGGCGGTTGACCGAGCAGCGGGCCCGGAGGGTTGGTTGGCGACCTCCGGGCCCGCTAACCACGGGAGAAGTCATGCGAAAGAAGGCATTGGGCCATTCGATGATGGCCCCGGCGCTGATCCTGCTGGTCGCGCTGATCATCGTGCCGCTGGTCTACTCGGCCGGGCTGTCGGCGTTCAGCTGGAGCCTCACCGACCTCGACCTGCCCAAACAGTTCGTCGGCCTGTCCAACTACACGAAGCTGCTGTCCGACCCGACGGTCGGGACGGCGGTGCTCAACACGGTCGTCTACGTGGTGTTCGCGGTGGGGATCGAGCTCGTGCTCGGGTTCGTCATCGCGGCGGCGCTGTTCGAGATGACCAAGGGGCGCAAGCTCGCCAACGCCCTCATCCTGCTGCCGATGATCATCGCCCCGGTCATCACCGCGCTGCTGTGGCGGTATCTGCTCGACCCCCAGTTCGGGCTGGTCGCCCAGCTCACCGGCACGTCGATCGGCTGGTTCGGGGAGGCTCAGCTCGCCCTGCCCGCGCTGATCGCCGTCGACATCTGGCAGTGGACGCCGTTCGTCATCCTGATCCTGCACGCCGGGATGCTCTCGATCGGCACCGAGCAGTTCGAGGCCGCCTCGATCGACGGCGCGGGCAGGCCCACCATCTACCGGCGGATCGTGATCCCGGCGATCGTGCCGCAGGTCATGATCGTGCTGCTGTTCCGCACGATGGACACCTATCGGATCTTCGACACGGTGTTCGTGCTGACCAAGGGCGGTCCGGGGCTCTCGACCGAGACGATCGGGCTCTATACGTACCGGACCGGGTTCTCCTATTTCGACATGGGCTACGCCATGGCGCTGAGCATCTTCATCCTCGTCACGGTCGTGATCATTTCGAGCGTCTACATCAGGCTGCTGCGCAAGCGGGAGGTGCTCACGTGAAACGCCGCGACTGGTGGATCATCGGTAGCTACGTCGTCGTCGGGCTGTTCCTGCTCTGGGTGCTGGTGCCGATCCTGACGGTGGCGGTGAACTCCTTCAAATCGCCGCAGGACATCTTCTCCTCGACCCCCTCACTGGCATTCACCCCGACCGGCGACAACTTCGGGAAGGTGCTCGGGGAGCTGAGCTTCCAGACCTTCCTGGTCAACAGCACGATCGTGGCGCTCGGCAGCACCCTGCTGTCGATCGTCGTCGGGGTGCCGGCCGCCTACGCCCTCGCCCGCCTCCCTGTGCGCGGGCGCGAGGGCCTGGCCTGGCTGATCCTGTTCACGCGCATGGTGCCCGCCGTCGCGCTCGTGGTCCCGATGTTCGTGATCTTCCAGAAACTCCAGTTGCTCGGTACGTACGCCGCTCTCGTCGCCGCGCACACCACCTTCAACCTCCCGATCGTCATCTGGATGATGCGGTCGTTCTTCGAGGAGCTGCCACGTGACCTCGAAGAGGCGGCGCAGGTCGACGGCACCGGCCGGTTCGGCGCGTTCATGCGTGTCGCGCTGCCGCTGACCTCCCCGGGCCTGGCCGCGACCGGGGTGCTCTGCCTGCTGTTCTCGTGGAACGAGTTCCTGTTCGCGCTCGTCCTGTCGGGCCGCGAGACGCAGACGGTGCCGATCGGCGTGGCGTCGTTCATCGGGACCGTGTCGGTCGACTGGGGCGGCAGTTCGGCCGCCGCCGTGCTGGCGATGATCCCCGTCTTCGTGCTGGGGCTGGCGGCCCAGCGGTTCCTCGTACGTGGCCTGACCTTCGGAGCAGTGAAAGGGTGACGATGATCATCGGCGCGCAGTACTACCGGCCCCCCAACCCGCCGCGCCACGACTGGGACCGCGACCTCGGCCGGATGCGCGAGGCCGGGCTGAACACGGTGAAGTTCTGGGCCTGCTGGAGCTGGATGAACCCCTCGCCAGGGGAGTTCGACTTCGCCGACCTGGACGAACTCATGGACCTGGCAGCGAAGCATCAGCTCGGCGTGGTGATCAACACGATCCTGGAGAACGCGCCCTACTGGCTGGAGGAGCGCCTTCCCCACGCGCGCTACGTCGACCACGAGGGCCGTGCGATCCAGCTGACCGCCGCCATGAACACGCCCGGAGGCGGCTGGCCGGGGCTGTGCTTCGACAATGAGGAGGTGTGGACGGCGGTCACGGCCTTCCTGGAAGCGCTGGTCAGCCGCTACCGGAACCATCCCGCACTGCGGTTCTGGGACGTCTGGAACGAACCCCACCTCGAACCGGCGTCCTACTTCCCCGACCGCATCTACTGCTACTGCCCCGCCTCGCTTGAGCGGTTCGGGACCTGGCTTCAGGAGCGCTATTCGCTTTCCGAGCTGAATGAGACCTGGTCACGGCGCTATTCGTCGTGGGACGAGGTCGCGCCGCCCCGGATCTTCGAGGCGGTGCCCGACATGATCGACTGGCGGGAGCACTGGTTCGGCAACCTCTCCGGCTGGCTCGACCGGCGGTGCGGGATCGTGCGCGGGGCCGATCCGGACACGCCGGTCATGACCCACGTGGCCCTGAGCGGCTTCACCGGCCAGCTGGCCACGCACACGCTCGACGAGTTCGACCTCACGGGTCCGGTCGATCTCTTCGGTACGTCCAGCTTCCCGACCTGGCTGATGGGCGACGACCCGGTCGAGCACCTGTTCAACCTCGACGCGGCCCGGGGCGCGTCGGCCGGGAAGCCCTTCTGGCAGGCCGAACTCCAGGGCGGCCGGGGGCGACGCGACGGCTACAGGAGCACCGGCCACCCGACGGCCGACACGGTCGGCCTGTGGATGTGGAACTCGATCGCGTCGGGCGCCTCCGGGGTCGTCTTCTGGCAGTGGCGCCCCGAGCTGCTGGGCCCGGAAAGCCCCGGCTACGGCCTGTGCGCTCCGGACGGGTCGCTCACCGACCGGGTCCACGCGGTGACCTCCTTCGCCGAGGCGGTGCGGGACCTGGGCGAGATCGTCCCCGAACCGGGGAAGACCGGCCTGCTCGTCTCCCGCCGCTCCGCCCTGCACGCCTTCGCGACCGACCGGACCATGGACCTCTACCGGGATGCCGTGATGGGGGCGTACCGGCTGCTGTCGGACGCCGGCGAACCGGTCGAGATCCTCCACGACACCCGGGCCATCCCCGACCACATCGAGGCGATCTACTGGCCGATGCCCTCGGTCGCCTCACCCGAACTGGCCGAGGCCCTCGACGCGTTCGTCGCCCGGGGCGGCACCCTGGTGGCCGAGGCGGCGCCCGGCGAATACGCCCCGAACGGGGCCCGCCGCCCGCGCATCCTGCTCGAAGAGCTGTTCGGCGTCCACCATGTCGACGCCGACCTCGCCTCCGGTTCGTTTGAATACGACGGCGCGCAACTGCCGACCTGCTGGCAGCGCGACCACCTTCGGCTGGAGGGCGCCGAGGCGCTGGCCTGCTTCGCCGACGGCGGTCCGGCGATCACCCGCCACCGCACCGCCGTCCTGGTGGGCACCTACCTGTCGCTGGCCTATGGCCGGAAGGCCGACCCGACGCTGAGATCGGCCGTTCTCGACCTGCTCGGACGCCCCGGCCAGGGCGTCCCGGGCCTCTACACCCGCCCCGTGACGATCGGCGGCCGCCCGGCCGTGATCGCGGTCAACTGGACCTACGAGGAACAGGGCGGGGTTCCCGCCCGCAGCGGTCAGCTCTTGGGCAGCCACACCCGCATGGTCGCCGGGCCGTGATTGCCCCACTGGTAGTAGGGCCGCAGCCGTAGCCGCACCGGCTCGCCCCCGTCGTCCACGGGCGGGCCGTACGGCCACGGCTGGTCTTCCACCTGCGTCAACGTCGCCGCGACCTCCAGCCCGTCGTCCGTCACGGCCGGCGGCTGCGAGGTGTCGACGGTGATCCGCGACAGCGGCGGCTGGTCGCCGGGGGCCTCGGCGCAGTAGACGAGAGGGCCGTGCTCGACCGCGACGCAGCCGCGCAGGGCGTCGATGCGCGAGTCGGGCTCGACCCAGCGCGGGGTCATCCGCAGGTCGACGGAGACCTCCTCGCCGGGCGTCCAGACGCGGGACCACTCGGCCGTGCCGCCGCCCGCCCACAGGGGGAGCCTTAACGACAGTACCCGGAGCCGGTCGGGGGCCTCGACCACGCGCAGGGTCGCGGTTCCCGACCACGGGACGTCGGTGGACATCTCGATCACGAAGCCGTCGTGCTCGACGCGGGCCGGGGTGAGGTGCTGGATCTGCACACCGGCGTCGTTGCTGGTGGCGACGTAGGCGGGCAGGGCGGCGAAGGTCCTGGCCAGGTTCGTCGGGCAGCACGACACCGCCCGCCACGGGGCCCGCAGGCTCCCGTCGGCGCGGGGGCTGACACCTGAGACGGTCTCGGCGGGCACCCTGACCTGGAGCGGGTTGGTGTAGAAGAACGACTGGCCGTCGAGGGCGGGGCCGGCCGCGATGACGTTGTAGAAGGTGCGCTCCGCGACGTCGGCGTAGCGGCGGTTGCCGGTGGCCAGCAGGAGCCGGTGCGACAGCATGAACGACGCCACTCCGGCGCACGTCTCGTTGTAGGCGCGGTCGGGCGGCAGTTCCCAGTCCTCGCCGAACGACTCGCCGCTGTGCCGGGAGCCCATGCCGCCGGTGAGGTGGGTGCGGCGGGCGACGGTGCGCTCCCACTGGCGTTCGACCAGGTCGAGCAGGTCGCGGTCGTTGGTCTCGACGGCCAGGTCGACCACGGCGCTGCTCAGGTAGAGCATCCTGACGGCGTGGCCGCGGAAGACGTCGGCCTTCCTGATCGGCACGTCGTCCTGGAAGTAGGCGCGGCCGAACTCGATGTCCGAGAGGGCCGGGGTGCCCCTGCGGTCGATGAAGCGGCGGGCCATCTCCAGGTAGCGCTCGGTCTTGGTCACGCGGTAGAGCTCGATCAGGGCCATCTCGATCTCGGCGTGGCCGCAGACGCCGCGTCCGTTCATGAACACGTCGCAGACGTGGTCGGCGGCGCGCCTGGCGACCTCGAACAGCTCGCCGCCGCCCGCGGCACGGGCCTGGGCCACCCCGGCCTGGATCAGGTGGCCGTAGCAGTAGAGCTCGTGGCCCCATTCGAGGTCGGTGTAGCGGGCGTGGCCCCATTTGGTGTTGAGGTAGCCGTCGGACTCCTGGGCGGCGGCGAGCACCGCGCTCAGCGCTTCGAGGCGCGGGTCGCCTCTCCAGGCCATGGCCTCCATCAGCTTGTAGACCTCGGAGTCGCTGAACTCCCGGCCCCGGCGCGGGGCGCCGGTGAAGTTGGCCACCCAGCCGACCCGGTCTATCCATTCGTGACAGTGATCGATGATCGTCTCGGTGGGCAGTGCGCCCCAGAATCCGTCGTGAAGTCGTACCGAAGAGATCCCCAGAGGAGTCAGCACGCCACCCGATGGCACGACAGGACTATCCACGCAAGGCTCCAGACATGAATCCGCGCACGTAATAGCGCTGGAGAACGAGGAACAGGATCAGACACGGAACCGCCATGACCATGACGCCCGCCTGCAGCACGCCGTAGTCGATCGCGCCGAAGGTGCGCTGCGTCATGCTCACCACCGCCACCGGCAGCGGGAAACTCGCACCGTCGCTGAGCAGGATCAACGGCGCGAAGAAGTCGTTCCACGACGCGAGGAACGCGAACAGCCCCACGGTCACCAGGCCGGGCCGCACGGCGGGCAGCAGCACCGACACCAGCACCCGCAGCGACCCCGCGCCGTCGACCAGCGCCGACTCCTCGATCTCGCGGGGGATCGCCTCGAACGAGTTGCGCATCATGTACAGCGCGAACGGCAACTGGAACATCACGAACACGAGCGACAGCCCGAGCAGCGAGTTCTGCAGCCCGACATAGTCGAGCAGCACGTAGAGCGGGATCAGGATCGTGGCGTAGGGGACCATCAAGATGGCCAGCGCCGCCAGGAACAGCAGGTTCTTCCCCGGAAAGGAGAACCGGGCGAACGCGTAGCCACCGAGCGTCGCCACCACGACGGTCCCGACCACGGTCATCCCCGACAGCGCCAGGCTGTTGCCCAGATACGTCGTCAGCCCCTCGCCGAACCCGACGATGCTCCGGTAGTTGGCCGCCGTCAGCCCGTCGGGCCCCTGCACGGACGCCCACCCGCTCCAGATCAGCGGGAACAGGAAGATCACCGACAAGGCCAGCCGGGGCGAGTAGTACCTCACTTGGTCGTCGCTCCCCTCAGGATCCGCATCTGTACGGCGTTCAGCGCGACCAGCACGATCAGCAGCACCACCGAGAGCGCCGCCGCGCCGCCCAGGTCGAAGCGGAAGAAGGCGTTGCGGTAGACCACCATCACCATCGACACCGTGCTGTTGTCCGGGCCGCCGTTGGTGAAGATGAAGAACTGGTCGAACGCGAGCAGCGACCCCGTGATCGACAGGATCAGCATCAGCGCGATCGTCGGGCGCAGCAGCGGCAGGGTGATCCGCCGGAAGATCTGCCAGCGGTTGGCGCCGTCGGCCCGCGCCGCCTCGTACACCTCGACCGGGATCGCCTGGAGGCCGGTCAGCAGGATCAGCATGTTGAACCCGGCGAACCTCCAGAGCACCAGGATGATCGTGGAGGTCAGCGCCATGTTCGGGGAGCCGATCCAGTTCACGCCGAGGAACCCGAACGGGCCGAAGTCGTTGTTGAGCATGCCGTAGAACACCAGCCCCGCCGCGGCGAAGCCGACCGCCCCGGGCAGGAAGAACGCGGCGCGGAAGAACCCGACCCCCTTCCTGCGGTCCTGCACCAGCAGGGCCAGGCCCAGCGCCACCGCCGACAGCAGGACGGTGATGATCACCGTGTACTTCAGGGTGAACAACACCGAGTCGAGGAACAGCGGGTCGTCGGGGATCTTCGTGTAGTTGGCCGGGAAGTTCAGCTTGGCCGCGCCCAGCAAGGGCCACTTGTTCAGCGACATGAACACCACGAGCACGAGCGGCGCGATGAACAGCACCGCCACGATCAGCGCCGTGGGAGCGGCGTACGCCCACCCGGCCAGCGCGCGGCGGCGCGCCGGCCGGGGGGCCGTTCTGGGCTCGGACGTCACTGAGTCAGCGACTGGTTGATGGTCTCGTTCAGCCCGGCCACCTTCGCCACGTCGCCGAACACGGCCTCACGGGCGAGCCGGAGCCACGGCCCCTGCGGGTCGTTGAACGTCTCGCCGAACTTCAGCGCGTAGGGCGTGCGGCCCTTGCCGACCAGCGAGTTGATCAGGACGACGCGCGGGTCTTCAGCCGAGTACTTGTTGTTGGCCAGGTCGACCCGGGCGAGGACGTCCTTGTTCTTGGCCATGATCTCGACCTGGGCCTCGTCGGAGACCGTCCACGACAGGAACTCCCAGGCCGCGTCGACGTTGGTCGAGTTCGACGAGATGCCGACCGAGTCGCCGCCGACGAAGGTCGACTCGCCGCCGTCGGGCCCGGCGATGGGGGCGACGCCGATCTTCATGTCGGCCGGCATCGAGCCCAGCGTGGTGGACGGCATCGGCATGACGCCGATCTCGCCCTTCGGGAAGAAGCCGGTCCAGGTCGGGCCCTGCTCCTCCTTCGCGGTGGGGCCGGTGGCCTTGCTCTCGTAGAGGCCCCGGTAGATCGAGAAGACGTCGGTCATGGGGGAGGCGCCGACCATCGACTCGGTGCCCTCGGCGTTCATGACCTCGCCGCCGGCCGCCCACACCGAGGGCCAGAAGGTGAAGACGTAGCAGCCGCCACAGTTGCCGCCGAAGAACGTGCCGCTGACCTTGCCGTCGCCGCCGAGCTTCTCCTGGACGGTCGTGGCCTGCTCGGCGAACTCCTTGAGCGTGGTCGGGCCCTTCTCGGGGTCGAGCCCGGCCTTCTCGTACAGGTCCTTGTTCCAGAACCAGACCGACAGGTCGAGGGTGTGCGGCAGCGTGTACTGGCGGCCCTCGTAGGTGCCGAGCGTCATGTGCGACGGGGCCAGCGAGTCCTTGAACGGCAGCGCGGCGATACGGTCGGTGATGTCGGCGAACAACCCTTGTGAGGTGTAGTTCGGCACGAACACCACGTCCGATGCGAAGATGTCGGGAAGCTGCTTGGCCCCGGCCGCCGCGGCGATGCGCGGCTGGTAGTTGTCGGTCGGGATGACGGTCAGCTTGACCTGGTTCTTGTGCGAGGCGTTGTACGCGTTCACCAGGCGTTCACTTTGCGCCTGGGTGGCCGCGCGGGTCCACATCGTGATGGTGGCAGGGGCGGCTGCGGCCGGTTCCTGCGGAGTGGAGGGGGTCGTCTCTTCAGCGCCGCCACCGCAGGCGGCCAGGGATGTTGCGAGGAGCGCAGCCACGGCGAGCGCGGGCAGTTTTCTGAGCATGGGGGGTTCCTCTCAACCGAAAAACTGAAAAGGTTTTCGGAAATGTAGCCGCAACATACGCCCCGATCCGGGGTGTGTGAAGCCCTTGCTCTGTCACAAATGCGCAGCTACCTTCGGGCGGTATACCACCACAACGGAAAAGGCTTTCGATGCAACGTATCGCCACGATCAGCGATGTGGCTCACCTGGCCGGAGTGTCGGTCGCCACCGCGTCGAAGGCGCTCAACAACAAAGACCAGGTGCGCGCCGAGACCCGGCAGCGCGTCCTGGAGGCTGCGGAACAGCTGTCGTTCCGGCCCAATCCGGCCGCTCGCAGCCTGCTCGGTGGTCCCACTCGTACAGTCGGCCTGCTGACGAGCGACAGCGTCGGTCGTTTCGGGATCCCGGTGATGCTGGGCGCCGAAGACGCTTTCGGCGGCGGCGAGATGGCCGTGCTCCTGTGCGACGCGCGCGGCGACTCGATCCGCGAGCAGCACTACATCCGCACGTTACTGGCCCGCCGGGTCGACGGCATCATCGTCGTGGGCGAGAGCACCGACCCGCGCCCCTCCATCAGCCGTGACCTGGGCGTTCCGGTGGTGTACGCCTACGGCCCCTCCGACGACCCCGACGACGTGTCCTTCGTCCCCGACGACCTCGAAGGGTCGGCCACGGCCATCCGGCACCTGGTCACCCTCGGCCGCCGCAGGATCGCCCACGTGACCGGTCCCGCGACCTACCAGGCGGCGAGCGAACGCGCCGAGGGGGCCGCCGCCGCGCTGCACGCGGCCGGTCTGGAACCCGGGCCGGTGTTCTGGGGCCAGTGGTCGCAGCGCTGGGGCCGCCAGGCCGCCGCGATGGTGCTGCACGCCGACCCCGACATCGACGCGGTGTTCTGCGGCAGCGACCAGATCGCGGCCGGGTTCATCGAGGCCGCCAGGGAACGCGGGCGGCGCATCCCCGAGGACATCGCCATCGTGGGCTACGACAACTGGGAGGTCCTGGCCGCAGAGAGCCGCCCGCCGCTGACCACCATGGACATGAATCTGGAAGTGCTCGGCCGGACCGCGGCCCAGCACCTGTTCGCGGCCATCGACGGCCGTGCCACTCCTGGCGTGCACCGCATGCCGGTACAGCTCGTCATCCGCGACTCCACCTGAGCCTCGCACCGCCACCCGGGTGGTGCCCTGGAGATGTTAACGCTAACATCGTCGAAAGGACCCGCTCCCGTGAAACGCCGATTAGCCATCCCCGCGACCCTGCTCTTACTTTTGGGCCTCGCCCTACCCGCGCAGGCGGCGGCCCCCATCACCACCCAGATCTACACCGCGGACCCGGCCGCCCTGGTCGTCGGTGACACCCTCTACCTCTACACCGGCCACGACGAGGCCACCGCGAGTGGCCAGAACTTCGTCATGCGCGACTGGCACGTCTACTCCTCCAGTGACGCCGCCACCTTCACCGACCAGGGCGCTCGCCTGGCGATCTCGAACTTCTCCTGGGCCGGCCTCGACGCCTGGGCCAGTGAGGTCGAACGCGGCGCCGACGGACGCTACTACTGGTTCGTCTCCATCAACGGCAACGGCCCCGGCTGGATGAACATCGGCGTGGCCGTCGGCAACAGCCCCACCGGCCCGTTCACCGACGCCATCGGCGGCCCGCTGATCAGCGACTCCACCGCCAACTCCTCGCCTCTCAACATCGACCCGACCGTCTTCACCGACGACGACGGTCAGGTCTACATGTACTGGGGCTCCTACTACGGCCTCCGCGCGGCCCGCCTGAACAGCAACATGACCTCTCTGCAGGGCTCGGTCATCACGCCGTCGGGAGTGTCGAACTTCTGGGAGGCGCCCTGGATGTTCAAGCGCAACGGGATGTACTACCTGGCCTACGCGGCCAACGACTCCGGTTGTGCCTCCCCGGGGTACGCCTGCATCCGCTACGCGACCGCCTCGAACCCGCTCGGCCCGTGGACGCACCGCGGCGTGGTGCTCGACATGGTCAGCTCGACGACCAACCACCCGGCGATCATCGAGTACAAGGGCCAGTGGTACATGGTCTACCACAACGCCGCCGCGCCGGGCGGAGGCAATTTCCGCAGGTCGGTGACGCTCGACAAGCTCTACTTCAATGCCGACGGGACGATGCAGAAGGTCGTCCAGACCACCGGTGGTTCGACGTCGGGGAACCTGGCTCTGTCGGCGACCGCCTCCACCTCCTACGTCTCGTCGTGGGAGACGCTCAACGCCGTCAAGGACGGGTTCACGCCGACCAACTCGGCCGACCGATCCCATGGCGTCTACGGCAACTGGAACCAGCAGGGCACCCAGTGGGTCGAATACCGCTGGCCGACGGCGCAGAACATCGGTAAGTCCGCCGCCTACTGGTTCGACGACAACCAGGGGATCGACCTCCCGGCGTCGTGCCAGCTCCAGTACTGGAACGGCTCGGCCTACGTGAACATCGGCTCCTGCGGGGTCGCCGCCAACCAGTACAACACCATGACGTTCCCGCAGATCTCCACCACCCGACTCCGGCTCAACATGACCTCCCGGACCGGTTTCTCGACCGGAATGATCGAATGGACCGTGGGCGTATGAAATTCCTCCGCGCTTCAGCCGCGCTGGCACTCTTAGCCGGGCTGATCGTCGCAGGGCCAGCCGCTTCGGCGGCGCAGACGATCGGCTTCCCCACCTTCAGCGGGGGCACCATCCCCGCTCCGCCCGTGTCGTACACGACCGGCAACATGATGCAGGCCATGTACGACGCCGAATCCTCCGGCACCGACTTCTGGATGGACCGCCTCCTCGGCAGAACAGGCAGTGACCCGGCCGGGAACTGGCTGATGACGCGGGGCCGCGGGCTCTACATGAAGACGCACAACCCCGGCACGCTCGGCTTCTCCGGCCAGGTGGCGTACTGGGAGGCGATCGGCGGTTCCTCCGCCTTCACGGTCGCGATCACTCCGGGAACCTTCTCCGAGCAGGTTTCCCAGCGGTTCCAGGCGCCGTCGTACTGGCGCAGCGTGCACACGAGCGGGTCCCTCGTGGTGACGCAGCAGAAGTTCATCACCAACAACAACGTCGCCGTGGCGAACTACTCGATCGTCAACAACGGCAGCTCGTCGTCGACACTCCAGCTCAGGGCGACCTCGCCCTATGCCACCAGCGGCTCGGGCAACGAGCTGACGGGGCAGGTGAACGCGTACAACAACCTGACCACGCTGTTCCCCCGGCTGAGCGGTGACGGCTTCACCGTGAGCAGCGGCGGCCTGAACCGCTCGGTCACCGTCGCGCCGGGCGCGACCGTGACGGCCAAGGTCGTGATGGGCTTCGTGACGAACGAGATCCCCGACTCGCTGACCGAGTACAACACGTACAAGGGCTTCACGAACGCCACCGCGTTCGCGACGCACGTGCGGGCCTACAACCTGTGGTGGGCGCAGAACCTGCCCTACATCGACGTGGCCGAGCCCGCGATCAAGAAGAACGTCTACTACCGCTGGTGGCTGATGAGGTACAACAACCTCGACGCCGACATCCCCGGGCAGACGTTCCAGTTCCCGGTGTCGATGGAGGGCGTGCTCGGCTACAACAACGCGATCGCGCTCACCCAGCCGATGCACATCGACGACCTGAAGTACCTCCGGACGCCGATGTACGCCTACGGCAACTGGCTGTCCACCGGCCAGACGTCCAGGAACGGCCGTTTCATGGACAACCCCGGTGACCCCGAGAACTGGTCGAACAGCTACACCCAGTACATCGCCGAGGCGGCCTGGCGGGCCTACCAGATCCACGGCGGCCAGCCCGCGATCGCCGGCGCGCTCGCGCGCTACGCCGAGCGCGACGTGAAGGGCCAGCTCAGCTACTACGACACCGACAACAACAAGCTCATCGAGTACGACTGGGGCGCCCTCACCGGCAACGACGCCGACGCGGTGTCCTTCCACTGGAAGCCCGGCCGGATGGACCGGGCGGAGTCGGCCTACCAGTACAGCGGCGCGCTCGCTTCGGCCCAGGCCTATGAAGCCGTAGGGAATTCTTCTAAGGCGACCGAGATGCGCACTTTGGCGACCGACATCCAGAACGCCATCGTGAACGTGCTCTGGAACCCGTCGCGCCAGCTCTTCGAGCACCGGCTGAAGTCGACCAACGAGTACGTGCCGTGGAAGGAGATCAACAACTACTACCCGTTCTCCGTCGGCGCGATCCCCAACACCGCGACGTACCGCCAGGCCCTGCGCCTGTACGACGACCCGGCGCAGTATCCGATCTTCCCCTTCTACACCGCCAACCAGGTCGACAAGGCCGCGGCGGCGGCGCAGGGCGAGCCCGGCTCGAACAACTTCTCCACGATCAACTCGACCGTGCAGTTCCGGCTCTACTCCTCCGTCCTGCGCAACTACCCGAACTCGTGGATGACCACGAACGACTACAAGAAGCTCCTGTACTGGAACACCTGGGCCCAGTACGTCGGCGGCAACACCGCCTGGCCCGACGCCAACGAGTTCTGGGCCGACTGGAACGGCTCCTCCGTCCAGTACCGGTCGTGGATCCACCACAACATCCTGGGCAGCAGCAACTGGACGGTCATCGAGGACGTCGCGGGCCTGCGCCCCCGCAACGACGCGAAGGTGGAACTCTCGCCGATCAACATCGGCTGGACCCACTTCACCATCAACAACCTGCGCTACCGCAACGCCGACCTGACCATCACCTGGGACGACCCGTCCGACGGCGTGACCCGCTACCCGGGTGTGCCCCAGGGCTACTCGATCTTCGTGAACGGTACGCGGGTCGCGACCGTGAACTCGCTGGTCCCCTTCACCTGGGACCCCGCGACCGGCGCGGTCACCACGTCGGGAACGGTCGCCTACAACCAGGCCTTCTCGAGCCTCCAGTCGCCGACGCAGGTGGCCTTCACCAGCGGCCGGATGACCGACATCCTCGACAAGGCCGGCATCAACGTGGCCTCGGGCCTGATCCCGTCGTCGGGCAGCGCCTCCACGACCGCGTCCGGCAGCAGCACCGCCGGCGCGATCGACGGCCTGCCGGTCAACGAGCCCTTCTGGGGTGGCACCGGCTCGACGACCGACTGGTATGAGCTGAACCTGGGCTCGTCGCAGCCGGTCAACGAGGTGCGGCTGTGGTTCAAGGACTCACGTCCGGCCTCGGCGACGTATCGGGCGCCCTCGTCGTACACGATCCAGTATCTGAACGGATCGACGTGGACGGCGGTACCGTCGCAGAGCAAGACCCCGTCGGCGCCCCGGGCCAACTACAACGTGGTGACGTTCCCGTCGGTGACGGCGGCCCGGATCCGCGTGCAGGTGACCAACAACGGGAGCACCAAGACCGGGCTCACGGAGATCTCCGCCTACAACCGGGGCGGGTCGCCGCCTCCCGTGACGAACCTGGCTCTGGCGGCTACGCCGTCCGCTTCCTACACCTCGTCGTGGGAGACGGTCGCGGCGCTCAACGACGGCATCTCGCCGCCGTCGTCGAACGACACCGTGAACCCGCGATGGGGCACCTGGCCGGAGACCGGCACGCAGTACGGCGAACTGACCTGGTCGTCGGCCCAGACGCTCGGTCGCGCGGAGGTCTACTTCTTCGACGACGAGCAGGGCATCGACATGCCGTCGGCCTGGAAACTCCAGTACTGGAACGGGTCTTCCTACGTGGACATACCCGGGTCTTACGGGCTGGCCAAGAACCAGTTCAACTCGGTGACCTTCACCCCCGTGAGCAGCACCCGCCTGAGAGTGGTGCTGACCAGCACGGGAACCGCTTCACTCGGCCTCCTTGAGGTCAGGGCGTACGCGAACTAGGTCCATCTGCGGGTGCCGTCCCTTTGGGGGCGGTGCCCGCTCCACCCCTCTCTGATTTGGGAGCGCTCCCACGATGAAACGAACATCTCTGTGGGCCGTGGCCTTGACGGTCATGGCCGCACTGGGCGTCATCGTCGCCCAACCCGCCCAAGCGGCCGTCGTCTGCTCCGTGTCCTACGCGAAGACGTGGGACAACGGCGGGGCCTTCGGGGCCAACGTGACGATCAACAACCTCGGGGACCAGGTGAACCCGTGGACCCTGCGGTTCACGTGGCCGGGGAACCAGCAGGTGAGCCAGGGCTGGAACGGGACGTGGGTCCAGTCCGGTTCCAACGTGACCGTTTCCGCGCCGGGGTACGCGCCCGTCCTGTCCACGGGCGCGAGCATCACGGTCGGCTTCAACGGGACGTACAGCGGGGCGAACGGGGTGCCAAGCTCGTACACCCTGAACGGCGTGACCTGCGGCGGCGGCCCCACGACGCCGAGCCCCACGCCCTCCAGGACCCCGAGTCCCACACCCAGCCCGACCCCTTCCAGGACGCCGAGCCCTACGCCCAGTCCGACCCCTAGCCCGACGCCTTCCCCCACTCCGCCGCCGACCACCGGATGGAACCCGCCGTCGAACCTGGTGACTCCGCTGAACCAGGTCTGGTCACACGTCGAGAGCACCTACCCGAACCTCTACGGGTTCCGGAACTACGGCTGGGACCAGATCATGGCGAACCGGGGCTATGTGAACTACTGCGTTCGATGGGACTCCTCGGCGACGGTGGCCGCGGCCCAGCGGGACGCCATTCACGCGACCCTGGCCCGGCAGTTCAAGAAGTGGATGGACGTCATGGCCGGGCACAACGCCTGGCCCTACACCGACGTGCCGGTGCGGGTGGTCGGCTGGGCGGTCAGGGACCGCGCGCAACTCCAGTGGACGGACAACTCGGTCGACATCTACGTCGGCAACATCAACGAGAACGCCCCGCAGTGCGCACCACCTTGTGGGCGTTTCTTCAACCAGGGCGGGACGTATCCGAACTGTCCTGGCGGGGCGGCTCGACACTATGACATGTCGCTCTGGCTGACGTCGGGATTCGGCGGCGGCGCGGGTGGCGACTGGGGTCAGCGCATGGGGTCGGAATACTTCATGAACAACCTCAACGCCACGAACCTGCATATCTACCTACACGAAGTCGGCCATACCTTCGGCCTGGACGACTTCTACGACTGGACTCCGTCAGGAGTGAGCGGATTCCTGATGAAGGCCGGCAGCGCGGCACAGATCACCGAATTCGACGCGTGGATGTTCCGCGACTTCTGGCGTCACGTGAAGAGTAGATACGGCTTGTGAAAGCGGGGGGTGTGCCTGAAATTGGGCGCACCCCCTCTTCGCCCGAATGCTGTCGCTTACCGGAAGATGTCTTCCGGGCGCTCCGCCACCATTGCTCGCTTCACCCATGTGCCGAGTTTGTCGAGGTCGGTGCATGCCGTGATCTGTGACCGCGACTCGTCGGTCAGGGTGAGCCCTCGCGCCTCGGCGAGATCGAAGAGGACTTCCCGCAGGGTGTCGCCCCGGCCGGTCGCCTGTCCGTCTGCTTGTCCGGCCGCGTAGTTCGTCACGGCGACGATGCTGTGGCGTTCGGGCTTGATCATCGTCATGAGAGTCTCCAGCTCCCTCTTCGCGGCCTCAGACAGTCGCTTGGCCACGAACTCAACGTACAGGACGGTCTTCGACGGCTCGATGGCGTTCAGCGCGTGAACGACGGCTTTCAGCACGTCAGGGTTGTCGTTGCCATGGATGGCGCCGGAGAGCAGGGTCAGTTCCGGAGTCTCCCGGGCGACGTGGGTGTCGGTGATGACCGGGACCGCATCGGGCCCCATCACCAGCGGGGTCAGGGTCAGACCGGGATGGCCGATCGTGATGGGGGCGGCGCAGCGGCGGGCGGTTTTGCGTTCGGGGGCGTACACGATGAGCGTGGTCGGGCAGCGGCGCCTGGCCCACAGGTTCGCCACATAGGGGAACCAGTCGTAGATCTTGTCCTTTTCGAAGCGGAGCTGGACTTCCACGATCACCGCCATGACGACCTTGCTGCCGTCGAGGAGAAGCACCACGGAATCGCTGTGGTGTTCGGTGACCTTGGTCTCGTTCACGCCGGAATGGTCGACCTGAAGCGAGGTGTGTTTCGGGGGTTCGACTCCTAACTCGGTGAGAAATCGAGTGACAAGGGCGGGTGAATCCCGGATGAGCTCTAGAGGGACCTCGTGCTCGGTTGACACCATGACGAGGAATTTACCCGAGCCGAATCGAACTGGCGATCGAACATATCCAGCAAAAATCAGGCGAATGCCGCATTCCGCGAGTGAAATATTATTCGCAAGGCTCGAGCGCCGCTCATACGCCCGCTTCAAATCGAGGCACCCGTAAGGATGTGACCCAGGAGTCTCGGACGAGAAGGCGGCGCGTCAGGCGCTCTGTCCGCCGTCGAGGGGGATGCGGGCTCCGTTCAGGTAGCTCGACTCGTTGCTCGCGATGAACACCGCCATGTCGGCGACGTCGGTGATGGTGCCGATTCGCCGTGAAGGGATGGCCTGGAGGTCGACATACGGCTGGGCGGGCACGGACATCGGGGCGTCGACGACGGGCAGGGTCAGCGCGTTGGCGGTGAGTCCGTACTGCCCGTATTCGTGGGCCCACGTCTGGGTCAGGTTCTCCAGGGCCGCCTTGCTGGCGTTGTACACCGACGCCCCGGGCCACGACCGAAGCACCCCGATGCTCGAAATGTTCACGATCCGCCCGCCGGGCTTCCGGATCAGATGCGGCAACACGTCCCGCGTCACCAGGTACGCCGCCCGGAAGTTGAGCCCAACGATCCGATCGAACTCCTCCTCGGTCACCTGATCGGTGACGGTGTCGCCGAACGCGGCGGCGTTGTTGACGAGCACGTCGAGCCCGCCATAAGCCTCGACGGCTGCGACGAGGGCCTCGCGGGTCTCGGCCTGGGCCAGGTCGCCAGGGACGAAGGTCGCCGTCCCGATCTCCTTCGCGATCCGCTCCCCGAGGTCGGCCCGGCGCCCCGTCAGCACCACGGTCGCCCCTTCGGCCCCGAACCGGCGTGCGATGCCTTCGCCGATCCCGGACGTGCCACCGGTGACAAGCGCGATCTTGCCTGAAAGTCTCATGCCTCCGACGCTAGAAGCAGAGGGTTCATAAGATCAAAGACCGATTGTCGATGCGTTGATAAGCTGAATGCATGAACTTCGAGCTGCGCCATCTGGAGGGCTTCGTCGCCCTGGCCGGAGAGCTCCATTTCGCCCGCGCCGCCGAACGCCTCCACATCGCCCAACCGGCCCTGTCGCAGCAGATCCAGAAGCTCGAGTCGGTCCTCGGCGTGGAACTCCTGATCAGGGAGAAGCGCCGCACCCGCCTCACCCACGTCGGCGAACTGTTCCTCATCGAGGCCCGCCGCACCCTCGCCCAGGCCAGGGTCGCTCAGGCGGTGGCCGACCGCGCCAAGCGTGGTGAGCTGGGGCGTCTCAGGGTGGCGTACATGCCGACGACCTCGTCGGGCCCCTTCCTGGCCATGCTCGCCGACTTCCGGAACCGCCACACCGGCGTCGAGGTCGACCTGCTGGAACTCCCGCTGGGCGCCACGACCCAGCCGCCTGATGTGGACGTCGCCTTCATCTCCCGCATCGGCGACATCGTCTGCCCGGAGGGCGCGATCCTCTCCGTCGAACCGTTCATCGCGGCGCTGCCCGCCGACCACCCCTTGGCGGACAGCCCGGTGATCGAGATCGCCGACCTCGCCCACGATCCCTTCGTCGTCCTGGAGCTGGCCGACTGCGCGCAATGGGCGGAAACCGTCCATGGCATGTGCACCACGGCCGGCTTCCGGCCCAACGTCACCCATCGCGTCTGCCAGGTCTCCACCCAGCTCATGAGCGTCGCGGCCGGTCTGGGTGTGGCCCTGGTCCCGGCCTCGGCCGAAGGTCTGCGAAGGGAGGGCGTGGCCTTCGTCCCGCTGAAAGGCCCCACGGCCACGATCAGCGCGGCGGTCCTGTGGCGACGTTCCGACTCTTCGCCGGTGCTGACGAGATTCGTCCAGGATCTACGTGCGAAAGACCTTGCTGAGGTGCCAGTCGAAGTAGGTCTTGCTTGAGCCGGTCCAGGCCGTGACCTTGCGCCCGGTCAGGCGGAGGGCGTGTTCGTGCAGGTGGGGGTGGCGCACAAGATGTGGGCTGAGCTCGATCACACCGTCGTCGGCGACGCCGATGTAGCCGTGTTCGTAGAGGCTGTCGCAGCCCAGCGTGCAGGCCAGCATGGCGACGTTGTCGAGGTCGCGGCGCTCCTGCTCGGAACACTCGCTGCGCTGCTTGATGTGGGCGGCCACGAGGAAGCGCTCGGGCAACTCCGCGCCGCACAGTGCGCACCGCGACGCACTTCGGCCCAGTAACAGGCGGCGCAGCGCGTTCTGTTCGCCCCGCCGTAGGACGACGAGGTCGTAACCCAGTTTGCCGGTATAGGTCCGCCGGTGGTTCTCGACCGCTTGGGCCGCTCCACCGAGTCCGACCGCATCCAGCAGGGGCTGCTCGTCGGCGCCGTCGAAATGGGCGAGGAGTAGCCGGTCGACGACGCTGCTCACGGCCGGCTGCGATTCGGCGAAGAGCCGGTATCTCTCCTCGGTCAGGCCGCCCGTGATCTCCGGACGGGTCTGGTTGAGCCAGCGCAACCGGAGGTCGCCTGCGGGCCCCTTCTTCGGCGGAGACGCCGACAGCTCCCAGAACTCGTTCCCGTTCAGAGCGAGGAACGGGAGGTGGGCGTTGTCATGGGAGTCGCCGGGATGGCCGAAATCGCGCATCAGCGACCCGATGGCCCCACGCGCTTCCGACCACGGAACCTGTCGTTCGCGGCCCTGCACGGCCCTGCCGATCGCCCACAGCAGGGTGAGCGGCTGGTGGCGCTTGGTCGACTGGATGTTCAGCCGGTCGAGGGACGCGAGCATCGTGTCGATGGGGCTTTCGGCCGTTCCGGCGAGGACGGGTTCCAGCTTCTCGGCCGTGTATCCGGGCACGGTCACCCGCAGTCGCAGGCGCTTGGTCGTGTTGCCGTCCTTCTTCGCGCCCGGCCGCTGGCCGATCCGGCCCTGCGGTCTGGTCAGGAGGAGGCGGATCTCCTTGTCGTCGGCAGCCGCTGTGGCCAGCGCCAGCGGTGCGTGGATCACTCTCCGGTCGGCCTCGTCCAGGTTCCGGGTGCGGGTGGAGTCGACGAGGGCGTCCTCGATCACCGCGCCGAGTTCACGAAGCCGCGAGACGAGCAGCGTGAGGGCTTCCCGGTAATCGGGATTGCGGGCCGGAATGCCCTCCTTTTCGCCGGTGGCGCTCTCCAGGATGATCGCCAGGAATGCGCCGTCCTGCTCCACGGAGAAGGTGGCGTCCAGTTCGGTTCCGTCGATCTTCTTCGGCCGCATGGGACCAGATCTTCCCCGAAAGGGCCGGGCGGCGATACGCCCCCCGGCCCCCCAAGATCAGCGACGCGGTCTGGGCTGGACGTACGGCGCCCCCGCCATCACCAGGTCACTCTTGATCGAGTTGTAGGCCCGCTTCGGCTGGTAGTTCTCGTCGTACAGCGTCGCCAGTCCCTCCGGCGGGTTGGTGAACCACGTCGGCACCCACGAGTGCTTGTCCGTGAAACCCCACACCGTGTACGACAGACAGTTCCGGTTCAGCAGGCACGCCTGCAGCAGCACGCTGAAGTTCGAGGCCGAAGCCTGCAGCCGAGGATTGATCTCGTTGGAATCCCCCGCCTGAACCCCGGCGGTCATCTGGCTCCGCACGTCGACCTCGGTGAAGGCCGACACCATCCCCAGATCCGAGAAAGCGTCCAGCACCTCCTTCACCTGGAAGGCGTCGTAGTTCCCGTACTGCGTCCCCAGGTGCCCCTGCGACCCGAACCCGTCGATCGGCACCCCCTGCGACCGCAGCTTCTTGATCAGGTTGTAGATGAACCACACCTTGTCGCCGGGCCCCCGGTCCCCGAAGGCCTCCATGTTGTAGTCGTTGTAGAACAGCAGCGCCGAGGGGTCGGCCGCGCGGGCCCACCGGAAGGCGTCGGCGATGTAGTCGGGGCCGAGGTTCTGGGCCCAGAACCCCTTCAGGTGGATCTCGGAGGGGGTGTCCCACGGGTCGGAGGCGGCCTCGTTGACCACGTCCCACTGCCAGATCTTGCCCTTGTAGCGCTTCACGACCGTCGTGATGTGCTTGCGGAGGAGTTCGCGCAGCTGGGGCTTGGTGATCGAGCCGTCGGCGACGCCTTCGGTCAGCCATGTCGGCAGTTGGTTGTGCCACACGAGCACGTGCCCGCGGACCTTCTGGTTGTTCTTCTTGGCGAAGTCGATCAACGCGTCGGCGGGGGCCCAGTTGTAGGTGCCCCGGGTGGGCTCCAGGCTCTCCCACTTCATGACGTTCTCGGCCGTCACGCTGTTGAACTCGCGGGTCGCGATGGTCTTGTACTGGGGCTCGGCGAGGGCGTCGTTGCTGATCGCGGTGCCGATCGCCAGGTTGTGCCGGGCCGCCAGGGCTTTCAGGCTCTGGTCCTGTACGACCGGAGGCCGTCCGCTGGCCGTCGCCGGTCCGGCGCCGAGGGCGACCACGAGTAAGAGCGCCGTGGCCATCAAACGTCTCATCGAACTCTCTCCTTTGGGGGGTCAGGCTCCAAAATGTTTCGGAGATGTTCCGAAATCGAATGCTAGCCAGATCGAGCAAAGTGAGAAAGGCCCAGTTTGCAGGACCGAAAAGTTTCGTTGGTCTTGACAAGCCGGAGGTTTGTTAAACTGGTCGGCAGGTCGAGAGGCGCTGCAACGGGCCAAGTGAACGCCCGCCACGCTCGGCTGGAACCACCCCGACAAGGTCGCCTCTTCCATCGTTCGGAGGAGGCTCAGTGGATCTTCGTCAGCTGCTCGCCGACCGGATCGCGGTGCTCGACGGTGCCTTCGGCACCATGCTGCAGGGCGTCGGTCTCACCCCCGCCGACTACGGCGACGAGCGCTATGCGGGCGATCCCGACATGCTCAACCTGACGCGGCCCGATGTGATCCTCGACATCCACCGGCAGTACCTCGCCGCCGGGGCCGACATCACGACGACCAACACCTTCACCGCGACGAGCATCGGGCAGGCTGACTACGGCGCCGAACACCTCGTGCGGGAGCAGAACCTCCAGGCCGCGCGGCTGGCCCGGCAGGCGGCCGACGAGTTCGGCGGGCGGTTCGTCGCGGGCTCGGTCGGGCCGCTCAACGTCACGCTCTCGCTGTCGCCCAAGGTCGAAGACCCGTCCTTCCGCGCTCGCACGTTCGACCAGGTCAAGGCGGCCTACGTCGAGCAGATCTCGGCGCTCGCCGAGGGCGGGGTCGACCTGCTGATGATCGAGACGATCTTCGACACGCTCAACGCCAAGGCGGCCATCGCGGCCGCCCGTGAGGTCGCGCCCGAACTGCCCCTGTGGATCTCGGTCACCATCGTCGACCTGAGCGGGCGCACGCTCTCCGGGCAGACCGTCGAGGCGTTCTGGCGCTCGATCGAGGTCGCCAACCCCCTCGTCGTCGGGGTCAACTGCTCGCTGGGGGCGACCGAGATGCGGCCTCACGTGGCCGAGCTCTCGAAGATCGCGGGGGTGTACGTCGCCAGCCACCCCAACGCCGGCCTCCCCAACGCGTTCGGCGGCTACGACCAGACGCCCGAGGAGACCGGCGCGCTGCTCGGCGAGTTCGCCCGGCAGGGCATGGTCAACATCGCCGGCGGGTGCTGCGGGACCACCCCGGCCCACATCGCGAAGATCGCCGAGGCCGTGAAGGGTCTCAAGCCGCGTGAGGTGCCGGTTCCGGCGAAGGCCACCCGGTTCTCCGGTCTCGAGCCGTTCGCGATCGGGCCCGACACCGGCTTCGTGATGATCGGTGAGCGCACCAACGTCACCGGGTCGGCGAAGTTCCGGCGGCTCATCGAGGGCAACGACCACCAGGCGGCGGTCGACGTCGCGCTGGAGCAGGTGCGCGGCGGCGCCAACCTGCTCGACGTCAACATGGACGCCGACCTGCTCGACAGCGAGCAGGCCATGACGACCTTCCTCAACCTGATCGCGACCGAGCCCGAGGTGGCCCGGGTGCCGATCATGGTCGACAGCTCGAAGTGGACGGTCCTCGAAGCCGGGCTCAAGTGCGTCCAGGGCAAGGGCGTGGTCAACTCGATCAGCCTCAAGGAGGGCGAGGAGGTCTTCCTCGACCACGCCAGGCAGATCAAGAACTACGGCGCCGGCGTCGTCGTGATGGCCTTCGACGAACAAGGCCAGGCCGACACCACCGAGCGCAAGGTCGCCATCTGCGGCCGGGCGTACGACCTGCTCACCCAGCAGGCCGGGTTCGCGGCCGAAGACATCATCTTCGACCCCAACGTCCTGGCCGTCGCGACCGGGATCAGCGAGCACAACTCGTACGCGAAGAACTTCATCGACGCCCTCCCGCTGATCAAGCAGCGCTGCCCCGGGGTGCGCATCAGCGGCGGCATCTCGAACCTGTCGTTCTCCTTCCGGGGCAACGACGTCGTCCGCGAGGCCATGCACTCGGCGTTCCTGTTCCACGCCGTCACGGCCGGCCTCGACATGGGCATCGTGAACGCCGGGCAGCTCGCCGTCTACCAGGACATCCCCGCCGAGCTGCTGGAACTCGTCGAAGACGTGATCTTCGACCGGCGCGACGACGCGACCGACCGGCTGGTCTCCTACGCCGAGACGGTCAAGGGCAGCGGCACCGCCCGGGTCGTCGACCTCTCGTGGCGCGAGGCACCCGTCAAGGAGCGGCTGGCGCACGCGCTGGTCCACGGCATCGTCGACTTCATCGTCGAGGACACCGAAGAGGCACGCCTTGAAGCCCCAAGGCCGCTCGACGTCATCGAGGGCCCGCTGATGGACGGCATGAAGATCGTCGGCGACCTGTTCGGCAGCGGGAAGATGTTCCTGCCGCAGGTCGTGAAGAGCGCCCGGGTGATGAAGCGCTCGGTCGCCTACCTCGAACCGTTCATGGAGGACGAGAAGTCCGACACCGGCCAGGGCACGGTGGTGCTGGCGACGGTGAAGGGCGACGTCCACGACATCGGCAAGAACATCGTCGGCGTGGTGCTGGGCTGCAACAACTACAAGGTCATCGACCTGGGCGTGATGGTCCCGGCGGCCAAGATCCTCGACGTCGCCGAGGCCGAGGGCGCCGACGTGATCGGCCTGTCCGGCCTGATCACGCCGTCGCTCGACGAGATGGTGAGCGTCGCCTCCGAGATGACCCAGCGGGGCATGTCGACGCCGCTGCTGATCGGCGGGGCGACCACGTCCAAGCAGCACACCGCCGTGCGCATCGCGCCCGCCTACGACGCGCTGACCCTCCACGTGCTCGACGCGTCGCGGGTGGTCGGCGTGGTGTCCGACCTGCTCGACCCCGCGCGGGCCAAGGAACTGGCGATCACGTCCAAGACCGATCAAGATCGGCTGCGCGAGCAGCACGAGACGCGCATCCGCCAGCCGCTGCTCCCGCTGAAGAAGATCCGGGCCAACCGCACGGCCGTCTCCTACGACGCCCTGCCCGTGCCCGAGTTCACCGGGGTCCGGAAGGTCACCCCCTCGATCGCCGAGCTGCGCGAGTTCGTCGACTGGCAGTTCCTCGGCCTGGCCTGGGGTCTCAAGGGCAAATACCCGGCGATCCTGGAGCGGCCCGAGGCGCGCGAGCTCTACGACGACGCGTTCGCGATGCTCGACCAGATCATCGCCGACGGGTCGTTCCACGCCGAGGGCGTCTACGGCTTCTGGCCCGCCCACTCCGAGGGCGACGACATCGTGGTCGGCCCGGCCCGGTTCCCGATGCTGCGGCAGCAGACCCTCAAGCCCGAGGGCCGGCCCAACCGCTGCCTGGCCGACTGGGTGGCGCCCGAGGGCGACCACATGGGCGGGTTCGCGGTGGCCATCCAGGGCGCCGACGTGCTGGCCGCCCGCTACGAGGCCGACAACGACGACTACAAGTCGATCATGGTGAAGGCGCTGGCCGACCGGCTGGCCGAGGCGTTCGCCGAGTGGATCCACCTCAAGGCCCGCCGCGAGTGGTTCGAGCCCGGCGCCGAGCCCCTGCTGGAAGACCTGCACGCCGAGAAGTTCCGGGGCATCCGCCCGGCGCTCGGCTACCCGGCCACGCCCGACCACAGCGAGAAGCGCGACCTGTTCGACCTGCTCGGCGCCGAGGCGGCGGGCATCGGGCTGACCGAGTCGTTCGCGATGACCCCGGCGGCGGCGGTCAGCGGCCTGATCCTCCAGCACCCCGACGCGCGCTACTTCACCGTCGGCCGCCTCGACAAGGACCAGATCCACGACTACGCCGCCAGAAGGGGCATGCCGGTCGACGAGGTGGAGCGCTGGCTGCGCCCCAACCTCGCCTACGAGCCCTAACCTTCCGAGGGGAACGAGTGGTGCTCGTGGGTGATGCGCCACTCCCCGTCGACCTTCCGCAGGCCCATGGTCAGGCGGAGGCGTACCGGCGAGGTGTCGGCGGCGTCGGCGCAGCGGGCGAGGCCGTAGGCGAACGCGACGTCGGCCCCTTCGACGACGTCGAGTTCCTCGATCTCGAAGACGGCGCCCGACCGCTGCCACTCGAAGAAGCCCGGCCAGGTGGCCCGGTAGGCGTCGATGCCCCGGACCCCCTGGTAGGGCGGCGGCACGTCGAACATGACGACGTCGTCGGTGTGGTGGGCGGCGACCTGCTCCAGGTCACCCTCGTGGACCGCGCGGGCCCAGTTCTCGATCAGCTTGCGGATGTCATCCATACCTCTACAACCCGAGGAACCGCACGAATTCGTCGCTGACGAACGAGACGACCCCGGAAATCTTCGCGCCCCTGAAGACGAGGACGTCGACGCTGACCGGGAGCTCCCGCCCCTCGCTGATCATGTACGTCACCCACACCTTCGGCGTCGCCGTGGCCACGAACCGCCATCCGAACTGGAGCGGCCCCTCCACCAGGAACCGGCGGATCTCCGCGTGGCCGTGGTAGCGCTCGTCGAGCGGCGGCATCGTGTACCTGGCGTCCTCGGTCAGCATCGCGACGATCCCCTCCAGATCGCCGGCGTGCCAGGCGGCGGCGTACCGGGCGGCCGCCTCCCGCTGTCCCTCTACTCCGGCCGAGTCCTGCTCGGCGAGGGCGGCCCGTGCCCTCCTGACCGCGCTGTGCACGGCGGCCGGGGAGGTGCCGAGCATGTCGGCGGCCTCCCGCGCCGAATAGCCGAGGACGTCCCGCAGCAGCAGCGCGGCCCGCTGAGGCGGGGTCAGGCGGTGGATGGCGGCGACGAAGGCCAGCTCCACGCTCTCCTGGATGAGCACCTTGGTCTCGGCGCTCTCGACGACCATGGGCGGCCCGAGCTCGATCGGCTTCTTCCGCTGCCCGATGATCGTCAGGGCGCGGTTGGTGGCGATCTTGTAGAGCCAGGCCCGCAGCGAGCCCTCGAACCCGTCGAGGTTCCGCCAGGCCCTCTGCAGGGTCTCCTGTACGGCGTCCTCGGCGTCGTCCATCGACCCGAGCAGCCGGTAGCAGTGGGCCCGCAGCTCGTCGCGGTGGGCGGCGACCTCGTCGAAAGACGTCACCCCGCCGATTCTGCCGAACCGGCGGGGTGCGTCGTGGAGTGTGGGCGTCAGTCGCCCAGGTTGATCATGCCGATCACGTTGGGCTTGAGGATGTCGTCGAGCACGTCCTCCAGGTCGACCACGTCCTTCTCCGCCGGTGCGTCGATCCAGACCTTCTTGCCCCAACCGGTCAGGTGGGTGTCGGAGGCCAGCACGATCTTCGTCGCCTTGGCGTTCTTGGTGGCGGGCGAAGCCAGCACGTCATGCGTGGCGATGCGGCGGATCAGGCCGTCTCCGGTGCCGATCCAGAGCTTCCAGTTGATGGTCCAGGTGATCGTGACGTCGGCCAGCGTCAGATTGGTCCGCTGGCTCCCGGTGTAGAGCGTGGTCGCCACCCCGTCGACGACCCCGCCCGGCTTCTTCGATGTCGTCGACTTCAGCAGGGTGCGCAGTTCCCTGGGGGACAGCACGTTGATGGCCGCTGTGCCCATGCCCGACAGGTTGGCGCCCGGGGTCTTCAGGCGGACCCAGGTCTTGCCCGGAGGCAGGCCGACCCAGTCGAGCAGGCCGCCGCTCATGTAGGTGGCACCCTTGAGGGTGATCGTCTTGGACGCCGTGTCGGAGAACTCGCCGAAGAGTTCGGTGAACTCCTCCGACATCGGCTCGGTGCCGGAGCTGGTCGTGGTGACCTCGCTCGCCGTCACCCGGGACCGGCCGAACTGGAGGTCGCCGTAGGTCCGGGTCTTGAACCCCAGGCTCGGGTCGATCCTGCTGACCGAGTTGAAGTGGACCCCGCGCGCGCTCTGCAGCTGCGCCGTCAGGGCCTTCACCGGGTCTGCCGCCTTGGCCTGCGCCGCCCCCGTGGTCAGCGCCGTCACCATGGCGAACGCCGCGGCGGCCGCGATTAATCGCTTCATTTCTCGTCACCCCGTTTGTCGTGATTGCCGGTAACCCTGTCCTATTCGGACAGGGTTATCAAGCCGTCGCGACAAAGAGGTTCACTTACGTGCGCGCAGTGACAAGGCGCTGGTCAGGGGCGTAGATCCAGACCTGCTTGCCCCATTCCGTGAGGTATGTGTCACGGACGGTCCGGTCTTTTCCATCCTTTTTCGCCGTGTCACTCGTGACCCGTCGAATCAGGCCGTCACTGCCGATCCAGATCTTCCAGTCGGTCACGCGAACCTTGCTGCGCACCCGGCCCTCGTAGATCGTCGTCGACACGCCGTCGAGGACGGTGCCCGCGGACTTCTTCTTCGCCGACTTCACGAGAGCGCCGATCTCCGCCACCGACAGCGCGTGCACCACGGCGTCGCCGAGACCGGCGGCCGTCACGTCGTCGTTGAGCTTCCATCCGCCCTTGCCGTCGTCGTGGTAGACGTCGTCGCCGACCCAGATGGTCTCGCGGATCTTCTCGTGCCGCTCCTCCATCGTGGCGGACGGCCCGAGGGACGGCTCCACGATGGCGCGGTTGGCCTTGACCCGGGACCATCCGAACTGGAGGTCGCCGTAGATCTTGTAGGTGGCGTCGTCGGTTCTCTGCACCGTCTCGTAGTGCACCCCGTGGGCGCTTTCGAGCTTGGCCGCGAGTGCCTGGAGGGGGTCGGCGGGTGCGGCGGCGGCCGGAGTGGTGAGAACCGTGCCCACCATGGCCGCGCTCCCGGCGAATGCGATTAATCGCCTCATGGCGGACAAGCGTATTGGGACGAAGTCACCGCGTGGTGAACTTTGTGACTCCCTTCACAGAACCTTCACGAGTGACCCCCGTGTTCGGCCACCTCCACGTGGCCGCCGAGCTTCGGGATCAGCCCGTTGAGCTCCTTCTCGGGGCCGACCACGACCCAGCGGGTGCCGACGAGGTAGGTGCCGCCGTAGGCCTGCGCGCCCTTGAGCCAGTCGGTCTGGTTCTGGTCGCCCTTGAAGGTCAGCACGACCGAGCGGTACGACGGCGCGGTGCACATCGCCTGGCGCATGTCGGGCTGCTGGCCCTGGATCTCGGGCGTGCAGCCGATGACGCCGGTGATCTCCTCCAGCGTGTGGGTCGGGGCCTTGGCGTGGTGGCCGGTGGCCTGCGACTCATCGCCGCCGATCGCCCACCAGATCGCGGGGATCGCCGCCAGCGCGAGGATCGGTAGCGTCCAGCGTCTGGTCACGACTAGAGACATGACCGTCCTCCTTCATCTTCGGTGAGAGCCGGGCCGCCGCCACCGCGACGGCCGCGATTGCGGCGTAGACCAGCGCGCCGAGCCACTGGTCGCCGGTCGGCAGCCAGGTGATCTCCTTGAGCTGCGCGTACCAGCCCGTGCCCTGGTCGGGGCCGAGCAGCAGATAGAGGGCGACCAGCGCCTGGGTGCCGGCGGTCAACGTCCAGAGCCCGGAACAGATGGTCGTGTACGCCGCCAGCGCCAGCCCCAGCAGCACGATCAGCCGGACCGCGAGGACCGACTGCGACAGCTCGAACAGCGGCGTGGTGAACAGCGCGAGGTAGGGGATGGTCGCGGTGACGAGACCCACCCACGCGGGCGGGCGCCACGGCCGCCAGGCCATGGCCAGCATCGCCGGGACCAGCGCGCCCACGATCGCCCACTGGATGAGCTGCACCGAGACGATCGCGCGGGCGTAGGTGCCGAGCCCGCCGACGGTCGCGAACGCGAACAGGGCCAGGCCCGCCGCCCACATGACCGGGCGCTGCCGGTCCGACCAGCGGAAGTAGGCGCCGCAGGCGAGCGCGATGGCCAGGATCAGGATCGCGTCGGGCCGCCACTCGGTGAAGAACCGGCCGGGGGCCAGGATCGGAAGGTAGAAGCCGAGCACGCCGTGGGCGGGCGAGTCGCCGGGTGGCGGCGGGGTGCGCGACAGCGCGACGGCCAGGCCCATCGTGGCGCCCATCAGGACGATCTCGCCACCGGCCAGCTTCAGGAACGGGACCTTGGTGGTGGACAGGGCCGCGATGGTGCGGGTCCGGTGGCGCATACCGAACCACCCCAGCGCACCCACCGCGGCCAGCTTGAGGAGAACGAGAATCCCGTACTCCGACGTCCAGAGATGCTCCAGCTTCCCGAGCCGGACCCAGGCGTTGAGCAGCCCCGACAGGGCGACCGCGACGTAACACCAGAGCGCCAGCGCGCTGAACCGCTCGACGGCCTTCACCGGCGCCTCGCGCATGAACGCGACCAGCCCGAACAGCCCGCCGACCCACAGGGTGACCCCGGCGAGGTGGACGAGCAGGCTCGACACCGCGAAGTCGTGGTCGACGGCCGAGGCCGAGTGCCCCGCGTAGGCGGGCGGCAGCACCGCGAGCACGGCCACCACGAGCAGTACCCACGGCCGGTCCCGCAGGACGAAGCTGAGCAGGGTGATCGCGAGCGTCAGGACGTACACGACCAGGAAGGCCAGCCCCTGCGGGACGTACAGGATGAAGGTCGAGAGCATCCCCGACCGCAGCGCCTCCGGCACCGGCGCCCCGACGAAGTCGGAGAGCGTCAGCACGACGGTCGCCGCGGCGGTGCCCGCCCACGCCAGCGCCCAGCGGGGCACCGCGCGGACCAGGATGTTCCGGTCCTTCAGCAGCACGGCGGCGAGCAGCGACCCGACGGTGCCGATCGCGCAGAGGTCGTGGACGAGCCGCATGATCGGCAGCCCCCACGTGGTGAAGGCCCCCGGTGAGGGAAGCCCCCGGATGGCGATCAGGTCACGCGGACCGCTGAGCAGCTGGACGAGCACGAGAACACCCAGCCCCGCGGCCAGGGCCAGCGCGCACACGACTACGGGACGCCTCACGTCCGGAGATACGGCGCCCGGCGCGCTCGGGTTCGGCGGATGCGCCGAAGGGTCCGATTTCCTCTCCGCGTGTTCATTGAGCTGCGCTTTTCGGCCACGCACAGTGGAGGGATGGTGACCTCATATCGCGAAGTCGTCGACCGCATCTACACCTTGGCCCGGTTACATGCGCTGTCGGTCAGATGGCGCGAAACGACCTCGGCGAGTCGCCTACTCTTGCTCTACGACGGAACCGAGGTGGTCGTGGGGCGCTCGATGGTGCCGATACGCAACATCACCAGAGCGGCCCTTGACGACGTCGAACACGACCTGGAACACGTCTTCGGAAGGGGCTGGTTGCGGTGACCACCGCCGTCCACCGGCTGACCGTGAGGGTCAGCAGGGAACGCGCACTCGACCGTGACCTCGACGTCTGGTACGCCCGCCCGGTGGACGCCCCGATCCGCTCGGGTGTGTCGGCCGAGACGCTGACCGAGCTCCGCGACGCCGTCGACGGCGTCAAGCACTTCATCCTCGACGTGTCGTCTGACACCCCGGTCGAGGTCGACTACCACTACGACCTCCCGGGCGTCTCGCCCGAGGTCTGGCGGGCCCACCGCGAGCTGCTCGCCCACCTCGACAAGGCGGGCCTCTCGGCCGCCGACCGGGCGGCCCTACTCGCGGGCTGAGCGCCTGATCGCCGTGATCTGCGCCGGCGTCGTGCGGCAGCAGCCGCCGATGTGCGTCGCGCCCGTCCAGTCGGCGACGGGGAAGTCGTTGCCGACGCCCTCCCATGTGCGCGCCTGGGCGTTCCAGGTCTCACCCGAGTTGGGGTAGACCACCCTCGCGCCCTGCGTGATCAGGTTCGCGATGTAGGCCGGATTGGTGCAGTTGGCGCCGACCGGGATGTCGATCTGGGCGGCGGCCTCGGCATAGGGGGTGCCGTCGCTGATGGTGTGGGCGTCGCGGCAGGAGAAGCTGATCCAGCCGTCGGCGCCGGTCTCGTGGAACAGCCGCAGCAGCGCCCTGGCCTCGGGCAGCGAGGGGATGGTCTCGGCCACGAGCAGGTCGGCGCCCGCGCCGGCCAGCAGGTGGAAGCGGTCGCGGTGCCACGTGTAGAGGTCGTCTTCGGTCAGGCCGCCGTAGTCGCCGGTGTACTCCTGGCCGTCGGCCAGGTAGGCGCCGTAGGGGCCGACGCTGGCGGCGACCAGCCCGGCGCCGTGGTCGTCGCGGGCCTGCCGGGCCAGCTCGACCGACGACACGATCAACGCGGCGGCCTCGGCGGCCGAGGCGCCGTGGCGGGTGAGGCCCTCGATGGTCGCCTGGTAGCTGGCCGTCGTCGCGACGTCGGCCCCGGCGGCGAAGAAGTCGAGGTGGGCGCGGCGGATCACGCCGGGGTCGTCGGCCAGGAGCCGGGCCGACCACAGGTCGTCGCTCAGGTCGCAGCCCAGGGTCTCCAGGTGGGTCGCCAGACCGCCGTCGAGGATCATGCCAGCGCCTGCATGACCGGGGCGTAGGTGCGGGACTGGTCGGTGGTCATCGGCTTGCCGTATTCCATGAGCGTGGTGCTGAACGCCGGGGCGAGGCCGTGGTCGACGGCCCACTGTTCGGCGGCCGGGAGGAAGGCCTCGACCCTGATGGGGCCGGTCACGTCGGCGGCCAGGTCGGTGAGCAGGTCGCGGGCGTCGTCGTCGGACGCGGCCACGATGGGGCCGAGCACGGTCACGTGGCCGTTGTGCCAGGCGCCGCCGAAGCCGCCGCCGGTCACCCGGAAGCTCTCGGAGAATTCGGGCAGCCGGGCGAACAGTTCGGTGCGGGGCGCGCCGTAGACCTCTTCGTCGAGCTTGGTGACGGCCGCGAGGTCGGTGAGCCGTTCGGTGCGTCCGGTCGCGGTCACAGTGGTCGAACCGACATAGACGTCGCAGGTGCCGGTCGGGCGGAAGCCGAGGCGTTCGTAGAGGGGGCGGCCCATGGCGGTGGCGGTCAGGGCGGCGGTGTCGGTTCCGGCGACGTCGAGGACGTGGCGCATCAGGCGGGTGCCGAGGCCCTGGCGCTCGTGGCGGGCGGCCACCAGCATCATGCTGATCGCGGTCACCCGGGTGCCGAAGCGGACCATGGTCACCGTGGCGGCCAGGCCGTCTCCGTCGGGGGCGTCGATGCCGTAGACCTCGCCGAGGTCGAACAGCAGTCGGCACTTCTCCCGTTCGGGCGACCATGAGCGGTCGGCCGCGAGGGCGAGGCAGTCGTCGAGACGGTCGAGGTCGAGTCGCTGGATCGAAAGGGTCATTCATCAATCAATCGGTCGAAGTGGACGCGGTCCGCACCCGGGCCATCGTAATCGGCGATCGGCGCGCTCACGTGGAAGCCCATCGCCTTGTGGAAGGCGATCGAGCGGGTGTTGCGCGGTGAGGTGATCGCGGCCACGCGGGTGCGGCCGACCGAGTAGACCAGCGAGAAGAACCGCCGGTAGAGCTCCCGGCCGACGCCGCTGCGCCGGAACGTGGGGGCGACGCCCACGTAGTGGATGTACGCCAGGTCGCGGTCCCCCTGTGAGAGGAAGCCGACGAGGAAGGCCACGAGGTGGCCGTGGGCGTACACGACGAAGCTGGTGTTGTGGAAGTGGTCGAGGAACAGACGCGTCAGCCCGCCCTGGACCGGCCAGCCCCACCACTCGTCGACGACCGCCTTGATCGCGTCGTAGTCGGCGGGCTTCGCCTGGCGAACCTCTATCTCGGTCACGACCGAAGCCTATTCTGGTCGCCATGCGACAGATCAGGGCCAACGACCTTGGTATAGCGGCGATCAGCTTCGTCGAAGGAGTCCGCGACGGCCGCCCCTGGGCCGACTACCTCCAGGTGATCGGCCCCGGCGCCGTGGAGGTCATCCTGACGCAGCTCAAGGGCTGGGCGGTCTCCACCGACGTCGGCCTGGGCCGGGAGCTCGTGGCGCGCGGCGCGCGGCGGCTCCGGCACGCCCACTCGATGTACGCCGACCTCACCGACCTCCCCTCGGCCCCCAGCGCCCCGCCCGAGGGGGTGCGGTTCACCCCGGTCGATCGCTCGCCCGCCGACATCTACCCGGCCATGGCCCTGGCCTACCCGCCCGGCCACCCCGACCATCCCGTCGACGCGCCCCGCGACCGCGAGGAGGTCATGGCGACCGACCTGATCCCGCTCCTGGAGGGCACCCTGGTCGGGCCGCTGATGCCGTGCAGCGCACTGGCCGTGAACGACCAGAGCGCGGTGATCGCGGGGGTCTTCGTGAACGACTTCAAGGGCACCCCGTGGGTGACGGAGGTGTTCCGTAATCCGGAGATGTCGGTCCCGGGCACCGGCGGGCGGCTGCTGCGGCACGTCCAGCTCCGCGCCGCCGCCGACGGCGTCACCCGATTGGGATTGGCCGTCACCGACGGGAACCCCGCGCAGCGGGTCTATACGCGGCTCGGGTTCACGGTCACCAGCACCGCGTTCACCGTGGTGATCGGAGAAACTCCGTGAGCGCCTTCTCGTAGTCGGCGGGGTCGACGTTCCACGACCCGGTGTGGCCGCCGCCCTTGGTCTCCACGAGCGTGGTGATGTCGGGCCTCTTTGCGGCGAACGCCCGCGCCCGGTCGACCGGCACGGTGTCGTCGTCGTGGTCGACGAAGACCAGGATCGGCAGGTCGAACTCGGCGGCGTGCGCGACGTGGTCGAGGTCGTCGAAGCTCAGCCCGGTGCGGGCCGAGACCACCCACTGGCCGACCGTGGTGAGCAGGCCGGGGACCCCCATCTGCCGCGCGCCCTGCGCGATCGGCGACCGCCAGTCGAGCACCGGGCTGTCGAGGATCAGCGCCGTGATCCCCGCGCCGGGCAGCCGCCTGGCCGCGACCGCCGCGATGCCGCCGCCCATCGACCAGCCGTAGAGGACGAACTTCTTGGCCCCCTGGGTGCGCGCGTAGTCCATCGCCGCCCGGACGTCCTCCCACTCGGTGTCCCCGAGGTGGAACCGGCCGTCGGGGCTCGCGGGCGCGCCTTCGTCGTTCCGGTACGAGATCGCCAGCACCGGATGACCGAGTTCGTGCAGCGTGGGGATGACGCGCAGCGCCTCGCCCCGCCCGCCGTTGCGGCCGTGGATCGCGATCACCCACGTGTCGGAGGTGCCCTCGGTCCGCCAGGCCGGGAAGGTGCCGAGCGGCGACTTCACCCCGACGTCCTGGTACGGCACCCCGACCGACTTCGGCGTGCCGTCGCCCCACACCCACCGGTCGAGATAGGCGCGCACACCCGGCTTGAGGTCGCCGCTGACGACCTTCTCCAGCGTGCGGGTGACCGTGCCGGCGCCCTCGGAGATCGTCTCGCCGAGCCGGGCGTTGCCGTCGGCCCACGTGAGGCCGTAGATGCCGAGCGCGTCGGTGTCGACGCCGCCCTTGAGCGTGACCCGGCCGTCGCCGACGGCGACGACCTCGATCGGATAGGTCGAGGTGTGGACGGGGTCGATCACGAGCCCCGAGTAGTAATAGCCGGCGGCCCCCAGGGCGAGCGCCACGACGACGACCGTCCCGGTCGCGCCCAGCACCACGCGGCGCCGCCAGTTTGTCCGCATGGGTGCAATTTATACGTGGGCCTAGCATCGCTGACATGGAAAAGGACGAGACCAGAGCCTTCTTCGCGGTCCGCGCCGCCACCTGGGACGACAAGTTCCCCGACGACGGCCCGGCGTTCGCCGCGGCCATCGCGCGCCTGGAACTGACGCCCGGCTCGATCGCCCTGGACGCCGGCTGCGGCACCGGCCGCGCCATGCCGCTGCTGCGCGCCTTCACCGACCGTGTCGTGGGCGTCGACCTGACCCCGGAGATGGCCGCCGTCGCCCGCGAACGCGGCCCGGTGGTGATCGCCGACGCGGTCGAACTGCCCCTCGCCGACGCGGCCGTCGACGGCATCCTGGCCGCCGGGCTGACGGGTCACGTCGTCGACGTGCGCCTGATGCTGCGCGAGTTCGCCCGCGTCGCCCGCCCGGGAGCCCGCCTCGCCCTCTTCCACCCCGTCGGCCGCGCGGTGCTGGCCGCCAGGCACGGCCGCGAACTGTCGCCCGACGACGTCCGCGCGGAGGCCAACCTGATGCCGCTGCTTCAGGCCACCGGCTGGGAGCCCGTCCATTTCCACGACGGTGACGACCACTACCTGGCCCTTGCACGGCTTGCCGCAGTTGCGAGGCTGTTCGCCGATTAGTGCGGCGATTGCGATGTGATCGCTATCGGACGGTTAGCAGGCGCCACGTATCGTTAGTCGATTCCGAATGTAAGGAGTGCTCGGTGCTGAAGCGTCTGTCCCTGATCGCCGCCGTCGCGTCGATGTTCGCGCTGGGGGCCTGTGGGTCGTCGTCCACGGACAGCGGCGCGGCCCCAACGTCGGCCGCCCCTGCCACTTCCGCCGCCGCCCCGGCGGAGACCGAACTGACGGTGTTCGCCGCGGCGTCCCTGACCGAGACCTTCACCGAACTCGGCAAGCAGTTCGAGGCCGCCAACCCCGGCAGCAAGGTGACCTTCAACTTCGGTTCCAGCGCCACGCTGGCCACCCAGATCACCCAGGGCGCGCCCGCCGACGTGTTCGCCGCCGCCTCGCCTGCCACAATGAAGACCGTGGCGGACGCGGGCCTGGCCGGGGCGCAGACGGTGTTCGTGAAGAACAAGCTGGAGATCGCCGTCCCGCCGGACAACCCCGCCAAGGTCGAGAACCTGAAAGACCTGACCGACCCCAAGGTCAAGGTCGCCCTGTGCGCCGAGCAGGTGCCGTGCGGCGCCGCCGCCGTCAAGGCGCTGGCCGCCGCCGGGGTCGAGGTCACCCCGGTCACGCTGGAGCAGGACGTCAAGGCCACCCTCACCAAGGTCGAACTCGGTGAGGTCGACGCCGCGCTCGTCTACAAGACCGACGTGATCGCCTCGGCCGGGAAGGTCACCGGCATCCCGTTCCCCGAGGCCGACCAGGCGATCAACGACTACCCGATCGCCACCCTGTCCAAGGCGCCCGCGCCCACCCTGGCCCAGAAGTTCGTCGACCTCGTGCTGTCGCAGCAGGGCAAGGACGTCCTGACGAAGGCCGGTTTCGAAGCCCCGTGAGAAGCCGCCTTCCCTGGGTTCTGGTGATCCCTGCCGTCCTGGGGATGGCGTTCCTCGTCCTGCCGCTGGCGGGGCTGCTCATCCGGGCGCCGTGGTCGACGCTGCCGCAGCGGCTCTCCGAACCCCAGGTTCTGGAGGCGCTGCGGTTGTCGCTGGTCACGGCGTCCATCGCGACGTTCGTCTGCCTGGTGTTCGGGGTGCCGCTGGCCTGGCTGCTGGCCCGCACCGACTTCCCCGGGCGGCGGCTGCTGCGGGCGCTGGTGACGGTGCCGCTGGTGCTGCCGCCGGTCGTCGGCGGGGTGGCGCTGCTGCTGGTGCTCGGGCGGCGCGGGCTGATCGGGCAGTGGCTGGAGTCGGTGTTCGGCTTCTCGCTGCCGTTCACGACGGCCGGGGTGGTGGTCGCCGAGGCGTTCGTGGCGATGCCGTTCCTGGTCATCGCCGTGGAGGGCGCGCTGCGGGCGGCCGACCACCGCTATGAGGAGGCCGCCGCGACGCTGGGGGCCTCGCGGTTCACCGTGTTCTGGCGGGTGACGCTGCCGCTGGTCGCCCCGGGTGTCCTGGCCGGAGCGGTGCTCTGCTGGGCGCGGGCCCTCGGGGAGTTCGGCGCGACGATCACATTCGCCGGGAACTTCCCCGGCCGCACCCAGACCATGCCGCTGGCCGTCTACCTGGCGCTGGAGACCGAGCCCGAGGCGGCGATCGTGCTCAGCCTGGTGCTGCTCGCGGTGTCGGTGATCATCCTGGTCGGGCTGCGCGACCGGTGGGTGGGGGCGGCGGCATGACACTGAGCGCGCGCATCGTCGTCCAGCGGCCCTCCTTCCGGCTCGATCTCGACCTGACGGTCGGGCGGGGCGAGGTCGTCACGCTGCTGGGGCCCAACGGCGCCGGGAAGACGACCGCCCTGCGGGCCCTGGCCGGGCTGACCCCGCTGACCGAGGGTCACATCGAGCTCGACGGCGACCGCATCGAGCGCCGCCCCGCCGAGCGGCGGCCGATCGGCGTCGTGTTCCAGGACTACCTGCTCTTCCCCCACCTGTCGGCGCTCGACAACGTCGCCTTCGGGCCCCGCTGCCAGGGGTCGTCGAAGGCGGCGGCCCGGTTCAAGGCCCAGGAACTGCTCGACCGCATGGGCCTGTCGGAGTTCTCCTCTGTACGCCCCCGGCGCCTGTCCGGCGGACAGGCCCAACGCGTCGCCCTCGCCCGAGCTCTCGCGGTGGAGCCGCGCCTGCTCCTCCTCGACGAACCGCTGGCCGCCCTCGACGCGCACACCCGGCTGGAGATCCGCTCCGAGCTACGCCGCCGGCTGACCGGGTTCGACGGCGCGACCGTGCTGGTCACCCACGACCCGCTCGACGCGATGGTGCTGGCCGACCGGCTCGTGGTGATCGAGAACGGTTCGGTCGTCCAGGAGGGCACGCCCTCCGAGATCGCGCGACGGCCCCGCACCGACTACGTCGCCCGGCTCGTCGGCCTCAACCTCTATCGGGGCGAGGGCGACGGCGAGCAGGTGCGGGTCGGCGGCCTGGCCTTCACGACCGAGGAACACGTGACCGGCCCGGCGTTCGTGGCGTTCCCGCCGCGCGCGGTGGCCCTCTACCGCGCCCGCCCCGACGGCAGCCCCCGCAACCTGTGGGAAGGCCGGATCGACGGCATAGAACGGCACGGCGACAACATCCGCGTCCACATCGACGGCCCGGTCGCGGTCGCCGCCGACGTGACCCCGGCCGCCGTGGCCGAACTCGACCTGACGCCGGGCCGCGAGGTCTGGGTCGCGGTCAAAGCCACCGAAACCCACGCCTACCCGGCCTAGCGGACCGCTGACAGGACGGCATCGGTCAGGCGCTCGGCGGCGTCGGGGCGGCCGTGAAGGCGGGCCTGGGCGGCCAGAGCCGTGCGGCGGGCGGGGTCGGCCAAGAGCGGGGCGATGGCCGCGCGGAGGCCCTCGGGGGTGACCTCGCCCAGCATCGCGACCGCCGCACCCGCCTTCTGGAGGTGGGAGGCGTTGTGGGCCTGCTCGTTCCCGGCCGAGGAGGCCAGCGGGATCAGCACGGCCGCCTTGCCCAGGGCGGTGACCTCGGCGATGGTGCCCGCGCCGCTGCGCGAGATCACGACGTCGGCCAGGGCGAGCACGTCGGGCAGTTCGGCGCCGACGAACCCCTGCACCCGGTAGCGCTCGGCCAGCGGCGGGGGCAGCGTGGCCGCCGCGGCGGCGACCTGCGGTTCCTCGGCGGGGCCGCACTGGTGGATGACGTTGGCGTGCTCCAGCAGCCACGGCAGGATGGCCGTGACGAGGTTGTTGATCTGCCGGGCGCCCTGGGCGCCGCCGGTGACGTACACGGTCGGAAGATTGAGGTCGAAGCCGTCGACCGGCGCGCGGTCGGCGCGGCCGGTGAGCACCTCGGCGCGGACCGGGTTGCCGGTCACCACGGCCCGCCTGCGCGCCGCGGCCGACAGCAGGTCGAGCGACGCCTCGGCCGTCACCGCGACCCGGGCGGCCCCGCGCGCGAGCACCCGGTTGGCCAGCCCGAGCCGGACCGTCTGCTCGTGGATCACCAGCGGCACCCGGCACACCCGCGCGGCCACGCCGACCGGTACCGCGACGTAGCCCCCGGTGCCCAGCACCACGTCGGGCCGGAACCTGCGGACGATCGAGCACGCCTGGTAGACGCCCAGCGGCACCCGGAACATGTCGCGCGCGTTCTCGGCCGACAGCATCCCCAGCACGCTCCGCGCCCGGCGGACCTTGCCGGTGGCCACCGGCGCGAACGCGATCCCCTCGGCCGTCGCCACCCGCTCCTCCAGGCTGCCGGCCGCCCCGACCCACAGCACGTCGAGCCCGCGTTCGGCAGTCCGGGCGCGCAGCGCGCGGACGGTGGTCAGCGCGGGAAAGGTGTGCCCGCCGGTGCCGCCACCGGAGACGATCAGGCGAAACGGCCGTGCGGAGTCTGTCTGGAAGATCACGAGCGTGGACGATAGCAAAGCATCCCGGGATGAACGCCCGAGATCATCAACTCTTCCAGAGCTGGTCATCCGACCAGATGCGGATCTGGGTGATCCCGCTGATCTGCCGGCCCCCGCACATGTCGCCCGGGACGACCAGGTGCGGGTCGGTCAGCGGGCAACCGTCCATCGTCGTGCCGAGCACGGCCGCGATGCCCGCGAACTCGGGATCGATCTCGCCCCACGACAGCACGGCGTGATGGCCGTCGGCGCCCAGTATCGAGATGAGGAACCGCAGCCGGTCTTTGCGCTCGGCCGGGTTGAACGAGGGCTGCGCCGCCGTCGCGACGTCGAGGAGGAGCGGCCCGGAGAAGCGATGTCGCCTCTGGCCGGACGTGCGGCAGGCGAAGGAGATCTCGACATCGTGCTGGGGGAGTGCCCGGAGGTCGTCGACGCTGAACGACGCCTTGTGCCGGATGTCGCCATCGAGGAGCACCATGAAAGGGTTTTACCCCGCATACACCAGCCCTATGGGATTTCCTGCCTCGCAAATCATCGCCGCTTCAACAAAAGCGCGGGTAATTGCGAACGGCGGCCACCCTTGTGGGGTGACCGCCGCCGGATGATCACTCTTCGCTGAAGACCGAGGCGGCGGCCCTCTCGGAGATGGCCGCCGCCGCCCGGGTCGTTACTCTTCGTCGCCTTCGAAGACGTCCTCGAAGACCTCGTCCACGACCTCGCCGATGATCATGCCGCCGACGACGCCCGCCGCCACACCGGCGACCATGCCGCCCACGCCGATACCGCCACTGTGGTGGTCGTCGTCGTAGTGGCCCCCGTGGTGACCACCGCGATGACCACCGTGGTGACCGCCGTAGCCGCCGTGGGAGCGCTGGGCCAGCCAGTTGCCGAAGACGGACGCCCAGTCGGTGCGCACGGCCTCGTCATGGGTGGTCGGGAAGCGGCCGATGGCGTCGTGGCCGCCCTCGATCACCACCTCCAGGTGGTGGGCGTCGGAGATGAAGGTCACCTCGATCTCGCCGTACTGGTGAGAGGTGAACTCGATCTCCTGGTAGAACGGCAGCGTCTGGCGGGAGCCGCCGATGTGCCCGGCCTCCAGGTCCGCGGAGCGGAAGTGGAAGCCCAGCCGCGACAGCGCGTCCAGGACGTAGCGCTGAGAGGGCAGCGGCACGACCTCGATCATGTCCAGGTCGCCCTTGTCGACGGCCTTGGCGATGGCGAGCTCGGTGCGCACCCCGAGCGCCATGCCGCGCATGCCCTCGCTGATCGGCGTCTCCCACGGCACGGGGAGCTGGAACGGGATGGCCCGCTCCTCGCCCTTGCGAAGGGTGAAGGGACCGGAGACGGGGGCGCCGAAGAACTCGCGCAGACCGCTGCTCTCGCCTTCGCTGTGTTCGATCTCGACCCGGGCGACGAGCGTGAGGGTGATGTGCTCGATCTCCGCGTCGACCTCGCCACCCTTGATCCGCACTTCGCCGGAAAGGGCGCCACCGGGGGTGGTGCGCGGGTTGTGCAGGACGGTGTCCACTGAGGGGGCGCCGACGCCGAATGCGCTCAGCATCCGTTTGAAGACCACGTTTTCTCCTGTCGAGTTGGACGTCTCGGCCGCACGCCAGAACGCTCAGCGACGGCGTACGGTTCCACGTTCGAGAAGAAGATCGAGTTTGGCATGGAGCGAGGCGACCTCCTCACGGAGTTCGGCCAGTTCGGCCTGGGCCAGCTCCTCCGACGGCGAGGGCTCGGCATCGTTCATCGCGTTGACCACGACCGCGATGAAAAGATTAAGCGCGACGAAAGTCGATATCAGGATGTACGAGATGAAGAACACCCAAGCCCACGGTTTATGCGCCATGACCTCTTTGGCAACGGTCCCCCAGTCGTCCCCGGTCATGATCTGGAACAGCGTGAACAGCGAGTCGGGCAGTTCGTCGAACCGCTCGGGCACGACCTCGCCGAACAGCGTGGTCGCTATCACCGCCGACACGTAGATCATCAGCAGCAGCAGCCCGATGATCGAGGCCATCCCCGGCACCGCCGTGAGCAGCGCCCCCACGACCCGCTTCATGCTGGGCACGGCCGACACCAGCCGCAGCGCCCGCAGGATCCGCAGCGACCGCAGCACCGAGGCGGGCTGCGCGTGGGGGATGAGCGAGGCCATCACGATGACCGCGTCGAACCAGTTCCAGGGGTCGGCGAAGAACGACCGGCGGTAGGCGTAGAGGCGGGCGAGGATCTCGGCCAGGAAGAGGGCCAGGGCGACGTGGTCGATGGCGACGAGCAGGCCACCGGCGTGGGCCATCAGCGTGGCGCTGGTCTCACAGCCGATGGTGATCGCGTTGACGACGATGACGAGTATGACGGCCCGCTGCGTGGCGGGGCGTTCGAGGAACCGGCGAACACGTTCATGTCGGGCTAATTCCACGCGAAGATCATTGCATCACCAAAGTCGGTCGATCAGTCCGGGGAACAGGCCGACCCGGGCGCCGAGGAACGCCTCGCGGTGCCCGAGGGCGTGCGGCGAGAGGAAGGCACCCATGGTGACCTTGTCGAACCGATCGCTGGGGAACGGGTCGCCGGGGGTCCCGCCGATCACGACCGTGCCCGGCAGGCACTCCCAGCCGGCGTCCTCGTAGAAGCCCCGCAACGGCCGGTCGCAGGTGAAGATCCCCAGATCCCGCCCGGCCATGGCCTGCCTGCCCGCACTGACGAGCGCCTTCCCGTGGCCCCGGCCGCGCCGGTCGCCCCGGGTCACCACGGCGCTGAGGCCGCTCGCCGCGAAGGTCTCGCCCGCGTGGACGAGCGGCTTGCTCAGGATGTCGAGGGCCGCGACCACCTCGTCGCCGTCGAGGAGCAGCAGGGACACCGGGTCGAGCAGGGGATCGTGGCCGGGGGAGGAGCCGGGCCAGACGGATTCGTGCAGGGCCGCCACCTGCTCCCGCAGGACTTCGGGCACCGACATTTCGGGAAACGAGACGATCCTCACGTACGTCATCATGGCCCCATGGACGCCCATCTCCTGGCGGCCTTCGCGGTCGCGACGCTGCTGCTCAGCCTCGCCCCCGGGCCCGATCTGCTGTTCGTCATCACCAACGGCGTCGCCGCCGGGCGCCGGGCGGGGGTCCTCGCCGCGCTCGGCATGTCGACCGGGCTGGCCGTGCACACCGTGGCCGCCGCCTTCGGGTTCGGGTATCTGATCACCAGGGCCCCCGAGGCGCTCACCGTCGTGCGGATCGCGGGCGCGGTGGTGCTGCTGTACCTGGCGTACACGACCTGGAAGGGCAGCCGCGAGCCGCTGGAGACGCGGGAGGTCCCCCGCGCGTCGCTGCGCCGGACCTATGTGATGGCCACGCTCACCAACCTGGCCAACCCGAAGGTCATCCTGTTCTACCTGGCCTTCGTGCCCCAGTTCGTCACCAGGGGCGAGCATGCCTGGCCGGTGACGATCCAGATGCTCGTGCTCGGCCTGACGTTCATCGTCGTCGGCCTCATGGTCGACGGCACGGCCGGGCTGCTGTCCGGTCACCTGTCGGAGCGCATCGCCCGCCGCCCCGGCTTCCGCACATGGATGGAGCGCGTCTCGGCCGGGATCTTCGCGGCCCTGGCGGCGCGGCTCGTCCAGGAGTCGACGCGCTAGAGCGAGCGGGCGCCGCCGTCGACGTAGTAGTTGGCGCCCGTCATCCAGCGCCCCCGGTCGGAGGCGAGCATCGCGACCAGTTCGGCCACCTCCGACGGCTCACCGAGCCGCCCCAGCGGGACCGCCGACGCCTCCGGCGGGTTGCCCATGGCCTCGCGCACCTTGTCGGCGCCGGGGGTGTGCACGGGCCCCGGGGTCACGATCGTCACCCTGATCCCCTGTGGCGCGAGTTCCTGCGCCAGTGATCGCGTGTACGTGTTCAGCGCCGCCTTCGCCGCCCGATAGTGGGCCACCGGGCCGGGTGAGGCGCCGAGACCGGCCGACGACACGTTCACGATCGCCGCGGAGTCGGATCGCCGCAGGGCGGGCATGAGGGCGGCGGTCATGCGTACCGCCGACAGGAAGTTGATGTCGATCGAGTCCTGCCACGCCTCGTCGGGCATCTCGGCCGCACCCTCGGGGTGGGCCTCCATCGAGCCGGCGTTGTTGACCAGGATGTCGCAGCCGCCGAGCACTTCGAGGGCCTCACCGGCCGTCGCGCCGACCCCGTCGAGCGAGGCCAGGTCGCCGTTGACGAACGTCGCCTCGTCGGGGGTCTCGGGCACCCGATGGCGCGCGGTCACCACGACCTGGGCGCCGCCGTCGAGCAGGCGCTGGGCGACGGCCGCGCCGATGCCCTGGGAGCCTCCGGTCACCACGGCCCGGCGCCCGAGGAACTCCTTGGTCAGATCAGGCAGCATGGAACCCCCTACAGCGTGGCGCCGCCGTCGACGGGCACGATGGCCCCGGTCATGTACGAGGCCTTGTCGGAGGCCAGGAACGCCACCACGTCGGCGACCTCCCGGGCGGTCGCGGGCCGGCCCAGCATCGTGCTCTCGTCGAAGCCCTTCATCATGTCGTCGGGCATCGCGTGGTACATCGCGGTTTCGACCGGGCCGGGCGCGACCGCGTTGACCCTGACCCCCCGGTCGGCGAACTCGGCCGCCCACGTGCGGGTGAGCTCGCTGAGCGCGGCCTTGGTCGCGGAGTAGACCGACATCATCGGCACGGCCACCGAACCGGCCACGCTGGACAGGTTGATGATCACCCCGCGGCCCCGCTGGAGCATGCCGGGGACGAGCGCCTGGGTGAGGAAGTAGGGCGCCCTGATGTTGAGCGCGAACGTCCGGTCGAAGATCTCCTCGTCCTGGCCGACGGTCGCCGACACCGGCGCGACCCCGGCGTTGTTGACGAGCACATCGACGTCGCCCACCTCGCCGGCGAGATCGTGGACCGCGTCGAGGCTGGACAGGTCTGCCGGGACGAACCTGGCCGAACCGCCGTTCTGGACGATCTCGTCGACCACCATCGCGCCCTTGGTGGCGTCGCGGCCGGAGACGATCACGTCGTCGCCCTGGGCCCCGAACACGCGGGCGCTCTCGGCGCCGATCCCCTCGGTCGAGCCGGTAATCAGTACAGATCTCATATGAGACATAACCGACAAATCGGTCAACCCAGTTCCGCTCGGATAAGTGTTGGCACCCGATCTCCCGTCTCAATACCCTCGATCCATGGCCCACGTCGAGATCGCCCATATCACCCATGTCCTCCCCGATGGGCGGCCTCTGCTCAACGACGTCTCCTTCCGCGTCGGCGAAGGCGTCAAGGCGGCGCTCGTGGGCCCCAACGGCGCCGGGAAGACCACGCTCATGCGCCTGATCGCCGGTGACATCCAGGCGGTCGACGGCTCGGTCGCCAGCTCCGGCGGCCTCGGTGTGATGCGCCAGTTCATCGGCAGCATCCGCGACGGCCGGACCGTCCACGACCTGCTCGTCTCCGTCGCGCCGACCCGGGTCAGGGAGGCCGCCGACCATCTGGCCAAGATCGAGCTCCTGATGATGGAGCGCGACGACGAGAAGACCCAGATGCGCTACGCCGAGGCGATCACCGACTACACCGACGCGGGCGGCTACGACATCGAGGTCCTCTGGGACACCTGCACGATGGCGGCGCTGGGGATCTCCTACGACGGCTGCAAATACCGCGAGGTCAACACGCTCAGCGGCGGCGAGCAGAAACGGCTGGTCTTGGAAGCCCTGCTCCGCGGCCCCGACCAGGTGCTCCTGCTCGACGAGCCCGACAACTACCTCGACGTCCCCGGCAAGCTCTGGCTCGAACAGGCCCTGCGGGAGACCCAGAAGACCGTCCTGCTGGTCTCGCACGACCGTCAGCTCCTCGCCAATGCGGCCGACCGCATCGTCACCGTCGAGGGCGGCGGCGTCTGGATCCACGGCGGCGGCTTCGGCACCTACGCCCAGGCCCGCCGCGACCGCAACGAACGCCTCGACGAACTGCGCCGCCGCTGGGACGAGGAGCACGCCAAGATCAAGCGCCTGGTCGTCATGCTCAAGCAGAAGGCCGCCTACAACGACAGCATGGCCGCGCCCTACAACGCCGCCGTGACCCGCCTGCGCCGGTTCGAAGAGGCCGGGCCGCCCGAGGTGTCGGCCAGGGAGCAGCAGATCACCATGCGCCTGCGCGGCGGCCGCACCGGCAAGCGGGCCGTCATCTGCGAGAACCTCGAACTGACCGGCCTGATGAAGCCGTTCGACCTCGAGGTCTGGTACGGCGAGCGCGTGGCCATCCTCGGCTCCAACGGCTCGGGGAAGTCCCACTTCCTGCGGCTGCTGAGCGGCGGCGACGTCAACCACACCGGCGTCGCCCGGCTGGGGGCGCGGGTGATCCCCGGACACTTCGCCCAGACCCACTCCCACCCCGAGCTGATGAAGCGCACCCCGGTCGACATCGTGATGACCGAGCACGCCCGGCTGAAGAACGAGGCCATGAAGGCCCTGTCCCGCTACGAACTGGCCGGGACCATCGCCGAGCAGCGCTTCGAGACCCTGTCGGGCGGCCAGCAGGCCCGGTTCCAGATCCTCCTGCTCGAACTGTCGGGCACCACCCTGCTGCTCCTCGACGAGCCGACCGACAACCTCGACCTGGCCAGCGCCGAGGCGCTCCAAGAGGGCCTGGAGGCGTTCGAGGGCACCGTCATGGCGGTCACGCACGACCGCTGGTTCGCCGACGACTTCGACCGCTACCTGGTCTTCGGCTCCGATGGGAAGGTCTACGAATCGTCAGAGCCGGTCTGGGACGAGGGGCGGGTCGTCCGCGCGCGTTAAAGATTGCGTCCGCGGTTGGCGGGTCGAGGTGAACGCGCCGCGCGCACGAGTTATCACGGCCTGGTGACGCACCGTATGACAGCCCTGGCCCTGTCGTTCCTCTCCGTGACGCTCCTGGTTTCCGGGTGCTCGGGTGACGAAGAGGCCAAGAAGACCGAACTCGCCCCGCTCGCCCTGAAGGAGCAGACCTCCTCGGTCATCCAGGCCAGCGGCGGTTACCTGGTGAACTGGGCCGCCGTGCTCAACAACGGCAACAAGTGGCACTTCGGGGAGAACGCGGTCGCCACGATCACCGGGAAGGACGCCGCCGGCAAGGAGGTCGTCCGCATGGAGCAGCCGCTCGACGCGGTCGCCCCCGGCGGGACGATGTCGTTCACCGGCGAGGCGCTGGCGGTGGAGAAGCCCGTCAGCGTCAAGATCGACTACAAGCCGGCCTCGTGGCACCAGGCGGCGCGGGTGCCGTCGGCCTACAAGTCGTTCCCGGTGGAGCGGGTGTCGACCGAGAAGCTCGGCGCCACGTCCTACCTGATCACGGGCTACGTCGAGTCGCCCTTCCAGCGTCCGGCCGGGAGCCTGGTGGTGACCGGGCTGCTGCGCGACGCCGCCGGGAAGCTGATCGGCGGGGGCACCGCGTTCGTCGACGACGTGCGGCCCGGGGTGAGCCGCCGGTTCATCATCACGGTCGAGAGCGTCAGCGCCGGGGTCGCCGCCGTCACCGACGTCTCGGCGCGCACCTGGGGCGCCACCGCGAAGCCCTACGAGGACTTGGCGGCCGGTGGCGCGGCGCCGATCTTCACCCAGGCCCCGAAGACGCCGCCTTTCGCCAAGGACCGGGGCTACTCCGTCATCACCGAGCAGAAGCCGTGAGGTTACGGTAATGGCATGACCACCCCCCGTATCGTCCTGTTCGGCGCCACCGGATACACCGGGCGGCTCACGGCCAAGGCGCTGGTCGCGCTGGGCGCCGAGCCGCTGCTGGCCGGGCGGGACCCCGCCCGGCTGGCCGAACTGGCCGCCTCGCTGCCGGTGGCGCTGCCCACGGCGGTGGCCGACGCGTCCCGGCCGCGTTCGGTGGCCCACCTGGTCGAACCCGGCGATGTGCTGGTCTCCACGGTGGGACCGTTCCTGCGGTGGGGCGACGCGGCGGTGATGGCGGCGATCGGGGCGGGCGCGGTCTACCTCGACTCGACCGGCGAGCCGCCGTTCGTCAAGCGGGTCTTCCAGCGCCACGGCCCCGAGGCGGCCGCGGCGGGCGCGACGCTGATCCCGGCCTTCGGGTACGACTACGTCCCCGGCAACCTCGCCGCCGCCCTGGCCCTCCGCAAGGCGGGCAACGACGCGGTCAGGGTCGACGTGGGCTACTTCCTACGCGGCAACGTGGCCAAACGGGCCAGCGCCGGAACCCGCGCCTCCGTGCTGAGCATGATCCTGGAGCCCATGTACGGCTTCCGCGACGGCCGCATCGTCAGAGAGTCGGGCCGCACGAGGGCCTTCGCCTTCGGCGCCGGCCGCCGCCACGGCATCGCCATGGGCTCCAGCGAACACTTCGCCCTGCCCCGCACCCATCCCCGCCTGCGCGAGGTCAACGTCTACCTCGGCTGGCTCGGCGGCCTGACCCGGGCGGCCGGGGTCGTCGCCCGGCTCACCCCGGTCGTCCGGGCGGTCCCGGGCGTGCGGAGGCTGACCGAGCTGATGGCCGACCGGGCGGCCCGCCAGGGCGACCCGAAGGCGCCTCCGGTCGCCTCCCAGACGATCGCCGAGGCCTACGCCCACGACGGCACCCTGCTCGCGACCGTCCGCCTGAACGGCGGCGACCCCTACGAGCTGACGGCTAAGGTCCTCGCCTGGGGGGCCACGACCGCGCTGATCGGCGGGGTGGGCGGCCTCGGCGCGCTCGGCCCGGTCGAGGCGTTCGGACTCGACGCCCTGACCGACGGATGCGCCTCAGTGGGCCTTACTCCGTGAATCACCAAGAAACCGCGCGTCGCGGAGTGGTCCCCCAAGGTTCGTGATACCCCCGAATAAGGCTCGATCTTTCTTCCGGGGGGCGATTTCCATGAAGAACCTCAAAGTACGGCCTACACCACGATTCGGGCGTGGCACCGCCTCCACGAAAGACCTCATGACCTCCTGGGCCCGCGTCGAGGCGGCGGTGGCGCGGCGCGACGCCCCGTACACCTCGGTCGTCTGGACGGCCCGGCTCGGCTACCTCTCGCTCCCGCTGCTCTTCCTGGGCGGCCTGGGCGTCTTCCTCGCGCTGGGCGCGCTGGTCACGGGCGTACGGGCCCTGCGGGAGATCGCCCAGGACCACCCGAGGTCGATCAACCGGGGCGTCGTCGAGACCGCCATGGTCTGCGCCGGGGTGACCCTCGCCCTGGGCGCCTCCGCCGCGGCTGCGGCGGGCCTGGCGATCGTGGCCGGCGGCCTGGCGTGAGACCACATTTGTGGGCGGGGGCGCTGGGCCTGGCCACGGTCGTCGTGCTGAGCTGCGGCCCGGTCACCCGTGTGGAGCCGCCCCCGCCGAAGCCGGTGCCGAAAGTGCTGGTGATCGGGGTCGACGGGGTCCGCACCGACCGCGTCCTCACCACCGAGGCGACCTACCTGCGCGCCCTCATGAGCGAGGGACTCTACGCCACCGGGGAACTCGATCTGGACCCCGGTGTGAAATCCCTGAGCGGTCCGGCGTGGTCGACCATTCTCACCGGAGTTAATCCGGATAAGCATGGCGTATACGACAACACCTTTGACGGCCGCCAATACGCGAGATATCCGGATTTCCTGACGCGCATCGAACGGCTCCACCCCGAACTCGACACCCTGGCCGTCACCCTGTGGCGGACCTTCTTCGACATCGGCCTGCTCCACCAGGTCGACTGGCACGCCACCCTGCGCCCCGGCGTCGACTACGCCGAGGACGTCAAAGACGAGATGATCATCCGCAGGATGACCGAACTGATCTCCCGCCACCAGGCCGACGTCATCTTCCTGCACCTGGTCAACCCCGACAAGGTGGCCCACCGGCACGGCCCGCTCGGCCCCGAGTACGCCACCGCGCTCGACACCATGGACCTGGCGATCGGGCGCCTCGCGGACGCGGTCAAGCGCAGGCCGACGTACGGGAACGAGAAGTGGTCGATCATCGTGGTGACCGACCACGGGCACCGCGACGAGGGCGGCCACGGCGGCCGGACCCCGCCGGAACGCCAGATCTTCCTGCTCGCCGCCGGCCCGGGAATCCGGCACGAACGCCGTCACGAGGCGAAACTCGTCGATGTCGCACCGACCGTTTTCGCCCAATTGGGGATGCGCATTCCCGCCGACTTCGAAGGGACTCCGCTGGGTGGGGAAAACCCCGGGAAATAGCGTTGAGAATGCGGCGGAAATCCTGAACTGCAAGTTACGAATCCATTACCTTCGGTGACATGACCGATCGCGACCTGGTTCAGGCCCTGCGCGCCCGCGATCCGGGTGCTCTGGCCTCTCTCTACGACGCCCACGCCGAGGGCGTCTACCGCTTCTGCTGGTTCATGCTCGGCGCCGAGGGCGCCCAGGTGGCGTTACGCGACACGATGATCGCCGCCGAGGCCCACATCGACGCCCTGCGCGACCCCGACCGCCTCTACGTCTGGCTGCTCGCGCTGGCCCGCGCCGAATGCCACCGCCGACGGCAGACCGACCTCCCCGTCGAGCCCGACGAGGCCCCCGACGCCGCCGCCTGGCACGCCGTCCACGGCCTGCCCGCGGCCGACCGCGAGATCCTCGAACTGTCGCTGCGCCACGGCCTGGCCGCCGCCGACCTGGGCGTCGTGCTCGGCCTGAGCACCCGCCACGCCGAGGCCCTGCGCGAGTCGGCCTCGCTCCGGCTGCAGGACGCGATCACCGCCGAGGTGCTGGCCCGCCGCGACCCCGGCGACTGCCCGGCCCGCTCGGTCCTGGTGGCCGACGCCGAGGGCGGCGACCCCGACGAGCGCCGCGCCCGGGTGGTGAACCACATCTTCACCTGCGAGACCTGCCGCCCCCACCGCGCCCGCCAGGTCTCGGCCGGCAAGGTCTTCGCCCTGCTGCCGCTCCCGGTCATCCCCGACACCGTCCGCGTGCGGGTGATGAGCTGCTTCATCGACCCCGAACTGCTGCCTTACCGCCGCTACGTCGCCCGCCGGGCCGGGCCGCTCGACGCCCACGGCTTCCCCGGCACCGAGGTCCGGCGCGGGCGTCACCTGGTCGTGGGCGCGCTGGCCACTTTGGTCGCGGCCGCCGTGGTGGTCGCGCTGGTCATGCAGGTCACCGGAGAGCCGGTCGACAACCGCGCCGGGGTGGCCGCGCCGCCGCCACCCATCACCCTGACCCCGACCGCCGAGGTCACCGACTACCCGCCGAAGGTGCCGCCGAAGATCCGCATCCTCACGCCGGTCGACGAACCGTCCCCCGCCAAGACCGCGCGCCCGCGCCCCCGGCCGACGGTCCTGGGCGTCCACTACCCCCGGCCCGAACGCGCCGCCCGGCCGCCGCGCCCCACTCCCAGCCGGAGCCCCGAGCAGACTCCGCAGAGCCGCCCGCCACGGCCGTCACCGACCCCGGTCGCCACGGTCGTTCCCACCGAAACGGCCACCCCGGTCGAAGTCGAACTGGCCTCCATCACCGATGAGACGCACGAACACGTGAAGGGCGAACGCCATGGCCGACGCAGGCTTTGCCGTTCGTGATCGCCGGGTCTACCCGGATCTCCCGGCCGCGCCGCTGGCCGCTCTCGTGCCCAAGGCCCACGAGGCGGCCTGGCCGGTCTGGCTCGACCCGGGCCCCCGGATGCTCCGCGACGTCCTCGACCTCAGCCGCCTCCAGGCCGCCCGCGCCCTGGCCATCCTGACCTGGCTCGCCGAGGGCCACACCCCCGACGACGTCACCTGGCTCTGGTCCTCCCGCCGCCTGACCGGCCCGAGGCAAGACCGCATGTACGCCGAGGCCGCCCGCCTCCCCGCCCCCGTCCTCAACCTGGTCGTCGCCAACTGGACGTGGGTGCAGAGCACCCCCCACGGCGGCAGGGTCACCGCCCCCTACCTGGCCGGCACCGCCTACCCCGACGACGGCTACGCCGCCGCCCACGCCGCCATCACCCTGGCCCAGATCCACGAACGCCACCCCGAGGCCCGCCCGGCCTTGTCGATCGCCTGGGCCGCCTGCCGCACCACCGCCGACTGGTGCAAGGCGGCCGAGCTGCGGGCCACCCACGGCGGCGACGCCCCGGTGTTCGCCTACCCGCGCGGCCCCGACCCGGTGACCACCGGCATGCGCCCCTGGATCGCACGGCTGCTGAAGCTCGTGTGAACTCCTTTGCCATTGGGGCCCGTGTTGCTTGAGTGACCTGCGGGAATCAGCCTCCGCATGTCGAACCGCAGGTCAAGGGCGCTGCCCGCGACGTTCATCGTCGCCGGGTTGCTGGCCGGGACGCCGGGAGAGGCCGTCGCGACGCCGGTTCCCCGCGACACGATCGCCTCGCAGGTCCGGGAGCTCGCCCGGACCCAGGTGAAGCTGGCGCGGGCGAAGGAGCGCCGCCGCGAACTCATCAGGAACGCCGAACGCCTCATCGAGGCCTACAACGGCGAGCTGGTCAAGGTGAGGCGGGCCGAGGCCGAGCACGCCGAGGTCACCGCCGACCTGCTGGAGGCCGAGCAGACCGTCGAGCAGGCCAGGAACCGGGCCGCCGCCCTGGCCGCCGACGCCTACGGGGTCGACCTCACCCGCCCGATGATGGCCCTGCCGGGCACCCCGGCCCTGCTGATGCGCCGGGCCGGTCTGGTCGCCCAGCTCGGCGACGAGCGCGCGGCCGTCCTCGACAACCTCGACGACAGCCGCGAGGTGCTGCGGATCCTGCAGAACCAGGCCGCCGACATGCTCGACGAGGCCGAGCGGGCCGCCGAGGAGGCCGGGCACCTCAAGGCGGCCGCGGAGGAGGCCGTCAAGACGCAGCTCGCCGAGACCAGGGAGCTGCGGAAGGAACAGCGCGAGATCGAAGACCGGCTCAACCTGGGCCGGTTCAGGATCGGGTCGGCGGCGGCCCCGCTGTGGGCGCTGACGGCCGAGGGGCCGGGCGGCGAGGCGACCCGCTGGGCGCTCACCCAGCTCGGCAAGCCCTACGTGTGGGCGGCCGACGGACCCGAGAGCTTCGACTGCTCGGGCCTGACCATGCGGGCCTGGGAGCGCGTGGGGGTGCCGCTCGACCACTGGACCGGCACCCAGTGGACCGCGGGGCCCCACGTCGACAACGACGATCTGCGCCCCGGCGACCTGGTGTTCTTCGGCACCCCGATCCACCACGTCGGCCTGTTCATCGGACGCGGCCTGATGGTCCACGCCCCCCAGACGGGAGACGTGGTCCGCATCGCGTCGATGTGGCGGCCCGATTATGTCGGCGCCACAAGGCCGGGATGACCTCTAGTGCTTGATGGCGCGCTTGATCGAACGCTCGATCTCCGCCTCGGCCTCGGTCCGGCCCACCCAGTTGGCGCCCTCGACGGACTTGCCGGGCTCGAGGTCCTTGTAGACCTCGAAGAAGTGCTGGATCTCCAGCCGGTCGAACTCGGGGACGTGGTGGATGTCGCGCATATGCTCCTGACGGGGGTCACGTGAGGGCACGCACAGCACCTTGTCGTCGCCGCCCTTCTCGTCGGTCATGCGGAACATGCCGACGGCGCGACAGCGGATGAGACAGCCGGGGAAGGTCGGTTCCCCGAGAAGGACGAGGGCGTCGAGGGGGTCGCCGTCCTCGCCGAGGGTGTTCTCGATGAAGCCGTAGTCGGCAGGGTATTGAGTGGACGTGAAGAGCATCCGGTCGAGTCGGATCCGGCCGGTCTCATGATCCACTTCATACTTGTTGCGTTGCCCTTTGGGTATCTCAACGACAACGTCGAACTCCACTGCCATTTCCTCCGCTCAAGCCATCCGAGTGGTCCCGGAGTGGCGTTAGTGTCTCGTAGGCGTTACTTAGGGAGAGGTCACGTGGTGCGACGCGAACGTTGGATGGTGATCGCCACCCTCGCGCTGCTACAGGTGTTCGTCATCGCCGCGGGCGTTTACCTCGTGGTCAACGGCAGCGAGCGGATTCCGACACGGACCGCGGCCCCCAAACCGGTCCCCACACCGATCGTCACGGCACCGCCTGTTCTGGTCGCCGCGCTGGACGGCCCTCTCCCGGCTAAGAGTACTTTGACCACCCTCCTCCGTGACGCCATGGGGGACCCCGGAATAGGGGGCAAGGTGGCGGGTGCGGTCATCGATACAGAAACCGGGGAAACCCTGTTCGACGGGGGCTCCACGATCGCGCTGACCCCGGCGTCCACCACCAAAGTGGTCACCGGCACCGCGGCCCTCGCGTCGATCGGCGCCGATGTGACGTTCGCCACGACGGTCGTCCAGAACGCCCCCGGCAAGATCGTTCTGGTCGGCGGCGGCGACCCGACCCTCGCCGGGCCCAAAGCCGACCCGCGCGACCACTATCCGCGCGCGGCCAGCCTCCAGACCCTCGCCGCCCGCACCGCCAAGGCGCTGAAGGCCGCCGGAGTGACCTCGGTCACACTTTCCTACGACGCCTCGTTGTTCCAGGGCCCGACGACGGCCCCCGGCTGGAAGCCGACCTACGTGCCCGAGGGCAGCGCGTCCCCGGTGACCGCGCTGGCCATCGACGAGGGCCGGGTCGTGCCCCGCCAGGACTTCCCAAGATCGGCCAACCCGCCGGCCGACGCCGCCACGGCGTTCGGCGCCCTGCTCGCCAAATACGGCGTCAAGGTCGGCAAGACGATCAAGCCCGGCAAGGCCGCCCAGCCCGCCCAGGAGCTCGCCCGCGTCGAGTCGGCCCCGGTCTACGCCCTGGTCGAGCGCATGCTCACCGAGAGCGACAACGACCTGGCCGAGGCGCTGGCCCGCCACGTCGCCATCGCCGAGAAGATGCCCCACACCTACGCCGGGCAGGCCAAGGCCTACACCGCCGTGCTGACCCGCCTCGGGATCACCGAGGGCATCGAGGTCCACGACGGCAGCGGCCTGTCGACCGCCAACAAGATCACCCCGGCGGCGCTGGCGAAACTCGTCTCCCTCGGGGCCTCGCCGCAGCACCCCGAGCTCCACTCTCTGGTCAGCGGAATGCCGGTCGCGGGCTTCACCGGCACCCTCGGCAAGCGCTACGGCGAGGCCGACTCGAAGGCCGGTGCCGGATTGGTCCGGGCCAAGACGGGCACGCTCGACGGAGTGAACACACTCACGGGTCTGGTCCACTCCGCCGACGGACGGCTGCTGAGCTTCGCGTTCATGGCCAACGGCGTCACCGACCCCGGCAAGACCGTCAAGGCCCTCGACCGGCTGGCGACCCTGGTCTCGCGCGCCGCGTGAACCGACGACATACGGTGGTGAACATGCAGGTGATCGACTGGGATCTCGCCGTCGCCACAGGGGTCAGGCTCGTCCGCCCGGGGCCACAGGTGAGCCGTGAAGAAGCGAAACAGGCCGTCACCGAGCTTCGGCGCCTGTCGCGCGAGGCCGAGGTCCACGTCAAGGAGTTCACCGGGATCGACTCGGCCCCTCCAGAAGAGGCCACCGTCGTCGACCGGCCCGGCTGGATCCGGGCCAACGTCGAGGGGTTCAAGGTCGTCCTCGAACCGCTCTCCGACAAGGTCGGCAACATGCCGGCCATCGTCAACGCCGTCGGCTCCCGCATCACCGGCGTCGAGGTGGGCGCCGTCCTGGCCTTCCTGGCCAGCCGCGTGCTCGGGCAGTACGAGCTGTTCCTGCCGCCCGACCCCGACGGCAACGCCCCGACCGGCCGCCTCACCCTGGTGGCCCCCAACATCGTCAACACCGAGCGTGAGCTGCGGGTCGACCCGCGCGACTTCCGTCTCTGGGTGTGCCTCCACGAGGAGACCCACCGGGTGCAGTTCACCGGTGTCCCGTGGCTGCGCGAATATCTCCAGGCCCAGATGAAGGAGTTCCTCACGATCTCCGACATGGACCTGTCGACCCTCCTCGAACGCGCCCGCGACGTCACCGACGCGGTCGCCGACGCCTTCCGTGGCGGCGAGGGCAACCTGATCGAGGCGATCCAGACCCCCGAGCAGAAGGCCGTCCTCGACCGCGTGACCGCCGTGATGACCCTGGTCGAGGGCCACGGCGACTATGTGATGGACGCCGTCGGCCCCACCGTGGTGCCCTCGGTCGCCGACATCCGGGCCAAGTTCCAGCAGCGCCGCAGCGGCGGCTCCCGCGTCGACCAGGTGATCCGCCGCCTGCTCGGCATCGACCTGAAGATGAAGCAATACGCCGAGGGCTCCACCTTCGTCACCACGGTGGTCGAAGAGGCCGGAATGGATGGCTTCAACCGGGTCTGGACCTCCCCGGAGACCCTGCCCACCCGCCAGGAGATCGCCGATCCCCAGGCCTGGATGCGCCGGGTCCTCACCGCCAACGCCCTGGAGCCCGGTCCCAAGTCCGCCTGACATGGGTCCTCATCCGGCGGTCGCCGACGTCCGCCGCGCCATCCGCGAATCGCTGTCCTCTCTGGAAACGGGCCGGTTGGTGCTCGCCGCCTGCAGCGGCGGCGCCGACTCCCTGGCGCTCGCCGCCTGCCTCGGCTTCGTCGCGCCGCGACTCGGCCTCCGCGCGGGGCTGGTCACCGTCGACCACGCCCTCCAGCCCGGTTCCCGGGAAAGAGCCGATGATCTCGTACGGCTCTCGCCCACCTTGGGCCTCGACGTCGCCGAGGCGGTGACGGTCGAGGTCGGCACCCTCGGGGGCCCCGAGGCGGCGGCCCGCATCGCCCGCTACGCCGCACTCGACGCGATCGCCGAACGGCTGAACGCCGTCATCCTGCTGGGCCACACCCGCGACGACCAGGCCGAGACGGTGCTCCTGCGCCTCGCCCGGGGCAGCGGCTCGCGTTCTCTGTCGGGGATGGCGGAGGTGTCCGGCGTCTACATACGGCCCCTGCTGGGCGTGAGCCGTACAAGAACGGAAGAGGTCTGCGCGGCACTCGGCCTCACTCCCTGGCACGACCCCCACAACGACGACCCCCGGTTCACCCGGGTCAAAGTCCGGCAAACCTTGCTCCCGCTGTTCGAGGCCGAGCTCGGCCCCGGCATCGCCGACGCGCTGGCCCGCACCGCGCGCCTGTGCCGCGACGACGCCGACGCCCTCGACGACTGGGCCGACCGGGTCTACGCCGAGGCCAGGGACCTGGGCACCGGCCTGGTCGCCGCCACCCTGGCCGAGCTGCCCGCGGCGGTGCGGCGCCGGGTGATCCACCGGGCCGCCGTCGCCGCCGGGTCGCCGCCGTCGGCCCTGGCGGCCGTCCACATCGAGGAGGCCGAGCGCCTCGTCACCCGCTGGACGGGACAGAAGGGAGTGGACCTACCCGGAGGGGTGGGTGTGGTGCGGCGATATGGCAGGCTGATGTTCACCAGCTCCCTCTCGTAAGGAATTCGCAGGTGGACGCAGCCGACATGGGCAGAGACCTGTCCAAGGTCCTCATCTCCGAGGACGAGCTCCAGACCAAGGTCAAGGAGCTCGCCGGGCAGATCGACACCGACTACGCGGGCCACGAGCTGCTGATCGTCGGGGTGCTCAAGGGGGCCGTCATGGTGATGGCCGACCTCGCCCGCGCGCTGCACGTGCCCGTCCAGATGGACTGGATGGCGGTGTCGTCCTACGGCGCCGGGACCAAGTCGTCGGGCGTGGTCCGCGTGCTGAAAGACCTCGACACCGACATCGCCGGCCGTCACGTGCTGGTCGTCGAGGACATCATCGACTCGGGCCTGACCCTGTCGTGGCTGCTCAACAACCTGCAGTCGCGCAACCCGGCCTCCGTCGAGATCTGCACCCTCCTGCGCAAGCCCGACGCGGTGAAGGTCCCCCTCGACGTCAAATACGTCGGTTTCGACATCCCCAACGAGTTCGTCATCGGCTATGGGCTCGACTATGCCGAGCGCTATCGGAACCTCCCATTCATCGGCACTCTCGCGCCACATGTCTATGGCGGCGAATAAGCCCTGAGCGAAGTGACCCCTCAGGGGGCTTGATATTTGCTCTCCGCGAGGGGAACACGTCTGTCCCTGACGTACGTTGGATGAGCAATGCCCGAGCCTGCCGTGCGGTGACCCTCACCGGCGGCTCGGTGTACCTTCTGATAACCCGGGGGCGGCCCTGGGGTCAGTAGGAGCGGCAAAGGGTGCCGCGACCCCCTTTACCCAAAGGGGGCCAGGCCTTGGTCAGGAAGGGACGGGCCCGCCGGGGTTCCGCATCGGATGGATCTCAAGCGATTTACACGTGGGCCACTGCTGTGGATCCTGGGCATCGTCGTGCTTCTGCTGCTCGTCACGACGTTGATGAACACGGGTGGTAATTACACCTCCGCCGACACCTCCACGGTGCTCCAGCAGATCAACAGCGGCAATGTGGTGAGCGCCAAGGTAATTGACAAAGACCAGCTCGCCCAGGTGACGCTGGCCAAGCCCATCAACGTCGGATCCAAGTCGACCGACCGCATCCAGGCCTCCTGGGTGACCGGTCAGGGCGTCCAGTTCACCGACTCGCTGGCGAAGGCGAACCCGAAGAACGGGTGGACGGTCGAGGTTCCCAAGGAGAACTTCTTCGTCACCCTGCTCATGAGCTTCCTGCCGATCATCCTGATCGTCCTGTTCTTCTTGTTCTTCCTGAACCAGATGCAGGGCGGCGGCTCCCGGGTGATGAACTTCGGCAAGTCGAAGGCCAAGCTGATCACCAAGGACACCCCGAAGACGACGTTCGCCGACGTGGCCGGGGCCGACGAGGCGATCGAGGAACTCCAGGAGATCAAGGAGTTCTTGCAGGCGCCGGCCAAGTTCCAGGCCATCGGCGCCAAGATCCCCAAGGGCGTGCTGCTCTACGGTCCACCCGGAACCGGTAAGACCCTGCTCGCCAGGGCCGTGGCCGGCGAGGCCGGGGTGCCGTTCTACTCGATCTCCGGTTCCGACTTCGTCGAGATGTTCGTGGGTGTCGGCGCGAGCCGCGTCCGCGACCTGTTCGAGCAGGCCAAGGCCAACGCCCCCGCCATCATCTTCATCGACGAGATCGACGCCGTCGGCCGTCACCGTGGCGCCGGCCTCGGCGGTGGTCACGACGAGCGCGAGCAGACGCTGAACCAGCTCCTCGTCGAGATGGACGGCTTCGACGTCAAGGGCGGCGTGATCCTCATCGCCGCGACGAACCGGCCCGACATCCTCGACCCGGCGCTGCTGCGTCCCGGCCGTTTCGACCGGCAGGTCACCGTCGACCGTCCCGACCTCGAGGGCCGCAAGGGCATCCTCAAGGTCCACGGCCGCGGCAAGCCGTTCGACCAGACCGTCGACCTCGACGTCATCGCCCGCCGGACGCCCGGCTTCACCGGTGCCGACCTGGCCAACGTGATCAACGAGGCGGCGCTGCTGACGGCCCGCCAGGACAAGAAGCTCATCACGATGGAGATCCTCGAAGAGTCGATCGACCGCGTGATGGCCGGGCCCGAGCGCAAGTCGCGGGTCATGTCCGACCAGGAGAAGAAGATCATCGCCTACCACGAGGGCGGCCACGCCCTGGTGGCCCACGCGCTGCCCAACTCCGACCCGGTCCACAAGATCACGATCCTGTCGCGCGGCCGCGCCCTCGGTTACACGATGACGCTGCCGATGGAAGACAAGTTCCTGGCCACCCGTTCGGAGATGAACGACCAGCTCGCGATGTTGCTGGGCGGCCGCACGGCCGAGGAGCTCGTCTTCCACGAGCCCACGACCGGCGCCTCCAACGACATCGAGAAGGCGACCTCCATCGCCCGCCGCATGGTCACCGAATACGGCATGAGCGAGAAGCTCGGCGCGCGCAAGTTCGGCTCCGGCAACGGCGAGGTCTTCCTCGGCCGCGAGATGGGCCACGAGCGCGACTACTCCGAGCAGATCGCGTCGTCGATCGACGACGAGGTCCGCCGCCTGATCGAGTCGGCCCACGACTCGGCCTGGGAGATCCTCGTCGAATACCGCGACGTGCTCGACAACCTCGTCCTGGAGCTGATGGAGAAGGAGACCCTGTCCCGCGACCAGGTGCTGGAGATCTTCAGCCCGATCGTGGTCAGGGAGAAGCGGCCGTCCTACGCCGGTTACGGCAAGCGGCTGCCCTCCGACCGTCCTCCGGTGATCACGCCCAAGGAGGTCGCCGCGGCCAACGGTCACGGCGCCGCCGCCATCGCCTCCGGCAACGGTTCGGCCGTGGCCCAGCCCGCTCCGCAAAAGGACGAGGCGTAAGAACAGTGGTTGGCAAGCCTCTCCAGGTCGACAACGCCCGCATCGAAGCGGCCGTCCGCGAGATCCTCCTCGCGATCGGCGAAGATCCGGACCGTCAAGGCCTGGTCGAGACCCCGGCGCGCGTCGCCCGAGCCTACGCGGAGCAGTTCGCGGGGCTCGGGCAGAAGCCGGAAGACGTACTGACGACGGTGTTCGACGCCGACCACGACGAGATGGTCCTGGTGCGCGACATCGAGATTTACTCCACGTGTGAGCATCACCTGGTCCCCTTCCACGGGGTGGCCCACATCGGCTACATCCCCAACGCGAAGGGCCAGGTGACGGGCCTGTCCAAGCTGGCCCGCCTGGCCGACCTCTACGCCCGCAGGCCCCAGGTCCAGGAGCGGCTGACCAGCCAGGTCGCCGACGCCCTGATGGACGTCCTGAAGCCCGCGGGCGCGATCGTCGTGATCGAGTGCGAGCACATGTGCATGACCATGCGCGGCGTCCGCAAACCGGGCGCCAAGACGATCACCTCGGCGGTCCGCGGCATCTTCCGCGAAGACGACAAGACCCGCGCCGAGGCGATGTCGCTGATCATCGGCCGCTAGTTTCGATCGTTATCCACAGGTGGCCCCCGGGCGGCGGATCGTGATGCCGGAACGCCTAGGCTTGATCCCGATCGACACCATGAGGAGCCGTTGATGAGCGCGTTCACCGTGCCGGGGGTGCCCGACGCCGGGCGCTGCCTCGTCATGGGCGTGGTCAACGTGACACCCGACTCCTTCTCCGACGGCGGCAAGTGGTTCAACCCCGACACCGCCGTCGCCCACGGCCTCGCCCTGGTCGAACAGGGCGCCGACATCGTCGACGTGGGCGGTGAGTCGACCCGTCCCGGGGCCGCGCGGGTCTCCCTCTCTGAGGAGCTCCACCGGGTCGAGCCGGTGATCAGGGGCCTGTCCGAAGAGGGCGTCGTCGTCAGCGTCGACACGATGCGGGCCGAGGTCGCCGAGATGGCCGTCGAGGCCGGGGCGAAGCTCGTCAACGACGTGAGCGGCGGCCTGGCCGACCCCGAGATGGCCCGGGTGGTGGCCGCCTCCGGCGTCGCCTATGTGGTGATGCACTGGCGCGGCCACAGCCGAGACATGGAGACCCGGGCGATCTACACCGACGTGGTCACCGAGGTGAGCGAGGAGCTGCGCAAACGCGTCGACTCGGTGCTCGCCGAGGGCGTCCGCGAGGAGCAGTTGATCCTCGACCCCGGGCTGGGGTTCTCCAAACAGCCCGACCACAACTGGGCGCTGCTGGCCGGTCTCGACCGGCTCCGCGAGCTGGGCCGTCCCGTGATCATCGGGGCGTCCCGCAAACGCTTCCTCGGCCGCCTGCTGGCCGGGCCCACCGGCGAGCCGCGCCCGTTCGCCGACAACGACGACGCGACCCTCGCGGTCACCGCGCTCGCCGCCCGTGACGGCGCCTGGTGTGTAAGAGTCCACGACGTCCGACCCAACGCCGACGCCGTGCGTGTTGCCGCGGCGTGGAGGGCAGCCGATGAAAGAGGTTGAAGACCTCAACCAGGCCTTTTACGCCGCGATCGAAAGCGCCGACCTGGATCGGATGTCAGAGATCTGGGTGGAGGACGTACCCGACCATCTGGTCGCGATGTGCGTCCATCCGGGGTGGCCGCTGTTGTCGGGGCGGGGTGAGGTGCTGCGGTCGTGGGCGCTGATCATGGCCAACACGCCGTACATCCAGTTCGTCCTGACCGACGTGCAGACGACCGTGCTGGGCAACGTGGCGGTGCTGACGTGCGCCGAGAACATCCTGACGGCGGCCGACGCCGAAGACACGGGCGACACGGGCTTCGCCGCCGGGCGTGTGGTGGCGACCAACACGTTCGTGAAGACGGCGAACGGCTGGCGCCTGTGGCACCACCACGGGTCCCCGGTCCTGCAGACGGGCGACGACGACGATGAGGAAGAAGAGGCCTCGGGGGGCATCGGCTGACGGGGGTTCCATCGGGTTGAGGGCGTGCTCGGCTGTGAGCACGCTGGGTTCCGGGCCGTGCAGGTGCGAGGTCGTGCCGTGCGGTGCGGGTGTCAGGTGCGGTGCTGGCCGTGCGGATGCCGGGTCATTCGGGGTGTTCCCTTACGGCTTCGCCTTGCCAGCTCGCCCGTTGTCTCCGGTTCGCTCCGTAGTCGTCGCCAACCGGTCGCGCCCGGTTTCGCTGTTTACGGTCGGGCGGCGGGTCTTCCTTCGTCTGCGCCAGTGCGGGGTTGAATACGCAGGCGTTGGCTTTGTCCGTGTGAGGCCAACGGCAAGGCCCGAGGTAGATCTTGGCGGCCGAGCCTGTCTGGTCGGGCGACGCAGCGTGTCTGGCCGAGCGGCGGAGCGCGTGTCTGGCCGAGCGGGCAGGTTGCTTCCGCTAGTGCCAGCCTGCGCTGAAAGGTCCTGCGTCGGGCAATGCGGAGGCATGGGTCGAGTGCTCGGGTCTGGTTCGGGTTGGGTGTTCTACCGCCCACGTTGGCCGAGGCCGGAGCGTGCTGTTGTTGGGCCGCCCCGGAACTCGCGGCGCTGACGTTCGCGATGGCACGCCTTGTCAGACACGAGCTGGCCCTGTTTGGTCATACCGGTGGTATGCCCGCGTATGCGGGAGGCGCGCGCCCGATTATTGATGACTGCGTTTGCGTATGGCGATGTCGGCACTCCCGCGTGCGGTGGCAGGGCCATAGGGTTCTCATGGCGTGGCGTTTTGTCGTGCGGCAGTTTGTGGCGCCGGGATTGCGGTGGCCGAGATCTGAGCTGAGCATGTGGTTTGCCCGTGTTGTCGAGCCGAGTGGCCACTGGGCGGTGGTGTTCGACCACGCCGGTGCTTCTCATGTGGTCGCTGAGGCGGGTTGACCAGGTATGGAGCGCTAGGTCGCCGGCCTCGTCGCAGAGTGGGTGTTCGGCGGCGGATAGGTCCGCTCGTGTGGGGTTTGTCGGTCCGGGTCCGTGGTGGCCAGGTTTGATCGTGGGATTTGCGCAAGGTGGCGACCGGGCATCGAGTGTTCGATGGTGTTCGGCGTTCCGCCATCAGCGCTTTCGCGTCTGGGCCGCTCCTGGTAGGCCCCGCATATAACGAAATCTCATGTCGTGTGCCGCAGGCGCCTTGGTGTCTGGCCTTGGAGCCATTTACTGAAATTTCGGGTGCTCTGGTGCGCCGATGCTGGCTCATCGCCCTGGGCGGTGCTCATCCGGCTCCATCGGTTGTGTGGCTTTCGTCCAAGGGCTGGGGCATCGAGGGGCGGCGTCGGGCCGTAGGGGTGGTCGGGATCGGTTGGTGGGCTGTCTGGGGCGGGGTGGGCTTGGTGGCGTACAGGCTGGTTGTTGGGGTTTTGGGCTTTCGGGGTGGTTTTGGGTTGTTCGGTGGAATGGGGGTTTGGGCAGGGGGCGTTGTGATGCTCGGAATCGGTTGCCTGTAGAAAGTGACCTCGGGCTGATTCTGGGGGTTGATGTCCTGTGGTGGACGAGATGGGCGGGGAGGTGTCGTGGGCCTCGACACGGTGAGCTTGAAAGGGCTTCGGGCGCGGGGGCGGCATGGGTGTCTGCCCGCCGAGCGGGAGCTGGGGCAGGAGTTCGTGGTCGACGCGACGCTGTTCCTCGACGTGGGGCCGGCGGCCGCCGGGGATGATCTGACCAAGACCGTCGACTACGGGGCGCTGGCGCTTGAGCTGGTCGCCGTGGTCGAAGGGGAGCCGGTCAATCTGATCGAGACGCTGGCCGAGCGGCTGGCGGCGGTCTGTCTGCGGCATGAGCTGGTGGAGAGCGTGGAGGTCGCGGTGCACAAGCCCGCGGCGCCTATCCCGCTGCCGTTCGACGACGTGGTGGTGACGGTCAGGAGGTCGCGGTGAGGGCGGTGTTCTCGCTGGGCTCCAACCTCGGGCAGCGGATGGACTACCTGCAGAGCGGGCTCGACGCGCTGTTCGACGCGCCCGGGATGACCTTCGTGGCGGTGTCGCCCGTCTACGAGACCGATCCCGTCGGCGGGCCTTCTCAGGGGGCCTATCTGAACGCCGTGGCGATCGCGGAGACCTCGCTCGATCCGCGGACCCTGCTCGACCGGGCCAATGGGATCGAAGACGCGTTCGGGCGGGTGCGCGAGGAGCATTGGGGGCCGCGTACGCTCGACGTCGACATCATCATGGTCGATAACCTGATGTCCGATGATCCCGAGCTGACGCTGCCGCATCCTCGTGCGCACGAGCGGGCGTTCGTGCTGGTGCCGTGGGCGCAGGCCGACCCCTCCGCGGTGTTGCCGGGGCGGGGTTCCGTGGCGGCGCTGCTGGCGGGTCTCGACCAGAGCGGCGTGCGCCTCAGGGCCGACCTGTCGCTGGAACCCCCGCTTTAGGAGTCGTGTCGTGAAGCCCAGCAACCCCGGTGTGCTCGTCGGTGTCGTGGTTGTCTTCGCCGTGGTGACCTGGGCTTTCCTGCAAGGGGCCTATTCGGGTCTGCCGCAGGTGCCGTGGACGGCCATTCCGACGTTCGTGCTGCTGGCGATCGGGGAGGCGTACACGGGGTGGCTGACGCGGGCCCGCATCCAGCGCAAGGAGGGCACGACCCCTCCTGAGCCGCTGGTGGTGGCCCGGCTGGCCGCGCTGGCCAAGGCGACGGCCATGGCGGCGGCGGGGCTCGCGGGGGTGTTCGCGGGATTCTTCATCCACACCCTGGGGATGTTCGACATCCCGGGGCCCCGGCAGGACGCGCTCGTGGCGGTGGGGTCGCTCGTGTCGGCGGTGCTGCTGGTGTGCGCGGCGCTGTTCCTCGAATACTGCTGCCGGGTTCCCGAGGACAAGAACAACGGGAACCAGCGGGCCGCCTGATCCTCGATGCCGGGCGGTCTCGAGTCACGAAATATCGGGCCGGCTCTGAGCGCCCACGCATGCTATTTGTCGATGTCTCCCACCACGAAGAACATCGAGCCCAGAATGGCGACCATGTCGGCGACCAGGTGGCCGGGGAGCATTTCTCGCAGCACCTGGATGTTGTTGAAACTCGCGCTTCTCAACTTCAGGCGCCACGGCGTCTTCTCGCCCCGGCTGACCAGGTAGTAGCCGTTGATGCCCAGCGGGCTCTCGGTCCACGCGTAGGTGTGCCCCTCGGGCACCTTGAGGATCTTCGGCAACCGCTGGTTGATGGGGCCGGGCGGGAGGTCGGCCAGGCGGTCGAGGCAGGCGTCGGCCAGGTCGAGGGAGACCTTGACCTGGTCCATCAGGACCTCGAAGCGGGCGTGGCAGTCGCCGGCCTCTCGCGTGACGACCTTGATGGGCAGCTCGCCGTAGGCCAGGTAGGGGTCGTCGCGGCGTAGGTCCCAGTCGACGCCGGACGCTCGGGCGATGGGGCCGCTGACGCCGTACTGCCTGATGGTCTCGGGGGTCAGGACGCCGACGCCCTGGGTGCGGGCCAGGAAGATCTCGTTGCCGGAGATCAGGTTCTCGATGTCGGGGAGGCGGCGGCGGACGTCGGCGACGGCCTGGCGTGTGCGGGACATCCAGCCTTCGGGGATCTCCTCCTTGAGGCCGCCCACGCGGTTGAACATGTAGTGCATCCGGCCGCCGGAGATCTCCTCCATGACGGCCTGGAGGGTTTCCCGCTCGCGGAAGGCGTAGAAGAGCGGGGTGATCGCGCCCAGTTCCAGGGGGTAGCTGCCGAGGAACATCAGGTGGTTCAGGATCCGGTTCAGTTCGGCGAGCAGGGTCCGGGTCCAGACGGCGCGGACCGGGACCTCCATGCCGAGCATGCGCTCGACCGCGATGACCACGCCCAGCTCGTTGGCGAAGGCCGACAGCCAGTCGTGGCGGTTGGCCAGGACGATGATCTGGCGGTAGTCGCGGACCTCGAAGAGTTTCTCGGCGCCCCGGTGCATGTAGCCGATGATCGGTTCGGCGGTGCCGATGCGTTCGCCGTCGAGGGTCAGGCGGAGGCGGAGGACCCCGTGGGTCGACGGGTGTTGCGGGCCGATGTTGAGGATCATGTCCTCGGTCGCGAGTTCTTTGGCGCCCGCGCCCATGCCGACCACGATCTCGCTCATGAGGTCATCGTAATAGCATGAGAAATGTGCGGTTTGATCCTTGGAACCCAGATTTCGTCGCCCATCCTTACGATGTCTACGCAGATCTTCGTACGGTCGGGGCCGTTTCTTACTTCGACAAGACCGATCAATATCTGATCCCGCGCTACGAGGACGTCAACGCGCTACTCAGGGATCGGCGCCTCGGGAGGTCGTACCTCCATCTCGAAGACCATGCCGTCTTCGGCCACGTGCCGGAGCCGGAATTCCAGGAGCCGTTCTGGCGGGTGGTCCGGGCGGGGATGCTCGACGTCGAGCCGCCCATCCACACGCGGCTGCGGCGGCTGGTGTCCAAGGCGTTCACGCCGCGGATGGTCGAGTCGCTGCGGCCCCGGATCAAGACCATGGCCACCGAACTGGCGGACGCCCTGGCGGCCAAGGGCGGCGGCGACCTGATCGCCGAGGTGGCCGAGCCGCTGCCGGTGACGGTGATCGCCGAGATGCTCGGCGTGCCCGAGCAGGATCGGCAGTATCTGCGGCCGTGGTCGGCCGACATCTGCGGCATGTACGAGCTCAATCCGTCCCTGGAGGCCCAGCACACCGCCGCGCGGGCGGCCGAGGAGTTCGCGACCTACCTACGCGACCTCTCGCGGGTGCGGGCCGCGAATCCGGGCGACGACCTGATCAGCGCGCTGACCCAGGTCGGGCTGACCGAGGACGAGCTGATCGGCACCTGCGTGCTGCTCCTCAACGCCGGGCACGAGGCGACGGTCAACGTGACCGGCAACGGCTGGTGGTCGCTGTTCCGCAACCCCGATGAGCTGCGGAGACTCCGGGAAGACCGGTCGCTGCTGCCCACGGCGGTCGAGGAGATGATGCGCTGGGACACCCCGCTCCAGATGTTCGAGCGGTGGGTCCTGGAGGACATCGAGGTCGGCGGCACGCCGATCCCGCGCGGCAGCGAGGTGGCGCTGCTGTTCGGCTCCGCCAACCGCGACCCGTCGGTGTTCCCCGAACCCGACCGCTTCGACGTCGGGCGGACCGACAATCCACACATCTCGTTCGGGGCCGGCATCCACTTCTGCCTCGGCGCGCCGCTGGCCCGCATCGAGCTCATCGAGTCGTTCGGCGCGCTCCTCGACCGGGGTCTCGACCTGGCCGAGGAGCCGACGTGGAAACCCGGCTACGTGATCCGGGGCCTCACCGAACTGCAAGTGACAACCGCTTAGTCTCCGTTACGGCTCCGCCTACCCCGGCGCTCCTCGCCGTTGTCCACAGGCTGTGGACAACGGCGAGGGTTCGGCCGATCAGTGTGGGGCGGGCTTCGCCTTGGTCAGCGCGGCCACCAGCGGTGCGGTCAGACGGGCCGCCAGCGGACCGAAGGCCGCCAGGATCAGCACGTAGGCCGCCGCCAGCGGCCCCAGATCCGGGTGGGCTCCGGCGGCCACGGCCAGACCCGCGATGACGATGTTGAACTCGCCTCGGGGGATCAGCGCGATGCCCGCTCGGACCCGGCCCGCTCTTCCGATGCCCGCCCGGCGGGCGGCGAAGGAGCCGGTCACGAGCTTGGTGACCATGCTGACGACCGCCAGGATCGCGGCCAGCCACAGCACCGGGACGATCTTCGCCGGGTCGGTCTGGAGACCGAAGAAGACGAAGAAGACCGCGGCGAACAGGTCTCTGATGGGCATCAGCAGCGCCCGCGCGTCGTGGGCCAGCTCGCCCGACAGCGCGATGCCGACCAGGAAGGCGCCGACCGCCGCCGACACCTGGAGCTGCTGGGCGATCCCGGCGACCAGCATGGCCAGGCCGATGACCTTGAGCAGCAGCACCTCGGAGTTGGGGCTGGCGACGAACTTCTCGATCCACTTGCCGAACTTCAGGGCGACCACGAGAACCACCGAAACCGTCGCCAGGGCGATCGCGACCGTGATCGCGCCGCTCATCAGCGAAACCCCGGCCAGTAGCGCCGTGAGGATCGGCAGGTAGAGGGCCATCGTCAGGTCTTCGAAGACCAGCAGCGACAGCACGACCGGGGTCTCGCGGTTACCGATCCAGCCCAGGTCCGACAGGACCTTGGCGGTGATGCCCGAGGAGGTCGCATAGGTCACGCCCGCCATCGCCACGGCCGCCACCGGGCCCCAGCCCAGCAGCAACGCGGCGATCGCGCCGGGTGCGGCGTTGAGGACCAGGTCGACCAGGCCGCTCGGAGCGTTGCTCTTGAGGCTGGTCACCAGTTCGTCGGCGTTGTATTCCAGACCGAGGGTCAGCAACAGGAGGATCACGCCGAGTTCGGCGCCGGTGGCGATGAACTCTTCGCTGGTCGCGAGGGGGAGGATGCCGCCGGTCCCGAAGGCCAGGCCGGCGACGAGGTAGAGGGGGATCGGCGAGATGCCGACCTTCAGCGCGAACGCTCCGAGGATTCCGAGCGCGAGGACGACCCCGCCGAGCTCGAGGAAAAGTATCGCCGTGTGGTGCACGCGGCTTACCCGTCGGCCAGGATGTCGGCGACCGCTCCGGTGTTCTCGGCGTCGCCGACCACCACGACCACGTCACCGGACCGGAACCCGAAATCGGGCGTTGGGCTGGCGTGTACCTGATCGCCGCGCACCACGGCCACCACGGAGGCGCCGGTGCGGGTGCGGATGCGGGCGTCTCCGAGCGTGCGCCCCTCGTAGGGCGAGCTGGGGGTCACCGGGATCTGCACGCTGACCAGGCCTTCGACCTCTCGGTGGAGGGCGTTGAGGCGCTGGACGATGCGGGGTGCTCCGAGGAGTTCGACGAGGGCGTCGGCCTCCTCGTCGGTGAGTTGGACGCTCTCACATGCCCGATCAGGATCGTCGCGGTCGTAGATGATCAGATCGCGTCTGCCGGAACGGTGGGACACGATGCCGATGCGACGGCCCGTGTGGGTCGTGAACTCGTGTTTGAGGCCGATTCCTGGCAGTGCGGTCTGTTCAATCTCCACGCCCTTTACCGTACCTGCTGCAACCAGCCGAAACCTCCCAGCCCCCCGGGGGCGATGAGCTCCGCTTCGGCCGACGCGCGGGACAGCGCGCGCAGGTAGGCGCGGGGATCGGAGGAGGCCAGCGCCAGCGGGGGACGGGCGCCCGTGATGCCGAGGTCACGGAGCGCCTCGCGCTGGGTGGTGAGCAGGCCCTCTCCCCGGGCGCAGGCGTCGAGGGCGACGTGGGCGGTGATGTCGCAGGTTCCGTCGGGGACGGGGGCCACCGCCTGGCCGTGGCGATATCCGGTCAGCGTTCCGGCCTCCGGGCGGTCTGCCCGACTGTGGGCGTAGTCGATGGCGACACAGGTGCCCCGCGTGAGCCGTACAAGAAGAGAAGCCCAGGCCTCGTCGCGCGGACGGCCGATTTCGGCGCGCGACCCGGTGCGGGGGAGCGGCCACCAGGCGGCGAGCCAGGCGAGGTCGGCGGGATCGCTGAGCGGGGGCCCCAGGCGCTCCGCACCGGTCTCCGGGTCGACCAGGACCATCCGGGGGCCGTCGCCGGTCTGTTCGACCACGTCGAGCGGCACGTTGTCGAGCCATTCGTTGGCCACGACCAGGCCGGTGATCGCTTCGGGCGGTTCGGAACACCATTGGATTTCCGCCGGAAGACCGGCCGGACGCTCTGAAAGATCCACCGCGACCACGTTGAGCCGGTCGGCGAGATCATCGGAGGCGGCGAGGACCCCCGCCGCCAGCCGCCCGTCGCCCGCCCCCATGTCGACGAAGTCGAGCCGGGGCGGACGGCCCAGCGAGGAGTCGACCCTGGCCAGTAACCGGGCCAGCGCCTCGGCGAAGACCGGGGAGGCATGCACGGACGTGCGGAAATGCTCGGAAGGGCGCTCTTTAAGATAGAACCCGCCGACTCCGTAGAGCGCCCGATGGGTCGCCTCCCGCCACGAAACCCACATCCGCCCGACCTTACCCGTGTCCGGATGTGGACACCCTTGATCAAGGCCATGCCCCTAACGGCTTCCAGTCCACGCCCGCCGTTACTCTGGCGGTCGGGAGGACGGCATGGACACAAGCGATCGCCCCGCACGACTCAATGTGGGGGTGCTCGGAGCCGGACGGGTGGGTTCCGTTCTCGGTGCCGCTTTGGCCCAGGCGGGACACCGGGTGGTGGCCGCCAGCGGCGTTTCCGACGCGTCCCAGCGGCGCGCGAACGACCTGCTCGGAATCGACCTGAGCAGACCCGACGAGGTCATGCGCAGAGCTGAACTGATCCTGCTGACGGTGCCCGACGACGTGCTGCCCGGCCTGGTGTCCGGGCTCGCCGCCACCGGCGCCGACCTGCGGGGCAAGCTGCTGATGCACGCCAGCGGCGCCTACGGGCTGGGGGTGCTGCAGCCCGCGACCGAATTGGGCGCGCTGCCACTGGCGCTCCACCCGGTGATGACCTTCACCGGGCGCGGCGACGACTTCGGGCGGCTCAACGGCGCGACCTTCGGAGTGACGGCGCCCGACACGCTGCGGCCGGTGGCCGAGGCGCTGGTGATCGAGATGGGTGGCGAGCCGGTCTGGATCAACGACCGCGACCGGCCGCTCTACCACGCGGCGGTCGCGGGGGCGGCCAACCACATGGTCACCCTGATCGCCGAGTCACAGGACCTGCTGTCGCGCATCGGCGTCGAGCACCCCGGCCGGATGCTCGGCCCGCTGCTGGGGGCCGCGCTCGACAACGTGCTGCGGCTGGGGATCAACGGGCTGACCGGGCCGGTCGTCCGGGGAGACGCCGAGACGGTGCGCAAGCACGTCGACGCCCTGATCCTGGCGGCGCCCGAGGCGGCCGACGCCTACATCGCGCTGGCCCGGCTGACCGCCGACCGGGCGCTGGCGGCGGGCCTGTTGAAGCCGGAGGCGGCCGAACGGCTCCTCGACGCGCTGGGAGGCAACATATGGACCTGACGGTCGCCGGGAACCGCGCCGAGCTCGCGGGCGCACGCCGTCCCGGCTCCTACGCGCTGGTGCCCACGATGGGCGCGCTGCACGAGGGCCACCGGTCGTTGATCCGGCTGGCCCACGAGCAGGCCGACCATGTGATCGTCAGCATCTTCGTCAACCCTTTGCAGTTCGGGCCGAACGAGGACTTCGGGCGCTATCCCCGGACGTTCGACAGCGACCTGGAGGTCTGCGGCGAAGAGGGCGTGAGCGTCGTGTTCGCCCCCGCGGTCGAGGACATGTACCTGCCCGACCGGCAGGTCTCGGTGTCGGCCGGGTCGATGGGCACGGTCGCCGAGGGCGCGTTCCGGCCGGGGCACTTCGACGGAGTGCTTACGGTGGTGTTGAAGCTGTTCAACCTGACCAGGCCCGACGTCGCGGTCTTCGGCCAGAAGGACGCCCAGCAGCTCGCCCTGATCCGCCGGATGGTCGCCGACCTCGACGTCCCCGTGAAGATCGTCGCCGGCCGGACCGTCCGGGAGCCCGACGGCCTGGCCCTGTCGAGCCGCAACCGCTACCTGTCGGCCGACGACCGGGTGACGGCGCTCTACCTGTCGAAGGCCCTCGACGCCGCCGCCCAGAAGCCGGAAAGGGCGAAGGACGCCGCCAGGGCGGTGCTCGAAGAGGCCGCCCGGCTCAAGCCCCCGCTGCTGCTCGACTACCTGACGCTGGCCGACCCCGCCACCTTCGACGAGGTTCCCCCAGGTCACCGGGGGGAGGCGATCCTCGCGGTGGCGGCCAAGGTCGGGACGACCCGGCTGATCGACAACGTTGTACTGACCGTCTGAGAGGACCCCCTGATGTTGCGGACCATGCTCACGGCCAAGATCCACCGGGCCACGGTGACCCAGGCCGACCTCCACTACGTGGGGTCGCTGACGGTCGACGAAGACCTGCTGGACGCGGCCGGCCTGCTGCCGGGCGAGCAGGTCCACGTGGTCGACATCGACAACGGGGCGCGGCTTGTGACGTACACCATTCCGGGCCCCCGGGGCTCGGGGATCATCGGCATCAACGGCGCCGCCGCCCGCCTGGTCTCACCTGGGGATCTGGTGATCATCATCGCGTACGGCCAGCTCACCGACGCCGAAGCGCGGGTCTGGGAGCCGAAGGTCGTCCACGTCGACGGTGACAACCGGATCGTCGATCTGGGGACGGATTTGGCCGCGGCCCTGGTTTCGGACCTCGAAAGGGGCGACGAAGTGGCGACCCGGGGATGAGTCCCGTCATCGCGGGCGTTATCGTCATTGTGACGAAAGGGGCCCGCGATGACCGACACCACCCTCCCCCGCAGACTGACCGCGCCTCCTCCCGGCTGGACCAGGTCCGCCGACGTGGTCGTGGTCGGCTCCGGGATCGCGGGTCTGACCCTGGCGTTGCGTTACACCGAGCTCACCTCCACCGGCCGCGTGCTGGTCGTCACCAAAGACGTGCTGTCGGCCGGGTCGACCCAGTGGGCCCAGGGCGGCATCGCCGCCGTGCTCGCCCCGAACGACACCCCTGACGAGCACCTGAGCGACACCCTGCTGGCGGGTGCCGGGCTCTGCGACGAGGAGGCCGTGCGGGTCCTGGTCACCGAGGGGCCCGACGCCCTGAAGCGCCTCATGGAGCACGGCGCTCGTTTCGACCGCGACGCCCGGGGCGAGCTCCAGCTGACCCGCGAGGGCGGCCACCGGCGCGACCGGATCGTGCACGCCGGCGGCGACGCCACCGGCGCCGAGGTCCAGCGGGCCTTGGTCGAGGCGGCCACCCACGAGCCGCGCATCGAGATCATCGAGCACGCCCTGGTCCTCGACCTGCTCACCGACGCCCAGGGCCGGGCCTGCGGCATCACCCTCCACGTCATGGGCGAGGGCGCCCGCGACGGCGTCGGAGCGGTCCGCGCGGCGTCGGTCGTCCTGGCCAGCGGCGGCATGGGCCAGGTGTACGCCTCCACCACCAACCCCGTGGTCTCCACCGGCGACGGGGTGGCGCTGGCGCTGCGCGCCGGGGCGGTCGTCCGTGACCTGGAGTTCGTCCAGTTCCACCCGACGGTCCTGTGGCTCGGCGACGGCTCGACAGGCCAGCAGCCCCTGGTCTCCGAAGCCGTGCGGGGCGAGGGAGCGTTCCTGATCGACCGGAACGGCGAGCGGTTCATGACCGGCGTCCACGAGCTGAAGGACCTGGCCCCCCGCGACGTCGTGGCCAAGGCGATCATGCGGCGGATGGCCGAGACCGGCGACGACCACGTCTACCTCGACGCGCGGGCCTTCGGCGAGGAGAAGTGGCAGGCCCGCTTCCCCACGATCCTCGCGGTCTGCCGGGAGCACGGCATCGACCCGGTGACCGAGCCGATCCCGGTCGCCCCGGCCGCCCACTACGCCAGCGGCGGCGTGCGCACCGACCTGTTCGGCCGCACCAGCGTCCCCGGCCTCTACGCCTGCGGCGAGACCGCCTGCACCGGCGTCCACGGCGCCAACCGCCTGGCCTCCAACTCCCTGCTCGAAGGGCTGGTGTACGCGGAACGCATCGCCTCCGACCTGATCACCCCCCGCGCGGCTCCGGGGGAACCCGTCGTCGTCGAGCACAGCGCGCTCATCGACCCGCGCGCCCGAGGCCGGGTCCAGGCGTTCATGAGCCGGGGCGCCGGGGTACTGCGCAGCGTGGAGAGTCTCGCCGGGGTGACCAAGGCGCTGAACGACGCGAAGTGGACCCCCGTCACGGTCGAGCCCTGCCTGGAGGCATGGGAGGCGACCAACCTGCACACCGTCGCCTCGGCCCTGACCCGGGCCGCCGCGGCCCGGCAGGAGACCAGGGGTTCCCACTGGCGGGAGGACTTCCCCGACCGCCGCGACGACACGTGGCTCGGCCACCTCGACATCACGCTCACCGAGAAGGGCGAACTCGTCATGGAGCACGCACCCCACGTCAGCGCCGACGCCGACCTGCTGGCCGCCGGGCTCGACCCGGCGGAGATCCACACACTGATCGAGACCGCGTTCCGCGAAGACCTGTCGAACGGGCTCGACGTCACCTCGGCCGCCACGATCCCGGCCGGTCAGAAGGCCATAGCCGACATCGTGGCCCGCCGCTCCGGCGTGGTCGCGGGGCTGCCCGTGGCCGCCGCCGCGTTCCGCTACGCGGGCCTGGAGGTCGAGCACCGCGTCAAGGACGGCGACCGGGTCTCCTACGGCGACGTCCTGATGACCGTCAAGGGCGAGACCAGGGAACTCCTCACCGTCGAGCGCACCGCCCTCAACCTGCTCACCCACCTGTCGGGCATCGCCACGGCGACCGCCCAGTGGGTCAGGGCCATCGCGGGCACCGGCGCCCACGTGCGCGACACCAGGAAGACCCACCCGGGCCTGCGCGCGCTGGAGAAGTACGCCGTCCGCTGCGGCGGCGGCGTCAACCACCGCATCGGCCTGTACGACGCCGCCCTGATCAAGGACAACCACGTGGTGGCCGCCGGTGGCGTCGCCGAGGCGTTCCGGGCGGTGCGCAAGGCCTACCCGGAGATCCTCATCGAGGTCGAGGTCGACCGCATCGACCAGATCGAGCCGGTGCTGGCCGAGGGCGCCGAGGAGATCCTGCTCGACAACTTCACCGTGCCGCAGCTCAAGGAGGCGGTGGAGCTGGTCGCCGGGCGGGCCAGGCTCGAATCGAGCGGCGGGCTCACCCTTGAGAGCGCGCGATCGGTCGCCGAGACCGGGGTCGACTTCCTGGCCGTCGGGGCGCTGACCCATTCGTCCCCCGCGCTCGATATTGCCCTAGATCTTCGTGGTGCATAATCGGGGCATGCTCCTCACCATCGATGTCAGCAACACCCACACGGTGCTTGGTTTGTTCGAAGGTGAAGAGGTCATCGAGCACTGGCGCATCGCCACCGACGCCCGCCGGACCGCCGACGAACTCGCGGTGGTCCTGCAGGGCCTGCTGGCCCAGTCGGCCATCCTCAAGAACACCGACATCTCGGGCATCTCGATCTGCTCGACGGTGCCGTCCGTCCTCAACGAGATGCGGGAGATGTCGCGCCGCTACTACGGCGACGTGACGTCCGTGGTGGTCGAGCCGGGGGTCCGCACCGGCGTGCCGGTCCGGATGGACAACCCCAAAGAGGTCGGCAGCGACCGCATCGTCAACGCGCTGGCCGCCATCAGCCTGTTCGGCGGCCCGTGCGTGGTCGTCGACTTCGGCACCGCGACCTCCTTCGACGCCGTCTCGGCGCGGGGCGAGTACATCGGCGCCGTCACCGCGCCCGGCCTGGAGATCTCGGTCGACGCCCTGGCCGAGGCGGGCGCCCAGCTCCACAAGGTCGAGCTGATCAGGCCCCGGTCGGTGATCGCCAAGAACACCGTCGAGGCGCTCCAGTCGGGCATCATCTACGGTTTCGCCGGCCTGGTCGACGGCATCGTCGACCGCATGACCGCCGAACTGGCCGCCGACCCCGACGAGGTGACGGTCGTGGCGACCGGCCCGGGGGCGCCGCTCGTGGTGAGCGAGGCGCGCACGATCGACGTCCACGAACCCTGGCTCACCCTCATCGGGCTCCGGCTGGTCTACGCCCGAAACACCGCCTAAACGCCGCTAATCTGTAGTGCCGTGAGCGAAGAGCTGAGCGAGCTTCCGGAGCAGATGCGCGTCCGCCGCGAAAAGCTGGACCGTCTGATCTCCGAAGGCGTCGACCCCTATCCGGTGAACTACCCGCGGACCGCCACCAACGCTGAGATCCGCGAGAAATACACCGACCTCGAGGCGGGCGCCGAGACCGGCGACACCGTCGGCGTGGTCGGCCGCGTGATGCTCTCCCGGATCGGCGGCAAACTCTGCTTCGCGACCATCCGCGACGGCTCGGGCGACCTGCAGATCATGCTGTCCCTCGACCGGCTCGGCGAAGAGGCGCTGGCCGCCTGGAAGCGCGACGTCGACCTCGGCGACCACGTCGGCATCACCGGTGAGGTCATCTCCTCCCGGCGCGGCGAGCTGTCGATCATGGCCGACTCGTGGGCGATCACCGCGAAGTGCCTGCGCCCGCTGCCCGAGAAGCACGCCGGGCTCAGCGACCCTGAGGCCCGCGTGCGGCTGCGCTACGTCGACCTGATCGTCAACGACGAGGCCCGCAAGATGGCCCACGTCCGCAGCGCCACCGTGCGCGCGGTCCGCGACTTCTGGCACGACGAGGGCTACCTCGAGGTCGAGACCCCGATGCTCCAGCCGATCCACGGCGGCGCGGCGGCCCGGCCGTTCAAGACCCACATCAACGCCTACGACATGGAGCTCTACCTTCGCATCGCGATCGAGCTCTACCTCAAGCGGCTGGTCGTCGGCGGCATCGAGAAGGTCTTCGAGATCAACCGCAACTTCCGCAACGAGGGCGCCGACTCCACCCACAACCCCGAGTTCACCATGCTCGAGGCCTACGGCACCTACCTCGACTACCACGACATGGCCGACCTGACTCAGCGCATGTACCAGAAGGCCGTCGTGGCCGCGCTCGACACCACGGTCGTCCGCCACGGCGACCTGGAGATCGACCTGGGCCTCGCCGAGTGGCCGCGGATCACCCTCTACGGCTCGGTCTCCGAGGCACTCGGTGAGGAGATCACCACCGAGACCCCGCTCGAGACGCTGCGCAAGCTGGCCGAGCGCCGCGAGATCCACTGGGACCCGAAATGGGGCCCGGGCAAGCTGGTGCAGGAGATCTTCGAGGCGCTCGTCGAGCACACCCTCATCCAGCCCACGTTCGTCATGGACTACCCGCTGGAGACCTCACCGCTCACCCGCCAGCACCGCGACAACCCGCTGCTGACCGAGAAGTGGGACCTGATCGGCTTCGGCACCGAGCTCGGCACCGCCTACTCGGAGCTGGTCGACCCGATCGAGCAGCGCCGCCGCCTCACCGAGCAGTCGATCCTGGCCGCCGGCGGCGACGCCGAGGCGATGCAGCTCGACGAGGACTTCCTGCAGGCCCTTGAGTACGCCATGCCCCCCACCGGAGGCATGGGAGCGGGCATCGACCGCATGATCATGGCCTTCACCGGAAAAAACATTCGCGAAACAATTCTGTTCCCGCTGGTCCGCCCCAGCCATTGATTTCCGCTTAGCAGCAGGTGAGGCCCCCACAGAACGTGGGGGCCTTACGTTACCGCGCGTTCACATAGGGTCAGACACGTCAATACCCCTGCTTGACGTTCTTTCTCCCCGCCGTTTACCTTCCCTGAGGGGTGGCGAGAATCATTCGTCGTGGGAGAGGGGCTCACGATGTCAGTTTCCGAGACCGAGCGCGTCGGCCTGACCGACGACGAGTTGCTGCTGCTGGCCGAACTGGCCAAGGGCGTGACCGTCGACCGCGTCGGGCGGAGCCTTGATGTCAGCGGCCGTACGGTTCGCCGTCGGCTGCGTGGCATCTGCGACCGCATCGGCGTCGCCACCGCCATCGAGGCCGTCGCATGGGCGGCCCGACGGCGTTTGATTTAGTCGGCGATCCGAACGGCTCCAGCGAACGGCCTGTTGCCGATGGCCGCGACCCGCACGACATCACCCGTGCGGGGAGCGTGGACCATGTAGCCGCCGCCGATGTAGAGACCCACGTGGTGCAGGTCGTTGTAGAAGAAGACCAGGTCACCGGGGCGCATGTCCTCGCGGGAGACGTGGGTGCCGGCCGTCCACTGGCTGCCGGTGTAGTGGGGGATGCTGATGCCGACCGTGGCGTAGGCCGCCATGATGAGGCCGGAGCAGTCGAACGAATTGGGCCCTTCCGCGCCCCACACATAGGGCTTGAGCTGCTGGGCGAGCGCCCATCTGACCGCCTGGGCGGCCTTGCCGCTGCCGACGACCGGCATGCTCAGCCGCTTCGCCACCGACACCTGGCCGGCGACCTTCGCGTAGAGCTGGCTCTCGGTCTTCTTGATCAGGCCGCGGATCTCGCCCTCGCGCTTGTCGAGGCTCTTGATCAGCTTGCCCACCTCGTCCTGGCGGGCCTTGGCGCTGGCGCGCGCCCGCTCGGCGGCCTCGCGGGCCTTGGTGAGCTGGATGACCTCCTCGCCGCTCTGCAACTGGAGCGCGTACGTGGTGGCCGCGATGTCCATATAGGCGTCGGGGTTGTCGGCGTTCATTAACGCGATCCCGCTGGCGCCACCGGTCATGTAGGCGTTGGTGGCGAACACCATCGCGCGCTTGCGGCGGGTCTCGAGGTCGGCCTCGCTCGTGTCGAGCGTCTTCTTGGCGGTGCTGGCGGAGCGCTTGGCGTCGGAGAGCCGGATCTTCTCACCGTTGTACTGCTCGGTGAGCGACTCGATCTCCTCGTGGAGTTTCTCGACCTCGGCGGTGAGCTCTTTGAGCGTCGGCTCAGGGTCGGCGGTGGCGGAGACCACCGGGGCGCCGATGGAGATCAGGGCCAGCGCCGAGCCCACGAACACGACCCTGCGGACGGTTCGACGAATCAACCATGCTCCTTCCAGAGGGCCTTCCGGTTCGGCGACGGGGGCCGTCAGGCGGAGGACTCGGCCGCCTGGACAGTAGTGCACGTGATGTTCGTGCTCAACCGGAACTGCGATTTCTGTCTAAGTTCGACAACCGAACAATCACGGACAGATCACGCATGTGTCCACTGTAACCCAGGTGACGAGGGGGATTTCGGTCGTCACCTGGGATCGGGTGCTTCGTCGATTTGTGCGGGGCCGTTAAGGTGCTCGCCATGGTCAAGGTCCGCCGGGCGCGTACCCCCGACGTCCGGGCGATCCGCCGGTTCGTCGACTCCTACTCCGGGTCGGGGCCCCGGTTGCTGAAGAAGAGCACCGTCACCCTCTATGAGACCGTCCAGGAGTTCTGGGTGGCCGAGCTCGACGGCGCCGTCGTCGGGTGCGGCGCGCTCCACGTGCTCTGGGAGGACCTGGCCGAGATCCGCACCGTCGCGGTCGACCCGGCCGCCCGGGGAAGGGGCGTCGGCCACGACATCGTCGCGGCCCTCATCGCGACCGCGCGCGAACTCGGCGTGCGCCGCGTGTTCTGTCTCACCTTCGAGGTCGCGTTCTTCGAACGCCACGGCTTCCGCGAGATCAACGGCACCCCCGTCTCTCCCGAGGTGTACGCCGAACTCCTCGCCTCCTATGACGAAGGCGTCGCGGAATTCCTCGATCTTGAACATGTGAAGCCCAACACTTTGGGCAATACACGCATGATCCTGCACTTGGAACCGCGTGCTTGACCGACGTCATAACGGGCCGGGGAGGTGACTGTAGATCCGGCTATCGATACTTTTGGCTAAGTCAAGCGTGCGTGTCTCACGTGTACCGCATGCGTACTCGAAGTGAGGTGACACGGTGAGCGCCCAGCCGCCATACCGTCCGGACGACCGCGACGGGCCACAAGGCCAGGACAACCCCGCGCAGGACTACGACCCCGACATGACGATCGTGAGCCGGAACCCCACCGGGAGCACCGGCCCCGTCTACGGCCAGCAACAGGGCTACGACCCCTACGCCGCCCAGCAGCAACAGGGCCAGCAAGGACAGCAGGGCCAGCAGGGCTACGGCCAGCAACAGGGCTACGGCCAGCAGGGATATGGCCAGCAGCCCTACGGTCAGCAGCAGGGCTACGGTCAGCAGCCCCAGCAGGGCTACCCCCAGCAACAGCAGCCGCAGCAGCCCGGATACGGCCAGCAGCAGGGATATGGCCAGCAACCCGGTTACGGCCAGCAGCCCGGCTATGGTCAGCAGCCCCCGCAGGGCTACGGCCAGCAGCAGGGCTACCCCCAGCAACAGCAGCAGGGCTACGGCCAGCAGCCCTATGGTCAGCAGCCGACCTCTCCCCAGGGCTACGGTCAGCAGCAGGGCTACGGCCAGCAGCCCCAGCAGCCCGGATACGGCCAGCAGCAGGCCCCCGGCTACCAGCAGCAGCCCGGTTACCCCGGCCAGCCCCAGGGCACCTACGGCCAGCAGCAGTACGCCGCCCCCGCCTACAACCCGGGCTACCCGGCCCAGGCCATTCCCCCGGGCGCGCCGGCGCCGCTCGCCGAGTGGTGGCAGCGGCTCGTGGCCCGGATCGTCGACGGCCTCATCATCGGCGTGGTGTTCTTCATCCTGTCGTTCGCCATCACCGCCGTGGTGGTGACCCAGGCGTCGGTCGACTTCGACAACCTGACGGTCACCGAGCCGAGCGGACTGGTCCTCGCGACCATCCTCATCACGCTCGTGAGCGCCACCGCCTGGTTCGCCTACGAGTTCTTCATGCTGAAGCTCCGCGGGCAGACCATCGGAAAGATCGTGATGGGAATCCGCGTCATTCCGGTGGGCGGGAACCTCGCCACCCCCGGACTTTCCGTCGAGACCGCGGGAAAGCGCGCCGGAGTCCTGTATGGTCCGCAGTTCATCCGCGCGTTGGCACTTGTTCCCGGCGTGGGCACGATCATCAGCTTCGTGGCGGGCGCGTTCATGCTCGTCAACGTTCTCTGGCTGCTGTGGGACAAGCCCCTTCAGCAGGCACTGCACGACAAGGTGGCCAATACGATCGTCGTCAAGGTCAAGTAGTGACATAGCGCATCGGAAAAACAGCGCCCGGGGCCGATGGATCGCACCATCGGCCCCGTTTCATGTACACAGCGTGTTCGGCTCGTTCTATCCGAAATAACTCCCTAAAGCGGTAAGCGGTAGGTGCTAGCGTGCCTTGGGACCATGAACACACATGTCCCCACTTAGAAGTGACGAGAGGTAACCAATGCACCCGGAACCGCCCCCCGGTCAGAACCCATATGGTTCCGGCCAGCCGCCGCAGCAAGGCGGTTACCCGCCGCCTCAGGGTTACCCGCCCCAGGGTGGTTACCCGCCACCGCAGCAGGGTGGTGGTTACCCGCCTCAGGGTGGATACCCGCCCCCGCAGCAGGGTTATGGAGCTCCCCAGGGTTATGGCGCCGCTCCCGCTTATGGCACGCCGCAGGGTGCACCTCTTCCTTCCGGAGTTCCGCTTCCTCTTGCCGAGTGGTGGCAGCGTTTGGTCGCCCGCATCATCGACGGTCTAATCCTCGGTGTCGTGGTCTACCTGCTTATCGGCAACCTGATCACCAGTGCGTTCACAACGAACGAGACCCAGTCCGTCCTGGGCGTCGAGGTCACGGTTGCGACGCCGTCGTTCCTCGGTCTTCTGATCCAGGCCGTGGTCAGCTTCCTGCTGTACGCCGCGTACGAGTTCTTCCAGATCTCGCGCGACGGTCAGACAATCGGCAAGAAGGTTATGAAGATCCGGGTCGTTAAGCTCGGTCACCCCGCTCAGGGCGGTATCGACACCGAGACCTCGATCAAGCGCATCGGCGTGATGTTCGGCCCGCAGCTCCTTTCGTTCATCCCCTTCGTGGGCTTCATCGGCAACGTGTTCCTGCTGGTCGACGGCCTGTGGCCGCTGTGGGACAAGCCGCTGCAGCAGGCGATTCACGACAAGGTCGCCGGAACTGTGGTGGTCAAGCTCTGAGGCTTCCAGAAGCGTTCCAAACAGAGGGGCGGTCGCTCGGCGACCGCCCCTCTCTCTTTTCCTAGGTACGATTGTTATGCATCGGGTAAGACGGCTGACCACCCCGCGCGACCCACCGGTCACGGGCTCCGCTATCGTCAGGTACGCCTCCGTGGTGCATCTGACACGAAAGCCCCTATTTCGCAGGGGTTCCCGGCGTTTTCCCAGGGAAGGAGTGAGGTCGAATGTCAGAGGTATTGTCCGCCCTCATACCACCTCTCGTAGTCGGCGCCGCCGTCGTCTACGGCGTCGTAAAGTTGCTCCGTTCTGACGCCGCCGGGCTCCGGGGAAGGCACGAACCGGACGAGAAGCCTTCCGACAACACCGGAACCTGAACGCCTCCTGGGAATCGTGAATTGTCAGCGGCGGAAACCGGGTATATGTTTGGCTGACGAATCAAACTATGCTCTGCGAAAGGATTGCCGGATGGCCAAGCACACGCAGGTGATTCTCATCGACGATCTCGATGGCGGCGAGGCCAATGAGACTGTCACCTTCGCGCTTGACGGCACGTCATATGAGATTGACCTCAGCGACTCGAACGCCAAGAAGCTCCGCGAAGCGGTCCTGCCTTTCAGCAACGTCGCGCGTCGTGCGGAATCAACCCCCTCACGTGGTCGCCGTCGTGGCGCTGGTGGCTCGCCTCGCGCGATGACCCGCGAGAAGAGCGCGGAGATCCGCGCCTGGGCGAAGGCGAACAGCCACCCCGTGAGCGAGCGCGGTCGCATTGCGGCCTCGATCGTGGAGGCCTACGAAGCGGCTCACTAACGTGCTGCGATGCGAGGTGCGGGCGGCCGAAGGCCGGCCGTGGCTCGCGATCTGTGAATCTGTCCCAAAGACGATCGTGCGGTTATACCGGTCGCCGGGTGTCCCGAAGTCGGGGGATGTCACGGCCATCGGGATGATCGCACGATCGTGTTTTGTGCCCACATAAACGTCGTTCGCTTGCGGCGTATCGGGAACACCGCGCCCTCCGGCAGTAGTTGGATGGAGGGTGAACGCCCTGCGCCCGGGGAACGTCTGCTCCAATTGACTTGACTGTTCTCCGTGCCGGGGCTGGCATGCGGAACGACGGAGCCGGACTCCCGGTCCGCCCGACCGCTCGTGAGGAGCGACGAATGTTCGAGAGGTTCACCGACCGTGCGCGGCGGGTGGTCGTCCTGGCCCAAGAAGAGGCCCGGATGCTCAACCACAACTACATCGGTACGGAGCACATTCTTCTTGGTCTGATCCATGAGGGTGAAGGTGTGGCGGCCAAGGCTCTCGAGAGCCTGGGGATCAGCCTTGAGGGGGTGCGCCAGCAGGTCGAGGAGATCATCGGCCAGGGCCAGTCGGCGCCGTCCGGGCACATTCCCTTCACGCCCCGTGCCAAGAAGGTCCTTGAGCTGTCGTTGCGTGAGGCGTTGCAGCTCGGTCACAACTACATCGGGACTGAGCACATCCTGCTGGGCCTGATCCGTGAGGGCGAGGGTGTCGCCGCACAGGTCCTGGTGAAGCTCGGTGCCGACCTGAACAGGGTCCGCCAGCAGGTGATCCAGTTGCTGCATGGCTACCAGGGCAAGGAGCCGGCGGCAGCGGGCGGTCCCCAGGAAGCCGCGCCCTCCACTTCTCTTGTGCTCGACCAGTTCGGCCGCAACCTCACGCAGGCCGCACGCGAGGGCAAGCTCGACCCGGTGATCGGGCGCGAGAAGGA